>NZ_JABBFV010000049.1 GCF_012927105.1 Sphingobium psychrophilum | reverse complement strand
ATGCTCAGCGATGGACGTCTCACGACCAAGGCCTGGCACCAATTCCTCGATGACTTTATCGACGATCCCGAACTCGCCGCGCGCTTCAAGGCCCATAAGCCGCGGTAACAATCGGACGGTTACGATTAAACAACCCACAAGTGCATCATTGGCGAGCATCGTGCCGAATTGGATACTCATGAGGCGAGACCAACCCCACCACATGATCAGGCTGCCGGGTGCCGAACACGCGCTTCGGCGATATCAATCGACGGGTTGGAGAACGGCGCCCGTCAAATCAGTTGATCGAGCAGCGGATCGTTCAATTCCCGCCACCATGGCGTCAGTTGCGGCGTGGAGGGGCACCGGGACCTGATCCGTCAGCACAAAGGATACCTATCGAGGCGGGGCTGCTCCTCTGTAATTCGGCCCCATCAAACATCCGCGGAGCGTACGCCTCGCGAAGGCTCGGTCATCATGGCCCCGCCATGGCTCCTCCCCAGCCGCCGCCGAGCGCAAGGAACAGCCGAACGCGATCCGAGGCGATGGACGCATCCGAGGCCGCCAGCGCTGCTTCGGCCGTGGCAAGGCTTCGCTGCGCGTCGAGCAGTTCAAGGCCTGTTCCAAGACCGCCCCCGGTTATCCGGGCCTGGAGCCCGGAAGCCCTCCGGCTCTCATCGCGCGCGCGCCTGAGCTTTGCATTCTGGTCCAGATTACGGGCATAGGTGCTGAGGACCGTCTCGGTTTCGCGGAGAGCTGCGAGGACGCTTCCGTCAAATGCCGCCAGCGTCGCGCGCGCCGCTGCATCGCTTTCCGCGATCCGCGCCCTGGCGACGCGTCGGTTCGGGAAGGACCACGAGATGAGCGGGCCGAAGCTGAACCGCAACGCCGAATCGTCGACCAGCCCGCCCACGCTCCGCGAGGTCGTGCCGAGCGATGCGCCGAGGCTGACGCTCGGATAGAGGTCCGCCGTCGCCACTCCGATGCGCGCCGTCGCAGCCGCAAGCCGGCGTTCAGCTTCGCGGATGTCAGGCCGGCGCCGGATCAGCGCCATACCGTCGCCAATCGGCAGGGGGCGGTCGACGGAAGGGATGATCCGGCAGGTCGCGAGATTGGGCGGATAATCTTCGGGCGTCCGGCCGAGCAGCACGGCAAGACTGAATAGTGCAGCTTTGCGGCCTGCCTCGATCGGCGGCAGCGCTGCCTCGAGCTGAGCCAGAAGCGCGCGCGAGCGGGTAGCGTCGAGCGACGTGTAGAGGCCGGCGCGCACGCCTCTTTCGGTGAGGGCGAGGCTTTGCCGCTGCAGTTCGACCGAATGGCGGGCAACGGTCATCCGCGCGCCGGCCGCGCAGGCATCTCCATAGGCGCCGACCACTCCGGCCACGACCGTCGTGCGCGCAAGGTCATAGGCGGCGGCCTGCGCTTCCGCATCGGCCTGCGCGGCTTCGATCGTGCGCCGAATCCGGCCCACGACGTCGAGTTCATAGGATATGCCGACGCCGGCGTCGAATGTCGCATGGGTCCCGTTGGGCGAGCCGAGACCGAGATTGGACGGCTCGCCCACCGATACGCCGCCCGCCGTGGAAGTCTGGACGCCCGCGCCGGCCTCGACCTCCTGGACAATCGCGCGCGCGCGTTCGAGATTGGCCGCCGCGACCCTGAGGTCGGTGTTGGCCTCGATCGCTTCCTGGACGAGCGCATCGAACTGGGGAATAGCGTAGAGGCGCCACCAGCGCTGGGGCAAGGGTTCAGCCGAATAGGCGGGCGATTTTCCTTCGGCAAAGCTTGCGGGCCGATCCGAGATGCCTGCGGGCAAGGGCGGCGCCCGATAGCTGGGGCCGACCGTGCCACAGCCAGCGAGCATCAGCGCGCCCATCAGTCCGAGCAGCCTTTTCGTTCCGACGCGCCCCATCGTCATTCGCTCCGGCCGGGGCCGAGCGCATTTTCCGCGCCATTGAGCGTCACGGTGACCGTCCGGCCCGCGATCAGATCGATGCCGGGCGGCACCTTGTCGATGGCGATCCGCACGGGGATGCGCTGGGCAAGACGGACCCAGCTGAAGGTGGGATTGACATTCGCGAGTAGCGTCCCGGACGCGGTCGTCCGTTCGCGATCGTCAATGCCCGCCGATCGGCCTTCAACATGGCCAGAAAGCGGCCTATCCTCGCCCATTACCCGGATCGTGACGCGGACGCCGGGGCGGATGTGCGAAAGCTTCGTCTCCTCGAAATAGCCGGCAACATAGTAGCTGTCGGAATCGACCAGCGTCATCACGGGCTGCCCGGTGGCCGCATAGGCGCCGGGACGGAGCGAGAAATTGGTGACGATGCCGTTGACCGGCGCACGCACCTCGGCGCGCGCCAGATTGATGCGGGCGAGATCGCGATCAGCGATCGCCTGGGCATAGCGTGCGCGGGCCTCCTCGGCGGTGGAGCGGCGGTCGTCACGTTGCTGTCCCGAGACGATATCAGAGAGGGCCTGATAGCGGCGGTTCTCCCGTTCGGCGGCGTTCAACGTTGCCCGTGCCGTGGCGACAGCGGCCTCGGCCTGCTCAACGGCATTGCGCAGCCGAACATGGTCGATGGTAAACAGGATGTCGCCGCGCCTGACCACCTGGTTGTCGCGAACGTGGACCTGCTCGACCCGGCCCGACACGTCTGCCGCGAGCGGGACCACATCCGCCCTGATCTTCCCGTCGCGCGTCTGTGGCGCGTAGGTGTAGTAATTATAGAGGTACCAGAAGACGAACACGCCCGCACCCACCACCAGCAGGGTGAGCAGGGGCTTGAGCAGGCGGAGGAGGGTATCGCGATCTAGGGTCATGGCGGGCACTTCAGGATGCGGTGACAAGGCGTAGAGCCAGAAAGGCGGTGCCGGTCAGGATGAGGAACAGGGCGGTGTCGAACAGCGGGCGCTGCCAGACGAGGCGGTAGAAGCTGATGGACTCGAGCACCCGCGACAGCAGCAGGCGCATCGCGAAGCCGAGGATCGCGCAGAGGAGCAGCGGCGAAACGAACACGCCCGCGATGTCGATTTCGCCGATCATGTCGCCGGTACCCAGGCCGGCGCGCGCTCGAACAGGGCGATGCGCAGACCCGCTAAGGCATGAATGGCGCGGTCGGGGCGAGCGCCGGGCGAACCATCTCCCGGCCAGAGCGCATCAAGTGCTTCGTCGATGAGCGCGAGCAGACGGGACGACGGCTGCGGCTTGTCGAACTCGCTGCGGAGTTGATCGAGAACCCGATCCGTCGCCTGCCGCCCATCGGCGGGAAGCGCGTTGCCCATCGAGCGCAGGTCGGCGACGTTCGCGCCGACCCGCAGCCGGATGAGCAGGCCGGCGCTCCGCTCGATTTGCCCGGCTGCGGCAAGGCGCGCCGTCACCACCGAAATGCGGTCGAGCGCCCGCTGGACATAGCTGTCCCGCAACCGTCGGCTGGGCGACCGGCTCAGCCGCGCGATCTCGCGCGCTTCGATGCGGAGGACGCGCTGAAGCTGATGCTGCACGCCCCAGGTACGGAACAGGCCGGCGCCGAGAATGGCGGTGAATATGCCCAGCATGCTGGCGACGCTCGCCTCGACGAAGGTTCCGAAATCGGGCGGCGAATAATGACCCTGTAGATTGATGTTGCTGAGCCCGAAGGCGAGGATCAGCGTCGCCATCGGACTGACGGCCGCCCAGACGCCCAGCGGCAGCATGAACAGGCCCATCATCATCGCAAAGGTCGCGAAATCGGCAGCGAGCGGGAGCAGGCCGTAGCACAGGATCCCCGCCAGCAGGGTCGCGAGCAGGGCGAAACGCGCGAACATTCCGATCGCTCTGCCAGGCTCGTCGCCGCCGCCGAAGAAGGCCAGCGCTATCGTGCTGAACAGGACAGCGTTCGCGCCCTGATGCCAGCCCGTCGCATACCAGAGCCCGCAGAGGAGGGCGTAGGTTACGAGGATTCCCGCCGCGATCCGGGCAGCGTGATCAATGTCGGGGTTGAGCGGAAACGCCTGCGTCTCGCTGACTGTTCGCGCGAGCGCGGGCGCAAGCTTCGCCTTTCCGCTCAACGCCGCCTCGATCCGCGAAACCTCGCTCCAGAGCGTCAGCATTTCGGCCAGCATGTCGGCCAGCGCATCATGAATGAGCTGCTGCCACGCGCGCGCGTCACTGGCATCGAGCGGAAGCGCGCGCACGGCATCGGCCAGATCGGGTGGCGGTTCCGTACCGGCATCAAGATGGGCCCTGGCCGTGGCGAGAGAGGGTCGGAGGGCCAAGCGCTCCGCTTCGCCAAGGCCCGCGATGCGGCTGCCGATTGCGGAAAGGAGCGGGACCATGCGCAGCAGGCGTTGCTGGATCGCGAGCGCGTGCCGCAGGTCATCGCGATGGATCGTCGGATCGTAGCGCAGCGCTCCGGTCAGCTGTGACAGGGATGTGATGTCGGCCAGCGTCTTTAGCCGGTCATGCTCTCCTTGGGCGTCCGCCTCATGGCCATCAAGGACATCCTTCGCCCAGGTCTCGATGCTGGGCAGCCAGCGATGCAGGCGCGCGCGTAGCGCACCTTCAAGAGAACGCGGAGCGATCACGCCGTCAACGAGGGTCGTCGCGAGGATGCCGAGGGTGATTTCGCTGACCCGCGCCACAACGGTATCGAACATGATCTCCGGATGATCCACGCCGGCGACGGCCACCAGCATGAGCGTGATCGCGAAAAGCTGGAAGCCGTAGCTGCGCGGCGTGCGGTCGAGGAAAGAAATACCGAACGCCAGGGTTGCCACGATTCCCGACGCCGCGATCAGCAGCAGCGGCGCGCTCGCAAACAGCGCGACCATGGCAAGCGTGACGAAGCCGGCGCAGAAAGTTCCGGTGAACCGATAGACGGCCTTCGACCGGATCGCCCCGCTCATGGGGTTCATGCAGACGCAGCAGGTGACAAGTGCCCAGTAAGGATTGGGCAGGCCGATCCGCACCGCTATCGCGAATGCGATCATGCCCGCGACGAACAGCTTAACAGAGAAGATCAGCTGATCGGCGCTGACTTTCATCGGCCCGTCCGCGCCTGCTGCAGGAACTGACCGATCCGTTCCTCGAACAAACGCAGCGTGCGCGTCGTCGTTTCGATGTCCTGCGAAGGAAGATCACCAAGGAGGTCGTCGCGGAGCCGCGTGACCGCCTTTTCCATCTTCTTCGCAAGGTCACGACCTTTCGGCATGACATGGATCGCCTTGATGCGCCGGTCCTCGGGAGAATCGCGCCGCTCAAGCAGGTTGGCGGCTTCGGCCTGGTCGAGAATGCGCACCATGCCGCCCGGATTGACCCCGACTTCCTCGGCCAGCGCGTTCTGCCTGACACCCTTGTCTCCATGACGGGACGCCAGAATGAGCGCCGAAATGAGCGATGCGGGAAGTCCGAAGTCGGCGAGTGCGAGACTGACTGCCTGAACCCAGACACGCCGGATCGGCTGCAAAGCGTTCGTGAGTTCAAAAAGCGTGACGGGGCTGGTTCTGGATCGGTCGCGGGGCATGCGCGGCTACCTAGTCCATCATCCGATTACGTTCAATATGCAATCATTGCCTTAACAATTAAATTGGGCAGACTGAACACGCCAGTGAGCCATGTGGTGCGCAAGATCAGCGGTTACCGGTCTTCTGACAAGAACGGCGAATGGCTCACGATGTCGGACGCGGCCGCCAAACTCGGAGTCCCGCAAGTCAAGATCCAACGCTTCCTCAGGAATGGCATATCGCCGCCGAGCAGGTCATGCGCTACGCGCCCTATCAAATCCGCTCCAGCGACCTCGAAGACGAGTGGATCAAGGCCAAACTGGCGCGCCCAATCCCGTGTCGCGCCGAAGACGACAACCAGGAATCGCTATTTTCCGACATGGCCCAGTCGGCCCCAAGCTGCGATTTTGGCGGTCGTGTCCCGGCGCGTGGTGTAGGTTTTGAGGGTAGCGAAGCTGACCGGACGCGCGCTCATCGAACAAGCGCTGTAGCGGCCGGTCAGTTTCGCGGGTGGTCACCGGCGAACTTCGGATAA
>NZ_JABBFV010000048.1 GCF_012927105.1 Sphingobium psychrophilum | reverse complement strand
CCGGCCCAATATCTCCACTGCCGTCCCTCGCTCTGGCTCAGGACGTCCATATCGACGTCCTTATGGACGTCCCTTACGCGCTCACGTCACAGCAAGGCAGGCGGCCTCAACCGGTCGGTTACGTTTAATCGCATCCCGGTCAAGGCAATTTCGATCTTCGTCGATCTATGGTTGTGAGGTCGTAAGCTTGGCTGGTTTTACAAGCGCCCCCATCTTCCGCCTGCGGGTGATGCCGTCTGTCGGGTACAAGGTCGTATACGCGGTCAGGACAACTCCCCGCGGGATAGATCTTCGTCGGACAGAAATTCTATCCAATCACACGTCGAGGCCGATAAACTGCTCTATGGTTGTCTCCGGTCCGATGTTGCGTCCGGCTATGCGGTCGTGAATCCGTATTTCATCCTATCGGGGGCAACCCCCGTCAAACACATCGCAATCGCCCCGGGGCGCGTTACCCCGCGAAACTCTGTATAATCGCAAGGGCCGCAGGATGGATGCCGAACAGGCGGGTTGCCCTGTGCCAAAAGTCATCATTGCGGTGGGCAGGGCCGCCGATTCTTGTATTGGCAAGTCCGGACAGATACCATCATTATTTGCTCATAAGGGCTGAAGCTTGACTCCCCGCTTCTGTCCATCCCAGTCCAAGCGACTTATGTATGGCAACATAGCTGGCGGTGAGGGCCGCAACCGCACTGTGCAGGTTTGCCTCTGCAAGCCGCTGCTGGCGGTCAGCCTCAAGAGTGTCGCCTCTCGAAATGACCTGCCGCGCATAGCGCTGCCGCATCAGCGTTGCCGCTTCATCTGCTGACCGCTTGATTTCGGCAAAAGCGGCGACGTTTCGCCTTTGCTGTGCAAAGCGCGCAAGCGACGTCTCCGCATCCTCAAGCGCGCCGAGCACTACCTGCCTATATTGTGCCTCGGCTTCATCGCGACCAGAGCGTGCCTGCGCTATCGCCGCTGACGTTCGTCCAAAATCGAGCAAGCCCCATTGCAGCTGAGGGACGGCGATGTTGGAAATATTGCCCAGATCTACCAGGTCTCCGATGGACGTGCCGCCAATCCCGAGAATCCCCATGAAGCTGATTTTCGGAAAACGAGCTGCTTCCGCGACCCCTATCCGGGAGGTTGTGGCGGCGAGATTGCGCTCCGCAGCGCGGATGTCGGGACGACGGCGCAGGAGCGCCGAAGGGTCTCCGATCGACACCCGCGCAGGGGGGATCGGGATATCGCGCCGTGGCGTCAATAGCGGATCGAGAGATCCCGGCGCTTCACCGGCGAGAACCGCTAGCGCATTCATATATATTTCGATCTCAGCATCGGCCGCGGCGAGATCGCTGATCGTGGCCTGAACCGCGCGGTTCGCTTGGCCGACAGTGAAGGCCGGGATTGTGCCTTGCCCGAAACGCTGCCGGGCTAGGGCGAGTTGCTGGCGCTGAAGGTCGAGACCTCCCCGAAAAGCAGCGGCGCGCTGCTGCCGGTCACGAAGATTGGTATAGGTCTGCGCGACTTCAGCGCTGAGCTGAACCTTTGCGTCTGCAACATTATACGCCGCTGCCGCCGCCAGCGCGTTTGCCGCTTCGATTTTTCGCACCTGCCCGCCCGCGAGATCTATTTCCCAGTTTGCGTTCAGACCAAGGTTGTAGAAACGCAGAGACGTGTCCGCATCCTGGGCGGATGAAGGTGCCGGAACAGGTGTGGGTAGAGTACTTCCTTGACTGGCCTGGAGATCGATCCCGGGAAGATCAGCAAATATGGCCGCGCCCTGAGCACCAGCCGTCGGCAGGCGGTTTGCTCGCTCCTGGCGTACAGACCCACGGGCTTGGCGAAGTCGGGCCTGCACAACATCAATCGAGGGATTCGCGACAAGAGTGCGCCGCTCGAGCTCATCGAGAACCGGATCTTGCAGCGTCGTCCACCATTCGGCGAGTTCCGGCTCGCTGGTCGACGCATCCGCTGGTTGACGAACGAATGTCGGCCGCGGCGCGGCTTGGCCGAGCTCTGGTGGTCCGGAATAGTCCGGGCCGACCACACATCCACCAAGGAGCAGCGGAAGGATGAGACCACTTAACTTTGCCATTACCACCTCAATGCATCGTCAGCGACATCCCCTTGGGGAGCGGGCGAAGGAAAAACACGAACGGAAGCGTCACAAAAGTCGCTACCGCCATCGTCAAGAATATGTCGTTATAGGTCATGACGAACGCCTGCTGCTGAATTGTGCCAGCGAGCGACTGAAGGCCCGCGTCCATATTTCCCAGAGTATGAGACATCCCCGCGATATACTCCTGCACGCTTGGATCGTTTGCCCACAGCGTTTCCTCCATCCGTCGGCTGTGGAGTGACATACGCTGGTCCTGGAACGACGTCAGGGCCGCCAGAGCGAATGAGCCACCGAGGTTTCGCGCAGCATTGAAGATGCCTGAGGCATCTCCAGCATCCTCCTTGCTGACTGAGGTAATGGCGGCCTGGTTCAGAAAGAGCATGACAAAGATCATCCCCACCCCGCGCAGCAGCTGACCGGTAGTAAAGGCTTCGCCTGCGGATTCCACTGTGAGACTGGTGTTCACAAAGCAGCTAGCAGCCATAAGCGCGAGGCCAGCGCCAACGGCCAGCCTGATGTCGACAACCCGCATCAGAAACGGCACGAACGGCATCACAAAGAAGGCAGGAACGCCCATGAGAAAGATGACCTGTCCGGTCTCGAGGGCATTATAGTCGGCGATAAGCGACAGGAACTGCGGGATGACGAAGGTCGATCCGTACATCACCATGCCCAGCGCTAGCGCCATGATAACGACGCTGCCGAACTGTCTGCTCATGACGATTCGCAGCTTAAGGACGGGCTTTGCTGCCCAGATCTGTCCGATCGCCAACATCACAAACCCTGCTACGGTTATAAACGTCAGCCGGATGATAAGCGTCGATTCGAACCAGTCTTCACGGTGCCCCTCCTCGAGCACGATCGTTAGTCCTCCAAGGCCAAGGATCAGGCCTATAATACCCAACCAGTCGGCCTCGCGAAGATAGACCCAATTCGTACGTTCGTGCGGCAGTCCGAGCAACAGGAGCAAGAGGAGTATCCCGCAGACCGGAACATTGACGAAGAAGGCATAGTGCCAGCTCAAATTTTCCGTCAGCCAGCCACCGAGCAAGGGGCCAAGAACGGGTCCCAAGATTACGGTCATTCCGAAAAGGGCCATCCCGATGGGCTGCTGGGGTGGCGGGAGTCGCTTTGCGACAATCGTCATGGCGGTGGGTATCAGCAGCCCTCCCATAAGGCCCTGCCCGGTTCGTCCGATGATCATCGTCATAAGGTCGGTGGCGATGCCGCATAGGATGGAGAACCCGGTAAAGGCAGTCACGGAAATGAGAAGGAGGGTTCTCAGTCCCAAAAGCCGTTCAAGCCAGGCGCTCAGCGGAATGACGACGATCTCGGCAACGAGAAAGGCGGTGGCGATCCACGTTCCCTCAGTGCCGGTTGCTCCGATTTCGCCTTGGATCGTTGGCAGTGCCGAGTTGACGATCGAGATGTCGAGGGTCGCCAGCAGTGCGCCGAGCGAGCCGGCAGCAACAGCGATCCAAGCGGTCAAGTCCGCACGCGCGGAACGAGCTGCGTCTGGAGATGCTGTGACCGTGACCACTGTCAACGCTTCCGGCTTACGGCCTGACGGAGTCGATCCATCTCTCCTCTGGCTGAACGCGTATCGACCGTTACTCCAACCGACATTCCCGGCACAAGGAGCGTGCGCACTTCGAGAGGAGCATCGATTGCAATGCGTACAGGCACGCGCTGTACGATCTTTGTGAAGTTTCCGGTCGCATTCTGGGGGGGGAGCACCGAGAATTGGGCGCCCGTGCCAGGGGCGATACTGGCAATACGCCCGGTCAGTTCGACGCCAGGGAGCGCATCGATTTCGATGCCAACAGGCTGGCCGACGCGCATAAGCCCCAGTTGAGTTTCCTTGAAGTTCGCCTCAATGAACAATCGATCGACAGGAACCAGTGTCATCATGCGTGTGCCGGGCTGCACGAATTGCCCCACACGGACAGCCAGATCGCCCACACGGCCATTGATTGCAGCCTTGAGCACTGTCGATTCGACGTTGACGCGCGCCACCTTGAGTTGGGCACGCGCGGCCTCTGCTTGCGACTGGGCCTGACGCACCTGCGCGCCCAGTGTACCGACTCGCCGTTGCGAGGCGATCAGCGCCGCCTGCGCAGCATTGGTTCGCTCGCGAGCTTGTCGTGCCTGCGTCTGAAGCTGCGCGAAACGCTCCCCTGGCTCAGCGCCTGATGCGGCAAGCGGCTGATATCGCGTAACCTGCTGTGCGGCGAAAGCAGCCTCGGCGCTCGCCGCGTTGAGCTGGGCTTGCGCTTGCGCTATGGCTGCCTGCTGTTCGGAAATCTGAGAGCGCGTCGTATCCCCCGCAGCCGTTGCCGTTTCGATCTGGCTGGTAATCTGTTCGGTCTGCGCCCGATATTCGCGGGGATCGAGTTCAGCCAGAGACTGCCCCTGCCGAACCGTCTGATTCTCGATAACGAACACCCGTTCAACATATCCGGCGATCTTGGGCGCTGTGATGACGGAATCTGCCGCAACATAGGCGTTGTCGGTCACCTGCATGTATCGGCCCCGGTTCTGATGATCCAAGTACCAGACAAAGCCACCGATGAGCAGCAGGATGGCGCCAATGAGCATCGCGAGGCGAACGCGCGGCGATTTAAGCGGCGACACCGCAGATTCGCCGAGGCCCTCAGGATCCGCCGAAACAGTGGCCGACTTGTCCGCCATATAAATTACAATCCCAAATGTTGCGCGGTGTGGTTCTGTCTTGCAGCATTAAGGAGTGATCGGCAATTGCATATTATATGGAACCTCAGCATTACGCAGAGATAACCCGCTCCTTGCCCGCGGCCGCTGGACCGGTCCTACACCTAAGCCGCATATCAGGCTGTAGCTCCCCCAATCTTCAAGCAAGAATCAAAAGATACCGAGGAGCGGTTTGCCAGGCTGGTGCACAACACAGAAACTGATGGCGCGTGATGCCGAGCACTCCGACGCGAAAAATTACTTTCCCGATCGGGCGGTCGTTAAGAAGTGAGCCTCGAATTGGTGTCCCGTTTCAATCCCCACAATTGTGGCCTATGGTGATATCAGCCAGGGTCACACGAAAGGTGACCCGGCACTTTGATCGGTTGGGCCGCCGTCACCTTGCCTGGAAGCAATAATATAGGTTGTTTCTGGCCCGAGTAGCTTTTCGTTATTCCCGCCCCGGCCCATTACCCTGCAATGCCATAGTTCAAGAGATAATGCGCAGCCTCGCACAGAGGCGTCGAATTCAATAGCGTCAGCTTTCGTCGCTAATTTTTGCTCCCCGGACAGCGCCGCGCGAGCGCTGTTCCACGAAGAAAGCCGCGGCGTGCGAAGCCGGCGTCAATCGCTGCCGCCAGGCGTCTTTCGGCCGGAGCTGCGCCCGAAATCTCCCGAACTAAGCCCCGAAACGGTATGATTGTGTTAACAATAGTTTTCCCTCCAGCCTCGGCCAGCCGACCAGCCCTGTTCTCTTTTTTGTTGTTGCCGACCGCAAAATCAGGTCCGAGGACGCTATCGAGCTCCGTAGTTGCGGCCTTGATCTGCGCACAGGATTTCAAGCCGGCGAGACCATATGGATTTTCTTGCGCTCTTTCCAGAATAGCTGGAATTTCGGTTTTGGCCGCGCCAATATCTTTCGCCGGCTGCGTGACGATTTCCCGACCGCGGTCAACTGTCTCATCTTTTCTGGCGGGTTGCTCGGGGGTTTGTGCAAGAGCCGCCATGGCAAAAACAAGTATCATCATCCGCCCAATATCCTGAAGACAAGGTTGAAAGCATAAACACGACCGCTGTGGGGTTCGCTGTTACCTCGCTTGAAATAACAGCGGCTGCCCGCCAGGGCATGACGATCACATTGAGTGGCGCCCGTGAAGAACGGGCGCCACTATGATCATTGACCGCCGGTCAATGCTGAAGGAAGAAGTGCCTTCCCATTGGTGAGTTCTTGCTCAAGTGTGGGAACGGCGGTTCCCGCGACTTGCTTCAAGGCTGGGTCGGTGCCGTCTTGCGCATAGCCTTTGTTGATGGCCCATGCCGCCTGTAGTACCTGGGCGGACTGGGATAGATAAAGATTATCGAAGCTGCCGCGCGGCGTCTTCTGGAGCAGCTTCACGAGTGCGGCTCTGTCGGAGGAAAGCGATGACGATGGCGCTTTTATTGTCCGCTGATCGTTGCGCAGCGCGGCCATGAGTGCTTTCTGCGCGATTTGCGCTTCGGTCTGAACACGTTTGGCAAAAGCCTTCACATCGTCACGCTGAGCCTTGGTCACGGCGAACTGCGCTGCTTTTATTTGATAGAGGTTCGCATCCGATGCAGCCATCACAAAGGCTGGCTCATTCTGTCCAGCTATCGGTGTTGTGCCGGTATCCATGCTCGACATTGAACCTGTGTTTGTTGGTGAAACAGCTTGGGCGAGAGCCCCTGAACCTGAAAGCGCTAGCGCGCCCGCGGCCATAATGACTTTCAGCATAATACCTTCTCCGTAGAATAGATTTCGAGCGGTCAAGTGGCCGCATCACGTTAAGCGTGACGACGTCGTAACGATGCTGTTGGATAATCGTTCCACCATCGCCCGCATTGCATAAATTAAATTGTCAAATGAGTGTCACTTAAATCGACAGCGGACTGCATTTCATAATCCGATAGCAATATTAATCATTGCGAGATTTGACTTATCACATGGTCGATATGCTATCGCTTATTAAGACGTAGAATCCGGGATTATACTATCTTGCTTACTCTGGCTCCGATCGGGTCAGCCCTTCAGATAAAAACAAAAACTCGTAGATACCTACGAAGCTATCTGGCGCATGGCGATTTTGTACATGCTTTCGCGCCCTAAGTGCCTGATTCATAATTATCCGATGAGATTTCATAGCCTTGCGATGCGACGGGCGAATAGCTGGATGGAAGCTATGAACAGCCACGCGGTTGCCGATGCGATGGTGTGCTCAAAATCCTTGG
>NZ_JABBFV010000047.1 GCF_012927105.1 Sphingobium psychrophilum | reverse complement strand
CGGCCTCCTGTTCCTTGATCATCCCGATAATCTGCGCTTCGGTAAAACGGCTCTTCCTCATACGTCTGCTCCTCTGTCGGCAGACTCTACATTAGAATGAGGGAACTCTCGGGGGGCAGGTCATTTGATGTGCGCGGGATGCCATGATCCCGGCCCGGGTCACCCTGGAACGATGCTGCTTGAACAAGCGGGACGACCGGTGGCATCGCTGATCGGCAGAGACGATCTTGAGTTGGAATATTTGCGCGCGATCGTGCGTCAGGGGCTAATCGAGATGCCGCCATTCCGGCCAACTGAGCTGAGCGACGCAGAGATCGATGAGATTTACGCTCATATCATGAGTGCAAAACCGCCCGTGACGACACCGGCGAAGCCGGTTAAGAAAGGGTCTTGAGGGCCAACCGCGTCAGCAGCGCGGCAGTACCCTCCGGAGCCGCAATTGCCGCGCGATAAGCCTCCAGGCTCAATCGCGCGGCGGATTGTGCGGACAAGTCCAGTGATTGGCCCTGCTGCTGGCCATCATAGACAAGACATCGGACCAGTTCGATCTGGATCTGGCGCTCCATCTGAAGTTCGCTCGCCTTCAAGCTGGTGTAAAGCTTGTCTCTCGCAGCTACCGCTTGCAGGTCCGGTGCCTGCTTAAGCCACGACTTGGCCCACCGCCGCGCATCGCGCACCAGCCAGACCATGTTTTCGTTCAATGCAGCAACACCACCTAGCAGGTCGCCGATCTCGAATTGGCTGAGAGCCCTGCCCTCGCCTTGCGCCAGCCATAGACATAACAACAAAATGTTGACGTCGAAACCATGCTCGTCCTGCAGAACCAAGCACAGGTCAGCAACTTGCTGTCTTGCATAGACTTCCAGCGAAAATTGCCAGAATTCGTCAGCTGCGTCCTTGCTTGTCATTTCTCATTGCCGTGATCAACCTTCATCCTACGCTGCCTATCCGCTGGCGGACAAGCGGAATTAGAAGAAGCGATTTTCAGGCCGTGGTAGTCCGAAATGGTGGCGCAATGTCGTACCTTCGTATTCCTCTCGGAAAATGCCCCTGCACTGCAATTCGGGCACGACCATATCGACAAAGTCGTTCAGTCCTTCCGGAAGATAGGGGAACATGACGACGAACCCGTCTGACCCACGCTCCTCCAGCCAAATTTCCATTTCGTCGGCGATCGACGACGGCGTGCCGATAAAGGCGAGCCCCGCATAGCTGCCGGCCCTTGCGGCGAGCTGGCGAATCGTCAGATTATGCGCCCGGGCATCCTCGATAATTTTTTCCCGCGCAGTTTTGCTAGCGTTGGTTTCAGGGATTTCCGGGAGCAAGCCATCGGGATCAAAGCCCGACACGTCGAACCCAAGCAGGCCACAGAGCGATTGAATGCCGCTTTCATAATGGACCAGACTGTCGAGATGGGCACGCTTGGCCTGGGCCTGCTCGAGCGTTTCGCCAACGACGACGAATGCTGCGGGCAGAATTTTCAGATGATCGGGATGCCGCCCGACTTGCGCCATTCGCCCTTTCACATCGGCATAGAAGCGCTTGCCACCATCGAGATTCGATTCTGCAGCGAAGACAACCTCAGCCGTTTCGGCGGCCAGCTGACGCCCCGCTTCCGAGGCGCCGGCCTGAAAAATGACCGGCCATCCCTGGACCGGGCGAGCAATGTTGAGCGGGCCGCGAACTGAAAAATGCGGTCCCTTGTGATCGAGTACGTGCATCCGTTGAGGATCGAAATATATTCCGCTCTCGGCATCGCAGACGAAAGCATCCTCTGCAAAACTGTCCCACAGGCCGGTCACCACATCGTAGAATTCGCGGGCGCGCAGATAGCGGCCGTCATGTTCCGGCTGCACTTCGTAACCGAAATTCTTGGCATTGTCAGGGTTTGCAGTGGTCACGACGTTCCAACCAGCCCGCCCGCCGCTGAGATGATCAAGCGAAGCAAACCGACGCGCTACATGAAAGGGTTCTTCAAAGGTGGTCGATGCAGTCGCAACCAGGCCGATCCGTTCGGTAGCGCCCGCCAGAGCTGACAGCAGAGTAAGGGGTTCGAACGACGTGACGGTGTGGCTGCGCCGCAGAGCATCGACCGACATGTTCAGCACGCCGAGATGATCGGCCATGAAGAAGGCATCGAACTTTCCCTCCTCCAGTTTGCGCGCAAATTGCCTGATCGCATGGAAATTGAAATTGGCGTCGTGGATCGCTCCGGGATAGCGCCAGGCACCGGTGTGGATACTGACCGGTCGCATGAACGCACCGAGGTGAAGTTGGCGCTGACGAGACATCAAATTTCGCTCCTATGGCTTCCCAAATACGAAACCCGGCGTTAGCGTTGCCCGCCGATATCGCCCGACTTTCGCCGATATCCTGGCGTCACATCAATTTCCTCGGGCGCTACGACTTCTCCGTGCCCGACGCCGTCGCCAACGGCGGTCTCAGGCCGCTACGCCAACCTAATTCCGAATGGGACTTTTGAAAAGAAATATCGACCCTTACGACACTTTCCTGTTCCGCTCAGCCGCACGACCCAATTCCAGTTCCAATAGCGTCCATAATCATCCTTGACGGGGCCGCCTTTAAACGACCACTTGCACCGACTACGACCCACGCGCGCAGGGGTCACTCAACCATAGCTGACCTGCTTAGATCTTTACGTAGCAGGGTTGCGCTTGCCACTGCCAGTGCAATCAAGGCCGCAGCTATGATTGGCGCATCACTCTGTGCGCCAAATCTGCGAAACAGCAATGCGGCCACGATGGCCCCTAGCGTTTGACCGATCAGCCGTGACAACGAGAGCATTGCCGAAGCCGCTCCAGCGCGGGCGTGTGGAGCAATAGCGATCATGCTATGGTTGTTGGGAACCTGGAAAATGCCGAAGCCGATGCCGCAAATCGCTGCCGCTGCGACGATCAGCAAAGCCGAAACGCCCGGTTGCAGCAATGACAGCCAAATTGCGCCACCGGTTAGGACGATCAACCCCGAAGCGCACAGCCAGGCTGATGGATAGCGACTGACCAGACGCCCGGAAACGAACGCTGCAATCACGATGCCGAGCGGCAGTGGCACCATGAAAAGGCCGATAGTCTCAGGTTTGAAGTGAAACCGTTGTTGCAGAATGAAGGGGAATGACAATGTGATCAGCATCATGACAGCATAGGCTGTTGCAGACATAGCATAAGCTGCGCGCAGTGAGTCCAGCTTCAGCAAATCGAGCGGTACCATCGAGTCCTGGTTGGCTGTTGTGCGTTTACCGAGGAACCATATGGCCGGAATCGCGACGCCGATTGAAAGCAATGTCCACCGAGAAACGGAATCTTGGGCCAGATCATTGAGGAAGAGGAATATTGCCGCGAAGCCCGCACAGCACAACAAGGCCGAACGATAATCGAATGGCTTCTTCTGCGACCCGGTCGAAGGGATTGCCCAGAATCCGAGTGCAAGCGCGAGCAAGCCGAACGGAAGCCCCACTGCAAAAATGGCGTGCCATCCCGCAATCGAAAGGACGAGCGCACCGACCGCCGGTCCGGCGGCCGAAGCAATCGAAACGGCGATGGTATTGTATCCTATGCCGCGCGGGACCAATGCGGGAGGGTAGATTGTCCGAACCAATGCCCCGCTGGCCACCATTACTGCCGCGGCACCGATACCTTGCACAAAGCGCGACGACGCGAGAACTGCCAAACTGCTTGCGTTGATACTGCCAACGGCTGCAAGCATGAAAAGCAAGAGGCCGCCCAGATAGACTTTCTTGTAGCCAAGGATTTCAGCGGCCTTTGCCATCGGCAAAAGGGCCATCACTATGGCGATCTGATAGGCGTTGACTGCCCATACCGATTTTGCCGCAGTTAGGGCCAAACCTTTCGAGATGAAAGGCAGCGCTACGTTAGCAATTGATACGTCCATAATGGTAAGAAATATGGCACTCCACATCGAGAGTGCCGCCCAGAACCGACGAGAAACTGGAAGCCCGGTTGTCGGTTGGGATCCGTCCGCAATAGTTGACGTCCCGACTTGGGGCGCTCCATCGATCGAGCTCATGACGCCGCAACTTGGGGCTTTTGGCCCATCTTTTTGTACTTCCCAAACATTATGACGGTCCTTAGCGTCATCCGCCAAGTGCGAGGCAAGCGGTACGCCAGTCTCTATTCGACTTCAGAATAATAAACCCAAACCTGGTCACTGACGTGCGGGTTGCCGCTTAGAGCACCAAGAGCGAACGGCAGGCGATGCTCCTGTCCGTTCGCTCCCATTTTGTGGCCCTGCAGGTTGATCGGCCCCTAATCGGTGGAGACTTGCGCCGCACTCTGTTGCCGCGATCGACCGCATAGAGGGCGCAGTGCCGCATTACATCTTGAGAATGGCCTTGATTGCGTTACCGGAAATTTCCGTATCCTCGACAGCCTGATTGATCTGGTCGAAGTCGTAGAACGAGCAGAGCCGTTCGAACGGGAACAGGCCGGCTTCGCGCATCGCAATCAATTGCGGAATGAAGACCTGCGGAGTGCTGGAACCTTCGACCACGCCGCGCAGTTTGCGGCCGAACAGCATGTTGTTCATGTCGAGAGAAAATTCGGTGCCGAGCCTTGCCCCACCGACCACAGCGGTTTCTCCCATGGTATGGGTACTGTCTACCGCGCTTCGCAGAACCTGCGGAATGGCGGTGGTATCGATCGCATAGTCCGCGCCGCCGCCCGTCAAGCCAATGATCGTTTCCTGGGCATTGGTGTTCGTTGCGTCGATAATATCGGTCGCACCAAGCTCACGGGCCAGCTTCAGACGCGTGGGATTGCGATCGACTGCGATAATCTTGAGACAGCCGGAAGACTTCGCAGCCATCACCGCGCTGAGTCCAACCGAGCCGACGCCGAAGATCGCGATCGACGAGCCTGGGGGAGGCTGCAGCGCATTGAAGACGGTGCCTGCGCCGGTCTGAATTCCACAGCCCAACGGGCCGAGAAGCTCAATCGGCGAGGAGTCGGAAACTTTGACGCAGTTGCTTTCGTTAGCGATCGAGTAGGTCGCGAATGAGGACTGGCCGAAGAAGCACGCATTCACCTCTTCTCCGTTGCGGCGGATCGGGGTCGATCCGTCCAGCCTCCGGCCCAAGAAATTGAGCGGGAAAAGGCTCGGGCAATAGGCCTGGTGTCCCTTCATGCAAGACGGGCAGGTTCCACAATAGCTGAATGACAGCACGACTTTGTCGCCCGGCTTGACTGCGGTGACACCGCGCCCGACCTTTTCGACTACGCCCGCTCCTTCATGCCCCAGCACGGCAGGAAGTGGCGTTGGCATGTACTGGTCGCGAACGCTCAGATCGGTGTGGCACATCCCGGCTGCAGCGATCTTGACAAGCACTTCCCCATCGCGGGGATCTTCAATATCGACCGTATCAAGGATAAATTTCCCGCCCTGGCTTTCAATGATCGCAGCAGAAGCTTGCATATTCAGTCTCCCCTTTTGCGCTCTTTGGCGCGTTCCTAGCAGAAAAAGTACAGGTTCTTGTCTTGCGTCACTCGCGCATCGATCAGCAGCTTGCGCCGGAACACCTGGAAGCCATCACCAACCCGGCGCAGCTTATCCTCACGCCCCAGCGTATGAACGGTCACTTCAAGTTGGCGGCGGTTGCGATAGACGACCACGTTTGAATAAACTTCGAACTCTCCATCGCCTGCATCGAAAGCTTCGACGTTGCCGACCATGTACCGGATCTTGGACGGCGGATCCTCCATCCATACGGTGCCGGTATAAAGCCGCTCTACGCGTTGCTTGAGCTCGCCATAATCGTCATTATAAATTGCAGCATCGTCGGGTGTCGGGTCGGGGCGACGGTCGCGGATCAGGCGTTGTTCATAAATCGGCATCCAGTAATGGATGTCTTCGGCGACCATGTCCGCTAACCATTCTCGGTATTGCCCGTTCTGCAGCATCCGGACTTCGCTACGATAATGCATTTCGATCGCGGATTGGACATCCAATCCCGCTAAGGTCTGTTTCCCCGACATAAACTCTCCGGCATTCGATACGTTTGAAAAAGTTTGTGGATTACTCGGCTGCGTCGACTTTGTCGTTCCAGTAATTACGATTGGTGAACATCGAATCCCAGGTGTCGTCGTTTGCCTTCACCGCTTTCCAATCGGGCGCATCCAGCATTTCCTTCCAGAATCGATAGAAGCCGCGATGGGATGTTTCGCCGATGAAGCTGGATCCAACAATCCCCGGAAAAACCGGATGTGGACCTTCGAAGCCGACACCCATGCTTGAGCTGATCCGACCGTTACGGGTGATGGTTCCGCGGTTGACAAAGGTGGACGACGACATGTTCTCGCCATCGTCGCTTTCCAGCGTTCCGGCAGTGCCGAAACTCCGGGTGGCTTCGCGCTGGATCATGCTCTTCGTTTCCGCGTCGGCGTCACGCGGCACCATCGTGTAGGTCCACACTTCAATCTCGTGCGGGCCACGCGGATGCCAGACCTTGAACGTATTGGTTCCGTAAAGAAACGAGCAGCTCGGGAAGAGCGAGCAGTTCCAGTGGCCAACATAAAGTTCTTCACGCTCCGGTCCGAACTTTCGGCCAACTTCAGCGCGGGTGTCGGCAAGGTATTTTGCCCAGCCATCGCGCTTGACGTGGATCGCCGGGGCGGCGTTGTTGATCACTCCGAAGCCATGCCCGTGCCGGGTCGTGAACTGAAAGCCGAGTTTTTCGAAGGGCATGTCTGCGCGGTTACCCGCCAGTCCCGCAAGTTCGCCGCCGACCTGCATCAAGGCGCCGGCGTGGGTCCAGCCGACATGGTAGCCATCGCCTACGAAATTCTCTGCCGGCACCTTCCAATTGCAGGCCAGAATGCTCTTCATCGGCGGGCCCAGTAGCTCCAGCCCGCCACCGGCACCTTCCCAGATCGTATCGAGGTACCAACGGAACTCGCCCAGATATTCCTCCAGACTTGGCGCGTCGGCATCGCCGCAGCCGAAAATGAAGCCTTTGTACGTCTCTACCCGAATGTGCTTGGCACCCAGCTTCGCCTTGTCGAGCTGGCCATGATAGCACCGCGTTTCGAGCGGGACATCAACCAGACTGCCGTCCTGACCGTAAACCCAGCCGTGGTAGTTGCAGACGAACGCCTTGGCATTGCCGCTATCGGCATGGCAAATCTGGTTGCCCCGGTGCGTACACGAATTGATGAACGCCCGGAACGAGCCATCTTGCTGATGCGACAGGATGACCTTGTCTTCAGCCATATAGGTGGTGATGAAATCGCCGGGCTTGGGAAGGAGCGACTCGTGCCCCAGAAACAGCCACGAGCGAGCAAAAATACGCTCCAACTCAAGGTTGTATACGTCTTTATCCCAGAAAATCTCGCGCGACTGATTAGATGCGACATTGTCGACAAGGTTGGGGATTCCAAGCATAATTCTCTCCGTACTGCTGTCTATGGCTTGAATCGGGCAAGCTCTGAAACGATAGGCAATGCGATGCACTATATGCAAAAAATTGCCATTGCGCAACCCTAGATGCCGTAATGGGCCGGCGTTTCAAGAGTAGCCAAGTTGGGTGGCTGTCCCTCAGAATGATGGTGTTGGAAACAGGGTCCGAGTGATCGGCCCCAAACATCATGAGAGGAACAGCCATGGAGTATTATGCCGGAATCGATGTCTCTCTGAAAGAGAGGTGGCCTGGCAAAACTGCACATCGGGATAAGTGGATTTTCTGCCTGACGGCGGCCAGGATGGCCGCGTGACAGGAGTAGAGATGAGCAAACGACCACGCCGGAATCACAGCCCGGCATTCAAAGCGAAGGTGGCATTGGCCGCCGTGAAGGGCGAGAAGACGCTGGCGGAGCTGGCGCAGCAGTTTGACGTGCATCCGAACCAGATCACGCAATGGCGCGGGCAGCTTCTGGAAGGGGCTGCCGGTGTATTTGGCAGCGAGACGCGGAGCGAGGCTGCGGCGCCGGTGATCGACGTAAAGACGCTGCACGCCAAGATCGGTGAACTGACGCTGGTGAACGATTTTTTGTCAGGGGCGCTCGGGGAGGCGGGACTGTTGCCGAGCGCAAAACGATGATCGACCGTTCGCACGCACTGCCGTTGGCGCGGCAAGCCCGGGAGCTGGGGATCAGCCGGGGCAGCATTTATTATCTGCCCAGACCGGTGCCGCCTGCCGATCTCGCCATCATGCGGCGGATCGACGAGTTGCACCTGGAATTTCCGTTCGCGGGTAGTCGGATGCTGCGTGATCTTCTGCGGCAGGAAGGCATCGAGATCGGCCGCCAGCATGTCGCCACGCTGATGAAGAAGATGGCGATCGAGGCAATCTACCGTCGCCCGAACACATCGAAGCCGACCCCTGGGCACAAGATCTACCCTTACTTGTTGCGTAAACTGCCGATCGTGCGGCCCAATCAGGTCTGGGCAACGGACATCAGCTACATCCCGATGGCGAGGGGGTTCGTCTATCTCGTGGCCATCGTCGACTGGTTCAGCCGCAAAGTCCTGGCTTGGCGGGTGTCGATCACGATGGAGGCCGACTTCTGCGTCGAAGCGCTGGAGGAAGCGTTGACGCGCTTCGGGAAACCGGAGATATTCAACACCGATCAGGGCAGATGGGGTGGTTGCCGCCCTCCCCAGACGGCATCGCAATGTGCCAGGTTAGGGTGTTGAGACCACTTAGCCCGTATAATTCATCGCGTTGTTGATCGGGCGTCAGGATTTCGGTTTTTGGTTGGAGGCAGGCGCGGTGCATCACTCCCGGGGATGAGCCGAAGGTCGGGTATGTTGAGGCTTGCGGGTT
>NZ_JABBFV010000046.1 GCF_012927105.1 Sphingobium psychrophilum | reverse complement strand
AAAATGGGAAGATATTGACGATATGGGCGGATGCGTCTTGCCACTCGATCAGGCCCTCGACCACATCGCTGAAAACAGCATCTTCTGGACTTGGACCTGACCAAAAACGTACAAAGTCGAGCTGAGAGCCCGATTCAGAAGTTCGTCAAATTTGACAGTACCTTGCGGTTCTGCGCGTGAGCATGCGGATTGAAGCGATAAGAGCCCAGGCCGTCGATGAGGCGATGGACCTTTCCCAATCTTTGGCGAGCCGTCGGCAACGCCCGAGCCATGCGAAGGTTCGCTCGACAACCCATCGGCGGGGTAGCACCTCGAAACCCTTGGCTTTGTCGGAACGCTTGATGATTTCGATCGTCCACTTTCCCATGCCGACGAGTGCCGACCGTAACTTTTCACCCGCATAGCCGCCATCCGCGAACACATGGCGCAGCCAGGGGAAACGGGTCCGGATTGCGGCCAGCACATCGACAGCTCCATCGCGATCCTGAATGTCGGCAGCGTGGACGAGGATGAAGATCAGAAAACCGCAGGTGTCTGTCAGAATGTTACGTTTGCGGCCTTTGACCTTCTTGCCAGCGTCAAAGCCCGAAATTCCGCCACTTTCCGTGGTCTTCACCGACTGGCTATCGATCACTCCAGCGCTGGGCGAGGCTTCCCGTCCTTCGATTTCCCGCAAGTTCATAACCAACACGGTGTTGATGGCTTCGAACAGACTGGCATTGCGCCAGGCGTAGAAGTAGCGCCGGACAGTCGACACCGGAGGAAAGCATTTTGGTAGAAGTCGCCACGCGCACCCGCTCGCAGCTACATACAACATCGCGTTGAGGACTTCGCGCATGTCTGCCGTTCGAGGTCGGCCTCCACGCCTTGCCGGAGGCACGAACGGCGCTGCCAACGCCCACTCAACATCGGTCATATCCGATGGATATCGCAGTCCCTCCCGGCTATGCTCGCGCCGGGCAATACCAGTCCATGTCACCATTCACTCCATCTCTTCGCAAAGAGGCGTGAATCACAACATGCTGGTATTGCTCAACAACTTTCGGATCGGGCTCTGATAAGCAATTATTACGACTACGGAACAATGCACCGAAATAGTTAATGAAACTACGGCGTGTCGTGATTTGACTATAGTTATGCATTTGCAGTGATCAATGATCCGATGATCGATTTGAATGTGAGTGGTGGACGATCCTGGCACGCACAAATCGCTCTTCTGCCCCAGCAATTTCGGGGGAATGATGAGAAAATACTGCTCTTCCCCACTTTGGCCATGACGCTATTGTCGGCGACCGCAGCAGCGGCTGAGCCAGGTGCCGTTCCAATGCCGCAGACCCTAGCAGCCCTCAAAGGATGCTGGAAGGCACGCGGCGATGTCATGGAGAAACCCGTCTCCGTGACGATCAATGCGCGACCAATCCTGCACGATGCGATGTTTGCGTTGGACGCCGAAAGCAGTGCTGTAGCCGACCACCGCGACCGATATGCCGCCCACCTGATCTTTGGCGGCGCCGGGACGCAGGCGGAAGCCTCGATAGACGCCATCACGAGTTTCTGGGCAGACAGCTTTGGTGGCACGGCCTCGGCAGTCGGAAGCGGCGAAAGCGTGGTGGGCGGGTTTGACATCAAATATCAGGATGAGAACAGCACCTTCATCAATCGATGGCGGACGACCACCAGAGGCCTGACGTGGCAGATCACAGCCCGCGACGCGGAAGGGAAGGAAAATCCCTTCGCCTGCTACACGCTCAGCAAGGTGCCCTGTCCGACGCCGCTAAAAATAAGTAATTTGCCGTAGCCCTACCAGACTAGCCTGCCCGTCCACCGTTCTAGGGCGATCAACTGCCGGCTACGAACTCAGCCATGAAGCCCGATCCCGATTGCGTCCTTTCGGTCCGCAATGCCTTGGCATGATGGGCGACCAGCTTCCCGAAATATTCTCCTGCCTGCCGTATGGCGCGTGGCGTCACCACTTCCACATCGCTTTCGACGATCGCTGCCGTAGCGAAGGCCAGAAGCTTCGTGAGATCACGGGTGCCAATCAGCCCCTCTGAGTTTGATGCGGCAATTGCCTCCATCAATGGTCGGAGAATGGCCTTGACCATCACCTGTTCTTTCGAAGTGATCGTCGTATCGCGGGCATCTAATTCCATGTGGCGTCCTATCCTCGAAACCGGTTGACGGCCGCTTTCACACTCGTTCTTTCGGCAGGCTGAGATGAATGCGGGCGGCGTCATTCGTCATCCCGATTGCCACCGGTCGAACCTTTCGTCCATGCTGCTCTCGACACAGCCGGTGTTAGATGCGCTGTCGCGCGTCCCGGAAGTCATTTGCGCGAGCCCAGGCGCTCGAACCGCCACCACAAACCATGAGGCTCGAACAGGAAGATGTGCTGGCATCTAACCACGAACTTGATCGTCCGGTGTTTTGCCGCCACCTCAAATAGGCAAGGTGCGACCTTAAGGCGATCGCGGTAGGTCATCGTGCGATCGTGCTGACCAGCCTATGTCATTTGGGCGTCGCCGTGGGAACAGCGCCGCGCCGAGGCTCGAACAGCCAATTGAGATAGGCGGCAATCCTGATGCCTCCGCGTTTCAACCGATCGTCCATCGCCGAGCGATGCTTATAAGCATAGTCCCAGGAAATTGCGGGGTCGGCGGGGTAGATCGTCTTGCGCAGCGCGATGCTCTCCGCAATCCACACCGAAGGCGCAGGATCGCTCCAATCGATCATCTGCTCAGGCGAGATCGTGCGCGACAGCCATTGCGCATATTCGGAATAGGACAAGGACCGTTGCTCGATCATCGCTGAGTCCCACACCGAATGAAGGTTGGTCGAGCGGCCGAACCAGGTCACCTTGACATCGTTGCCGCCCCGGTCATCCCCACCGCCCGCGTGAAATGGCTGATGCAGATCGCCGATGATGTGCACGATGAAGCGGAGGGCCAGCCGCTTGTCCTCGATCGACGATTTAGGATTGCGCAATGTAGCCGTAAAGCCATCCAGCGCGCTCATGGCATCGCCCTCTGGCGGCGCGTCCTTGCTTTGATAGCTGTCCCCTTGCCTGACTGTCACATAGTGCCATGGGCCAGCCTTCTTCTGCCAATATTCGGCAGGGTCGGATTTCATGTCGTCGGGCCAGGTCGCTGCCTCGGCAAGATCCTGCGTACCTAGCAGAAGATGGACATGGGCGCGCGCGACGCCGCTCAAATTCTCATCGGCAATGGCACCTGTTATGCGGTGACCGACAGGACCCCACGCCTGAGCGGGCGTGGTCAAAAGCAATGGGATGGCGAGAAGGGAGTATATGCGCATATCTGCTCTTTGACGGCATTTCATCGGCAGGGAAAGACGGATCGGTGCGCAGGATGGGCCGATCCGCGCGGGCGATCCTAGATCGTCTCGCCGTCCCTGTCAGCCAGCATCGACCGCCTGCCCTGCTTCTCGACCATGACGGCGATTGGCCCCGACATGAGGCTCAACATGCCTGGGCGATGCAGCGTCACCCGCAGTTAATTATTTTGAGGTCAGCGGCGCATCGCACTTACAGACCCCTGGTCGTCACCTTCAGTGCGAGTCGTTCTCCTCCGAGCCGCTAGTGGATGACGGTGGCTGCGCCATCAGGAAGGTTCGCCCAAGCCTTTTGGCCATGCGCTATTAAAAATGGCTACAATAAGATATCATTAATTCACAATACAGTGAAGATAGTGCATAAACTGCGATCTTGAATTTTCAATATAGTCATTATTTAAATATTTTAGACATTTACATTATAATTATTTCATAATTTTAAAATACTTACCATTTTATAAAAATTCATATTTTTTAATATACTATCATAAATTAATTTTACAAAACTTATACATCTACCAGATTCGCAATTTATTTACGATTGCAAAAAACAGCATCCGTGTCAGGTAACTGATAAATTTCCACTCACTTCTGGTTTGTAATATTTACTCATGCATCTTATATATAGGATATCGCAGCCTCTTGATCGAGGCATCATAACCTGATTGAAAACGAGAAAGAATGGGTCGTATGACTGGCACAATCTTCGAACAAGATACGCTTGTTACCCTCACCGCCGACATTGTCGCGGCACATGTTTCCAATAATTCGGTGTCGGTGGGTGACGTTGCAGCATTGATTGGCAATGTTCACGCTGCTCTCTTCGCTCTTGGTACACCCAGCACGCCGGAGACCCCGAAACAGGAGCCTGCTGTCGCCGTCCGCGCGTCAATAAAGCCCGACTATATCGTCTGCCTTGAAGACGGGAAGAAGCTCAAGTTGCTCAAGCGCCACCTGATGACACATTATCAGATGACGCCAGCGGAGTATCGGGCCAAGTGGAGTTTGCCTAGCGATTATCCAATGGTGGCACCAAACTACGCGCAACAGCGCAAGGATATGGCGCTTCGGATTGGCTTGGGCCAGAAGCGCCGGACGCCGACAGCCGCACCTAAAGCAGACATGCCTGCCAAGCGTGGCAGAAAGCCGAAAGAGCAAGCGGTGGCCGAACCTGCTTGATCAGATAAAGCGCGGGAATACAGCCTCTGCCATGGGGCGGCACGGTATTGCCCCACGGCATTCAAACGAGTTCCTTGTGCGGTGGCGATATTTGACGACAGCGCGCCACAAGATCGACTGATGGTGAGCGGGAATCACTGCCGGGCGACACGAAAGCAATAAGCGTGGGAACATCAGCAGCAGAAGGGTGTTATCGTAATATCAGACGGCGAATTTTCCCCCACTTATAAGCCGTCCGATTGACCCCGCCAGCATCCCCCGCTGGCGGGGTCTTGTAATTGAGCCATGTGCCTTTTAGACGATCCGAAAGTTGTTGAGCAATACCAGCATGTTGTGATTCACGCCTCTTTGCGAAGAGATGGAGTGAATAGTGACATGGACTGGTATTGCCCGGTACGGGCATAACCAGGAGGGACTGCGATATCCATCGGATATGACCGATGTTGAGTGGGCGTTGGCAACGCCATTCTTGCCTCCAGCAAGGCGTGGAGGCCGACCTCGAACGGCAGACATGCGCGAAGTCCTGAACGCGATGCTGTATGTTGCCGCGAGCGGGTGCGCGTGGCGACTTTTGCCCAAATGCTTTCCTCCGGTGTCGACTGTACGGCGCCACTTCTACGCCTGGCGCAATTTCAGTCTGTTCGAATCCATCAACACCGTGTTGGTTATGAACTTGCGGGAAATCGAAGGACGGGAAGCCTCGCCCAGCGCTGGCGTGATCAATAGCCAGTCGGTGAAGACCACGGAAAGTGGCGGAATTTCGGACTTTGATGCTGGCAAGAAGTTCAAACGCCGCAAACGTAACATTCTGACAGACACCTGCGGTTTTCTGATCTTCATCCTCGTCCACGCTGCCGACATTCAGGATCGCGATGGAGCTGTCGATGTGCTGTCCGCAATCCGGACCCGTTTCCCCTGGCTGCGCCATGTATTCGCGGATGGCAGCTAGGCGGGCAAAAGGTACGGTAGGCGCTCGTCGGCATGGGAAAGTGGACGATCGAAATCATCAAGCATTCCGACAAAGCCAAGGGTTTCGAGGTGCTACCCCGCCGATGGGTTGTCGAGCGAATCCGGCTCTTCCAAGTTGACGCGGCCGCGCAAAGCCAATGCGAAGGCGCCCAATCGAAAGACCAAGCCTCCGCGAAAAGCCAATTCTGAGGCCGCACCGACACAGTGAGCGAAACTTCCCGACTGATCGCCGCGGAGCATGCATCGCAGGATGTCTCCCCGCGCGCCTAAGTCGCTCTGCAGCGATCAGAAAGTCGCGGCGTCCTGTTGCCTCAGGGTTTGATCACGAGAGAGTGGGTTTATGCCTATCGAGCGGATCACTAAGTCAAAGCGAGTCGCCGGAGGCGTTTCAACACCCTTTGCATGGCAAGCGGAGACATAGACCAGGAGGATCGAACTGCGGCGATCCTCGCATTTGGATGCACGTCAGGCGGGAATATGGGTCGCTTGTCCCTGGGCTTTTGCAATCCGAACGGCATCGGCATCAAAGCTGACGAACATCTGTCCGCCCAGCCAGTTGCCCTCATGCACGATTACGCCGTCGGCAAAGTCACCGCCGGCGTCGAGAAATGCGAGACCAACATCCGCCGAGGCTTGTTCGAGTTTTACGTTATCGGCAGCGCAGAGACGGCGCAGCATCGCGGCGAGATCGATGCGAGAAATTTTGTAGCTGCGGCTCAGGACCCAGGCAAGTTCACACAGTGTAGGCAACGTGATGGCTACGATCTCAGCCTGGTTGAGCTGCGCCTGCGCCAGCGGGCTCTGCACAGGATGATCGTCAGTGATCGCGCGCACCAGAATGTTGGTGTCGGCGATGATCTTCACAGTGCGCCGGCCCAGCCCTTGGCGATAACCTCATTCATCTCCTCGATAGACACCGGCCGTTGGCCTTGGCGTTTGAGCATGCCGAACACCTCGGAAATCTTGCCCGTAGGCTTTACGGGCCTGATCTCGATGCGCCCGTCGGCAAGTTTTTCTACCGCGACTTTGTCGCCCGGATGGATGCCCAGATGCCGCATTATTTCCTTTTTAAGGGTGATCTGGCCTTTTGCCGTGACGGTCAGCGCGTTCATGAGAGTGATCCTTTCGTACGGCATTGTAAGGCATTTTAACCTTACATTCAAGTCGATTTCAATCTGCCTCACGGCCGGCCTTCCCAGCTTCTTATTCCTGGCAGACTCCAGCAGGGCCTCCATCCCAGCCAGCGAAGGGGCAGCAGTCCAACTACCACCGACCTTAAGACGTGGCCTGCCCGAGTACCGCAAACCAAAGCCTTCCCGCCCGATTTCGCAGAGATGCTGCGTGGCGGAGCTATGCTTTTCACGCTCGAGATGACGACTGCGCCACAATGCCTTCCCTGCGACGACCTTTGGTCGCGCTTGCTCCGCTTCGCCCGGCTTTATGGCTGGCAGGTCCGCGTTATACCGCAGGGCGAGGCAATGATGCGATCTGGACGACTGGAACTATCATGGATTGGACATCCCGTCCTTTGGATCCGGCCGCGATCTGACGAGAACCACACCGTACCTGTGGCGATCGGGACCGATCATGACGCGAACCTCCAGCGCAACATCTATCTTGGGGTCACGATGCTGGGCGGCGTCCGACCTACCGTCTGCCTTCGAGCCATGTCCAAATTTACACGCATCGTCGGCGCTCAGCGATGACCGACATCCTCACAATGGTGGATCGTCCCTCCCGATTGGCAGGGATAAATTCCCTTACCTTGCGCCATCGACCGACGGCGACTACTCGTTTCCTCCATCCGAAAAGGAATGCATCTTGGCCGCCCTTTTCCGCCCCGCCTATCGGCCGCTTCGGTGTGATCTTCGACGTCAAACGCGCGAGCAACGGGGGCGTCGCTTCGGGCAGGACACCTAACGCTCTACTTCTCTACGGAATGAACCAAAGCCAACACAGTGTGTCCAATTTTGAGCTATCGACCCTTGTCGTGAAACGATAAATGCAGTGGAACATTGTGCAGCAGCTAATGAACGGATGCAATCAAGTGCTTGAATTTGCTGCACAATATTCTCACATTTGGGGACTCTTAATCAGCGGGTCCTTGGTTCGAGCCCAAGTGCGTCCACCATTATTTTCAATGAATCAATTACTTAGAGATAGGTTCAGGTTTCCATTTTGGCTCCTGACACCCGGGTGTCACTATGGGTGCCATATGGGTGTCACCGGAACGGTGATCATTGGTGGATGAGGATGGTCAAGGACGGAGCCGAGATTCGATTGTGCCGACCTACTTTCGCCTCCGTGCGAGGAATGCGCGCAGACTATCGGTTGGGACGAGGGTCGATCTACCGACCTTGATGGTCTCAATCTCTCCCGAAGCAATCATCTCGTATAGCGTCGATTTGCCGATACCCAACATTTGGGCCGCAAGGGGTATGCGGACGGCCAATGGCTCTACGGATTGGGCCATTCTCTCGATATTCAGTTTTTTCACAAATGCCTGCCTGCCGACATGATGTCGAAAATCAGTGTTGGTAAGATCATGGCTCGACGGCCCGGAACGTGTTTGGCCCGTAGCGACGTCGCAGATGCCCTGCTACTGCAAGCGCGTAGCGTCGTTGTCGCCAGGTCGTTGGACTGTGATAGGCTCCAACCGCCCGCCAAAAATCACCCGTGACGGCCAACCCCGACAGGAAAATCCACCGGGCAGCCTGTACGTTGAAGCACGGATCGTTGATCAACCAGGCACGTACCTGTGCGGGCGAACGCTGAGAAAGCGTAGCAAGTCTTGGCACCCAGAAGCTATTGACTTGTAGCGGCCCAAGATCGTGACTGCCGTTGCTGTTCGGAACCTCAGCACCGATCCATCCGGCCTCCTGATCACGCAGACCCCAGAGCGTTTTTTCGAGCCATGATCTGCCCGCCGACGCGAATTGAATACATCGGGCGATCTCACGTTCCCCGGTGGCAGACCTGACCGGACGAGAGTCCGCTACAGCTGAACCGGATAGTAGGACGAGGCCCGCTACGAGCGCCGGCAAGGCATAGGGGCCCGGCCGCCAGCGAGGGCGCGAAATGGGGAGTCTCATATGCGCTTCCCCCTGACCAAGACGGGTTCATCGCGAATGAGGGCAAGAAGCTGGTCACCAGATATGATCTGGATATGAGGATGACGATTAAGCAGCGTTCGGGTCGATGGTCCGGTTCGTCCAGTGTGAATGAAAAGCCCCGGCATACTCTTTGCGGCACATAGCTGCGCGTGTAGAGGGCGGTGACAAACCAGGCCAATGGAACGCCAGCGATTTGCTGAGCGTGGCGGTTTAAAAACCAGCCATCGGATAGGTTGCTCCTTTTAAGGGGGGTGGCCGGGGATGTTTGCCGT
>NZ_JABBFV010000045.1 GCF_012927105.1 Sphingobium psychrophilum | reverse complement strand
CTTAGGGCTGGCCGATAGAATTCCCGGCTCTTCCATCCTGCGTCTGTATGCCAGTACCAAATACCTGAGAGCAGAAGGCCCAAACCGACGCTTGATAAAAATATCGCAGGATCAGGGGCTGGGATTATCATCCTTCCTATCACTGCAGCGGCAGAACCTGTTAGAAGCCCAACAATAGCCCAAGATGGTAGACCACTTACCAGTTGGGACCATAGCCCGCCGACTACAAGCGGTGCGATAGCAAGCGCATATGGTATGAATTCTGATCTCATTTCTGGATAATGCCATAGTGGGTGTAATGCCAGCAACCGATCATCATCCCTATCGACCGACAAGCCGCGATATGGTCGCCTGACTAACATTGAATAGCGCGGCGACGGTTCGTTGTGTGTCACCAGCGGCCAGCCTATCCAGCGCTTCGGCTCGTTGGTGTGGGGTAAGGGCCGTCTTGCGGCCAAATTTCACCCCACGTGCCCTTGCCTGGATACGCCCTGCGGCTGTGCGCTCGGTGATCCGCTCTCGCTCCCAGCTCGCCGCGATACCCAGCACCGCGATTATCACCTCGGCAAATTGCGATGTCGTATCCACCATCGGCTCGGCCAGCGAACGGAACCCAGCCCCGGCCTCCTCCACCGCGTGGAGGATGTTCAACAGGTCGCGGGTGTTGCGAGCAAGGCGGTCTGTTGCCGTCACCATCAGCACGTCGCCATCGTCAAGGGCGCCGATCGCACGCTTAAGCTGAGGCCGCTCCGCCGTCGCTCCGCTGATCTTTTCCCGATAGATTTTCACGCAACCCGCAGCGGTGAGCTGTGCAAGCTGCTGGGCCAGATCCTGACCATAGGTGGAAACGCGCGCATAACCGTAAATCATGGCTGCAAATCTGCATCAGATTTTTGCATCAGGGAAGGGGCCGGATTCCCTCGGGTTTCGATCTGATGCAAAAATTGTAATTTCTGCATCATCGCAGCACGGGTAGAGACAACTGTGGCTTCGATAGAACTGTTGCAGAGCAGTGCATTCATGCCATTGATCGTTCATGACTGTTATGAATTTTGCGCTGTTCCCTGATGGGGTTTACGTCCTTGCGGACACATTGGTCACTACCGATCAGTTCGAACCTGGCTTCTTCACTTCTAAAGTGCACCCCGTACCGCACCTCAATGGATTGATCTGCGGCACGGGCAACCTTGCCTTCATTCTCGATTGGTCACGGCACGTCTTAGGTCGCATGTTGGCGGTCGATATGGGCCACTTGAACGATTTTGCGTCTGATAGCTTGCGAACTCTCTATGCTGCGCGTCCGGCGGCTGAGCGGAAGGCTATGACCAGCACAATCTATCACCTCGGATTCGACGACCAAGAGAACCAGTTTGTTGGGTTTGCATATCGTTCAACGGCCGATTTCGAAAGCGAGCGCCTTGAGCCTGGGATCAGGACCAAACCTCCTTACATCGGCGCACTGCCCCTCACCGGCTTTCCGAATGATTTCGTAGAGGTATGTCGCGCGCAGCGTGTGGAACAGGATGCTATAATACCGGCAGAGCGAGTATTCATCGGCGGCCATCTCACCGCCTATATGATGCAGGTCGATCGCATGGAAAATGGCGCAGTCGCCGTGGTCACTACGATCACGCGCCCGTTCGAGTTTGAGGACTTTGAAACCATGTACCTTGTTTGTGCATCCACCCGGTAGCTCTTCCATCACTGCTCCGAATTTCGGTATCTCAGTAATTGGTAGTGAGATAATTATTGGTGCCTATAAAATGGTATATCTTGCCAATATGGAGATAATTTACAGAAGCTAATAAGTTTAATATTCAAGGGGGGTGTATGCGTTTCATATTTGCATTGCTAGCTACAGCGTCTGTTGTTCCAGACAATAACATAACATCTAATCTACGAATAATTATTGAAAACTTTTCAAAAATGGAGGCTGATAAGTTCGCTTCCGAAATCACGCCACCAATAGTTGACGGTGAGCATTTTATAATTAAGTTTCCATTTCTTTCTGGAGACAGGTCTGGGGTTGATTCTGGTGGTTCTACTATTTGGACATATGATAACGGAAAATTAAAACTTTGGTTTAATGGAAATGATCCAATCTTCTATAAAGTAGAACGTATTAAAAATGGCTCATATATAGGTGAGAGCAATTTTGGTGTTCGTCGTAATGTATTTAGTTATACTGCGAAAGAATTTGGAATTTTAGCTCTAAGTCGACCTAAGGGAGAGTTCTCTCCGTTCACTACCGAAGATGATATCAAATGGACTCGAAATCACGATGGTGAACAAGCTTTAGATTTAATGAAAAATACGTACATTGTTCAGATGGATGTCAGCGGGCCGGAAGCAAAACGTCTTACGGTAGATACATATGCAGAAGTAGAAGGAACTATTAAAAAAGCCAAGAATGGGAAATTTTCTAATTGCAAATCTCAATACTCTGGTCCGCAAGTAGATAACCCATGGGCATTGACTACACAAAGCTGCTATATTTACGTTTCAATCTCTCGGGTAACTTTTAAGGACAAGAGAGGTAACGTAGTTTTGAAGGAGTGGAAAACGGTCCCCGCTGAGCAGCCTTGACCTTGTGTATCGAATTTGATACACATCTTCCGTGAAACAGATTTCGTTCCTGGGTGACAGCCTCGCTCGGCTTCGTGATTTCCCTGATGATGCCCGCTCCGAAGCGGGCCATCAGCTCAACGAGGTCCAGATTGGCAACGATCCCGACGACTGGAAGCCGATGAAAACCATCGGGCCTGGCGTGCGCGAAATCAGGATCAGGGAGCAATCTGGGGCTTTCCGGGTGATCTATCTGGCGACGTTACCGGAGGCGGTGCTTGTCCTCCACGCTTTCCAGAAGAAAACCCAGGCGACCCCACAGAAGGACATTGAGCTGGCCGCGAACCGTTTACGGGCATGGAAGAAGGAATAGGCGATGGAAGTCCAGACTTTCGATAGCGTCTTTGACGCACTGGCCGACACCCCGGCAGAGGCCGCGAACATGAAGGCGCGCTCCGAACTGCTGTCGGCCCTGAAAAGCCGTATCCGCACATGGGACATGCCGCAGGAAGCGGCGGCGGCACGCCTTGGCATCACCCGCCCCCGGCTCAACGATCTGCTGCGCGGAAAGCTCGGCAAATTCTCCCTCGATGCGCTGGTGAACCTCGCCACGGCATCCGGCCTGACACTGGAAATCAGGATCGCGGAAGCGGCCTAATGGTGCCGATCGACGTGGAAGCGCTGCGCGCCCAGGTACGGGCGATGGACTATCTGCGCGGCACGCCGGATGAAGTGGAGCTATGGCGCGAGGACATGGCCGAATCCCGCGCCAATCTCGCCATTGAAGATATGATCTTGTCGGCCGATGAGGACGCCATGTTCGCGATGATGCTGGATGAGGGCCTGCCCCCTGCGCTGATGCCGTCGGTCATCTTCACCCTCTATGGGCAGGCTACTACCGTTCCCGATCGGGCTGCTGGACTCTGACGCGTCCCGGAAACATCTCTTCGTGGATCGGCTCCACCACCGCCGCCACGCCCTTTTCATTGCTCCGCACCTTGCCCGGCTCGAACATCCGGCCCCGGTCAAGCTGATCCGCGATCCACTCCCGCACCCGCGCGTTCTCGCGCGCCACGCCTTCGGGGTCGCCCTTATGCAACCTGTTGGCGATCGCCTGAGCCACAATGTAATTCCCCTGTGCCGAGCGTAGCTCCGGGTCCGCTGCCGCTTCCTTATCGGTCGCCTGCCTGAACCTGTCGCCCAAGGTCAGCGCGCGACCATCGCCGGCACCCGATGCGCCGGCGCTGCCGGCGACGAGCTGGGCCAGCGTCTCGCCCATGGCGTCCACCTTGGCCTGCATTGCCTCGACCTGACCCGCCAGATTCTCCACCGCCGCCAGCACCGCCCGCTGGGTCGCCAGCAGGGCCATCACTGGATCGTCGCTGTCATCGCTCATCGTTCGCGGCCCCTGTCTCGATCTCTGTCCCTGATGCGCTCCCGATCGCGCTCGGCCTGGTCGTGATCCGACCCGCCCCCCTTGCCGCTCATGCGCGAGGCGATGCGCGCGGCGGCGCTCCCCGGCTCCGGGGTGTCGCGGTCACGTTCGCCCCGCTGCGCCGTCGCCTCCGCGATCCGCTCGGCTGCACTGCGATCGTCAGCCTGGTCCTGACTGCCCCATGCCGCGCTGAGACGGTCGCGCAGACCCTGCGCGATGTCCTTGGCCTTGTCACCGATGCCGCGCATGGTGTCTGCGATCCTGGCGCTCAATTCGCGAAGCTGCTGCGTCAGCTCGCGCCGCTCCCGGTTGCGCGCCTGCACCCCGCGCTGTTCGTCGCCGCGTTCGGTGGACCTTCCCTTGCGCTCCATCGCCACCGCCGACAACGGCACCTTGCCCAACGGCTCCCGGCCTAGATCCTCTTGCCCCTCCGCGTCGCCCCGATCGCGCGCCGCCTCGCGCTGATCCTTCAATGACCGATGGTCTATGCGCTCATCACACCCGGCCCGTTCCAGCGCCTGGTTGGCATGGTCGGCCCAGGCCGAACGCCATCCCTCAAGCCGCTCCGCCGCATTCCAGTCCCGGTTCTTCTTCCCGAACCCCTCGCCGGTCAGGTCACGCATGGTCAGCATGACATGCGCGTGCGGCTGCTCCTGCCCGTCCGCCGAATGGCCCCGGTGCAGCGACACGTCCGCAATCATCCCCTGGGACACGAACTGCTCGCGCACATAGGTCTCGACCAGGGCGCGCCGCCCCTCCGCGTCCAGCTCACGCGGAAGGGAAATTTCCACTTCGCGGGCAAGCTGGGCGTCCTTGCGCCGCTCTGCCGCCTCGACGCCGTTCCAAAGCTGGGCGCGATCGAGCATCCAGTCAGGCGTGCGATCGGGGGCCATGATCTCGCGATACTCGATGTCGGATTTGCGCGTGTAGTCGTGGCATTTGCCAAGGCGCTCGTCGGTCAGCCGCTCGCCCGACCGATAGGCGGCGGCGGCAACCGCGCTGCGCCCGGTGGCCCGCGAAATGACTTTGACGGAACAATGGTAGATCGCCACGACGCCGCGCCCTTCTGCCTTACTGCACTTAAGGGGGAGCCGTCCGGCGGGGGCAACGCCCCCACGAGGACCACGCACATTGGGAACCAATGTATAAGCGTGCCCTTATCTTCATAAGGTAGCCTCATGGCGTTTCGGATGATATAGTGAATTGCCATAGGAGGACGGCATGGTACGGACACCCGTTGAAGAGCGCCTTGAGAAAATGCGCGAGGACGAGCGCAAACTGCGTGAGCGTCGAAAGGCGCTTGAGGCGCGCGTCTCTACCGAACGTCGTAAGGCTGAAACCCGCGAGCGCATCATGCTTGGCGCGTTCATCCTCCACCACCTAGACGAGGATACGCCCACCGGTCGCCAGCTCGCGCCCCTTCTGCAACGCGAACTGCCGATGTTCCTGACCCGTGAGCGCGACCATGCGTTGATGGCCCCTCTGCTGAAGCGGCTGAAGGATAGAACGAGCGAAAAGGAGTGACTGCCATGGATGACGATGCTGTCGTCAAAGCGACCGGGACCGCCCTGTCTACGATCGCCGCCGTTCTCGAGCGCGCTGGGATCGCTAGCGGACAGGAAATCGCAAATCTCATCGGAATGTGCGGCAAGATCGCAAGTGAAGATGGCGATGACAACGAAGGCACAATTCTCGCAACCTGGTCCGGCATGATCGCAGATTCGATCAGCCAGACCCCGAACTAACGTCATGGCAGGCCCGCTGGTCGGGGGCGATCGGGGGATAGGATGGGTTCGTGCGATCGTCGGCGCATTTGTCGTGTGCCTGGTCGTGCAATATCTGGTCGGCAAGCTGCTGCCGGAAGTGCTCGCCAGCGTCATCGCCTGGGGCGCGTTCGCCCTGGTGATGGTCGCGGTCTGGCGGATCAATGGTCGGGCGGGGCGCAACGAGCTGCTCGGCTCGGCCCGCTTCGGATCGCGTGACGATGTGCGCGGCCTGGAATCCGGCGACGGCGATCTGCTCATCGGTCGATCGGCCAAATCGGGCAAGCTGCTCCGCTATGGTGGCCCCGCCCATTTGCTGACGATGGCCCCGACCCGCAGCGGCAAGGGCGTCGGCACCATCATCCCCAATCTGCTGACCCTCGACCGCTCGGTGATCTGCATCGACCCCAAGGGCGAGAACGCGCGCGTCACTGCCAGGGCGCGCGCGACGAAGGGCAAGGTCTGGTGCCTCGACCCGTTCGAGGTGTCCGGGCAACCCCCTGCCCGCTATAATCCGCTCGACCGGCTCGACCCTGCCAGCCTCGATCTAGCCGAAGATGCGATGACGCTGGCCGACGCCCTGGTGCATGATCCAGCGGGGCAAGGTGGCGAGGTCCATTGGAACGAGGAAGCCAAGGCGCTGATCGCCGGTCTGATCCTCTATGCCGTGGTCCATGAGGACCGCGAGCACTGCACCCTGGCGACGGTGCGCGAATATCTGACGCTCGCCCCCAAGGCGTTCGCCGATCTGCTCACCCTCATGCAGGACAGCCGCGGCGCCGATGGCCTGATCGCCCGCGCCGCCAACCGCCAGCTCGGCAAGTCCGATCGCGAGGCCGCAGGCGTGTTGTCGTCGGCCCAGCGCCACACCCATTTTCTCGACAGCCCCCGGATCGTCGCCAGTATGGCCGCATCCGACTTCACATTCGCGGGGTTGAAAGAGGGGGTTTCCACGGTGTTTCTGTGCCTACCCCCTGACCGGCTCGACGCCTATGCGCGCTGGTTGCGCCTGCTGGTCGCCCAGGCACTCACCGACATGGCGCGCTCGCCGGTCAAACCGGTGCGGCCCGTCCTGTTCCTGCTCGATGAGTTCGCCGCCCTGGGCAGGCTCGAACCGGTCGAGCGGGCGATGGGCCTAATGGCCGGTTACGGGTTGCAGCTCTGGCCGATCTTGCAGGACATGCACCAGTTGCGCGCCCTCTATGGCGAGCGGGCGGGCACCTTCATGTCGAATGCCGGGGTATTCCAAGCGTTCGGGGTGAACGATCTCGCCACCGCCGAACTGCTCTCGAAAACGCTGGGGCAGGAAACCCTCGAATATCAGACGGCGGGCTATTCCCAAGGCAGCAGGATCGGCGGGGCAAAACTCACGGAATCGGCCAGCACGCATATCAGCGCCCGAAACCTCATGAACCCCGATGAAATCATGCGGATGCCGCCCACCGACCAACTGCTCATGCTCCAAGGGCAGGCCCCGTTGATCGTGGAGAAGATCCGATATTACGATCAGCGCGAGTTTGCCGGGCTGGCCGATCCCGGTTGAAAGGCCACAGGGAGCGAGAATGTCACCGATGGCGAGCGGGGAAGGGAAAAGGGCCGCGACCCCGCCTCCTGATCGCCCTGGGCCTCGCCACAGGCGCTTAGGACGCGATTGGACGCTGGACCCGCCCCACTTCCCCCTCGGAAGCCCAGCGACCGTAGGTCGCCCTGTGACGGCTCACCGTCACGCATCAAACAGCGCATTGGCCGGTAGGCCAATTCCATATTCCTCATCCTTAGAGCTGCATTTCCTCTCGCACGCCCGCGATGATTCTAGATTCTGGGATTCTATGATTCAGGGGGTATCAAACGCATTGATAATAAAGGCGTATTTCGGCCTATCATGAGGGATGGGGTGGGGCATCATGAGAAATGGGGTGCCCTATTGTGAGTTTTGGGGTGGAGGTATTATGAGAAATGGGGTGCATGAAGTGAGGCCATTTCCTTTCTCACCTCATAATACCTTGACCCTGTTCGCACATCGACCGAATGTCCCATCATGGACGGGACAGCCGACACAACTGGTCGCACGATGGAGGTGGCGCGGATCGAGAAAGAGCGTGGCTCTGACACGATCGTACAGCCGCGCGAGCTAGTCGAAGTCCGCTACGCGCGGGGGGTTTCCCTTAGCCTGTCTGCGCGCAAGGTGTTCGCGTTGATGATGCACCAGGCCGCAGGCGATGCCTGGCGGGACCAGGAACATAGAATCGCCAAGCGCATGTTGCGCGGCTCCCACAACTCCAACGATCGCCTTGCCGAGACGATCGACGAGCTGATGGGTATCTTCTTTGCCATGCCTGACAAGGTGGAAGGCGACCATGGGCGGCGCACCTTCCAGATGATCGAAGAGACATTTGAGGGGGGTGAACAGGGGTGGTTGATCTACCGTTTCACCCGCCGCGCGCGCGACCTCCTGAAAGACAGCGAAGCCTATGCACTCCTGCACCGGGCAACGGTGCTGGCCTTTGATAGCAAATATGCGCTCGAACTATACCAGCTCGGAGCGTTGCTCTACCGACGAGACGTGCCGATCTGGCGCGGCGATGTGGAAACCCTCCGGGCAAAGCTTGGTGTTCCAGAAGGGTCTTACAGCTCTTTCGCCGATCTTCGACGCTTCGTCCTCGATGCCGCAACGGCGGAAATCAACCAGCTTGTGCCGCAGTTCTCGGTGGCATGGGACGTCGCCAAAAGGCGGGGCCGCAAGGTCATCGAGATTGCTATAACCTTCCGCCGCAAGCCGCCGATCGCTGCTGTAGCGGCCGAAGAGGAAAACGAACGCCATCGCGCCGGTCGCCGAGCACGTCGCGATGGCACGGCGGAAACGATACTCGATCCCAGTGCGATCATCGCTGCAACAGCCGCGAATTTGGGCGTGTCTGATGTTTTGCGCTGGCCTGCCGACGATCAGGTGACGGAATTTGGCGCAACGGAGTTGCACGCGATCGGCGTCACCTATGGTGGAGGGCACGCCGTACAGCGGTTGGCCGATCAATATGCGCGGGTGCGAACTGACAAGCGACGCCAGCTCCGGGGAGATGCCCTACGCGAAGATTGGACGACCTGGGTAAGGGGTTGCGCGGAAAAATGGAGTAAACCCTAATGGTTGTCGCTCTTAGGGTTTCGCGATACCCTATAGAAACAGGGACACGTTCCCGGTTGGAAACAGGGGAATAGAGTATGGCAACCGTCTCAATGACGAAGGGGGCTGAACTGGCCGGGGTCAGCAAGGGAACCGTCTCAAAAGCCCTAAAATCCGGTCGTCTTAGCTATGCCGAGAAGACCGATAATGGCTACCTTATCGACACGTCCGAACTGTTCCGGGTGTTTCCTCCGAAACAGAAAGAAACGGTTGATGAGTCCCGCTCAGACACCCCTGATGGAAACAGGGAAACCCTAATAAATTCAGGGGGGTTGCAGCGGGAGATTGAACTGTTGCGTGAACAGCTACAGGATCGTGATGGCGTGGTTTCCGACCTGCGCCAACGGCTCGATAAATCCGAGGAAGAGCGTCGAGAAGCGCAGGCGCGGGTGATCGGATTGCTCACCGGGCCAGAGGCCGCAGAATCGAAACGTGGCTTTTTCGGTCGCCTATTTGGGCGATCGGACGATTGATGAGCGCATATGAAAATTACTGCGCTGATTTGTATCTAGGAATGCCCTTCATACGAACAATTTCGCTGGGGCGCTTAGGCCATTCGCTATCGTCTTTGCGAAGATTCTCAAGATAAGTCGCCTTCCCATATAACTCTGCTGTATATTGGGCTCGTCGTTTATCTATCGCAGGAGAGAGGCGAGTATTTTTTACAAGATAATTCGGTTCTCCATTTGCTGAGCCATATGCTTTGGCGGCGATGCCGCCGACATTATCATTCAGCCAACTGATCTGGCGCGAACTCGCCTCATGAGCAGCATTTTGCATTTTGAAATAATCATTGTCATCTTGGGCGCTATAAAACGCCCTAGCGTGTGATCCTATATCTAGCGCCATCTGGCTTAGGGCTGGCCGATAGAATTCCCGGCTCTTCCATCCTGCGTCTGTATGCCAGTACCAAATACCTGAGAGCAGAAGGCCCAAACCGACGCTTGATAAAAATATCGCAGGATCAGGGGCTGGG
>NZ_JABBFV010000044.1 GCF_012927105.1 Sphingobium psychrophilum | reverse complement strand
CCGGATTCCAGACCGCGCACATCGTCACGCGATCCGAAGCGGGCCGAGCCGAGTAGTTCGTTGCGGCCCGCTCGATTATTGATCCGCCAGACCGCGACCATCACCAGGGCGAACGCGCCCCAGGCGATGATGCTGGCGAGAACTTCCGGCAGCAGCTTGCCGACCAGATATTGCACGACCAGGCACACCACGAATGCACCGACGATCGCACGAACCCATCCTATCCCCCGATCGCCCCCGACCAGTGGGCCTGCCATCATTCCTTCTCCTTCAGCCGCTTCAGCAGAGGGGCCATCAACGCATGGTCACGCTCACGGGTCAGGAACATCGGCAGTTCGCGTTGCAGCAGGGGCGCGAGCTGGCGACCGGTGGGCGTATCCTCGTCTAGGTGGTGGAGGATGAACGCGCCAAGCATGATGCGCTCGCGGGTTTCAGCTTTGCGACGTTCGGTCGAGACGCGGGCCTCAAGCGCTTTTCGCCGCTCACGTAGCTTGCGCTCGTCCTCGCGCATTTTCTCAAGGCGCTCTTCAACCGGTGTCCGTGCCATGCCGTCCTCCTATGGCAATTCGCTATAGCAAATGAAACAGCATGAGGCTACCTTATGAAGATAAGGGCACGCTTATACATTGGTTCCCAATGTGCGTGGTCCTAGTGGGGGCGTTGCCCCCGCCGGACGGCTCCCCCCTTAAGTGAAGTAAGGCAGAAGGGCGCGGCGTCGTGGCGATCTACCATTGTTCGGTCAAAGTGATCTCGCGGGCCACCGGGCGCAGCGCGGTCGCCGCCGCCGCCTACCGGTCGGGCGAGCGGCTGACCGACGAGCGCCTAGGCAAATGCCACGACTACACGCGCAAATCCGACATCGAGCATCGCGAGATCATGGCCCCCGACCGCACGCCCGACTGGATGCTCGATCGCGCCCGTTTGTGGAACGCCGTCGAGGCGGCCGAGCGGCGCAAGGACGCCCAGCTTGCCCGTGAGGTGGAAATCTCCCTTCCGCGTGAGCTGGACGCGGAGGGGCGGCGCGCCCTGGTCGAGACCTATGTGCGCGAGCAGTTCGTGTCCCAAGGCATGATTGCGGACGTGTCGCTGCACCGGGGCCATTCGGCGGACGGTCAGGAGCAGCCGCACGCGCATGTCATGCTGACCATGCGCGACCTCACCGGCGAGGGGTTCGGGAAGAAGAACCGGGACTGGAACGCGGCGAAGCGGCTTGAGGGGTGGCGATCGGCCTGGGCCGACCATGCCAACCAGGCGCTGGAACGGGCCGGGTGCGGTGAGCGCATCGATCATCGGTCACTCAAGGATCAGCGCGAGGCGGCGCGCGACCGGGGGGACGCGGAGGGGCAAGAGGATCTAGGCCGGGAGCCGTTGGGCAAGGTGCCGTTGTCGGCGGTGGCGATGGAGCGCAAGGGCAGGCCCACCGAACGCGGGGACGAACAGCGCGGGGTGCAGGCGCGTAACCGGGAGCGGCGCGAGCTGACCCAGCAGCTTCGCGACCTCAGCGCCAGGATCGCGGAAACGATGCGCGGCATCGGCGACAAGGCCAAGGACATGGCGCAGGGGCTGCGTGACCGCCTGGGCGCGGCATGGGGGCGTCAGGAGCAGGACGCCGATCGCGGCGCAGCTGAGCGGATCGCGGAGGCGACGGCGCAGCGGGGCGAGCGTGACCATCACACCCCGGAGCCAGGAAGCGCCGCCGACCGCATCGCATCGCGTATAAGTGACAAGGGCGGATCGGATCACGATCAGGCCGAGCGCGATCGGGAGCGCACCAAGGACAAAGATCGGGACAGGGGCCGCGAACGATGAGCGATGACAGCGACGATCCCGTGGTGGCGCTGCTGGCGACCCAGCGGGCCGTGCTGGCAGCTGTGGAGAATCTAGCGGGCCAGGTCGAAGCGATGCAGGGCAAGGTGGACGCCATGGGCGAGACGCTGGCCCAGCTCGTCGCCGGCAGCGTCGGCGCATCGGGTGCCGGCGTCGGTCGCGTGCTGACCTTGGGCGACAGGTTCAGGGCGGCGACCGACAAGGAAGCTGCGGCAGACCCAGAGCTATGGGCTGCGCAGGGGAATTATATGGTAGCCCAGGCGATCGCCAAAGGGCTGAACAAGGGCGATCCCGAAAGCGCGGCGCGCGATGCAGCGCACGCGCGCGAATGGATTGCGGATCAGCTCGACCGGGGCCGGGTGTTCGAGCCAGGCAAGGTGCGGGATAGCGAAAAGGGCGCGGTGGCGGTGGTCGAGCCGATCCACGAAGAGATGTTTCCGGGGCGCATCAAAGCGCAGCATCAGCTTGATCGGGAGCGGTAGCGTCCTGCCCCATGAGGGTGAGCATGACCGAGGGCATCGCGCAGGGGGTAGCCCTGCGTCCAGCATTGCTGATCATCGCTTCTTGTGGAAATTGCGATAAAGAGCCATAGAGATTGAATTAAGCTCTTTTGTGTAGATTCTTTACGCAGAAAGCTCAAAAAAGAGATGCGCATCCATGATTATCGATCTTACGGTCACAAATTTTCGATCGTTCCAAAGCGAACAAATGTTCAGCATGAATGTCGAAACTGCGCGCGACCGTCACCCGGGCAACTTCGCTGAGATAGAAGACGGCAAACTGGCTGTCCTCAGAACGGCAGCCATTCTCGGCGCTAATGCCTCTGGCAAGTCCAACATCCTGTCAGCTTTCCGCGCCCTGCAATGGATGGTGCTCGAATCGGCCTCGCGTAAGGAGGGCCAGCGCATCCCGCCTTACGAGCCATACCGTCTATCTAAAGCTAATATTGAGGCACCAGTACGCCTCGAAATAGAGTTCGTGGTGCCGTCGGGTATCCGATATCGCTATGAAATTGCTTATCTTAGTGATCGTATAGTCGAAGAGCGCCTTTCGTCCTTTGCCCGGCGGCAAAGAGCGCTGATTTTTGAGCGCGGTGCCGACGATAATTGGGAAACAATCAAGTTTGGCGGAACATACAAGGGCGGCCATCGGCGATTGCCGTTCTTCCAAAACGTTGCTTATCTATCGCGGGCAGGCAACGATGCATCAGCACCGGAAGCAATTCGCGAAATTAGGCGCTATTTTGAACGATGGTCGCTCATTGTCCCTGGGCAGATGATTGTAATGCCCCGCTATCTTGATGACCCAGAGCATATGCGGACGGTTAGCGAGCTAATTTGTTTGGCTGACACTGGCATTGCGACCGTTCGTCGGGAAGTTCGCGAGGATACCTCAAACCTCCGGTTCCCAAGCGATATGCCTGATGCGGTCAAAGAAGTTTTGATCGAGAAGAACAGCGTCGATTACAAATTCTCCATCAAATCAGATGATGGGGAAATGATTGATTTTGATCAAGATGAAATGTCAGATGGCACTATAAAGCTATTAGAGACGCTTCCTCTAATAATAGACTCTCTAAAAAATGGAAGTGTGACATTTTTTGACGAGTTAGATGCTAATCTTCATACTGATCTTCTTTCTCTTATCCTGCAAATATATAACGATCCGATTGTTAATGCGAAGAATGCGCAACTTATATTCACTACGCATGATACAAACGTATTAGATTCTAACATTCTTCGGCGCGATCAAATTTGGTTTGTCAGTAAATCTTCTGGTTCTTCGTCTGTTAAGTCACTTGATGAGTATGAGAAGAACAGAGTTCGTCATGACAGCCCCTTCGAGGCATTTTACAGGGACGGTCGCTTAGGGGCAGTACCAAAATTCTCTTATGCCCGCGTGCGTGAAGTTATTCTGGCGTCGATCGAGGCTGGAGAAGCTAATGCCTAAACCTCGTAAACCGGCTACGCAAATTCCCGAAAAAACGATGAAGATTTTTTGCGAGGGTGAGAAAACAGAGCCAAATTATATTAACAGTTATTTAGATCATATCGGCAGCACCAATCAGCAATCAGTTGTGCGTGTTGAGAAGACCCGAAAGAATACACCAGTTCAACTGGTAGAAGCCGCGATTAACGCAAAAAATAATCCTGCCACTCTTCCAGATGACATATTTTGGGTAGTATATGACCGTGAAAATGTCGCTAAATACACTGATGCGCTGCATGCAAAAGCTAGAAAGATGGCGGACCAAAAAGGCATAAATATTGCGCTGAGCAATGTATGTTTTGAGTATTGGATACTTCTTCATTTGGTAGACACCCAAGCGCCATATTCTGATTTTAAGGATCTTAAAAAAACAAGCGCACTCAACGCCGAGTTTAAAAAACTCGATTGCGATAACTATGAAAAATCGAGTGCGACTATTTTTGACATAGTTAAGCACGGATTAGACAATGCTCGAACACGTGCTGTTAGGCTGAATGCGGCCGGAAAGCAGAATGCTCAGCACGGACGGGATCAGGATCACCAAATTAATCCTTATATGGGTATGGTAGATCTTCTTGATGATATTGATAATTTTTAAATTATCTAATTTAGATACAAAACTAGATTTGGCCGCAAGAAAGAAATTGGGGTAAAGTGTAAATGGCTAAATGTACCGCACCAGTTCGTGGACATACAGGTGGCGGCGCAGCGTCTTGCCCTGCGTGTTCTAGCCGGTCGCGTTACGGTGGCCACAGCAGCTATGACTCCAGATCATACTCGCCCCCCTCATACTCTTCCGCAATCGGCAGTGGCCGGAGCAGCGGCGGGTCCGGTCGCCGCACATCAAAGCCTCGTTGGTCGGGTGGCAGTTCTTCGGCGTGGTACACACCCGAACAAGTGCAGGCGCTTACGCCGGTTCGCGAGAATGTTGAGAGCTTAGCGGCGGCGCAGCCGGACCTTCGAGATGTGTTCCTTTGCCATGCATGGGATGATAGGCAGGGTTCCGCCAAAGAGCTTCATGATTTACTTGAGGCGCGGGGCGTCCGGGTGTGGTTCAGCGAGAAGGATCTTGGCCTTGGGGTGCCGATGATGCGGGCGATCGACAAGGGTTTGGTCAATTCGCGTGTTGGTATTGTTTTGGTGACTCCAGCTATGTTGCGCCGTCTCCCGGCCGAAGGCATCGCGGATAAAGAGCTTTCGGCACTCCTTCGCCGTGAGAGGCTCGTCCCCGTTGTTCACGGAACGACATATGACGAGCTTGAGCAGGTTAGCCTCCTGCTAGCTTCCCGAGCTGGGCTAAACACAGCGGAAGAGTCTATGGCGGAAGTCGCAACCAAAATCGCCGAACTGGTCGCTATCTAGACTGTCAGAGACCCACCATTTCCGCGACACTGATGCAAAACTCACAAGTTTTGCATCAGATCGGAACATGAGGAAATCCAGGATCTTCCCTGATGCAAAAATCTGATGCACGATTCCGGCCATGATCTACGGCTATGCGCGCGTCTCCACCAACGGCCAAGATTTGGCCCAGCAGCTCGCCCAGCTCACCGCTGCCGGATGCGCCAAAATCTACCGCGAGAAGATCAGCGGAGCGACTGCCGAGCGACCACAGCTCAAGCGCGCGATCGGCGCGCTGGACGATGGCGACGTTTTGATGGTGACGGCGACAGACCGGCTTGCCCGCAACACCCGCGACCTATTGAACATCCTCCATACGGTGAAGGAGGCCGGGGCTGGCTTCCGTTCACTGGCTGAGCCGATGGTGGATACGACTTCGCAATTTGCCGAAGTGATAATCGCGGTGTTGGGGATCGCTGCGAGCTGGGAACGGGAGCGGATCACCGAGCGCACCGCCGCAGGGCGTGTCCAGGCAAGGGCGCGCGGTGTCAAATTCGGCCGCAAGAGCGCCCTCACCCCTCACCAGCAAGCAGAGGCTCTGGATAGGCTGACAGCAGGTGACACGCAGCGCACCGTCGCGGCGCTGTTCAATGTCAGCCAGGCGACCATTTCTCGGCTTGTAGGTCGATAGCTTCGCGTTGACGGCCCTATCAAATTAGTTCCTTATGTCCACATGCAAGCATGTGAACATGTAACGGAGCAAACATGCCAACAATCGCGATAATAAGCCAGAAGGGCGGCGCAGGGAAAACCACCCTCGCTTTACACCTAGCCGCAGCCGCCGAGGATGCGGGCCATACCGCCCTTGTGATCGACCTAGACCCGCAGGCGACAGCCAGCCAATGGGCAGCATGGCGCAAGGACGCCCCGCCCTTGGTGATCGACAGCGCCCCCCCGCGTCTTGCCGCCAAGATCGAGCAGGCCATGAGCCAGGGTGCGGACTTTGTCGTGATCGATACTCCGCCCCATGCCGACAGCGCGGCCAGTGCCGCCGTTGAAGCCGCCGACTTGGTGCTGATCCCTTGCCGACCGAGCGCCTTTGATCTTGCCGCCGTGCAAACAACGGCCAGCCTTGTGAAGATGCGCGGCAAGCCCGCCTTTGTGATCTTCACCGCAGGCAGCCCGACCGCGCCGCGCATGTATGACGAAGCGGCCCAGGTGGTGCAGGGCTACGGTTTGGAATCCTGCCCGCACATCATCCCCGACCGCGCTGCGTTCCGCCACGCAGCCGCAGAGGGTAAAACAGCCATGGAAATCGAACCCAATGGTAAGGCCGCTCAGGAAGTCCGGCAGCTTTACAAGTGGGCATGTGGGCATGTAAACATGCAAACATCTAAGAGACGGAGGACCCCCGCATGAGCCGCAAAGGATCATTGCTAGCGCTTCGCGACCGCGAACCTGCGCTAGCTCCAAAACCCGAAGCACCAGGCAAGGCGGCAACCATCCCCGCAGCCGCCAGCAGCAAAAGCCCGAGCACTACGACCGCGCCGAGCCGCCAGGGCAAGAAAGCCATGACGGGCTATTTCAGTCCCGAAATGTCGTTCGCTATGCACATGACCGCTCGCAAGAACGGCATGAGCTTACAGGACGCCATGGCCGAGGCGTTCAACGACTGGCTGCGTAAGATGGGGGAAAGTCCTGTAGGCAAGTGAACATGAGGGCAAGAGGTCATGCGAACATGCAAACATTCGCAGAAGGTGGAAAACTTCGCCGCGCCTCTTGCAATGTTGCCAATTCGTTCCAATGTCGAGCATATGCTGCCTGAACCGACCGCGCCACACTCTCTTGGTATAAGTGGCTTCAAAGCATCCAAAAACACAGGCGGGTATAGAGCGACCAGCCATATCAACAGGCGTGTGACGCAATCAATCTTCCGGGCATTCGACTATGCAGCGGAAATCGGCACCCCTTTAAACCTCTATGTCGTCGTGAACCTGCATGAAACAGACAAGAAATCTACCGCAACCATCTTCGCCGATATTCGCCACCGCTTTCGGGACTGGCTCTATTACATTCGCCGAACCAAGCGGGATATTTGCCTGAAACCCATCTACATCTATGCGCTTGAAAACCCTCGCGACGAGCATCCGCACGCAAATTGGGCGGTCCATATTCCGCCGGAGCTTGAAGGCGAATTTCGGCGTAAGCTCCCGATGTGGATTAAGCGGGCGCAGGGGGTATGCGGCATCCACGACTGCGACGTGCAACCGATCAACCCCGACTATGCGAAGAAGCTCGCCAAATATATCGTGAAGGCAACAGACCCTCTCTATCTGGCGCACTTCTACCTGACGGATGAGGCGAACGACCAAGGCACGATCTACGGCAAGAGGGCAGGGGTTAGCCCGTCGCTCGGTCATGCTGTGAGGCGTGATGCCAATTTCAGGCCACGACGCCGGACTTATTGGCAACGGGCCGCGTAATCTTATCAGCGCAGCGGATTCCGTTCGTGCCGCTTTTTGCACCAGCCCAAGAACGCCGCATCGGGGTTTTTTAGCTCTTGCCGTCCTTTGTCGTCCCAGAACGACAGGTAATCCGCCTTTAGCGCATGTACGTCATAGCCAGGCGCAACCGTTCTGGCGCGTTCCAATGCTGTGTTTGAAATCATCGGAAACAGCATCGTTTGGGGCGGGGCGGACTTGGATTCGCGAGGCGTAAAGGTGACTTGATTTGCGTCCTCATTGAGCAGGATCGCATAATCAGGGAAGTGGCTGTGGAGCGTGTCTTGCTCAACGATCACCTTGAGCAGCCGCTTGAACTCCTTCGCGGTCGATTGCGAGCCGCACTTTTTCTGGATCGTATCGAGGCCGAATTTGACGGGCTTCCCAGGGAAACCGCAATGCTTGCGAGCGATCTCATAGAGGCGGCGCTCTAGGGGCTTCCGCAGCCGGAAATAGCGACGATTGAGGGTGAGCACTTCCTTTGCTCGAATGGCATTGAACACCCAATCGGATAGCTTCACTTCCACGTCGATCATGCGCCCGTCGAAACTTTCGCGGATGATCGAGGCCCGATCCACTAGGCTGAAAACGTCCCATTGGGCTTGCCCGCCCGTGATGATGTTCGTTTCTATCTGCGTCCCTTGCAGCCGTTTGAACGCGGCCTTGAGCTGCTCATAGCCGCGCCCGTCAGTGCCGCGATTTGTTGCTACAAGCAGATCGTAAGCCTTGAAGCGGACGACCTGGCTAACCTTCTGACCCTTGTTGAGCGCGGCCATAATCTGGCTGATGCAGTAGATCAGCACATCACGATCATGGACGGTCGCCAGGCCGTTGGGGGAAGGGGACACGCGCAGGATTGCGTTGCCATGCTCATAGGCCCGCTTTGTGAAATCGGGCTTTGTGGACACGCTGAAAATCGGGTGTTCCATCGAAGCCATATCGCCCTTGGGCGCAGCGTCGAAGATGTCGCACACGAAAAAGTCCTGCTGCGGATAGCGGTCCGGCAGGAGCGGGGAGCGGTCATCTTGATTCGTGTTATCACCCACCAGAGGAGGCTATCGTGTTATCACCCACCAAGGCAACGAGTATCGTGTTTTCACCCACCCCGGCCTGTGCATAAGGCCTGATTTCTATTGTGTTATCACCCACCAAGTTTCGTGCTTTCACACACCATTTATCGTGTTTTCACCCACCGGCCATGATCTCAAATGATTGATATATATGAATTATTCAGCATGTTTTGGCAGCGTAACACTGAATCTAACACATAATAACACCTACGGTGGAAAGCATATAGAATTGGCCTAACGGCCAATGCGCTGTTCGATGCGTGACGGCGATGCCGTCACAAGAGCGGCCACAGGCCGCTGGGCTTCCGAGGGGGGAGTGGGGCGGGTTCAGCGTCCAATCGCGTCCTAGCGCCGTGCGGAGAGGTTCAGGACGGCCAGGAGGCGGGGTTGTGGTCCTTCCCCGTTCCGCTGCGCCATCGGCGACGTTCGCGCGCCCTGTGGCCGCTCAACCGGGATCGGCCAGCCCGGCAAACTCGCGCTGATCGTAATATCTGATCTTCTCCACGATCAACGGGGCCTGCCCCTGGAGCATCAATAGCTGGTCGGTGGGCCGCATCCGCATAATCTCGTCGGGGTTCATGAGGTTTCGGGCGCTGATCTGCGTGCTGGCCGAGCGGGTGAGCTTGCCGCCGTCGAACATGCTCGCCTCGGAATAGCCCGCTGTCTGATATTCGAGGGTTTCCTGCCCCAGCGTCTTGGATAGCAGTTCGGCGGTGGCGAGGTCGTTCACCCCGAACGCCTGAAACACCCCGGCATTCGACATGAAGGTGCCCGCGCGCTCGCCATAGAGGGCGCGCAACTGGTGCATGTCCTGCAAGATCGGCCAGAGCTGCAACCCGTATCCGGCCATCAGGCCCATAGCCCGCTCGACAGGTTCCAGCCTGCCCAGGGCGGCGAACTCATCGAGCAGGAACAGGACGGGCCGTGCCGGTTTGACCGGCGAGCGCGCCATGTCGGTGAGCGCCTGGGCGACCAGCAGGCGCAACCAGCGCGAATAGGCGTCGAGCCGGTCAGGGGGGAGGCAGAGAAACACCGTGGAAACCCCCTCTTTCAACCCCGCGAAGGTGAAGTCGGACGCGGCCATGCTGGCGACGATCCGGGGGCTGTCGAGAAAATGGGTATGGCGCTGGGCCGACGACAACACCCCTGCGGCCTCGCGATCGGACTTGCCGAGTTGGCGGTTGGCGGCGCGGGCGATCAGGCCACCGGCGCCGCGGCTGTCCTGCATCAGTATGAGCAGATCGGCGAACGCCTTGGGGGCGAGCGTCAGATACTCGCGCACCGTCGCCAGGGTGCGGTGTTCGCGGTCCTCATGGACCACGGCATAGAGGATCAGCCCAGCGATCAGCGCCTTGGCTTCCTCGTTCCAATGGGCTTCGCCACCTTGCCCCGCTGGATCGTGGACCAGGGCGTCGGCCAGCGTCATCGCATCTTCGGCCAGATCAAGGCTGGCCGGGTCGAGACGGTCGAGCGGATTGTAGCGGGCAGGGGGTTGCCCCGACACCTCGAACGGGTCGAGGCACCAGACCGGACCCTTGCTGGCGCGCGCCCTGGCGGTGACGCGCGCATTCTCGCCCTTGGGGTCGATGCAGATCACCGAGCGGTCGACGGTCAGCAGATTGGGGATGATGGTGCCGACGCCCTTGCCGCTGCGGGTCGGGGCCATCGTCAGCAAATGGGCGGGGCCGCCATAACGGAGCAGCTTGCCCGATTTGGCCGATCGACCGATGAGCAGATCGCCGTCGCCGGATTCCAGACCGCGCACATCGTCACGCGATCCGAAGCGGGCCGAGCCGAGTAGTTCGTTGCGGCCCGCTCGATTATTGATCCGCCAGACCGCGACCATCACCAGGGCGAACGCGCCCCAG
>NZ_JABBFV010000043.1 GCF_012927105.1 Sphingobium psychrophilum | reverse complement strand
TATCCGAAGTTCGCCGGTGACCACCCGCGAAACTGACCGGCCGCTACAGCGCTTGTTCGATGAGCGCGCGTCCGGTCAGCTTCGCTACCCTCAAAACCTACACCACGCGCCGGGACACGACCACGGTCCGTTCGCCTGGATCCATTGGGGCTGATCAGTGCCCCGGGGATTGGGTCACATGAAGTATGTTGATCAGGCCTTCGTCATGACGGCGCCCTCGATCACGACACCGCTCATGGCGTACTTCCAGAAGGCCACGAGCAGCTTGCGTGCCAGTGCGATGATGGCGACCTTCTTGCCGCGTCCGCCGTTGCGGCTGACGCGTTCCTGGAACCAGCGGGACAAAGCCGAGTCCGGCTGATAGCGCAGCCACAGCCATGCGGCTTGAACCATCGTCGTGCGCAAGCGTGGATTGCCAGACTTCGAGACGCCCTGCTCGCGATCGATCGAGCCGCTGCGCCATGGCGAGGGAGCAAGGCCGGCATAAGCTGCGATCTGGCGCCGGTTGTCGAAATGCCGGAACAGCCCTTCGCTGGCGAGGACATTCGCAAACTCTGGGCCTATGCCCTTGAGCATTGCGAGCATCGCCTGTGGCGAAGTCTCGGCCATGTCGTCACGCTCGGCCTCAACGCATTTGATCTGTTCGCAGAGCAACTCGAGACGGTCGAGCTCACGATTGAGCTGCGCCTTGAGATGCAAGGGCAAGGGTTTGCCGTCGACCGTCCGCAGTTCTTCCAGGCGTTCACGCCGATCCCGTCGGTTCGGCTCATAACCCCGAATGCCGACACTGAAGAGCAGGCCTTTGATCCGGTTCGTGTGAAGCGTGCGTTCCTTGACCAGCGTCTTGCGTTCTCGTCCGATCCGCCGACGGTCCTCTTCCTCGACTGTTGGCACACGAACCATCGAGCACACCCTCGGCTCACCGCGCATCCAGGCCATCAGGGTACGAACCAGCGTCTCGCCGTCGATCCTGTCGGTCTTTGCCCGCCGGTGCCGGCGCGAGACCGCAATCGAAGCGGCGTCGACTACATGGCTGGTGACCCAATCCTCCGACGCCAGGGCGCGATGAATCCAAAAGCCATCGAGCCCCGCTTCCTGAATAGCGATCACCGGGTAGCGCTGGCCCTCGCGGGCTTCTGCCTTGTCGCGCAAGGCATCCAAACATGCGAGCAGCGCTGGCATATCGCCGCCTGGCACGGAGTGACGGGACATCTTCTCGGTGCTCGGCGACAGCGAGGTCACCAGCCAGGTCGATTTCGACAGTTCCAGCGAAACGAAAATTGCGCCAAGATCAACTCGGATGGCGGCAAGCTGCGAGATGGGGTCTGCTGACATGGCAAATCCTTTCAGAGTGGTTGGTAGCAAACCGACTCTGAGCTCCCTCAGACCGCTATCCAACTCTCATCATGGGATCTTTTTGAAGGCCTCCATCGCATATTCGTTCTGGGCGTATGACGGGACGCTTTGGTCGCGATGCCGGCGAGTTTCCGGATACCGTGGTTACGTATCTTGCCGAGCAGATCGGAGCATCGCCTGCAGTGCTTGAGGGCTATGACTGGCTCGGCCGATCGGGGCGACGGCATCGTGCCGATATTCTCGACCATTTGGGATTTCGCCGGGCGCGCCGACAAGACATGCAGGCAGCTGCTGCGTGGACTGGCTCCGAGCTTTGCCAGTTGGGCTTGCCCGCTTCCGGGATGATGGACCGTCTTCTTGGCTGGTTCGTCGCGCACCGGATTGCGGCGCCTGAGGAAGAAGCGTTGACGGCGCTGATCACCACGGCCCGTCGCGGGTTCGAGGATCAGGTGCTGGAGAAGATTGCCTCGTTTGTATCGTCCGAGCACGGGGAACGGCTTGATGCTTCGCTCGCCGATGAGGACGGCGTCACAGGTTTTTCGGGACTGAAAGCGGATCCCGGGCAGCCCAATATTGACAACATACTGATAGCGGCACGCAGGCTTGCCTTTGTGAAGCAGCATGTGTTGCCCTTGGAGGCTTTGCCGGATTTGGGAGATCCCATTGCGCGGATTCTGCGCCGCAGAGCGATCAACGAGACCGTCTGGACGATGCGCCGGCACCCTGATGGCCGACGCTACGCGCTGTTCGGGCTTTTCCTGGCGCACCGGGAACGCGAACTCACAGACGGGCTGATCGACCTGCTGATCGAAATTGTCCACACGATCGGCAGCCGGGCTCGCAACCGGGTGCTCAAGGCGTTCGTGACCGAAGTCGAGCGGGTTCACGGCAAAGAGGGACTGCTGGTCCGGATTGCCGAGGCGGCCTGTCTTCAGCCCGAAGGCATGGTGTGCGATGTCGTGTTTCCGGCAGCGGGCGGCGCCGATGTGCTGGCGGCGATCGTGCGAGAGCATAAGGCGTCGGACGGTTTCGAGCGGCGCGTTCACCGGGTGCTGCGCGTCTCGTATCTGCGTCATTATCGGCGCATGCTTCCGGCGGTATTGGGTGTGTTGGAATTCCGTTCGAATAACCTGGTGCATCGCCTGGTGCTCGATGCGGTCGACTGGCTGCGCCGGACGAGTGGCAGCCGGCGCGTCCTCCGGCCTGAGGACGGCGTGCCGCTGGACGGTGTCGTGCCCCCCAAATGGCGCGACCTGGTCGTGGAAAAGGACGACGACGGGCGTCCGCGGATCAACCGCATCAACTATGAGATCTGCGTACTGACCGCGTTACGCGAGCGTCTGCGCTGCAAGGAAATCTTGGTGGTGGGCGCGGGCCGCTACCGTAATCCTGACGACGATTTGCCACGGGATTTCGAAACACGCCGCGCAGACTGTTATCTTCTTCGGCAAGGGCGGTGAGATCGCCACCAACCGCCGGGAGGATCAGGAGTTGTCAGTGCTGGCGCTCCATTTGCTGCAGAATTGCCTGGTCTATGTGAACACGCGGATGCTGCAGCGGGTCCTGGATGCACCGAGCACTGCCACGAAGATATGGGCATCACGGATCTCGCCAGTCAGCCGGTCGACCACGATCCCGATCTTTCCCCGGCATAATCGACGAACAGCTTCTCCCCAGGTGTATGGTTCTGCCGCAGGATAGCTGTGTGGTCGGCGCGGAGCCGAGTCAGAAGAGTCGTTTCGGATTGACCAGCAAGTCGGCTTGCTTCGCCAGAACGGCGAAACACTCTCGACGATAGAAGATGCGATCGTTCGTGGTTCAGTTGAAGCTGTCGGCGGTAACGTTGCACAAGCGGTCAGAGAATTGGGGCTGACGCATCTGCAATTCGCTTTCAGGGTTGCGAAGATGCGTCGTCACAGCTAGCCTTGCTTTTGATTTTGTTGCAATGACTTGCATAATATGCAAAGAGACTTGCTTCTGTGCATAAAGGGCAGGGGGAGAGTGAAGCCGTGAAACTGGGAGATATCGGGTGCGTTCGGTAGCGATTGTAGGCGCCAATCTAGCGGGTGGGCGAGCGGCGGAAGCGCTGCGGCAAGTAGGGTTCGACGGTCGGATCACTCTGATCGGTGAAGAGCCCTGGAGGCCCTATGAGCGCCCGCCGCTGTCCAAGGAGTTCCTGTGGAATCCAGCCGAAATGTCGGACAACTTTTTCCTGCAGGATGAAAACTGGTACTCCGACAACCGGATCGACATGCTGCTCAGCACCCGTGCCGAAGCGATTGATTTGAATGCGGGCGGCGTGCGCCTCTCGGGTGGCCAATTGGTCGCTGCCGACAAGGTTCTGCTGGCGACTGGAGGGCACGCCCGCAAGCTCAATCTGGCCGGAGCCGATTGCGTCAACGTACATTATCTGCGCACCCGGGACGATGCCGCCAGGATGGCCCTCGACCTTCGTCAAGGCGCACGGGTGGTGATCGTTGGCATGGGCGTGATCGGAGCCGAAGTGGCTGCTAGCGCGATCAAGCTTGGCTGCGAAGTAACTGCGGTAGAACCGTTGGCGGGTCCGATGGAACGGGCACTGGGCAAACGTTTCGGTCAGTGGCTGGGCGAGGAGCACCGCAAGCGCGGGGTCAAGACCCATTTCAACCGGGGCGTAACGGGTTTCAAGTTCGCGGACGGCCGCGTATCCGCAGTCGAGATCGACGACGGCACCGTCATCCCTTGTGATGCCGTCGTCGTTGGGGTGGGGATCATTCCTGCCACCTCGCTCGCGGTCGATGCCGGGTTGACTGTAAACAATGGGATCGTCGTCGACCGTCGATGCCAGACCAGCAATAAGGCGATATTTGCCGCCGGTGACGTCGCCGAGCAGGACGGTTTTTTTGGCGGTCGCTTCCGGCAGGAAACCTATCAGAACGCTTCCGACCAGGCCCAAGCGGCGGCCTCGGCGATGCTTGGTCACGAAGTCGATTACTGCAAGCCCATGTGGTACTGGAGCGACCAGTTCGATTTGAACATCCAGTTCTGCGGGCAAATTCCGGCACAGGCCGAGGTCGTCCTTCGCGGCGATATCGAAAGCAACGCTTTCGTCGCTTTGTTTTTGTCCGGCAATACAATTGATGGCCTGCTGACTGTCAACCGCGCGCCCGATATGGGCATTGGCAAGCGGTTGGTCGAACGGAGGACGAAGGCGAGCGCCGACCGGCTTGCGGATGCAGACGTGTCTCTGCGCGAATTGCTTATGCAGTCTGCTCGATAGCGCGTCGGCGGCGGGGGGCCTTATCCGATCCCGCCGCCCGCGACGAAGAGTGTCTGCCCGGTGAGGTAGGAGGCCTCCTGAGAGGCGAAAAAACAAATTGCAGCGGCCAGTTCATCGGGTTCGCCGAAGCGGAGCATAGGGGTGTCGCGCAAGGTCTGCTCCATCACTCCTGCAAAACCCGCCTTGAACGCATCGCTCATGGGTTCGGGATCGCGTGGGGTGACCCGTCACAGGTTCATTTAGTGCCTCAGAGCCGGAACACCGTTGCACGATGGGCAGCCAAGCGGCGCGACGATGCACAGGCACTAGAACCGCAGAGGCAGCGGTCAGCCTGGAAGGCCCCATCGCGGCAGCGCTGCGCGTGGTACATGGGCCAGGCTCCCGATCAGATCGGTGCCGAACATACGCTGTTCCTCGACCATCCCAGCGCATCTGGCTCGTCGACTTCCAAAACAGCTCAACAGGAATCTGCACTGGAGAGTTATCATGAACACACGATCGAGATGGTCTTCGCCAAGCTCAAGCATCTGCTGCGAAAGGCCGGTGAGCGCACACGGGAAGGGTTATGGAACCGGGTCGGCTCCCTCCTCGACGACTTCCCGCCACACCAATGCAAAAACTACTTGCGACATCCCGGATACGCTACCGTCAGATCACAAACCGCTAATTCGGACACCGCTGGTTTCCAGTTCAGCGACAAAGCGGCGGTCAAAGCAGCGACTCCGTCCTTGGCGGCGGGATAGGGAGTCTTGTTCACGCCGCGCGTGGCCACTGAACCGATATTTACGACTGAACCGCGCCCGGCCGCGAGCATGTACGGCAACACCGCATGGCGGCACCAAAGTGTCGGCCACACCGAGCGGTTGATTTCGGCACAAATCTCGTCGGGGGTAGAATCCCAATAGGGCTTAGCCCAGATCGTACCACAGACATTGTGGACCGCCACGTCGATTTGGCCGAATTGATCTGCAACCGTCCGGTACAGTTCGGTCGCTCCCTCGCATTTCTCGAGGTCGAAGATGGCGGCATGAACATCGCAGCCATTGTCCCGCAGGCGATCGACCGTAGCCTGCGTAGCGTCAGCCGCTCGGTCGGCAATGATCACGATGGCGCCTTCCTCAGCCATACGCCTGGCTGGGGCTAGCCCGATGCCTTGAGCGCCAGCGGTCACAACCGCGATCTGGTTGTCGAACGGCTTGGCAGAAGTCATGATGTTGCTCCTCCTTTATTCACATTCCTGCAACGAAACGCAAGGCTGGGAGGTTGCCTTTCCTATATTCATGATCTATATCGAGAACGGAAATGCGTTGCGCAATGTCAAATGATTAGGCGCTGCAGCGGCGATCACCGGACCGGATTTGAGGAGAGAAACGAAGTGGCCCGTACACTCATGAAACCAGACGACGTCAAAGGTGCCTGGGCGATTATTCCCACTCCGGCGAAGGATGATGCCTCGGATTGGCGCGCGACAAAGACAGTTGACCTCGATGAGACAGCGCGTGTGGTTAATGGCCTGATCGATGCAGGGATCAACGGAATTCTCAGTATGGGGACGCTTGGCGAAGCGGCGACCATGACCCACGACGAAAAGCTCGATTTCATAAAGGCGCTGGTCGATGCAGCAGCCGGCCGAGTGCCGATTTTCGTTGGCACCACCTGCCTCAACACGCGCGACACTATCGCGTTGACACGTCAAGCGCTTGATATTGGTGCCGATGGCACGATGCTGGGAGTTCCGATGTGGTGCGCGCCAAGCGTTGATGTTGCGGTGCAGTTCTACAAGGATTTAGCTGAAGCCGTGCCTGAGATGAACATTGCCATCTATGCCAATCCCGAAGCCTTCAAGTTCGATTTTCCACGCTCGTTCTGGGCTCAGGTGGCGGAGATTCCCCAAGTCGTCACGGCGAAATACATTGGCGTCGCTCACTTGCTGCCGGACCTTGCAGCCATTCGGGGACGGATCAAGCTGCTGCCGATCGACTTCGACTACTACGGCGCAGCTCGTATGGACGAATCGATCGACGCCTTTTGGTCGAGCGGTGCCGTGTGTGACCCGCTGGTGACCACGACATTGCGCGACCTTGTGTCGCAAGCGCGCGCTACCGGTGATTGGAGCGCGGCGCGGGCATTTATGGGCCGACTCGGCCCAACGGCAGCGCCGCTGTTCCCAAACGGCAGCTTCAAGGAATTCTCGACCTACAACATCGCGCTCGAAAAGGCGCGCATGAACGCAGGCGGCTGGATGAACGCCGGTCCGGTCCGCCCGCCCTACCATCTTTGCCCCGAACCCTACCTCGAGGGCGCGCGCCTTTCGGGCAGAATGTGGGCCGAACTTGGCAAGGCGCTCGCAGCCGAAAAATGAGATAAGCGCGAAAATTGGGAGAAAGCGAGTGACGGACTGAGGTGTTGGGTTGGACGGCTCCCAACGGCATCGCGATGTGCCAGAGTGAGTTTGTTAGAGGACTCATTCGAGGGAGCCGACCATGGAACAGATTACCCACATAGGCATGGACACGTCAAAGAACGTTTTTCAGCTGCATGGCGTTGATGCGGCAGACAGGCCGATCCTGCGCAAGAGGCTGACGCGACGGAAAATGGTCGAGTTCTTCGAGGAGTTGCCGCCGACCGTTGTCGCCATTGAGGCTTGTGGCAGCGCGCATTACTGGGCGCGTGTTCTTGGTTCTTTTGGCCACGAGGTAAAGTTGATCGCGCCGCAACTGGTGAAACCATACGTCAAGCGCGGCAAGAACGATGCAGCGGATGCTGAAGCCCTGCGCGAGGCAATGAGCCGCCCGACGATGCGGTTCGTGCCGACGAAGAGTGCCGACCAGCAGGCGGCGCTCATGCTTGTGGGCATGCGCACCAGGCTCATCAAGAAACGCACCCAGCTTGCCAACGCGATCCGAGGCTTCGCTGCGGAATTCGGGATCACCGCAGCAACGGGCATGTGCCGGATCGAACACCTGCTCGATCGCATCGCGGCTGACGAACGACTTCCCGAACTTGCGCGCGAACTGTTCGCGCTTCACGGTCAGGAATACGCGCAGCTTCTGCACGAGATCGAGCGGGTCGAGGCCAAGCTTATGGAATGGCATCGCAACGACGAATGCAGCCAGCGGCTCGCAAATATCCCCGGGATCGGTCCGATCGGCGCATCCCTGCTGATGATGAAAGCTCCTGACCCGCGCATGTTCAAGTCCGGGCGAGACTTTGCGGCCTGGATCGGCTTGACCCCTAAAGATCACTCGACTGCCGGCAAAGTCAGGCTCGGAGGCATCACGCGAGCTGGCGATGAACTCTTACGGAGCACGTTGGTGGTCGGAGCCACCGCCGTCGTCCAGCATGTCCGTCGCAGCGGCGGCAGGAATGCCTCGCCTTGGCTGCTGGGATTGCTAGAACGGAAAAAGCCGAAGCTCGTCGCAGTGGCGCTCGCCAACAAGATCGCGCGCATTGCTTGGAAACTGATGGTAAGCGGTGAGGGGTATCGAAGAGCAGATTTAGGCGCACCAACGGTTGCCGCGTGAGAGATCGGCCTGATACGATGAGCAAATTTGACGCTATCGTACTGAGCTGATGCCAGATCTTGCAAGAGAAGAGCAGATGGTGCGATCGATCGATCCAAGGTGCGATCGATCGATCCAAGGCGTGTGGCATTCCTTCGGGACCAATGGCTGTTCGAAGCCGCTGAGGTGTTAGGAACTCACGCTGCGGAAACCATCTTGGCCAGCGACCATGTGCGGTTGCACCCAAAGGCCGGACATATGGACGCAAGCGATCCGATCAAATTTTTCCGCTCAGCCCTTCCAAGAGGGAGCCGTCCACATATGGTGCCGCCTTCTTGGATAGTTTGGCGGCGAAGTTAAGCTAATCCCGGGTGTGATTATGCCGCCAGTTTGGTCACCAGATCATGGGGGGGCATGCCCCCCCCCCCATGATCTGGAGCGACGATCCGCCTATAGGCCTCGGCCGGGGTTCGCCCTGCCAGTCCGAGTGAGATCGCCGCGTGTTGTACAGCAAGGCGACGGAACGCCCACGATACCGATATCCGCGAAGTTCTTTATCCTTGGCACTCTTGGTCGGGGCGCCATGTTCACATTCATGAGGTCATAGGACGGGCGAGCGGGGAAGTTCTCCGCTGCAGTTCGGCAGGATCGGCGTCGGAGCGCTGGCTTGAGATTCCGGTGTGGATGTTCGACCGTTTGACCTGCTCGACCTTGCACATCTGCGTTGCACCTTACGTCGATATCGCTGCGCTGAGTGATTTGGCGAGGTTGCTGCACGCGGCGCTGCCCATTTCGGGCGCAGCATCGGGATCTCACGACTCGCATCGGGGAGATATAGAGGTGGCCGGGTTTGTCTGAACAGGGATCGGCAACGGTTAAGTGGATCGTCTGCCGGGTTCCTTGCCTTGCCAATATGGGGCGTCATGCAGGGAGGGCGTAGCCCTACTGGAGTGACGCCCCATATTGGTTGCCAACTTAGCTTCGCTGGCCTTTGGCTCATGCTGCCATCATTACCGGCAGGTTGTCAAAATACGCCTGATCCGGCGTCCTGGCGGCGAGGCTCGAATGTGGCCTCCTTCCATTGTAGAAGCTCAGATAACGACCGATCGACTCGCGGGCTTCGCTGACCCCGCCGTAGGCGCGGAGGTAAACCTCCTCATATTTCACCGAGCGCCACAGGCGCTCGACCATCACATTGTCGCGCCAGGCGCCCCGGCCATCCATGCTGATGGCGATTTCCTCGCGCAGCAGCACGCTGGTGAAGGCGTGGCTGGTGAACTGGCTTCTGTGGTTGCCGCCCGTGGTGCAAGAAGTTTTGATCCGATGCGCGTGTGATCGAGTGCGGTCTTCTGTCAGGCCTTCCTATGCGGCATTTTCAGAAGCCGCAGGCCAGTATGGTGATCTGCGGATCAGGTCCAAATCTACTTCCCGAGCTTTATTGCCCTTAGCCGATTACTGGTTTTCCTAATCCAGATCTGTTCGATCATTTTGCCCATTCGGGTCGTCGCCTTCTCACACCCCCTTCATCCGACGTCAGATAGATTATGCAGCGTGTCGATCATGCTGCTGCCACCTGCGCCGAATCTCGATAATCCTCATTCTTTGTCAGCAGAGCCCATATCGTCCGCGCCATCCTGTTGGCCAGCGCGATCGCGACAAGCATCCTTGGCTTTCGCGCCGCGATGCGTGCTAGCCACGAGCCTTCCGGGATCGATTTCCGGCCGAGCCAATTCAGGCGGGACATTGCTCCAATAATCAGAAGTCTGCGGATATCGCTCTGCCCCGCCTTTGATACCCGACCGAGCCGTTCTTTACCGCCTGAGGAAAATTGGCGTGGGACGAGGCCAAGCCAGGCGGCAAAGTCGCGGCCGCAGCGGAAGCACTCCATCGATGGAGCAAAGGCTTCAACGGCTAAGGCGGTCAATGGACCAATTCCGGGTATCGTCTGCAAGCGCCGTGCAATATCTGCTTTAGCTGCGAGAGCCTTGATCTTCGCCGTCCGGGCATCAATGCGAACCGTCTTCTCCGCAATCTGCTTCATCAGATCATCGCACTCGTTGCGCATCAGTTCGGGCAGGTCGCTGTTTGGTTCATCCAGGATGCCTTTGATTTTGCCGAGCTGGTGAAGTCCCTGCGGAACGACATGGCCAAATTCGTAGAGGCACGCCCGAAGAGCGTTCACCAGCTCCGTGCGCTGGTGGACCAGCCGCTCTCGAGCGCGAAACAGGATGGTACGGCTTTGCTGTTCCGTAGACTTAGGCTCGACGAAACGCATTTCTGGCCGCTGTGCAGCGATCACTATGGCTTCGGCATCCACCGCGTCGTTCTTCTGCCGCTTGACGAACGGCTTCACGTAATGCGGAGCGATCAACTTCACGTCGTGTCCGCGCCTGCTCATCTCGCGCGCCCAGTAATGCGCGCTGCCGCACGCTTCCATGACAACAATGGCGGGAGGCTGCTTGGCCATGAAATCAGCGAAACCCTGCCGCGACTGCGCGGCGACAACTACGATGGCCGGCGTGTTGCCTCATGAAGCGATGTTCCCGAGCGGCATAGCCATTGCCTCACGTAAATGCTCCCTACAGGAGATCACCCTCACGGACTATTCCTTGCGCGACTGGGGGCCGCGCAGCGGAGCCGG
>NZ_JABBFV010000042.1 GCF_012927105.1 Sphingobium psychrophilum | reverse complement strand
TCTCAGGTTTAAGCGATAATCCCATCATCACGTTGCCTGCCATGGCAGCATGATCAATCCGGCTTAGCCGGAAGTCGCTGTGGCTATCCCAGCGAACCTACACCACGCTGTGGGACACGATCAACGGCTTCTAATTTGCTTTTTATCAAGTGGTTTTCGAACCAACCTAGACGTTCAGGGTGAATTTCCGTGCTCACTAGGCGGCGTCGCCTCTAGGTACCTTATGCTATCCGAAGGGCCAGTGGCAGTGCGGCCAGCGTCGATCATGCCGATCGACGGCTGGCGACGCTGTAGGCGTCGTCGGAGGTCATTGTCGCGCAAGCCCTGCGCCGGGCGTCCAATAGCGACATGAGAAACCAATTTCGTGAGCTTGTCTCTGGGACCGTTTAGAGTCGGGAGACGTTCAATGGGCGAGCAAAACAGGAGAGCCCGAAATGTCGAAGAAAAACTTGAAACAACTCGCCGAGAAAATGCGGGAAATCGATTTTACGATGTTATCCACGCACAGCCCGGGCGGAACGATTGGTGCCCGGCCGATGAGCAATAATCGCGACGTCGATTATGATGGTGACAGCTGGTTTTTCACGACACAAGACACGCAGATGGTGGCCGATATTGAACAAAATCCGCAGGTAGGGCTGAGTTTCCAAGGTAAGGCTGGTCTTTTGGGTATGCGCCCCTTCTTCATCGCGATCGAGGGCCAGGCCGAACTCATCCGGGACAAAGCTGCTTTTGCCAAGCACTGGACCAGAGATCTTGATCGCTGGTTCGAACAAGGCGTGGATACACCTGGACTGGTCCTTATCAAAGTGCATGCAAAAAGTGCGCATTATTGGGATGGCGAAGAGGAAGGCGAAGTTCTGATTGATCGCGGGGCCTTCGTGGGCGGACCCTAAAAGGTCCTCCATGAAGGCCTTGGGCGCGTCGGGCGCTTTTACCGTTGCCAACATTGTCAAATCCCGCAGTACGTCGCTAGTGACGGTGACGGTGACGGTGACGGTGACAGTGACGGCGTATCACCTACCTCACCGCCCTGCAGGAGCATACCTGCCGTCCCATGATCTACCGAAATATGACGGCGTAAATGGCCCGGCCAGATCAGGGGTCCTGAAAGCCGGTCGCGCGTACAATGAGCCTATTCTTGCGCGGATCCTTGCTGAAGAAAAGCCCTCCGCTGGTCCGCCCATGGCCCGGGACATAGTCGATCGTGGCGACGCTCCGTTCCACCAGCGATGAGCCGGACATCAATGTGCCCTCGATTTCGACCGCGACTGCCGTCCCGTTCGCTTGGTTGAGCGCCTCGAACGCGACGACAAATCCGTCGGCTACCTGGCCAATCGCGCCCACCTGGATCGCGATGGCAGGCGTGTCCGCCGCTGGCTCACGGATCGCCTCCCGGCCGATCACAGCGACGACGCTGAGAATAAGTAATAGGCCGGTCACAGCTGCAAACCATTCAAGCAGGGGCGTTTTGCCGCGCCGGGAATCCCCCTTTGCCATGTCCTAGATCACCAGCCGGGCGATCGCCGCGCCGATGGCGGCAGGAAAGCCCAGAACGACCGTGCTGCCAACCAAGGCTTCAAGATTCTGGCCATCGGTGCTGCCGAAGGTCCACAGCACATAGAGGCTGACCAGCAATGCAATGCCATAGCCCGGCACGCTATAGACCAGGAATAGACGTCCGATCCCATAGCCATGGGGCCGCTGCTTCTGTCCTGACAGACCGATCGCGAAGACAAGTATATGGAGCAACAGGAGTGAGGCCGCCACCAGGGCCAGACTGTGCCAGGGCGTCATTTTGAAGCCGACGAGGGATACCTCCTCGGTGGGCGCGACGTTGAAGGCAAGAAACAGCGATCCGGCCAGCATCAGAAATAGTTGGCCGCCATAGCCCTCGGCCCGCGCTGCCTGATCTTCATCGTTCCGGCTGTCGCCGGTGCTGAGTTGCTTGCGCGCAAGCATCGCCCCAAAACTTGCCGGAACCGACTGAACCGCGATCATGCCCACCCATTCATTCAAGGGCGTGTCGAAACGGATCAGGCCAAATAGTGCAAGAACACATGCTGCGGCCGCGATGGCGACCGCGTAGGCGGCAAGCGCATCGAGCAGATCGTCGTTCAGGCTGCTGGTCGGCTCGAACCCGCCAAATCGTGAAAGCACCACCAGCACCCAGAAGTTGAGCACCAGAAACAGGAGCAGCCGCCAGGCATGGGTCGTGACGCCAAGCGACCACATTTCCATGGTCATCAACAACGGCAGGCCGAACAGGATGGCACCGCCAAAGGCTCGGCCAAGACCCAGCGCATAGTCTCGATCAGCAGACGTCAACGCAACCATAGCATTGCAGGCCCCACCCATGAAGGGAAAGCAAACATTACGAGCAGCCGTGCAGACGACATGCCGAGACCGGGCATCTAAAGGCGCTCAAGCAGATCAGCCTTCTTGGCCGCATATTCCTCGGCGCTCAAAATGCCCTTCTGATGCAAATCCGCAAGGCCCTCGAGCTTGGCGAAGATCACGCCATGGTCGTCTGGAGCTATCGCAGAAGGCGCATGCGCTGTGGACAAGGGTTTATCGACAGGCTCCGCTTCGCGCAGCGACGTTGAGACTTCAGCGTCATCGCCCTTTGTTAGATCGTTGCCTTCTGGAGCAGTAACACCCTCGTGCGACAGGATATGAAGGCTTTCGAGACAGATCGGCCCGTGCTGGCTCGTGAACGCCATCCTTTGGTCACCACCCTGCTGCTGACTCAATCCGCCAATGTGGTGATCGGCGGTATCGTAAACCGTAGTGCGACCGCCAACAGTGATCGCAAGGCGACGCGTGTCTGGGAAGACAGCATAGTGCATATCATTCTGGGAACCTGCGGAACTCGGCCTGCCAAGTTCAGCAGGCCACCTGCCAGCGTCATCAACAAATGACGAGGCCCCGTCGGCGTGGGCATGCAGACCTGTCTCACGATCCACCAGCATTGCGAGATCCTGAGCGAGCCCCCCCACCTTGGCCTTGAGACCATTATTGAATATGTCGCCTACCATCAACATGCCGCCGCGCGACCACTGGCCCATGCCGCCAAGGTCGGGATGGTTGAACTGGGCCTGAGAGCCTCCACCCGCTACCATCGCGTCAAATAACATCCTGACCGCCTCGGCGCTCACTTCGTGGCGCGACGCGAGATCGGCAACGGCGTGCTCGAACTCGGGCAGAAAAGGCCTCGGCGCGGCCCTGCGCTGTTGTTGAAATTGACTGTCCACCCCCGTGGGACGAATGGACGAGATTTCAGTTCCACGGGCCGCGATCGCCTTATGTGATTGCGGCCCGTGGAAGCTGACCTCGTGTCGATCTAATCCAAGCAGATGATTACCAATCGGACATTTCGATCCTTGGAGCGGCAACCTATCGCATGTCTTCCGATTGTTGATTTTTAGGCCAGACTTTTTGACGCTGGCGGAACCCGCAACATCGTCGCGCAGTTAGCTGCCCACCTGCAGGAGAATTCTAGTCGATGGAAGAGAAGAGAAAGGGTCAGGATCTCGAAGCGGATCAACCGCCGGGCGAGACGGGCCGTCTTTACGAGCAAGCCGCACCGAAATCCGACGCTCCCCCATCTGAGGAGGAACGTACATTGATCGAGGCCGCGCGTGAACGCGCCGATCGTGACCGGGCGGCGTTGCGCGCGACCGGCTATGGCGATCATCAGGGCGAAGAAGGCTTTTGAGCCGATTTACAGTCGGGCCTGACCCGGTCGATTTTTGCGCCTTGGTGGGCAAATGAGCGTTTCCCAGGGAATTGGTGAGACCGCACTCATGCTGCTCGACGCGCTGGACGCGGGCGATCTGCTCTATCTGGCCGATGACGAGCAGCACGCCGAAGCGGTAGCCGACGCACTTAAGTCCCTCGCGCCTGACGATCATGTCGTCTTCCTGCCGTCTAGCGACACCTTGCCCGGCGACAGCGCGCCTGCATCGCCCTCGAACATCGGGAAACGTGTCGCCGCCTTGCGGCACCTTCGACGACTTGCGGAAGACGCCAAGCGCCGTCCTCTTGTTACCATCATGAGCGGCGAAGGTGCTGCCCGGCTTTATGCAGACCCTGCCACATTCGACGCCGCGCCGCCCAGCCTGCGCGTCGGAGAATCGATCGATCCGACCGATTTCGCAGCTGACATGGAGAGGCTTGGTTATGTCGCCGACGATCGTGTCGATGAACCAGGCGAGGTAGCGGTCCGGGGGGAGGTCATCGACATTTTTCCGGCAGATGCCGGGCTGCCGGCCCGGATCGATGTCGCCGACGGTCGCGTCGTCGCCATCCGCCGCTATGATCAGATCATGCAGCGCACGCAGGCGTCGTGCGAGGTGCTGGAGATCGGCCGCGCGGCCGAACCGGAGCATGAGCGGAAGGTCACCATTCTCGCCCATCTGCGGCCGGGGCTGCTTTACGTTTCTGCAAAGGCCGAGCAGCGTCGCGCGCGTTTCATTCGCCTGGCCACCCAAGCCGCCGGCAGTTCGGGGATCGATGCCGCTTCCCAGTCACTATGGACAAAGGATCTTGCCGCCTGGCGTTCAGGCGATCCGGCGGATTTCGCCGTATCGCCCATACCCCGCTTTGCGGAGCAGCGATCACCCCTATCGGCGCTGAAGCGCTTTGCGGCACCGCATGTGCAGGATGGTAAGCGTCTGCTGCTGGTCGGCAGCGAGCGAGATGTCCGTTTTCTCCGGCCTAAGATCGCCAAGACGTTCAAGACTAAGGTCGAAACCATCGAAGCGATCGCGGCTGTCGATGCACTTTCGCCGGGAGCGATTGGTGCGCTGGTTGGGTCGATCGACCGGGGCGCCGTTGGCACGAAGCTTTTGATGATTGCGGCCGCCGATCTTCTGGGTAGCCGGGCGCTAATAAGACCAGCGCAGGACAGCGTTGCCGCCGGGCTTGCCCCGGCGGGCGGTGACATCCGTGCGGGCGATCTGGTCGTGCATGAGGATCATGGCGTCGCGCGCGTGCTGGGCCTTGAGGCAGCTACCGGCGATGGCGACGCAGAACTGATTGCGCTTGAATATGCCAATAGCGCCCGGCGGCTCGTTCCCTGCCAGGAGGCCGGCCTGTTATGGCGTTATGGCGCCGATGGCGATGCGGTGCGGCTCGACAAGCTGGACGGATCGACCTGGGAAAAGCGGCGCGGGGCGATTGACGAAGCGGTGGCCCAAAGCGCGCGCGATCTTCTTCGATTGGCGCGGGAAAGGGCCAAGGTCAAAGCCGCCGTTATAGAACCTGATAGCGCCGCTTATGAACGATTCGTGGCCAGCTTCCCTTTCAACGAAACGGCGGATCAGGCGCGAGCGATCCAGGCAGTACGGGACGACCTGGCCAGCGGACGGCCGATGGATCGCCTGGTTATCGGCGATGTCGGCTATGGCAAGACGGAGGTCGCCCTGCGTGCCGCCGCGCTTGCCGCCCTTGCAGGCTATCAAGTCATTTTGGCCGCGCCCACGACGGTTCTCGTTCGGCAACATATCGAGACGTTCCGACGCCGCTTTGCCGATACTGGCGTGGTCGTCGCTGGCCTGTCGCGCCTTTCGAGTGCGGCGGAGAAGAAGGCGGCGAAGGCCGGCCTGGCCGGCGGATCCATCGGCATCGTCATCGGCACGGCTGCGGTGATGGCGAAGGATATACGCTATGCCCAATTGGGGCTCGTCATCATCGACGAAGAGCAGCGCTTCGGCGCGGCTGACAAGACAAGGCTGCGGGGACGCACCGACCTTCACCTGCTGGCGATGAGCGCGACGCCCATCCCCCGGACATTGCACCGCGCGATGATCGGCCTGCAACAGATGTCGGTGATCGCGACGCCGCCTGCCCGTCGCCAGCCGATCCGGACGAGCCTTCCCAGCCCCGACGATGCGATGATCAGGACGGCGCTTTTGCGTGAGCGGTCGCGGGGCGGACAGAGCTTTGTCGTCGTGCCCCGTATCGAGGATCTCGCGCCGCTGGCCGAACGACTGGCGCGGATCGTGCCGGACCTCGCGCTGATCGAAGCGCATGGCAAGATGCCGGTGGCCGCGATCGACGATGCCATGGTCCGCTTTGGCGGTGGCGAAGGCGATGTTCTGCTGGCGACCAATATCATCGAGGCAGGACTGGACGTGCCGCGCGCCAACACGATGATCGTCTGGCGCGCAGACCGCTTTGGCCTCGCCCAGCTTCATCAGTTGCGCGGACGGGTGGGCCGCGGCAATCGCCGGGGTCAGGTCATTTTGCTGACCGAAGCGGGAGAGATTGCCGAACGCACCATGAAGCGGCTGCGCACGCTGGCGACCTACGATCGGCTGGGTGCGGGCTTTGCGATCAGCGCAGCCGATCTCGATCAACGGGGCGCTGGCGATCCTATGGCCGACACGCAGGCCGGGCATATGAAGCTGATCGGGATCGACCTCTATCAACATCTGTTCGAAGCGGCTTTGAAAGTGGCGCGGGGGGAGGACGCCGGACTGTGGACGCCTGAACTCAATCTGGGCAGCGCGGGCGGCTTGCCATCGGATTGGATACCCGACCCCGACATCCGCCTGGGCCTCTATGTCAGGCTTTCGCGGCTTGTCGATGAGGCTGGCCTCAGCGCTCTGGAGGAGGAACTGGCGGATAGATTTGGTCCGCTGCCCCCCGCTGCCGAACGTCTCATCGATGCCAACAGAATTGCTATTCTCGCGCGGGCGGCCGGGATTGCACGCGTCGATGCAGGCCCGGCCGCGATCGCACTGACGCCGCGCGAAACGGGTCGCGACATGAGCAAATGTGCAGGGCTGTTAGAAAAAGACGGCCGCTGGCTTTTAAAGGCGCAGACCGATGAGGCTGATCGGCTCGCACGGGTGACCGACCTGCTCGAAAGCATTGGCGCTTAGCGGAACTAACGCCCCGACATTGCGTCGATCAATCTGATCTGCGGCACTGAGATTGTCGTGCCACCAAGAGGGCGTGCGCCACATGAAGATAGCGGTCGTTACAGGGGGTGCTCAGGGCATCGGCAAAGGCATCACACAGGCCCTGTTAACGCAGGGCTGGAGAGTGGCGGTGTTGGACCAGGATGCCGCAGCGGTTCGCGACCTTTCAGACGAAATGCCGACCGACAAGCTTATGGCGATCCGGGCAAACGTCGCCAGCGAGCGCGACGTCGAAGAAGCGTTCGACAAGATTAAAGCCTGGAACAAGGCGGCGGAAGAGGTCGAGGGCATCGATCTGCTCGTATCCAATGCGGGCCTTGCTAACCCGGTCAGTGGTCCGATCGAAAAACTGGCGCTCAAGACATGGCAGGCGTGGCAGGACAGCCACGTGACCGGCGCTTTTCTGATGGTGCGCGCCGCTGTGCCGCTCCTGCGCCAACGTAAAGGGGCAATCGTCATCATGGCATCGACCCGTGCGATCCAGTCGGAACCCGATACGGAAGCCTATGCTGCGGCCAAGGGTGCGCTCTGCGCCCTGACCCATGCCCTGGCGATCAGCCTTGGCCCCGACATCCGCGTCAACGCAGTCTTGCCCGGCTGGATAGAAACCCGCCCTTGGGCCAAAGCACAGGTGCGCGAAGCGGTGGAGCATCGCGCGATCGATCGGGATCAGCATCCGGTCTGCCGGGTTGGCGAACCGTCCGACATTGCGGCCACCGTCCTGTTTCTGGCGTCCGAGGGTGCGGGCTTCATTACGGGCCAGCAAATCACCGTCGATGGCGGCATGACTCGAAAAATGATCTACGCACATTGACGGGTCGCTATATCCGGCGGCTTCGATCTTGTGCGTCAGCGCTGGATGTCGGTCATGCGGGCGGCATCCTCAGGCGTCCCAAGGATCAATGGATGCCGCCATTGCGCCATCTGCGTTAATTGGACGCCAAAGCTGGCAAATGGCGCCCAATTTCCATCTTCCTCCTGAAACACCGAAGCGCCCGATGCGCGCGCAAGGGCTATCCCCCCCGCGACATCCCAGATGTTGGGCGTTGCGAACCTGGCAACTTGTAGAAGGCCTGCCGCCACGAACGCACATTCGATTGCGGCCGATCCTGTCTTGCGCCCATCCCACGGCCCGATACCAGACTGACCATGCGGATCACCTGCAAGCCGTTTGCGAACGGCGGGGTTCGGCATGCGTGAGACCTGTTCTCCCTCAAACCGCAAACCCACGCCGCCGCCGCTATGATAGACGCCCGGCGTCAAGAGATGACTGGTGCTGCACCATAAGGCACCCACGACTGGAACGCCTCGGTAGAGGACGCCAACGGATGACGCGAATAGCGGGAAGCCGTTGATGAAGTTGCTTGTCCCATCGATCGGATCGACCGCCCAGACGAAATCGCTGTCGCGTCCCGGCTGGATGGCCATCTCTTCCCCAATGATGCCATGGTCGGGGAAATGATCTGCCAGGTGGCTACGGATCATAGCTTCGACGCGGCTGTCGACCTCGCTTACCGGATCGCGCATCAAAGCAATGGCATTGTCATTGCCCTTATATTGCACGGCCATAAGACTGCCCAGCGTAGCCATGATCTCCCGGCCGCCAATGGCGGCCAGTTCCACTGCCACAGCTTCCATGCGGGCAAGTAAGTCCCGCGTGGGTCTTGGCTCAGCAGTTGTCATCGTCGTTTCCCGTCATGCCGCCAGGCACCAATATCGTCACCGGCTCGTCGTCCAGCCGTATTTCGACCGTCCATGCGTTGTCGGGCATGTCGACCGGGCGATCATCGATCCGGGGGCACAGCCCGCTGGCCTGAAGCGTGACGACGCAGCCGGTTTCCAATCGGGCCGGTGGCGGGCCGGAGAAATGTTCGGCCCACCCGACCATGGCGTCGCGATCGGCCTCGCCAACCAGCAGGATGTCGAGCAGCCTATCCTGCGTGTCCGCCCTTGGCGCAAACGGGAGCCGAGGGCCGATCGCGCCGATATTGAGAATTTCGACAAGCAGCCACGACCCGTCGAAACGGCGTCCATCAATATCGACAGCGCATGCTATCGGCGCGGCCGTGCGCAGCGTCTCGCGAAAAGCCGCACGGCCGTTTTCGCGCTTTTCTTCGGGGGTGTCGGGCGATTCATCCACAAGTTCGATGGATTGATTGAGCGCGCCAAGACCTACCGCTTCCAGAAAGCCTTTGTGCCCGAACGGTCCGGTGACGCTGCCGACGGTCAGCTTCTTTTCGTGCGCATTGTCGAGACCAGCAATGACGGCTTCGACCGATTGCCGAATGCCCAGCGCCCTAGCGACATTATTTGACCCGCCCATCGGCAGGATTGCAATGGGTACAGACCGATCAGGTATCTCGGTGGCGACCGAAGCTACGGTCCCATCGCCGCCCGCGGCGATCGCCATTTCCATGCCGCTCATTCCGGATCGAATATCGTCCCGGCTATGTTCGCAATAGCGGATGGCGAAGCCAGCCTCTTCCAATTGACCAATGAGCGACCGGATCGGCTCGGGCTTCGTTCCCGCATTGGGGCTATGGACTAGCAGCGCCTTCACACGAAATATCTGGCATTCGGCCTATATCGCGCCTCCAACATACCGATCATAGTTGCGCCCCAAATTCTTCCAAAGCGGCCGTGACGACTTCGACCTTTGCATCATCCTGCAAATCGATCGAAACCATGATACCGCCAGCAAGAGGAGCATCATCCCTTTCGTCCTGATCGACCGTCTCGCTGTCTGCGCCTCCGGTCCGGTTGCCGGCGCTGTTGTCCGGTCCGGATGCCGCCACGAAAATATCCGTTCGTTCGATGCCGATTTCCTGGACCAGCCGTTCCACGGCCATGTCCGCCTGGTCCCTGCTATCAAATGTGCCTGTCAATGTCGTGCTCATGGTGATCCTTTCTTCAGGGCTTGGAATCGGCGCGATCGGCCACTGGATAATCTTCCGGTTTTACCGTGCCGACAGAGGGGCGATCCTCGACATCCTCCTGCGACTTGCCCCCGCCTGTGCGGGGATCGGGATCATCGCCATTGGGTCGAACGTCGCCAGCAGGCCCGCGACGGGGCAGTTCATCCGTTTGACCCTGTTCAGGGTCGAGACCATTTTCGTTTCCAGGCATGATCCTGATCCTTCCGCAACACAGGGGTCGGAGGTGACGCCCCGCCTTTGTATGAAGCGCCGATCGAGCGATCGGTTGCATGTCTTCTTCTACCTTTATTGCAGGAACCACGTGCCGCACGGACAGTTATAATGGAACATATCAAGAACGGTGAGGCTATCATGACCGACCATCTTCATAATCCCAAACTCAACGAGCACTCCGCGTCGAACGCAGAAAAAGATCCAGCCAATTGGGTGTCCGGCAATGAACCCATTACCGGCGCACAGGCGTCCTATCTGGCGACTCTTTGCGAAGAAGCGGGTGTGGAACTGCCGACCGGCGACCTGACTAAAGCAGATGCGTCGCGGCAGATCGATGAAATGAAGGCGGAGCTTGGGCGAGAGTGAGGGGCTTTGGGGTGGATCATTTTCGATGGTTTGTGACGGAAGTCGCTCACCATGATCGCACTTGCGCGGACGGCCGCAAAGCCTGCCCAGCCCAACCAAACTGATGTCGATCAGCAAGATTTTTCAATAGAATATTGGACCCATCCGACGTCCAGGCGTTGTCCGCTCATACCAGAGACAGGCTCCGAACGATTAGATTGCTCCGTGCGGACATCATTAGAATGGCTGGATTTGAATGGCTGGAGAATGCCCATGACGATCGCGACAGACGATGCCCCATCAACGACATCCAAATTGAATGAAGAACGCGCGAGCGGAATCGCGGCGGTGTCCCAGTCTAGGGGCGACGACCTGATCGGGCGCTCGGTCACGATCAACCGCCCTCGCGACGAACTCTTCGCCTATTGGCGCGATTTTTCCAATTTGCCCTCCTTCATGGATAATGTCGAACAGGTCGACATCCTGTCAAACACTACGTCACATTGGGTCGTAAAGGCTCCGGCCGGACGCACCGTGGAATGGGATGCGATCATTACGGAGGAGAAGGCTGGCGAGTTGATCGCCTGGACCTCTGCCGAAAACGCCGATGTCCCAAACAGCGGCCGCATCGAGTTTCGCGACGCTGGCGCGCGTGGCACCATCGTTACGGCGACTATCGCCTATGATCCGCCCGCAGGTGTGGTGGGCAAGGTGATCGCGAAACTGTTCCAGCGCGAACCCGCCATCCAGGCACGGCGCGACCTGCGTCGTTTCAAACAATTGATGGAAACGGGCGAGATCGCGACAGCGGCCTGGACCCAAAAGCAACGTGACGAGGAGAAAGCCTGATGCGCGCGCTCACATGGCACGACAAGCACGACGTCCGCGTCGACACGGTCGATGATCCCGAAATCCTCAACCCGCGCGATGCGATCATCAAGATTACGTCGACGGCGATCTGCGGGTCCGACCTGCATCTGTATGACGGCTATATCCCGACCATGCAGGCGGGCGACATCCTTGGGCATGAGTTCATGGGCGAGGTAGTCGAAACCGGTCCTAAATCTACCTTGCAAAAGGGACAGCGGGTCGTGGTGCCGTTCACCATCGCCTGTGGCAGCTGCTATCATTGCGGCAAGCATCAATATTCCGCCTGCGACAATGGCAACCCGGCCGACAATCAGGATATCGGCCAGGAAATGTACGGCCAGCCCATGTCCGGGCTGTTTGGCTACAGCCATCTGACCGGCGGCTATGCAGGCGGCCAAGCTGAATATGTCCGCGTCCCGTTCAGCGATGTGGGTCCGATAGTCGTCCCCGACGGGCTCGAAGATGACGAAGTGCTGTTCCTATCCGATATCCTGCCGACCGGCTGGCAGGCGGCAGAGAATGCGGACATCGAACCAGGCGACACGGTGGCGGTGTGGGGTTGCGGGCCGGTCGGACTGTTTGCGGTCCAATCCGCTTTCCTGATGGGCGCGCATCGCGTCATCGCGATCGACCATTTTCCGCATCGGCTGGAACTGGCGAAAAAATTCGGGGCGGAGACGATCAATTTCGAGCAATCCAAAACCTACGAAGCGCTGATGGAAATGACCGGGGGCATTGGGCCTGACGCGGTGATCGACGCCGTGGGCCTGGAAGCCCATGGCTTCTTTGTCGACAATGTGATCGATCAGATCAAGGCGTCGCTGTTCCTTGGGACCGATCGCACCCATTCGATCCGGCAGGCGATCCATGCCTGTCGCAAGGGTGGACGCGTGTCGATGCCAGCCGTCTATGGCGGCTTCGTGGACAAGTTTCCGTTGGGCGCGTTCATGGAGAAGGGTCTGACCCTCAAGACCGGCCAGACGAGCGTGCAGCATTATATGCCCGCGCTGCTCCATGCGATCGTGGAGGGCAAGATCGATACCACCTTCCTGATCTCGCATCGCATGAGCCTGGAAGACGCGCCCAAGGGCTACAAGATGTTCCACGACAATCAGAATGAAGTGACGAAGATCGTGCTGAAGCCCGGTTTTGCCGTCGCTGCGCAATAGGAGAGATAGGCATGGCTAATAAATTCGCGATCGTCACCGGCGCCTCCACCGGCATCGGCTTCGAACTTGCCTCGATCGCTGCGGAAAATGGCTATGACTTACTGGTCGTGGCCGACGAACCGTTGATCGACGCCGCCGCGCAGGATTTCAAGCAGCATGGCGTCGAGGTTATCTCGGTAGAGGCGGATTTGTCGACGCTGCAAGGCGTGGACGCGCTCCTCGCCGCTACAAACGGTCGGCAGGTCGATCTGCTATGCGCCAATGCCGGGCGCGGCCTGGGTCACGCTTTTCTCGACCAGGATGTGAGCGACTGGCGGCGGGTGGTGGACACGAACATTACCGGCACGCTGTATCTGCTGCAAAATATCCTGAAGGCGATGGTTGCGCGTGACCAAGGCAAAGTGCTGATCACCGGATCGATCGCAGGCTTCATTCCGGGCAGCTTCCAGGCCGTCTATAATGGCAGCAAGGCGTTCATCGACAGCTTCGCCGACGCGATCCGTAACGAGATCAAGGACAATAAGGGCGTCACCGTCACGACCCTTATGCCAGGGCCAGTCGAGACGGAATTTTTCGACCGTGCAGACATGCTCGACACCAGTGTCGGCGCTTCAGAGAGCAAAAGTGATCCGGCCGATGTGGCGCGCGATGGCTGGGATGCGCTGATGAAGGGTGAGGCGCATATCGTGTCGGGATGGAAGAACAAGCTGCAGGCAGCCGTTGCGCATGTTACGCCGGCTGCAGTTCTGGCAGAGCAACATCGCAAGATGGCGGAGCCCGGTTCGGCACAGGAAAAATAGCTTGGTCGAGCGCGCACCATCCAGCGTCTGTCTGGGCAGGATGTTGCCAAGCGGGAATGCTGGCCTAAGGCGTTTTATTTTTTCATGATCGAGTGTCTCGGATCCCTATGAAGACAATATGGGGAGTACCCGCCCGTCAACTATTGGCGGAAGCGCATGCTGGGCGGAACGGCCATACTTGTCGAGGGTTGATGCCAGAACTTACAGGAGGCGATGATGGCGGCACGACCCTATTGGAAAGGACAGATCCGGCTGGCGCTTGTCTCTATACCGGTCGAAATATATGCAGCGACCAAAAGCGGTGCAACGATTGCTTTTAACCAGATCCATGAGCCGTCGGGCAAGCGGATCAAATATGAGAAAGTCGTGCCCGGCATCGGGCCGGTAGATCTCGAAGACATCGTCAAGGGCTTCGAATATACCAAAGGCGAATATGTGCTTCTCGACGAGGACGAAATTGAAGGTGTCAAGCTCGAGAGCAAAAAGACACTGGAACTGACCCAGTTCGTAGATGCTCACGACATCGATATGATCTATTTTGAAAAACCCTATTATGTCGTGCCTGCCGACGATCTCGCCGAAGAAGCCTTCATAGTCTTGCGCGAAGCATTGCGGCGTAGTCGTAAGGTAGGCCTTGGCCAACTTGCAATGCGTGGCCGGGAATATGTCGTTAGCATCAAGGCCTGCGGCCGGGGTATGGTAATGGAAACATTACGCTATGCCGACGAGGTGAACAAGGCGGCGAGCTATTTCCGCGAAATAGGGGATGGAAATCCCGATGAGGAACTGCTCGACCTGGCAAGCCGCCAGTCCCAGCGCGAGCGCTACATGTGTCTTGCCGGTGCCGCTATTGCCCAGCGCGATGATATTTTCCCGCCGCAGGATGTATTCGCAGCGTGCCAGCTCCAGCACGAGCAT
>NZ_JABBFV010000041.1 GCF_012927105.1 Sphingobium psychrophilum | reverse complement strand
ACGGCAAACATCCCCGGCCACCCCCCTTAAAAGGAGCAACCTATCCGATGGCTGGTTTTTAAACCGCCACGCTCAGCAAATCGCTGGCGTTCCATTGGCCTGGTTTGTCACCGCCCTCTACACCATCGCCTGCTCATTGTATCGAGGATATTGCGCCAGCCGATCGAGGTAGGATCGGTAATCCCGGCGCGTGAAGAACGGCAGCCCGTTGGCCAGATTGGCGAAACTCTGCGGCCAACTGTCGTAGGAGGAGAACAGCATCGTGCGCTGGCCGAACCGGTTGGCGTTGATCTGCCGCGTCAACGCCCACGTCAGCACGGCCTTGTCGACCTTCTCCTCTTCGCCGAGCGTCGCGTCGGGGATCGCCTCGAGCCTGTCGAGGAACCGCTGGGCCGCTGCAGCGCGACGGTCCGCCGCGGCGAGACTGACGTCCGGCACCCGGTCGTCGTAATCCCGGACACCCAGCGAGGTGGCCTCGAAAGGGTTCTCCGACAGCCACCAACGCCAATGGTCCTGCACGACCGTCTGCAATGCCCGGGACGAGGTAGCCGATGTCGCCGCGGTGCCCGGCACCGAGGCTGAAGGCTGCGCGAGCGCGGCACTCACAGTCATTGCCGTGCCGAGCGACAATGCACTCGCCGCCAGTGGGCGCCGCATCCGTCGAGCCACGCGCTTAAGTCCATCAATCATCGAACAACACCTGATCCATGCCTCGGCGGAGCTAGCCGCGGGATACCATCGCTGCCTATTGCCGTAACGATCGCTCAGCCGCGCTTGGCGCAGCGCGGTTGCGTGATCCTGGCTCGCAAGATGCGCACCGGGGCCTCGAGGATCTGCCCTTGCATAGCCGGAGAAGGACTGGAAGCGCTGGTCGGACGAGACTGGATCGCGCGCACCACATCCATGCCGCAGATCACCTTTCCGAACACCGCGAAACCCTGCCCATCGGGATTGCGCATGCCGCCGAAATCCAGTGCCGGCTGCGCACCCACCGACACGAAGAAGGAGGTCGCGGTCGTGGTGCCTATGCCTGCCCGTGGCAGCGACACGGCTCCGTCGACATGCGTCAGCCCGGTGCGGCGGGTATCCTCGTGAGCGATGGGAGCTTCGGCAAGCGGCACACCGTCATCCCTGGTGCCGCCTTGAATCACCCGAATGGGGATCTGCGACGTGTCCGTATCCGGACGGACCGTGCGAAAGAAGCTGCCTCCATCGTACCGACCGCCCCTCACCTGGGCGAGGAAGGCGCCGCTGGATGCGGGCGCCTCCTTTGCCTGGATGGCGATGACGATGACGCCCGCCTCGGTTTCCAAGGCAACGGCCGTTTTCGGCGCAGCGGGCCTGCGCGCGACCGCCGCAGAGGACAACAGCGCTCCCATCGCGATGACGATCGTGACCAACGGGCGGCGATGTCTCACTGCCCGGCGTCCTTCGCCACGGGATCGTTTTCCGTCTTGATCTGAGTGGCCGCCTTCTCTGTTTCTGCAGCGCCTTCACCCATGCGCCGCTTCGTTTCGGCAATGCGGTAGTCGTAGGCATTGACGAGCTTGAACTGGTTCGGCGGCGTTTCGCCGGCGAGGTTCTTGACGAAGTAGTCCCAGCTTCGGCGTTGACCGTATCCGGTATACGCGTGCGGCGCCCGCGGTGCGATAACCAGATCGAAGTCGCGGTTCTCGTCCTCCAGCTTCTGGACCAGGTTGAACACGGTGCCGGGCTGCACGCCCGTATCCATCAGGCCATGATAAAGCATCAGCTTGCCCCGCAAGTCCTTGGCATAGGTGAGGTTGGCCTGCGGCAGATAGTTGTCGCCCTCCATCAAGCCTTGATAGCGCTCACCCCAGCCGTGCCAGAAATCGCGCTGATCGTGATTGCCCGCGCCCGCGACCGCGACCTTGAAGAAGTCCGGATAGCGCAGCAGCGCGCTGGCGCTCATGTAGCCGCCACCGGAAAACCCGGTGATGCCCACGCGATCGAGATCCATGTACGGATACATCTGCGCCATCTGGCGGATGCCGGCGATGTGATCCTCCACGTTGCTGGCTTTTTGCGCGGCGCCGTAGGAGGCTTCATGGAAGGCCCGCGTGCGTCCCGTGGTCCCCCGACCGTCGATCATGACGACGATGAAGCCCAGTTCCGCCAAGGGAAGCGCCAGCGTCGCGTTCCCCTCGAGAGCGGTCGGCACGTTAGCCACCTGCGGCCCGCCATAGATCAGGTCGATGACGGGGTATTTGCGATTGGGATCGAAGTCACTCGGGCGCATGATCGCGCCTTGGATCACCGTTTCCCCGTCCGCGCCCTTGAGCAGGACCGGCTCGGGCAACCGGAAGCCGGTCGGCACCCCATTGAGGCGCGAAGTCTCGACAGTGGCGACCTCGTCTCCGTTGCGCGAGCGGATGACGCTGACGCCGGGCCGGTCGATCCGCTGGCGAGTCTCCACCCAGTAGTTACCGCTTGGCGAGACACCGCTGCCCCGCTTCGCACCCGCGACGAGCAGCCCGAAAGACGTGCCGAACCGCGAATCTGATGCGACGACGCGGCTGTCGTCGCCGTGGCTGATCACTTCGCTCGCGCCCGTGTCCAGATTGATGCGCATGGTTTCGAGATAGTACGGGTTTTTGGCTCGATCGCGTCCAGAGATCGCGACCATCGCTTCGCCGCGCTTTTCGTCCACGCTGATGATGTCGCGTACGCCGTAGCTGTCGTCGGTCAGCTTGCGGACGACTGCGCCCGTGGCAAGATCGTAGAGATACAGCTGCGATATGCCCGATCGCTCGGAGTACCAGATCACCTGATTGCGCGAAGGCAGCGGCACGATCGACGCGGCGCCATAGACGTTGTCCGACAATTCGACATACCCGGCCGGGTTGCTCTCGCGGAAGACTTCGCGGGCATCGCCGGTCGCAGCGTCCGCCGCGATGAGATGGACGGTCTTTTCGCCACGCTCGATGTCGACGAAGTAGACTTTGGTGCCGTCGCCGCTCCACCAGGCGCGCGCACCGTTGAAGGGGGCGTCCAGCATGCGTGTGGCCGGCACGTTCTGATACTTGAGCGGAGTCTGCTTGCCGCTTTCCACCTCGATGACCGCGAACCGGAACATCGGCACATAGGCGTCGCCCGGGAAGGCGTAAGGCATGCTGAAGGCGACCGGCCTCACGCCCTTGTCCGGCGCGTACTGGATATACGGGACCACCTCGACCTGACGATCGTCGGTCTGCACCGTGAACACGCGCTTGCCATCGGGAGACCAGCGCAGTTCCGTCCCCCAAACGAGCGCGCGTGAGGCCGCCGGCCCCACTCCGTAAGCAAAATGCTCCGAGCCATCGGTGGTCAGCGGCTTCTCGGAACCGGATTTCAGATCGCGGATCCAGATGTTCCAGTCCTTCACGAACGCTTCGCGCGTTCCGTCAGGCGACCGGACTGGCGGCACCTGATCGGCCGCACGGATCTCCTTCAACGTCCGCTTGGCATCGTAGGAGTACCGCTTCTGCAGTGCCGAGAACGTGATGACGCCATTCTTGGCGACACTCAGATCATCCAGCCCCATGTCGGCCGCAGGAAAGATCTTGCCACTCTGCTTGGAGAGCTTGGCGGCCAGATCCGCATGATCGAACAAGTCGCGCTTCTGCCCGGTGCGTGCGTCCACCAGCGTATACGTGCACCCCTTGCCGTTCTCCCTGCAGTACCAGAAGCGATCTTCGTCGCCGATCCAGGTCGGCACGACCTGGTTGTTCAGCGTGAACTCGTTCTCGCCGCCCGCGAAGATGGCGGCTCGCCTGTATCGAGCCTCCATTTCGCTGCTCGCCGGGGATGCCGGCGCATCTCGGGAGGCTTGTGGTTGTGGCGCCTGCGCAAAGGACGTTGCAGGCGACAAGGCGATGGCGCAGAAGCCGGTAAGCAGACGGCGATAGGCACGGGTTCGCATGAGGATTCTCATTCCCAAGGCTGGATGACGTAAAAGGTTCAGGAGCGCTTAGAAACGGGTCTGCACTTGCGCGCCGAACGTGCGGGGGATCGGGCGTCCTGGATAGGGCAACGATCCGAATGCTGGATACGTCACGCTGTAGTCGTTGAGGATGTTCTTCACGAACAGTTGCAAGGACCAATTGTCGACATCGGTGCCCAGGTTGAAGTTCAGGAAATGCTGCGTGTCCGCCCTGGCCGGCACTGTCTGGAAATTGCGGAAGAACACCTGGATACCGTCAGCGAACTGGTAGTCGATCCGCGCGAAGGAGGGCATGCTGGCGAGGTCGAAGCGGTATTCCGCCGATGCCGACCCGGAATAACGCGGAGCATAGTCTGCGCGATCGCCCTCGAAGTGTTCCGGCGTCGTGCTCTTGTACTTCGTGCTGTTCCAGCCTCCGGTCAGGGTGATCGTCAGGGGCGAAATGGGCCGGTACGACACTTGCGCATCGACGCCATATCCAGCCAGCTTCGCGCCGTTGACGGTATAGGAAAACGCCTGTCCGGGCGCGAACGCCAGGGCCTGGATATCGCTCCAGACGTTGCGGAACACCGCCACCTCGCCGGTCAGCCGGTTTCCAGGCGTCTGGAACTTGGCGCCAAGCTCATACGTCCACACCGAGTCAGGATCGTACGAGGGAGGGACGGTGATCAGGCCGAGCCCCACCGACGTGTTGTTGAAGCCGCCGCTGCGAAAGCCCTTGGACGCGGTGGCGTAGACATTCAGCATATCGCTAGCCTGCCAGGCGACGTTGAACTTAGGGGTAAAGGCGGTGAAAGTGTCCTTGCCCTGATCTCTGGTCGGGGCGTAAAACGTGCTGCTGGTGCTGAGTAAGTCGCGTTGATCTTCGAAGTAGCGAAGCCCGACACTCAGATCGAGATTGTCCAGGACACCATAGGTGAAGTCGCCGAAAACCGCCCAGGATTTCGATCCCACGCTCTGCTCGCTTGACAGCAGGCCCGGAGCAAACGCCATGGACGAGGTGATCCGCTCCGCGCTCTGGCTTCCGCTTCTGGCGTTGCGATAGTAGACGCCGGCAATCCCCTTAAAGCGGCCACCATCGTCATACTGTGCGCGAAGTTCCTGAGAAAATGCGCGAAACTTGTTGTTGTTGTCGACGAAGAAGGACTGGATCGTCCCGGGGACCAGCCCCTGTATTAGTTCGACAATGGGCGCGAGGCTGGAGGTGGCATCCGCGATTTGGACGCCCTTGCGATCCTGCCAGCTCGTGGCGCTGACCAGCGTCACGGGCCCAAGATCATACTTCAGCACACCGCTGAACAGATTGATGCGAACAGATTCCAGAGTGGGGCCGGCGATCTCGACCTCCTGATTGTCATCCGCGACGTTGTTGGCGCCCGCTGAGAACTTCTGGTGTGACGCCATGAAGGTGGCGGTCAGATCCTCGTTCAGCTTGGCCAACAGTTTTCCGCGAACCAGATAGCTCTTGCCGCGGTTGATCCGCTCCTCGCCGGTGGTGACGTTGTCGATCCACCCGCTCAGCCGGGTGTAGCCACCGGCGACACGAACCGCGACGCGATCCTCCACCACCGGTACGTTGACCACGCCTTCGCCACGCCAATCCATCCCACCGCCGTCGATGGCGCTCACTTCGCCCAGGGCCGAGCCACTCGCCTGGCTCGGATCGGGATCGTTGGTGATATAGCGGATGGTGCCGCCCATCGCGCCTTGTCCGTACAGAGTGCCCTGCGGACCACGCAGCAGCTCGACGCGGGCGATATCGATCAGGCGGGTGTCCGGCCCCTGGTCCGGCTGCTCGGTGTTGAGCGGGATTTCGTCCATGTAGATGCCGATCTGCGCCAGACCGCTGCCGGACGAGACGCCACGAAATTGAATGCGCTGCGATCCGGGACCGAACTCGGAAATCGAGAGACCTGGCACCGTGTACTGAAGGTCGGTGATGGTCTGCGCGTTGCGCTTGCGGATTTCCTCGCCGCCCTTCACGCTGATCGCGATGGGAACTTCGAAAGTGGTTTCGGGACGCTTTTGCGCCGTGACGATGATGTCCTCATCGCCGCTTGAGCTTTCCGTCTCGGCACGCGCCGCAGGTGCCGCCGATGCGCCGCTCGCATCCTGCATGTACGAGGCCGACGCCATCAGGCCTGCGCGCAAGACGGTATAGGTGCTCGGCCCGGTTGGCCGGGCGGTCAGCCCCGTGCCGCCAAGCAGCTGCCGCAAGGCCTCGGCCACTTCCATCCGTCCGCGCACGGCGTTGGTGCGCTTGTCGACGATGTCCCGGCGCGCCGACAGCACCTGCACCCCGGCCTGGCGACCGAACGACTGGATACCGGCGCTGGCCGGTTGGGACGGAATGTTGAAGGAACGCGGCTGCGCCATGGCAGGCGTGGCGAATGGAGCGGATACGGCCAATACGGCCAATGCATAGCGACTGTTCTTCACGATCATGTGAAACCCCCCGTAACGACCCTGGCGGCGCCCCCTATCGACGCCCTCTGCCACGTCTGAGCAGGACCGGATGAGTTTCCTTCATCGAAACGTCACATTTGTTCCCGATTTTTTCCAAGCGTGATTTTTTCGCCGCTGCCGATGTTCAAGGGCACGCCCAGCGCGTGGTGTACGGCGGTGGCGAACCCCTCGGGATCGTCGGTGCGGAATATCCCGTCCACCTGCTCCTTGGCGATTGCGGGATCGTTGATCACGATCTTGCGGCGATTGTAGCGGTTGAACTCCGCAGCGGCCTGGTCCAGCGGGCGCGCCGTCAGTTCGATCTGGCCGCTACGCCACGAAAGCAGGCCGGCGTCTGTCGCTTCCACCGCGACGGGTCGCATCGGCCCCGGCCGGTCCGGCACGAACAGGTGCATGCCCGCGTGCGCGCTGACAGGTTCGTTGGCGCTCTCGTCGGTCCAGGCCGCGACGACGCCTTCCGTGACGACGATCTCGGCGCCGCCCTCCATCCGGCGGACGGAAAAGGCGGTGCCCACCGCCCGGACCCGAACCGGCCCAGCTTCGACCACGAAAGGCCGCGCCCGGTCGGATTTCACCTGAAACCACGCCTCGCCGGTGTTCAGGCGCACGGTCCGGAGCCGCTTGTCGATCCTTACCGCGATGCTGCTATCCGTGTTTATCGCGGCGGTCGAACCATCGGCCAGCGCCACCCGCCGGATCTCGCCGACTTCGGTATCGTACTGCTCGGCCTTCCCATCATAGACGAGTACGCCCGCCAATGAAGCTGCCATCGCCGCCGCGCCGCCGGCCAGCACCGTACGCCGCCGCAGCATGGATATCGGACGGGACTGCCGCTGCTGCGCCGGCACGATGGCATCCATATCGAGGGATATCCACGCGGCCTGCACCCTGAGCAGTTCGCCTTGCGCGCGTGGATTTGTCGCCAGCCAGGCGGCCAGATCCGCCTCGCCATCCTCGTTCCAGTCGGCGCGGTCCATGCGGGCGACCCAACGGGCCGCGTCGTCTCGCAGGAGTATCTTGTCCACGTTCATCAGGACCTTTCCTTCACTTCAGCTTCAAACAATTTCAAGCGATCGGACACTTCTTCGTTCTTAAGCTGCCACCTTTTCACCACTGCCTTGACGCCGCGGTACACGTTGTTCTCAACGACACTTTCGGTGATCCCCAGTAGGCGAGCGATCTCGGCTTGCGAGTAACCTTCCAGCTTGCGCATCTCGACGATGCGGCGACAGCGATCAGGCAGTTGACCGATAAAGCCACGGATGCGCTCCGCATCCAACCGCGCTGCGACCTCGAGCTCAGGGCTGATATTGGGGTCTGGCAGCGTCTCGATCACGGCAATGCTTTCCAGCGAGACCACGTTCTCACCCCTCCGCCGCCTGACGAGCAGGTTTCGGACGATTGAGAAGAAGTATGCCCCGGGCTGCTCGATGTGATCGACGTCGTCGAGCATGGCCAAGCGACAGTATGCCTCCTGCACGACGTCGTCGGCCTCCTCGGCGATGACCCGCGCCCGTCGCAGCCACGCACGAACCTGGACCTCATGCGGCATGACCCGCAGAGCTACCCAGGTCGCACGACAACGGCGTCTCTCGAGGGAAGTTTCCTGTTGCTGCATTCAGTTTCTGATTGCTTCGATTGCAGCACTGAGGCGCACCACAAGATTTTCCTTCACGTCGTGATCTGCGCTGCAGAAGAAAGCAGACACCGCCTAAAATGGCAATTTGTCTGCGTGATACCGCTATGTTCCGAGGGGGTGGACGTACGCAACGAGCTCACGCTGGCCATGCGTCAGAGCTTCTTTGAGTACAGCGTTTGCTGCCCAGCTTAATCTTACTTTCGGCAGCGGACGGCTGACCATGCATGCGATCCGGCGAGATGATCGACCGGACAGCAGGAGCTAAAGGTTGATCTGAATAGCGGATCGCGTCCGGGCCTGGATGCGCTGGTACGTCCCTGCTGGGACGTGGGCCGAGCCATTCCGCTTGATGGGGTGCACCGCTGTCTCAGCAGAGTGCGGCGTCCACACTGGAAGGCTACTCCCGCGAAGCTCCGTCATGCGGCGGCTCATGCCGACCCCGAAGACGACCCTGCACCCGGCACACGATCCAGCGCAAAAAGAGCTTGCACTATGACCCGCGATTAGACGACCCGATCACCCCTTCCCGGTCATCTGATCAGTCTCGCAGCGCGCCCGTAAGCGGACCTATCGGAAAACACATGAATCTCAGCCAGTCATAGCGCATTTGCACGGTGATCCCGTCGCGCACGGCGTTGCACGGGCATCTTGACCGCCTGACTGTCCGAGAATCACTGTCGGATTGAGAAAGTGTCCAACAACGCCAGTCGAGAGGTTTTCCGTCACAGACCGTGATCGCCCCGCTTGCGATCATTCCCAATTGAGGGCAGGGCGCTGATCCTACGCTAAACAACGCCAAGCGATCTGGCTTTATCAGGGCAAGCGAGCGGGTGGGATCTCGAGGTGTGCGGTCGGTTCGTTCTGCCGGACATATCGATCGAACCATCGGGCCGTTTCGTCGAAAATGTTACGAATGTTGGCGGGCGATTGCGCCAGGCTGTGGCTCTCGCCCCAGTAGCGGAGCAGTCGTGCTGTCTTTCCCTGCCGATACAGGCTGTAGAAGAACGTGTCCGCCTGCGACAGTGCGCCGCGCTTATCAAATTCTCCATGAATCAGCAGCAGCGGCGTTTCGACACGATCGACATAGGCCAGCGGGGAATTGCGCCAGTAGCGCGCGTAATCCTCATAGGGCGGCACACCGAGGCCAATGCTCGCCTCGACGATCGACCAGTTTGCGGATTTCTCATGTTCAATGCCGGGATAACCGCGTGCCACGGCGTCGAACTGATCGTGAAGCTGGGTAAGATCGGTCAGTCCGGCGATCGCGACCGCCGCCTTGAACCGGTTGGTCTGGGTGATGAGCGAATAGACACTGTAGCCGCCGAAGCTCTGGCCCATAACACCTACGCGCGCCTGATCGGCGATCCCTAGCGCAACTAGCCGGTCGATCGCGGGCATCACACCGATGCCGAGATCCGGATAGCTGTCGTTTTTCGCCGCGATGCGGTTAAGAGGCATCGAGGGGACCAGCACGACATAACCCCGCGCCGCATAGAGCTGAAGATTATAGATGCCGGGCAGGTACGGATCGAGCCAATAGTCGCCGACGCCAGACACGCGATATCCGCCATATACCCAGACGAGGGTGGGATAACGTTGCCCCTGCTTGTATCCGGGCGGCAGGATGACAGCGCCCTTCATCGCCCGACCATCGCCCATGATATAGTCGATGATCCGTGTCTCACCCCAATTTACTGCCGCCAGGTGCGTATCGAGTGTCATCAGATCGCGTCGCGTGCCACGATCGGGATCGGTTTCGCGAAGGAACAGGCCGGTTTGCGTCGGATCGCGCCAGATCACGCCGTCAGGGACGACGTCCAGCACCTCGGCTCCAGCCGGGATAATGGTCCGGGCCGGTTTGATCGCGCTGGTCAGCGAGATGCGATCGAATATCTGCCTATCTTTTGTACTCGTTTTCACGAGCAGCGTGTCGGTCGGTTTATCCGGGTCTTGCGGCCAGGCGATTGAAGCACCGACCGGAACGGATATTCCTGCGACTGGCGACAGGCGCGCATTCACCTGATCCAACGTTACCAGACCCGCAGCGGAGGTGGCGACGAACCTGTTCTCAACCGTTCGTCGAAATGCTTCCGGGGGATGCTCCATATTCGACGTCAGGTTTATCGGCGCGCGATCCGGACCTGCCAGCCACCAGTCGTCCCGGGCCGCCCCTGCCTCGCGCCCCCGGATCATCAGGTGCCGCGAATCTGTCCAGACTGCGGCGGGTTCATGAGGATAAGGACCAGCCTCCGGTGTCCCTACGGTCAACAATCCGGCCCGGCGCTCGATGGTCAGGTCGGTGGACGCGACGAAAAGGGGCGACGTCTTGTCCTCGAACGTCCCACGGGCGCGGAACGCGACAGCGGCGGAATCAGGAGACCAGCCGAGCAATTCGAGTGGATAGCGGGCTGCGGTGGACAGCTTAACCCAGCGCACCGCTGCTCCTGCCGTGATGTCAATAAAACCCAGTTGTTTCTCGACCTGCCAAGCATCGTCGTGATGGGGGATGCGCTGCCCTCGGGCGGGTTGTATTGCACCGGTCGTCGCCATAACCGCTAGGCGACGGCCGTCAGGTGAGATCGACACCGAAAGCGCCCCTTGGAACGGGTGGATCGCCACATTTGCAATAGTGGTCGCGGCACCGGTATCGGTATCGATTACCTGCAAAACCGCGCGATTGGCTTGATCGTCATGAGGCATGCGCTCGGTGCCACTGCCCATCGCCGTGACCGTTGGGGCGATGGCATCGCGCAGGCTGCGCCGTGTCGCGGCTGCCTGATCGAATGGCCTGCCATATTCGTCCAGAAGTGCAGAAACCTGACCCTCCGGCAACGTGACGGCGAGTAGCCGATGGCCGTCCAGCCACGTGAAGGGAGCATTCTCGTTATTTGCCGCGCAGGTCTGCGCGATCGTGCCGCGATCGGCGCCCCCGCGGATATCGAGCGCATCGATGGGTGAACCGTAGCGGGTCTGCGTCATCATCGCAGTGGCGCTGGCGCGGGTCAGCTTCGCGGCTGTACGATCCCAAATATACAGGCGAACATTGTCGCCGCCGTGGGGCTCCGCACCCTCGGGGCGCGTGGATAGCATGGCGAGCTTGCGGCCATCCGGCGACCAGGTGGCGCACCAAAAGCCGGCCGCGCTGGCAGCCCCGTCGGTCAGGTTACGCCGTTCGCCGGTGCGGCGGGACACGAGCCAGACGTCGTTCCGGGACGGATCGATCTCATAGGCGTTGCGCCCGAATACCTCGCCTGTTCTGGCAGGACGCTGGATCACTGCGGCGACCCATTCTCCATCAGGCGATACCGCCACGCGATCGATCGCAATTGTATCGAGCACGTCGTCGATGCTGAGCGGATGATGCTTGCCGGCCTTCTCCGTCGCGGCAGAGGGTGCAGCAATGACGGCTAGCAAGGCCATCAGCGTCAAATGTCCCGGAAACCGGATGATGCATCTTGGGATCATGGCAAGGAGTCCATTCTTTCCTATCGGGACGGGCGGTCGGTACGATCCGTATCGAAGCCCTAAATTGCCATAGGTCATTATGCCCGTCGGGCTATTCCGAGGCGCTTCATCTCGCGATAGACGGTCGATCGACCGATGCCGAGCTGCCGCGCGGCTTCGGCCGGGGAAACGCTCGCCGCGATCAGCTTGAGCGCCGCGCTCACCTTGTCGCCATCGAGCGGCTGCCGTCCGGGCAATTTGCCTTTGGCGCGTGCAGCGGCAATGCCGTCGCGGGTGCGTTCGGAGATCAACCGTCGCTCGAAATGCGCGATGGCGCCGAAGACGTGGAAGATCAGCTCGCCAGCTGCGGACGAGGTGTCGATCTTCTCCTCCAGGCTGAGCAGCGCGATCCCGCGCTCGCGAAGCAGATGCACCGTCGTCAGCAGTTCGCCGAGCGAGCGACCGAGGCGGTCGAGCCGCACGATCGCCAGCGTATCGCCCTTGCGCGCGAAACCAAGCAGTTCGATCAGCCCCGGTCGCTCCATGCTCTTGCCCGACATGACATCGGTGAACACGCGGATCGCGCCAGCCGCCTCGAGCCGCATCCGCTGCCCGGCAACGTCTTGGTCGCCAGTGCTGACGCGCGCATAGCCCAAGATATCGACCAAACTCTCGTCTCCCAAACGGCCGTTCTGTGGACGATCATGCCGACAGATCGCCGGCGTGCCAAAACCTGTCCACAAACTACGTCTCTTTAACCCGATCCGTCTACGTGCGCCAAGCACGTTTTAGGGACGGTCAATGCCAGCACGCGAGCATGTTCTTCTCAGTGACGCCGAACGGGCAACGCTGTTCCGCATTCCGATCGATCCGGACGAGCTGGCGCGGCACTTCACCCTCGAAAAGCCTGACCTCGACCTGATCGGGCAGCGTCGCCACGATCGCAATCGACTGGGCATGGCATTGCAGTTCACGTTGATCCGCTATCCCGGGATGACGCTCGCGCAGATGATCCAGATCGAGGGCGGCGTGCCACACGCGCTCGCCGTCTTCGTTGCCCGTCAGCTCTCGCTCGATCCTTGCCTTCTCGCCGATTACGCGATCCGCTCGCAAACCATGACCGATCACGCCCGGCTGATCGCTGCGTCCCTCGACGTTCGTCCGCCCGTGCGCGGCGACATCGCGCTGATGATCGCGAGCGCCGAACGGGCCGCTGCGGCGACGGATGCCGCTCTCCCCATCGCAACCGCCGTCATCGAGGCGTTGCGTGCGGCCAATATCCTGTTGCCGATGCCATCGACGATCGAGCGGGCGGGGGTCGCCGGCCGCGCCCGCGCGCGAAAACACGCCGCGCACCGGATGGTCGCCGACCTGTCGCTGGTGCAGATCGGTCGTATCGATGCGCTGTTCGACGAACAGGACGGAGCACGACTGGGCTGGCTCAAGGCGGTCCCGGCCGCGACGAAGACCGACAGCGTGCGCGATATCGTCGAGCGCCTGCGCGTCGTGCGCGCAATCGGCATTTCTCACGACGCCGGAACCGGCGTCCATCCCAACCGGCGTCACCAGTTCGTACAGGAAGGACGGCTGTCGCCCGCCTATCTGATCCGGCGCTACACCTTGCCCCGGCGACGCGCGATTCTCGCGGCGCTGCTGATCGATCTGGAAGCGCGACTGATCGACGCGGCGCTGGACATCGCCGACAAGCTCATCGGCGGTATGTTCCGGCGCGCCACCAATATGCAGCAGCGCCGCTATACCGCGTCGTCACGCGAGGTGGCGCGGCTCATGCGCCTGTTCCGTATCACCATCGACACGCTCGCACAGGCCGACGAGGACGATCGCGACCCGATCGCAGCGCTGGAAACTGCGGTCGGATGGCCCGCCCTCATGAAGGCGCGGAGCCAGGTGGGCGAGATCGCCGATACCGTCGAGCAGGATCCGCTGGTCATCGCCACAGACAGATATGCGACGCTCCGCAAGTTCGCGCCGCTGCTGATCGAGGTGCTGGACTTCCAGTCGGGGCGCGGCAGCGCCGCCAGTGTGAAGGCGATCGACATGCTGCGCGATCTGAACGCTTCCGGTAAACGTGACATACCGGCCGACGCACCGATGCCGTTCCGCAAGGAATGGCGCAGGCTGGTGGTGGGCAAGGACGGCCGGATCAACCGTCGCCTCTATGAAACCGCGACGATGGCGCACCTCCGCAACAAGCTGCGATCCGGGGATATATGGGTGGAGCGGTCCTCGGGCTATCGCCGGTTCGACAGTTATTTCCTCTCGGCCGAGGCGAGCGCGCCAATCGTCGCGGGATTGAATCTGCCCCCATCCGCCGACGCCTGGCTGGCCGAGCGGACCGCCAGTCTCGATCGACGGTTGAAACGCTTCGCACATGACCTGTCGAACAGTCGGCTCGAAGGTGTCCGGCTCGTTGATGGCCGGTTGCAGATCACGCCGGTCAGGACCCAATCCGACACCGAGGCGAGAGCGCTGGGCAACCGCATCGATGGACTGATGCCGCGGATCAGGATCACCGAACTGCTCCACGATGTCGCCAGCGAAACCGGCTTCCTCGCCGGTTTCACCAACCTGCGAACTGGACGGCAGAGCGACAACCATAATGCGCTGCCGTGTTGCCTCATTAAGCGATGTTCCCGAGCGGCATAGCCATTGCCTCACGTAAATGCTCCCTACAGGAGATCACCCTCACGGACTATTCCTTGCGCGACTGGGGGCCGCGCAGCGGAGCCGG
>NZ_JABBFV010000040.1 GCF_012927105.1 Sphingobium psychrophilum | reverse complement strand
ATCAATGACGACAACGATATGAAGAGGGCCCCGATCGGGGCCCTCTTCATATCGTCAGGCCCGCATCACAGTGGCCTACTTTTACTCCGCCCCGATGGCCTGGAATCTGACCGCCGTTGACACCGCCCAGCGGGACGGATGATCGGCTTCGTTATCCTGCAACATCCGCACCGCCCGTGCTCGGACATCGGGTGCAAACTTGTTCGTCGTCTTGCTCATTTCGGTTCTACTTATTCAGAAGTTAGAGCCTCCAGCAAACCCGGGGCAGGTCAGTATTTTGGACACGCTAAGAACCGCAGCGCGCAGGCGAGCCAATCCCTATGAAGCTCGCGCGTGGCCAATGGCGACCTGCCGACTCTCTCGAAGGCGGTGTAGGTGGAGATGCGCTGGAGGGTGGTGCCGGCACCGATCTTGCTACTTATACTGCGCTTCAAATAGCGTACTTGTCGATCTATTGGCCCCGTCTATCAACACCTGCAATGCTGCGGGCGACAGCTGAGCGTCCGACGACCGCGATCGATGGTGCGGAACAGCGGCCACCTCTCCCTCGTGCAGCGCACATACCTCTATGTAAGAGAGCAGATAATCATCGAAAACATGATGGCAGGCATTTCATGGCGCTTGCCCCAATTCTCATGTAGTCGCAGCCATAGTTGCCGCCTTGCACGAACACGTCCTCCCGCTTGATCGCCAGCGCCGCCCTTACGCGAGCGAAGCTGTAGATCATGAGTCCGATGAGCGCCTGGTTACGCAACCCAGCCGGCGTTGAAATGTTGATCGCATCCAATAGCGCGCGTGCCTCTACGGCTTCCATCACAGGCGTCCCGCGCGCTATGCGCGGCTCGCGCAAGCTGGCGGGGGGGCGATCGCCTGCCCCAAAGTCTCGATCCACGCGGCGACATGGATGGACGCGATGTCGCTCAAGTTGCGCACGCCATGACCAAAGCACCAACTCAGGAAATCGCGCGCCGCCTTCGCATAGGCGCGCCGCGTATGCGGGTTGCGGATATTCGCCGCGAAAAATTCTAGAAAGCGCATGTGAACATGCGGCGGTGCCTCCGCGACGATCGGTGGCAGGGTCAGCGAAGACAGGTTGAGGGATGGTAGCATGTAAAACGGACCGAATTACAATCATATGTGATAAGGGATGTCCGTTATCACATGTTTGGCCAAGAGAGGGAGACATTGCGCTTGTTTCTCACGTGATGAACGGTTGCAAGTCGATCGCGTCCGACGCAGAGCGGATGAAGTGGGATGATGGATGTCTCGTCGGGGGCAGATCAACATCACTTTGACGCAGTGCGGGGGACAAGGAAGAATGAAGATCGCCGTTTTCGGACTTGGCTATGTCGGCCTGTCCAATGCCGTATTGCTGGCCCAGCATAATGAAGTGGTCGCGGTCGACATCACGCCTGATCGCGTCGACATGCTCAACGCGCGCAAGTCACCGATCGTAGACGCTGAGCTGGAATCGTTTCTCGCCACCCGCCCCCTCGATCTTACCGCAACGCTCGACCCGCAACAGGCACTGATCGGTGCCGACTATGTGATCGTCGCAACGCCCACCAATTACGACGTCGGCAGCAACAAGTTCGACACCTCCTCCGTCGAAACGGTGATCCAGACTGCGAAGGCGGCCAATCCCACCGCCACCATCGTCATCAAATCCACGGTGCCGGTCGGGTTCGTGGAAGATGTCCGCCGCCGCCTGGCGACAGATCAGGTAATCTTCAGTCCGGAATTCCTGCGCGAAGGCCAGGCGTTGCAGGATAATCTCCACCCCTCCCGCATCATCGTTGGCGAACGGTCGGACCGGGCGCGCATCTTTGCCGACCTGCTGTTGCAAGGCGCGGTGAAGAAGGATGTGGAAATCCTCTTCACCGACCCCAGCGAAGCCGAAGCGATCAAGCTGTTCGCCAACACCTATCTTGCCATGCGTGTCGCCTTCTTCAACGAACTGGACAGCTACGCCATCGCCCATGCCATGGACCCGCGCCAGATCATCACGGGCGTCGGCCTCGACCCGCGCATCGGGTCGCATTATAATAATCCCAGCTTCGGCTATGGCGGCTATTGCCTGCCCAAGGATACCAAACAGCTACTCGCCAACTATTCCGAAGTGCCACAGAACCTGATCCGCGCGATCGTCGAGGCCAACCACACGCGCAAGGATTTCCTGGCCGACCAGATCATCGCAAAGCGCCCCAAGAAGGTCGGCGTCTTCCGCCTAGTGATGAAGGCAGGATCCGACAATTTCCGCCAATCCTCGATCCAGGGCATTATGAAGCGGATCAAGGCCAAGGGCATCGAGGTAGTGATCTACGAACCCGCGATGCAGGAGGGCGCATTTTTCGGATCGCGGATTGTGCGCGATCTTGGCGCCTTCAAGCAGGAATGCGACATCATCATCGCCAACCGCATGACAGCAGATATCAAGGATGTGGCGGACAAGGTCTTTACGCGGGATCTGTTCGGGTCGGATTGATCTTCATGCGGGGCGCAGGCTGCCAATCCCGCTCCTGCGTAATGCCTTGTCCAGACAGCGGATGAAGGCGGGCGTCCGCCCTGCGTCGCGTGCGCGCAACCAGGCCAGTGCGACGACGGGCCGCCACTGGTCCATCTCCTGCGCCGTTACCTCGCTCGACCCCAGATAGCTTTTGCGCAACCGCCCCGCCGCCCAGTCCCGCCAAAGGTTCGTCACCCAGTCGCTCGGCCCAATGCCAAAGCGCATCAACATTTCGGATCGCACGGCGTCTGCCGCAGGATGGCCAGTCGCCGCCTTCGACCAGTCGATCACCATCATCCCCTGCGGCGTCATCATGACATTGCCCAGATGAAAGTCGCCATGGGTCAATGCGTCACCGTCCGGTAACGTCTCCAGATAGGCGATGGCTACCCGTTGCAGCGCGTCGGATGCAGGACCATAAGCGATATCGGTGGTCAGCACCTGCTTGAGCGATCGCAGCGTCCCGCCCCCTGCTCGACCCTCACCGGCCCTGTGCATGGCGGCCTGGATTTCACCCATCCGGTCCAGCGCCCAGCCCGCCCGCATCGGGTTGCGCCGTATCCAGTCCATCAGCGTCGAACCTTCAAGCCGGGGATAAATGATGCCCCGCCGGCCTTCCCATGCCTGCTGCCCGATCGCCGCTGCGGTCGGCACGCCGCAGGCACCGGCATGGATGGATACCTCGGCCTCGCGCGCGATCATCTCGTCCGACACGCTGTCGCCGAACAGCTTGAGCGCCCGCCCCTCGCCAATATCGAACAGTTCCGCGCTCGCGCCCCTGGCGATGAACGGATATGGGCCCGTGCTATAATTCATCCAGCCCTGTTATCAGACTCGCTGGCCATGGTCATGCCTCGTCCCGGCCAAGGCAGCGCGAATGGTTGGCCCTGCCGGACGATGGCAAGAGCTACACCCCGACCGGGCACGCGATCAAAAGCTGGCTGATGGGCGATCACGCCATCGCCACCAGCAAGGCGCTGTTCGAACTGTCCCTCTATACTGGCGAGATCCTCACCGACCTGTTCGGCGAAGACAGCTATTTTGCCGATGCAGGCCAGTTCTGACGGGCACAGGAGGACGCAATCGCCGCATTGGCGGAGGACTATCGCGAGGCCGGATGGACCGATGTCCTTTTCGTGCACCGGGGCGAGACCTTCCATCATTGGGAGCATGTCCATTGCCCGAAGAAGAAAGGCGGCCGCGTTTATATCGCGGTCGGCCATGGCGGCGACGTCGCGGTCCATGAGGGCTATATCAGCCAGACGGAAGCACGGCGTCTGGAACAGGGCGACGTGCTGGAAAAGCCGATCCGTCCCGAACTCGGCGCCCCCTTGGCCAGCTATGTCGATTTGCATCGGCATGCCGCCGTGCGGGCGAAGGTGGCGACTGCGCCGACCATCGCCCTGCGATTGATGCTCGCCCATACGATCAGCGGTAGCAGCCTGTGGCGGGTGGATGTGGTATCCCAGAGTGGCGCGACCGACGCGATCAGCGAGAGCGTCGAGACCTGCGCATCGGAAACAGCGTTCGATAGCAAACGGCGAATCGCGCTCGACCTGCTCGGGCTTTATCCCGACACCACGACCGTCACCGGCTATGGCTATGATCGCGACATCAACGCCCTGTTCGCGCGACTGCTGCCAGGCTGGCGGGTTGCGCGCACACCGCATCGCGCTCGAACCCAACGCTCCGCCCGAAACGGTGGAACGGCTGACGATCGAACTGGACCGGATGGCCACCTGGCTGGGGCTGGCGTCGGTCAGCGTCGGCGAGATGGTCCGGACGAGTTGATAGTCCGGCCCTATTCCTTCACCTTTGCTGGCATTGCACTGTCCTGGCACCGCTCTCCCGCACTTGGAAGTTCGCGTGCCGCCCCCCATATCGGGGAAGCAATTCCACAGCGACAAACGAGACCACGCATGGCCAATGGCTGGGCGCCCGATGGCGCCGTTCAGGAGCAGATAGACGACAGCATAAAGGATGCTCTCGATGCGGCGCGCAGTCGCCTGCCGAGTGGCGAAAGCCTCGATGACTGCGAGGTGTGCGGTGAAGAAATCCCCCAGAAGCGTCGCGAGGCGCTGCCGGGTGCGCGCACTTGCGTTGCTTGTCAGAGCGAACGCGACCGCGCGCATGTAGCCTTCGGCGCGATCAACCGCCGGGGCAGCAAGGATAGTCAACTACGCTGATGCGGCGGGCGGCCCGTCCCCCTGGTTCCGTCGCCGGTCGCGCCGGCCAGTTACCTTTAAGAGGGCATTGTCGGGAATAGGCCATAGGTCCGTCCAGAGCGGACCAAAGCTCCTATGTCCAAAACACCGCTGCCTTGCATGACAGGTTCACAGCGCGGCATTCGGCATGCTCTCATGGACGAGAGATTTTGCGCCCGGTCGATCGAAGCTTCAAAGTGATGGAAATGATCGACATGGCGGGCATGAAGATCCCCCCTTTATAACGGTCATTCTCCCCAATTGACGGAACTGGGGTGCGCTAAACTGCGCCGTGCGCGCCGTCCTTGCCTGTGCGCCCCTGTTCGGCATTGTGGTCTTCCAACAGCCAGGGATGCAACTTCCCAGGCGGCTCTAGGGCGGTCCCTCAGTGACGGGACCGGCATTGTCCGTCAGCAGCTTCAGGCTTCGATACTGCACCAAGGTGGCTCGCCCGACTTTTGTTGTTTCAAGGTCTCCGGACTGGATGAGTTCATAGATCCGGGACCGACTGAGGCCAGTGATCCGAACAGCGGTCGATATACGCACGGTGAGCGGCTCGATCTTCTTCTCCCAAGCGCGTTCGATCATGTCTGCCTCCGTGCCGCAGCTTCGCGCGATCGCCTATACGACCGATGGCGATTACCTCTTTGCCATGGATACGGCGCTTGGCGCCGCTGCTGCCTGTCCGATGCGCAGGATCGATCCTGTACTGCCGTCACCCCTCAAGAACCGGGTGCTCGGCAATGACCTGGCCCAGGTCTACGATCCGGATCTTGTCGGGCAACTGCTGGATTTCGACGACACGCCGGGTGCGATCGGGAACGCTGTAATAATTGCCGCCGACAGAGACCATCCCATCGTGGCTGACGCGGCGCTCCAGCTTCAGAACAGCGTCAAAGCGACCCGCCGGGAGCAGTTGCAACTCAGGCTGCTCAGCGGCGAAGGCTTCAGCAATAATCCGCTGCGTCGTGCCGTGGACACGGACGTTGGCGACGGTATCGAGCCAGTCGATCAGCTGGACATTGAGATCGTCCAGATTGCGGAAGCTCCGGCCCAGGAAGAAGTCCTTACGGATATAGCTGAACGGACGCTCGACCTTTCCCTTGGTCTTGGCCCGATAGGGACGGCAGGCGCGTGGCACGAAGCGGTAATGCCCCGCCAGAGCGAGCAATGATCGATTGTAGATGATATGGCCCTGATCATCTTCCCCGGTCACGGCGGTTTTCATGCGATCGTAGAGGATCTCGATCGGGATGCCACCGAGCGCTTCAAAGGCCTGCATATGACAGCGCAACAGAGTTTGGAGATCCTGGTGCATGACGTAGCGCGCAAACAGGAAGCGCGAATGTCCCAGCACCAGGCTAAACAGCCAGACGATCCGGCTGACGCCGGGCTCATCGGTAAATTCGACGACGAACCGGGCAAAGTCGACCTGTGCCTGCACGCCAGACGGCGTCTCGAACCGAACCTCGAAGGGCTTGGGGCCGTTTTCCGGTCGGATCGCTGCCAGGAACCGCTTTACTGCGGTATAAGCGCCCATATATCCCAGCTCACGGATTTCCCGCGTCAGACGCGCCGCCGTCAGATCGGGAAAGGCCGTCACCCGCTCACGCAAAAATTCCAGATAGGGTGCCAGTTTGTTCGGTCGACCCAGCATGCGCGGGCCGTAAACCGGGACCTCGACGCCCCGTTCGATATATTTTCGGATGGTCTTGGGGTCGCGACCAGTGCGTCGGGCAATGGCGGATATCGATACACCCTGCCGATGTAGTTCGAGGATCATCATCAATTCTCCAAGTCGGATCATCGGCCCCGTCTCCGCGTCTGCAAAGGAGATGAGGACAATGTCGGCTCATCTCATTCTGCCGGGGCTAGCCCCGGCAGAATGAGATGAAAGGGGCCACCAACAGGGAATTTTCAAAGCCCACTTTTGCGGAGAATTGCACGACCGACGACAGGGCAGGCTTTGTGTACGTGGCCTTCGTGATCGACGCCTATGCCCGGCGGATCGTTGGCTGGAAAGTCCGCACCTCGGCCACCGCCAGCTTCGTCCTGGATGCCCTGAAACAGGCAATCCATCCCCGCAGGCCCGGGCCTGAGGACGGCCTGATCCACCACAGCGACCGTGGTGTGCAATACCTCGCCATGAACTACACCCAGCGCCTGGCCGAAGCCAAGCTGGTGCCATCGGTCGGCAGCGTCGGCGACAGTTATGACAACGCCTTGGCCGAGACGATCAACGGACTCTACAAGGCGGAAGTCATCTGGCGGCAACGATCATGGCCAACCGCATCGGCGGTGGAAATGGCCACCCTGCGCTGAGTCGACTGGTTCAACAACCATCGCCTGTTCGGCCCCATCGTATACATCCCGCCCGCCGAGGCCGAGGCCAACTACTATGTAGCCCTTGAGACCCTCGATATGGTTGCATGACCCAAACCAAATAGCCTCCGGGCGGTTCAGATGAAGCGTTCGCCGAAGATGACGGCGAATTGCGCCTTTGCCATCGTCCATTCACGAGGCGGCATCTTCCACCCTAAACGAAACGCTGCTTCACGTTGCTGCCGCATGCCCCAGACACGTTGCCATCACATCAACCAACCATCATGAAAGAGTCGGATATCTACCTCTGACTGATAACATCAGCGATCACGTCACCGCCCTTTTGTAAGTATGCTGAACGGACTCTTAATTGTTGCATTGCGGCATATTGGCGCTTATCTAAGCTGGCTACCTGAATATTTGTTACATCTCGAAGCAAGTAGAGTGAGCATGGAATCAAGTCACGTTCGATCTAAAGATCAAGCAAAGAATAGTGTCTTAACACAATCCAAGAAGGCGATTCTCTATTATCTTAACACTCACAATTCTGCTTCCTATAGTTTTTGGACGAAAGCAAATATTTCTCCAGAAATAAAGATAGAGTCTCTGTGTGATATAGTTTATTCATTTTATCTTTTAGGAATAATGAATTTAATTGATCCGAGGTCTCCAGTTCTTTTCGCTAACATTCTTGCGGATACAGCGCTGTCTGGCTGGGAATGCGATGCCGATAGAAAAAAACTAACAGTGCATAATACAGCCTATGCGCTTGGAACTCTCAATCTTCTTGAAAATGAAGGTTTTGGGAATTTATACCAAAAAGCTATCGACAATAGACCATTTAAACCTGAATCTATTGTTACCATGTCAACTAAGACGCCGCGTTTTCCAGCTTGGCTTAGCCACCATAACTGGAGAGTTAGCCATTGGCTAGGAGGTGTACCCTCCATTTTGCTATCTGTTGGGCGCTCCTCGCTTGCAGAGGCGAGCGCAGCTCGCAAACTTGGCCTTGAGGTCCTGGCCAACACTAACAATTTGCTGGACAAAAAAACAGGCCTTATCCGGCTTTACCGTTCACGACTTCTCCAGAAAATTTTTCACCGTTTTTATGCCTTGCGTCATGACCCGATTCTCGGGGATCTGGGCGGTGTTGTGCATATTCTCTGGCTCAACCATGTCGAGAATATCGATTACGTCGCACAGCAGGCGCTATACGATGCTTCGGTCAAAGAATTTTTCCGGCATCGTCCTTTCATGGAAGGCACACCCTACTGCCTCGATTTCGACATTGTGAACATTGTCCGTACCGCAGCGGTAGGCAGTCAGATTTCCGCACCTGTCGTCGCAAGGGCCAACGGCATGCTGGCCGATATTGACACCTATTTCTCGCACTCGCTGTCGGAAAATTACCGGCTTCATCGCCTACCGGGTGCATTAGCGACAATGCACGAATGTGCCTTCATTGTCGGGGAGGACACCGCGCTGTTCGGTGCGCCAATAGATATCATCAAGATGGCTGGCTGGCTTTGACGCCGATGGCCATGCATCATTTACCCAGCTTCTCGGTCGTCATACCCATCTACAATCGCGTGGATCGAATCCGTGCCACTATCAATTCAGTTTTGTCGCAGACGTACCAAGACTTTGAAATCATTGCTATCGATGACGGGTCGAAGGACGATTGCGAAACAGTGATTCGCAATATTGGTGATCCGCGTATTCGTTTTTTTCGGCAGGAAAATGCCGGTGCAAATGTTGCGCGGAATCGCGGCATAGAGGAATCGCGAGGACGATACATTGCGTTTCTCGATTCGGACGACTGTTTCCTGCCGCACCACCTCGAGTCGGCGGTCGCTGCGCTAAGTGACAAGCCGGCTATCTACTTCGCGCAGGTGATCGCTGACCGTGGATGCGGCAACACATTCATCAAGCCGCCGCGCGCGCCCAAGGTCGGAGAAGCAATGTCTGAATATTTGTGCTGCGACATGGGTTTTGTTCAGACCAGCACCTTGGTGGTGCCTGCTTGGATCGCTAAGGAAATCCGGTATCTCGATTGGCTTCCCTATGGTCAAGATGTCGATTATGCGCTGCGCTTGGCGCATGCCGGCCATCCCTTTCTTTTTTCGGCAAAGGCCGACGCGGTTTGGGACGATGTCCAGACAGGAAAGCGGATATCGTCCGGATCACGGGGCGAGGTTAGGGAAAGATGGGCGCGTGAGAATCGGCATTTGCTCACAGATCGCGCTTATCGCGGTTTCATGGGCTGGCGGTCGGCCAAAGCCTATGCCGAGGGAGGCAAGCTGGCCAAGGGCGTATCACTGTTCGCGCGCTCGGCGGCGGCTGGAGCCTATGCGCCCAAGCACGCTGCCCGCGTCTTTCTTCAGGTGGCGCTGGCCGGAGGCATCTATCAAAAGCTGGTCAGCACTGTCTTAAACCGCAAGAAAAAGCATAAATAGAAGGCTAGAATGAACCAAAGACAAATGCCCCGGAAGTATGGGATCGATCGACAGGATTGGGATTGATGATGGACCAGCGCCTTGAGGATGGAAAAGCTCCCGTACTTATATGCATCGGCGGACTTCCCACCATTTGCCTGACCCGACAAGGTCTGGCCAATATCATGGTGAAAGATTGCAAGACCGCCCGGCTGTCCGGGGATGCCTGGCTTCCGTCCCTGGTATTTTCTTCCAATGGCCAAGGCGTAGCGCTAGCAGCCCAAGAGCCCGGATTTCGTGCCACAATGTGCGAAGCAGACTGGATTCACGCCGATGGCCAATCCATCGTATTCGCCAGTCGCCTGACCAAGGCTCCCCTGCCCGAGCGCATCGCTACGACCGATTTCATCCATGATGCCTCACAGGCCGCAGTAGCAAACAAGCTTTCCTTTTTTATGTTCGGAGGCAGTGAGAAGCAGAATGAGGCCGCGACCCTCGCTTTGCAGGAAATGTATCCTGATCTGATCATTGCCGGGCGGCGATCAGGTTATTTCCGGACCGAAGATGAAGAGGATATCTGCGCGCAGATCCGTGCCGCTAAGCCCGATATTCTCTGGATCGGTCTGGGCAAGCCCTTGCAGGAGCAATGGTCGGTGCGTAACCGACACCGCCTAAACGGTGTCGGCTGGATCAAGACGTGTGGTGGCCTCTATGCCTTTCTGGCCGGGGATGCCCCCCCGGGCGCCCCAATGGATGCAGAATTTGGGACTCGAATGGCTTTTCCGGACGATCAAGGAACCCAAAAGGCTTGGATGGCGCTATCTCACGACCAACCCTTACTCCTTCTATCATTTAATCGCGGGTACGAGGCGAATCCCGCTTGACCCCAAAAAGGAACATGGCCTGGGTCAGAAGAGAACGATGAGGGACGAACTTGTGATGTAATACCAACCTCCGATGATGCTGACTCACCAGGAGATTCCCAAGACGCCGAATTTCTGAATTTATGGCTGCCGGTTGGAGGGCATTGCCATGGGTGCAGCGATCGGATTGCGGGATGACTTTGACGTGCGGGGCTTGAGACGACTGGCGCGTGCGACAAGGAGCGCGAACCAGGGACAGCGACTGCGGGCTTTGGCGGAAGTTTATGATGGCGGCAGCCGCAGCGATGCCGCGCGTATCGGCGGAGTGACGCTGCAGATCGTTCGCGACTGGGTGGTGCGGTTCAATGCCCAGGGGCCCGGCGGTCTTGTCGACGGGAAAACTCCCCTTGTTGAATGATGCCCAGCGCCAGGCCCTTGCGAAGATCGTTGAAAGTGATCCGATCCCGGCGATCCATGGGGTTGTGCGCTGGCGGCTGATCGACCTGGCGCGGCGGCTCCATGGCGAGTTTGGCGTATCCTTGACGGAAACCGTGGGGCGGGAGTTGAAGAAGATGGACACCTCGAAAACTCTGGCGTTTGACAGGCAGATTTGATTCACTTCGCCGACGATATGTTGGAGGCGATGATGGCAAGTCAGCCGGGTTTCTTCGATCTTTCGGACCGGTACGATGCGCTGAGCGCGACGGGTGATCCACTGGAGCGATTGTCGGCTGTTGTGGATTTCGAGGTTTTCCGTGGACCATTGATGACGGCCTTGCGACGCAGTGTTCGGAGCAAAGGCGGGCGCCCGCCGTTCGACCCGGTGTTGATGTTCAAGATCCTGGTGTCGCAGGCGCTCTATTCGTTGTCGGACGAGGCAACCGAGTTTCAGATCAAGGACCGGTTGTCATTCCAACGGTTTCTGGGCCTTGGACTCGATGGCACTGTGCCGGATGCCACGACGGTCTGGCTGTTTCGGGAGCGCCTCGTACAGGCCAGAGCGATCGACCGGCTGTTCGCGCGCTTTGATGCCGCGCTTAAGGACCGGGGCTATCTCGCCATGGGCGGGCAGATCATCGACGCCACGGTCGTGCCGGCACCCAAACAGCGCAATACCCAAGCGGAGAAAGCAGAGATCAAGGAGGGATGCGTGCCGGAGGACTGGAAGCCGGCCAAGACCCGGCAGAAGGACTGGGATGCGCGCTGGTCGATCAAGTACAGCAAGGCCAAGGTCAGAGGGAGGGCGCCGACCCTAAGGGCGGCCAAGCCGGTTGATCTGGCCATCCCGATGTTCGGGTACAAGAATCATATCGGCATCGACAAAACCCATGGGCTGATCCGCACCTGGGATGCCAGCGCCGCCAATGCCCATGACGGCGCACGGCTGCCGGTTCTGATCAGCAAGGACAACACTGCCTCCGGTGTCTGGGCTGATACCGCCTATCGATCCAGGAAGAACGAGGCATTCCTGGCCAGTGGCATGTTCACCAGCCACATTCACCAGAGGCGCAAGCCGCGGCGACCGTTGCCTGAGCGGATCGCCAAGGCCAATACCCGGCGGTCCAAGATCCGCGCCCAGGTCGAGCATGTGTTCGCCGGGCAAAAGCACCGGATGGGGCTGGTCGTGCGCACCATCGGCAGCGCCCGCGCTACCATCAAGATCGGCATGGCCAACTTGGCCTATAACTTCCAGCGCCTTGCCTGGCTCGAAGGGCGAACTGCGCCTGCTTGATGTGAGCCAATGGCCACCGAAGGTAAACCCGACCCATGCGGCACCGGCAATATCGAAATCACCGACAAATACGCCGCAACATCACTCCTGCCATGCCGCCTCAATCCGCACCATCGAGCCTACGCCCAAATCCAACGGTTCTTCGAGGTGTCCAGCTGATCGATCAGCCCTGGCGCATCATGACGATCGGACGCCGCAAATGGGCATATGGGTCATGATCAATGCAGGTTGGGATAACAAGGCGGCACCACCTCAGTGCGATGCCACCTTCAGGGTTCATTAAGATCTCGATCCCCACTTTCTGACTGGGGAAGCAAGCTCGAATTGATAGCTTCTCCCAGCGCACGCTGAATTGCGATCACTATAAAAATAATGACAAACCAATGGAGCCGCTTGTCGATAAAATCAGGCTCAACGCAAGCGCGAATAAGCGCGCAAAACAGGCAAAGCAAAAGTGCGCGTGCGCCCCATATTGCTTCTGTCCTTGGCCTCATCGACACTAGTCGAAAGACAGCAGCTATTGCATTGACCAACATTGCCATCACTAGCAGCACCCCTACAAGGCCAAGCTGTCCGAACGTCTCCATGAACCCGTTGTGCGAATGTGATCCAACACGTGCGACAAATTCGTTAGTCGTGAAGTTCTCCAGCCCTGCCAAGCCGGAATATACGCCTTGCGTACCAGCACCGAAAAAAGGATGCGTAAGGCCGAGTTTAAGATTGGCATCCCAGATTAGCGTCCGATCGCTGATGGTCGCACCAGTATAGGGTTCGATCACGTAAACACTGAAAATCGGAAATATTACCATAATAGCCATAATCAGCCAACCGATCAACGGACCGCTAGTCGATCTGGACAGGCGATACAAGACCAAAGCTAGCGGAATGCCGATAACAGATGCAATAACTGACGTAAAGGAATCCGCGAAATGAAGAAAAACGGACGTTCCGACCAAATATATCCCTGAAACCAATCCAAACACTCCTCGAAATTTTGAAGTGAATAAAATGGGTAGCGCCATCATCAGGAAACCTGCTGCGTAGTTTTTGTGTATGAATCCGCCTCGCCAATCCCCTATCAACTCTACGCTCGACTGGAGATCGTCAACGTTTAGGTCATAAGCAGCTTGGTGGATGGCACGCATGGGCAGAAATTCTACACCAGCAAGAGAAGTAAATAGGCAGGAAAATATCACCCAATAAAGAAAAATAACATGATCTTCGGCTGTGCGCATTTCACTTGTTAGCACAAATATGGTTACGATAATTGCTAACATAGCTAGCGAGTTTTCAAGTGCATCTATGGGAACGGGACTCCAGAGGCAGCCTAGAAATACATAAGCTAAAATGGATAAAATCCATTTGCCACGGATAATGTCAGATACATAAATATTGCTTCGATAGGCAATGTCGATAATCGCAAAAATAGCGGCGCAACAATACAGTGCAACTCGACAATAGTTACCTATTGTACGCGCCATGCTCCCATGACCCCTTTGCAAAGAATATATTTCAGCATCACTTGGAAAAGGATTAAAACTGTAAGCAAGCAACACAAAGAATATAAGTGCAAGCCACCACCTAGCATAACTAAGTACAGGCGGAATTTTTCTACTATTCATACGATTGGTCTATCCATATCGTAGAGTACAATTTATAAAAATTGGCCTCTGCGTCCATCTTGAACAAGGATCCAGCCTGCATTTGATTTGCGAAGCGGTCGGCTCGTCCCCCCACGCAAAATGACAATGGCTTGCCGATCGCCAGCGATACTTATTTTACAATTCTGGGAAGAACGGCACTCATACGTAACATTTTTAGAAGGGAAATAACCCACTCCTTATTCACGATAAAGCTCACAAGGAAATAGATCGGAAAAAAAACGAACCCGCCCGCCAAAAGCGACAAATAGTGATTATGTATTATCATGGACATGGGAAAAGCCGTCATACCTGCGATCAGAGTACTTATAAATGGACGCACGAGTGTCATGTGATATTGGACAAACCGCAAACCGGTAATTACTTTCACATGCGCGACCCAAAATGTCGGAACCAGAATCACATACAGAATTGCCAATACATAGGCTATCGCTGCAGCGCCCAGATATTGTGCAGCAAGAACTGCTGAAATGACGACAGCGATCGTAACGAAGAGGGAGGATAGCATTGCCCGGTTTACGCGTCCGGTGCCCAGCAACAGGCTTCCCATCGGGTTTCCAATCGAGCGGAACATGCACCAGATGGCAATGGCCTGCATGTAGGGGACAGAAGCCGACCAAGCTGGTCCCAAAAAGACAGCCGTGCACTGCCTGGCAAACAGGAATACAAATCCAAAGAGCGGTATGTTCACTGATGAGGTGAATAATATTGTGTTGAGATATATTCTCGACAGCTCGACTTTGTTGCCTTGCGCCCGGGCGATTAACGGAAAGCCGATGCGTGTCACGATCGGGTTGATTGTCATCATTGCCCTGAAGGTGAGTTCTCTAGGCTGAGTGTAAAGACCTACGGTGGTCGTATTGAAGAACCGGCCCATCACAATAGTATCGGCCTGGGCGCCAATCAGGTTGAATAGACTGACGATGACGGCGCGGCCGCCAAAGTGCATGAGATAGGTGATTTCGCGAAACTCAATCAGCGGCAGAAGCGATGCCCTCCATCCCTTGATCCGAAGATAGCCTATTGAGGAAATCGTAACCGTAGCCAGATAGCCAAGTACAAGCGAAAAGACTTCCGCGCCGCTCAGGGCGCACAGGATCGCAACTAGCACGCCGCATGCATTTGCTAGAATTTCAATGCGTGCCAGTGAGTCAAACCGAAGATCCTTTTCGGCAAGCGCCTTAGCCTGTTGCCCGAGCGACAATATAACAAAGGCGAAGCTAAGGGTACTAAGAACCGGTCCAAGTTCGTCTTTGCGATAGAAATGTGCAATCGCCGGAGAAAGGAAGAACAGCGCCGCGCCTAAAACAATCCCCATCAATACGTTGAGCCAAAACAGACTCGAAAGCGCCCTATCCGAAATGTCTCTGTGTTGAATTACCGCGTTGCCAAGGCCGAAGTCCGTAAACAGGATCATCGAATTAATTACGGTCAATGCCAAGGCCTGGATACCGAACGATGCCGGAGAGAGAATCCGCGCTAGAACAACGACTTGGCCTACCGCCAGCGCAGCGCGTACGCCCGTTGACAAGGTCGTCCATCTGACCGATTTATAGGCACTCACGTCTCAGAGCCTGATTCATAATTATCCGATGAAATTTCATAGTCTTGCGATGCGACGCGCGAATAGCTGGATGGAAGCTATGAACAGCCACGCAGTTGCCGATGCGATGGTCTGTTCAAAGT
>NZ_JABBFV010000004.1 GCF_012927105.1 Sphingobium psychrophilum | reverse complement strand
CCAAGGACTTTGAACAGACCATCGCATCGGCAACTGCGTGGCTGTTCATAGCTTCCATCCAGCTATTCGCGCGTCGCATCGCAAGACTATGAAATTTCATCGGATAATTATGAATCAGGCTCTGAGCCAATCTCATTCACCACAGTCCGGAAAGCACTTGCAGTGCTCATATTAGCCGACGTTAGCCTATTGCCAACGTAGCTGTATATTTCTGGCACAGACATGCGATAGCGTTGAGAATTCAGGAAGAATTCAGATTGACGGCCTGTACCCGTCCGTCGGATTCCAAACAACAATGACAGAACCGCTCTTACAGCTCTTTTTGAAGAGCCGTCTGCTGAAAAAGGAATAATAAGCCTATCTGAGGCTGACATTGCTAGTTCTGTGTAGATGGAGAAGCTTGGATTGCAATCTATGAAAACTGTACTGTTTTCGACGTTCCAAGAATGACGAATATCTGCGATGAGATCTGAAATCCAACTATGAACTATTCTCCATGCATCGCCGGGTCCAGGATTTGTCGCACCCTGTACCCTAGAGGTTAGAACTTCTAATTCTTCATCACCCACAACTAAATGCAGGTTCTGTGGAATCCAGTGATTGTAGCGACTTACTTGATGAACATAGGCTGATCCGGCATTGGGATTTATATAGGGACTGACGATCCGCTCTTCGATATAGCCAGCAATTGTTCGGCGTGGTGTGCCCGTGGCAAGCTCGTTAAGAATGCGCTCACCATGCTCGATGCCACCAAGCAACATGCTTGATGAATTTGCCTGAGGACATAAATCAATGACCAGCACATTTTCGGCTGGGTGAGTGCGGGCATATTCCGCAGCAATCTGAAAAGTGAGGTAGCTTTTCCCTACCCCACCCTTGTTGTTCCAAAGAGCGTAAACAGCCAAGTGGCCCTCCGTTTTGATATTTGTCTCCTCATGGCAGAAGGAGAGATATTAGTGTTAAGTTTTTTCACTCCGCCGCCACACTCTCCAACCCCAGCAATGGCGCGAGATAGTGCCCGGTGAATGACCGCGGCTCCTTCGCGACCTTCTCCGGCGTTCCCTCCGCGACGACTTCGCCGCCCTTGACGCCGCCTTCCGGTCCCATGTCGATGATCCAGTCGGCGGTCTTGATGACGTCGAGATTATGTTCGATCACGACCACGCTATTGCCCTGATCGACCAGCGCGTGGAGGACTTCGAGCAGTTTGCGGACATCCTCGAAATGCAGGCCGGTAGTGGGTTCGTCCAATATATAGAGGGTGTTGCCGGTGGCGCGGCGCGAGAGTTCCTTGGCGAGTTTGACGCGCTGGGCTTCGCCGCCGGACAGGGTCGTGGCCTGCTGGCCCACCTTGACATAGCCCAAGCCCACTTCGGCGAGCATGGCCATCTTGTCGCGGATGGGGGGGACGGCCTTGAAGAACTCCACCGCATCCTCGACCGTCATGTCGAGCACGTCGGCGATCGAGTGGCCCTTGAACTTCACCTCCAGCGTTTCGCGATTGTAGCGCGCGCCGTGGCACACGTCGCACGTAACATAGACGTCGGGGAGGAAGTGCATCTCGATCTTGATGAGGCCATCGCCAGTGCAGGCTTCGCAGCGGCCGCCCTTGACGTTGAAGCTGAAGCGGCCGGGTTTATAGCCGCGCGCGAGGCTTTCGGGGAGGTTGGCGAACCAGTCCCGGATGTTGGTGAACGATCCGGTATAGGTGGCCGGGTTGGAGCGTGGGGTGCGGCCGATGGGCGACTGGTCGATGTCGATCACCTTGTCGCAATGTTCCAGGCCCGTGATCTTGTCATGCGGGCCGGCGATAATTCTGGCGCCGTTTAGGGCGCGCGCCGATGCCGCATAGAGGGTGTCGATGGTGAAGCTGGACTTGCCCGATCCGCTGACGCCGGTGATGCAGGTGAAGGTGCCGAGCGGGATCGACGCCGTCACGCCGGTCAGATTGTTGGCGCGGGCGTTGTGGACGGTGAGTTTCTTGCCAGACCCCTTGCGGCGCTTGGGCGGCACTTCGATGCGGCGGGTGCCGTTGAGATAGTCCGCGGTGAGGCTGTTCTTGGCCTTGAGGATTTGCTTGAGCGTGCCCTGGGTGACGATCTCGCCGCCATGGATGCCCGCGCCCGGTCCCATGTCCACGATATAGTCGGCGTGGCGGATGGCGTCTTCGTCATGCTCCACGACGATGACGCTGTTGCCCAGGTCGCGCAGGCGCTTCAGCGTGACGAGCAGGCGGTCGTTATCGCGCTGGTGCAGGCCGATGCTGGGTTCGTCGAGGACGTAGAGGACGCCCGACAGGCCGCTGCCGATTTGCGACGCGAGGCGGATACGCTGGGATTCGCCGCCGGAGAGGGTGCCGCTGGTGCGGTCGAGGTTCAGATAATCGAGGCCGACATTGTTGAGGAAACCCAGGCGCTCGACGATTTCCTTGAGGATGGCCTTGGCGATCTGCTGCTGCTGGTCGTTCAGATGATCGGGCATCGCGGTGAAGAAGGCGAGCGCGTCCACCACCGAGCGGTGGGTGGAGATGGAGATATCCTCGCCCGCGATCCTGACGGCGAGGGCTTCGGGTTTCAGGCGCGCGCCGTGGCAGGTTTCGCAGGGCATGGCGGTCTGGTACTTGCTCAGTTCCTCGCGCATCCACGCGCTTTCGGTCTGGAGCAGGCGGCGGTTCAAGTTGCCGATGACGCCTTCAAACGCTTTCTTGACCTCGTAGGACTTCTTGCCATCGATGAAGCGTAGCGTGACGGGCTTGCCGCCGGTGCCGTGGAGGATGATGAGCTTTATCTCGCCGGGCAGGTCGGCCCAGGGGGTGTCGAGCGAGAAGCCGAATTCCTTGGCGAGGGAGCCGAGGACTTGCATATAATAGGGGCTGGGCGGGTTGGATTTGGCCCAGGGGACGACCGCGCCCTTCTTGATCGAGAGCGCTTCGTTGGGGACGACCAGTTCGGGGTCGAACTCCTGCCGTTCGCCCAGGCCATCGCAGGCCGGGCAAGCGCCCATGGGCGCGTTGAAGGAAAAGAGGCGCGGTTCGATTTCGGGGATGGTGAAGCCGCTGACCGGGCAGGCGAATTTTTCGGAGAAGACGATGCGGTTGGCGGGGATGCCCGCGCCCTTCATCTTCTTGTCGGTGCTTTGCGCTTCGTCTTCGCGGCCGGGGACGACACCGTCGGCCAGGTCCACGAAGGCGAGGCCGTCGGCTAGTTTCAGGGCCTGTTCGAAACTGTCGGCCAGCCGCGTGCCCATGTCGGGTTCCACGGCCAGGCGGTCCACCACGACTTCGATGTCATGCTTATATTTCTTGTCGAGCGCGGGCGCGTCTTCGATCAGCATCATTTCGCCGTCGATGCGGACGCGGGTGTAGCCCGCCTTCTGCCATTCGGCCAGTTCCTTGCGATATTCGCCCTTGCGCCCGCGCACGACGGGGGCGAGCAGGTAGAAGCGGGTGCCTTCGGGCAGGAGGGCGACGCGATCGACCATCTGCGACACCGTCTGCGCGCTGATGGGCAGGCCGGTCGCGGGGCTGTAGGGGATGCCGACGCGCGCCCAGAGGAGGCGCATATAGTCGTAGATTTCCGTGACCGTGGCGACCGTGGAGCGGGGATTGCGGCTGGTCGTCTTCTGCTCGATGGAGATGGCGGGACTGAGGCCCTCGATATGCTCCACATCGGGCTTCTGCATCATCTCCAGAAACTGGCGCGCATAGGCGGACAGCGATTCCACATAGCGCCGCTGCCCCTCCGCATAGATGGTGTCGAAGGCGAGGGAGGATTTGCCGGAGCCGGACAGGCCGGTGATGACGATCAGGCTGTCGCGGGGCAGATCGACGTCGACGCCCTTGAGGTTGTGCTCGCGCGCGCCGCGGACGGAGATGTGGGTGAGGCTCATGCGATCCGTTCTACAAATGTTCCGAGGAGGAATCCAGAGGCGAAGATAGGAGCGATACAATGGGATTGCGAGTGGCCGCGTGGCCATCGGGCGCGCGATGCCATGCCTAAAGGGCAGCGGGGCGTGGGAGAGGGTAGGGCGGAGGGATTGTGGGGCTAAATGGCCGATTTCCGAATGTCCGGTCGTCGGCGAGAAGATCGCGATAGCTGCTGATCCGCTTTTGCGCATTGGCTTTACCTAGAAACCGTGAAAGCTGCCAATGAGCCGGAACCGCCTTGCCGCAGCAATGGCGGTGGCCCGGAGCCAATCCGTCGAAGGGCATTAGGGGCCGTAAACGTAGCAACGTAACAAGTTTGCCGGCGATTACGCTGGCTGAGCGCCATTGCTGACTTACGACCCGGAGGCGATCCGCGCCTCGACCGTCGTTAGCCAATTCTCGAACTCCCAATCGTCTGCGGTCAGAAGTCTTGGGATCAGGGTGCTGGTGCGTCTGCTGCCAAAGAGGACCGCGCGCTTCGGCGCGTGATGCAGCACGACTACGGGAACTTTGTTCCTGCCGCCTATCTCCTTACGCTCCACCCTATATATGTCGCCCCAGGTCAAAGCGATGGGGTGCCCTGCGCTGCGCAAGCGCACGCCAGTGTCGTCGCTCTCCGCTGCCACGCACCCGGAAGCCAAAAGCAACACTAACTTGACTGCACAGTGCGCGAAGATCGCCGCCAGTCCCAGTAAAAACACCATGATGCCGGTTTGCCCCAGCACGCCGTGCAGCGCGGCGTAGCGACCGCTTCGGCTTGGCTCTGGTACGTCGAGCGCAAACATGGCGCAGACGATGGCTATTATCGCTACGAGGATTGTAGCCACGATCATGCGCCAAGGCCGGTATTTCAGGATCATATGCTACCTCCGCATCCTTGCACTGACGTTGAATGTTTGGGGTTAAAAATTGGTAGCCTGCGCTACGCTATGGCGGTCTTTTTAGGACGAGACGAGGGACTGCGGATGGTCGGCGTTGCCATAACTCCCGTCGCAATCGTCAGGTGGGGGTCATAATGGGTGGATTGCGGAGTGCCAGCTTTGAACCATTTGGTAGGAGAAAGCTGGCTACGCGACAGGCGGGATTGGAGCAGGCTCATGTAGAAATCGGACGGAGATCAGGGGTGATAGGGTTTGCCCATTTTCGCCAACCACGCATTGTGTTCTGCAACATTCTTGGGCGCAGCGATCCAGCCAAATATGAGAGTGGCGACCCCTTGCCCCATGATATGCGCGCCCATCGGAGGCCAACAAAACGTCCAAATGGTAACAGGCAGCATTTGAGGCAAAAAGAATAGAAGTATCAGCCCACTTACAATCATCGCCCCGGCAACCAAGGCGTTTAAGCGCCGCTCCCTAGGTAGCGTTTTAGTGCTGGGTCGAGACATGATCTCTACAAATAATGGCCTAGGATCCGGCCATTTGCGACTAATCCAGTAGCTAAAGCAAGTCATTGACAGGCCAATGCATAATGCTGCGAGGGGAGGTGACTGAACCACTGCACAGACCAAAAGGCTTCCGAGCATCAACATCTGACTCAGTCTGTTCATGTCGGAAACCTACCGTGCGTGCGGTTGCTGGACCGTAAAGAGATATCGACAAAATCCGCTATCGATTGTGAAAATTCCGACAACCTAGGACAGAAATGGTCGTGTTCCGCCCGGCAGCTTCCTGCAAAGACCCCATCGTCTGCACGTCGCCCGGCATGGGGGATTTACGGACGTTGGTCGCGGCTCGACTTGTCGGGAGCCGATGACCGGTATTCTGGCCTATCGAACGTTAGCGAGTGGCTTTTGGTATGCTGGCGTCCGGACCGCTCATCATGAATGATGACAAACAGTCAGGCGCAAAATGCCGCAGTGCCCACAACGAAAACAGCTAAATAGAGAACAAAGCCAGCCGGGTTGTCGAGCCACGAAGCCCGTGCCAGCTTTGTTTCCAAAATTCCGGTGCTGAGAGCCAACCCTATTTTATAAACGCCAAACGCGATCATCCCCACTAATGTCACGCATAATAGCTGGACTTTGCGTCGATCGCTCATGCAGCGGGCATAATTTTGCGGCATGAAATTTCCGTTAAGTTTGCGCGATACGGTGTTGGGACATGATCGACGGCCGACCGGCTGCTTTTTCATCGCCTGCTGCATGATAGAAATCTCAACGAACGACTGCTTTCGGGAAGGCGAAATTCTCACCCGAGCGGCAACAACTGGCGCATTGGCGACATAGTTCGCGCTCGTAGGCTGCACGGATCGACGCTTGCGACATCGCTGCGGTAATTTGCCGGCGCGCATGCCAAAGCGCTCGTCGCAACCGCCGCTTTTCATGTCGTTCGTCGCTTTGCGCAAGCCGTTGGTCCGGCCGGGATGTAGCCGGGCGCTGCGCATGGGCGGATCATCGAAGCGGGCGGGGGGATCGGCGTTGCCGCGCTATGGTGCGGGCATCGGTAGAGCGCGGCGCCGGAAGGCCCGTTAAGCGACGGTTCAGCGCTTATGGCGTCGTCTCTGCCTGACAGCTTTACCCCGATCCGGTGCCCGACAGCATCTGGATACGCCCCCGGCCTTCCCTTGCGCCGGGGGCGTTTTCGCGTCTGGCGCTGTCTGTCGGATGATTCGCCTTTCCCTTACGGCAATATGGCGCGTGCATGTCGTTGGCGTGGGCGCGGATGTCGTTCGTCGCGCCGTTCGTCCGCGCTCCTCTGCGCTTGGTCGGTGACCCTGTCGTTGGCCGATGCGGATCGCTTTCCGTCGAAGCGGGCGGGCGCGGCGCACGCGGCAAGCGTAACAAGATGAGGCGAACGGGGCAGGACGCCGACCCCCAAAGACCCCGGCTCCACCCGTTCGCACCCGGTGTTCCCTACCGCCCCCCTTTGAGGCGGCGCGCCGGTCACAACAGATTTTGAGGAGATAAGCCCATGTTCGTAGCACCCAAATTCGCCGCCGCCGTCGCGTCCATTGCCCTGCTGGCCAGTGCCGGCGCCGCATCCGCGCAGGATTTCGTGTCCAATGGCCGCACCAGCGCCGTCTATCATGGCGACCTGGACCTGGGCCAGGCCGCAGGCCAGCAGCAGTTGCGCAGCCGCATCGCCCGCGCCGCCAGCCGCGTCTGTTCCTCCACGGACCTGGCCACGATGCAGGCATGCAAGGCCAAGGCGCTGGCCCAGGTGCAGGCGCCGGTCAGCGCCGCCATCGCCCGCGCCGAAACCGGCGAGCGTTATGCGGACGCGGGCAAGGAGATGCGGCCGGTCGTGGGCAACTGATTGCCCCGCCCGTCATGGCAGAAGGCCCGGTTCGCGCCGGGCCTTTTTGCGTTTGCGATTCTTTTGATTTGCGGCGTTTTCCGAGTCAGCAGGTGAAGCCACCTGCTTCGAAAACGCTCTAGAAGTCTGGCGGGCGCTTGGCGCGGAAGGCGGCGACGCCTTCGGCGAAGTCGGGCAGGGTGAAGGCGTCGCGGAACAGCGCCAGCGTCGTGGCGTCGTCGTCGGCCTGCCCGTCGAGGATGCGGCGGACGATCGCCTTGGACGCGCGGACGCTGTGCTGGGCGTTGGCGGCGATGGTGCGGGCGAGCATGTGCGCCGCGGCGAGGGGATCGGGCGCGATCTCTTCGATCAGGCCGATGGACAGGGCTTCGTCGGCGCCGTGGAGCGCGCCGGTATAGAGGATGCGCTTCGCACGGGCGGGGCCGACCAGGTCGACCAGCAATTTGGTGTCGAACAGCGAATAGACGATGCCGAGCTTGGCTGGCGTGATGCCCAGGCGGGCTGTGGGCGCGGCGATGCGCAGGTCGCAGGCGATGGCGAGGCCGCAGCCGCCGCCGACGCAATCGCCGTCGATCGCGGCGATCACAGGCTTTGGCGCGTGGGCGAGCGCATATTGGCTGGCGCGGATCGCGGCCTGATTGGCGACGCGCCAGTCGGTGTCGGCCGAGCAGGCGGCAAATTCATTGATGTCGGCGCCGGCGCAGAAGAGGCCGGGGGTGGCGGAGGCGAGGATGAGGACGCGGACGTCCTCGTCGGCCATGGCTTGCCCGACGAGGACGGGGAGGGCTTCCCACATCGGCTGGGTCATGGCGTTGCGACGGTCGGGACGGTCGATCAACAGCCGGGCGACTGGGCCATCCTGCTCCAGGCGCAGGGTCATCACAGGGGCGTCATGCCGGCCAGCGCCGCAGCAGCGGGACCAGTTCGTCAAAATGGTGGATGATGGCGTCGGCATCCAGATTTTCTACGGGGCCGTCGAGGAAGCCGAAGCCGACCGCGACATTGGCGATGCCCGCATTGCGCGCGCCCGCGATGTCGTTGATCGTGTCGCCGACGAAGATTGTGCGGCCGCCGCCGGCGCGGGCGATCATTTCGCGGATGGGTGCGGGATCGGGCTTGGCGACGCCCACCGTGTCGCCGCCCACGATCGCGGCGAAACGGTCCGACAGGCCGATCTGGTGCATCAGCGGGATGGTGAAGCGTTCCGCCTTGTTGGTGCAGATGGCGAGTTTCACGCCCGCGTCGGTCAGCGCGTCCATCGCGGCGATCAGGCCGGGATAGGGGACGCTGTGGATGGCCAGATTCTGCTGATAATAGTCGAGCAATATGGGCAGGAGCGCGTCCAGCGTGTCGGCGGTGTAGCCGCCCGATGCGTCGAGTGCGCGCGCCAGCATCACCTTTGCGCCCTTGCCGACGAAGGGATGGATCGCGGCGGCCGGAAAGGCCGGTCGGCCGATCGTGCCGATGGCGTAATTGACCGCGGCGGCGAGATCGCCGCTGGTGTCGATCAAAGTGCCGTCAAGGTCGAAGCCGACGATATCGAAGGGGATGCTGGTCATGCCGCCGCCATGCCGCGTGCGCGGTGGCAAAGGCAAGGCAAACATGGCAGAGAGCGGACAAGCCCATCATATTTGCCGGGAAAATCATCGTGACCGACCCCAAATTGTCTTCGCGCCCGCTGGCCGTCATCATCCTTGCCGCGGGGCAGGGGACGCGGATGAAATCATCGCTGCATAAGGTGTTGCACCCGATCGCCGGGCGGCCGATGCTGCTGCACCTGCTGGCGAGCGCGGGTGCATTGTCGCCTGAGCGGCAGGTGGTGGTGGTGGGCGCGGGGCGTGCGCAGGTCGAGGCGGCGGTGGATGGCACCGGTGCGATCGTGGCGGTGCAGGCGGAGCAGAAGGGCACCGGCCATGCCGTCGCACAGGCGCATGACGCGCTGGCGGGGTTCGCGGGCGATGTGCTGATCCTCTATGGCGACGTGCCGCTGGTGAGTGCGGGCACGATGCGGGCGATGCTGGACCGGTTGAGCCGGGGCGACGAGCCGCGCGCCGTGGTGCTGGGCTTCCGCCCCGATGACGCCGCCGCCTATGGGCGGATCATCGCCGATGGGCAGGGCATCATCGCAAAGATGGTGGAATTTAAGGACGCGAGCGAAGCCGAGCGGGCGGTGACTTTGTGCAACAGCGGACTGATGGCGGTGCGATCGACCGACCTGTTCGTGCTGCTGGACCAGATCGGCAACAACAATGCGGCGGGCGAATATTATCTGCCCGATATCGTCATGTTGCCCGGCGGGACGAGCGCGGTGATCGAGACGGACGCATGGGAAGTGGCGGGCGTGAACAGCCGGATCGAACTGGCGGGGGTCGAAGCCATGTGGCAGGCGCGCCGCCGGACCGAGGCGATGCGCGATGGCGTGACGCTGGTCGCGCCGGAGACGGTGTTCTTCGCCCATGATACGGTGCTGGGCCGTGACGTGGTGGTGGAGCCGAATGTCGTTTTCGGGCCGGGCGTGAGAATCGCGGACGATGTGACGATCCACGCTTTTTCGCATCTGGAGGGCGCGACGATCGCAAGCGGGGCGCAGATCGGTCCCTATGCGCGGTTGCGGCCGGGGGCGGATATCGGTCCCAAAGCCAAGGTCGGCAATTTCGTGGAGATCAAGAAGGCGCGGCTGGACGAAGGGGCGAAGGTCAACCACCTGTCCTATATCGGCGACGCCAGTGTTGGCGCGGGGGCCAATATCGGCGCGGGGACGATCACCTGCAATTATGATGGCTTCTTCAAATATCGGACCGAGATCGGCGCGGGGGCGTTTATCGGGTCGAACAGCGCGCTGGTGGCGCCGGCGGCGATCGGCGCCGGGGCGATCGTGGCGGCGGGGAGCGTGGTGACGAAGCCGGTGGAGGCCGATGCGCTGTGTCTGGTGCGGCCGGAGCAGATCGGCAAGGCGGGATGGGCCAAGCGCTTTCGCGAGCGGATGCTGGCGCGGAAAGCGGCGAACTGAGCAGCAAAATGCCATCGGCGGCGTGAGGCTTTTTGGCCCATTTTTGGAAAGTGGAGAATTGCTCCGTGGATGACGATCTCGCTTTGATAATTTCCGCCACCTGTATCAAGGCTGCGCGAGACATTGGTGACTTGGCACGGTTGATACCAGCAGACAGAAAGGATCTGAAAGTTGCGATCGCATCTGCCGTCCATGAAATTCATGCCAGCGTTATTGATCCATTATTCAGTGAAAATCCGGCACTGAGGGAAGGTATGGCGAGAAGATTGTCGCAATATGATCGCTATATATGATGGCAGCCTTGAAGTGAGGAAGGATTTGGTGCTCCTGCGCAAGCAGGCACCTAGGATACAGGGCACGTCGTTCGACCCTGGGCTCCTGCTTGCGCAGGAGCACGGATTGGCGAGATGAGAGCGGCCAGGATATTTCGGGTATTGCTTACTCTACTCGTGCTGGCTGGTGCCTTCGCGTTCTGGCTGTTCCTCAACGCCAGCGCCATGCCGGTCGTGCGGCGGGCGGCGGTGGCTTTGCCATTCCCCATCGATGCGCCGCGCGATCCTGTGACCGTCGCGCTGCTGACCGATACGCATCTGTCGGGGCCGGACAACAGCCCGGCGCGGATGGCGCGGATCGTGGCGCAGATCAATGCGTTCAAGCCCGACCTGATCCTGTTGGGCGGCGATTATATCGGCGATGACAAGGGCGGTGCCATCTATGATGCGCGGGCCAGCATCGCGCCGTTCGCGGGATTGCGCGCGCCGCTGGGCGTGGTGGCGGTGCTGGGCAATCATGACAGTCGTAGCAAGCTGAACGATCGCGCGCTGAGCGCGGCGGACTGGCGCAGGGCCTTCGCGCGGATCGGCATCCCCCTGTTGCAGGATGGGGCGACACGGCGCGGGCCGATCGCCATCGCCGGGTTCAGGGACATCTACACCCGCAAGATCGATATGCCCGATACGTTGGCGGCGATGCGACAGGTGGGCGGCGCGCCGGTGATGCTGTCGCATGGGCCGGATATATTCCCGCTGCTACCTGACGCGCCTTCTCTGACGCTGGTGGGTCACACCCATTGCGGTCAGATCGCCTTGCCCTTTGTCGGGATTACCTATGTTCCGTCCAAATATGGCACCCGCTATGCGTGCGGCCTGTATCGCGAGGGTAAACGGACGATGATCGTGTCCGGCGGGGTGGGGACGAGCAGCGCGCCAGTGCGGATGCTGGCGCCGCCGGATATATGGCTGGTGACGATCCGGCCTCTATGAGCGGATTGACTTGATATCATGATATGATATCATGGCATCATGCGTTTCCTGGCCGATATTCCTGACGACGACGTCAAATGGCTCGACCAGCTGGCGCGCGAGCAGGGCAAGTCGCGCGCGGCTGTTTTGCGAGAGGCGGTGCGGGACTATCGTGCCGACGCGGAGTCGGTGACCAGCAAAAAATGGCTCGATATCGGTTTTGGCGCGTGGAAAGACAGCGTCGATATAGGGGATGCGGTCGCGTGGCAGCGGCGGGAGCGGGCATCGTCGACCCGGCCCTGGGACGATGATTATGAAGAGGTCAAAGCCGAATTCCCCGATCTGTTCGACGCGGACGATGATCGCCAGCGCCGGATTTATCTCGACATGGTCGCGGGCAAATATCCCGACGCCAAGACGCCTGTGTCCCGGTGAGCGGTTTCAGCTTCGATTCCAATATCATCATTGATGCGCTGGCGGGCTTTGCCCCGGCCCGGATGGAGATTGATCGCGCGACCGATTATGGCGCGCGGGCTTGGATCAGCCGGGCGGTGTGGATCGAAGTTATGTCCAAGGGCGCGGGCGACGGGCTGTGGCGGGCGGAAACTTTGCTGTCCGGTTTTGGCGTCGATGAAATTGACGCGGAGGTTGGGCGGCGCGCAGCGGCCTTGCGCCGCGAGCGGGGGCGGCTCAAGGCGATGGACGCCATCATCCTGGCGACGGCGCAATTGCGTGGCCGCGTGCTGGTGACACGAAATACAAAGGATTTCCCGGCAGAGATGCCAGGTATCCGCGTTCCCTATAGTTTCTGAAAGGCTTTCCGGCACATGTGCGGCATCATCGGCATCATCGGCAAGGACGACGTGGCGGAACGGCTGGTCGACGGTTTGAAGCGGCTGGAATATCGCGGCTATGACAGCGCGGGGGTGGCCACCATCCATGACGGCGCGATCGAGCGGCGGCGGGCCGAGGGGAAGCTGGCGAACTTGGTGCGCGAATTGCGCGACGAGCCTCTGCCCGGCACCACCGGCATCGCGCATACCCGCTGGGCGACGCACGGGCCGCCGACGACCAGCAATGCGCACCCCCATGCGACCAGCGAGGTTGCGCTGGTCCACAATGGGATCATCGAGAATTTCAAGTCGCTGCGCGCCGAATTGATGGCGCGGGGGCGGCATTTCGACAGCCAGACCGACACCGAAGTCGTCGCCCATCTGGTGAGCGAGCTGGTGGAGCAGGGCGCGTCGCCGCAGGAGGCGGTGCGCCAAGTCTTGCCGCGGCTGCATGGCGCGTTCGCTTTGGCGATCGCGTTTCGCAGCCATCCCGACATGCTGATCGGCGCGCGGCTGGGGTCGCCTTTGGTGGTCGGCTATGGCGATGGGGAAACCTATTTGGGGTCGGATGCTCTGGCTTTGGCACCGCTGACGCAGCGGATCGCCTATCTGGAAGAGGGCGACTGGGTGGTCGTGACGGCGGATGGGGCGGAGATTTTCGACAAGGATAATGTGCCGGTCGAGCGGCCGGTGACGATATCCGGCGTGTCCGGCGCGATGATCGACAAGGGCAATCATCGCCACTTCATGCAGAAGGAGATTTACGAGCAGCCGGTGGTCGTCGCCCAGACGCTGCGGTCGTATCTGCGCCGTATGGAGAATGAGGTCGCCATGCCCGACATGGATTTTGATCTGGGCGCGGTGAAGCGGATCACCATCGTTGCGTGCGGCACGAGCTATTATGCCGGGTTGGTGGCGAAATATTGGTTCGAGAAATTCGCGCGCGTGCCAGTCGACATCGATGTGGCGAGCGAGTTTCGTTATCGCGACCCGGTGCTGGAGGCGGGCGGACTGGCGCTGTTCATCAGCCAGTCGGGCGAGACGGCGGACACGCTGGCCGCGCTGCGCCATGCCAAGGCGGAGGGGCAGATCATCGCGGTGGTGGTGAATGTGCCGACCAGTTCGATGGCGCGGGAGGCGGACCTGTTGCTGCCGACCCATGCCGGACCGGAGATTGGCGTGGCATCGACCAAGGCGTTTACCTGCCAACTGGCGGTGCTGGCGGCGCTGGCGGCCAATCTGGCGCGGGCGAAGGGGAAGCTGACGCCGGAAGAGGAAGCCGAGATCGTCTGGCATTTGTCGGAAGCGCCGGCGGCTTTGAACGAGGCGCTGAGCCGCGACGGGCAGATCGAGGCGATGGCGCACCTGATCGCGCCGGCGCGTGACGTGCTGTATCTGGGGCGCGGGCCGGATTATCCGATGGCGCTGGAAGGGGCGCTCAAGCTCAAGGAGATCAGCTATATTCATGCCGAGGGATACGCTGCGGGCGAGATGAAGCATGGGCCGATCGCGCTGATCGACGAACTGGTGCCGGTGATCGTGATCGCGCCGAGCGGGCCTTTGTTCGAGAAGACCGTGAGCAACATGCAGGAGGTGCAGGCGCGCGGCGGCAAGGTGGTGCTGATTTCCGACGCGGAAGGGATCGCCGCGGCGGGCGAGGGCTGCATGGCGACGATCGAGATGCCCAAGGTCCATCCGCTGATCGCGCCTTTGGTCTATGCGGTCCCGGTGCAGTTGCTGGCCTATCATGTCGCGGTGATCAAGGGGACGGATGTGGACCAGCCGCGGAATCTGGCGAAGAGCGTTACGGTGGAGTGACATTATGCTTCAACCGCCATTAATCGTCAGGCTGTTCAGCGTCTTTCATATGCGTATGGCGGAGAATTAATTGTCGTTTTTCTTTGCCTTCGCCCAATCTTTTCCAATTCCAATTCCAATGCCAACGAGTGCTGCTTCCGATCCAAGAGTCTTGATTGAGCATATAGCCAGTGATTTTCTGGCTTGATGCGATCCAGATATAAAGAAATATCGCTAATAACAGGCCGAGAGACAAGTTGGCAGAGTATCGAACGATCCAGTTCAGAATTGTTTCGTTTATAATGGGTATCGTCATCGCCACCAACCAAGCAAGCGTGATTACGGCCATAAAGGCTTGGTTAAGCCTGCTTACTGAGAAGCTGCGTTTACCATTGCTCCAGATGGTTTGCGTCAATTTGCCTTCGATATCATGTTCCAAGGAATCGACATGAGATTCCCAATTTTCCTGCCAATATTTTGAACCTTTGGCGGACAGCCAGCCTATGAAGCCCGAAACTGCTCCAATTGCTGCAGGCAACTGTATGATTTGAAGGGGCTTTGGCGGGTTGCCATCTTTGAAAATGAAGCCCAGCACGACAAACGCTATGGCTTGGAACGACCAAAAATATGTCGCGCGTTTCCAATAATTCTCGATTTCGAATCTTCGCATTTCGTGCGCTCGATCCAGCGCCGCTTTCTTCTGGATGATGTGCTTTTCGTCACCTCTCGTCACTATAAGAGATTTTGGAAGGTCCAACGCTTTATAATAAGCGGCCGTCATATCCTTTCGATCGGTCATTTCGAAATCCCCGCAAGCATCACATAAATGCCTTTCATAGCGGGATAGAATGCGGTCGCCATCGTGCAATCATCGGATAATTGCCGTCGTTATCCACCCCCCGGCGAATTATGCCCGCCGGCCGGAACTGGCCCGCCGCTGGGGGCGTGGCTGTGGTCGGGGTTGCTGTCCCATTCGATATGATAGAGGTCGAAGCGGCGGTCGCGCAGGTTGCGGACGGTGCCTTCGGCGCGCGCCCAACTAAGGTCGGCCAGGTTCACGTCCGCCATCGTCAGCGTTTCCACATTTTCGGTCGATTCCGCGGCGATGCCGTCGCGGGCGAAGGGCAGGTCGCAGGGGGTCAGGATGGCGCTCTGGGCATATTGGATGTCCATATTGTCGACATTGGGCAGATTACCGACATTGCCCGACATGACGACATAGCATTGGTTTTCGATCGCTCTGGCCTGCGCGCAATAACGCACGCGCATATAGCCTAGCCGCGAATCGGTGCAGAAGGGGACGAAGATGATGCGTGCGCCTTGGTCGACCAGGCGGCGGGCGAGTTCGGGAAATTCGCTGTCGTAACAGATCAGCACGCCGATCGGGCCGCAGTCGGTCTGGATCACGTCGAGAGAATCGCCACCCTTGATGTTCCACCAGAAGGATTCATTGGGGGTCGGGTGGATCTTTTCCTGGGTGTGGACGGAACCGTCGCGCAGCGCGACATAGGCGATATTCTGGATATCGCCATCGTCGGCGCGGGTCGGGTGCGATCCGCCGATGATGTTGATATTATATTCCAGCGCCATCCGCGTCAGTTCCCTGGTCAGGCGCGGGGTGTAGTTGGTCAGCTTGTCGATCGCTTCCATTGGCGACAGCTTCTTGGCCTCGAACGAGAGCAGCGGCAGGGTGAAGAGTTCGGGGAAGACGATGAAGTCTGAGCGATAATCGGCCGCCACATCGACGAAATATTCGATGTTGCGGATGAATTCGTCGAAATCCTGCACGGCGCGGGCCTGGAGCTGGCAGGTGGCGAGGCGGACGCTTTCGACGCCGCGGGGGACGCGCATTTCGGGCGCTTCGTCGGGATCGACATAGGGGTTGCGCCAGACAAGATGGGCGGCGTGGCCGTCCGATTGCTTGTCTTCGGGCAGGTAGTTTTCGAGGACACCGAGCGGTTCGAACTGGTTTTTCAGCTGGAAGCTGACCACCTGGTCGCGGATCTTGCCCTGGACGACCTTGTCCAGATAATCCTTCGGCCCCTCCACCTTGCGCTTGGTGCGCAGATAGCCGGGCATCCTTCCGGCGATGACGACGCCATGTAGATCAAGCTGTTCGGCCAGTTCCTTACGCTCGTCATAGAGGCGCTGGCCGATGCGCAATCCCCGCATGCTGGGATCGACGGCCATTTCATAGCCATAGAGCCATTCGCCCGCCGCGCTGTGGCGGGTGCCGAACCCGTTGGCGGTGATTTCTTCCCAGTCATGATGGGCGAAGGCCATGCCCTTGCTGACGCGCATGGTGGCGCAATAGCCCACGACCTTATTGTCATAGAGGGCGACGAAGCAGCCATCGGGGAAATTGTTGATCTGGCCCCGGACCGTGGCGGGGGAGTAATTGGGCATCCCCGGATAGACGCGGGCGATGAGCCGGATGATCGCGCGCACGTCGGTCGGCACGGCCGCGCGGACCTCCAGGCGTTTGCGGGTTGCTGTGGTCATGGCTTCATTCCCTCGTTCAGTGCTTGGGTCAGCGTTCCCCGGCGAAGGCCGGGGTCCAGTTCAACGTCGGGACTGGACCCCGGCCTTCGCCGGGGAACAGCAACATTGAAACGCCGCCAAAAGAAAAAGGCGACGCCGGGTGTCCGGCGCCGCCTCGTTCCGTTTCCGTACTGAAAGCCTCAGCGGCTTTTCAGTTCCGTATCTTTAGGCCCAGCTGGCCATTTCCTTTTCCAGATTGACGCGGATCTGTTCAAAGAACTGTTCCGTGGTCATCCAGGCCTGATCGGGACCGATCAGCAGCGCCAGATCCTTGGTCATGGCGCCGTCCTCGACGGTCTTGATGCAGACGCGCTCCAGCGTTTCGGCGAACTTGGTGACTTCGGGGGTGTCATCGAACTTGCCGCGGAAAGCGAGGCCCTGAGTCCAGGCGAAGATCGAGGCGATCGGGTTGGTCGAGGTCGCCTTGCCCTGCTGATGCTGGCGATAGTGGCGGGTGACGGTGCCGTGCGCGGCTTCGGCCTCGACCGTCTTGCCATCGGGCGAGAGCAGGACGGAGGTCATCAGGCCGAGCGAACCGAAGCCCTGTGCGACGGTGTCCGACTGGACGTCGCCGTCGTAATTCTTGCAGGCCCAGACGAACTTGCCGCTCCACTTGAGCGCAGAGGCGACCATGTCGTCGATCAGGCGATGCTCATAGACGATGCCCGCCGCCTTGAACTTGTCGGCGAATTCGGCGTCGAACACCTGCTGGAACAGATCCTTGAAGCGGCCGTCATAGGCTTTGAGGATGGTGTTCTTGGTCGACAGGTAGAGCGGCCATTTGCGGTCGAGCGCATAGTTCATGCTCGCCTTGGCGAAATCGATGATCGAATGATCCAGATTATACATGCCCATGGCGACGCCGGCCGACGGGAAGTCGAACACTTCCTTGTCGATCTTCTGGCCATCTTCGCCGTCCCACACCAGGCGCAGCTTGCCGGGGCCGGGGACCAGGAAGTCGGTCGCCTTATACTGGTCGCCGAACGCATGGCGGCCAACGACGATCGGGTCGGTCCAGCCGGGCACCAGACGGGGCACGTTCTTGATGACGATCGGTTCGCGGAACACGACGCCGCCCAGGATGTTGCGGATGGTGCCGTTGGGCGACTTCCACATCTGCTTGAGGTTAAATTCCTCCACCCGCTGTTCGTCGGGGGTGATGGTGGCGCACTTCACGCCGACGCCATATTGCTTGATCGCGTTGGCGGAATCGATCGTGATCTGGTCGTTCGTCTCATCACGCTTCTGGACGGACAGGTCGTAATATTTCAGGTCGATGTCGAGATAGGGGAGGATCAGGCGCTCGCGAATCCATTCCCAGATGATCCGGGTCATTTCGTCGCCGTCAATTTCAACGACGGGGTTTTTCACCTTGATCTTGGCCATAGCGCCTGTTTGCCTTCTTGCTGCTGGGTGGAATATGGGGACGCACTAGGCAAAGCGGCGGCAATGTTCAACCGTGGAGGGCCAGTTATCTGCCCAGTTATCTGCCGTGCGGGGAGCCTTGGCCGGGATCGGTCGTTGTCACGGCATTAGTCTCTCCCTAAAGACGGTGACCATGGACAATGATGAGATCACGATTGCCGCAGGCGGCAATGTCAAATGGCGCTTTCCTTCGGTTCACCCGGAGGGAATGAAATTCGGCCTGATCGCGGTCGCGATCACCGGCGTTCTGTTCCTGCTGGGATGGGAGATTGTGGGCTGGCTGATGCTGATCGTGACGATCTGGGTCTTTACCTTTTTCCGCGATCCGGTGCGCGCCGTGCCGCAGGACGAGGGCGCGATCATCGCGCCGGCCGATGGCCTCATCACGCTGATCCAGCGGGTGCCGCCGCCGCGCGAGATGGCGGGGCCGAATGGCCTTGGCGACCAGCCGATGATCCGCGTGTCGATTTTCATGAGCGTGTTCGACGTCCATATCAATCGCACGCCCATTGGCGGGACGATCAAGTCGGTCGTCTATATTTCGGGCAAATTCCTGAACGCGGACCTGGACAAGGCGAGCGAGGATAATGAGCGCCAGCATATATTGGTCGAGCGCCATGACGGCGTACGCATCGGCTTTACGCAGATTGCGGGCCTGGTCGCGCGGCGGATCGTGCCGTTCGTCAAGCCCGGCGACATGGTCGCAGCGGGGCAGCGCATCGGCCTCATTCGCTTTGGCAGCCGTGTCGACGTCTATCTGCCCGCCGGCACCGCGCCGCGCGTGATCCTGGGCCAGCGCACGGTCGCGGGCGAGACGATCCTGGGCCAGATGGGCGACGCGCGGGTTATCGCGGGCATCCAGCAGTGAGTCGCCAGCGGCGCGCCATACCGCGCGGGTTGCGCCGGGGCATCACCCTGCGGATGCTGGCACCCAATGCGGTCACGGCGATGGCGCTGTGCTTCGGTCTGACCGGCGTGCGGTACGGCATTTCGGGCGAGTGGGAGCGGGCGGTGCTGTCCATCCTGTTTGCCGGCGTGCTCGACGGTCTGGACGGGCGGATCGCGCGGATGTTGCGCGGTGAGAGCCGGTTCGGCGCAGAACTGGATTCGCTGTCGGATTCGATCGCGTTCGGCGTGGCGCCGGCGCTGATCCTCTACCTCTGGTCGCTCTATGCCATGCCGAAATTCGGCTGGATCTTCGCGCTGGCCCATGCGCTGTCCTGCGCACTGCGGCTGGCGCGGTTCAATGCCGCGATCGATGCCGACGAGCAGCCGCACAAGTCGGCGGGATTCCTGACCGGCGTGCCGGCACCGGCGGGGGCGGGGCTGGCCTTCGTACCGCTCTATCTGTGGCTCGTGACGGGGGAGGAGATTTTCCGCGCCTGGTATGTGGTCGCACCCTGGACCGCCTTCATCGCCTTCCTGATGATATCCAACATCGCGACCTACACCTGGTCGGCGCTGCGGCTGCGCAAGCGCATCCGGCTGGAGGTGATCGCTTTCGCCGGATTGCTGGCGGCGCTGCTGGTGACGGACCCGTGGCTGACGCTGCTGTTGATCTGCGCAATCTATGTCGCGCTGATCCCGTTCGGGATCATGTCTTACGCCAAAGTGCGTCGGCATAGGGAAAGCGCCAAGGTCGTTTCGCCTGTGACTTAAAGGACGGGTGAGATGCTCAAATATCGCTGCATCATGCGCGGCGTTATATCCTTCGATACGCCATTTCGACTTCGCTCAATGGCTACTCAGGACGAACGGATATAAGTTGAGCAGGCCTTAACGGATACGAAAGGCACAGCCCCAACGGGTTTAGCGCCGGTGGTTGTAAGCGCGTCTGGTTGTTCAGGCGGCGAGGGCGTTGCCTGGCAGGGCCGACGCCGTCCGGCGAAGCGGCTGCGCGGCGCGGGGGCGACGGATGCGCAGATGATAGACCGGCGGATTGTGCGGGATAGGCTCGAACTGAAGCGCAGCCACCATCTTGTCGTGATAATGGGCGAACATCCAGACGATGGTGCCCATGGCCAGAAGGAAGGCGGCGGAGAACAGGGTCGCTGCAATTATAGTGAACATCGTCGATCACTTTCCATCTTGCCATTTGCACGGCATGTCTCATGATGACGGATTGAACGGCCGTTAACCGTATTTGTTCCGCCTGTTCCCCTTATGTTCTTATTCGGGAACGCCGTCAACCCTTGCAATTGCTTTTTTCCGCGTCTAAAGGCGCGACCATTCCACATGGGAATCACCATATCCGGTGCCGGAGACGCCTTTCAGGCTGTTCCCCGTGTTCCTGATTCCCAGAGGTCAAACCGGAAGGAGAATAATTATGGCGGCACCTGTCGTCACCATGCACCAATTGATCGAGGCTGGCGCCCATTTCGGCCACCAGACCCATCGCTGGAATCCGCGCATGAAGCCGTATATCTTCGGCGAGCGCAACGGCATCCACATCCTTGACCTGTCCCAGACCGTGCCGCTGTTCGGCCGTGCGCTCGACTTCGTGTCGGGCACCGTCGCCGCCGGCGGCAAGGTGCTGTTCGTGGGCACCAAGCGCCAGGCGCAGGACCCGATCGCGGACGCCGCGCGCAAGTCTGGCCAGCATTTCGTCAACCATCGCTGGCTGGGCGGCATGCTCACCAACTGGAAGACGATTTCGGGTTCGATCAAGCGTCTGAAGACCCTTGAGGAAAAGCTGTCGGGCGATACCCACGGCTTCACCAAGAAGGAAGTGCTCCAGATGACTCGCGAGCGCGAGAAGCTGGAAGCGTCGCTGGGCGGCATCCGCGACATGAACGGCATCCCCGATGTCATGTTCGTGATCGACGCCAACAAGGAAGAGCTGGCGATCAAGGAAGCCAACACGCTGGGTATCCCGGTCGTCGCGATCCTCGATTCGAACGTCTCGCCCGACGGCATCGCTTTCCCGGTGCCCGCCAACGATGACGCCAGCCGCGCCATCCGCCTCTATTGCGACGCCATCGCCGCCGCCGCCACCAAGGGCAACCGTGGTGCGCAGCAGGCTTCGGGCGTCGATCTGGGTGCCATGGACGAGCCGATCGCTGAAGAAGTCGTCGCCGAAGCCTAAGCGCGTCGCACGACTGTAGGAATGACAGGCTAGGGCGCGCTCTTCGGAGACGCGCCCTAACGCCTATCTAAGACCTTATCCTTTGAAACACTGAACTTAGGAGCCGAAACATGGCCGAGATTACCGCTGCCGCCGTCAAGGAACTGCGCGACCGTTCGGGCGCGGGCATGATGGATTGCAAGAAGGCGCTGACCGAAGCCGGTGGCGACATCGAAGCGGCAACCGACTGGCTGCGCGCCAAGGGCCTGGCCGCCGCGCAGAAGAAGTCGAGCCGCACCGCCGCCGAAGGCCTGGTCGGCGTCGCCGTTGCCGGCACCAAGGGCGTTGCCGTCGAAGTGAACAGCGAAACCGACTTCGTCGCCAAGAACGACCAGTTCCAGGATTTCGTCCGCACCGTTTCGGCGATCGCGCTGGAAACCGGCGCGATCGATGCCGAGACGCTGGCCAATTCGGCCTATCCGTCGGGCGGCACCGTCGCTGAAAAGCTGGTCGCCAACATCGCCACCATCGGCGAGAACCAGAATGTGCGCCGCGTCGCGCAGGTCGAAGTGACCCAGGGCGTCGTCGTCCCCTACGTCCACAACGCTGCGGCGCCGGGCCTGGGCAAGATTGGCGTTCTCGTCGCGCTGGAAGGCGATGCGCCTGCCGACGTGCTGGAGCCGCTGGGCAAGCAGTTGGCCATGCACATCGCGGCGGCTTTCCCGCTGGCGCTGTCGGCCGCCGACATCGATCCGGCGCTGCTGGAGCGTGAACGCGCGATCGCTGCTGAAAAGGCCGCCGAATCGGGCAAGCCTGCCGAGATCGTCGCCAAGATGGTCGACGGCGCGGTCGCCAAGTTCGCCAAGGAGCAGGCCCTGCTGTCGCAGCTGTTCGTGATGGACAACAAGACCCCGGTCGCCGACGTCGTCGCCAAGGCGGCCAAGGATGCCGGCAAGTCGATCACGCTGAAGAGCTATGTCCGCTTCCAGCTGGGCGAAGGCATCGAGAAGGAAGTCAGCGACTTCGCGGCGGAAGTCGCGGCGGCCGCCGGCGTCTGATCGCGAGACAGACCATGGGTTAGGGGAAGGGGCGTCCTGCGGGGCGCCCCTTTTCATTTGCGGGCCGGATTATCGCAGGGTGGCGAGATAGGCGATCAGCCGTTGCCGCCGGACCGGGTCGGCCAGCCCGGCAAAGGGCATTCGCGTGCCTTTGACCATGGCCTGCGGTCCGGTGAGCCAGGTGTCGAGCGTCCGGGCGTTCCAGGTGATGCCCGACGCCTTGAGCGCGTCGCTATAGGCGTAGCCGGGCAGGGTGGCGGCCTTGCGCCCCACGACGCCGCGCAGATTGGGACCGAAACTGGATTTTCCGGGCTGGGTCGCGTGGCAGGCGGCGCAGATGGCGAAATCGGCCGGTGGCTGGGCGAAGGCCGGCTGCGTGACGCCCATCAGGACGATGCAAAGGGGCAGGGCGCCGGAATGGCGAAGCGTCATGATCGGGAGTCCGTAATAGAAGGTGTGGGGCGGCGACCGGACCAGAGGCCCGGCCGCCGCCCCGCCAGAGGCTTAGAGCGTGATGACATTGAGGTGACCCACGCCGTTCGTACTGAGTAGGGGCTGAGCGAAGTCGAAGACCCGTATCGAAGCATCATGCGCAGCGCGCGATCCTTCGATACGCCATTTCGACTTCGCTCAATGGCTACTCAGGACGAACGGATCAGAGTAAGGTCGTCACACTTAGAAGCGGTCTGCGTCCATCACCTTGACCCAGGCGGCGACGAAATCGTCGACGAACTTCTGCTGGGCGTCGTTGGCGGCATAGACTTCGGCCACGGCGCGCAGTTCGGAGTTCGAGCCGAAGACCAGATCGACGGGGGTTGCCGTCCACCGGGCCGCGCCCGATGCGCGATCCTTGCCCTCATACAGGGCGGGGTTCGCCGCCGACTTCGCCCAAACCGTGTCCATCGACAGGAGGTTGACGAAGAAGTCGTTGCTGAGCGTGCCGGGCCGGCTGGTGAAGATGCCCGCGGTCGATGCGCCTGCATTGGCGCCCAGTGCGCGCATCCCGCCCACCAGCACGGTCATTTCGGGCACGGTGAGGTTCAGCGCATCCGCCTTGTCCACCAGCGCTTCGGCCGGTCCCACTTCCGCCTTTGCCGTGTAGAAGTTGCGGAAGCCGTCCGCCTTGGGTTCCAGATAGGCGAAGGAGGCGACGTCGGTCTGGGCCTGCGCCGCATCGACCCGGCCGGGGGTGAAGGGCACGCGCACCGCATGGCCCGCGCGGGTGGCCGCCTGTTCGATCGCGGCATTGCCGGACAGAATGATGAGGTCGGCCATCGACACCTGCTTGCCCGACTTGGCAAAGTCCTTCTGCACCGCCGTCAGTTTGGTGAGCACCTTGGCCAGCTCTGCCGGATTGTTGACCGCCCAGCTGCGTTGCGGATCGAGGCGGAGACGCGCGCCATTCGCGCCGCCGCGCATGTCGGTGCTGCGGAAGGTCGCAGCAGAGGCCCAGGCGGTCCGCACCAGTTCGGCCGTCGTCAGGCCCGACGCCAGAACTATCGCCTTGAGCTTGGCCTGGTCCGCATCATTGATCGGCGCGATGGCGGATTTGGGCAACGGGTCTTGCCAGCTATAGGTTTCGGCGGGAATATCCTTGCCCAGATAGCGCCCCTGTGGCCCCAGATCGCGATGGGTCAGCTTGAACCAGGCACGGGCGAACGCCTTGCCGAACAGGTCGGGATTCTTCTGCCAGCTTTCCAGAACCTTGCGGAAGCCTGGGTCTTCCTTGAGCGCGATGTCCGTGGTGAACATGATCGGTGCGTGGCGCTTGTCCTTGAGATGCGCGTCGGGCACCAGGGCGGCGGCGTTGGGATCGGTCGGAATCCACTGGGTCGCGCCAGCCGGGCTTTTGGTCTTGACCCAGTCGAAGTTCAGCAGATTGTCGATATATTGGGTGGTGAACAGCGTGGGCGTCGCCGACCAGGCGCCTTCCAGCCCCGAAGACAGCGTGTCTTCCGCATTGCCCTTGCCGCATTTATTGTGCCAGCCCAGCCCCTGATTTTCGACGCCGAGCGCGGCAGGTTCCTTGCCGAGGCAGTCTTCGGGCTTGCGCGCGCCATGGGCCTTGCCAAAGGTGTGGCCGCCCGCGATCAGCGCCAGCGTTTCTTCGTCATCCATCGCCATCTGGCCGAAGGCGCGGCGGATGTCGGCGGCAGCGCCGATGGGATCATGATTGCCGCCCGGTCCTTCGGGATTGACGTAGATGAGGCCCATGGTGGTGGCGGCCAGCGACCGCTTGAGCGAACCGTCCGGGTTGGAGCGGTCGGTGCCCATCATTTTCGTTTCCGGTCCCCAGAACACGACGTCGGGTTGCCAGGCGTCGATGCGGCCACCCGCAAAACCGACGGTCTTGAAGCCCATATCTTCAAGCGCGACATTGCCCGACAGGACCATCAGGTCGCCCCAGCTGAGTTTGCGGCCATATTTCTGCTTGATCGGCCACACCAGGCGGCGCGCCTTGTCCAGGCTGACATTGTCGGGCCAGCTGTTGAGGGGTTCGAACCGCTGTTCGCCGCCATCGGACCCGCCACGCCCGTCGCCCACGCGATAGGTGCCCGCGCTGTGCCAGGCCATGCGGATGAAGAAGGGACCATAATGGCCATAGTCGGCCGGCCACCAGGGCTGCGACGTGGTCAGCACCTTGCGGATGTCCGCCTTTACCGCGTCGAGATCGAGCGAGGCGAATTCCCTGGCATAGTCATAGTCCGCGCCATAGGGGTTGGATTGCGCCTCATGCTGGCGCAGGGCGGTCAGATCCAGCACATTGGGCCACCAGCGCGGCGAGGTGGTCGTGGCTGGTTCGGTGGGCAAAGCGGGTTCCTGCGCCAGTGCGGGCGTCAAGGTTGCGGCGCACAGCAGCGCCAATATGGATGTGGATGTTCGTCTCATGTCGTCATATCCCTGTTCATGCAGGCGTTGGTGCCGTTACAGGCGGATAGGGACGGGCAGGAGAGACGGACAATTGATTGATATGGTCACAATGATTGAGTGCTGCGATCAATCGGAACGGCCGCGCAATAAGCATGTCCACGCCATGTCCGGGCCATCTCGCCTTTCGCGCGCGGGGCGGCGGATCGGCGCAAACGCCGCTTGGCATTGCGGTTGCGCGCGACTAAGGTCCGCGCCGCTTTCCGCCACTCGCAAAAGGATATCAGACCGCTCATGACCCGGCCCGCCTACAAGCGTATCCTGTTGAAATTGTCCGGCGAAGTGCTGATGGGACAGGGGCAGTTCGGCATCGAGCCGGAAACCGTGGCCCGTGTCGCAGGCGAGATCGCGGCGGCCAAGGATGCCGGTTTCGAAATTTGCGTCGTCGTGGGCGGCGGCAATATTTTTCGCGGTCTGGCGGGTGCTGCGGCGGGCTTCGACCGGGCAAGCGCCGACTATATGGGCATGCTCGCCACGGTCATGAACGCCCTGGCCGTGCAGAACGGTCTGGAGAAGCTGGGTTACGACACCCGCGTCCAGTCGGCGATCCCGATGGCGTCGGTGTGCGAACCCTATATCCGGCGCAAGGCGGAGCGGCATATGGAGAAGGGCCGGATCGTGATCTTTGCGGCCGGCACCGGCAGCCCCTATTTCACCACAGACACCACCGCGGCGCTGCGCGCGGCCGAAATGAATTGCGATGCGCTGTTCAAGGGCACCAGCGTCGATGGCGTGTATAATGCCGATCCCAAGAAGGTCGCCGATGCGGTGCGGTATGACAGCATCAGCTTCGACCAGGTCTTGAACGATAACCTCAAGGTGATGGACGCCAGCGCCATCGCCCTGTGCCGCGAAAATGATATTCCCATCGTCGTGTTCAACATCCGCGAAACCGGTAATCTGGCCACCGTGCTGGCCGGGCAGGGTGTCGCGACGATCGTCCAGAATCAGGAGAGCTAATCATGGCCCAATATGACAAGTCCGACCTTGAGCGCCGTATGGCCGGTGCGATCGAAGCGCTGCGCGGCGATTTGAGCGGCCTGCGCACCGGGCGCGCCAATATCCAGCTGCTCGATCCGGTGATGGTCACCGTTTATGGCGCGAACATGCCGCTCAACCAGGTCGCGACCGTTTCCGCGCCCGAACCGCGCATGTTGTCGGTGCAGGTGTGGGACAAGACCAATGTCGGCCCGTGCGACAAGGCGATCCGGTCGGCGGGCCTGGGCCTGAACCCGATCACCGACGGCCAGACGCTGCGCCTGCCGATTCCCGACCTGACCGAGGAACGGCGCAAGGAACTGGCGAAGCTCGCCAGCAAATATGCCGAAGGCGCGCGCATCGCGGTGCGCAATGTCCGCCGCGACGGCATGGACAGCCTGAAGGCCGACGAGAAGAAGGGCGAAATCAGCGAGGACGATCGCAAGCGCAAGGAAACCGAGGTCCAGAAATTGACCGACAGCATCATCGCCGATATCGACGCGCTGGCGACATCGAAGGAAAAGGAAATCCTCGGCCAGTAAGCCGGGGCTTTCCTTTCGCGGCCAAAGCACGCATGTCTTCCTGATGGCCACACAAGCCAAGCCCGATCTGACCAGCGTCGCGCCTGTCCATGGCGCGCGCCATGTCGCGATTATCATGGACGGCAATGGCCGCTGGGCCAAGAAACGGCTGCTGCCGCGCATCGCCGGGCATCGTGCCGGCGTGGAGGCGGTGCGCAAGGTGGCGCGGGCGGCGCGGGAACTGGGGCTGGAGTGCCTGACGCTCTACGCCTTTTCCTCCGAAAACTGGAAGCGGCCGGCGAGCGAGGTCGCGGACCTGATGGGTTTGCTGCGCCATTTCATCCAGTCCGATATCGACGAGATGCATTCCAATGGCGTGCGATTGCGCGTGATCGGCAATTATCGCGCGCTGGAACCGTCGCTGGTGACGATGATCGAAAGCGCCATGGCGCGGACGGCGGGCAATAGCGGGCCGATCGTCGCGATCGCGCTGAATTATGGCGCGCAGGACGAGATGGTGCAGGCGGTGCAGGCGCTGGCGGCGCGGGCGGCCGCGGGCGAGATTGCGGCCGATGCGATCGGCGCGGGCGATATCGACCGGGCGCTCTATACCGCCGACCTGCCGCCACTGGACCTGATGATCCGCACGTCGGGCGAGCAGCGGCTGAGCAATTTCATGCTGTGGCAGGCGGCCTATGCCGAGCTGTATTTCACCGACATGCTGTGGCCCGATTTCGACGGCCGGGCGTTGGAACAGGCGCTGGACGCTTTCCGATTGAGGGACCGCCGGTTCGGCGGATTGTGATCGACATGAGTAGCGAATTGCGGACCCGCAGCATCGTGGGCGTCGCGCTGATCGCGGTGGCGCTGGGCGCGCTGCTGTCAGGTGGCCTGATCTTCTGGACGCTGCTGGTGGTGGCGGGCGTGCTGATGCAGGGCGAATGGGGCGACCTGACCGGCGCGACCCCGGAGCAGCGCAAGGCAGCGATGTTCGCCGTGTCGATCCCGCTGGCGCTGCTATGCCCCTATGCCGCCGGGATCGATTGGCCGGTGCTGATCGCGGGGGCTGCCGCCTTCTTCTTCGTGCTGTTCACCAGCCGCAGCCTGAAGCTGGCGCTGGGCATCCCCTATGTCTGCCTGCCGATCGTGGCCTTGTTGTTCCTGCGTGGGCAGGCACCCTATGCCTATGGACTGCTGCTGGCCTTCTGGGCGCTGGGGCTGGTGTGGGCGACGGACATTGGCGCTTATTTCGCGGGGCGTTCGATCGGCGGGCCGAAGCTGGCACCGCGGGTCAGCCCGTCGAAGACCTGGGCGGGGCTGGCGGGCGGCGTGCTGGCGGCGCTGGTGCTGGGTTTCCTGCTACATCGTTTCGGTGGCCTGCCGATCCAGCTGGCGGCGGCGAGCGGCGTTCTGGCGGTGGCGGCGCAGCTGGGCGACCTGCTGGAAAGCCACATGAAACGCCGGGCGGGGGTGAAGGATAGCGGCACGTTGCTGCCCGGCCATGGCGGGGTGATGGACCGGCTGGACGGGGTGGCGACCGCCGCGCCGCTGGCCGCGTTGCTTTATATCATATTGGTGCAGGGCGGATGAAGCGGGTTTCGATTTTTGGCGCGACCGGATCGGTCGGCCTGTCCACGCTGGACCTGATCCGGCGCGCGCCGGACGACTATAAGGTCGTGGCGCTGACCGCGAACAGCGATGTGGACAGTTTGGCGGCATTGGCGCGGGAGATGGGCGCGGCAGTCGCCGTGATCGGGCAGGCGCGGCTGTACGGGGCGCTGAAAGAGGCGCTGGCCGGGTCGGGCATCGAAGCGGCGGCGGGCGAGGAGGCGCTGGTCGAGGCGGCGGCGATGGACGCGGACTGGACCATGGCGGCGATCGTGGGTTGTGCGGGTCTGCGGCCGACCATGGCGGCGCTGAAGGCCGGGCGCACGGTGGCGCTGGCCAACAAGGAGTCGCTGGTGTCGGCAGGTGGGCTGATGATGGAGGCCGCGACTGCATCGGGCGCGACGCTGCTGCCGGTGGATAGCGAGCATAATGCGATTTTCCAGTGCCTTGCGGGTAGCAGCTTGGACGATGTGGCAAGGATAACCCTGACCGCGAGTGGCGGGCCGTTCCGCACCCGCAGCCGGGCGGAGATGGCCGACATCACCCCGGCGCAGGCGGTGGCGCATCCCAATTGGTCGATGGGGGCCAAGATCAGCGTCGACAGCGCGACGATGATGAACAAGGGGCTGGAACTGATCGAGGCGGCGCATCTGTTTCCGGTCGGCCTCGACCGGATCGAGATTCTCGTCCACCCGCAATCGGTGATTCATTCGATGGTCGAATATCGCGACCGGTCGACGCTGGCGCAGTTGGGATCGCCCGACATGCGGATTCCGATTGCCCACGCGCTGGCCTGGCCGCAGCGGATGGCGACGCCCTGCCAGCCGCTGGACCTCACACGCATTGGCAGGCTCGATTTCGAAGCCCCTGATATGGAGCGATTTCCGGCGCTGCGTCTGGCGCGGCAGGCGGCCGAGGCGGGCGGGGCGACGCCGGCGATATTGAACGCAGCCAACGAAGTGGCGGTCGCCGCTTTCCTGGCCGGGCAGATCGGCTTCCTTGATATCGCCATGATTGTAGAGGAAGTGTTGAACCGTTATAGCGCGGCGACGCCCGCCGTTATCGATGATGTGCTGGCGGCTGACGGCCGGGCGCGTATCGAGGCGGGCCAAGTGATGGAAAGATTGACGGCTTGATCCATAATCCCGGTTTCCTGCTGACCGCGCTCGCCTTTGTGGCGGTCATCGGACCGCTCGTCTTCGTCCATGAGCTGGGCCATTATCTGGTCGGCCGCTGGTGCGGGGTGAAGGCGGAAGCGTTCTCCATCGGCTTCGGGCCGGAATTGTTCGCCTGGGTCGATTCCCGCGGCACCCGCTGGCGCGTCGCGGCGCTGCCGCTGGGTGGCTATGTCCGTTTCAAGGGCGACATGAACGCGGCGAGCATGACCGATCCGGCCTGGCTGGAAATGTCGGCCAAGGACCGGGCGGAAAGCTTCCCCGCCAAGCCTTTGTGGCAGCGCGCCGCGATCGTCGCGGCCGGGCCTGCGATCAATTTCCTGTTTGCGATCCTGATCCTGGCGACCTTTGCCTTCTTGCATGGCGAAAGCCGGACGCCGGCGGTGGCGGGCATGGTGCAGCCAGGCAGCGCGGCGGCGGCGGCGGGGATCAAGGCGGGCGACCGGATCGTGTCGCTGGGTGGTCGCGAGATGGCGACTTTCGACGATATCCGCCTCTATGCGCAGATCCGTCCCGGCGAAGCGGTGGCGATGGTGATCGAGCGCGACGGCAAGACATTTGCCCGCGACGGCAAGATCGGCAGCGTCACCGAGGATGACGGCTTTGGCAACAAGTTCCAGATCGGACGGCTGGGCCTGGCGCCGGGCGATCCGGTGATCGAGCCGGTGAGCCTGTGGCGCGCGCCCATTGTCGCGGTCGAGCGCACTGGGCAGATCGTGCGGACCATGGTCGAGACAATGGGTCAGATTTTCACCGGCGGCCGTTCGGTCAAGGAACTGGGCGGGCCATTGAAGATCGCGCAGGTTTCGGGACAGGCGGCGACGCTGGGCATCGAAAGCTTCATCTTCTTCGCCGCGCTCATCTCGATTAACTTGGGGTTCATCAACCTGTTGCCAATTCCCATGCTGGATGGCGGGCATCTGCTCTTTTACGGGATTGAGGCGGTGCAGCGTCGGCCGGTCAGCGTGGCTGCGCAGGAATGGGCCTATCGGTCCGGTCTGGCGGTGCTGATGGCGATGATGCTGCTGGTGACTTTCAACGATTTGTCGTCTTTCGGGCTTTGGAAGAGTCTGTCCGGCTTGATCGGTTGACGCGCATCGGGCAGGGAAGCCCGGTTTGGCGTCGTCTGTGTCGGCGGAAACATTGTATCGGAATTTTGAGGTGAAGCGGGTGACAGCGATGAAGATCAGCAACAGGCAGCGCCCGATCGTGGCAGCCTTGTTGGCGACCACGATGATCGCGGGCCTCTCGGCGCCGGTCATGGCGCAACAGGCTCCTGCGCCCGCAGCCCCTCTGGCCGCGCCCGCCGCGTCGGTGGCGGCACCCATCGGCACGATCCGCGCGATCACCGTCACCGGCACCCAGCGTCTGGAGCCGGACACGGTCCTGTCCTACACCAAGCTGCGCATCGGCCAGCCCTATAGCCAGGAGAGCCTGGATCAGGGTCTGCGCGACCTGTACGAGACGGAATTGTTCGCCGACGTCCAGATCCGCAACGACAATGGCGCGCTCACCGTCGAGGTGAAGGAAAACCCGGTCATCAACCGTATCGTCCTTGAAGGTAATAAGCGCCTGAAGGAAGACAAGATCCGGCCGGAAATCAAACTGGCCCCGCGCCAGATTTATACCCGGTCCAAGGTGCGCGCCGACGTGGCCCGCATCGTCGAGCTGTATCGCCGCCAGGGCCGTTTCGCCGCGACGATCGAGCCGAAGATGGTCCAGCTGGACCAGAACCGCGTCGACATCGTGTTCGAGATTTCGGAAGGGCCGAAATCCAAGGTCCGCCAGATCAACATCATCGGCAACGACAAGTTCAAGGACGGCGAACTGCGCACCCAGATGGTGACCAAGCAGTCGCGCTGGTTCCGCCTGTTTTCGTCGGGCACCAGCTATGATCCCGATCGCCTGGCCTATGACCAGCAGAAGCTGCGCCAATTCTACCTGACCGAAGGCTATGCCGATTTCCGCGTGATTTCCGCTGTGGCGGAACTGACGCCGGACAAGCAGGACTTCATCATCACCTATGTCGTGGAAGAAGGCGACCGCTATAAATTCGGCGACGTGAAGGTCGAATCCGACATTCGCGACCTGTCGGGCGATTCGCTGACCAAGCGCCTGCCGATGAAGAAGGGCGACTGGTATAACGCCAAGCAGGTCGAGGACACGGTCGATACGCTGAGCGAGACGGCCGGCCTGTTCGGATACGCCTTCGCCGACGTGTCGCCCGATTTCAACCGTGAGAAGGAATCGCTGACGATGGGGATTAATTTCCGCATCGCCAATGCGCCGCGCGTCTATGTCGAGCGGGTGGACATCAACGGCAATACGCTGACGCAGGACAAGGTCGTGCGCCGGGAGTTTCGTCTGGCCGAAGGCGACGCCTTCAACAGCTTCCTGGTCAAGCGCTCCAAGGACCGGATCAACTCGCTGGGCTTCTTCCAGGAGAAGCTGGACGTCGAGCAGAAGCCCGGTTCGGCACCCGACCGCATCATCCTGGAAACCAATGTACAGGAAAAATCGACTGGCGAATTGTCGCTGTCGGCCGGTTTCTCGTCGCTGGAACGCTTCATCGTGTCAGCGTCGATCACGCAGCGCAACTTCCGCGGCAAGGGCCAGGAACTGCGCACGTCGGTCAATTATTCGGCCTATAGCAAATCGGTCGAGGTCGGGTTCACCGAACCCTATTTCATGGACAAGAATATCGCGCTGGGCGGCGACATCTATCGCCGCGACATGAACAGCTTCCGCTATCTGTCCAACAACGACCGCGACACCACCTACGAGCAGACGACCACCGGCTTCCAGATCCGGGCGGGCGTGCCGATCACCGAATATATGTCGCTGGCGCTGCGCTACAGCCTCAATTTCGACGATGTGACGTTGGACAAGGATACTTATTATTCCGACACCGACGGGAATGGCACGACCGAGTGCGATCCATTGCTGGCGGGTCGCTATCTGTGCGACGCGATCGGCAAGCGCACGACATCTTCGCTCGGCTATTCGCTAATCTATGACACGCGCGACAACCGCATCCGCGCAACTCGCGGCCAGAATGTCACGCTGAGCCAGGATTTCGCGGGTCTGGGCGGCAGCGTGAAATATGTCCGCACCCGTTTGTCGGCGTCCAAATATATCCCGCTGGGCAGCGGCTTCATCTTCTCGCTGACCGGCGAGGGTGGCTATATTCACAGCCTGGAAGGCACGCGCCGCGATTCGACCGGCCAGGAAGTGGACAAGATCCGCCTGACCGACCGCTTCTTCCTGGGTGAACCGCAGTTTCGCGGCTTCGATATCCGCGGCGTCGGTCCGCGCGTGAAGCGCTATTATCTGACGGCGGAAACGAACGACGCGGGCGCAGCCACGGGCAATTACATTCGCAGCGATGGCAACAACAACGTCTCTGACGATGCGCTGGGCGGCAAGATCTATTATCTTGCCCGTGCGGAAGTCGAAATTCCGCTGGGTTCGGGCGCGCGCGAAATGGGCCTGCGACCGTCCATCTTCATGGATGCTGGCGCCGTCGCCGGACTGAAAAATCCCGGCACGATCAATTTTGCCGGCTATTGCGATCCGGGCACCAGCGCGCCAACAGGTTCGACCAGGGTCCGTGCGAGCGGCACCGCGAGTGCGCCTATTTGCGGGGCGAACTTCGATTTTGCTGGCGGCAATTTCGAGGAAGAATATCTCGGCGACACGCTCAAGCCGCGTCTGTCGGTGGGCTTTGGCGTCAACTGGAACTCGCCCTTCGGCCCGTTCCGCATCGACATCGCCAAGGCCCTGTTGAAAGAACCAGGGGACGACAACAAGCTCATCACCTTCAACGTAGGGACTCAATTCTGATGAAGACCATTTTCAAGGCCGCGGCGCTCGTGTTCGCGCCCATGACCGCCATCGCGCTGACTGCCGTTCCGGCCGTCGCCCAGACCAAGCAGGGCCTGGCCGTGGTCGACCTGGAGGAAGCCGTCGCCAAGAGCGCGGCCTTCACCACGGCGATCGCCCAGATGCAGACCACCTACAAACCGCAGATCGATGCGCTGAACACGCGCCGCACCGCGATCGAAACGGACCTGAAGACCAAGGGCGACGCCTTGCAAGCCGCGCTGAAGGCCGCCGCGAACAAGCCGACCCCGGCGATCGAAACCCAGTATCAGCAATATCAGCAGGCGCAGCAGGCAGGGCAGGCCGAATTGCAGCGCATGAGCCAGCCGATCAGCCTGGCCCGCGCCTATGTCGAGGAACAGATCGTCGCCAAGCTGGACGACGCGCTGAAGGCCGCGACCGCCAAGACCAAGTCGGAAATCGTGTTCAAGAAGGCGGCGACCGAAAGCTTCGGCGCGACCGCGGACATCACCCCGGCAGTCACGACCGAACTCAACGCCCTGGTCCCCAGCGCATCGATCACCCCGCCGGCTGGCTGGCAGCCCGGTGGCCGTCAGGGCCAGGCCGCCGCGCCCGCCCCGGTGGCTCCGGCGCAGGCGCCCAAGTCGCGCTGATAGACAATGACGGGAGAGGTTGAAACGACCGCGCGTGGCCCGATGGATGTCCGTCGGGTCATGGCCGCGCTGCCGCATCGTTACCCGATGCTGCTGATCGATCGTGTGGTGACACTGGTGCCCAACCAGTCGATCCACGCGATCAAGGCGGTGTCGGTGAACGAGCCGTTTTTCCAGGGTCATTTCCCCACCCGGCCGATCATGCCCGGCGTGCTGATCGTGGAAGCGATGGCGCAGGCGGCGGGCGTGCTGGCGGTGGAATCGATGAACCTGGCCGATTCGGGCAAGCTCGTCTATTTCATGAGCATCGACGGCGCGAAGTTTCGGACGCCGGTGGAGCCGGGTTGCCTGCTCGACCTGCATGTCGAAGTGACGCAGAACCGCGGCGCGATCTGCAAGTTCAGCGGCAAGGCGCTGATCGAGGGCAAGTTGGCCGCGGAAGCCAATTTCGTCGCCATGATCAGCGATCCGCCCAAGGATTGATCCTGGCCTCCGTCCCCGGTTCGGGCCGGGGCGGGCTTTATTCTTGCCAAGGCGCGCCGAACCCGCTAACGGCGCGCCTTCGCTATTTTACCGCATCCACAGCCGGTCGGAACCGGCACATTACGGAGCATATGCCATGAAGGCCGATACCCACCCCGCCTACCACATGATCAACGTCCAGATGACCGACGGCACGATTTTTCAGACGCGCTCCACCTGGGGCAAGGAAGGCGACACGCTGGCGCTGGACATCGATCCCAAGTCGCATCCGGCCTGGACCGGCGGCAACCGCCAGCTGGACACCGGTGGCCAGGTGGCCCGCTTCAACAAGCGTTTCGGCGGTCTGACGCTGAAGAAGTAATCGGCCTTTCATGGTTGAACGAAAGGGCGCCTGCGAGGCGCCCTTTTTTGTGCCTGACGCCGGTCGGTGAAGCGGGGGCAAAAAAAGGGCCTCCAGCTAAAAGCTGGAGGCCGAGGTTCAGGGGAGGAGCCAGCGGCGACAGAAGGGGGATCTGTAGGGGATGCCGCTGACAAGGACGGTAGTGGGCGTCGAATGATGCAGGGGAATGTCAGAGATGTTGCTGGCGGGCGGTGTGGATGAAATTTTTGGGGGCATCTGTCTTCCTTCTCCCGCAGGCGGGAGAAGGATATGGAGCCTTGGCGGCGCAGCCGGCTAGGCGCAGTTGGATGAGGGTAAGCGGGCCGCAGGTTCGCACCATTCAGCAAGAAAGACCCTCACCCAACCCTCTCCCGCGAAAAGCGGAAGAGTGCTAAGAATCCTCGTCTCAGGCTGCCGCCCTATCCGCATCCAGAAACGCCGCCACGTCGTCCAGCGCGACGTCTTTCGACAGGAAGGTCTGGCCGATGCCGCGGGCGAGGAGGAAGGGGAGGGTGCCGGCGGCCATTTTCTTGTCGTGCAGCATGTGGCCGACCAGTTCCGCGCCACCCGCCTGCACATGGGCGGTGGATAGGTCGTAGGGGAGGCCGACGGCCTTGAGGTGCGCGGTGACGCGGTCGGCATCCGCTTGCGCGCAGAGGCCGAGGCGCGCGGAATAGCGGAAGGCGAGCGCCATGCCAGCGGCAACGCCTTCGCCATGGAGCAATGTGTCGGAAAAGCCGGTGTCTGCCTCCAGCGCATGACCGAAGGTGTGGCCGAGGTTCAGGAGGGCGCGGCGGCCCGACGTTTCGCGCTCGTCATCGGCGACGATCGCGGCCTTGGCCTGGACGCTGCGTTGGATCGCGATGGTGCGGGCGTCCGGGTCGCCGGCCAGCAGCGCCTGAGCGTTGGCGTGGCACCATTCAAAGAAGTCGGGGTCGTCGATCAGGCCATATTTGACGACTTCGGCATAGCCGGCGCGAGTTTCGCGCGGGGGCAGGCTGTCGAGCGTCGAGGGGTCGATCAGGACGAGGGCGGGCTGGTAGAAGCTGCCGATCAGGTTCTTGCCCGCCTTCGCATTGATCGCGGTCTTGCCGCCGACCGACGAATCGACCTGGGCCAGCAAGGTGGTGGGCAGCTGAACGAAGTGGCAGCCGCGCTTGAGGATGGAGGCGGCAAAGCCGACCAGGTCGCCGATCACGCCGCCGCCCAGCGCGACGATATGATCGCCGCGCTCGATCTCCAGCGCCAGCAGCGCGTCGAGCAATTGTTCGAGGTGACGCCAGCTCTTGGTCTGTTCGCCCGGTGGCAGGATGATCGGTTCGATGGCGATGTTCGCGGCGCGCAGGCTGGCGTGCAGGCGCGGCAACTGGGTCGATGCGACATTGGCGTCGGTCACGACGACGAGCCGCCCCTTGCGGGCATAGGGGGCCAGGCTATCGCCGACGCGATCCAGTGCGCCCTGTTCGATCACGATATCGTAGCTGCGCGCACCCAGCGCGACGCGGACTAATGCCATGCGGTCAATTGCTCCATGATGCGTTCGACGGCGACTTCATGCGGGGCAGCGATGCTCTTCACATGAATGGGCGCGAGCGCGTAGACGGGATTGCGGATCGCGGCCAGCTCCGTCAGCACGACGCGCGGGTCACGATTTTTCAGCAGCGGGCGGCTGTCGCGGCGGGCGACGCGATCGACCAAAATGTCGATGTCGGCGTCCAGCCAGATGGCGGTGGCGGCTTCCAATATCAGGCGGCGCGTCTCATCCTGCATGAAGGCGCCGCCGCCCGTTGCGATCACCTTGGGCGCGCCATCCATCAGCCGGGCGATGACGCGGCGTTCGCCGTCGCGGAAATAGGATTCGCCATAGCGTTCGAAAATCTCCGCCACGGACATGCCGGCGGCCTTCTCTATTTCCTCGTCCGCATCGACGAAGCTGAGGCCCAGACGCGCGGCAAGGCGGCGGCCAACCGTGGATTTGCCCACGCCCATCATGCCCACCAGGACGATGGGACCGCGCCGGGCCTGGCTCTGCGGGATTTTGCTGTTTCGCTGCATGGCTTGCGGGGCTATACAGCCACCCGTCACAGAGGCAAATCGCATCTTTCTTTGTCGCCCGGCCTTCAACGCCCGGCCAGCCACAGCCAAGGACTTATGAAGAATAATCGCAACTTCAGCAGTTTTGAGGGCGGTTCGCGTCGCCGCGGCTCCAGCCTGCCGATCATCCCCATCGCCCTGGCCTTGCTGGTCATCGGCCTGTTGGCCTTTTTCTGGTCGCGCGGGGGCGAACAGCCGCAGCAGCGCGTCGAGAAGGTCATCCCCGCCGAGAAGCTGGGCCAGTAAGGCGTATGCGCTGGCCGCGCGGTAATGCGAAATGGGCGTTGGGCAGCTTTGCGCTGGCCCTGACGCTGCCTGTGGTTGCGCAGCAGGCGCCCGAATCGCTGCTACCGCCCGGTTTCGGCGATACGCCCGAAGCGCCCGCGCCGCCGCCGGTGCGGCCGACGCCCGGTGCGCCCAGCACGACGGGCGCGCCCGCCGCGCCGATGGTGCAGCCGCTCAATCCGGGCACGCCGCCCGACCTGTCGCTGGTGGACGCGGCGCAGAACGCGGTCGAGGCCGAACTGACGCCCGAAGAACTGGCGGCGCAGAAGGCGAAATATGACCTGCCCGACACGGCGCGCCGGTCGCTGGACCGCATCGGACCGCTGACGCCGCAGACGCGCGGGTTCGAGCCGGACGCATTCGGGGGCGAATCGGGCAAATATCTGGCTGCGCTGATGAAGGAGACGCACGCGCCGATCGTGTCGCGCTGGGCCTCCATCCTGCTGCGCCGGACATTGCTGAGCGCGGTCGATACGCCGCGCGACATCGACGGGGCGGATTGGGCGGCGGAGCGCGCCTGGCTGCTGCTGCGCATGGGCGAGGCGGACAATGCCCGGCTGATGGTGCAGAGCGTCGATCCCGACCGTTATTCGCCGCGCCTCTATGCGATCGCGATGCAAACCTATCTAGCGACGGCCGATCCGGCGGGCCTGTGCCCGCTGTCTGCCGGGGCTCTGCGGTTCAGCAAGGAACCGGGCTGGGACATGACGCGGGCGATCTGCCCGGCGCTGTCGGGCGATCAGGGCACGTCGAGCGGCGCGCTCAATCAGGCGCAGCGGCGCGGGGTCGTGCGCGGCATCGATTATCGGCTGGCCGAAAAGGTGGTCGGCACCGGGTTCAATGCGCGCCGGTCTGTGAAGATCGAATGGGATGGCGTCGATAGGCTGACGGCGTGGCGATTCGGGCTGGCGACGGCGCTGAACGTCGAAATTCCCGATGCGTTATGGGGCACGGTCGGATCGCATGTCCGCGCGTGGGAAGCGCGGGCGCCTGCGCTGAGCGCGGTCAAGCGGCGGCCGGGCGTGGAGATCGCCGCGCGGTTGGGCGTGCTGTCCAGCGCGGCGCTGGTCGGATTCTATGGCCAGATGGGCACCGATGGCGATGCGGCGGGCGATGTCGCCGACCGGATCGAGACGTTGCGCACCGCCCATGCCGGATCGACCGTGGGCGACCGGATCGGCGCGATGCGAACATGGTGGCGCGATGGCGCGAAGCCCGATTATCTGGGCCTGATCGCGACGGCGCGGGCGGCCGCGGCGTTGCCGGTGGCGCAGGCCGATGCGCAGGATGCGGCCAATCTGGTCGCGGCGATGCTGGCGGCGGGATACGACCGCAATGCCGCGCGCTGGGCGCGGGCGATCGGCCAGCTGGACGGCGCGGGCGCGTCGCAATTCTGGGCCTTGCTGGCGGTCGGCGCGCCAAGCCCGGTGGTGGATATCAATAGCAGCCGGGTGTCGAGCTATGTCGGCGACGCCGGGGCGGAGAAGGGCCGGATGTTGATCGCGGCGCTGGTCGGCCTGTCGCGTCTGTCAGCGGACGATGCCGCGGCGCTGGCGCAGGATAACGGCTTTGCGCTGGACGCGAACAGCCGCTGGGCGCGCGCGATTGGCGCGGCGGCGCAGCGGGGGGAAAAGGGCACCGTGGCGCTGCTGGCCGCCGTGGGCATGCAGGGGAATGACTGGAGCCGCTTGCCGGCGGCCCATCTCTATCATGTCGTGGCGGCGCTGCATCGCGTGGGGCTGGACCCTGAAGCGCGGATGATCGCGGCCGAGGCGATCAGTCGCACCTGAATATGGGACAGGATGACGCCATCCTCGTCGACCGCTTTCTGGAGATGATGGCGGCGGAGCGGGGGGCGTCGCGCAACACGTTGCTCGCCTATCGCGCCGATTTGAGCGGAGCGGGCGATCTGCTGGGCGGACTGGCCGGGGCGGACAAGGACGGGCTGGGCACGCTGGCGGCGGCCTGGGCCGATCTGGCGGCGTCGTCCATGGCGCGCAAAGTGTCGGCGCTGCGGGCTTTCTACGCCTTTCTGGAGGAGGAAGGGCTGCGTGCCGATAATCCCTCCGCCGCGCTGCCGCGGCCGACGACGCGTCGGTCGCTGCCAAAGATCCTGTCGGTGGCGGAGGTCGATCGTTTTTTCGCGTATATCGCCGAGCGGCTGGATGCGGAGCATCCTGCGGCGGCGGACCTGCGGCTCGCGGCGCTGATCGAACTGCTCTATGGGTCGGGGCTGCGCGCGACGGAACTCATGTCGTTGCCGCGCCGGGCGCTGGCGGCCGACCGGCCCTTCCTGATCCTGAAGGGCAAGGGCGCGCGCGAGCGGCTGGTGCCGATTTCCGACCGGGCGCGGGCGGCCGTTTCCGCCTGGCTGCCGCATGTGCCGGCGGACAGCGCGTGGTTGTTTCCGTCGGGCAAGAGCCATTTGAGCCGCATCCGCCTGTATCAACTGGTCAAGGCGCTGGCAGGCGCAGTGGGAATCGCGCCGCAGCGGGTCAGCCCCCATGTGCTGCGCCATGCCTTCGCCACGCATTTGCTGGAGGGCGGGGCGGATTTGCGCGCGTTGCAGATGATGCTGGGCCATGCCGATATCGGCACCACGCAAATCTATACCCATGTCGACAGCCGGCGGCTGGTCGAACTGGTCAACAGCCGCCATCCGCTCGCGGGGATGAGCCCCAAGATCGCGCATCCCCGCGTTGACGGCGACGCGCCAGCGCCTTAACGCTCCGGCCATGGTAAGTTTTCTGGAATTCGAAAAGCCGATCGCGGAGCTGGAAGCGCGCATTGTCGAGCTGCGCGCCACCGCCAGCGTGGGCGACATCAATATCGACGGCGAGATCGCGACGCTGGAAAGCCGCGCGGGCAAGCTGTTGTCGGACACTTATGCCAGGTTGACGCCGTGGCAGAAGACGCAGGTGGCGCGGCACGCCGAACGCCCGCACTTCAAGGACTATGTCGCGGGCATGTTCGACAATTTCATGCCGCTGGCGGGCGACCGCGCCTTTGCCGACGATCAGGCGATCATTGGTGGTTTCGCGACGCTGGGCGAGCGCAAGCTGATGGTGATCGGCCATGAAAAGGGCGATGATACCGCCAGCCGCGTGCGCCACAATTTCGGCATGGCCAAGCCGGAGGGATACCGCAAGGCGATCCGCCTGATGGAACTGGCCGACCGGTTCGGCCTGCCGGTCGTGAGTTTGGTCGACACGTCGGGGGCATTTCCTGGCGTGCAAGCGGAAGAACGCGGCCAGGCCGAGGCCATCGCCCGGTCGACCGAAGCCTGCCTGAAGCTGGGCGTGCCCATGGTCGCGGTAGTGGTGGGCGAGGGTGGCTCCGGCGGCGCGATCGCGCTGGCGGCGGCCAACCGCGTGCTGATGTTCGAACATGCGATCTATTCGGTGATCTCGCCCGAAGGCTGCGCATCGATCCTGTGGCGCACCGCCGACAAGGCGAGCGACGCGGCGACGGCGATGCAGGTGACGGCGCAGCATCTGAAAGGGCTGGGCGTGATCGATGGAATCGTGCCGGAGCCGGTGGGCGGCGCGCATCGCGATCCGGTGGCGGCGATCGCCAATCTGGCCGCGGCGATCGAGGCGGAACTGGCGTCGCTCGACGGGCTGGGCGCGGACGCGCTGCGCACCGATCGCGCCGACAAATTCCTGGCCATCGGGGCCTGATACGGCGTCGCTGATGGGGTGATGGCGCGCTTAGTCGCTCGCTTTTACGGGAACGCCCCGTCATGATTGTTCGTTACGTGGGGGTAACGGCAATGGGTGAGGGTATATGAACTGGAAGATGAAGCTGGGCTGCGCCAGCGGCGTGCTGGTGATCGCGGCGATCAGCGCCCCGGCCGTGATCGGCCAGCAACGGGCGATTCGCACCGTTTCGTCGATTAGTCCGCAGGACAAAGCGAGCGGGGCCAAGCAGCATCCTGAATTGCTCAAGGAATTTGGCGGTCCCTATGTGGGGCCACAGGCCAAATATGTGGAGGGCGTCGGGCGTCGCATCGCGGTGCAATCCGGCCTGTCCAACGCACAGGGCGACTTCACCGTCACCTTGCTCAATTCGCCGGTGAACAACGCTTTCGCGATCCCCGGCGGCTATGTCTATGTGACCCGGCAGCTAATGGCGCTGATGAACGACGAGGCCGAACTGGCCGGCGTGCTGGGTCATGAGGTCGGCCATGTCGCGGCCCAGCATGGCCAGCGGCGACAGAAGGCGGCGACGCGCAACGCGATTGGCGGGGCGCTGCTGGGCGCGCTGGCAGGGGCGTTCCTGGGCGATTCGGGCTTTGCGGGGCTGATCCAGAAGGGGATTGGCACGGGCAGCCAGCTGCTGACGCTGAAATTTTCACGCAGCCAGGAATATGAGGCCGACGATCTGGGCATCCGTTACCTGGCGACGGGCGGTTATGACCCGCGTGCGCTGTCGGGGATGCTTGCGTCGCTGGCGGCGCAGAGCAGCCTGGACGCGCGGGTGGCGGGCAGCGCGCGGTCGATGCCGGAATGGGCGAGCACCCACCCCGATCCCGGTGCCCGCGTTCAGCGCGCTGCCAATGCCGCCGCCGCGACTCGCGCGACCAGCAAGGTGCGCAACCGCGACGCCTTCCTCAATGCGGTGGACGGCGTGCTCTATGGCGACGATCCCAAACAGGGGGTGATCGACGGCAATCGCTTTCGCCATCCCGACCTGCGGCTGAGCTTTGCCGCGCCCAGCGGCTTTGGCATGGAAAATGGCGCGGACGCGGTGTCGATTACCGGATCGGGGGGGCAGGCGCAGTTCGGCGCGGCACCCTATTCCGGCAATCTGGCCGCTTATATCGACAGCGTGTTCGCCAAACTGGGCGGGAATGACGGCGGCGTGCCCGCAGGCGAGGTTCGCCGGACGACGATCAATGGATTGCCGGCCGCTTATCGCACCGTCCGGGCGACGAGCCAGTCGAGCGAGGTCGATGCGACCGTCTTCGCTTATGATTTCGGCGGCGGGAAAGCCTATCATTTCCTGCTGCTGACGCCGGCTGGGCAGGGGCTTGGGCCTTTTACCGCGATGGTGCAGTCGGTGCAGCGGCTGAGCGCGCAGGAAGCGGCGGCGATCAAGCCGCGCCGTGTCGACGTCGTCACCGTCAAGGCAGGCGACACCGTGCAATCCATGGCCAAACGCATGGCCTATTCGGATTATCAGCTCGACCGGTTCCTGACCATGAACGCGCTGAGCGCTAATGCGGCGCTGCGACCGGGGCAGCGGGTCAAGATCGTGACTTGGTAAGAGTTTGTCTCGAAATGCGCGAAAGAGCGCATTTCGGTTGCCGCACCAGCCCTCACCCCCACCCGACCTCCCACAGAGCGTATCCTGAATGGAAGGTCGGGTGGGGGTGAGGGCTGGTGCGGACGCGCCAAAAGCGCATTCTTACGCGCAAACGAAAAGGGGCGGCGGAATTGCTTCCGCCGCCCCTTAATTCGACAAGCGTCTGGGCTTACTTCAGGTTGCCCGAGACGTTGTTGAAGGTCGAACCCAGCTTGGTGCCCAGGCTGGTCATCGCGCCGATGGCGGCGACGGCGATCAGAGCGGCGATCAGGCCGTATTCGATCGCGGTGGCACCCTTTTCATTCTTCAGCATCTTACGGATGAACTGCATGTGACGTCTCCCTAGAAATGGATTTCAGCGTTTAACTACCCGGCCGCCCCGCATGGTTATTTGTGGTCAGCAAGGAACGGATTAGATCAGGTCGGTTGAGAAAGACTTAATGTGATCGAGCGGCTGTCAAATATTGATGGTTAATGCTTGGTTACTTCCGTCGCGACGTTATTCCACATGCCGGTCGTCTTGTTTGCGACGTTATTGAGTGCAGCGATCATGGCGATTACGATCATCGCGATGATCAGCCCATATTCGACGGCCGTAGCGCCGCGCTCGCACCGGATCAGCCTCAATCGGGCCAGGATTTCGACAAGCGCGCGCATAAAATCCCCGTTTCGCTACAGACAGTCCCCGATGAACCTGTAAAGCAGCCACGGTTAACAAACCCCTCCCGACTGGACCGATATGCCCGCTTTTCCTCCCCTGCTGGTCGTTGCCGTAGCGTTGATCGATGCCGATGGCCGCGTGTTGTTGCAGCAGCGCCCGCCCGGCAAGGCGATGGCGGACCTGTGGGAGTTTCCCGGCGGCAAGGTGGAGCCGGGCGAAACGCCCGAAGCGGCGCTGGTGCGCGAACTGGAAGAGGAATTGGGGATCGAGACGCATAGTAGTTGTCTGGCCCCCGCGACCTTCGCCAGCGAGGCCATGGGCGAGAAGCATCTGCTGCTGCTGCTCTATGTCTGCCGCAAGTGGAAGGGCGTGCCGGAGGCGCGCCATGCGACCGCGCTCAAATGGCTGAAGCCGGCGCAGATGTACGCGCTGGATATGCCGCCGGCGGACCTGCCGCTAATCGGGTTGCTCGAAGCGCTGCTGTAACGCAAAAGGGGCGCCCATGCAGGACGCCCCTTTTTCAACTGGATCGAGTTGGCTTTATAAGTGCCCCGGCGCAGGCCGGGGTCCAGGGCGTCACGCGCTGCGCCAGAAAACCCTGGACCCCGGCCTGCGCCGGGGAACAGTCAGGAATCAGTCCTCTTTCGCCTTGCTCTGTAGCTGGACATAATTCTGGATGCCCATGCGTTCGATCATTTCGAACTGGGTTTCCAGCGTGTCGACATGCTCTTCTTCGCTTTCGAGGATATATTGGAAGAGGTCGCGGCTGACGAAATCCTTGATCGATTCGCAATAGGCGATCGCTTCGCGCAGGACGGGCAGCGCCTCATATTCCAGTTCGAGATCGGCCTTGAGGATTTCCTCGACCGTTTCGCCGATCTTCAGGCGACCAAGCAGCTGGAAATTGGGCAGGCCGTCGAGGAAGAGGATGCGTTCCGCCACCTTGTCCGCATGCTTCATCTCATCGATGGATTCTTCATATTCGAATTTGGCCAGCTTCTCGATGCCCCAATGCTTGAGCACGCGATAGTGGAGGAAATATTGGTTGATCGCGGTCAGCTCATTCTTGAGCACCTCGTTCAGATATTCGATGACTTTCAGATCGCCTTTCATGGCGCTTTACTCCGGCAATGGGGGACGCCGGATCGTATATCGTTTCGGAGACGCGCTGTTAAGTGCAAAACCCTTGGAAATCAGGGGTTTTTCGCCGCGCTATTGCGTGGAGATCGCGACTGCCGGTTGCGGCTGATTCGCAATCCTGTCAGGCCGAGGCGCGTTCCGCGGCGATGATGGTGCGGGCGAAGGAGACGCACTGGCCGCATTTGGGGCGGCGGCCATATTGGGCATAGGCGCTGCAAGGCGTGTCCGCCCCGTTGCGCGCGGCTTCCCGCAAGTCCTTTTCACGAATCGCATTACACACGCAGACGACCATCGAAGACACTCTCCTGTTGGAAACAGAGATAGCGTGTCTGATAATGGGTCGCAATAGTAATCTAGTCGCTCTTGCGAATCTTTTGCGGTTGGCCGCGGATCAGGCTGCGCCACAGCCATTCGGCCGGGCCGAGGGCGAATCGCGCCGCATAGGGTTTCGACCAGGCGAGCATCAGCGTCCAGCCGCCCACCACGAACAGTGGCAGCGCCGCCGGGGGAACCTGCGCGAAGAGGCCAAGGCCCCAGCCGTAGAAGAGCGCGGTCATGACAAGGCTGGTGGCGAGATAGTTGCTGAGCGTCAGCCGCCCGGCGGCGGCCAGGCGGTCGACCAGCCAATGGCTGCGATGGCGGGCGAGCAGCCACAGGATGAGCGCGGCCCAGCCGACCGTCAGCGGAATGCGGAAGGGGAGCGACCAGGCGAGCGCGACGCCATAGGCGGGCAGCGGCGCAAAGCCGCTCCAGGCCACCCATAGCGCCATCGCGGCCATGGGTGGCAGGCCGATCATGAAACAATGGCGCGCGGTCTGGCGATATTGCGCCGCGTCCCAGCGGCCGGTGAGGAAGCCACCTTTGAGCATCGCCATGCCCAGCAGCATGAAGCCCATGGTTTCGAAGGCGGTGAAGAGGAAGCCCCAGAGCCAGTCGCCCGGCAGACCGGCCAGTTTATGCTGGAGGATGGTGACGAAGCCGCCGCGATAGGTGGCGATTTCCGCCAATGTGCCGGGGCTGGCGGGATCGGCCAGGGCAGTCATGAAGGCGGCATAGCCATCGCGCAGGGTGGCGCCTGCGTCGGAGGCCGCGGCGGCATGGTGCCAGGCGTAGAGGCTGGCGATGAAGCTGGCGACCAGCAGGAACTGGAGCAAGAAGAAGAGCAGGGCGCGCTTGACGAGGGCGAAGGGTTCCAGGCCCACGAACAACAAAGCGAACAGGCTGACCAGCGCATAGACCCGCAAAATGTCGCCCCACCAGAGCAGGAAGAAATGCGCGCAGCCCAGGACGAACAGCCAGCCGGAGCGGATCATCTGCGCCCGGCGACCGTCGCGCCCCGCCATCTCCTCCCGGTCGATCAGCAGCAGCATGGACGCGCCGAACAGCAGGGCGAACAGGCCGCGCATCTTGCCGTCCACGAAGATCAGGCTGATCGCCCAGGCGACGATGTCCGCGGCCGATGGCGGTCCCGCGACAGCCGGATTGAAATAGGCGTTTTGCGGCAGGGCGAAGGCAGTGATGTTCATCCACACTATGCCCAGCACGGCGCAACCGCGCAGCACGTCCATTGCGGGTATGCGGGCGGAAGCGGTCATGGGGCGGCGGTTCCTGTTCTGTGCGGGCGGATGCGGGTCGATACTGGCCAAGCGGCCAAAGCTCTGCCATGCGCCTAGCCATGAACGACGTTCGCAAGCAACGGATAAGCGACGCCTTCGGCGCGGCGGCGGCGCATTATGACGCCCATGCCGGGCCGCAGCGGCTGGCCGCCAGCCTGGTCGCGGACCTCGCCTATCGCCAGAAGTCGGACGGTGTGGCGCGCATATTGGAGATCGGGTGCGGCACCGGATTCCTGACGCGCGACATCCAGGCGCGCTGGCCCGGCGCGGAACTGGTGGCGACGGACATATCGCCGGGGATGCTGGAGCAAGCGGCGTCGCACGGGCTGGTCGCGGGACGGTTCATGACGATGGACGGCGAAGCGCCGCCGTTCGAGGGGGCGTGGTTCGACCTGATCCTGTCCAGCCTGGCCTTCCAGTGGTTCGACGATCTGGGCGGCGCGATGGGGCGGCTGGCGGGGTTGTTGCGGCCGGGGGGTAGCCTGATCTTCTCGACCATGGGGCAGGGGAGCTTTGCCCGCTGGCGCGCGGCGCATGCGGCGTGCGGGCTGGTGGCGGGGGTGCCGGACTATCCGTCGCTGGGCGATCTGCGCGGGCTGATCGCGGGGTATGAGGACGCCTTCGCCTTTGACGAGGACTATGCGCTGGAGTGCGGCGACGCGCGCGGGCTGATCGCGCATCTCAAGGGGATTGGCGCGGTGGTGCCGAGCGAGGGGCGCAAGCCGCTGACCCCGCGCGACCTGCGCCGGGTGATGGCGGCGTTTGAAGAGCGCGGCGGCGGGGAGGGCTATCAGGTGCTGTTTGCGCGGGTGACGCGGGCGGGTTAGGCCGGAGCAGGGTTATCCCTCACTCGTCGTTCCCGCGAAGGCGGGAATCCAGCTGTCGTTGCGCAATTTGCTGGTGGCAGGTGAGACCGTAGCGCGCCAATGATAACGAAGGCGCTTCACGACAATTGGGTCCCCGCCTGCGCGGGGACGACGGGGAGTGAGGGTCAATCGGGCAAGCGCTCGAAGCCCAGGCCGATCGCCAAATCATCCCAATGCGGGTTCAATTCTTGGATCAGCGCGATCTTCCACGCGCGGTTCCATTTCTTCAGCCGTTTTTCGCGGAGGATGGCTTCGTCCATCGTGCCATGTTGTTCAAACCACATCAGGCGGTTGACGCTATAGTCGTGGGTGAAACCGGGGACTGCGCCGGTGCGGTGCTGGTGCAGGCGGGCGATGAGGTCGGCGGTAACGCCGATATAGAGCGTGCCGTTGCGTCGGCTGGCGAGGAGATAGACGCAGGGCTGGCGAGTGCGGTGCATCGGCTTGGCTTAAACCATGCTTAATCTTCGTAATAGCAATTCGTCATCCCCGCGAAGGCGGGGACCCACTAAGGGCCAGACGCCTTTGGTTGTGGTGACCGGATAATTTCGAGAAGGGCTGCGCTCGAAAATCTATGAAGCAGCGCCAGCATTAACGAACCCCCGCCATCGCAATGAAGGCGCTTCACGACAGTTGGGTCCCCGCCTGCGCGGGGACGACGGGGGTTTGGTGCTAAGGTTTAGAGTTCGCTGTCCATCAGGGCTGGGAAGAAGCCTTCATGGGCGGTGCGCAGGGCGTCCAGCGCGACTCCGACGACGGTGTCGCCGCCGGTCGTGCCGATCTTGATCGCGCCTGCAATCTCGACGCCTGCGGGCGCGGTGACGACATAGCGGCCCTGATCTTCGCCGAAGGCCGAGGCTGTTGTGAGGGTGATGTCCAGTGTCGCACCGATCTTGCCGGCCAGCGCCATTTCCGCGATCGTGACGAGCAATCCGCCATCGCTGATGTCATGCACGGCGTTGACGATGCCATTGGCGACCAGCGCGCGCACGGTGTCGGCGCGGGCGCGTTCGGCGGCCAGATCGACCTTGGGCGCGTCGCCCGCTTCGCGGCCTGCAATTTCGCGCAGCCAGATGGTCTGGCCCAGATGCGTGCCTTCTTCGCCGATCAGCCAGATGGCGTCGCCCTCATTCTTGAACGCCACGGTCGCCATCACGTCCACGTCGGCCAGCAGGCCGATGCCGCCGATCGCCGGGGTCGGCAGGATCGCCGATCCGCCGCCAGTGGCTTTGGATTCATTGTAGAGCGAGACGTTGCCCGACACGATCGGGAAGTCGAGCGCGCGGCAGGCGTCGCCCATGCCTTCCAGACAACCGGTCAGTTGCGCCATGATTTCGGGTCGCTGCGGGTTGGCGAAGTTGAGGCAATTGGTGACGGCCAGCGGGGTCGCGCCGACGGCGGACAGGTTGCGATAACATTCGGCGATCGCCTGCTTGCCGCCTTCATAGGGGTCGGCATAGCAATAGCGGGGCGTGCAATCGGTGCTGATCGCGATGCCCTTGTTCGATCCATGGACGCGCACGACCGCTGCGTCGCCGCCGGGGCGCTGGACGGTGTCGGCACCGACCATATGGTCGTACTGTTCCCAGATCCAGCGACGGCTGGCGATGTCGGGCGACCCCATCAACTTGACGAGGTCCGCGCCGATGTCGGTGCTTTGCGCGATGTCGCCCAGCGGCTCGACCTTCGACCAGATCTTATACGCATCCTTCGCCATGGAGGGACGATCGTAAAGCGGCGCGTCGTCGGCCAGCGGGGCGAGCGGGATGTCGCAGACGATCTCGCCCTTATGCTCCAGCACCATGCGGCCGGTGTCGGTGACATGGCCGATAACGGCGAAGTCGAGTTCCCACTTCTTGAAAATGGCTTCGGCGAAATCCTCGCGGCCGGGCTTCAGGACCATCAACATGCGCTCCTGCGATTCGGAGAGCATCATTTCATAGGTGGTCATGCCGGTTTCGCGCTGCGGCACGTCGTCCATCTTGAGGTGGAGGCCCACGCCGCCCTTCGACGCCATTTCGACGCTGGAGGAGGTTAGGCCGGCCGCGCCCATATCCTGAATCGCAACGATCGCGTCGGACGCCATCAGTTCCAGGCAGGCTTCGATCAGCAGTTTTTCGGTGAAGGGATCGCCGACCTGCACGGTGGGGCGCTTGGCGTCGGCGTCGTCGCCGAAGTCCGCGCTCGCCATCGTCGCGCCGTGGATGCCGTCGCGGCCGGTTTTGGAGCCGACATAGACGATGCTGTTGCCCACGCCCGAAGCGGCGGAATAGAAAATCTTGTCGGTGTCGGCGACGCCCACGGTCATGGCGTTGACCAGGATGTTGCCGTCATAGGCGGGGTGGAAATTCACCTCGCCGCCGACGGTTGGCACGCCCACGCAATTGCCATAGCCGCCGATGCCGCGCACCACACCGCTGATCAGGTGGCGCATCTTGGGATGGTCGGGACGGCCGAAGCGCAGCGCGTTCATGTTGGCGATCGGGCGCGCGCCCATGGTGAACACGTCGCGCAAGATGCCGCCGACGCCCGTCGCCGCGCCCTGATAAGGTTCGATGTAGCTGGGGTGGTTGTGGCTCTCCATCTTGAAGATCGCCGCCTGACCGTCACCAATGTCGACCACGCCGGCATTTTCGCCTGGGCCGCAAATGACCTGCGGGCCGGTGGTCGGCAGCTTCATCAAATGAATTTTTGAGGATTTATACGAGCAATGCTCCGACCACATGACCGAAAATATGCCGAGTTCCGTAAGGTTCGGTTCGCGGCCGAGGGCGCTCAGGACGCGGTCATATTCTTCCGGGCTGAGGCCATGTTCGGCGACGACTTCCGGGGTGATCTGGGGGGCGGTGCTGGACATGTGCGCGCCTTTAGCGGGGGCGTGGACGGAGAGCAATGGCGGCGTGCGTGCTTTGGTCACGAAGGGGTGGTTGGGCGACAGATGTGAGGTTAGAGCTGGCTTGTATCTGCACAGCGATGATGGGTGGTTAGGCGACAGGCAGCTTTTGAGCGCCCTTGAGTGATAAGCCGCCATCTTGAGACGACCGATCTATAACAGTTCGTGCAACGGGGGCACTGGCATATGGTCCGCGCTAGAAGCAAGCAGGGTGTTTGACTGGCCTTCCACATATCGCAGCTCAAGATGGCCATGATCAATGCCATCCTCAATTTTCCGCGCACCGTCCAAAATACAAAGCAACCCAAATGCGGTGGCACGAGCGGCTTGACTTGCAACGCATTCCAGGTGGCCACGTTCCTCTGCCGAAAGCGCCCTTATCCACGCCGAACGCATTTTCTGATCATCGGATTGGCTTCGGCCTGACGGGCTTTCAGCCTGTGCAATGGCTTCCGTTGCGGCGTTATCTGTCACAACCTGACGCAATAATTCTACAAAGGTGGCGGCTTCCATAGACATCTCGCAACTTAGATCGTCGTTATCAGATGATGGCAGGTTTAAGGAACGTGCGGAAGTGTAAGCTCCGGCCTCTAATGGTCGTTAGCGGCCACCCGCTTCAAAAAGAAAAAGGCCGGACCTTTAGGGGAGGTCCGGCCTGGTAAAAACAGAAAAGGCGTGCCCGGTTTAGACGTGGCAGGCCTGGGCGCCCTTGCCGGGCACGGTGATGGTCACGTCGTCGCCCGAGCCGCTGACTTCGAAGCCTTCGGCGGTGAAGGGCTGGCCGGCTTCGGCGGCCTTGAGCGAGGTGGCGGTGCCGCCCTTTTCGGTGCGCAACAGCGCGGTCTTGTCGTCGCTCATAAAGTCGACGAAGATCAGGCTGTTGTCCTTGCAGCGGAACTGCTTGTTCGCCTTGACCGACGGCGGCAGCTCGACCGGCGCGGCATTGGCGAGTTCGGCGGCCATGGGATCGGCTGGGCCGCCCACGACTTCAGGCTCTTTGTTGTTGTTGCAGGCCGACAGCAACGAAACACTGGCGGCGGCGATCAGGGGGATATAATATTTCATAGCGATCCTTTTATGTGCATGTGCAACATGGTGCGTCAACGCAAAACTGCGATGTTCCCGCCATGTCCCGTGAAATGGCGTCATGACGCGGTGATGACGGGGCCGGGCGATGATCGGATTGGGGATGATGGGATCAGGATGGAGCCTGTCCGCCTTAATTGGCCGACGCGGGCTTGACCGGGGCCGTGGCGGCCGCCAATGCAAGGGCATGGCTGAGGAAATTTCCACCCCCGATACCGCAACCCTGTCTTTCGAGGATGCGCTGCGCGCGCTCGAAACGATCGTCCGCCGGCTGGAAAGCGGCGACGTGCCGCTGGACGAGTCGATCTCGCTCTATGCCCAGGGCGAGGAATTGCGCAAGCGGTGCGCGGAGCGATTGCAGGCGGCCGAGGCGCGGATCGCCAAGCTGACGGTCGACGCCAATGGCGCGGTGACCGGCGCGCAACCCTTCGGCGCGGATTGATTAGGATGAGCGGGGATGGGGGCGCCGCCGCGGCATCGCTGGTCACCAGCCGCGCCGCCAGCGTGGCGCAGGATATCGATGCCGCCTTCGACCGGCTGCTGGCCGTGCCCGACGACGCCCGCGCCCGCCTGTATGACGCGATGCGCCATGCCGCGATCGGCGGTGGCAAGCGGCTGCGCCCGCTGCTGGTGCAGGCGTCGTGCGACCTGTTCAACATCTCCCGCGATTCGGCGCTGCGCGTCGGCCTGGCGATCGAGTGCATCCATGTCTATTCGCTGATCCACGACGACCTGCCGGCGATGGATGACGATGATATGCGCCGCGGCAAGCCGACAGTGCATAAAGCCTATGACGAGGCCGCGGCGATCCTGGCGGGCGATTGCCTGCACGACCTGGCGTTCGAGATATTGGCCGACGAGGAGACGCATCCCGATCCTTTCGTGCGGATCGACCTGGTGCGGGCATTGGCGGTTTCGAGCGGGCCGGCCGGCATGGCGGGCGGGCAGATGATGGATTTGGAGGCGGAAAAAACCCGCTTCGACCTGGCCACCGTCACGCGGCTCCAGAATCTGAAGACCGGGGCGCTGATCGCTTTTTGCGTGGAGGCCGCGGCGATCATGGCGCGGTTGCCGCATGAGGCGCGCACCGGGTTGCACGGCTATGCCCGCGACATCGGCCTGGCGTTCCAGATCGCCGACGACCTGCTGGACGTCGAGGGCGACGCAGCGCTGGCGGGCAAGGCGCTGGGCAAGGATGCGGCGGCGGGCAAGGAGACGTTCGTATCGCTGCTGGGCGTGGCGCGCGCGCGCGAACAGGCGCAGATGCTGGTCGATCAGGCCAAGGCGCACCTGCACGGACATGGCGCGGAGGCAGACCTGCTGCGCGCCATTGCCGATTATATCGTGGAGAGGGATCGCTAACGTCATGAGCAAGCAGCGTATCGGCGTCTATCCGGGCACGTTCGACCCGATCACGCTGGGCCATATGGACATCATCCGGCGCGGCGCGAAGCTGGTCGACAAGCTGGTGATCGGCGTGACCACCAATATCAGCAAGTCGCCGATGTTCGCCGATGAAGAACGGTTGGAGATGGTCCGGCGCGAATGTGCGGCCATCGACACCGAGATCGTCGTGACCGGCTTCAATTCGCTGCTGATGGATTTTGCCGAATCGCAACATGCCAGCATGATCATCCGTGGCCTCCGCGCGGTTGCGGACTTCGAATATGAATATCAGATGGCGGGCATGAACCAGCAGATCAACGGCCGGATCGAGACGGTTTTCCTGATGGCGGACGTGTCGTTGCAGCCGATCGCGTCGCGCCTGGTCAAGGAAATCGCGCTCTATGGCGGGCCGATCCATAAATTCGTCAGCCCCACGGTGCGCGACGAGGTGGCCGCGCGGGTCGAGAAGATCGGGCGCAAGGGCGGGATTTAAGGCCTTTGTTGGTAGGCCGCACCAGCCCTCTCCCCCACCCGGCCTCCCATCCAGAATATACTGTGGGAGGCCGGGTGGGGGAGAGGGCTGGTGCGGACCAAAATGCGCTCTTTCGCGCATTTTGAATACGACTCTTGCGGTTTCAGCCTGCGTTCAGTTGCCAATCGCGATCAGCGCGCTATCAGGGCGGCTTGCCCGTCGGCCTAAGAGATCAAGGAAGTCCTACCCCATGCGTTTCACTTGCGCGCTCAAGACCGTTGCGATCGGCGTCGCCCTTACCGCGTCCGGCCTGGCCTATGCCCAGGGCGGCGGCGGGGGCGGCGGCGAGGATGTGAAGAAGGCGGAAGCCGCCGTGCGCGCGCAGGAAAACGCCAAGTCGTTGGGCACCGACCTGACCCCCAAACTGCCGCCCGCCACGGTGCCGGCCGACCCGCAGAATATCTGGGATCTGGACCTGTCGAGCGGTGGCCGCGTGCGCATCCAGTTGCGACCCGACATCGCGCCTGTTCATGTCGAGCGGATCAAGGAGCTGACGCGCCAGGGCTTTTATAACGGGCTGAAATTCCACCGCGTCATTCCCGGCTTCATGGCACAGGGCGGCGACCCCAAGGGCGACGGCACCGGCGGTTCGACGATGCCTGACCTCAAGGCCGAGTTCAACCCGATGCCGCATCTGCGCGGCACCGTGTCGATGGCGCGCGCGCAGGGCGAGGACAGCGCCAACAGCCAGTTCTTCATCGTGCTGCTGCCGCGGATGCAGCTGGACAAGAAATATACGGTGTTCGGCCGCGTGATCGAGGGCATTCAATATGTCGATGCGATCGCGCAGGGCGAGCCGCCGGCTAACCCGACGGTGATCCTGCAAGCATCGATCGACAGCGACGGCAAGCCGCCGGTGACGGCCCCGGTGGCGCCCACGCCCGCGGTGCCATCGATCCTGCCCGCTACGCCCGGCCAGTAAGGCGGGCGGCGTTCGCGCCGGATGACGCCATGCGCGTAGACCTGTTCGATTTCGACCTGCCGCCGGAGAATATCGCGCTGCGGCCGGCGTCGCCGCGCGACAGCGCGCGTATGTTGCTGGTGCCCGGCGATGGCGCGATGCAGGACCGGATCGTGCGCGACCTGCCCGGCCTGCTGCGCGCGGGCGACGTGCTGGTGTTCAACGACACCAGGGTCATCCCAGCCCAGTTGGAAGGGATGCGTGGCGAGGCGCGGATCGGGGCGACGCTGCACAAAAGGCAGGGGCTGCGGCAATGGCAGGCCTTCCTGCGCAACGCCAAGCGGGTGCGGGCGGGCGACCGGATCGATTTCGGCGCGGGTGTGACGGCGATCGCCGGGGCGCGCGACGAGGATGGCGGCGTGACGCTGGATTTCGAGGGCGACGAGCCGGTGGAGGTGCTGCTGGAGCGGGCGGGGCGGATGCCGTTGCCGCCCTATATCGCCAGCAAGCGCCCGACCGACGAACGCGACCGTAGCGATTACCAGACCATGTTCGCGCGGGAGGATGGCGCGGTCGCCGCGCCCACCGCTGCGCTGCATTTTACGCCGGATGTGATGGCGGCGCTGCGCGAAGCGGGTGTCGCGACCGAAACACTGACGCTGCATGTGGGGGCCGGCACTTTCCTGCCGGTGAAGGCGGACGATACCGACGACCATCGGATGCACGCCGAATGGGGGCGGATCGACGCGGCGACGGCGGATCGGCTGAACGCGGCGCGGACCGCTGGCGGGCGGCTGATCGCGGTCGGCACGACGTCGCTGCGCCTGCTGGAAAGCGCCGTCGGCGAGGATGGGATGATCCGACCCTTCGCCGACGAAACGCGCATTTTTATCACGCCGGGCTATCGCTTCAAGGCGGTCGACGGGCTGATGACCAATTTTCACCTGCCCAAATCGACGCTGTTCATGCTGGTGTCGGCGTTGATGGGGACGGAACGGATGCGGGCCGTCTATGATCATGCGATCGAGACGGGATACCGCTTCTATTCCTATGGGGATAGCTCGCTGCTGTTGCCGCAGCGCAGCGTTTAGGCGCGCCGACGACGGACCAGATTGACCACGCCGTAGCCGATCGCGGCCAGCACGCCGAGCTTGCCGACGGTCTTAGCCGCGCCCGATGCCATATAACCCAGAACAGCGCCCTTGACGCCGCTGTCGCCGTCCTTGCGATCGATCGCCGCGCCAATGACCGTGCCAATTACGTTCTTCATGGGAACTCCTTCTTCATGGTCGTCTCTCAGCGCGCAGGCGCGACCGAAGTTCCCTGACGCTGCGTCAACTGCGCCCGACGAACAGGAATCCCACCGCGCCCATGATGCAGGCGAAGGCGGCGAGGTGGCGCCAGTGCAGCGGCTCGCCCAGCACCGTCACCATGAAGCCGCCGAAAATGACAAGGGCGATCGCTTCCTGCGCGACTTTTAGCTGGCCCGCGCTCCACCCATGGGCGAAGCCGATGCGATTGGCGGGGACGGCCAGGCAATATTCGAAGAAGGCGATGCCCCAGCTGATCATGATCACCAGCAGGATCGGTTTATCCATCCCGCCTTTGAGATGCCAGTACCAGGCGACGGTCATGAACAGGTTGGAGACGATCAGCAGCAGTATAGTGGGCATGGCGGCCTCGATCAGGATAGAGCCGCAGCCTTGGCATTGTCCATAGGGTCGGCGCAAGCGGGCATGGGAACGCGCGGTCGGGCGACCGGGCAGTTACGCAGGGGTAATGTCCTCCCTGCCGGGCGCTCCGTCGCGCCAGAAAGCCGCGCTTTCCCAGCGGCTTGATCCAGATCAGCCGCGCTTGCGACTTTTTGTGCAAAAGACGGTTGCATGGGCCAAATCGCTCGCTTATAGGCAGCGCTCCTTCGGGGGCCTTAGCTCAGCTGGGAGAGCGCGTCGTTCGCAATGACGAGGTCAGCGGTTCGATCCCGCTAGGCTCCACCAACCCCTTCCCAGGGTTGAACCGAAGACTTTACCGCTGGCGCATGACATGCGTAGAGCGGTTTCCATGACAATCGAAACAGATGCCGGTGAAACGGATAGGGGCCGCCCGGCCGCCACGGTGGTCATCGTGCGCGACCGGCATGATGGCCCGCCTGATTTGCTGATGGTGGAGCGCGCATCGACCATGGCCTTTGCCGCGGGCGCGCTGGTCTTTCCCGGCGGCGCGGTGGATGAGGGCGATCATGCGCTGGCGCGCGCAATCGACCACGGGCTGGAGCCGGACGAGGCGGCCGGGCGGATCGCCGCCATCCGCGAAACGATCGAGGAAAGCGGGCTGGGGATCGGCCTGACCGGCGCGGTGGACGCGGCTGCGGTGCTGCGGCTGCGCGACGGGTTGCATGACGGGCGGACGATGGGCGCGATGCTGGAGCGGCTGGGGCTGGGGATCGCGCTGGATGCGCTGACGCCGTTTGCACGCTGGCACCCCGCGCCGTTCGAGCGGGCGCGGCGGGTATTCGACACGCGATTCTATCTGGCGCGCGCGCCGCAAGGACAGGTGGCGAGCGTCGACACGACCGAGAATGTGCGCCTGTTCTGGAGCAGCGCGGCGGACACGCTGGCGAAGGCGGATGCGGGCGAGGCGCAGGTGATCTTTCCCACGCGGCGCAATCTGGAGCGGCTGGCGCTCCATGCGGATCATGATGCCTTGGTCGCCCATGCCCTGTCCTATCCGGTAGACAAGGTGCGGCCATGGCGGGAGGAGCGTGAGGGGGAAACCCATCTCTGCATCCCGACCCATCTGGGTTATCCCGTCACGTCGGAACCGATGCGGCAGGTCCGGCGTGCTTAGGGGATGCGACGACTTCATCTGACCCTGCGCCGCCTGCTCTGGCTGGCTGCATCCCTTGCCCTGATCCTGCTGGCTTATGCTTGGTTGCGGCAGCGGCCGCAGGATCTGCCCTGGACCGATCTGGACCTGGCGCAGCCGGTCGGCCTGTTCACCGGGCGCAAGCTGGCGGCGCTGACCGGCGACGGTGCGGCGTGCCGGGCGCTGCTCGACCGGGCCGGGGTGGACTATGTCGCGGTGCAGCCGGGCGGGGCGGACCAGTGCCGCTATGCCGATGCGGTGCGGTTGCGGGCCGACAGGGATGCTATTGCATTAGTGCCGGCCGCGGTGGCGCCATCCTGTCCGGTGGTAGCCGCGCTCAAGCTGTGGGAATGGCAGGTGGTGCAACCGGCCGCGCAGCGCATCTATGGCGCGCCGGTGCGCAGTATCCGCCATTTCGGCAGCTATAGTTGTCGGCGCATCTATGGCCGCAGCCAGGGCGATTATAGCGAACATGCCACCGCCGATGCGATCGACGTCGCGGCTTTCGTGCTGAAGGACGGGCGGCAGGTCAGCGTGCTGAACGACTGGAAGGGCGAGGGAAAAGACGCGGAATTTCTGCGCGCGGTGCGCGACGGGGCGTGCGGGCTGTTTTCGACCGTGCTGTCGCCCGACTATAACGCCGCGCATCGCGACCATTTCCATCTGGACCAGGCGGAGCGGGGCGCGATGGGCGGGCGAGCGTGCAGGTGAGCCTTTACTGCCCGAAGCCGGCTTCCCGCGCCAGCGTCACCGCTTCGCGCGCGGCGGCCAGCAATGCGCCGCTCTTGGCTTCGCATTCGCGCTGTTCATATTCGGCGGTCGAATCAGCGACGATGCCCGCGCCCGCCTGAACATGCATGATGCCGTCCTTGAGGACCGCGGTGCGCAGCACGATGCAGCTGTCCATATTGCCGTCCGGGCCGAAATAGCCGACGCCGCCGGCATAGGCACCGCGCGTTTCCGGCTCCAGTTCGGCAATGATCTCGCAGGCGCGGACCTTGGGCGCGCCCGACACGGTGCCCGCCGGGAAGCCCGCGAACAGCGCGTCGATAGCGTCTTTCTCCAGGGACAGGCGGCCCACGACGTTGGAGACGATGTGCATCACATGGCTGTAAAATTCGACGGTGTAGCTGTCGGTCACGGTGACGCTGCCGGCGGTCGCCACGCGGCCGACATCGTTGCGGCCCAGGTCCAGCAGCATCAGATGTTCGGCCCGCTCCTTGGGATCGGCGAGCAGGCTTGTCCGGTTGTCGGCGTCCTCGACCGCGTTCTTGCCGCGAGGGCGGGTGCCGGCGATCGGGCGGATGGTGACTTCGCCGTCGCGAGCGCGAACCAGGATTTCGGGTGACGAGCCGATCAGCGCGAAACCGGGCAGGTCCAGATAATAAAGGAAGGGCGACGGATTGATCCGCCGCAGCGCGCGATAAAGGGCGATCGGCGGCAGGGTAAAGGGGCTGGTGAAGCGCTGGGCCAGCACCACCTGAAAGATATCGCCCGCGACGATATAGTCCTTCGCCTTGTCGACCATCTGCGCATAGCGGCCCGGCTCCAGCACCGGGGTAACGGCGACGTCGGCGATGGTGGCCGGGACGGGGACGGCGGGCAGGGGGGCGGCGAGGCGGGCGGCGGTGGCGTCGATCCGCTCCAGCGCTTCCTCGATAGCCCGATCCGCGTCGATGAAGCTGCCCTTCCAGACCGGGGCGACCAGATAGAGCGCGTCGGCAAGGCGATCGAAAACGAGGATCACGGTCGGCCGCACAAACAGCATGTCGGGCACGCCGATGGGGTTGGCGGCGGGGCGGGGCAGTTTTTCGACCAGCCCGACCGTCTCATAACCGAAATAGCCGACGAGGCAGGCGAGCGCGGCGGGCAAAGCGGGGTCCATCGCGGCGCGACATTCAGCCACCAGCGCGCGCAACGCATCGAGCGCGCCGGCACTTTCGGGGACGAAGGCGTCGCGATCGGTCGCCCAATGGCGGTTGATTTCGGCATCCTGGCCATTGGCGCGGAAGACGAGGTCGGGGGCAAGGCCGATCAGGCTGTGGCGGCCGCGCACCGCGCCGCCCTCCACCGATTCCAGCAGATAATCGCCGCGATCGGGTTCGAACAGTTTGAGCGCGGCGGAGATCGGCGTGTCGGTGTCGGCGATCTGCCGCCGCCACACCAGCGCCGATTCGCCACGCAAAAGCGCCGCGCGCGCAGTCTCTACGCCGTCTGCCGTCCCGCCGATCGCCGCCATCTTACTGATCGCCGCTGTTGGTAGCGGCGAGGGCGCTGCGGACCTGCTCCACGGCCTTGGCGTTGCGGGTGACGCCCAGTTCCTTTTCGATCGCGCGTTCGAATTGCTGGCCATATTCCTGACCGACCACATCGGCGAGCTGGGTGCGGACCTGGTTCAGCAAGGCGGGCTGGTTCTTGGCGTCGCCGCGCTCGATCGCGTTGAGTTGCACGACGAAATAGCCGCGATCCTGGCCGATCGGCAGCGTCTTGACCGTGTTCGCCGCCATCGCAAAGAGGATGGCGACTTCGGCAGGAGGACGCTGTTCACCGCGCATGATGTCGGCGCGGCGGCCGCCCAGCATCTGCGGCGCGGGCAGCTTAACGCCGGCCTGGGCGATGGCGTCGGCCAGCTTAGCGCCCTTGGCGACCTTCGCCTGGATCTGCTCGGCCAGCGCCTTTGCCTTCAGATTGCCGGCGTTCAGCTTATATTGGGCCAACACCAGCTGCTTGACTTCGGCCAGCGGTGGCGGCGCGGCGGCGACGATGTCGCCCGGCGCGGCCAGGGCATAGCGTTTGTCCGGGGTGATCGGGATCAGCTGCGCATCGTCGTCGGCGCTCATCGCAAAGACCGGGGCGAGCAGCGGCTGGATGTCGGCCGGGGCGGCATAGGCCTGGTCCTTCACCTGCTTGCCGGTGGCGAGCAGGGGCGGGCTGGTCTCCAGCTTCAGGCCGTTATCTTTCACCACTTCCTCGAAACTGTCGCCATTGCCGATCGCATCCTCGATCTTGCCGGTGAAGTCGGACAGCAGTTGCTTTTCCTTCTGCGCGCGCAGCGTCGTGACGATCTCGCCCCGCACCGCGTCGAGCGGACGGGCGGGGGTTTCCTTCGTCGCGGTGACGCGCAGCAGCAGCCAGCCGAGCGATCCGCGCACCGGACCGATCAGGTCACCCTGCTTGCCCGCGAACACGGTATCGGCGACGGCCTTGCCCGCCGTAGCGGTCAGCGCCTCGCGGCTCTGGTCCGCCAGCGTCGCGACGGCAAGGCCCGCGCCCTGCGCGGCGGCGGCGAGCGACTTGCCGCCCTTCACCTGATCGGCGATCGCCTTGGCGCCGGCCTCTGTCGGCAGCACCAGTTGCTCGACGGTCCGGCTTTGCTTCGCGGCATAGGCGGCCTTGTTCTGATTGTAGCTGGCGCTGATCTCCGCCTCGGTCGGCTGGGCCGCCTGGGCGAAGCGTTCGGCGTCGATCAGGGCGTAGCGGATGCGGCGCTGTTCGGGGATGGTGAAGCGGCTGGCGTTCTTCTTATAATAGTCGGCCAGTTGTGCGTCGGTCGGGTTCTTGTCGTCGAGGAAGGCGACCGCCGGGATCGCCGCGACCGTGCCCTGGCGCGCTTCGAGCAGCAGCGAGGCATAGGGCAGGACCATGCTGTCGGTCAGCTTGACGCCAAGGCCCACCGGGGCGAGCAGGTGGCGCTGGAGGATTTCGCGGCTGATATCATCGCGCAGCGCCTGTTCGGTCAGCCGTTCGCGCACCAGCAGCGCGCGGAAATTATCATTGCTGAAATTACCGGCGGCATCCTGAAACGCGGGGATCTGCGCGATTTGCGCATCGACCAGCCGTTTGGAGATATGCACGCCCTGATCGTCAGCGAACGCCTTGAGCGTCAGGGACGCTACCAGTTGGTCGAACACCTGGGCCGCGCCGCCCTGCGCGAAGAAATCGCCGATCTGGAGGCCGGGGTTGGTGCGGCGTGCATTTTCGAACACGCGCTGGACCCTGTCCTGTAATTCCGTTTCCGTGAGATTGTAGCCGTCCGCCTTGGCCGCGGTCCCGCCGCCGCCCAGTGCGCTGCCATAATTGCCGCTGGTGACGTCCCCCAGGATGAAGGCCGCGGCGATCACCCCCAGGAAGAGGATGGCGAAAAGCGCGCCGAATTTGGATCGGATGAAGCTGCGAAAGACAGAAAGCATGGGTGTTCCAGAACTCCGGGCGTTATGGCGGCCCGCTTTAAGCGCGGATGCGCGCGGCGGCAAGGCTTGGACTGGACAAATGCGCGAGCGCCGTTCATCGCCTTTTGCAGCATCCGGTTCGTTCGGGGAGACGCCAGGGCAAGGCCCGGCGGCGAAGGGGCGGGGGGCGACGTGCAGCAATAATAAAGGGAATGCATCGATGGGCAGGCGCAAGCTGGTTGTCGGCAATTGGAAAATGAACGGGATGCGCGCGCATCTGAACGAAGTGGAGGCGATCGGGAAGCTTGCCGCTGCGCATCCGGCGGTCGAGGTTGGGCTGTGCCTGCCCGCGACGCTGATCATGGCGGGGTCGGAACGGCGCGGCGCGGCGTTCATCGGCGCGCAAAATTGCCATATGGACATGACCGGCGCCTATACCGGGTCGCTGTCGGCCGAGATGCTGGCCGAAGCCGGGGCAAGCTGGGTCATTACTGGCCATAGCGAGCGGCGCGAGGCGCGCGGCGAAACCAATGCGGATATCGCGGCCAAGTCGATCGCGGCGAAGGCGGCGGGCCTTAATGTCATATTATGCGTGGGCGAAAGCCTGGACGTGCGGGACGCGGGCGATGCCGAAGCGGTGGTGTCCGCGCAATTGCTGGCATCCTTGCCCGACGGCGCGTCGGCCGACTGGCTGGCGGTCGCCTATGAACCGATCTGGGCGATCGGCACCGGGCGCATCCCCACCATGGAGGCGGTCGCGACCATGCATGGCGCGCTGCGCGCTGCGCTGGCCACCCGTATCGGCGGCGAAGCGGACAAGGTGCGCATCCTCTATGGCGGGTCGATGAATGGCGCCAATGCGGCCGAATTGCTGGCCATTGCAGACGTCGACGGCGGCCTGATCGGCGGTGCGAGCCTGACCGCGGCGAAATTCGCGCCGATCGTGGAAGCGGCGGACGGCAAGCTGGCGGTGGCGGCTTGATTCGCTGGAGTTCGCGATAAAATATCCGTTCGTCCTGAGTAACCACTGAGTTTGTCGAAGTGGTGTATCGAAGGATTGGGCCTGCTCGGATGCTTCGATATGAGGCTTCGACTTCGCTCAGCCTCTACTCAGCACGAACGGAATGTTGGAAATCTGGATATCTGCCGCAGCCTCCGCAACGGTTGCCCCCACGGCGCTTCGTCGCTATGTGCGCGCCAACGCATCCTAAAGTACCGGACCCCGTCGCATGTTCACCTTCCTTCTCGTCGTGCAGGCCATCATCGCAGCCCTGCTGGTCGCCGTCATCCTGATGCAGAAGTCGGAAGGCGGCGGTTTGGGCGTAGGCGGCAGCCCGGCGGGCCTGATGTCGGCGCGCGGCGCGGCGGATTTCCTGACGCGATCGACCACGGTACTGGCGACCATCTTCGTCACCTTGTCGATCGTGATGGCGGTGATCGCGTCGGTGCGTCATGCGCCGAGCGATATCGACACGTCACTGGTGAAGCAGGCCCCGGCCACGCAGGGTGCCCCGGCGCCCGCCGGTAACGCCGATCCGCTGGCGGGCGTCGCCAGCAATGCGGCGTCCGCGCCCGCGGCCAATGGCGCGGTTCCGCTCGCCAACTAATCCCTTCATCGATCTTTCGATCTTTTTTTAAGCGTGCGTGGATTCGCGCGCTTGCCCTTTGCTGTCCTGAAAGGCTAACCCACTCCTCCCATGACGCGGTATATTTTCATCACCGGCGGCGTGGTCTCCTCGCTTGGCAAGGGCCTGATGGCTGCTTCGCTTGCAGCTTTGTTGCAAGCGCGAGGTTTCCGTGTGCGAATCCGGAAATTCGACCCCTATCTCAACGTCGATCCGGGCACGATGTCGCCCTATCAGCATGGCGAAGTCTATGTAACCGACGACGGGGCCGAAACCGACCTGGACCTGGGCCATTATGAGCGCTTTACCGGCGTGTCCGCGCGCCAGAGCGACAATGTGACGCAGGGTCGCGTCTATCAGACGATCATCCAGCGCGAGCGGCGCGGCGATTATCTGGGCGCGACGGTGCAGGTCATTCCGCACGTCACCGACGAGATCAAGGCGTTCGCGCTGGCCGACACCGACGATATCGATTTCGTCCTGTGCGAGATTGGCGGCACGGTGGGCGACATCGAATCGCTGCCCTTCATGGAAGCGATTCGCCAGCTGCATAACGACCTGGATCGCGGCCAGTCGATCTTCGTCCATGTAACGCTGGTGCCCTATATCGCGGCGGCCGGCGAGCTGAAGACCAAGCCGACCCAGCGCAGCGTGCGCGACCTGACCTCGCTCGGCATTCAGCCCGACATATTGCTGTGCCGCTGCGAACATCCGCTGCCCGACAGCGAGCGCCAGAAGATCGCGCTGTTCTGCAACGTGCGCCCCGAAGCGGTCATTCCCGCGCTCGACGCCCGCAGCATCTACGCCGTGCCGCATCAATATCATGCCGAAGGGCTGGATGAAGAAGTGCTGCGCGCCTTTGGCATCAAGGATGCGCCGACGCCCCAGCTCGCCCGCTGGGACGACATCATGGATCGCCAGCAAAACCCCGAAGGCGAAGTGACGATCGGCGTAGTCGGCAAATATGTCGGCCTGCTCGACGCCTATAAGTCGCTCTACGAAGCGCTCAGCCATGGTGGCCTGGCCAACCGGGTGAAGGTGAAGGTCAAGTGGATCGACGCCGAATTGTTCGAGAAGGGCGATGATATCATCGCCAGCCTGGAGCCGATGCACGGCATTCTGGTGCCGGGCGGGTTCGGTGTGCGCGGGTCGGAAGGCAAGATCGCCAGCGTCAAATTCGCGCGCGAACGTAATGTGCCCTTCTTCGGCATATGCCTGGGGATGCAGATGGCCTGTATCGAGGGCGCACGGAACACCGCGGGCATCGCGGCGGCCTCCACCACGGAATTTGGCGAGACGTCCGAGCCGGTCGTCGGCCTCATCACCGAATGGATGAGCACCGAAGGCCTGCAGAAGCGCACCGCGGACACCGACCTGGGCGGCACGATGCGGCTGGGTGCCTATCCCGCCAAGCTGACCGGCAACAGCGTCGTAGCGGGCATTTACGGCACCAACGACATTAGCGAGCGGCATCGCCATCGCTATGAAGTGAATGCTGGCTATCGCGAGCCTTTGGAAAAGGGCGGCCTGATCTTCTCCGGCATGTCGCCCGACGGCACGCTGCCTGAAATCGTCGAGCGGCCCGACCATCCCTGGTTCGTGGGCGTGCAGTTCCACCCGGAATTGAAATCCAAGCCGTTCGACCCGCACCCGCTCTTCGCCAGCTTCATCGAAGCGGCGGTCAAGCAGAGCCGGTTGGTGTAAACAAAAACGGGGCCGGGTGGCCCCGTTTTTCGTTTCAGTCGCCGTTCTTGGCTGAATCGAACAGATGCCGATATTGGCGCGGCTGGCAGCGTAGATATTGCGGCGCGGCCTTCACCGATGCGCCAAGATGGGCGGCCGCGTGCCAGGGCCAGCGCGGGTCGTAGAGGATGGTGCGGGCGATGGCGATCAGGTCCGCATCGCCGGTGCCAATGATCGCTTCGGCCTGCTCAAAATCGGTGATGAGGCCGACCGCGATCACCGGGACCGTTACCGCCTGCTTCACGGCGCGGGCCAGTGGCACCTGATAGCTGGGGCCGACCGGGATAGCCTGGCGCGGGTCGTTGCCGCCGCTCGACACATGGATGGCGTCGCAGCCACGCGCTTCCAGCGCCTGCGCAAAGGCGATCGTCTGGTCGATATCCCAGCCGCCCTCCACCCAGTCGGTGCCCGACACGCGCATCGTCACTGGCTTCTGCGCCGGGAAGGCCGCGCGCACCGCGTCGAAAATCTCCAGCGGCAGGCGCATCCGGTTTTCGAGGTTGCCACCATAATCATCGTCGCGCCGGTTGGAGAGGGGTGAGAGGAACTGATGCAGCAGATAGCCGTGCGCGCCATGGAGTTGGATCGCGTCCAGCCCCAGATTGTCGGCGCGGCGGGCGGCCGCGACGAAAGCGTCACGCACGCGCTCGATGCCGGCGCGGTCGAGCGCCATGAGCGCATTGGTGCCCGGCGTGAAGGGCAGGGCAGATGGAGCGACCGTCTGCCAGCCATTAGGCGCGTCGGGCGCGATCTGCGCGCCGCCCTGCCATGGCACATGAGTCGATGCCTTGCGCCCGGCATGGCCGAGCTGAATGGCGATGGGCATGTCGCTATGGGCGCGAACGCCGTCCAGCACCCGCCGCATCGCCGCTTCGGTTACATCATCCCACAGGCCGACATCGGCATGGGAAATGCGCCCCTCCGGCAGGACGGCGCTGGCCTCGATCGTCAGCAATGCCGCGCCGGACAGGGCAAGTTGGCCCAGATGGATGAGGTGCCAGTCGGTCATTGCCCCATCGACGGCGGAATATTGGCACATCGGGGCAATGACGATCCGATTGTCGAGCGTCAGATTGCCGACATGAAAGGGCTCGAACAGCTTGGGTCCGCTCATGGGTTCTCCAATAAGGGTCAGACTTGGATTACTATTCCCCGGCGAAGGCCGGGGTCCAGATCCAAGGCTTCAACTGGACCCCGGCCTTCGCCGGGGAACGATAACTCCCATATAGGTGCTATTCATTCTTACGGAGTAGCGGTCAACCCGCCGGCGTCAGCTTCAGCAGCCGACCCTGCGATCCGTCGCCGCCATCCTCCAGCAGCCAGAGTGCGCCGTCCGGCCCCTGCTCGACCTCGCGGATGCGGGCGCCCATGTCCCACTGGTCGGCCTTTTCCGCCTTGTCGCCGTTCAGCTTCACCCGGACGAGGCTCTGGCTCGACAGGCCGCCGATGAACAGCGATCCCTGCCATTGGGGGAACAGCGTGCCGGAATAATAGAGCAGGCCGCCGGGCGAAATGACGGGGTTCCAGCTGACCTTGGGCGCTTCATAGCCATCGCCGGCCTTGTGATCGGGGATGTCGCGGCCATCATAATGGCTACCGTTCGACGCTTTGGGCCAGCCATAGTTGAGGCCGGGCTTGATGAGGTTCACCTCGTCGCCGCCCTTCGGCCCCATTTCCTGTTCCCACAGGCGGCCGTCCTTGTCGAAGGCGATTCCCAGCAGATTGCGATGGCCGTAGGACCAGATGGCGGGGTCGAATCCCTTGGCGGCAAGGGGATTGTTCGCGGCAGGGGTGCCGTCGAGGTTCAGGCGCAGCACCTTGCCCAGCGTTGCCTTCGGGTCTTGCGCGGGATCGAACTTCTGCCGCTCGCCATTGGTGAAGAAAAGATATTTGCCGTCGGACGAGAAGGCGATTCGGCCGGAATAATGGCCGTTGCCTTCGACATAGGGGCTGGCGCGGAAGATGACGGTCACGCCGTCCAGCTTTGTCGTGCCGTCGCTGGCCTGGGCGAACATGCCCTTCGCCAACGCCACGCCCTTCACGCCGTCGCGCTCTTCGGAGAAGCTGAAATAGACCGCCTGGTCCTTCGCGAAGGCGGGCGAGGGGACGACGTCCATCAAGGCGCCCTGACCTGCGCTGTCGACCGCCGGGATGCCGCCGATCGGGATTTTTGTGCCGTTCTTGGGATCGAACAGGATCATCTCGCCCTTCTTCTCCGTCACCAGGGCGCGGCCGTCGGGCAGGAAGGTCATCGCCCAGGGCGAATCGAAATCGGCGATGACGGAGGTCTTGAAGGGCTTGTCCGCTGCCGCAGTCGTCTGACTGTTGGCCCCTTCGCCCGAACAGGCGATCAGGATGAGGGGAAGGGCGAAGGCGATCGGGTGGCGCATCTATGTCTCCGGCGGTTCAGGCGGTCGGGGCGTGTATCTTGGCTGCTAGAATGAGCGACAACGAATAATGTTGCAGATTTCCTATGTTGCGCCTATATCGCTCTTGCTTCCTTACATCGTTACACATGTCAGGGTCGCAAGCGAAACGCTTGCGGCGCTTTTAGGTTTGCGGTGCGGGAAGCGCGCATATGAGTTTCTGGAGATTGCATGGCGGACATCGCCCTATTGACCGCGCTGATCGAACCCGAGGTGAAGGCCCTGGGCTTCGACCTCGTGCGGATCAAGCTGTTCGGGTCGGGCGACGAGCATACGTTGCAGATCATGGCCGAAAATCCCAGGACCAAGCAATTGGTCATCGAGGATTGCGCCGCCATCTCCCGCCGCATTTCGGACGTGATGGACGAGGCCGATCCGATCGAGGAGGCCTATCGACTGGAAGTCAGTTCGCCGGGCATCGACCGGCCGCTGACCCGGCTGCACGACTTCATCGAATGGGCGGGGCACGAGGCCAAGATCACCGCGACGGAAATCGTCGACGGACGCAAAAGCTTCCGCGGCGTCCTGAACGGGGTCGAAGGCGACGATATCCTGTTTACCGACGTGAAGAGTGGCGACGTCGTCATTCCCTTCGCGCTGGTCAGCGACGCGAAGCTGCTGCTGACCGACGCGCTCCTTTCTGCTACAATGCCGCTGTCCTCCGATGGGGCGGATGATTTTGAAACCGAAGAATAAGGGTTCATAAGACCATGGCCAACGCCATTTCCGCCAATCGGGCCGAACTGATCGCGATCGCCAACAGCGTCGCATCCGAAAAGATGATCGACAAGGCGATCGTCATCGAAGCGATGGAAGATGCGATCCAGCGCGCCGCCCGCGCGCGCTACGGCGCTGAAAACGACATCCGCGCGAAGCTGGACCCGGAAACCGGCGACCTGCGCCTGTGGCGCGTGGTCGAAGTGGTCGAGCTGGTCGAGGATTATTTCAAGCAGGTCGACCTGAAGGCCGGGCAGAAGCTGAAGAAGGATGCCGTGGTCGGCGACTTCATCGTCGATCCGCTGCCCGCGATCGACCTGGGCCGCATCGACGCCCAGTCCGCCAAGCAGGTGATCTTCCAGAAGGTCCGCGATGCCGAGCGCGAGCGCCAGCATGAAGAGTTCAAGGACCGCGTGGGTGAAATCATCACCGGCGTCGTCAAGTCAGTTGAATTCGGCCATGTGGTCGTCAATCTGGGCCGCGCCGAAGGCGTCATCCGCCGCGACCAGCAAATCCCGCGCGAAGTCGTTCGCGTCGGCGATCGCATCCGTTCGGTCGTGCTGAACGTGCGCCGCGAAAATCGCGGGCCGCAGATTTTCCTCAGCCGCGCGCATCCTGAATTCATGAAGAAGCTGTTTGCGCAGGAAGTGCCGGAAATCTACGACGGCGTCATCACCATCATGGCCGCCGCCCGCGATCCGGGCAGCCGCGCCAAGATCGGCGTCATCAGCCGCGATTCGAGCATCGATCCGGTCGGCGCCTGCGTCGGCATGAAGGGCAGCCGCGTGCAGGCCGTCGTGCAGGAAATGCAGGGCGAAAAGATCGACATCATCCCCTGGTCGGAAGATACCGCCACCTTCGTCGTCAATGCGTTGCAGCCGGCCCAGGTCAGCCGCGTCGTCATCGATGAAGAAGAAGAGCGTATCGAAGTGGTCGTCCCTGACGATCAGCTGTCGCTCGCCATCGGTCGCCGCGGCCAGAATGTCCGCCTCGCCAGCCAGCTGACCGGCAAGGCGATCGACATCATGACCGAAGCCGACGCCAGCGAGAAGCGCCAGAAGGAATTTGTCAGCCGTTCCGAACTGTTCCAGAACGAACTGGACGTGGACGAGACGCTGTCGCAGCTGCTGGTTGCCGAGGGCTTTGGCGAACTGGAAGAGGTCGCCTATGTCGAGATCGACGAACTGGCGGCGATCGAAGGGTTCGACGACGAACTGGCCGGCGAATTGCAGAACCGTGCGCTCGAAGCGCTGGAGCGCCGCGAGGCTGCTGCCCGTGAGGAACGCAAGGCTATGGGCGTCGAGGACGCGCTGGCGGAGATTCCGCACTTGACCGAAGCGATGCTGGTCACGCTGGGCAAGGCGAGTATCAAGACGCTGGACGACCTGGCCGACCTGGCCACCGACGAACTGGTGCAGAAGAAGCGCGTCGACCAGCGTCGCCGCAAATCGGATAGCGGTGCCGAGGACAAGGGCGGCATCCTGGCTGCCTATGGCCTGTCGGACGAGCAGGGCAATGAGATCATCATGGCCGCCCGCGCCCATTGGTTCGAAGACGAGGAAGCCTGAGCGCAGATGCCTTTCGTTGATATCCGTCTGGCTGGTGCGGTGACCCGCGAGCAGAAAGCCGCGCTGGTTGCCGACGTCACCCGGTCGCTCGTTGAGCGACTGGGGAAGCCGGCGTCTGCCGTGCAGATCAATATCACCGAACTGAGCCTCGAAAATTATGGCGCTGGCGGCCTGTTGCTGGCCGATCGTGCGCCTGCCCCTCTTATAAGGGAGGACGCCCATGTTGCGGACACTCCCCGATGAGAGAATAGCGCCTCTCGACAGCGTTGGACTTGCCCTTTCATCCGTTTTGGCGGAGGGGCGCGCATGACCGAACGCAAATGCATATTGAGCGGCGACCGCGCCGACCCCGAAACGCTGGTTCGCCTGGCGGTGGGGCCGGAGGGTCAGGTGCTGCCCGACATCCGCGCCAAGGCGGCGGGGCGGGGTGCCTGGATCGGCATATCGCGCGCCGAACTGGAAGTCGCGCTGGCCAAGGGCAAGCTCAAGGGCGCGCTCGCTCGCGCGTTCAAGGATAGCGACCTTCAGATTCCCGGCGACCTGCCGGCGATGATCGAGTCCGGGCTGCGCAAGACGCTGCTCGACCGGTTGGGGCTGGAATCGCGCGCGTCGATGCTGCTGACGGGGTCCGAAAAGATCGACGTCGCCTGCCGCAAGGGCCAGGTGCGGTTGCTGCTCCATGCCGCCGATGCGGCGGCCGATGGAAACCGGAAACTGGACCAGGCGCTGCGCGTGGGACAGGAAGCCGAAGGCACGGATTTGGCAGGTGTCGTCTTGCCTGTGGACCGAGAGGCCCTATCTATGGCAATGGGGCGCGACAATGTCGTCCATATCGCAGTAACCGACTCGCGTGCGGCGTCGCGTCTGCGTGCGGCCATAGGCCGCTTGGAAAGCTATCTGGGTTGCGCTAACGGGGCGCCTGTGCATGGGGAGCCTGACTCCACCGATGTGCCGGGCGTGGTCGCTTAGGTCAATTTCGGATGTGAATATGTTAAGGGCGCCGACGGGCCTTTCCGGTCGGAGCGGAAGTGAAGGGTTAAGTTCAGTCGTATGAGTGACAGCAAGGAAGACAAGCCGGTTCTGGGCCGCAAGCCACTGGGCATCAAGCGGACCGTGGAATCCGGTCAGGTGCAGCAGCAGTTTAGCCATGGCCGCAAGAATACGGTCGTGGTTGAAGTGAAGCGGCGCCGCGTCCTGGGCAAGCCGGGTGAGACGACCGGTGCTGCCCCTGCGGCTGCGCCCCAGGCCGATCCCACGCCGGCCGCGCCGCGCCCCGCCGCGCCTGCGCCGCAGCAGGCCCGCGCGCCGCAGCCCGCGCCGGTGCGTCAGTCGCCGCCGCAGAGCCTGATGTCGCGTCAGGAATTGCAGGCCAAGCTGCTGCGCGAGGCCGAAGAAGCCCGCATGACCGCGCAAGAAGATGCGCGCCGTCGTGAGGATGCCGCGCGTCTGGCCGCCATCGAGGAACAGAAGCGCCGCGCCGAAGAAAGTCGCAACGTCGCCGAAACGGCCGATGTGACGCCTGCGCCTGTCGCACCGGCAAGCCCGGACCCTGTCGCCGAAGTTGCAGCGCCCGCGCAGCCGACGCAGGCGGAGGCAGCGCCCGCTGCACCTGCCGAACAGGAGCAGCCCGTTGCCGGCGCGGTGGCCGCCCCCGCGCCGCCCCCGCGTCGCTTTACCCCGGTGTCGCCGATCAAGCGCCCGGAACCGGCCAAGCCGGAACGCGCGAAGAAGGGCGAGGATAATCGTCGCCAGGCTGGCAAGCTGACCGTCACCAAGGCCCTGGCCGACGACGACAGCGCCCGCGCTCGCAGCCTTGCCGCGCTCAAGCGCGCCCGTGAAAAGGAACGCCGTGCGCATTATGCAGGCGGTTCCAAGACGCGTGAGAAGCAGTCGCGCGACGTCGTGGTGCCTGAAGTCATCACCGTTCAGGAACTGGCCAACCGTATGGCCGAAAAGGGCGCGGACCTGGTCAAGTCGCTGTTCAAGATGGGGCAGGCGGTTACGCTGAACCAGCCGATCGATCAGGATACGGCAGAACTGCTGGTCGAAGAATTCGGCCACCGTATCCAGCGCGTGTCCGACGCCGACGTGGAAATCGGTATCACGGGCGAAGCCGATGCGGTCGAAACCCTGAAGACTCGCGCGCCGGTCGTGACGATCATGGGCCATGTCGATCACGGCAAGACCTCGCTGCTGGACGCCTTGCGCGGGACCGATGTGGTCGCGGGCGAAAGCGGCGGCATCACCCAGCATATCGGCGCCTATCAGGTGACGACCAAGGGTGGCGACGTCATCACTTTCCTCGACACGCCGGGCCATGAAGCCTTCTCGGAAATGCGCGCCCGCGGTGCCAACGTCACCGACATCGTCATCCTGGTGGTGGCGGCCGACGACGGGCTGATGCCGCAGACGATCGAGGCGATCAATCATACCAAGGCCGCTGGCGTGCCGATGATCGTGGCGATCAACAAGTGCGACAAGCCCGACGCCAATCCGCAAAAGGTGCGTGAGCGCCTGTTGAGCGAGGAGATCGTGGTCGAGGATATGGGCGGCGACGTTCAGGATGTGGAGGTTTCGGCTCTCAAGAAGACCGGCCTTGACGAACTGATCGAGAAGATCCTGCTCCAGGCCGAAGTCATGGAACTGACCGCCAACCCCGATCGCGCTGCCGAAGGCAATGTGATCGAGGCGCAGCTGGACAAGGGCCGCGGCGCGGTCGCCACCGTGCTGGTGCGCAAGGGCACGCTCAAGGTCGGCGACACCTTCGTCATCGGCGCAGAGAGCGGCAAGGTCCGTGCGCTGGTCAATGACAAGGGCCAGCAGGTGAAGTCCGCCGGTCCATCGACCCCGGTTGAAGTGCTGGGCCTGTCCGGCGTTCCCAAGGCGGGCGACCAGCTCACCGTCGTCGAGAACGAAGCGCGCGCCCGCGAAGTCGCGGCCTACCGCCAGGAGCAGATCACGCTCAAGCGGACGGCATCGATTCCGACCAACTTCGAAAGCATGTTCTCTGCGCTCAGCACGACCATGATCGAATATCCGGTCGTGATCCGGGGCGACGTGCAGGGTTCGGTCGAAGCGATCGTCACCGCGCTCAACCGCATTTCGACCGACGAGATCAAGGTGCGTATCCTCAGCTCCGGCGTGGGTGCGATCACCGAAAGCGATGTTACGCTGGCAGCCGCCAGCCGCGCGCCGCTGATCGGCTTTAACGTCCGTCCCAACGCCAAGGCGCGTCCGCTGGCCGTGCGCGAGAAGATCTCGTTGCGCTATTATGACGTGATCTACGACCTTCTTGAGGAAGTGCGTGGCGAAATGGCGGGCCAGCTGGCGCCCGAACGCATCGAAACGATCGTGGGTCGCGCCGAAGTGTTGCAGGTGTTCCCGGCGGGCAAGAAGGACAAGGCGGCAGGCCTCCTCGTCCTGGACGGCATTATCCGCAAGGGGCTCAATGCGCGCCTCACCCGGTCCGACGTCATCGTGTCCAAGACGGTCATCCACTCGCTGCGCCGGTTCAAGGACGATGTGTCCGAAGTCCGCGCAGGCATGGAGTGCGGTGCGGTCTTGCAGGATACGAACGACATCAAGGCTGGCGATACGCTGGAACTGTTCGAGGTCGAAGAGCGCGTCCGCACGCTGTAAGTTACAAAATCCGGTCAGGAAATTAGCTATGAGCTAAATTTCTTGACCGGATTTTCCCATCCATATAGTTTATATGGATGGATATTCGTTTTTCGAAAACGGCGATGAGGGCATTGCTGCGGTCGAATAAGCGGATGCTTATCCGGCAGAAAATCGACGAATTGGCGGGTGATCCGGCGTCGTTGGAAGCGAATGTGAAACGCTTGCAGGGTCGACCTGAATATCGCTTGAGGGTTCAGGACTGGCGCGTGATTTTTCGCATCGATCAGGATATTCTCTGGATCGACGATATAGCGCCACGCGGATCGGCTTATGAGGTGAACCCATGACTGTCCAAATTGTCGAGATCGCCGGTCAAAAGATCGCCATGTTGCCGATCGAGGATTATCAGCGGCTGGTCGATATTGCCGAGGACAGGGCGGATGGAATGGCCGCTGTCGATGCGGAACATCGTCGCGTAGAAGGCGAGGAATATGTTCCTGTAGAAGTAATCGACAAGATCATGGCTGGCGACAGTCCATTGCGTGCATGGCGAAAATATAGAAATCTGACATTGCAGCAGTTAGGGCTTAAAGCAGGCATTACGTCTGCTTATTTGAGCGACCTTGAAAGAGGTAATAACCAAGGTTCCATCGGCACTTGGATCAGACTTGCTGAGAGTCTCACTCTTTCGCTTAGCGACATAGCACCTGAAAGTTAGATTGATGGTTTCACAACAACCCGAAGGCTCAACCGTCCGCCTGCTCCGTGTGGGCGAGCAGGTGCGTCATATCCTGTCCGACATCCTCCAGCGTGACGATGTGCATGACGATGTGCTAGCCAAGCATGTCGTCAGCGTGACCGAAGTGCGCATGTCGCCCGACCTGCGCCATGCCACCATCTTCATCAAATCGCTGCTGGGGCAGGATGAGGCTGCGGTGCTCAAGGCGTTGCGCACCAACACCGCCTATTTGCAACGTGCGGTCGCCGGCCGCATGACGCTCAAATATGCCGCCAAGCTGAAATTCCTGGCGGACGACAGCTTCGACGAAGGCAGTCATATCGACAAGCTGCTGCGCCAGCCCAAGGTGGCGCAGGATCTGGTGAAGGACGAGGGCGAGGATTGACTTGGCGCACGGTAAGACGCATCTTACCGTCATGAACGCTAAGACCACCCTATCGGCCAAAGGCCAGGTCGTCATCCCCAAGGATGTGCGCGACCAACTCGGCCTTGCGCCCGGTCAGGTGCTGGATGTCGTCCTGATGGGCGGCGGCGTGTTGCTGAAACCCCAGCATAAAAAGTCGGGCCGCAGCTTTGAAGAAATCATGGCGGGTATCAAGGCGCGTATGGACTATAAGGGGCCGCCCGTCAGCATAGAAGACATGAATTTGACCATCGCAGAGCATTGGGCAAAAAGCGGAGAGCAGGGCGACTGGTGAAAGCGGTCGATACCAATATTCTTGCCAGAGCGATGATCCGAGATGACGCCAACCAGGCGGGCCTTGCGGATTCGGTGCTGGCGAGCGGCGCATATGTGCCGCTGACAGTGTTCCTTGAAACGGCGTGGCTGCTATCCAGCCGTTATCAACTGTCGCGATCGGTTGTTGCCGATACGCTGATCGACATACTGGATTTGCCCAATGTCTCCGTCGAAGAGGGCGATGTGGTCCAATGGGCGATCGAACGATATCGGCATGGCGGCGACATCGCTGACGCGCTGCATATTGTCGCTTCGATTCGTGCGGACAGCTTCGTTACGTTCGATCGCGGAGTGCTCAGGAAGCTTGGCGATTCTCCTCTGCCAATCGAGGTTTTGAAATGATGCGCGTGATATTGGCCTGCTTACTGTCTTGTGGAGTGGCAGCTGCGTCAGCCCCCGCCATCGCCAAGGAGCCAGCAATCCATTCCGCCGTCATTGCCGATCCCAGGCCGGACGCGGCCTATCCGGCGGGGATGAGCGCTTTCGTCATTCCGGCGCAGGACGGGGCGATGAACGCGGTGCTCTACACCGCCGCGGGGGCGGGCATTCATCCGACGCTGCTGTTGCTGCATGGTTTTCCCGGTAACGAGCAGAATCTGGACTTGGCTCAGGCCGTGCGCCGGGCCGGGTGGAATGTGCTGACGCTCCATTATCGCGGCAGTTGGGGCAGCCCCGGCACCTTCTCCTTCGCCAATGCGTCCGAAGACGCCTTCACCGCGCTGCAATATCTCCAGCAGCCCTCAGTCGTCGCCAAATATCGCATCGACACCAGCGCGATCGTGGTGGCCGGGCACAGCATGGGCGGTTTCATGGCCGCCGATGCCGCCGCCGCCGACCCGCGCGTCGCCGGGCTGTTCCTGATCGACCCCTGGGACCCGGCGCAGACCGTGGCGGCGCTGGCCACGCCGGAAGGCGAGGCGGGGTGGAAGGCCGAAGTGGCGAGCGACCTGCCGCCGCTCCATGGTGCGACCTATGAGGGGCTGACCGGCGAGATTAAGGCGGACGGGCAGAAGTTCGACCTGGGGCGTCGGCTGGCCGGCTTTGGCCGCCGTCCGCTGACATTATTGGGCGCGGAAAAGGGGATCGGCGCCATGGCGCGCAAGGCGGCGGCCGATGCGCAGGGGGCCAATCCATCCGCGCGGTTGATGGTATGGCCGACCGACCACAGTTTTTCCGACAGCCGCATCGCATTGGCTGACGCACTGGTGCGTTTCCTGGCTGGCGTCGCGCCGACGATCCGCTAATCGGGGATCGATGGCGAAGCTCTATTTCTACTATAGTTCGATGAATGCGGGGAAATCGACCACCCTGCTGCAATCGGACTTCAACTATCGCGAACGCGGCATGGACACGATGCTGTGGACCGCCGCGCTCGACGATCGCTACGGCCGGGGGCGGATCGTGTCGCGCATCGGGCTGGAGGCGCATGCCGCTCTGTTCGATCCGCAGGTCGACATCTTCGCCGCCATTGCGGCCCAGCATCAGGCGACGCCGCTGTCCTGCGTGCTGCTGGACGAAGCGCAGTTCCTGACCGAGGCGCAGGTGTGGCAGCTGGGCACGGTCTGCGACCGGCTGGGCATCCCGGTCCTCTGTTATGGCATTCGCACCGATTTTCAGGGCCAGCTTTTCGCCGGCAGCGCCGCGCTGCTGGGGCTGGCCGACACGCTGACCGAGATCAAGACGGTGTGCGATTGCGGGCGCAAGGCGACGATGAACCTGCGCGTCGATGCGGGCGGCCGGCCGATTCAGCACGGCGCGCAGACGCAGATTGGCGGCAATGACCGCTATGTGGCGCTGTGTCGCCGGCATTTCGTGGAGCAGATGCAGGGCTGACAGCGGCGGCCGCGCGCTATACAGGCGCGCCATGCACGGCTGGATCATCCTCGACAAACCCCATGGCCTTGGTTCGACCCAGGCGGTCAGCGCAGTCAAGCGCGCGCTGCGGATCAGCGAGGCGGGCAAGTGGAAGGTCGGCCATGGCGGCACGCTCGATCCGCTGGCGACCGGCGTGCTGCCGATCGCGATCGGCGAGGCGACCAAGCTGGCCGGACGGATGCTCGACAGCGACAAGATTTACGATTTTACTGTCGCTTTCGGTGTCCAGACCGACACGCTGGATCTGGAAGGCAAGACGATCGCGGAGAGCGACCTGCGCCCGACGCTGGCGCAGGTGGAGGCGATATTGCCGCGCTTTACCGGGCCGATCGAGCAGGTGCCGCCAGCCTATAGCGCGATCCTGATCGACGGCCAGCGCGCCTACGACCTCGCCCGCAAGGGAGAAGAGGTCGAGATGAAGCTGCGATCGGTGACGATCCATGGGCTTGAAATATCCTTTCCCCAAGGGGGAGAGGATGGCGCAGCTTGCCCGCGAAGCGGGTTAGCGGAGCCTGGAGAGGGGGAGGGTGCGCAAAGCCCCTCTCCAAGCGCGGCTAGGCAGCAAGCTGCCGAGCCTTGCTATCCTCTCCCCCAGGGGGAGAGGATCGACGCGGTAACTCTTACAGCACATGTCTCCAAGGGCACCTATATCCGCTCCCTCGCCCGCGACATCGCGCTGGCGCTGGGGACGGTCGGCCATGTCACGATGCTGCGCCGGGTGAAGGCCGGGCCGTTCACGCTGGAAGCGGCAATTTCGCTGGACAAATTGGACGAAGCTGCTAGGGGCGGCGGCATCGGTGGGCTTATGCTGCCGTTGACGGCGGGGCTGGACGACATCCCGGCTCTCCCCGTCTCTCCCGATCAGGCAATCGCTCTCCGCCAGGGGAAGATACTGACCGGGATCGCTGCCACCGACGGCCAGTATCTGGCGACATTGGGCGATATCCCCGTGGCGCTGGTGCGGTCGGACGATCATCAGATCGTCGTGGTGCGCGGTTTCAACCTGATGTCGAGGGAAGACGATTAGATGACGATTACTGCCGAGCGCAAGGAAGCGCTGATCAAGGAATATGCCCGCGCCGAGGGTGATACGGGTTCGCCCGAAGTTCAGGTGTCTATCCTGACCGAGCGTATCCAGAACCTGACCGAGCATTTCAAGGGTCACCACAAGGACAATCATAGCCGCCGTGGTCTGCTGATGATGGTCAACAAGCGTCGTTCGCTGCTGGACTATCTCAAGAAGAAGGATCAGGCGCGCTATGTCGACCTGATCGGTAAGCTGGGCCTGCGTAAGTAAGCCTGCTAAAAGGGACGGCCCCATTCGGGGCCGTTTCTGATTCTGACATCCATCGTCTGGCAATTCGGCACGGCGATGGAATTTTTGGGGGAGTGTCCCCCACGCTGTTCGCTCGGCAAAGCCCGTCAACAGGCTCAGGGCGAACGGATTTGAGGAGTTCGCTCCTCACTCATGGGTCCACGCGACCCTCCAAAGGCCCCGCCCGGCAATAGGGCCAGGTGGGCGAAGGAAAAAATCTATGTTCGACGTCAAGAAAGTATCCATCGAGCTGGCCGGCAAGACGCTGACCCTCGAAACCGGTCGTATCGCGCGCCAGGCTGACGCCGCCGTGCTGGCGACCTATGGCGAAACCGTGGTGCTATGCGCCGTGACCGCCGCCAAGAGCGTGAAGGAAGGCCAGGATTTCTTCCCGCTGACCGTTCACTATCAGGAAAAATATTCCGCCGCCGGCCGCATCCCCGGTGGCTTCTTCAAGCGTGAGCGCGGCGCGACCGAAAAGGAAACGCTGGTTTCCCGCCTGATCGACCGTCCGCTCCGTCCGCTTTTCCCCGAAGGCTTCTACAACGAAATCAACGTCATCGCCCAGGTGCTGTCGTTCGATGGCGAAAGCGAGCCGGACATGGTGGCGATGATCGCCGCATCGGCTGCTCTTACCCTGTCGGGCGTGCCCTTCATGGGTCCGATCGGCGCGGCGCGCGTCGGCTACAAGGATGGCGAATATCAGCTCAACCCGTCGCTGGACGAAGTAAAGACCGGCGAACTCGACCTGGTCGTTGCCGCCACCTACGACGCGGTGATGATGGTCGAATCCGAAGCGAAAGAGCTGTCGGAAGAGATCATGCTGGGCGCCGTCCTGTTCGCGCATGACGCGAGCAAGAAGATCGTCGATGCGATCATTGCCCTTGCGGAAAAGGCCGCCAAGGACCCTTGGGATATGGCCAAGGGCGATAATCTGGACGACCTGAAGAAGAAGCTGAAGAAGCTGATCGGCAAGGACATCGCCGCCGCCTACAAGCTGACCGACAAGTCGGCCCGCTCCAACGCGCTGAACGAAGCCCGCGCCAAGGCGAAGGCAAGCTTCACCGCCGAAGGCCTGGACGCCCAGACCGTCATGGCCGGCATCAAGCTGACCAAGAAGCTGGAAGCGGAAATCGTGCGCGGCGCCATCCTCAAGGACGGCAAGCGTATCGACGGCCGCACCACCACGCAGATCCGCCCGATCGAAGCGATGGTCGGCTTCCTGCCCCGCACCCACGGTTCTGCCCTGTTCACGCGCGGCGAAACCCAGTCGATCTGCACCACGACGCTGGGCACCAAGGACGCCGAGCAGATGATCGACGGCCTGACCGGCCTGCATTATGAAAACTTCATGCTGCACTATAACTTCCCTCCCTATTCGGTCGGTGAAGTGGGCCGCTTCGGCGCGCCGGGTCGTCGTGAAGTGGGCCATGGCAAGCTGGCATGGCGTGCGCTGCACCCCGTTCTGCCTAGCAAGGACGAGTTCCCCTACACGATCCGCGTCCTCTCGGACATCACCGAGTCGAACGGTTCGTCCTCAATGGCGACCGTCTGCGGCGGTTCGCTCTCGATGATGGACGCCGGTGTGCCCCTGAAGCGCCCCGTGTCCGGCATCGCCATGGGCCTGATTCTGGAAGGCAAGGACTTCGCCGTCCTGTCCGACATCCTGGGTGACGAAGATCATCTGGGCGACATGGACTTCAAGGTCGCCGGCACGTCCGAAGGCATCACCACGATGCAGATGGACATCAAGATTGCGGGCATCACGCGCGAAATCTTCGAAGCGGCGCTGACGCAGGCCAAGGAAGGCCGTGCGCACATCCTGGGCGAAATGGCGAAGGCTCTGGACAGCACGCGCAGCGAATTGTCGGCCCATGCCCCGCGCATCGAAACCTTGCAGATCGACAAGTCGAAGATCCGCGAAGTCATCGGCACCGGTGGTAAGGTCATCCGCGAAATCGTCGCCGAAACCGGCGCGAAGGTCGACATCGACGACGAAGGCCTGATCAAGATCAGCTCGTCCGATCCCGCGCAGATCGAAGCGGCCCGCAAGTGGATCCTGGGCATCACCCAGGAAGCGGAAGTCGGCAAGGTCTATGACGGCAAGGTCGTCAACATCGTCGATTTCGGTGCGTTCGTGAACTTCATGGGTGGCAAGGACGGCCTCGTCCACGTTTCCGAAATGAAGAACGAGCGCGTGGAAAAGCCCACCGACGTCGTGTCGGAAGGCCAGGACGTGAAGGTCAAGGTTCTGGAAATCGATCCGCGCGGCAAGGTTCGCCTGTCGATGCGCGTCGTTGATCAGGAAACCGGCGAAGAATTGGAGGACACCCGTCCTGCCCGTGAAGCGCGCGAACCCCGTAGCGATCGCGGCCCGCGCCGTGATGGCGGCGGCGGCGAAGGCCGTGGTCCGCGTCGTGAAGGTGGCGAAGGCCGTGGCGATCGTGGTCGTGGCCCGCGCCGCGACGGCGGTGACCGTGGTCCGCGCCGCGAAGGCAGCAAGGACGACGGCCCGGCGCCGGGTGGCCTGCCCGACTTCCTGACCCAGGACTAAGCGGGCGCGCCGATCCCCGGATCGGCGTCCCAACAGATAAAGGCGGGGTGTCCGGTTGCCGGGCACCCCGTTTTTGTGTCCGTCAACCCGCAGACTGATTTCGATCAAGGCAGGGGCTGAAACTTCTGTTACTGTAGCGATACGTCTTTTGGGGATCATCATGCAGCGTAGCAATGAGCGGTTCGTTGAACGCCTGCCGCTCGTCCTCGATCGGCCGGTCTATGGCTATGTCTTGACGTTGCTATTCTGCGGCGCGGCGCTTTTGTTGCGGTTTGCGGCCGAACAGCTGCTGCCGGTGGGCTATCCCTTCGTCACCTTCTTCCCCGCGGTCATTCTATCGTCGTTTCTGTTCGGCATCCGCCCCGGCATCTTTGCCGCGCTGCTGTGCGGTCTGTTGTCCTGGTATTTCTTCATCCCGCCGCTTGGCCGGTTGGAGATGAACCCGGCGGTCGCGGTGGCGATGACCTTCTATATGGGGGTCGTGGTGGTCGATATCGCCCTGATCCATCTGATGCAGCGGGCCAATTTCAACTTGGCTGTCGAGCGGGAGCGTAGCCGCGCGCTGGCGGAAAATCGCGAATTGCTGTTCCACGAACTCCAGCATCGGGTGTCGAACAATCTCCAGGTTGTCGCCGCGATGCTGGCGCTCCAGCGCCGCCATGTCGATCATGAGGATGCCCGCCGCGCGCTGGACGACGCATCGGGCCGGGTGGCGCTGGTCGGCCGGATCAGTCGCGCGCTCTACGATCCGTCGGGGGTGGGGCAGGATGTGGAGACATTCCTCACCACGCTGGCCAAGGATGTGCTGGACGCCAATGGTCGGCAGGATATCGCCCTGACGGTCCGGGCGCCCCACGCGATGAGGCTGGACGCGACCATCAGCGTGCCATTGGCGCTGATCGTGGCCGAAGCGGTCAGCAACGCCGTCGAACATGGATTGCCCGACCGGCCGGGTCGGATCGACGTCGCCCTTGCGACGCAGGACGGCGCGATCGGCCTGCGTATCGCCGATGATGGCCATGGCATCGTCACGGATATGCCGTCGGGCGGTGCCGCCGGGTCGCTGGGCCTGCGCATCGCGCATGCGCTGGCGGGGCAATTGGGCGGGCGTTTCGCGCTGGAAGCGGGGGCATCGGGCGGGGCTGTCGCCCGGCTAGACATCCCTGCGCGCGCCGCCTGTTGAACGACACGCATTCTGCCGCTTGGCGACGGCGCATCCCTCGGCTATGACCCGCCCATGCTGACGAAAACCACGACGCGCATCGGCGCGGCCACCGCCCTGGTCCTGACCGCTTCGCTTGTTCTGACAGGCTGTTCCACGTCGAAGAACAAGGCCGACACCCAATATGTCGCGCGCGACGTGTCCACCCTGTATAACAGCGGCAAGGACCGGCTGGATCGGGGCCAGTATAAGCTGGCCGCCGCCCTGTTTGACGAGGTCGAGCGCCAGCATCCCTATTCGCCATGGGCGCGCCGGGCGCAGCTGATGTCGGCCTTCAGCTATTATATGAACCAGGACTATGCAGAATCGATCTCGGCGTCGCAGCGTTTCCTGTCGATTCATACGGGCAACAAGGACGCGCCCTACGCCTATTATCTGATCGCGCTTTGCTATTATGAGCAGATTGCCGACGTCACCCGCGACCAGAAGATCACGCAGCAGGGGCTGGACGCGCTGGGCGAACTCATTCGCCGCTACCCGGAAACCCGATACGCCGCCGACGCGCGGTTGAAGGTCGATCTGGTCAACGATCATCTGGCCGGCAAGGAAATGGAAGTCGGCCGTTTCTATCAGCGGCGTGGCCAGTGGCTGGCCGCCACGCTGCGTTTCCGATCGGTGGTCGACAAGTACCAGACCACGACGCATACGCCCGAAGCGCTGGAGCGGCTGGTCGAATCCTATCTCTCGCTCGGCATCCCGGCCGAAGCGCAGAAGGCCGCCGCCGTGCTGGGCCGCAACTATCCGGGCACCAAATGGTATGAGCGCAGCTATAAGCTGATGCAGGAACATGGCGTCAAGGCCTGACGGCCTTTTTGCCTGTTCCCCTTTTGTGCGGTGACAGGTAGAAGCGCGCCATGCTGATCTCGCTCGCCATCCGCAATGTCGTGCTGATCGAGGCGCTGGACCTGGAGTTCGGCGCGGGCCTTTCGGTGCTGACCGGCGAAACGGGGGCGGGCAAGTCGATCCTGCTCGATTCGCTTGGCCTAGCGCTGGGCGCGCGCGCCGACAGCGGCCTGGTGCGCAATGGCGAGGCGCAGGCCAGCGTCATCGCCACCTTCGAACCGCCGGCCGCCGCCACCCGCGTCGCTCTGCTGCTGGCGGACAATGGCATCGAGATCGAACCGGGCGAACCATTGTTGATCCGCCGTCTGGTGAAGGCCGATGGCGGCAGCCGCGCTTTCGTTAACGACCAGCCCTGTTCGGCGGCGCTGCTGCGCGAGTTGGGCGGATCGCTGGTCGAGATCCACGGACAGCATGACGATCGCGGCCTGCTCAACCCGCGCGGCCATCGCGCGCTGCTCGACAGCTATGGTCGGTGCGATGCGGGCACGGTGGCGTCGGCGCATGTCGGCTGGCGGGCTGCCGCCAAGGCGCTGGCGGAGGCGCGGGCGACCGTGGACAATGCCGCGCGCGACCGCGATTATCTGACACACGCGGTCGAGGAATTGCGCAAGTTCGCGCCAGAGCCGGGCGAGGAGGCGACGCTGGCGGAGGAACGCGCCACCATGCAGAAGGGCGCGCGCCTGACCGACGACCTGTCCGCCGTCGGCGATTGCCTGACCGGGTCGGATGGTGGCCTGGCCCAGTTGCGGCAGGCCGCGCGTCGGCTGGACCGGATCGCGTCGGAAGAGCCGCTGCTGGCCGCGGTGTTGGAGGCACTGGATCGGGCCATGGTGGAGGCGGGCGAGGCCGAGGATCGGCTGGCGGAAGCGGCTGAGGCGTTGAGTTTCGATCCTGCGCGTCTCGACATGATTGAAACCCGGCTGTTCGACCTGCGCGGGCTGGCGCGCAAGCATCAGGTGCAGCCCGACGATCTGGCCGCGCTGCGCGACGAGATGGATGCGAAGCTGGCCGCGATCGAGGGCGGCGAGGAGCATATCGCGGCGCTGGAAAAGGACGTCGCGGGGAAGGCTGCTGCTTATCGTGCCGCTGCTGAGGCGCTGTCGGGTGAGCGGCAAATGGCGGCCGGGCGGCTGGATGCTGCGGTGGCGGCGGAATTGTCGCCGCTCAAGCTGGACGCGGCGCGCTTTCGCACCGTGGTCGCGCAGATGGACGAGGGGCAATGGAGCCCGCAGGGGATGGACCGGGTGGAGTTCGAAATCTCGACCAATCCGGGTGCGCCCTTCGCACCGCTGGCCAAGATCGCGTCGGGCGGCGAATTGTCGCGCTTCATCCTGGCGCTCAAGGTCGCGCTGGCCGAGCGGGGCGGGGCGGACACGCTGATCTTCGACGAGATCGACCGGGGCGTGGGCGGGGCGGTGGCCGATGCGATCGGCGAACGGCTGTCGCGGCTGGCGAAGAGCAACCAGATACTGGTCGTCACCCACAGCCCGCAGGTCGCGGCGCGGGGGGCGGGGCATTTGCTGATCGCGAAATCGAGCGACGGCACGGTGACGCGCACCGGCGTTCATGCGCTGGACGATGCGGAACGGCGCGAGGAAATCGCGCGGATGCTGTCTGGCGCGGAGATTACCGCAGAGGCGCGGGCGCAGGCGGATCGGTTGCTGGAACGGGTTTGATGCCGGTGTTCCCGCGCAGGCGAGACATTTGCTGGCGTAGGCCCAGCATTGGCCGTTCCCCGGCGAAGGCCGGGTCCAGTTCCAACGCCGGACTGGACCCCGGCCTTCGCCGGGGAACGGTAAGTCGATATGCAGGGGAAAGTGACATATGACCCATAACCGTAGAGACATGATCGGCCTCACCGCCGCCGCGATCGCCGCCAGCGCTATCCCCGCCGCTGCGCAGGATGCCGCGCCGCGCTATGGCCTGATCGGCCAGATGCTGAGCCAGCCGGGTAAGCGCGATGAACTGGTCGGCTATCTGAGTGATGCGACCGGCGCGATGCCCGGTTGCCTTTCTTATATTATCGCGCTGGACAGCGCGAACCCGGACGCGATCTGGATCACCGAAGTCTGGGACGGCCAGCAAAGCCATGCCGCCTCGCTCAAGCTGCCCGCCGTGCAAACCGCCATCGCCAAGGCGCGGCCGATCATCGCGGGCTTCGGGCAGCGGTTCGAGACGGTGCCGGTGGCGGGATTATAGTATTGTGAGCGATCATTCGGAACTGAAACTGCGGTCAATGAAGGACCAGCCTACGCGGTTTTTGCCTGTCATCATAGGGATGACAGGCCGTTTGGGAATGCTCGCATCGATCGCAGTTATTCCGCCCTTGTTGCTATATGGTTCGCTATGGTGGGGCGCTCTGGGTATGCGGCATCGGCTAGATCCGATAGGGGACAAATATTGGTCTGCATGGACGGCACTTGCGATCATTCTGGCCGTTTTTCACATCTGGTTATGCAACGTGAAAATATTGGATGCTAGCAGTGGGAGGGCTGCCGCTTTGTTCGTGGCCCTATCGACTTCTATTGTCATTGCCTGTCCATCTAACTGGGGCTTCCACTCGTGAATGAAGCCGAAGCCGCCAACCGCCTGATGCGCCTGGCGCGCGAAGTAGCGAAGCATAACCGGCTTTATCATGATCAGGATGCGCCGGAGATCAGCGACGCGGCCTATGACGCGCTGATCGCCGAGAATAACGCGCTGGAGGCGGCTTTTCCGCAGTTGATCCGAGCCGATTCGCCCAATGCGCAGGTGGGGGCCGCCGCTACTTCCGCGCTGAAAAAGGTGCCGCACGCCGTCCGCATGATGAGCCTCGACAATGGCTTTTCCGATGAGGATATCGGCGAATTCCTGGCCCGCGTCCGCCGTTTCCTGGCGCTGCCGGACGACGCGCCGCTGGCGCTGACCGCCGAGCCGAAGATCGATGGCCTGTCCTGCTCGTTGCGCTACGAGAAAGGCGAACTGGTGCTGGCCGCGACGCGCGGCGACGGTGCGACGGGGGAGGATGTGACCGCGAACGTCCGCACCATCGCCGACATTCCGCATACGCTGGCCGGTCCGAACATCCCCGACCTGTTCGAGGTGCGGGGCGAGGTCTATATGGCCAAGGGCGACTTCGTGGCGCTCAACCAGCGGCTGCTCAAGCAAGCCGACGACCCGGACAAGGCGCGGCAATTCGCCAATCCGCGCAACGCTGCCGCCGGTTCGCTGCGCCAGAAGGACGCCGCCGTCACCGCCAGCCGTCCGCTGCGCTTCCTCGCCCATGGCTGGGGCGCGCACAGCGCCGTGCCCGCCGACACGCAATCGGGCGTGATGCAGGCGATCGCGTCATGGGGCCTGCCGGTGTCCGACATGCTCGCCTGCGTCGATAGGCTGGACGCGCTGATCGCCCATTATCGCGCGATCGAAGCGGCACGGGCGGACCTGCCGTTCGATATCGACGGGGTAGTCTATAAGGTCGACCGGCTCGACTGGCAGCAGCGGCTGGGCTTCGTGGCGAAGGCGCCGCGCTGGGCCATCGCGCATAAATTCCCCGCCGAACGGGCGCAAACCACGCTGGAGGCGATCGACATTCAGGTCGGTCGCACCGGCAAGCTGACCCCGGTCGGCCGCCTGACCCCCGTCACCGTGGGCGGCGTGGTCGTGTCCAACGTGACGCTGCATAATGCCGACGAGATCGCACGGCTGGGCGTCCGTCCCGGCGACCGCATCGTCGTGCAGCGCGCGGGCGACGTCATCCCGCAGGTGGTCGAGAATCTGACCCGCGACGAAGAGCGCGCGCCTTTCCCGTTCCCGACCCATTGCCCCGTCTGCGGCTCCGAAGCGGTGCGGGAAGAGGAAGAGGTCGATTATCGCTGCACCGGCGGGCTGATCTGTCCGGCGCAGCGGTTCGAACGGCTGCGCCATTTTGTCAGCCGCGGCGCGCTCGATATCGAAGGGCTGGGGGAGAAGTCCATTCAGGAGTTTCTCGACCTGGGCTGGATCGCCGAACCGGCTGAGATTTTCCGCCTGAAAAAGCATCGCCCGGACCTGATCGGCCGGGAAGGGTGGAAGGAGAAGTCGGTCGACAATCTGCTCGCCGCGATCGAGGCGAAGCGCCAGCCGGACGCGGCGCGGCTGCTGTTTGGCTTGGGCATCCGTCATGTCGGTGCGGTGACGGCGCGCGATCTGCTCAAACGCTATACCACGCTGCCGGGCGTGCGTGCGTTGGCGCAAGAGATCATTGCGCTGCGCGATGCGGCCGACCCGGCGGAAACACAGGCCAAGCGCGACAAGGCGATTGCCGAACATATCGGCGTCGAAAATGTCGGTGCGGCGGTGGGCCATGCGATCGCCGACTTTTTCCACGAACCGCATAATGTGGAGGCGTGGGACGATCTGCTGCGCGAAGTATCGCCGCCCGACTATGTCGTGGAAACCACCGCCAGCGCGGTGACCGGCAAGACCGTCGTCTTCACCGGCAAGCTGGAAACCATGAGCCGCGACGAGGCCAAGGCGCAGGCCGAACGGCTGGGCGCGAAAGCGGCCGGATCGGTCAGCGCCAAGACCGATCTGGTGGTGGCGGGGCCGGGGGCGGGATCGAAGCTGAAACAGGCGGCCGCGCTGGAGATCACAGTGATTAGCGAGGCCGAATGGGCGGCGATCGTGCAGGCGGCGGGTTAGGCAGCCATCGCATCGGCCAGCGCGCCGTCATGCGCGCGCCGCGCCGCCATGATGGCGCCGACATGGGATTCGGCCCATTGGGTGACCTGGTCCAATATGCGGATCAGGCCGCCCGCCAGCGGGGTCAGCCGATATTCCACCGTCACCGGTACGGTGGGGAAGGCGGCGCGACTGACCAGGCCGTCGCGCTCCAGGCTCTTCAATGTTTGCGAGAGCATCTTTTGCGAGATGGCGCCGATCCGCCGCCGCAGATCGTTGAAGCGCGCCGGGCCGTCCTTCAACGTCAACAGCACCAATACCGCCCATTTGTCGCCGATCCGGTCGAGAATATGACGGGTCGGGCAGTCGGGATTATAAGCGTCGCCGATGCGCAGCGGCTGGGGCATGGTCATGAAGGCGGTATCCTGGGCGTAACCTGGTGAAGGCGAAGTGCCTTCTTGCGGGGATGATATCGCAATCGCTATCTGGTTTCCATCAGTAACCACCATGGAGACGGGCATATGAAGGTAGCGATCATCGGCGGCACGGGCCGTGCGGGCACGGAAATCAGCGCGGAACTGGCGCGGCGCGGGCATCGGGTGACAGCGATATCGCGTCATCCCGACAATGCGATCGATGCTGACGGCGTCACGGCGGTGGCCGGCGACGTGGCGCAACCCGCGGCGCTGGTCGAGGCGATTCGCGGCCATGATGTCGTGGTGAGCGCGGTGATGTTTGCCGATACCGATCCCCAATCGCTTGTCGGCGTGGTGCGCGATTCGGGCGTGCCGCGTTACTTGGTGGTCGGCGGTGCGGGAAGCCTGGAGGTCGCGCCCGGCGTGGCGTTCATCACCACGCCCGACTTTCCCGAAGTCGCCAAGGTCGAAGCGGGCAAGGGCACGGTGTTTCTCGACTATCTCCGCGGGGTCGAGGACATCGACTGGACCTTCCTGTCACCATCGGCCTATTTCTTCGTGGGTGATCGCAAGGGGAGCTTCCGGCTCGGCAGGGACGCACTGGTGGTCGATGGCGAGGGCAAGAGCAGCATATCCTACGCCGACTATGCCATTGCGCTGGTGGATGAGATCGAAACGCCGCAGCATAGCCGAGGGCGGTTTACGGTGGGCTATTAATCCAAGACATCGGTTCGTTTCGAGCGAAGTCGAGAAACGAGGCAAGGCCGCGTTCAGCGAAACTGGCGACGCCTTGCGCAATCCGCTTCTCGACTTCGCTCGAAGCGAATAGCGTTGGGGAGGGCGGCCGCGCTTAAGCCGCCCCTTCCAGCTTGTCCTGGGTCTTCGTGTCGAAATCGCCGGCATCATGGCGTTCGTGCAACTGCTCTTCCAGCGGCCCGTTCACCTTGTTGACCATGCGGCCGCGTTTCACCGCCGGGCGGGCGTCGATCTGCTGCGCCCAGCGAACCACATTCTTGTAGCTCGCCACGTCCAGAAATTCCGCCGCATCATAGGCGCGGCCGAGCACCAGCCCGCCATACCAGGGCCAGATCGCAATGTCGGCGATGCTATATTCGGCACCCGCAATATAGTCGTTATTGGCCAGTTGGCGGTCGAGAACGTCCAGCTGCCGCTTCACTTCCATCGTGTAGCGGTTGATCGGATATTCGAACTTTTCCGGCGCATAGGCGAAGAAATGGCCGAAGCCGCCGCCCAGCAGCGGTCCGGCGCCCATTTGCCAGAACAGCCAGTTGCGCGCCTCGGTCCTTCCCGCGGGATCGGCGGGCAGGAACTTGCCGAATTTTTCGGCCAGATAGAGCAGGATCGAGCCGGATTCGAACACGCGCTGCGGCGGCGACACGCTATGATCGAGCAGGGCGGGGATCTTGCTGTTGGGGTTGATGCCGACGAAATCGCTGCCGAACTGGTCGCCATCACCGATGCGGATCAGCCAGGCGTCATATTCCGCGTCGGTGACGCCCGCTGCCAGCAGTTCCTCCAGCAGGATCGTCACCTTCTGCCCATTGGGCGTGGCGAGCGAATAGAGCTGGAGCGCATGGTCGCCCACAGGCAGCGCCTTGTCATGGGTTGCGCCTGCGATCGGGCGATTGATGGACGCAAACGGGCCGCCATTTTCCTTGTCCCAGGTCCAGACTTTAGGAGGGGTATATGTCTCGGTCATGCGGGCAGGCTCCGATAAGGGGATATGGCCCGCAAGTAGGAAGCGGCCCCGCCGCCCGCAACCAAGCGCGTCTCAACTATCCATGATTATTTCGCATCGGTCCTGACCACCGGTGCGCGAACGAGGGCGGCGCGTGCGGGCGGTGCACCTGTCATCAAATATTCCCAAAACGACATGCATAAGGAATCGGCGCACTATCCGCGCAATCCATCGCGTTGGGGATGACGGTTGGTGGGCCATGTCCTATCGGCGGCGACACGATGTTGGCCGTTTGGGACGCCAGAAATTTTACCGCCGTCGCCCTTGACCAACGAAACATGTTTTCCATATGCATGCCGCTGGCACTCTTGTTCAACGAGTGCTAACAACGCGAAGTTCATCGGGAGACGGACAAGCGGACAGGGCATTTGCGGGGGAGATCGTCCCCCGATCCTGTGCGCTGCCCCCTCCCCAAAGTTAGGGAAAGGCAATCAACATGGCATTTCGTCCATTGCACGACCGTGTTCTCGTCCGCCGCATCGAAGCGGAAGCGAAGACCGCCGGCGGCATCATCATCCCCGACACCGCCAAGGAAAAGCCGCAGGAAGGCGAGATCGTCTCCGTCGGCACCGGCAGCAAGGCCGAAGATGGCAAGGTGACCCCGCTGGACGTCAAGGCCGGCGATCGCGTGCTGTTCGGCAAATGGTCGGGCACCGAAGTCAAGGTCGACGGTGAAGACCTGCTGATCATGAAGGAATCGGACATTTTGGGCGTCGTTGCCTAAATTTCCATTCCTGTTTTCTCTGTTTCTCCTATCAAAGAAGGTAAAAGATCATGGCAGCGAAGGACGTAAAGTTTTCGCGTGACGCCCGTGAGCGCATTCTGCGCGGCGTCGATATCCTGGCCGACGCGGTCAAGGTGACCCTGGGGCCGAAGGGCCGCAACGTCGTCATCGACAAGAGCTTTGGTGCGCCCCGCATCACCAAGGACGGCGTCAGCGTCGCCAAGGAAATCGAACTGAAAGACAAGTTCGAGAATATGGGCGCCCAGATGGTCCGCGAAGTTGCTTCGAAGACCAACGACATCGCCGGTGACGGCACCACCACCGCGACCGTGCTGGCCCAGGCCATCGTGCGCGAAGGCATGAAGTCGGTTGCCGCCGGCATGAACCCGATGGACCTGAAGCGTGGCATCGACCTCGCCGTGATCAAGGTTGTCGAAGACCTCAAGGCGCGTTCGAAGCCGGTTTCCGGCACCGCCGAAATCGCTCAGGTTGGCATCATTTCCGCCAACGGTGACCGTGAAGTCGGCGAGAAGATCGCCGAAGCCATGGAAAAGGTCGGCAAGGAAGGCGTCATCACCGTGGAAGAGGCCAAGGGTCTCGACTTCGAACTGGACGTCGTGGAAGGCATGCAGTTCGACCGCGGTTACCTGTCGCCCTACTTCATCACCAACCCGGAAAAGATGTCGGTCGAACTGGCTGATCCGTACATCCTGATCCACGAAAAGAAGCTGTCGAACCTTCAGTCGATCCTTCCCATTCTGGAAGCCGTCGTTCAGTCGGGCCGTCCCCTGCTGATCATCGCGGAAGACATTGAAGGCGAAGCGCTGGCGACCCTGGTCGTCAACAAGCTGCGTGGCGGCCTGAAGGTTGCTGCGGTCAAGGCACCTGGCTTTGGCGATCGTCGCAAGGCGATGCTGGAAGACATCGCCGTCCTGACCAAGGGCGAAGTCATCTCCGAAGACCTGGGCATCAAGCTGGAAAGCGTCACGCTGTCCATGCTGGGCACCGCCAAGCGCGTCACCATCGACAAGGACAATACCGTCATCGTCGATGGCGCTGGCGACCATGACTCGATCAAGGGCCGTACCGAGCAGATCCGTCAGCAGATCGAGCACACCAGCTCGGACTATGATAAGGAAAAGCTGCAGGAACGCCTGGCGAAGCTGGCTGGCGGCGTTGCCGTCATCAAGGTTGGCGGCGCGACGGAAGTCGAAGTCAAGGAGCGGAAGGATCGCGTCGACGACGCTCTCCATGCAACCCGCGCAGCTGTCGAAGAAGGCATCGTCCCCGGCGGCGGTACGGCTCTGTTGTACGCAACCAAGGCTCTGAACGGCCTGGCCGGCGTCAATGACGACCAGACCCGCGGCATCGACATCGTTCGCAAGTCGCTGACCGCTCTGGTTCGCCAGATCGCCAGCAATGCGGGCCATGACGGCGCTGTCGTGTCGGGCAAGCTGCTCGACCAGGACGACACCTCGTTCGGCTTCAATGCGTCGACCGACGTGTATGAAAACCTGGTTGCCGCCGGCGTGATCGACCCGACCAAGGTCGTCCGCACCGCGCTGCAGAACGCTGCTTCGGTGGCCGGCCTGCTCATCACGACGGAAGCCGCCGTGTCCGAGCTGCCCTCCGACGACAAGTCGCCGATGGGCATGCCCGGCGGTGGCATGGGCGGCATGGGCGGCATGGACTTCTAAAGCGATCGTAGCGGGCGGGGCTTGGCTCCGTCTGCGGTTCGATCGCGGGAATGAAGTTTCCTGCTTTCCTGACGCAAAAGAAGGGGCTGGTGGAGCAATCCACCGGCCCTTTTCTTTTTTTGCCCGGAAACCGGCCGTTTACTGGTTATGACTAACCGTCCGGCATGACCTTCAAAAAGCCATTCCAGGCCGTCCCCGTAAGATTGGGCGCGCATTACCAAGCCCGGCAATTGCGGAGCAGGCGCATGAATATGGTAAAATATGCAGCTGGCGTGGTGGCGCTGTGTCTGGCTGGCGGCGCGGTCGGTTATCTGACGCGGCCGGTCGATGCGCCTGTGGTGGCGGCAGACAAGGCGATTGCGACCATGGTGACGACTGTTCCTGTCGTGCGGGAGCGGCCGATGAGCGCGGCGGACCTAGATGCGCAGCAGCCGTCCGGTGGGGCAATTGCCCAGCGCGCGCCGACGGTCCAGCACATATCAGCGCAGCAGGTGAGGGCGTCTGCCGGAGCATGGTCCTATCGCGGCTGCGATGAAGTACGGGCCGCGGGCGCGGCACCGCTCTATCGCGGGCAGCCCGGCTATGGCGTGCATATGGATGGCGACCTTGACGGCATCGCCTGCGAGCCGATCCGCCAATAGCCGCTAGAGCGTCACCACCATCATTGGCAATTCCGCCCGGACATTGAACCCTAGCGTCCGGTAGAGCGCGATCGTGCGGTCGTGCGCGGCATAGGCATGGAGGCAGGGGGTGTCGCCCCGGTCCAGCATCGCTTGCGCGACGATCCGCATCAGCGCGCCGGCCAGCCCGCGACCGCGCCAGTCGGGGTGGGTGCAGACGCCGCTGACTTCGGTGAAGCCGGGCATCGCCATGCGCTCCCCCGCCATCGCGATCAACTGGCCCTTGTCGCGCACACCGATGAAGCGGCCCAGCCTATGGGTCAGGGGCGCGAACGGTCCCGGCCGGGTGAGCAGGGCGAGGGCGCGCATGTTCGCGGCGTCACTTTCGTCCAATGTCACCCAGGCGGGCGGGGCGGAGGAGGCGGGGGTGATCGACGGCGCGACCATTTGCGCCAGCGTTGCGGTGCGCAGGACGGTGACGCCCGGCGGCGGCGTCACCGCATCAGGGCCGACCAGCCAGAGTTCGCCAGCGTCCGGCACCAGCGCCGCAAGCGCCGCCCGGCTGTCGGCGCTGTCGTCCGCTGCGGCGGCGAAAGGGCCATAAAGCGGGTCGATCCGGCGCGCGCGAGCGTCGCCCTGCGCCAGCGCGGACCAGCCGGTCGACAGGCTGTGCCAGACGGGGTGATCGAGCGGATGAGACAGGGAGTTGGACACCATTAGAGGCTTTCGATTATTAGTTGACGATAGCAACTATCATGGCTTAGCCTGCCCCGCAATGACCGATGATCGACCCCCCGCCGATATCTCCCCCGCGCGCGCCGCACCCGAAACCGTGGCGGCGCTGCGCGCCTTCAACCGTTTCCACACCCGGTTCGCGGGCGTGTTGCAGCCCAGCTATATGGACAGCGGCATGGGCGTGACGGCCGCGCGGCTGCTGTATGAAATCGCGCAGGCCGAGGCGGGCGTGCTGGCCAGCAGTTTGCGCGAGCAGATGGGGCTGGACGCCGGCCATGCCAGCCGCATCATCGCCGGCTTCGAGAAGCGCGGATGGATCGCGCGTGGGCGGGGGAGCGACGCGCGGCAGCGGCCGATCGCGCTGACCGCGCAAGGGCGCGCGGCCTTTGCGGCGATCGATGCGCGCACCCGCGCCGATACCGCCGCGCGGATCGCCGGGCTGGACCGGGCGCAGCAGGACGACCTGGTCGCGGCATTGGGCCAGGTCCGCGCGCTGCTGGGCGATCCGATGATGGGCGAGGGGACGGCGGACGACTGGTCGATCCGTCCCTTCCGCATCGGCGACCTGGCGCTGGTCGCGTCACGCCAGGCGCGGCTATATGAAGCAGAATATGGCTGGGGGCGGACGATGGAGGTGATGCAGGGGGAGATCACGACCGCCTTCCTGCGCGATTTCAAGCCGGGCCGGGAACAGGCCTGGATCGCCGAGCGCGACGGCGCGATGCTGGGTGCGGTATTGCTGGTCGATGCGGGCGACGATGTCGGGCAATTGCGGCTGTTGCATGTGGAGCGCGCCGCGCGGGGGATGGGCATCGGCCGGGCGCTGGTTGATCAGTGCATCGGTTTCGCGCGTGATGCGGGCTATCGGCGGGTGATGTTGTGGACTCAGGATGTCCTGACCCATGCCCGCCGCCTGTATGAATCGGCGGGATTTATGCCAGCCGATCGCGAGGCGCACAATCTTTTCGGGGCCGAAATGATGGGCGAACGCTGGATATTGTTGCTGCATTAACCGAATAATAAAGGAAGAAATGCGATCACCTGAGCGGGAACCGGAGACCCGCCATTTTGCGCCTGCTGAAAACATTGCTGGAACGGCGCAAAGCGCAGGAACCGGGGCAGGATGCCGAGGTGCGGCGTAGCCTGGTCGAATCACTTTATGCGTCCCCAGCTTCGCTGACCATCGGCGCCGTCACCGGCGTTGCCGTCGGCATCGTCATCAGCACATTGTCCGCGCCGGGGCCGATCCAGATCGTCGTGTCGGTGCTGTGCCTGGTGGCGACGTTGCGGGTCGTGTCCGCTATTTTCTTTCATCGCCAGTTGGTGCGCGGCGCTGCGGTCGCATCGCGCAACTGGGAACTGGCCTATGAACTGGGCGCCTGGGGCTATGCCGGGCTGCTTGGATTAATGGCCTTCGTCACCCTGATCGGATCGGCCGATCCGGTCACCCATATGTTGAGCGTGTCGATGGCGACCGGCTATGCAGGCGGCATTTCCGGCCGCAATGCGGGCCGCGTGCAGATCGCCATCGGGCAGGTATGCCTGACGCTGCTGCCGACAGCGACCGGGCTGTGGCTGGAAGGATCGACCGGCTATCGCGTGTTGTCGGTGGCGATGGTGATGATGGTTCTGGGCTTGGCCGAAATCAGCTCCACCATCCACCGCATCGTCGTGCAGGCGCTGGTCGGCAAGCGCGACAAGTCGTTGCTGGCCGACAAGTTCGAGCGGCTGGCGCGGTTCGACAGCCTGACCGGTCTGGAAAACCGCATGGCGATGCAGATGCGCCTGCGCGAGATATTCGAGACGAACCACAAGCGGAACGACGCCGTCACGATCCTGTGGATGGACATCGACCGGTTCAAGGAAATCAATGATTCGCTGGGCCATATGGTCGGCGACCAGTTGTTGCGCAGCGTTGCGGAGCGACTGAACGACGTGGTGCAGGGGCGCGGGCGCATCGCCCGGTTCGGCGGCGACGAATTCGTCGTCATCTGCCCCGACATGGACCGGGTGACGGCGGCCGCCCTGTCGCAGGAAATCATCGCCTATTTCGCCCATGGTTTCGACCTGAGCGACAATCACCTCTCCGTCACCGCCTCCATCGGTTACGCCGTCGCGCCGCAGGACGGGCGCGACATGGACGAATTGATGCTGCATGCCGACCTGGCGCTGTACGAAGCCAAGCGGGAAGGGCGCAACCGTGCGGCCAGTTTCAACTGGTCGCTGAAGGAGCGGTTCAACCGCGTCCATGAGATCGAGACGGGCCTGCGCCGGGCGCTGGATGGCGGCGAATTGAAGCTGCTTTTCCAGCCTATCGTCAATCTGGATGGGGGCCATATCGACGCCTGCGAAGCGCTGCTGCGCTGGGATCATCCGGTGTTGGGGCCGATCCCGCCGTCCGAATTCATTCCCATCGCAGAGGGGATGGGCATGATCGAGGCGATGACCGGATGGGTGTTGCGCGAAGCGTGCGCCGCGGCCGTATCCTGGCCGGGCGATGTCCGCATCGCGATCAACATCTCGCCAGCATCGCTCAAATGTTCCGAACTGCCCGGCAATGTCATCGCCGCGCTGTTGGAAACCGGGCTGCCGGCGCGCAGGCTGGAGCTGGAAGTCACCGAATCGATCTTCCTCGACAATAGCGGGCAGACCAATGCGATCCTGCGCGAGTTGCAGCGGATCGGGCTGAGGCTGGCGCTCGATGATTTCGGTACGGGTTACAGCGCACTGTCCTATCTGCGGTCCTACCGGTTCGACACGCTCAAGATCGACCAAAGTTTCATGGCGGGGGTCAGCGCCAATGCCGAGGACCGCGCGATCGTGCGCGCGATCGGCAATCTGGCGCGTGACCTGAGCATGGATACGGTAGCGGAGGGGATCGAGACGGCGGATCAGCTGGCGCATGCCCGTGAAGCCGGTTTCACCAACGTCCAGGGCTATTTGTTTAGCCGCCCGGTGCCGCGCGAGCGGATCGCCGAACTGATCGCCGCCGGTCCGCTGGATGGCAGCGAGCGGCCCGATCCTGTGCGCCGCCGCCGCCGCGCCTGAACGCGGCGGCCTGCATCATATCATCAGCGCAACCGTGTTTGCGCCGCGGCCAGCCGGCGCATCATCCGCAAATCCCGGTCCGACAGCGCCAGCGCGGTGTCGGTCCAGGTTTCGACGATGTCGATCAATTCTTCCAGCATCATCGGATTGACCCGGCGGCCCGCCCGGTTGATGCCGACATAGCCGGCATGATGGGCGCTATGGTCCTTGATCCACTGGGCGGTCGCGTCCTCACCCTCTCCGGTGTCGACGACCTGGGTGACGATGCCCATTTCGCACATTTCCTCAGCGGTGTAGATGTGACCCTCTGTCAGCATCTGGCGCGCCAGCACCGGGCCGACCCGGCGCGAGAGGATGGAATAGGCACCCATGCCAGGGAACAGCCCAAACAGCACTTCGGGCAGGCCAAAGCGCGCCTGCCGCTCGGCGATAATGACGTCGAAGCACATCAGCGCTTCCAGTCCGCCACCCAGCGCATCACCCTGGGCCAGGCCGATATTGATGACGTTCATGTCATTGCAGTGCCAGATGCGGTCGACGATCTCGCAGCAGGCGATGCCATATTTCAACAATGTTTCGCGGTCGCGCCGCTGGATACATTCGGCGAACATCTCCAAGTCGCCGCCCAGGTTGAACACGCCGGGAAAGCGCGATCCGAGCACCATGAATTTGAGCGGGCCGTCCCGGCCGTTCCCGTCTGTGCCGCCAAACACGCGGCGGCTTTCGCGCTGCCAGGCCATGGTGTCGCGAATCAGGCCCAGATTGCTGTTGGGTCGTTCCAGCGGCGTCATGAACGCCCAGAGAGTCGCCAGATCTGCGTCCCAGCGCACGTCGATCTGGCCCAGATCGAACAGCGTCGATTGGCGAAAAGCCGCGTCGAGCGCGCTTTCCGTAGCGGCGAGCGGCGGATGGTCGCCGGCATTTGAAAAATGGTCCTCGGAGGCATGTTCAGCCTCGTCTCTGGTGGGATTAAACCGTCCTGAATCAATCATATGCGACCCCGTTTTTCTATATTGATTGAAAAGATCAGGCTGGACAGCAGCATGCAATCGACAGGTCATTCATTGACAGGCTGTTAACCATTTTTGCCCCCGACTGTTGCAAGGAGGTCGCCCCAAACCGCCCGGAACCGGCCCACATGTGGCGCGAATGCCACAAAAGCCGTTGTTGCACGGCAGTAAGATTATGGGGTCAGGGCTTTGTTAACCTTTATTAATTATCCCGACTGGCATGAACGACGCGCGTCCCGCCACCCCTTGTGTCACCCTGGCCCTGCATGATGCGGACGGCACGCCATGGCCGTTGCGCCTGTCGGCCGACTGCCTGCGCTTCATCGGTGCCTATCGGCGGGTCGATGGATTCAATATCGACGCGATGGCGCTGTTCGACGGGGTCCGCAAGGCGGGTTGATCGGGCTGAATCGCCGCATCCTTGTGTGCGCGGCTGTTCGCTCTTAAAGCGCGGCGATGACCAAGCCTCGTTTCTCCTTCGCGATCAGCGCCACCGACGGCAAGGCCCGCACCGGCGCGATCCAGATGCGCCGCGGCGAAATCCGCACCCCCGCCTTCATGCCCGTGGGCACGGCCGCGACCGTCAAGGCGATGCGTCCAGCCGAAGTGCGCGCGGCTGGTGCCGACATTATCCTGGGCAATACCTATCATCTGATGCTGCGTCCCGGCGCCGAGCGCATGGCGCGCCTGGGCGGTTTGCACGGCTTCATGGGCTGGGACCGGCCGATCCTGACCGACAGCGGCGGTTATCAGGTCATGAGCCTGTCCGCGCTCACCAAGATGAGCGAAGAGGGGGTGGCCTTTTCCAGCCATATCGACGGGTCGAAGCATATGCTGACGCCGGAGCGGTCGATGGAGATTCAGCGGCTGCTGGACAGCGACATCGTCATGGCCTTTGACGAATGTACGAAAAATGGCTGTACCCATGACGAGGCGGGGCGGTCGATGGAGCGGTCAATGCGCTGGGCCAAGCGATCGCGCGACGGATTCGACGCGGGTGGCGAGCATGCCGAGCGGGCCGCGCTGTTTGGCATCCAGCAGGGTTCGCTCGACGAAGGGTTGCGCCGGATTTCAGCGGAAAAGCTGACCGAGATCGGCTTCGATGGCTATGCCGTGGGCGGATTGGCGGTGGGCGAGGGGCAGGCGGCGATGTTCGCCACGCTCGATTTCGCGCCGGACATGCTGCCGCAGGACAAGCCACGCTACCTGATGGGGGTGGGCAAGCCCGACGACATCGTCGGCGCGGTGGAACGCGGCATCGACATGTTCGATTGCGTGCTGCCGACGCGATCGGGTCGCAATGGCCAAGCCTTCACCTGGGCCGGGCCGCTCAATATCCGCAACGCCAAGTTCAACGAGGATATAGGGCCGATCGATCCGCGCTGCGGCTGTCCGGTCTGCGCGACCTGGAGCCGCGCCTATCTGCACCATCTGGTGAAGGCGGGCGAAATGCTGGGGGCGATGCTGATGACCCAGCATAATATCCATTTCTACCAGGAACTGATGCAGGGGCTGCGCGACAATATCGCGGCCGGCACGCTGGCCAGCTTCACCGCCGATTTCCGCCGCGATTACCAGCGGGTCTGAGCAGATGCTTAGGGAATGACGGTGATGGTGATGGCGTAGCTGCCCGCTTCGCCGTCATAATCCAGCGGCGCGCGCAACTGGCGCGACAGACCGGTCAGAACGCGACCATAGCGTTCGTCCAGCCGGCCGGTCATGGCCTCCGACGCCTGAAGGCCGGGCGATCGCACCATCAGCCGGGCGCGATCGTCGCGGTCCGGCTCCACCTGCACGCTGATCTGCATCGTCGCCTGCGGCGCGAGCATCATCGCCAGTTCGACCAGTTCGGTCAGCAGGAAGGCTATCGGCACGGCGACATCCTGGCTGATGTGCAGATTGTCGCTGTCGATCTGGATCGCGAAGCGGCGCGCGGCGGCCGGGGCGGTGCCGCGCAGGCTGGCCGACAATTCGCTGATGAGCGGGCGGACGCCGACGCCGCGATTTTCCTCCAGCTCCGCAAAATGATTGCGGTGGACGACGGACAGGGCATCGACCCGGCGCTGGATCGAGGCATAGGCCTCGACTGCTTCAGGATCATGGGCCGCGCGAGCGTGAAGATTGATGAGGCTGGCGATGATTTGGAGGTTGTTCTTGACCCGGTGATGGACTTCGCGCGTCAGTTTGCGCTGGGTTTCCAGGCTTTCCGAAATTTCCGCCTCATGGGTGGCGACGTCCATGCTGATTTCGTGGAAGGTTTCGCCCAGCGCCACGATTTCCAGCGCGGGCGTGCGAATCCGCTGCAAGGGTTGGAGCACTTCGCCGGGCTGATAATCCGCCACGACCCGTTGCAACAGCACCAGCGGGCGAATGAGCAGGCGGTTGACCACGAACCAGCCGATCGCCGCGGCGGCGAACCACATCACCAGCGGCAGGAACAGCGACAGCATCCGCGCCAGCGTGGCGGGCGGTTCGCGCACCGTCATGGTCAGCAATATGTCGGGCGGGTCGAGCCGGGCGGACAAGCTGTTGCTGTCGCCACGGATGCCAACGCCCGGACGGCTGACGATCAACTGCCTGGCGCCCTGGCGCAGGCTGAGTTGGCGATTCTGCAAGGCGGTGGCAGGGTCGGCGATGCTTTCGAGATGGCCGCGCGAATAATAGGATAGCGCGACCAGTCGGCGATTGCCGCTGCGCACGCGGCTGACCAGATGGGTCGGCAGCAATTGCGCCATCGGGCGGGCGAAACGGTCGGCGGGCACGACACCTGCCGGTTCGGGTTTGGGCGAATTGCACAAGCGGTTGCCTGCACGATCGTAGATGTAGAAATGCCCGCCTTCGGCATCGTGGGACGTCAAGAAGAAGGCGAGCCGCCGGCACATGCCCTTGTCCGCGGCATTATTGGCCAGCGCGTTGACGACGAGTTCGAGCGCTGTGCGGTCGGATTGCAGGTCGGCGGTCAGCTTGCGCGCGCTCTGCGTCACGGCGACGCGCAGCAGCGCTTCCTTTTCCAGGTCGGCAGTACGGATCGCCTGAAGCGATGCGACGAGCGCGATCAGCCCCAGCGGCAACAGAGCCAGCGTCAGGATGAGGAACATCTTGACGCCGGTGGAGCGGAAAAAATGCAGCAATGGCTCGATCAAGGAGCGGGCTGCCGGAGGAAGGCTGCCCCCATTCATCTGTGCGTCAGTCCAATTTGCTCAGCAGGTCCAGCATTTCGGACGGAATATCCTCATCCACGGCGCGCTGATAGACGGTGCGCAGGGCCTGGGACACATGCGCGTCCTCCTTACCCGCGGGCGGCGGACCTTTCTGCTTTTCGGCGGCACCCGTCATCTTTGCTTTCCGGGTTGCGGCGTCGGCACTCTTGTCGTCATCGGCCACGCCCCGCTCCGTCGTTGAAGAAACCAAAATCAGCCCCTCTGCAGCCATTTCCGCCATATAGGCACGCCCGTTTCGCCGGTTTGCGCCATGACGTCAATTCGCACAATCATGCAATTCATGGGAAATTCACGATATCGTCTAAAAATCCATGTGGGAGCGAAACAAATTCGGTTGTCGATGGTTCCGCCCCACGAAGCATTTTTTACGCTGCGCAACTTTGCGTAGCTATGGGGCGGCGGGGGGTTGTCATCCTGACATGGACATTCCATCCTTCCACCATGTCCCCGCGCTTCGGGACAATGTAGCCCTGACGGGCAGGGAGAAGACTTGACGATGTCGCTTGGACAGCAACTACACCCCCACCTTCCGTTCCTGCGGCGCTATGCGCGGGCGCTGACCGGCAGTCAGAATCATGGCGACGCCTATGTCCGCGCCGCGTTGGAAGCGATCGTCGCTGCGCCGGAGGAGTTCCCCAGCGACGTCGATCCGCGTCTTGGCCTCTACAAGACTTTTCATGCCATCTGGTCGTCCGCCCATCTGGAAGATGTGCCGGTGAGCGGGAGCGGCCGCGAGGCGATCGCCCAGGCGCGTCTTGCCCGGCTGACGCCGCTGCCGCGCCAGGCGCTGCTGCTGACCGCTCTGGAAGGCTTTACCGTCGATGACGTAGCCTATCTGATCGACATGGACAGCAGCGATGTCGAAGCGCTGGTCGAGGAAGCGTTGAGCGAGATCGAGGCGCAGACCCGTGCCAAGGTGCTGATCATCGAAGACGAGCCGATCATCGCGATGGATATCGAGACGATCGTCCGCGACCTGGGCCATGACGTGACCGCCATCGCGGTGACGGCCGAAGACGCGGTGCGCGAAGCGCTGGCCGACCGTCCCGGCCTGGTGCTGGCCGATATTCAATTGGCCGACGACAGTAGCGGCATCGACGCGGTCAAGGACATCCTGGCCGAATTTTCGGTGCCGGTGATCTTCATCACCGCCTTCCCCGAACGGTTGCTGACGGGCGAGCGGCCCGAGCCGACCTTCCTCATCACCAAGCCGTTCCAGCGCGCTACGGTCAAGGCCGCCATTTCCCAGGCGCTGTTCTTTGACGAGGCGACTGCCCCTGCCTGAACGCGGGCGACCAGAAAGTCACGGAACCCCGATCGGAGCGCTGCGTTAATGATGCGTAACGATCGGGAGATCCGTCATGGTCGAGCAGGAACAGCATATCGCCACCGATGATGCGCGCGCCGGTGCCACGCCCAATGTGGTGCGGTATGTGCTCGCGATTTCGCTAGCGCTGGCAGTCATCGCCATGTTGCTGGTGATCTGGCGTTAAGGTGCATGTGGAAAGTTTGGTCTTTGACACTGATCGGTTTAGAGTACGGAAGTTCATATGGCTTTGACGACGTCGGTTCATGCGGCGAGTGCGGTTTCGGGCACGGGGGTTGTTCCCATGGATAATGACGTTGGCGAAATCAACGGGATCGAGGAGCGTGCCGCGCTATCCGATTCGGATTTCAAGCGCGAACTGGCTGCTGTCATTCCGCACCTCCGCGCCTTTGGCCGGTCGTTGTCGGGCAATCGCGATCTTGCCGATGATCTTGTGCAGGAAACGCTGTTGAAGGCTTGGGCGGCGCGTAATCGCTTCCAGGCCGGGACGAACATGCGTGCCTGGACCTTCATCATATTGCGCAACCATTATCTTTCGCAGATGCGCCGTTCGCGCTTCCGCGGCGATTGGGACGACCTGACGGCGGACCGCATCCTGGCGGCCCCGGCCGGGCAGGACAAGCATGTCGAATTGTCCGACATGCAGCGTGCCTTGCTGCAATTGCCCCAGCCCCAGCGCGAGGCGCTGATCCTGGTTGGGGCAGGCGGTTTTGCCTATGAGGAAGCGGCGGAAATCTGCGGCGTGGCGGTCGGTACGATCAAGAGTCGGGTCGCGCGCGGCCGCGCGGCGCTGGAACAGATATTGGAGAGCGGAGACCTGCCATCGCGCCGGACCCAGGAAACGACCGAAACCGCCGTGCTCGATGAGATCATGGAGGACGTCGATCGCCTGAGCCGCGGACGATCGATAGACAGCACGGATAAATAACCGGAACGATCGCGTCGCCCCGTCCGTTGTTGGCGGACAGAGGAGACGGATTATGGGTGACGCACCCTCCGGCCGCGAGGATGACCGGCCACCGCCTATAGCCACTGTCGAACGGTCGCGCGGCAGCGGCGTGGTATTCGCTCTTGTCGCGCTGGCGCTGATCCTGGCGATCGGCTTTTTTTACCTGACCAATGAACGACGGGTAGACCGCCAAGCCGACAAGATCACGCGCGCCGCCGGGACGGTGGATGACGCCGCGCGCGTCGTGGGCGATGCCGCCAAGAACGCAGCCGACACATTGCGCGATAATAATTAGTCGCTGTCCATCCAGCCTCGGCGCGGTCTAGGCCAGGCGGTGCCGCATATTCGGGGGCATGGCCCAGAATCGTTGCGCACCATTAGATGCTGGTGCCATGCGATTGGGCAGGAAGCGGTTTGGCTCATCGTTAACCGCCATAATCAACTTGCGCCGCAAAGCGGTTGCGACCCGGTCCCCGGTCCTAACCCGATAAAAGGTTGGACCGATATTCAGCATTTCTTTGCCATTTTCCGGCAGGGTGCGCGCACTGTCGGATTATCTTACAGCCATTGTAAGAAACTCCGAACCCGGAAGGCGCGCCATCATGGCGGCCAGCAGGATATGCGCGACGATGATCAGGCTGTTCAAACATTATGTACCGCATGCGGTGCTGTTGCTGGGGCTGCTCGATTTCGTGCTGCTGCTGTGCGCGGCCGAAGGCGGCTGGATATTGCGGGCGCGGCAGATCGGCATGGATGTCGATCATGTGATGACGCGGATGGGGCCGCTGCTCAGCTTCGCCTTCGCGATCCAGACCGGGATGATCGCGGTCGGCGTATATGGCGTCGAATCGCTGCAATCGATTCGTTTCGCCTTCGCGCGGCTGCTGGTGGCGGTGTCGCTGGGCGTGATCTTCCTGTCGGTGATCTATTTCCTGATGCCCGGTATGACGCTGTGGCGGTCCAATTCGCTCTACGCCATGGGCCTGGCCATGGCCTTGCTGGTGGCGGTGCGGTTGTTGCTAGGGTCGATGCTGGGCGGTGAAGCGTTCAAACGGCGGCTGGTCATCCTGGGCGCGGGTAATCGCGCCAACCGGATCAAGGATCTGGAGCAGAAGCGCGGCGCGGGTTTCCTGGTGGTGGGCTTCATCGCCATGAATGACGGGCCGCAGGTGATCCCCGAAGCGATCAACCGCGACGCCATTTTCAACCTGTCCGATTTCGTGGTGCGGCTGAACGCCAGCGAAGTCGTGCTGGCGCTGGAGGAGCGGCGCAACGCCATCCCCATGTCCGACCTGCTGCGGATTAAGACGACCGGCGTGCATGTCAACGACCTGTCCAGCTTTCTGGAGCGCGAGACGGGGCGCGTCGACCTGGCCAGCGTCAATCCCAGTTGGTTGATTTTTTCAGACGGCTTTTCCGCCGGTCGCCGCATATCGAGTTTTGCAAAACGCCTGTTCGACATCATCGCCAGCGCGATATTGCTGGCGCTGACCGGTCCGATCATCCTGCTCGCCGCGATTTTGGTGAAGATGGACAGCAAGGGGCCGGCCTTCTATCGCCAGCAGCGCGTTGGCCTTTTCGGCCAGGAATTCTGGATCGTGAAGCTGCGCACCATGCGGCTGGACGCGGAAGTCAACGGCAAGGCGCAATGGGCGGAAAAGGACGATCCGCGTATCACGCGCCTGGGCTATTGGCTGCGCAAGCTGCGGATCGATGAACTGCCGCAGACCTGGACGGTGTTGAAGGGCGAAATGAGCTTCGTCGGTCCGCGCCCCGAACGGCGCCAGTTCGTCGAGGATCTGGAGCAGCATCTGCGCTATTATGCCGAGCGGCATATGGTAAAGCCCGGGATCACCGGCTGGGCGCAGATCAACTATCCCTATGGCGCGTCGATCGAGGATAGCCGGCACAAGCTGGAATATGATCTATACTACGCCAAGAATTACACGCCCTTTCTGGACCTGTTGATCCTGATCCAGACGTTGCGGGTCGTGCTGTGGCCCGACGGCGCGCGCTGAGGCGATAGCGGGCATGGGCGCGCTCCTGCAATTTGTCGGCGACTGGGGGCATGCGCTCGCCGCGGTGCTGTTCGCGGCGCTGGGCATTTTCCTGTTGCGCCGCCGCGACGAGGCGCCAGAGCCGCGCCTGCTGTCGGCCGCGCTGTTGATGACATCCTGCTGGGCGCTCTATGTGTCGTTCGGCGGGGTGTCGAAGCCGTTGTCGGGGATCGGCGAAAGCATCCGCAACGCCGCCTGGCTGCTGGCGATGTTCGTCATGCTGCGGCGCGGGCCGGTGGGGCGCGCGGGGCCGACCGTGGCGATCTGCGCCGTCTATGCAGCGGTCGCCGGGCTGATCCTGCTCCAGACCTTCACCGACCTGGCCTGGCGGCAGATGGTGCCGGCCAGCGACCTGCATCGCGCGCTCGTCACCTGCTCGCTGATCCTGCGGATGATGACCGCGATCGGCAGTTTGCTGCTGGTCCATCATCTCTACACCGCCTGGCCGTCGCGCGAGCGGGGCGGGGTGGCGCTGCTGCTGGGCGCACTGGCGGCTATGTGGACCTATGACCTCAACCTCTATGTGATCTGCTATTTCGCGTCGGACCGGGTGAGTGAACTTTATGCGTTGCGCGGCCTGCTGATGGCGCTGATCGCGCCGGTGATCGCGGTGGGCATGCGCAAGGGGATGGCGGGGCGTTTGCAATTGTCGCGCGCCATCACCTTCCAGTCGCTCTCGATCGTTGCGGTGGGACTCTATGTCGCGGTGCTGACTGCCGCTGCGGTGCTGATCGAACTGATTGCCGGTCCCTATGCGCGGGTGGTGGAGATCGGCGCGGTGTTCTTCACCGCCGTCACCGCGCTGGTGCTGCTGCCATCGCCGCAGGTGCGGGCGCTGTGGAAGGTGCAGGTCGCCAAGCATTTCTTCCAGCATCGCTATGATTATCGCACCGAATGGATGCGCTTTGGCGACACGATCGGACGGCCCGGCGAAGACGCCGCGCCGCTGGGCGAGCGGGTGGCCAAGGCGATGGCCGACATCACCGATTCGCCCGCCGCCATGCTGCTGCTGCGCGACGAACGGGATGCGCTGTCGTTCGAGACGCATTGGAACTGGACCGGCGACCTGAGCGACGTGGATGCGGTCGCGCCGGCCACGGTGCTGCAAATCGAGAAGAGCGGCTGGATCGTCGATCTGGCGCGGCTGAAGACCGGGGACGGCGCGCTGGACCTGCCCGCCTGGATGACGCAGGATCGCCGCGCATGGGCGTTGGTGCCGCTGATCCATTATGGCCGGCTGATCGGCGCGCTGCTGCTGGCGCGCCCGCCGATCGACCGGCGGCTGGACTGGGAGGATTTCGACATGCTGCGCGCCGCCGGGCGGCAGGCAGCGACCCATATCAGCGAGGCGCAGGGCCAGCAGGCGCTGGACGACGCGCAGCGGTTCGAGGAATTCAACCGCCGCTTTGCCTTCATCATTCATGACGTCAAGAATCTGGTCAGCCAGTTGTCGCTGCTGTCGCGCAACGCCGAGCGCCATGCCGACAACCCCGATTTCCGCGCCGACATGGTGCTGACGCTCAAGGAATCGGTGGGCAAGATGAACGATATGCTCGCCCGGTTGTCGCAGCATAATAAGGGGCGGGCGGAAGAGCCGCGGCCGATGGCGCTAATCGACCTGTTGCAGCAGGTCGCCCGCACCCGCGCGCGCCTGCATCCGGTCCATGTCGCGGGTGACGCGCCCATGGCGCTGGCCGATCCGGCGCGGGTGGAGCAGATCGTCACCCATTTGCTGCAAAATGCGATCGACGCCAGCGCGCCCGACAGTCCGGTCGAGTTGCGCCTGTCCTCTGACGGCGGCGAGGCGGTGGTGGAGATCATCGATCGCGGCAGGGGCATGAGCGCCGAATATGTCCGCCGCGACCTGTTCAAGCCCTTTTCGTCCAGCAAGGCGGCGGGTTTTGGCCTGGGCGCGTTCGAGGCCCGCAGCCTGGCGCAGGCCATGGGCGGGCGGATCGAGGTCGAGAGCAAGCCCGGCGCGGGCAGCCGTTTCACGCTGCGCCTGCCGCTGGCGCCCCGGACAGATAGACAAGAGAAGGCCGCCTGATGAGCGACACCCGTCCCAAATTGCTGATCGTCGAGGATGATCCGGGCCTCCAGCGGCAACTCCGCTGGGCCTATGAGGATTATCAGCTGTTCATCGCGGGCGACCGACAGGAAGCGATCGAGATGTTGCGGGCGGAAACGCCCGATGTGGTGACGCTGGACCTGGGCCTGCCGCCAGACCCGGACGGCACCAGCGAAGGCTTTGCGACGCTGGCCGAGATGCTGAAGATCAAGCCGGACACGAAGATCATTGTCGCGTCCGGCCATGGCGCGCGCGAAAGCGCACTGGATGCGATTTCCGGCGGCGCTTATGATTTCTACCAGAAGCCGGTCGATATCGACGAACTGGGCCTGATCGTCCGCCGCGCCTTCCACGTTCATGCGCTGGAGCGGGAGAATGCACGGCTGGCCGAAACTGCGCCGGAGGACGGGAGGGTGCTGGGCCGCCTCATTTCCGGCGCGCCGGAGATGATGAAGGTGGCCCGGACGATCGAGCGGGTTGCCGCTGCGCAGGTGTCGGTGCTGTTGCTGGGTGCGAGCGGGACCGGCAAGGAGTTGCTGGCGCAGGGCCTGCATGACGCCAGCCCGCGGCGGGGCGGGGCGTTCGTGGCGATCAATTGCGCGGCTATTCCCGAGACGCTGCTGGAATCCGAACTATTCGGCCATGAAAAGGGCGCCTTCACCGGTGCGATCAAGACGACGCCCGGCAAGATCGAGCAGGCGCAGGGCGGCACATTGTTTTTGGACGAAGTGGGTGACATTCCGCTGGCGTTGCAGGTCAAGCTGCTGCGTTTCCTACAGGAGCGGGTGATCGAACGGATCGGCGGGCGTCAGCCGATCGCGGTCGATACCCGCATCGTGTGCGCGACCCATCAGAATCTGGAGCAGATGATTGCGGCGGGCACGTTCCGCGAGGATCTATTCTATCGCCTGGCCGAAATCGTCGTGCGCATCCCTGCTCTGAAGGACCGGGCGGGCGACCCGGCGCTGCTGGCGCGCCATTTCCTCACTCGCTTCGCGCGGGACATGAACCCGCAGGTCAAGGGACTGGCGCCCGATGCGTTAGCGGCGCTGGATGCGTGGGGCTGGCCCGGCAATGTGCGCGAACTGGAAAACCGTATGAAGCGTGCGGTCATCATGGCCGATGGCAAGATGATCACCGCCGCCGACCTCGACCTGGGCGATGCGCGGGCCGAGGGCGGCGACCTCGTCAACCTGAAGGCGGCGCGCGAAATGGCCGATCGCCGCGCCATCCGTCGCGCCATCGCCCGGACCGACGGCAATATCTCCGGCGCGGCCAAGATGCTGGGGATCAGCCGGCCGACGCTCTACGATCTGCTCAAACAATATCAGATGCAGGGTTGATCGCAATGCGCCGGTCCCGCCTGATCATCCTGGCCCTGTTGGTCCTGCTGCTGCTTGCAGGCGTAGGCCTGTGGCAATGGCGCGCGCATGAACGCGACGGCAGCGCCGCCCTGACGCGCGGACTGGCCGCGCTCGACAAGGGCGACGCGCGCACCGCGCGGATCGAGTTGATGAACGCGATCAAGGGCGCGCCGCGATCGGCGGTGGCGCATGAGGCGCAGGCGCGGGCGCTCGCCGAACTGGGCGATGGCGTGGGCGCGCAGGCGGCGGTGCAACGCGCGCGGGCGCTGGGCGCGCCACCGGCGCAGACGCGCGCCGTGATCGCGCAGGCGCTGTTGTTGCAGGCCGATCTGGACGGCGCGCTACGGGAAGCGCAGGCGGCCGATCTGCCGACTGATGCCGCGGTGCCGGCCGCGCGGGTCGTGGCGCGTGCCGCATTGGCGCAGGGAGACATGACTAGCGCGCGCGCGGCGCTGGACCGCGCGCTGAAGGCTGCGCCAGGCGATCCGGCCAATTGGGTCGAATTGGGCCGCCTGCGCATCCTGTCCGGGGATCAGGCCGGGGCGATCGCCGCGGCCGACCGGGCGGTGGCGCTGGCCCCGACCGATGCGAAGGCGCTGACCTTGCGCGGCGAACTGGTGCGCACCCAATATGGCCTCATGGCCTCGCTGCCCTGGTTCGAACGGGCGCTGGCGGCCAATCCCGATTCGGTGCCGACGCTGGAGCAATATGCCGCGACGCTGGCGGATGCGGGGCAGGCGAGCGCGATGCTGAGCCTGACCCGTCGCCTGATCGCGATCGATCCGTCCAACCCGCGCGCCTGGATGATGCAGGCGGTGATGGCGGCGCGCGCCGGGCAGGGCGATCTGGCGCGCACGCTGCTGGGCCGGACGCAGGGGCGGCTGGACGGGGAGCCAGCGACCCGGTTGCTGCGCGGCGTGCTGCAATTGCAGGATGGCAATCCGGTTCTCGCTGCCGACGCGCTTGGCCCGCTGGTCGCGGCGCAGCCGGAGAATCGCACCGCGCGCACGTTGCTGGCGCGGGCTTATCATAGTAATGGCGACTTTGCGTCCGCCGCCTCCACCCTGGCACCGATGGTGGCCCAGCGTGACGCCGATCCCTATGTGCTGACGCTCGCCGCGCGCGCGCAGGAAGCGATGGGCAACCGGGCGATGGCGGACGACATGCTGGCACGGGCCGCCTGGCCTGTGCGGGCGTCGGCGGATGCCTTCGCCAGCGCAGCGGACGGCGGGCTGGCGAACGGGCCAGCGCCGGCTAGCGCCGCGACTGCGCGCGACAATGTGCCCTATATTCGCGCGCTGCTCAGCACCGGGCGGACCGGGGAGGCGGTGGCGCGGGCGCGTCTGCTGAGCCGGGCCAATCCGGGCGCGCCCGATGCCTGGCTGATTCTGGGCGATACGCTGGGCGCGGACGGCGCGACGCAGGAGGGGGTGCGCGCCTATGAGGCAGCGGCCAATATCCGCTTCGATCGCGACGTGGCGTTGCGGCTGGCGGCGGCGTGGGGCCGGGTCGGGAACCCCGCGCGCGGGGCGCAGATCGTGCAACTGTTCCTGACGCAAAATCCCAATGATGTGGAGGCGCAGCGGCTGGCCGCAGGCATCGCGATGCAGGCGCAAGACTGGCGTGGCGCATTGCGGATGCTGCGCGCGGTGCAGGCGCAGATCGGGGAGAATGACGCGGTGCTGATGGCGGATATGGCCCGCGCGGCGCTGGAGAGTGGGGATCGCGCGAGTGCGCGGGCCTATGCGGCGCATGGCTATCGGTTGATGCCGGGCAATCCGCTGACCGCCGACATGTTCGGCTGGGTGTTGATGAAGACCGGCGAGAAGGGGCCGGTCGCGGTCGATTTGCTGGAAAAGGCGGTGGCGCTGGCACCGCAAGCGCCTGCGTTCCAGATGCATCTGGGGCAGGCCTATGCCGCTGCGGGGCGCAAGGGGGAAGCGAAGCTGGCGCTGGGCCGGGCCGCGGCGGTGCGGGGTTTTGCAGGGCGGCAGGATGCTTTGGACGCACTGGCGGCGCTGTAGTCTGGGGCCGCGTGCTCCTGCATAGGCGGGAGCCCAGTTCAAAACGTCGGACTGGGTTCCCGCCTGCGCGGGAACACGGCAAACCGAATGAGTGTCAGGCCTTCGCCAGATCCAGATCGTCCAGCCGGATTCCCAGCCGCTTGATTTGCGCCGCGACCGGGGGCCAGACGCTGTCGAGAAAGCGTTCGCGTTCGGCTTCGCGCAGGCGGCGGGTCGCGCCGTCGGCGACGAACATGCCGACGCCGCGCTTTACGACCACCAGCCCGTCATCCTGAAAGCTTTGATAAGCCTTGGCCACGGTCAGCGGGTTCGCGCCTTGCGTCGCGGCGAAAGCGCGCACCGATGGCAGCAGGTCGCCATCGGAAAATTCCCCATCCAATATGGAAGCGGCGATGATCTCACGCAGGCGGAGATAGACGGGTTTGGATTCGTCGGCCATAGTGCATCAGTGCCATAATACAGCCATGCAGGTCAATCCACATGGTTATCCAGCAAAGCTTTGCGATCGCAATTATCTTTCCCAGGTCGATACGATCGCGTCATATTCTGGCCGCGGCCGTTCTTCCTGCGCTTTGGCCGGGGTGCCGATGAAGACGAATCCGGCGATGGATTCGCCCGGCGCGCCAAAGGCTGCGCGAATGTCCGCATTATAGGTCGGCCATCCGGTCAGCCAGCCGCCGGCAAAGCCCAACGCATGGGTGGCGTGGAGCAGGTTCATGATCGCCGCGCCGACGGACAATTGCTGTTCCCAGACCGGGATTTTGCTGCCCGCCACTGGCGCTGACAGGGCGACCACGAGGGTCGGGGCCTGATGCGCGAACTGGTGCATCGCCTCTATTTCCAGCCGGCCAGCATCGGTCTTTTCGGCGCGATAGGCGGTTTCCAGTAGGTCCGCGAGCGCGGCCCGCTGGTCCGGCCGCACGATCACGAAGCGCCAGGGCGCGAGCTTGCCATGGTCGGGCGTGCGCAGCGCGACCTCCAATATCTGGCGCAGTTGCGCATCGTCCGGGCCGGGCGCGATCAGGTCGCGCGGCTTGCCGGAACGGCGGGTCTGGAGCAGGGCGAGCGGGGAGGAGAGGTCGTTGAACATCGTGCCGACAGATGGCGCGCTGTTCGCTTCGACGCAAGGGCGGGGTGCGCTTTTGACAGGACGAACCGATAGGTTCTAGGCTGCGCACCATAAGCGGCCGCCGATCGGCAGGCCGGACACAAGATATGCAAAGGGTGCCGAATGGCGATTTCGGACATGAATTCGGTCGAGGCGGGCAAGACCTGGCTCGGCCATCCGCGCGGGCTGTATCTGCTTTTTTTCGCGGAAATGTGGGAGCGTTTCTCCTATTACGGGATGCGCGCCATCCTAATCTTTTACCTCACCAAACATTTCCTCTTCGGCGAGGACAAGGCGTATCTGCTCTACGGTGCCTACACGTCGCTGGTCTATATCACGCCGGTCATCGGCGGCTATCTGGCCGACCGATTCCTGGGACCGCGCAAGGCGGTGCTGGTAGGCGGCGTGTTCATCGCGATCGGTCATTTCCTGATCGCCATCACCGAGGGGCCGGGCGGGCAAGACCCGCTGTTTCTCAACGGCTTCTATTTTGCGCTGGCCAGTATCATCGTGGGGACGGGCTTCCTCAAGGCCAATATCTCCGTGCTGGTGGGGGAACTCTATGCCCGTGACGACCATCGCCGTGATCCGGCCTTCTCCATCTTTTACATGGGCATCAACATGGGCGGGATGCTCGGCCCGATCGTCTGCGGCCTGCTGGGCGAACTATGGGGCTGGAGTTGGGGCTTCGGCGCGGCGGGTGTCGGGATGCTCGCGGGGCTGGTTATGTTCGTGTGGCTGAAACCCTGGCTGCTGGGCAAGGGCGAACCGCCCGCGCCGCAGCAGCTTCGCCAGCGGACCGCGACCGGACTCAGCCAGGAATGGACGATCTATCTGGCCGCCGCGCTCGGCGTCGCCGCCATCTGGCTGGTCATCCGTTACGCGGAGCTGCTGGGCTATGCGCTGCTCGCCTTCTCTGCGCTGACGGTCGTCTATATCCTGTGGCGCACGGTCGGCACGCTGGGGAAGATCGACCGCGACCGGATGTTCGCCGCGCTGTTCCTGATCGCATTGAACCCGCTCTTCTGGGGCCTGTTCGAACAGACGGGGTCGTCGCTCAACATCTTCACCGACCGCAACGTCGACCGCAACATGCTCGGCTGGGATGTGCCTGCCTCGCTGTTCCAGTCGGTCAATTCGGTTTTCATTATCCTGCTCGCGCCGCTCTTCGCGGTGCTGTGGACTTTCCTCGACAAACGTCGTCTGGAGCCGTCCTCGCCCGCCAAGTTCGGCATCGGCCTGGTGCTATGCGGGGCGGGCTTCCTGGTGCTGGTCGCGGGTGCCGCGATGGCCGGCGAAAATCTGACCCCGGTCCTCTTCGTCTTCCTGATCTACCTGCTCCACACCATGGCGGAACTCTGCTTCTCGCCGGTCGGTCTGTCGGCCATGACGCGCCTGTCGGTGTCGTCGATGGTCGGCCTGGTCATGGGCACCTGGTTCCTCGCCATGGCCGCGGGCAATTTCATCGCGGGCCTCATCGCCCGCGCCACCGGCAGCGGGGAGGCGGGCGACGTGACCCAAGTGCTGGACGTCTATAGCCGCATCGGCTGGTTCGCGATCGTTGTGGGCGGGCTGGTGCTGCTGGTTTCGCCCTATATCAAACGATTAATGCATCTCGATCTGATCGGCGCGGAGGAAAAAGCATGAAGGCCTATGGACGCACGCTGCTGATCGCGGCGCTGCTGGCGGGGGTCGCCGGACCCGCCGCCGCGCGCAAGGACAAGGAGGACGCGCCGCCCGCGCAAGGGGCATCGGCCGAACCTGATAATCCCTATCCCTCCACCTACAAACCCTATCCCGGCCGTCCCACGGCGATCCGGGGCGCGACCATCTTCGACGGGGAGGGCGGCCGCATCGACAATGGCGTGGTGTTCCTGTCGGATGGCAAGGTGACGGCGATCGGCGGCCCGGACACGCCGATCCCCGCCGATATCGCGGTGTTCGACGGTACGGGCAAATATGTCACCCCCGGCGTCATCGACATTCACAGCCATCTGGGCGACTATCCATCCCCTGGCGTGGAGGCCAATAGCGATGGCAATGAGGCGACCGCGCCGGTCACCGCCCATGTGTGGGCGGAACATAGCATCTGGCCGCAGGATGCGGGCTTTTCCCGTGCCCTCGCCAATGGCGGCGTGACCTCGCTGCAAATCCTCCCTGGCTCGGCCAACCTGTTCGGCGGGCGCAGCGTGACGCTGAAGAACGTGCCCGCACGCACCATGCAGGGGATGAAATTCCCCGGCGCGCCGCAAGGCCTCAAAATGGCGTGCGGCGAAAATCCCAAGCGCGTCTATGGCAGCAAGGGGCGCGAGCCTGCCACTCGCATGGGCAATATGGCGGTCAACCGCCAGACCTGGATCAAGGCGCGCGAGTATCAGAAGAAGCGCGCCGCCGGAAAGGACCAGACCCGCGACCTCGGCATGGAGACGCTGGCCGACGTGCTGGAAGGCAAGATCATGGTCCACAACCATTGCTATCGCGCGGACGAGATGGCCAATGTCATCGATATGAGCAAGGAGTTCGGGTACAAGGTCGCCGCCTTCCACCATGCGGTCGAGGCGTACAAGATCGCCGACTTGCTGCGCGACAATGGCATATGCGCGGCGCTGTGGGGCGACTGGTATGGCTTCAAGATGGAGGCCTATGACGGCATCAAGGAGAATCTGCCCCTGGTCCACCGCGCCGGGGCCTGCGCCATCGTCCATAGCGACGATCAGGACGGTATCCAGCGGCTGAACCAGGAAGCGGCCAAGGCGCTGGGCGCGGGGCGGCGCATGGGGATCGACATATCGGATGAGGTCGCCTGGACCTGGCTCGCTATCAATCCCGCGCGGGCCATGGGTATTGCGGAGCAGACCGGCAGCCTGAAGGTCGGCAAGATGGCCGATGTGGTGCTATGGAACGGCAATCCGTTCAGCACCTATACCCGGCCCGAAAAAGTGTGGATCGACGGCGCGCTGCTGTACGACAGCGCCAATCCCAAGCTGCGGCCGGTGGTCGATTTCGAACTGGGCCAGATCGGCGCGGGAGACGTGAAATGAGGTATCCCACCAACAAAACGCCGTTCGCCCTGTTCCAACGAGCCGCCTGTCTCGTTCGAATGTCGAAGGGCTTTCCTTCTTACTTATTGAAAAGACAGAAGGGGGCTTCGACAGGCTCAGCCCGAACGGTCTTGGGGGCCATTTTGCTCGCCACCACAACCACAGCCTTCGCCCAATCCATCGTCATCACCGGCGCAACGCTGGCCATCGGCGACGGATCGGAGCCGATCAAAAACGGCACCGTGGTCATCAGCGCGGGTAAGGTCGTGGCGGCCGGCGCGGGCGTGGCCGTTCCGGCGGGCGTCAAGACCATCGACGCGGGCGGCAAATGGGTGACGCCGGGCATCATGTCGGGCTTCTCCCGCGTGGGGCTGGCCGAGGTGCCGGCGGTCAAGGAAACCAACGACACCAGCGCGCGATCGCCTTTCTCCGCGGCGATCGACGTTGCGCCGGTCATCAATCCGCTGGCCAACCCGATCGCGATCAGCCGCACCGCGGGCATCACCCGCGCCGTCGTCGCGCCCGCCACCGGCACGAACATCTTCGCGGGCCAGGGCGCAGTGGTCGATCTGGGCGCGGACATGAGTCCGATCACCAAGGCCCGCGCCTTCCAATATGTCGAGATGGGCGAAGCGGGCGTGCAGGAAGCGGGCGGCAGCCGCGCGGCGATGATCCTGACCTTCAAGATGATGCTCCGCGAAGCCCAGGATTACGCCAAAGCCCCCGCCAGCTATGACGGCCGATCCAGGGACGCGCTGCTCAACCGCGTCGATGCGGAGGCTTTGGTCCCGGTCGTCAGCGGCGCTATGCCGCTGATGGTCCATGCCGAAAGCGCGCGCGACATATTGGCGGTGCTGGCGCTGCGGCAGGATTTCCCGGCGTTGAAGCTGATCCTGGCCGGGGCGACCGAAGGTTGGATGGTCGCGGCGCAGATCGCTGCGGCCAAGGTGCCGGTCATCACAGCGGGTCTGGAAGACCTGCCGTCGTCCTTCGAGAAACTGGCCGCGACCCAGAGCAATGTCGGCCGCCTCGTGAAGGCGGGCGTGTCCGTCTCCATGGGGATGCTCACCGGTGACGATGCGCTGCAATTGCGGGCGGCGACGCAACAGGCGGGCAATATGGTGGCGCTGCTGAAGGTGCCCGGCGCCACCGGCCTTAGCTGGGGGCAGGCGCTGCGCACCATCACATCGGCCCCGGCCGAAGCGATGGGGCTGGGCGACCGGATCGGGTCGCTGAAGGCCGGCAAGGCGGGCGACGTGGTGATCTGGGACGGCGATCCGCTGGAAATGACATCCGCCCCGGTCGCGGTCTGGATCGACGGCGTGCAGCAACCGCTCGAAAACCGCCAGACCAAGCTGCGTGACCGCTATGCGACGCCGACCGAGGGCGCGTTGCCCAAGGCCTATGAATGGTGATGGTGGAGGGGGCTTTGGCCCCCTTTTTCCTGCCCGCGGGGGCGTGGATCGGCATGGACGTCGCCTGTTTAACCGAATTGTCAGGAATAGCCGCCGATAAGGGCGACATGCGCCATCCTATCATCGCGATCATGCTCATCCTGACGGCGTCGCCGCTGGCCGCGGCCGATATTCCGATGGTGGCGATCGGATTGCCCTTCGCACCCGAAACGCCGCGGCCTGTGGCGGCGAGCCATCCGCTGCATCACCGGATCGAGACGGGTGAGATTGCAGGGTTGCCGCCCACGATCAAAAGCTCCGCGCTCAACTGGATCGCGGCGGCCAAGCGGTCGAGCGTCAATACGGCGCTGCGCGAGAGTTTCGAGCGGATGAATATGCTCGCCCCCGATGCGGCGTCCGGTCGTGCGCGGCTGATGGTGCAATGGAAAGGGAGCGATACGCCATTCCGCATCGCCACTAAGAACGAGGCTAGCGTGACGATGCATTACCAACTGGTGCGTATCGACAACGGCCAGACGATCTTCGACCGGGAGATTACGACGTCGGCGCAGGGTGGAGGCGTGGATGCCGGGATGCGGGACAATGGCATCGTTCGTGCGGCGATCGCGGCGAATTTCGCGTCAGCCGCCAATTGCATCGATCGCGCTGCTTTAGGGACGGCACCGGCCGATTGCGCGCTGGTGCCAAGATTTTCCGTGTCGGTCGAACGACGCCGATAAGGTCAGCCGCCGGTCGCGCCCCAGACGTCGCTGGCCTTCACATAGCCGCGCTGGCCCTTGGCGTCGAAATTGCACCAGCCGCCCGAACAGTCGCCCAGCCGCCCGACCACACCGCGTTCCGCCCGGTACAGGGCCCGCGATCCGTCGCGCGGCGATTCGCGCAGCGGCGCGACCTCTGACCGGACGATCGCTGTCGGCGTGTCGCTGAGCAGGCGGACATGCATCCAGCCCCGCGCGCCATCGGGGTCTTCCACCTTGCGCCACAGGCCCAGCACCTGAACCACCTTCACCGGCAGGTCGCGGCGGCGGTATATCCAGTTGGACGGGTAATCCAGGCTCGGCCCGACGCGCATCCGCGCCTCATCCTGCGACAGCGACGCCCAATAGGGGACCGGCTTGCTCGGCCCGGCCAGCGCCGTGCCCGCCGTCGTCAAGGACGCGACCACGCCAGCGGCCAGCAAAAGACGCTTCATTCCAGACCTAAATTCCATGTCACCCATGGCTTTCCCATACGCCCGCACGGCCCGCCCCGACAAGCGTTGATGTCGCCGATTGCGCTGCCAGTCGCCATATCCGCTTGACCGGCGGCGCGGGCGGGCATAGCGGCTTGGTCATGGCCAGAAAACCGCGTCCCGCAAAGCCGCGCGTCATCGTCACGCGCCGCCTGCCCCCCAATGTGGAGGCGCGCATGGCCGAATTGTTCGATGCCAGCTTCAATATCGGCGATGTCGCGATGAACCGCACCGACCTTGCCCGCGCCATGGCCCAGTGCGACGTGCTGGTGCCGTGTATTAGTGACCAGATCGACGCCGGGCTGCTGGCGTCCGCGCCGGAACGGCTGCAACTGATCGCCAGCTTCGGCAGCGGGGTCGATCATATCGACCTGTCGGCTGCGCGGGCGAAGGGGATCATCGTCACCAATACGCCCGGCGTCCTGACCGAGGACACGGCCGACATGACGATGGCGCTGATCCTGTCGGTGCCGCGCCGCCTGGCCGAGGGGGAAAAGCTGGTCCGTACCGGCGAATGGCGCGGCTGGAGCCCTTCGGGGATGCTGGGCCACCGCATCGGCGGCAAGAAGCTGGGCATCATCGGCATGGGGCGGATCGGTCGCGCCGTCGCGCGCCGCGCCCGCGCCTTTGGCCTGTCGATCGCCTATCATAATCGCCATCGCCTGCCCTTTGAAGTGGAGCAGGAGCTGGAGGCGGAATGGCATGGCGACCTGGACGCGCTGCTGAAAGGTAGCGATATCGTGTCGATCCATTGCCCGCTGAACGCCGACAGCCGCGGAGTGATCGACGCGCGGCGGATCGGGCTGATGCCGCCGCACGCCTATCTGATCAACACGTCGCGCGCGGAAATTACCGACGAACAGACGCTGATCGCGGCGCTGGACGAAGGGCGGATCGCCGGTGCAGGCTTTGACGTTTATACCCATGAGCCGGCGGTCGATCCGCGGCTGCTGGCGCTGGCCAACGTCGTGCTGCTGCCGCATATGGGTTCTGCAACCTTCGAGGGGCGCGATGCGACCGGCGCGCGGGTGATCGCCAACATCCGCACCTGGGTCGATGGCCATCGACCGCCGAACCAGGTGCTGGAAGGCTGGGTCTGATCGCTTAGGCGGTGGCGAGTTGGTCCTTCAACCCGTTCACGACGATATGGCCATGCGCGACGGATTCATGGGCGCGGCGCACTACATCCTGCGTTTCGGCGTCTATCGCTTCGTCCTTGAGCACGCGCTCAAACTCTTCGCGCAGATAATCCTCGCCGCGGTCGATGGCCTGGATCACGGCCTTGTCGCCGCCACCCAGCGCCACGAAGATATCCTCCATCCGGCGGTGGACGGTGCCCGCCACAGAGCCGAACTCGTTGGGCTTGCCGCCCAGCGCCCAGCTGCGCGCCTGCAACAGCTCGACCGCCTTGGCGCGTTCGGCCGCCAGATCGCGGAACAGACTCTGGAACGCCTCCGACTTTACCTTGTCGGCGCTATGTTCATAGCCTTTCACGCTATCGATCAGGGTCGTGATCAGGTCGTCCAGCTTGCTGATGGCATGATTGTTCGACATCGCCTTCTCCTTTGATGCGGCGAGGGAAGAACGGCCGATCAGGCGCGATTGTTCATTCAACTGTCTGAGAATGAACCTTAATCCTGCGTTATCCATAGTTGCGAGCTGGCGGAACAAGCGCCGTCGCCGTCTGTTGATGCTGGCATAGACCGGACACGAAACGAAAGGACTTCCCATGCTCAAGCTCGCCCTCATCTCCCTCGTCATTGCGGCCGTGTTGGCGCTGCTCGGCTTCGGCGGCGCGGCCGGCACGTTCGTCGGCATCGCCAAGATCCTGTTCTTCATCGCGATCGCGGTGTTCGTCCTGTTTCTCGTGCTTGGACTATTGGCTGGCAAGGGTATCAAGGACGCGATAGACTGACGCGATGACCGAGATTGGCGCTGGCGTGAATGAAACCGGCAGGTTGCTGCGCGACGAAGCCGGCTTCCTGCTCCAGCGCGATCTGGGCGGCAGCTACCGCCTCGTCCTGTTGCGCGTACCCGTCGATCATGTCGAAAAGCGGGTGCGCGTGCAGGGCTTCTATGCCGGGGACGGTATTGTCGAGGCGGAGGGCGTGGCTGCGGCCTGAACGCTGGCGCTCCCCCCTTGCCAAATATGTCCGGACGCGCGAACCATTGCGTCCATGCGTAAGATTCTATCCCTGATGCTCTCCGTTGCCGCGCCCATATTGGCGCAGGCGCAAACGCCCCATGATGAACTCGCCAAGGTCATGGATGACCATTGGGCCTGGTATCTGTCCACCCATCCGGTCGACGCGACCGCGCGCGGCGTGCGCGATTATGACGACCGTATCTATGATATCTCGCTCGGCGCGCGGGATGCGCAGATCAAGGTGGAGCGAGGATTCGTCGCCCGCTTGCAGGCGCTGTCCGCCGATGCGCTGGACCCCGCGGACCGGGTCAATCGCGACGTTTTGTTGTGGATGCTGCGCGACGATATTGATGGCGACGCGCATCCGGCGGAACGGCTGATGCTGTTTACCACCTATTATGGCTGGCATCAGGGCTTTTCGGGCATGGCCGACGGGTTGCCCTTCTATAATCGCGCTGATTATGACAGTTACCTCAAGCGGTTGGCGCTTTACCCCCAGCAGAATGGCGATGCGTTGGCCATCACGCGGCAGGCGATCAAGGGCGGTTATGTCCAGCCCTGTTCCGTGCTGCAAAATTATGCGGGAACGATCAGCGGCATCGTTGCGGGCAAGCCGGAGGAGACGCGCTTCTACGAACCGTTCACGCGCGCCAGACCGCGTGATATCAGCGAGGGCGACTGGCGCGCGATGCAGGCGAAGGCTGTGATTCTGATCCGTGACGTGCTGACGCCGGAATATCGCAAATGGCATGATCTGTTCGTGGCGGACTATCTGCCCCATTGCCGCAAGAGCGACAGCGCATCGTCTCTGCCTGGCGGGGCGGCCTGGTATGCCAGCCGGGTCAAGGCGCATACCACTACCGACCTGACGCCCGATCAGATTCATACCATCGGGCTGGAGGAGGTCGCCCGCATCGGCAAGCGGATGGACGCCATATCGGCCAAGGCCGGCTATCCCAGCCGCGCGGCCTATATCGCGCATCTGCGTACCGATCCGTCCTATTATGCCAAGACGCCAGAGGAATTGCTGCGCGTTGCGGCGCGGCAGGCCAAGGCGATCGACGGCCTGCTGCCGCGCTATTTCGGCACGCTGCCGCGATTGCCTTATGGATTGAAAGCGATTCCAGCGGCCGAGGCTGAGGGGACGACGACGGCCTATTATATGCCCGGCGCGCCGGAGAGCGGGATATCGGGCACCTATTTCGTAAACACGTCCAAGCTGGACCAGCGGCCCTATTGGGAGCTGCCCGCGCTGACCGCGCATGAAGCGGTGCCGGGCCACCATAATCAGATTGCCCTGCAACAGGAATTGCCGCTGCCGCCGTTCCGCAAATATCTGGCGGGCTTCACCGCCTATGTGGAGGGCTGGGCGCTCTATACCGAATATCTGGGCGAGGAGATGGGGCTGTACGACACGCCCGAAAAAATGATGGGGCGCTTGTCCTATGAGATGTGGCGCGCCTGCCGCCTGGTGGTGGACACCGGCATCCATGCCAAGGGATGGGACAAGGGCAGGGCGGTCGCCTTCATGAAGACCAACAGCGCGCTGAGCGACGCGAATATCGATGCTGAGGTAAACCGCTATATCAGTTGGCCGGGCCAGGCGCTGGGCTACAAGCTGGGCGAGATCAGGATTCGGGCGTTGCGGGCAAAGGCGGAGGCGGCGTTGGGGTCGAAATTCGATCTGCGGCGATTCCATGACGCGGTGCTGGCGCAAGGGGCGGTGCCGCTCACCGTGCTGGACAGCCAGATGGACAGTTGGATCGCGGCGGAGAAGGCCAGGGGATAGCCGTCCTACTTAAGTCCATTCTTTACTCAGAGTATTAGCAAAAGCCGCAGTTTCTGGCCGATTGGTGTAGATGGCAGCGTCAATTTGCTGCGCCGCCGCGACTTGCCAATCGGCGTCTCTTGCCGTACCGGAACCGCGTCAGCTCCCAGACCGGGCATAAAGATCGGCAAGTGGCGCTGCGCGTCGAGTCCGTACACTTTATGACGTTGGGAACGAGATGAGCATTTACCTGGATTATCTGGCCGAAATCGACAGCCGACAGACTCAGGGACTCGCGCCCAAGCCGATCGACGATGGTGCACTGGTCGCCGAGATCATCACCCTGATCCGGGATGCGGGCAGCGAACATCGCGCCGACGCGCTGAAATTCTTCATCTACAACACGCTGCCGGGCACCACGAGCGCAGCGGTCGTCAAGGCGGCGTTCCTCAAGCAGATCATCCAGGGTGAGGCGATCGTCCCTGAAATCCCGGTGGCCTTCGCGTTCGAACTGCTTAGCCATATGAAGGGTGGTCCCTCGATCGCCGTGCTGCTGGACATCGCGCTGGGCGATGACGCAACACTCGCGACCCAGGCGGGCGACGTCCTCAAGACCCAATTCTTCCTCTACGACGCCGACATGTTCCGCCTGCGCGATGCCCATGCGGCGGGCAACGCGGTGGCGACGGGCGTGCTGGAAAGCTACGCCAAGGCGGAGTTCTTCACCAAGCTTCCCGATGTCGAGGACGAGATCAAGGTCGTGACCTTCATCGCGGGCGAGGGCGATATATCGACCGACCTGCTGTCGCCGGGCAACCAGGCGCATTCGCGTTCCGACCGCGAACTGCATGGCCTGTGCATGATGACGCCGCAAGCGCAGCAGGAAATCGTGGCGCTCAAGGCGCAGCATCCCGACAAGCGCGTGATGCTGGTTGCCGAAAAGGGCACGATGGGCGTGGGTAGCTCGCGCATGTCGGGCGTCAACAATGTGGCGTTGTGGACCGGCAAACAGTCCAGCCCCTATGTCCCCTTCGTCAACTATGCGCCCGTTGTTGGCGGCACCAACGGGATCTCGCCGATCTTCGCGACCACCGTGGACGTGACCGGCGGCATCGGCATCAACCTGAAAAACTGGGTGAAGATGACCGGCCCGGATGGCAAGGCCATCCTGAACAATGACGGTAATCCGGTACTGGAGGAGAAATTCTCGGTCGAAACCGGCACGGTGCTGAAGATCGACGTCAAGAACAAGAAGCTGACCGACGAGGCCGGCAACGAACTGGTCGACGTCGCCGCCGCCTTCACGCCGCAGAAGATGGAATTCATGAAGGCGGGCAGCAGCTACGCTATCGTGTTCGGCAAGAAGCTTCAGACCTTTGCCGCCGAAACGCTGGGCGTGGAAGCGCCGCTGGTGTTCGCGCCGAACAAGGAAATCACCGTCGAGGGCCAGGGCCTGACCGCGGTGGAGAAGATCTTCAACCGCAATGCCGTCGGCGTCGCGCCGGGCAAGGTGTTGCACGCAGGGTCCGACGTGCGCGTCACGGTGAACATCGTGGGGTCGCAGGACACCACGGGCCTGATGACCGCGCAGGAACTGGAAGCGATGGCGGCCACCGTCATTTCGCCGCTGGTCGATGGCGCCTATCAATCGGGCTGTCATACGGCGTCGGTGTGGGATAAGAAGGCGCAGGCCAACATCCCCAAGCTCATGTCCTTCATGAACAATTTCGGCCTCATCACCGCGCGCGACCCCAAGGGCCGCTATCATGCGATGACGGACGTGATCCATAAGGTGCTGAACGACATCACCGTGGACGATTGGGCGATCATCATCGGCGGCGACAGCCACACGCGCATGTCGAAGGGCGTTGCCTTCGGCGCGGACTCCGGCACGGTCGCACTGGCGCTGGCGACCGGCGAGGCGACCATGCCGATCCCGCAGTCGGTGAAGGTCACCTTCAAGGGCAAGATGCTACCCTATATGGACTTCCGCGACGTCGTCCACGCGACCCAGGCACAGATGCTGGCCCAGTTCGGCGGCGAAAATGTGTTCCAGGGCCGGATCATCGAAGTGCATATCGGGACGTTGCTGGCCGACCAGGCCTTCACCTTCACCGACTGGACGGCCGAGATGAAGGCCAAGGCGTCGATCTGCATTTCGGAGAATGAGACGCTGATCCAGTCGCTGGAAATCGCCAAGTCGCGTATTCAGATCATGATCGACAAGGGCATGGAGAACGCCGCCGGCACGCTCAAGGGCCTGATCGGCAAGGCGGATGCGCGCATCGGCGAAATTCGTTCGGGCGTAAAGCCCGCGCTGGTGCCTGATCCCAATGCGCAATATTTCGCCGAAGTCGTGGTCGACCTGGACCTGATCGACGAACCGATGATCGCCGATCCAGACGTTAACAATGCCGACGTGTCCAAGCGCTACACCCACGACACCATTCGCCCGGTTTCCTATTATGGCGGCACCAAGAAGGTCGATCTGGGCTTCATCGGATCGTGCATGGTCCATAAGGGCGACATGAAGATCCTGGCGCAGATGCTCAAAAATGTCGAAGCCACGCAGGGCAAGGTCGAGTTCAAGGCGCCCCTGGTCGTCGCACCGCCGACCTATAATATCGTCGATGAGCTGAAGGCCGAAGGCGACTGGGACGTACTCAGGAAATATGCCGGGTTCGAGTTTGACGACGTAGCGCCCAAGGGCGCGGCCCGCACCAGTTACGAGAATATGCTGTATCTGGAACGTCCGGGCTGCAACCTGTGCATGGGCAATCAGGAAAAAGCCGCCAAGGGCGACACCGTCATGGCCACTTCGACCCGCTTGTTCCAGGGCCGTGTCGTGGAGGATACGGCCGAGAAGAAGGGTGAATCGCTGTTGGCGTCGACCCCGGTCGTGGTGCTGTCGACCATATTGGGCCGCACGCCGAACATGGACGAGTATAAGAGCGCGGTTGTGGGCATCGACCTGACCAAGTTCGCGCCGCCTGTGGCCCACTGACCCCCGGGCTTGCCGCGCCTTTTCTAAAAAAGATGCCGCCGCTACGCTCTCCCTGTGGGGGGAATGTGGCGGCGGCATTGCCGTTTATGACGGTCCTACGGGCCTGCAAATTTACTGTGATCCGTTCGCTTGGAGCGGAGTCGAGAAGCGGATAGCACAACGTCCGCGTTTCTCGACTGCGCTCGAAACGAACGGTCGGTATCGTCTGCCTGGAGCCGTGTCAGGAAACGCGGTCAATCCACCTGCGATGTTGCGATGCGGCAAGTGGCAGCGGGGTTTCGCATCGGGCGCATTCCGCCACCATCCGACCCACGATCCACTGGTTGCCGCCGCAATCGGGGCAATGCGTTGCTTGTCCCTGATAATATTGCGGATTGATAGCAATTATCCCGTTTTCGATGGGTGCAAAACAGATTTCCATGGGCGTTTCCCCTTTCTGCCCCTGCAACGCTTCAATGTGCGAAACATATCCCTACATAGGGGGCTCAAGCTGCGTCGCCATTTGACTTGAACCCTTCAGATGTTATGGCACCGCAGCATCGGGACATACCGGCTTCGACCAAGGGTTGGGGCGCATCCCTGCCACCTTGCCGGCCGGTTTCTGAATCGCCGTTCGGCGAGCTTCTGGTGGAAAAGCGCCATCCTCTGGCCGGGGCCATGCGAGGAGACGCACATCTTATGACCGCCATCGGACAGGACACCCTCGGCACGCGCGACATGCTGAATGTCGAGGGCAAGGACATTGCCTATTATTCGTTGAAGAAGGCCGCGGCGAAGCTGGGCGACGTGTCGCATTTGCCTTTTTCGATGAAGGTGCTGCTGGAAAATCTGCTCCGCTTCGAAGATGGCGTCACCGTCACGGTGGAAGACATTCAGGCGATCGTCGACTGGCAGCAGGACCGGGGCAAGGCGCAGCGCGAGATCCAGTATCGCCCCGCGCGCGTGCTGTTGCAGGATTTCACCGGCGTCCCCTGCGTGGTCGATCTGGCCGCGATGCGCGACGCGATGAATGCGCTGGGCGCCGACGCCGGCAAGATCAATCCGCAGGTGCCGGTCCACCTCGTCATCGACCATTCGGTCATGGTCGATGAGTTCGGCACGCCCAAGGCGTTCGAGCAGAATGTGGAAATCGAATATCAGCGCAATATGGAGCGCTACGACTTCCTGAAATGGGGCAGCAAATCCCTGGCCAATTTCTACGCCGTGCCGCCAGGCACCGGCATCTGCCATCAGGTCAATCTGGAGAATATCGCGCAGGCCGTGTGGTCGTCGGTCGATGCTGACGGCGTCACCATCGCCTATCCCGACACCTGCGTCGGCACCGACAGCCATACCACGATGGTCAACGGCCTGGGCGTGCTGGGCTGGGGCGTTGGTGGAATCGAGGCGGAAGCGGCGATGCTGGGCCAGCCTGTCTCCATGCTGATCCCCGAAGTCGTGGGATTCAAATTCACTGGTGAGTTGAAGGAAGGTGTGACCGCGACCGACCTGGTGCTCACGGCAACCCAGATGCTGCGTGCGCGCGGCGTTGTCGGCCGCTTCGTCGAATATTTCGGTCCCGGCCTTGCCAGCCTGTCGCTCGCCGATCGCGCGACGCTGGCCAATATGGCGCCCGAATATGGCGCAACCTGCGGCTTTTTCGGCATTGACGACAAGACGTTGGACTATATGCGCCTGACCGGCCGCACCGACGACAATATCGCGCTGGTCGAAGCCTATGCCAAGGAGCAGGGCTTCTGGATCGACCCCGCCATCGAGCCGGTCTTTACCGACACGTTGGAACTGGACCTGGCCACCGTCGTCCCCAGCCTGGCCGGTCCCAAGCGCCCGCAGGATCGCGTATCGCTGCCCGACGTCGATGATGTGTTCAACGCCGATCTGGTCAATACCTACAAGAAGGCGCAGCAGCGTGTGCCCGTAGCCGGCGAGGATTTCGACATTGGCGACGGCGACGTCACCATCGCCGCGATCACCAGCTGCACCAATACGTCGAACCCCAGCGTCATGATCGCGGCCGGCCTGGTCGCCAAGAAGGCGAACGAACTAGGCCTCAAGCCCAAGCCGTGGGTCAAGACGTCGCTGGCACCGGGCAGCCAGGTCGTCACCGACTATTTCAACAAGGCGGGGCTTCAGGAACATCTGGACGCCATCGGCTTCAACCTGGTCGGCTATGGCTGCACCACCTGCATCGGCAACTCCGGCCCGCTGGCGCCCGCTATCAGCGCGGCGATCAACGACAATGGCCTGGTCGCCGCCGCCGTCATTTCCGGCAACCGCAACTTTGAGGGCCGCGTGTCGCCAGACGTGCGCGCCAATTTCCTGGCCAGCCCGCCGCTGGTCGTCGCCTATGCGCTCAAGGGCACGGTGATCGAGGATTTCATCACTACCCCGATCGGCGTCAGCACCGCGGGTAACGACGTCTATCTGAAAGACATCTGGCCGACCAATGACGAAGTCGCCACGACCATGGCCGGCTGCATGGACCGGGCAATGTTCCAGGCGCGCTACGCCAATGTCTATAAGGGCGACGCGCACTGGCAGGCGATCGACGTGACGGGATCGGCTACCTATAGCTGGCGCGCGGGGTCCACCTATGTCGCCAATCCGCCCTATTTCGAGGGGCTGAGCATGACGCCCGCGCCGGTCACCGACATCATCGAAGCCAAGCCGCTGGCGATCTTCGGCGATTCGATCACCACCGACCATATTTCGCCGGCGGGGTCGATCAAGGCGTCCTCGCCCGCGGGCCAATGGCTGAGCGAGCATCAGGTCGCGCAGGCCAATTATAACAGCTATGGTTCGCGTCGCGGCCATCATGAAGTGATGATGCGCGGCACCTTCGCCAATATCCGCATCAAGAATTTGATGCTGGACGGGGTGGAAGGCGGCATGACCCGCTATTCTGGCGAGGTGATGCCGATCTATGACGCGGCGATGAAGCACAAGGCCGACGGCACGCCGCTGGTCGTCATCGGCGGCAAGGAATATGGCACGGGGTCGTCGCGCGACTGGGCGGCCAAGGGCACCAACCTGCTCGGCGTCCGGTCGGTCATCGTGGAAAGCTTCGAGCGTATCCACCGCTCCAACCTGGTCGGCATGGGCGTGCTGCCGCTACAGTTCAAGGATGGCGAGAGCAAGGACACGCATGGCTTCACCGGCGACGAGACATTCACGATCCAGAATGTCGCGGGTTTGAAGCCGCGTCAGGATGTGGACGTGATCGTCAAGCGCGCCGACGGATCGACCTTCACCTTCACCGCGCTGTGCCGGATCGATACGATCAACGAGCTGGAATATTTCCTGAACGGCGGTATCCTGCAATATGTGCTGCGCAAGCTGGCCGCTTGATAGCGGCAGGATTTGACCTAAGAGCTGAGGGTTCCTTCCGCGAGGATGGAGCCCTCATTCTTGATACCGCTGGCGGGCGTGTGCCTGCCTAAGCAGGAGTCCAGTGTCGCTGGATGTGATCTGTCGCCCTAAGGCGCCTGCTTTCGCAGGAGCACCAAAGCCTGGAGTCGCCATGTCTCTCTTCGTCGAAATCATCGGCTGGACCGGCGCGCTGCTGGTGCTGGCGGCCTATGTCGGGGTGTCGACAGGGCGGATGTCGGGCGGGTCGGCGACCTTCCAATGGCTCAACGCGGTCGGCGCGACGCTGTTCGTCGTCAATACATGGTGGCGTGATGCCTTTCCATCGATGGTGCTGAACATCATCTGGAGCGTCGTCGGCTTCGTCACCCTATGGCGCATAGCACGCCGGAGAATTCCCCATCATGACCCGCTTCATCGACCTTAGCCATGCAATCGAACATGGGATGCAGACCTATAAGGGCGTCGCCGTGCCGCATATCTGTGACTATTGGACCCGCGACCAGTCGCGCGCCAACTATGCCGATGGCAGCGCCTTCCAGATGGGGCGGATCGACATGGTGTCGAACACCGGCACCTATCTCGACGCGCCCTTCCATCGGTTCGAGGAGGGCGACGACCTGTCGATGCTGGCGCTGGAGAGGCTCGCGAGCCTGCCCGCCATCGTCGTGCGGCGGCCGTTCGATGCCGTGGGGCTGGCGACCGATGCGGCCGATCTGGACGGGGTGGACGTCGCGGGGCGCGCTGTGCTGGTCCACACCGGTTGGGACCGCCACTGGCGCACGCCGGCCTATTTCGAGGAGCATCCGTTTTTGACGCAGGCGGCGGCGCGGCTCCTGGTCGAGCGCGGCGCGAAATTGGTCGGGATCGACAGCCATAATATCGACGATACGCGGCCCGGCACCGGTCGCCCGGTCCATGCCGAACTACTGGGCGCAGGCGTGCTGATCTGCGAACATATGACCAATATGGGCGCCCTGCCGGAGGACGGCTTCACCTTTACCGCGGTGCCGCCCAAGGTGGTTGGGATGGGGACGTTTCCCGTACGGGCATTTGCCCAAGTCGAAGCCCGGTTGTAACGGTCCGTCCTCCAATATTGAGGATGATGTGATGCTGAAAATTGTCGCTCTGGCCATGGCGGGCCTGTTGACACTGACGCCGGCTGTTGCCTGCGCCGAAACCATATCCACCCATGTTCTCGACCTTGTCCGCGGCGAAGGCGGTGCCGGTCTGCCGGTTACGCTGTCGCGCCGGCAGGCCGATGGCACCTGGAAGATGCTGGCGAGCGCGATGACCGACGACAATGGCCGGGTCCGCGCCTTCGGTGACAATCTCCAAGCGGAAGAAGGGCTTTACCGGCTAAGCTTCGACATGTCGGACATGAGCAAGCCCACGCATTCGGCGTTTTTCCCAGAAATCACCATCGTCTTTCGCGTCGCCGATCCGACTCGCCATGTCCATGTGCCGATCGTTCTCAGCCCCTATGGCTATAGCACCTATAGGGGCAACTGACCGGCGCGCGCGTTAGCGTTTGCCATAACCCGTCATCGAATAGGGCCGCGCCTTCACGCCGGTCGCCCATATCTTGTTCGGGGTCGGCTGCATGGTGAAGCGTAGCTCGCCACCGGCGCGGATTTCCGCGTCGGTGATGACGCTGCGGTCGAGCGGCTGGCCGTTCAGCGTCACAGTGCCGACATAGCGGTTGGCGTCCGACAGGCCGTCGGCCACCATTATGAAGCGCTTGTCGCCCACGCGCATCTCCGCCCGCTCTACGAAGGGGCGGCCGATTGCGTATTCGCCGCTGCCCGGTGCCACCGGATAGAAGCCCAGCGCGGTGAACACCAGCCAGGCGGACATCTGGCCCAGATCGTCGTTACCCGCGAGGCCATTGGGCGTTGGTTTATACTGGCTCTCGACGATCTGCTTCAGCCGTTCCTGCGTGCGCCAGGGTTGCCCCGCATAGCTGTAGAGATAGGCGACATGGTGGCTGGGTTCGTTGCCATGGATATATTGGCCGATCAGGCCGGATATATCCTCGGCATGGCTATAGTCGATCTTGCTGTTGTCATAGTCGAACATGGCGTCGAGTTTGGCGACCGCCTTGGCGTCGCCGCCCAGCAGGCGGAACAGGCCGCCCTGGTCGTGCGGCATGAACCAGCTATATTGCCAGGCATTCCCTTCCGTATAGTCGCTGCCATAGTTGATCGCGGTCGGATCGAACGGGGTGCGGAACGTGCCGTCTGCCTTGCGCGCGCGCAGGAAGCCGGTCTTCGCGTCGAAGCTGTTGCGCCAGTTTGCCGCGCGCTTCTCAAACCGCTGCGCGGTCGCCGCGTCGCCCAATTGCCGCGCCAGCCGGGCGATGGTCCAGTCGTCATAGGCATATTCGACCGTCTTGGATGCCGCTTCCGGCTCCCGGTCGATCGGCACATAGCCCAGCTTCATATAGTCGCTGAGCCCCCCATAGGGGGCATAGTCGGCGCTGGCGACCATCGCCTTGAGCGCGGCGGCGCAGTCGATGCCCTTGATGCCTTTGAGGCAGGCGTCGGCGATCACCGGCACGGCATGATAGCCGATCATCGTCCAGGTTTCCTTGCCCGCAAATTGCCACACGGGCAGGATGCCGAAGGGGTTGGTCTTCTGGCCGGCGATCAGGCTGTTGACGAAATCGGCATTTTTCGCGTCGGGCTGGATCAGGGTCAGCAGCGGATGTTCGGCGCGGAACGTGTCCCATAGCGAGAAGGTGGAGTGCATGGTGAACCCCGACGGGCCATGCACCTGGTCGTCCGGCCCGCGCCAGCGGCCGTCGGCGTCGCCCCAGATGCTGGGCGCCATCAGGCTGTGGTAGAGGGCGGTATAGATATTGATGCGCATCGGGGCGGGAGCGGCGATCTGCACCGCGCCCAATGCGTCGGCCCAGGCGGCGCGGGTCTTGGCTCGGATGGCGTCGAAATCGCCCGGTTCGCTGGAAAGGTTGGCGATCGCGCCATCCTCGTCCACGCCCGACAGCGCGACCTTCACCTCCAATGGTTTGGCGATCCTGCTGAAATCGAGTTGGGCGACGATCGCCCGGCCCGACAGGGAAACGAGCGTTTCAGGACCACGGCCCGGCCCTTTGAAGCCCTTGTAGAGGACATCCTTCTCTGTGGTGACGAACTGGTGGCCGGTCAGCGGCGCCGAAAAGCGGATGGCGAAGAAGAGGCGGCGGGGCGTCGCCCAGCCGCGTATCTCGCGCGATCCGGTAATTGTGCCATCGGGCCGGATGCGGATCGAGGACCAGAGAATCTTGCCGGGATAGTCGTAGATGACGGAGCGGAGGTCGAGGACCAGATGCGCCGCCTTGTCGGCCCGGAAGGCATAGCGGTGGACGCCGATGCGGGTGCCGGCTGTCATTTCCGCACGCACGCCCGGATCGGTCAGGGTGACGGCATAATAGCCGGGCGATGCGACCTCGTCCGCCTTGCGCGAGCGATAGCCGGGCGTGTCGGCTGTGCCTGCCTCTAGCGGCACCGTGTCGCCGCTCACGGGCATCACTAGGAAATCTCCCAGGTCGCTATGCCCCGCACCGGAGAAATGCGTGTGGGAGAAGCCCAGGATGGTCGGGTCTTCATGGCGATAACCCGCCGCCCAATTGTAAGTTTGCCGGGCTGGGCCGACATGGGTGTCGGGGGACAGTTGGACCATGCCGAAGGGCGCAACCGCGCCGGGGAAGGTGTGGCCTTCGCCTGACGTGCCGATAAAGGGATCGACGGCGTCTACCGGGGAGGGCGCGGGCGTATGCGTCTGGGCCGGGAGGGCGGACCCGGCGAGCAGGCTGGCGAGGAGGAGCGGGCGGGCGAGGCGGGTCAGGATCATGGCGTGGGTTAAATCATGGCTGTGGCGCGCGGCCAAGTCGATAGCCGCAATTTTCCCTGCCCAAGAAAGGCTGGGCTGGCGTCGCGCGTCCGCGCTGGTTAGCACAGGGGATCATGAAGAGAGCATTGATCGTCCGACATGTGCCGCGCGAAGGCGCCGCAGGCTATTTGCAGCCGATCGAGGCGGCCGGCTATCATATCGACCGGATCGATGTCGCCAGCCCCGATTTCGCGGGCGTGAACCTGTGCGATCCCGACCTGCTGATCATGATGGGTGGGCCGATGGGGGTGTATGAAACGGACGTCCATCCGTGGATACCGATGCAGATCGACAAGCTGGCCGCGCGGCTGGCGGCCGATCGGCCGACGCTGGGCGTGTGCCTGGGTAGTCAGATGATCGCGGCGGCGCTGGGCGCGCCGGTCTATCCCGGTGGCCATATGGAACTGGGCTTCGCACCGGTCAGCGTGAACGGCGCGGGCGCGGCGTCGCCGCTGCGGCATCTGGTGGATGTGCCGGTGTTGCATTGGCATAGCGACACGTTCGACCTGCCCGACGATGTCGAGTTGTTGGCATCGACGTCCAAATATGCGCATCAAGCGTTCCGGCGCGGGTCAAACCTGCTGGCGTTGCAATTTCATGCCGAGATGGGCGAAGACCCGCGGTTCGAGGATTGGCTGACCCATTTCTGGGCCGATCTGGACGTGGCGCAGCAATGCGGGATCGCGCTGCGGGAGGATCATGGCTTGCACGGCCCGATTGCGGTGGCGGCGGGTCGCGCGATGATCGGCGAATGGCTGGCGGGGATAAGGATCTAGTTGCGGCTTGATCTTGCCGCGGCCTTTCTATTAACTCCGACAAATGAAGAGGATGACATTGGAAACGAGCCGTCGCGATCTGTTCGCGGCCGGCATGGCGGGGATGGCGGCGGTAAGCGTCGCGCGGGCAGTGGGTGCGGCCGAGCCGGGCAAGCCCGTGCTTGCGCCGCGGCCGCCGATGGGATGGAATAGCTGGAACAGCTTCGCCACGACCATCACTGAAGCCCAGGCGCGCGAGACGGCCGCCATCATGGCGGAAAAGCTGCTGCCGTTCGGCTACGACATCTTCACCGTCGATATCCAATGGTATGAGCCGGAAGCGTCGAGCTACACCTATAATGCCAGGCCCAAGCCGGCCATGGATGCTTATGGCCGGATGATCCCGGCACCCAATCGGTTTCCGTCGAGCGCCGGGGGCAAGGGCTTTGCGCCGCTGGCCAAGGTGGTGCATGCGCTTGGCCTGAAGTTCGGTATCCATGTGATGCGCGGTATCCCGCGCGCGGCGGTGGAGGCGAACCTGCCGATCCTGGGGACGCAATATCGCGCAAACGACGTCGCCGATCTGTCGAGCATCTGCTCTTGGAACCCGGATATGTATGGCGTCGACATGACGCGGCCGGGCGCGCAGGCCTATTATGACAGCATCTTCCGCCTCTATGCCGATTGGGGCGTGGATTTCGTCAAAATGGACGATATGAGCCGCCCCTATGACGCCCATGCGCCGGAGATCGAGGCGGCGCACAAGGCGATTATGGCGACGGGGCGGCCGATCATGCTGAGCCTGTCGCCGGGCGAGACGCCGGTGATCCGGGGCGATCATGTCCGCAAATATGCGCAGATGTGGCGTATCTCCGACGATTTCTGGGACGATTGGGCGATGCTGGAGGCGCAGTTCACCCGGCTGGAGAATTGGACACCCTGGCGCGGGCCGGGATCATGGCCGGACGCCGACATGTTGCCGCTGGGACGGCTGGCGCTGGGGGAGCGGGATACGCGCTTCACGCCCGACGAGCAGAAGACGTTGATGACGCTATGGGCGATCGCGCGGTCGCCGCTCATCATGGGCGGCGATTTGCGGCATCTGGACAGCGCGACGCTGGCGCTGCTGACCAATCGCGAGGTGCTGACGGTCAACCAGGCGAGCGAGGGCAATTGCCCGCATTTCGTGGAGGATGGCGTGCGCGTCTGGTCCGCAGTCGCGCAGGGCGGCGAGGATCTCTATGTCGCGCTGTTCAACACCGGCGACAAGGCGCGGGAGGTCGGGATCAGGCTGCGCGATCTGGGGATTAGCGGGCCGGTTGCGGTGCGCGACCTGTGGGCGGGCAAGACGCTGGGGCAACAGGCGGAGCGGGTAAGCGCGGTGCTGCCGCCGCATGGTGCTGCGCTCTATCGACTGAGCTAAAGGCCCGTTCGCTTCAAGTGCAGTCGAGAAGCGGATAGCCCTGCGCCAGCGTTTCTCGACTACGCTCGAAACGAACGGAGATTTACTTCCTTGCCGCTGCGCTCTTGTCGCGGATGGCCTTGAATTCCGAACCGGCTTTCCATTCCGGCCAGCGGGTCGAATTGGCCAGGTCGCGGCCGATGTCGCGCATCAGGTCGATATCCTGGGCCGCGCCGTCCAGTTGCCATTCCGGTCCCCAGGCGTCGCAGGCCTGGTGATAGCATGTGCCGGTATAGGCATCGATCCACGCCTGGCCGGCTGGGCGGCCGCCCTCGACCAGGTCGGATGCGCCCGCCAAGCCCATCATCAGCAGGACGGGCACGCCGCGCTTGGCCATGGAGAAATGGTCGGCGCGGTAGAAGAGGCCGCGTTCAGGGAGGCTTTCCTGCGTGATGACGCGGCCCTGCTTCGCCGCGAATTTTGCCAGGTCATCCTCCAGGCCATTCTGTCCCTTGCCGATCAGAATGACGTCCTTCGCCTTGCCCGCGGTCTGGAGCACGTCGATGGTGAGGTTCGCCACCGTCTTGTCGATCGGATAGACCGGGTTCTGGGCATAATGTTCGGACCCCAGCAGCCCGCGCTCCTCCGCGGTCCAGGCGGCAAAGACGATCGAGCGGTCGGGTGCGGGGGCCGCCTTGAAGGCGCGGGCGATCTCGAACAGGCCAGCCATGCCCAGCGCGTCGTCATTGGCCCCGGCGCGGTAGATGCGGCCCTGCGCATCGGGTGCGCCCTTGCCATAGGCGTCCCAATGCGCGCCATACATCAGGGTTTCGTCCGGGCGCTTGGTGCCGGGGATGCGGGCCAGGACGTTGGCGCTCTGCACCACTTCCTGCGTCACCGGGAAGGCGGCGGAGAAGGTCGCGCCTTTTAGTTCTACCGGCTTGAATCTGGCCGATCGCGCCTGTTTGCGCAGCGCGGCGAGATCGAGGCCCGCACCAGCGAACAGCGTGCGCGCGGCGTCACCCTCGACCCAGCCCTGCACCTGGAGGCTGGTCAGTTTATCGGATGCGCGGACCAGATCGTAATTTTCGCCAGCGGGGCTGGTGACGACGTTCCAGCCATAGCCCGCGCCCGGCGTGTCGTGGACGATCAGCGCGCCGATCGCGCCGCGGCGGGCAGCTTCCTCGAACTTATAGGTCCAGCGGCCATAATAGGTCATGGCCTTGCCGCCGAATTTGCCGAACGAATCTTCGCCCTTGGCCGCCTCGAAATCTGGGTCGTTGATGAGGAAGACGGCGATTTTGCCCTTCAGGTCCACGCCCTTGAAATCATCCCAGCCGCGTTCGGGGGCGGAGACACCATAGCCCACGAACACCAGCGGGGCGTTGGCGACGCCGACCTTGTCCTTGGGCTGGAGAGTGGAGAGATAGACTTGGCGGCCGAAGGTCCAGGGCGCGGACGCACCATTTTGCGCGATCGAGAGCGTTTCAGCCTGGCCAAGGCGGGTGTGGAGCAGCGGCACGGTCTGCACCCACTGGCCGTCCGGGCCGCCGGGTTCCAGACCCAATTGTTCGAAGCGGGCGACGATATAGCCGATCGTCCGTTCCTCCCCCACGGTGCCGGGCGCGCGGCCCTGGAACAGGTCGGAGGCCAGCGTGCGGACCGATTGTTCCAACTGCTTGGGATCGGTCTGGGCATGGAGGGGTAGGGCGGCGGCCAGGCCGAGGGCCAAAGCGAGGATGCGTGTCATCATCCCGCCGGTCTAACCCGCTGCGGCGATGGGCGAAAGGGCGTTCAGAACTCGATTTCGAGTTCGACCATCTCTTCCGGTTCATTGCGCGCATCGTCGATCCATTCGCGCATCAGCGGCCAGCTGTTGATCGTCTGGCAATAGGCGGCGGATGGGGCGGACAGTGGGACGGCATAGGTCAGGAAACGCTGGGCCACCGGTGCGAACATGGCATCGGCGACGGTCGGTTCCTTGCCGAACAGCCAGGGGCCGCCATAGCTGTCCAGACATTCGGCCCAGATCGTTTCGATTCGGTCGATATCGGGCTTTGCTCCGGAAAAGATCGGGAAGCGCGCGTGGCGCACCTTAAGGTTCATCGGCAGGGCGGAGCGCAGATTGGCGAAGCCCGAATGGATTTCCCCCGACACCGACCGGCAATGGGCGCGGGCGATTCGATCGACGGGATACATGCCGACATTGGGATAGAGTTCGTGCAGATATTCCGCGATCGCCAGCGTGTCCCAGACGCTGGCCCCCTCATGCGTCAGGCGAGGCACCAGTACGGAAGGGGACAGGAGCAGCAGTTCGGCGCGGTTTTCGGGATCGTCGAGCGCGATCGTCTTTTCCTCCACCCGCAACCCCGCGATTCGGCACAAAAGCCAGCCGCGTAGCGACCAGGAGGAATAATTCTTGCTGGAAAGAGTGAGTTCCGCGATCGCCATGGCATACCCTCCTGCTTGCGGTCAGCCTCACATTTATGATGATGCGGCGCAACATAAAAAGCATGTATAGCGTTTCATCGGAGTACCGATTCGGTTCGCGGACACAGGACAAGGCTCAAACCTCATCATGCGCATGCTTTACAGTGGTTATCAGGCCTGGAACGACATGCTGGCGCCAGCACGGTTCGGGGCGCAGATCGCACTTGGCATGCGCGACAAGATGGGACCGATGGCCGATTGGGCGATGCCGCGGCGCATGTTCGCGATGATGGACGTGTTCCAGGGCGCGAAGCTGACGCACAAGCGTCCGGCCTATGACATAATGACCGTCACCAGCGGCAATGCGGAAGTGGCGGTGCGCGAGGAAATCGCGCTAGACCTGCCGTTCGGAGACCTGCTGCACTTCGTCAAGGACGATGTCGAGGCGGCCCAGCCCAAGGTGCTGGTCGTCGCGCCGATGTCGGGCCATTTTTCCACCTTGCTGCGCAGCACGGTCGCAACATTGCTGCGCGACCATGACGTCTACATCACCGACTGGAAAAATGCGCGCGATGTGCCGTTGGAGGCCGGGCGCTTCGGCTTTGACGACTATGTCGATTATGTCATCCGCTTCTTCCAGCAGATCGGCCCCGGCGCGCATATGGTGTCGGTATGCCAGCCCTGCGTGCCCGCGCTGGCCGCCGTGGCGCTGATGTCGGAGGACAAGGACAAGGCGACACCGCGATCGATGACGCTGATGGGCGGGCCGATCGACCCCAATGCCGCGCCGACCGTGGTCAACGACCTGGCCAATGAAAAGCCGATCGAATGGTTCGAGGAGAATTTGATCTCCGTGGTGCCGTTCCGTTATCCCGGGCGCGGGCGGGAGGTGTATCCGGGTTTCCTGCAACTGTCGGCGTTCATGGCGATGAACATGGAGCGGCACGGGTCGCAGCATCGCGAATTGTACCAGCTTCTGGCCGACGGCAAGACGGTCGAAGCGGACAAGATCAAGCATTTCTATGAGGAATATTTCGCGGTCCTGGACCTGACCAAGGAATTCTACCTGGAGACGGTCGACCAGGTGTTCCAGCGGACTTTGTTGTCGAAGGGCGAACTGACGGTGCACGGACGCCCGGTCAATCCGGGTGCGATCCGCAACACGGCGCTGCTGACTGTTGAGGGCGAGAAGGATGATGTGTGTGCCGTGGGCCAGACATCCGCCGCCCATGGCCTGTGCACCGGGCTGCGTCCGCATTTGAAGCGCCACCATCTTCAGCCCGGCGTCGGCCATTATGGCGTGTTTTCGGGCAGCAAATGGGAAAAGCAGGTCTATCCGCAGGTGCGGAACATGATCCTGGCGATGAATTGACGGCGCGGCGCAGGGCTGGGCGGCCGGGATAAGGGCTTAATGGCGATGATGCTGCGTGCCGGGCGACTGTCCGACATCTGAGCCACAGGCATCGCTGTCGCTTCGCCGCTGTCTGTTTACCTTTCCGGCCGGGTCCAGATCCAGCTGCCGCCGATCAGCGCGGCGGCAACGGGGATGAGGAACCAGGGGAAGGGCGAAAAGATCAGCGCGAGGGCGACGCTGAAAGCGAAGGCGGCCAGCGCTGCCTTCTTGCCCCGGCGGCTGATCGCGCCACGTTCCCGCCAGCGCCGAATATGCGGGCCGAAATGCTTGTGGTCGAGCAGCTTTGCTTCCAGCCGGGGGCTGGAGCGGGCGAAGCAGAAGGCCGCGAGGATCATGAAGGGGACGGTGGGAAGCAGCGGCAGAAATGCGCCGATCGTGCCTAGGCCGATCGAGAGGAATCCTGCGATAAGATAGAAATGCCGCCGCATGATGCTCCTGTCGGGGCGAAGCGGGATGGTCGATCTTCGCTGCTATTGCTTCGCAGCTGCGGGGTTGGATGGCAAGTTGGATGTGGTCGGTGGTTGGAGAAGGGCGGGGATGGGTGGGAAGGGGACTGTCGGCTTTTGGGCGAGATTCATGTATAGTCGCCGTGAGAATGACGCAGGGTACATCGGCATGTTTATTGTAGAAGATGAGTTGCATGCCGAACAGATTGGCGAGTTTAGCAGCAAAGCCGAGGCGATGGACGAATTGCAGCGATTGGCCAAACTTCCTTGGAATGAAGCGCCTAACGTGTGTCCATGCACCAATTGGCGAACCTGTGGCCGAAGCTATCACCTGATCGAATACGATACCTCATCGACGCCTTGGAGGCAGATGAGTAACCTTCCTGTCCTAGAGGTGTCAGCGACACGAACCTCTTGGCTTCCTCAAGACGGGGCATGAACGTCTGTTATTGGACGCTGCCGTTCCGTCTCTGAGCGACGAAAAATGGTCGCTCCAAGACATTCCCATGTAACTGCGGCAGCAGAGGAGTCCGTGTTCAGACGGCAGTGCCACGCCGAATCACGCCGCTGGCAGGCGTAGCCGCACCAGCAGCCCGCCTAGATCCTCGCTTTCCTCCAGCGCCACGGTGCCGCCATAGATTTCCGCGACGTCGCGGACGATGGCGAGGCCGAGGCCGGTGCCGGGCTTGCCGGAATCGAGACGGACGCCGCGGTCGAAGATGCGGACCCGTTCGGTTTCGGGGATGCCCATGCCGTCATCCTCCACCAATATTTCCACCATGCCGCCCGCACGCGCGACCACGGTGGCGAAGACGCTGCCGCCACCATATTTGGCCGCATTTTCGATCAGGTTGCCGAGCATTTCGTCGAGATCCTGGCGTTCGACGCGGACCGCGGCTTGCCTGTCGCCGTCCATGTCGACGCGGGCTTCGGGATAGAGGCGCTGGACGGCGCGTTCGACCGCGGTGAGGCTGACCCAGACGTCCGCCCGGCTCTGCGCCGCGCCGCGTCGGCCGACGGCGCGGGCGCGGGCAAGATGATGGTCGACCTGCCGGCGCATCGTCGTCGCTTCGCGGATCACGGCGTCGCCCAGGTCCGGGGCCTTGGCCGTCGCCGCGTTCATGATGACCGTCAGCGGCGTCTTTAGCGCATGGGCGAGATTGCCCGCATGGGTGCGCGCTTCCTCCGCCTGCCGCTCATTATGGGCGAGCAGGGCGTTCAATTCCTCGACCATGGGCAGCACTTCGGCGGGCATGGGTTCGGTGACGCGGCTCTTGTGGCCGTCGCGCATACGGATGATCTCCAGCCGCACCTTGCGCAGCGGACGCAGGCCATAGATGGTCTGGAGGCTCGCCAGCACGAAAAGGCCAAGCGCCAGCAGCGCGAAGCTTTTGAACAAAGTGGAACGCAGCGTCTTGATCTGCGCGTCCAGCCCTTCGCGTGCCTGGCCGACCATGAACAGCCAGCGCGTGTTGGAGCCGGGCAGGACGACGGTGCGCTCCATCACGCGCAGATCCTCGCCAGGGAATTGCTTGCTGTCATAGGTGTGGAGGTGGCGATCATGATGTTCCGCCGGCACCTTGAGCGCGCGGTCCCAGAGCGAGCGGGAGCGCCAGTCCTCATGCCCCTTGGCGCTGACCTGATAATAAAGGCCGCTATTGGGTTCGAGGAAGCGCTGGTCGGCCAGTTCGCGATTGAACAGGACTTCGCCGTCCGGGGCGATTTCCGACGCCGCGATCATGGCGGTCAGGACATAGTTCATGCCGTCGTCGAAATTGCGCGTGATGGCGTCGCTCAGCACCCGGTCCAGCGCCACGCCGCCGCCGATCAGCAGCACGCTGATCCACAAAGCGGCGATGCCGATCATCCGCCGGCTGATGGAGCCGGTGGAGCGGACAGGGGGAGGAGAGGCGGGATCGGTCATATTTTCAGACTGTTCCCATATCCGTTCGCCCTGAGCTTGTCGAAGGGCCACCCTTCTTAAGAAAGTGCAGGGCTTCGACAGGCTCAGCCCGAACGGGGTAGGGTGAAAGGCTGATTATCGCCCCGGCTCGTCCAGGCTGTAGCCAAGGCCGCGGATGGTGGTGATGACGTCGGCGCCCAGCTTCTTGCGGATGCGCGTCACGAACACCTCGATCGTGTTGGAATCGCGATCGAAATCCTGGTCGTAAATATGTTCGATCAATTCGGTGCGGCTGACCACCTTGCCCTTGTGATGGAGCAGATAGCTGAGCAGCTTATATTCCTGCGCGGTGAGCTTTACCGGGTCGCCGGCAAGCGTCACCTTGCCCGACCGGGTGTCGAGACGGACGTCGCCGGCGGTGAGTTCGCTCGACGCATTGCCGGATGCGCGGCGGATGAGTGCGCGCAGGCGGGCGATCAGTTCTTCGCTCTGGAAAGGCTTGGCGAGATAGTCGTCGGCGCCCGCGTCGAGCCCGGCGACCTTGTCGGACCAGCTGTCGCGCGCGGTCAGCACCAGCACCGGGAATGCGCGGCCTTCCTTGCGCCAACGGTCCAGCACGGTCAGCCCATCAATGGTGGGCAGGCCAAGGTCGAGCACGACCGCGTCATAGCTTTCGGTCGCGCCGAGGAAATGGCCATCCTCGCCATCGGTGGCGAGGTCCACGGCATAGCCCGCGCCTTCCAGCGTGTTCCTGAGCTGCTGGCCCAGATTCGGTTCATCCTCGACGATCAGCAGACGCATGAAAGGCCCTTTTCTTTTTTAGAATTGCGGCATGGGCGGATGTTAGCGCGCCATGCCGATGATATCGCCCGTCCGGCCATCCGCATCAACCCACATGACCTTCCCGTCCTTCACATATTTCAGGCGGTAGCGGTTGGACGATGGATTAAATTCGCTGCCGACATAGGTGGCACCGCCCATGGTGGCGTCGACCCGGCGCTTGATCATGGCGAAGGGCATGACCTGTCCGTCGAGCATCGCCCGGCGCGCGGCGTCCTGTTCATCGCGGCGATTGCCCGCGTCGGCGGCCGGGATGATGACGCCGATGGCAAGCGCGGCGGCGACCGCAGCGGTCAGAGAGCGGGGCAGGCTGTTCCACTTCATATTCATGGGCATGGCATAGGCGTGAGGCATTGAACAGGTGGTGAATGGCGCGCAGATGAACAAGAATGAACGGCAAAGGCGGCGATGCTCAAGCGCCGCCGCCTTCTGTCCGCTCTATGGGCGCTTACTTGTCCAGCGCGTACTGGACCGTGAGCGTGACCGAGGCGCTGACCTGGCCGGGTTCGACCGGGGTAGTAGGGGCCGCATCCGCCTTGAACCGGGCGCTTTGCATCATCGGCATGGGCGGCTGGCCGCCGCTGTTGCTTTCGCTGATCGAAACGAGGCGCGCGGTACGGAAACCGGCAGCCTGGGCATAGAAATCGGCCTGCGTCTTGGCACTCTTGAGCGCGGTGCCGCGGGCCTGCTGGATCAGCGGCGATGGGTCTTCGATAGAGAAGCTCGGGCCGTTGATGTTGGTGGCACCCGCTGCGACCATGGCGTCGAGCGAGGCGCCAACTTTTTTGATGTCGCGCAGTTTCACGGTCAACTGGTTGGACGCTTCATAACCGATGAAGCGCGGACCCTCCGGCTTTCCGTCCTGATTGCTGTAATCATATTGGGCGGACAGATTGATGCCGCTGGTCTGGATATCCTTCTTCGCGATGCCGGCCTTGGCCAGCGCCGCAATCAGCTTTTCGGTCTTGGCGGCATTATCCTGCATTGCAGCCTGCGCGGTCAGCGCGCGGGTCTGGACGCCGGTGCCGACGGTCGCGACATTGGGTGCGGCCTCGACGCTTTCGGTGACGTTCAATGTCACGACCGGCGCAGTCTCTGCGATGGTGACGCTGGTCTGGGCAAGCGCCGCCACGGGAAGGGCGGCAACGCCGAGCGCCATCAGGGCGAGAGCGGATTTCATGGATATTTCTCCTCTGCGAATATGCGCCCCTCTTTGGCCGGGGTGCGATGAATGGACGCTGTCGCACGTTGAAAGCCGTCCGACAGCTTTCCGGTTCCGCACTTGCCCCGCAGGCTGACAGGCCTTAGCTGCGTGTAAATGGCAGCTCCTATTCTCTCGTTCGAAAATCTTGGCCTTTCGCAAGGCTCTCACTGGTTGTTCCGCGGCCTCAATATCGCCGTGGGCGCGAAAGACCGGCTGGCGCTGATCGGCCGCAACGGCGTGGGCAAGACGACATTGCTCAAATTGCTGGGCGGACAGATCGAGGCGGACGAGGGCGTGCGGTCCGTGCGGCCGGGCGCGCGGGTCATCACGCTGGAGCAGGATCCCGACGTCACGCCGTTCAAGACGCTGCATGATTTCGCGCTGGCGGGCGAGTTTGCGCCGGCCCCGCATGAAGTGGAGGCGATCGCCGACCAACTGGGCATCGACCTGAGCCGCGACGCCAGCACGGCAAGCGGGGGCGAGCGTCGCCGCGCCGCCATTGCCCGCGCGCTGGCGAGCGAGCCGGACCTGCTGCTGCTGGACGAGCCGACCAACCATCTGGACATTGCGGCGATCGACTGGATCGAGAATTGGATGGCGCGGTATAATGGCGCCTTCATCGTCATCAGCCATGACCGCGCCTTCCTGACGCGGCTGACGCGCCAGACGCTGTGGCTGGACCGGGGGCAGATGCGGCGCAACGAGATCGGCTTTGGCGGTTTCGAACAGTGGATGGAAGCGGTCTATGCCGAAGAGGCGCGGGCGGCGGAGAAGCTGGACGCGAAGCTGAAGATCGAGGCGCACTGGCTGGAACGCGGCGTCACCGCGCGGCGCAAGCGCAACCAGGGACGGCTGGCGAAGCTGTGGGAAATGCGCGAAACCCGCGCCGCGATGAACGGGCCGCAGGGGACAGCGAAGATCGCCGTCGCCAGCGACGACAGCAAGACCAAGAGCGTCATCAAGGTCGAGCATGTCAGCAAGAATTTCGGGGAGCGCACGATCATCGACGACCTGTCGATCCGGGTGCAGCGCGGCGACCGGATCGGCATCGTCGGCGGCAATGGCGCGGGCAAATCGACGCTGCTGAAACTGCTGACCGGTGAACTGGCGCCCGATAGCGGCAAAGTAACGCTGGCCAAGACGCTGGACATGATCTTCATCGACCAGCAGCGCAGCCTGATGCAGGGCGACAAGACGGTGCGCGACGTGTTGGCCGAGGGCGGCGACTGGATCGACGTGCGCGGCGTGCGCAAGCATATCCATGGCTATCTGAAGGACTTTCTGTTCGACCCCAGTCTGGCGGAGGCGAAGGTCGCCACGCTGTCGGGCGGAGAGCGGTCGCGCCTGCTGTTCGCGCGCGAATTTGCCCGCGAATCCAACCTGCTGGTGCTGGACGAGCCGACCAACGACCTCGACCTGGAAACGCTCGACCTGTTGCAGGAAGTGATCGCCGATTATGACGGCACCGTCCTGATCGTCAGCCATGATCGCGATTTTCTCGATCGCACCGTTACCGTGACGCTGGGGCTGGACGGGACGGGCGTGGTCGATGTGATCGTTGGCGGCTATGCCGACTGGCTCGCCAAGCGCGATCCGCGCAAGGCGGCCAGGATCGAGAAGAAGGCGGTGGCCGCGGCCCCACCGGCAAAGCCCGTATCGGCCAAGCTGACCTATAAGGACCAGCGCGACTTGGAACTGCTGCCCAAACGGGTGGAGGAACTGGAAGCGACCATTGCCGGGCATGAGGAAGCGCTGGCCGACCCGGCGCTCTACACGCGCGATCGCAAACGGTTCGACATGCTGACGGGCGCGATCGAGAAGGCGCGGACCGACAAGGACGCTGCCGAGATGCGCTGGCTGGAACTGGCGGAAAAGGCCGAAGGACTGGCGGGGTAGCATTTCCCGCCTTCCTTTCGACAGGCTCCGGGCGCATGGATGCCGGGATAGGGGCCAGGCAAAGGGGCTGATCGATGGACGCGCAGACCGACACCGCAATCGACCAGCCGCACCATGCCGTTCATTATGTGAACCGCGTCGGTTGGCTGCGCGCGACGGTGCTGGGGGCCAATGACGGGATCGTGTCCACCGCCAGCCTGATGACCGGCATCGCCGCGTCGGGCGCGCCGAGCGAGACGATATTGCTGACCGGCATTGCGGCGCTGGTGGCGGGTGCCATGTCGATGGCGGCGGGCGAATATGTGTCCGTCAGCGCGCAATCCGACACCGAACGCGCGGACCTGGCTAAAGAGAAAAAGGCGATCGCTACCCAGCCTTATGCCGAGTGGGTGGAGTTGCGCGATATCTATGTCGAACGCGGCCTGACGCACGATCTGGCGGGCCAAGTGGCGGAGCAGTTGATGGCGGCCGATGCGCTGGGCGCGCATGCCCGTGACGAATTGGGCATTTCCGATATGGCGACGGCGCGGCCGGTGCAGGCTGCGCTGGCGTCTGCGGCGAGCTTTGCCGTGGGTGCGGCGCCGCCGGTGTTGATCGCAGCGATGGTGCCCGCGGGCGGGGCGATTGTCGCCATCGTCGCACTGTCCCTCCTGTGCCTTGCCCTGCTGGGCTATGTCGGCGCGCGGCTGGGCGGGGCGCAGGTGGCGCGGTCGGTGTGTCGGACGCTGTTGTGGGGCGCACTGGCGATGGCGGTGACGGCAGGTGCGGGGCATCTGTTCGGCGCGGCGATATAGTAGCAAGTTTCGGGGTAAATTCATCCAAGGAGACGATATATGACCGATATTCAGCAGATTGCGCTCAAGACCATCAAGGGTGCCGACACCAGCCTGGCCGATTATGCGGGTAAAGTGGTGCTGGCGGTCAATGTCGCCTCCAAATGCGGCCTGACGCCGCAATATGAGGGGCTGGAAAAGCTCTATGGCGATTATAAGGACAAGGGGCTGGTCATCGCAGGCTTCCCCGCCAATGATTTCGGTGCGCAGGAACCGGGCGACAATGACGAGATCGCGACCTTCTGCACCACCAATTTCGGCGTGGATTTCCCGATGTTCGAGAAGATCGTCGTCACCGGCCCGGACAAGCACCCGCTCTACGCCGCGCTGACCAGCGCGCAGCCGGAAGCGCAGGGCGAGGGCGACGCCTTCCGCGAGAAGCTCAAAGGCTATGGCATGACCCCCAATCCGGTGCCGGAAGTGCTGTGGAATTTCGAAAAGTTCCTGATCGCCAAGGACGGTAGCGTCGCTGCGCGCTTTGCGCCCACGACCGCGCCCAATGACCCGGCGCTGGTCGCGGCGATCGAGGCGGAATTGGCCAAGTGATCAGGGGACTGGTTATGGGCGCGCTGCTTTGCGGTGGCGCGCCCGTCGCCCATGCGGCGCTTAGCCCGGCGGAACAGACAATCGGCACTACGGTCGAGGCGGGCTATGAACCATCCGTCGCGCTGCTGGAAAAGCTGGTCAACCAGAATAGCGGGTCGATGAATTTCCCCGGCGTGAAGGCGGTGGCCGACATGCTGCGCCCCGAATATGAGGCGCTGGGCTTTACCGTGACGTGGAAGCCGATGGATGCGGCCAAACGGGCGGGCCACCTGATCGCGGTGCACAAGGGCAAGGCGGGTAGCACGAAAATGCTGCTGATCGGCCATCTCGATACCGTGTTCGAGCCGGATTCGCCGTTCCAGACCTTCAAGCGCGATGGCGATTGGGCCGCCGGTCCGGGTGTCGCCGACGACAAGGGCGGGGTGGTGACGATGCTGCTGGCGCTGAAAGCCATGCAGGCGGCGGGCACTCTGAAAAACGCAAACATCGAAGTCGTGCTGACCGGGGACGAGGAGGATTCGGGCGATCCGGTCGCCGTCGCTCGCGCCGATCTGGTGGCGGCCGGCAAGCGGGCCGATGTTGCGCTCGATTTCGAAGGCTTGTCGCAGGAAGGCGGCAAGGACATGGGGTCGATCGCGCGGCGGTCGTCCAATAGCTGGACGCTGACGGCGACGGGCAAGTCGGGCCATAGTTCGGGCATCTTTTCGGCGAGTGCCGGCGATGGCGCGGTCTATGAACTGGCGCGGATCATCGTCGCATTCCGCAAGGAACTGCCCGAACCCAATCTGACATTCAATGTCGGGCTGATCGGCGGCGGGCAAAGCGCGGCGGTCGACAAGGACGGCGTGCGCATCGCCGTGACCGGCAAGACCAACATCATCCCGCCGATCGCGGTGGCGAAGGGCGATTTTCGCACGCTGAGCGAAGAGCAGACGAAGCGGGTTCAGGCGAAGATGCAGACGATCGTCGATGCGGGGCATTTGACGGGCACGTCGGCCAGCATTGCGTTCGACCTGGGCTATCCATCGATGGCGCCGACGGCGGGGAACAAGGCGCTGCTGGGCAAGCTGAACGGCGTCAATGCGGACCTGGGCCTGGCGGAAATGGCGGCGCTCGATCCGTTGAAGCGCGGGGCGGGCGACATCAGCTTCGTCGCGGCCGACACGGACGGACTGGTGGGGTTGGGCCTGGCGTCCAGCGGCGATCACAGCGCGGCGGAGAAGGCCGACCTGTCGACCATGAAGCGCCAGGCCAAGCGCGCCGCGATATTGATGAGCCGGCTGGCGGTAGAGAAGGGGCGGAAATAAGGGTCGTCCCAAAGTCCGTTCGTGCTGAGTAGGGGGTAGCTTGGCGAAGTCCCGTATCGAAGCATGTGGCGCAATCCTTCGATACGCCCCTTCGACTTCGCTCAGTGGCTACTCAGGACGAACGGTTGTGGTTAGGTAACGTCATGCTTCCACCTACGCCCCTGCTCGCCAACTCGATCGGCCCCGTGCTCGAAACCTTGAGCATCGTCGGCACCTTCGTCTTTGCCGCGTCCGGCGCACTGGCGGCGGCGCGGTTGCGGCAGACGCTGGTCACCTTCGCCTTCTTCGCGCTGGTGACGGGGGTCGGCGGCGGCACGGTGCGCGACCTGCTGATCGGTGCGCCGGTCTTCTGGGTGGTCGATCCGGTGCCGGCCATCGCCTGCATGGGCGCGGCGGTCCTGGTGTGGATCACCCCGCGCAAATTCTGGAGCGAACGCGCGCTCGACTGGCTGGACGCCATCGGCATGGCCGCCTTCGCCGTATTTGGCGCGGCCAAGGCGATGAGTTTTGGCGTGCCGCCTTTCGTCGCAGGGATGATGGGGGTGGTGACGGGCTGCGTCGGGGGCATCATGCGCGACCTGCTGGCGGGCGAGCCGTCTATCCTGCTGCGGCCGGAGCTTTATGTGACGGCGGCGGCCTTCGCCTCCGGCCTGTTCGTGGCGTTGCGCTGGATCGGGCTGGACGTGCCGGTCGCGGGCGTCATCGCCGCGCTGCTGGGGTTCCTGCTGCGGGCGATGGCGATCCGGCGCGGGCTGGGATTGCCGGTCTATCGGGACGACGAAGGCTAGGGGCGCTGTTGATTAGCGCGCCGCCATCGTGCTGCGCGCGATCTTGCCGACCAGCGGCAACATCCCCGGATAATTGCCGCGATGATAGGGCGATTGCGCGTCAAGCGTGGCGATCAGCCGGGCATGGGCCTTGCCCAACGCATGATAGGGGACGCTGGGCAACAGATGATGCAGCGCATGGTAACGCAGGCCCACCGGCGCCCAGAGCGCGGGCAGCGCGCCGGGTGGCGGTACATTGACCGAGTCCAGATATTGCGCCGTCACCGTCATCGGTTCGCCCTCATTTTCCCACAGATGCGCGACCAGGGTGCGCAACTGGTTGATGACGGTCATCGCCGAATGGATCGCCATATAGACGAGCAGCGGCTTCCAGCCGAAGGCGAAGACGCTGCCGACCAGCGCCAGCGCGAACAGGCTCGCGCCCGCTTCCTGCCACATCCACATCCGCGCAAAATCGCCCTCCGGCGCGCGGCGGCGATAGGCGGGGTTGATCGACAGGGCGGACAGTTCCGCCACGACCTTGGCGCGCAGCGGCGGGATCAGTAGCGAGAGCGGCGTGATCAGGCCGAAGCGCAGGATGAGGCCGACCGGCGCCAGCGACGCGACGAGAATGAACAGCGGCAGCGACCAAGGCTTCATCAGCGCGAGCGGCAGATATTCCGGGTCGTCCGCCGTGCCATAGCGGGTGCGGGCATGATGCTGGATATGGACGCCCTCATACATAAAGGACGGGATCATAAGCGGGATGCCGACGATCAGGTTCCAGGCGAAGCGAAAGCCGGGAAGGGCGCCTTTCCGGATATGGGTCAGTTCGTGGATGAAGCTGGCTGCGCGATAGAGCGCCATCATCGCAACAAATGCGTAGACGATGGCGATCAGCCCATTCTGCGCCAGGATCGCGCCAGCCATAGCGCCCCAGCCGATCAGCGCGGACGCCAGCAGGTCGGGCCAGTAAATGCGCGGGTTGGCGACCGCATAGTCGCGCGTCAATTCGGCCGCGGCGCGGAGCATCGCGCTGTCGTCGGGGATGGCGGCGCGCGCGCGCTGGGCGGCGGCCAATATGGGATCATGCACAGTCATGCGGGCGGTCCTAGCCTCCAAATGCGCTGAGATCATGGCAGCACCATGACATTTCACTTGTGTTAGTCCCGGTTTTGCGCGCGCGATTGACATTGCGCAAACAAGGGGCGAACTGCACCGCACTTTCTTTTTTGCTCAAGGCGGCACCTGTGGCGCATACCGATCTGGTCATTACCCCCGTTTCCGGCAAGTCCGACCTCAAGGCTTTTATCGACCTGCCCTGGCGGCTCTACGCCGATGATCCCCATTGGGTGCCGCCGTTAAAGGCGGAGGTGCGGGAATTGCTGACGCCGGGCAAGAACCCGTTTTTCGGCCATGCCGAGGCGCAATATTTCCTGGCCCGCCGCGGCGGCACGGTGGTCGGCCGCATTTCCGCCCATATCGACCGTCTGGCGCTGACGCAGCCGGTGGAACAGGGGATGGGGCCGGGCACCGGCAATTTCGGCCTGTTCGAAGCGGAGGACGCGGAAACCGGCAAAGCGCTGATCGCGACCGCGGAAGACTGGCTCCGCGCCAAGGGCATGACCCGCGTGCTGGGGCCGATCTCGCTGTCGATCTGGGAAGAGCCGGGCCTGCTGATCGCCGGGCATGATCATCCCCCGACGGTGATGATGGGGCATAACAGCCCGGCCTATCAGGCGATGATCGAGGGCGCGGGTTATGCCCCGGCCAAGCAGCTCAAAACCTACGAATTGGACATCACCAATCCATTTCCGCCGCTGCTGCAGCGGATCATCGCGTCGGGCGAGAAAAACCCGCGTATCCGCATCCGCAAGGTCGATAAGTCGAAATTCGATCAGGAAGCCGCCATCATCCTCGCAATCCTGAACGACGCCTGGGGCAATAATTGGGGTTTCGTGCCGATCACCGACGCGGAAATCGCGCATACCGGCAAGAAATTGAAGCCGATCGTGTTCGAAGACCTAATCATGATCGCTGAGCTGGACGGCGAACCGGTCGCCTTCATGATGACGCTGCCCGACCTTAATGAAGCGACAAAGCCGCTCAATGGGTCGCTTTTCCCATTCGGCTGGATCAAGCTGCTGCGCTGGCTGCGCAAGCCCCAGGTGCGCACGATGCGCGTGCCGCTGATGGGCGTGGTGCAGCGCCTGCAAAGTTCGCGCATGGCCAGCCAACTTGCCTTCATGATGATCGAGACGATCCGGTTGGCGGCGGTGGCCCAATATGGTTCGACCCGTGGGGAGCTTGGCTGGGTACTGGACGACAATCAAGGCATGAACGCGATTGCGGAGGCGATCCAGGGGACGGTGAACAAAGTCTATCAGATTTACGAAAAGCCGCTTTGAAAGGATAGTTCGTTTCGCCTGCGTACCGGCGGAAACCCTTTCTCTTGAGCATCGTTGAACCCATCGAACACACTGAAAAGGAGTGATGACATGGGTGAAGCAACCGACAAGCTGAAGGCCGCCGCCAACAAGGCCGCAGGCGCCGTCAAGGAAGGCGTAGGCAAGGCTACCGACAATGATCGTCTGGAAGCCGAAGGCAAGGCGCAGAAGGCCAAGGGCACGGCGCAGGACGTCGCCGGTTCGGTCAAGGGTGCGCTGGGCGACAAGATCTGATCTGATCGCCACAGTCGAAAAAAGGCTCCGCTCCGAAAGGTGCGGGGCCTTTTTTGCTGTAGGCCACATTCAGCGTGTTTCCGCTTGCGCGGGACATGTTGTTACTTTTGTGCGACCAGATAGGCCTTCACGTCGCGGCGCAATTCCCCCGCACATAGATACAGCGCGATGACGTTGGGGATGGCCATCAGGAAGAAACTGCTATCAACGATCCCGACCACGCGGCCTAGGTCGATTGCGGCGGCCGGGGGCAGGGCGACGACGTACAGGATCTTGTAGGTCCACTGCGCGCGCGGCCCGTTGCCGAACAGATAGCCCCAGGCCTGCAAGCCATAAAAGCCCCAGGCGACCAGCGTCGAATAGGCGAACAGGAATACGACGACCGCCAGCAGCCAGGGGAACCAGGGCGATACCTGGGCAAAGGCTGCGGAGGTGATGGCGATCCCCTCCAACCCCGTATTCCATGTCCCTGCGACGACCAGTGCCAGACCACCGAACGCGCACACGATCATCGTGCCGAGCAGCGGTTCCAGCAGGGCGACCAGTCCTTCGGACACCGGATGGTCCGCCCGCGCCAGACTGTGCGCCATGACGGCGGACCCCACCCCCGCTTCGCTGGCAAAGACCGCGCGGCGCATCCCCGCGACGAACGCGCCGACCGCGCCGCCGGTTGCGGCCTGTCCGCTCCATGCGCCGTTCCAGATAAGCGCCAGCGCGCCGGGTATCTCGCCGATATGCAGGATCAGGATCGCGGCGACCCCCAGCAGATAGACCGCCACCTTGATCGGGGTCAGTCGCTTGGCCACCTCGCCCAGCCAGGCCGCGCCGCCCAGCGTCACCAGCGCCACCGCCCCCGCCAGAAACACACCATAGGCCCAGCCATTGGTCAGGCCGGTGACGACTTTCACCTGCGCGAAACTCTGGTTCACCTGCACCATCGGGATCGCGCCGAACAGCGCGAAGAAAGCGTAGGCCCCGCCCAGCGCAAGTCCTGCCTTGGGCCATCCGCGCGCCGCACCCACGGCTTTGAGCACATACATCGGCCCGCCATGGACATGGCCCTGTGCGTCGAACACGCGATATTTGAGGCCCAGCGTGACTTCCGCCATCTTCACCGTCATCGCGAACCAGCCGATAATGAACATCCACAGGATCGCGCCGGGGCCGCCCATGGTCAGCGCCACCGCGACGCCCGCGATATTGCCCAGGCCGATCGTGCCGGACAAAGCGGTGGAGAGCGCCGCCCACTGGCTGACGTCGCCCTTCGCCTCGCCCTCACGCGGCTGGGTCCGCAGGATGCGGATGGCGCGACCGACCTGAGTGATGTTGGGGAAGCCGAGCCAGAGCGTGAAGAACAGCATCGGCAACGCCAGATAGAGCACGATCAGTTCGATCTGCGCCCCAAAGAGCGGCACCTTGAAAAAGACGGCGGCGGACAGTCCGTCGACAAAGGTATTGAAATTTTCCATCAGCCCGCGATGCCGCGGGATGCGCGGAAAGTCGATCGAGAAAAACTTGATGCTTTCCCTCTCCGTTCGCCCTGAGTAGGGTCTGAGCGACGTCGAAGACCCGTATCGAAGGGTCGCCGACATGCGTGTCCTTCGATACGCCGCTTCGACAGGCTCAGCGGCTACTCAGGACGAACGGATGAGCGGGGAATGTCCCCAGAGGAAGATGAGCGCTTTGTGAGCAGGCAATATTTCGGCACCGACGGCATCCGCGGGCGCACCAACCAATGGCCGATGACGGCGGAACTGGCGATGAAGGTCGGCATGGCCGCCGGCACTCATTTCCAGCGCGGCAACCACCGGCATCGCGTGGTGATCGGCAAGGATACCCGCCTGTCGGGCTATATGGTCGAAAATGCGCTGGTCGCGGGCTTTACCGCCGTGGGCATGGACGTGGTCCAGTTCGGGCCGATCCCGACACCCGCAGTCGCGCTGCTCGCCCATTCGATGCGCGCCGACCTGGGCGTCATGATATCGGCCAGTCACAACCCATATTTCGACAATGGCATCAAGCTGTTCGGGCCGGATGGCTACAAGCTGTCGGACGAGGATGAACTGAAGATCGAGGCGCTGATCGGGCAGGACATCGCGCTGGCCGCATCCAAGGATATCGGCCGCGCCCGCCGGGTGGAAGATGCGCGCGGCCGCTACATTCATGCGGTCAAGTCCAGCTTCCCCGCCGACCTGCGCCTCGACGGGCTGAAGATCGTGGTCGATTGCGCCAATGGCGCCGCCTATCAGGTTGCGCCGTCGGCGCTGTGGGAACTGGGCGCGACGGTCGTGGCGATCGGGGTGACGCCCAACGGCACGAACATCAATGACGGTTGCGGATCGACCGCGCCGCTGTTGTTGCAGGAAACCGTGGTGTCATCCGGCGCGGACGTCGGTATTGCGCTGGATGGCGACGCCGACCGGCTGATCGTGGTGGACGAACAGGGCCAGATCGTCGACGGCGACCAAATCATGGCGCTGATCGCGGCTAATTTTGCGCGCGAAGGCACGTTGCGCGGCGGCGGGCTGGTCGCGACGATCATGTCGAACCTGGGCCTCGAACGCTTCCTGGCGGCAAAGGGCATCGCGCTGGAGCGCACGAAGGTCGGCGACCGCTATGTGCTGGAGCGGATGCGCGAGGGCGGCTTCAATCTGGGCGGCGAACAGTCGGGCCATATGATCCTGTCCGACTATGCGACCACCGGCGATGGCACTGTCGCCGCGTTGCAGGTGCTGGCGGCGCTGGTACGGTCGGGCAAGCCCGCGAGCGAAACGCTGCACCAGTTCGATCCCGTCCCGCAACTGCTCAAAAATGTTCGTTTCTCCGGCGGCAAGCCGTTGGAGCATGACGAGGTCAAGCGCGTGATCGCGCAGGCCGAAGCGGAACTAAATGGCACCGGTCGCCTCGTCATCCGCCCGTCCGGCACCGAACCGGTGATCCGCGTCATGGCCGAAGGCGACAAGGCGGACCAGGTGAGGGATGTGGTAGAGCGCATCTGCGCCGCGGTGGAAAAGGCAGCGGCGTAATGCTTGAGATGCGCCCCGATTGCGAACGCTGCGGTACGGACTTGCCGGCTGATCAACCCGGCGCGTTCATCTGTTCGTTCGAATGTAGCTTTTGCGCGCCCTGCGCCGAAGCGCTGGACGATCGCTGCCCCAATTGTGGTGGCGAATTGATGGACCGGCCCAGCCGGACCGGCAAGGCACTGGCGGGCAACCCGGCGTCGACGGAGCGGCACTTCAAAGGATGACGGCGCGCATCCTCATCATCGCCGGTTCCGACAGCGGGGGCGGCGCGGGTATCCAGGCGGACATCAAGACGGTGACGATGCTGGGCGGCCACGCCATGACCGCGATCACCGCGATCACGGCGCAGAACACGCTGGGCGTGCAGGCCGTCCATCCGGTGCCGACCGAGATGGTGCTGGCGCAGATGGAAAGCTGCATCAGCGATATCGGCGTCGATGCGGTAAAGATCGGCATGATCGGATCGGCGCAGACGGCCGCCGCCGTCGCGGATCGACTGGCGCAATTGCAGGATGTCCCCATCGTCTTCGATCCGGTCATGGTCGCGACCAGTGGTTCGCTGCTGGCGGATGCGGCGACAATCGCCGCCTTCGAAAGGCTGATGGCGGTGGCGAGCGTCATCACCCCCAATGTGCCGGAGCTGGAAGCGCTGACCGGCATGACGATAACCGATGTCGAGCAATTGGAGGCGGCAGGACAGGCGCTGCACGATCGCACCGGCGCGGTCATCTTCGCCAAGGGCGGGCATTTGTCGCAGCAGGCCGATGATGATCGGCCTATGATCCACGACCTGTTGATCGATGAGGATATGGTGGTCGAATTTTCGGTCGCCCGCATCGAAACCCGCAACAGCCATGGCACGGGATGCACCCTGGCCAGCGCCATTGCCACCGGACTGGGCGGGGGGCTTTCATTGGCCGATGCGGCCGACCGGGCGGAAGCCTATGTCGCGGCGGTCCTGGCGGCGGCACCTGGCCTGGGGCAGGGCCATGGGCCGATGGGCCATGGGCTGGGCCTGACGCCTTTCCATCATCTGTTGGCGGCGACCGACTCGGCCGGCTGGGACGCAGCGGCCTTCGCTGCGCGCTACGCCGACCATGCCTGATTTCGCGCACGAATTGATCCATCATCCCCGCTTGGTCGCAGGCGTGGACGAGGCGGGGCGCGGTCCGCTCGCTGGCCCGGTGGTTGCGGCTGCCGTGATTCTGCGGGCTGAGGATTGTCCCGATGGCCTCAATGACTCCAAGCAATTGACGGCGAAGCGCCGCGCCATGCTGGAAATCGAGATCAAGAGGCGGGCGCTGTGCTGGGGCGTAGGTGTCGCCAGCGTGGAGGAGATCGACCAGATCAACATCCTGTGGGCGACGATGCTGGCCATGACCCGCGCGGTCGAGGCGTTGAGCCACGACTGCGGTCATGTGCTGGTCGACGGCAATCGCTGTCCGACATGGCGCTGGGCGTCGACCGCGATTGTGGAGGGCGACGCCAAATGCCTGTCGATCGCGGCGGCCTCCATCATCGCGAAGGAAACCCGCGACCGGATGATGGTCGCAGCGTCTGCCGACCATCCTCATTATGGCTGGGACACGAACAAGGGCTATGGCAGCGCCAAGCATCTGGCGGCGCTGCGCGAACATGGCCCCACTCCGCTGCACCGCCGCAGTTTCGCCCCGGTGGCGCAGTTGATATTGCTTTAGGCCGGTTGCGCCGTCGGCGTTGCGATCAGCAAACGCTGCGCCATCACCATCCCTCCACCCAGCGCCAGCCAGCCCAGCATCAGCCAGATTTCGACCGGCATCCCGTCGTTGACGCCGAAGGGCGTGGCAATGGCGGCGCTCGCCACCACGGCGGCACCAATGCTGATCGCGAGCAGCAACGGCTTGCCCCCCGCCAGCACGAAAGCGGGCGGGGCCGCGCCCCTGTCCCGGCTGCGCAGGCGCAGCAGCGCAAGCATTGCAACCGCGGCGATGGCCGTAGTGCACATCGTCCCCATCGAAATGATCGGGCTGATCGCTCCGCGCCCGGCCAGCACGCCAAGGCAGGTCCACAGCCCCACCAGCAGCGCGGCGCGGCGCGGCGCGCCGGTGCGCGCGTCGATATGGGCGAGGCCGGCGGGCAGGAATCCGGCGCGGGCCTGCGCCAGGATGACGCGCGTCGCCGACAGGTGCATCGCGTTCCAGGTCTTGAGCAGGGACGCCATGGCGACCAGGATGATCCCCTTTGTAGCCAGGCCGCCGGCGAGCGCATGGTCGAAGGCGGCGGCGACCGGCAGCGCGCCCGAGGTCAGGTCGCGCCACGGCGCCAGCGATGCCGATGCCAGGATGATGAGGCTCTAGAATAACGCCGCGACCGCCACCGCCGCCATCATGGCCCGCGCGACGGTATGGAAGCTGGTGCCAGGCGCCCGTTCCTCGACGGCAGACGCGGCGGTCTGGAACCCCGCCAGCCACATGCCCGCCACGCCCAGCATGACGAACATGCCGCCGCCGAAACTGCGATCCTGCGCCGATTCGAACAGGGGCTGCCAGTTGTTCGTATCGCCCTGCGCAAAGCCAAGCAGCACCAGCGCCGCAGAGGCGGCGAGGAAGGCGAAGGTCACGATCTTTTGAAAGCCCACCGCGATGGTCGCGCCCGATGCGTTGAGCAGGGTCATGACGCCGGCCCCCGCCAGCCCGACGATCAGGTCCATTGCCGTGATCGGCCGACCGAGCAGCGTGTAGAGTGGGGTCTGCCCGCTCAGCGACGGCACCAGATTTTCGAGAAACCAGGAGAGGGCCAGCCCCTCGAACGCGGCGATCCCGACGAAATAGAGGGTCAGATACCAGCCGGTGACGAAGCCCGGCCATGGCCCGAACGCCTTTTCTACGAACACAAACTCTGCACCTGCGCGCGGCACACGGGCGACCAGTTCGGCATAGGCGGCGGCGATCGGCACCATCAGCAGCGTCATGCCAAGGAACGCCAGCACCGCGCCGCCCGGTCCCGCGGGCGCGACCCATTCGCCCATCAGCACCATCCAGGCGGACCCGACGATCGTGCCGAAGGCGAGCGCGAAATAGCCCGGCCCGGTTATGCCGCGCTTCAGCGCCGGTTCGGGTGTTGGAGCGGTTGGCGCGCTCATCGCCGCAACTGCACCAGGCAGAGCAATTGGAACAGCATCTGCGCGGCGGCCTGCGCCGTCACGGTGGTCGGATCATATTCGGGCGCGACCTCCACCACGTCGCCGCCGATGATGTCGATGCCCGCCAGCCCGCGTAGCAGATGCAATGCCTCGCGCGTCGAAAGGCCGCCGATTTCGGGCGTGCCGGTGCCGGGCGCATAGACCGGGTCGAGGCCATCGACGTCGAAGGTCACATAGGTCGGGCCGTCGCCGACGACCTCCAGCGCTTTTGCCACCACCGCGTCCATGCCCATCGCTGCGCAGTCTTCGGCATGGATGACGGTCATCCCGCTGGCGTAGGAAAATTCCCACAGATATTCCGCCCCACCCCGGATGCCGATCTGGATCGATCGCTTGGGGTCCAGCACGCCCGCCAGCACGGCTTCGCGGAAGGGCGCGCCATGGTGGAATTTGGAACCTTCATAAATGCCGCCGGTGTCGCAATGGGCGTCGAAATGGACCATGCCCATCGGGCCTTTGGCGGCCGCAAGTCCCTTCATGATCGACCCGGTGATGCTATGGTCGCCGCCGACCGACAGCGGGATCGCGCGGGTCGCGCCGATCATCGCATAACATTCCTCGATATCGGCGTGGCAGAGCGAGAGGTCGTAGCGGCTCTGCATCGCGACATCGCCGACGTCCGCGACCTTGAGCGCGTTCATCGGTGCGACGCGCAGTTGATGCTCATAGGGGCCGATCCGGTCGATCGCCCGTACCGCGCGGGGGCCATAGCGCGCGCCGGGGCGGTTGGTGACGCCCAAGTCCATCGGCACGCCGATCAGCGCCACGTCCAGCGTATCGAGGGTTTCCGGCGTCAGACCGCCCGCGATGTAGGGCGCATCCAGCAGGGTGGAGGGCTGGGCGAAGGGCCAGCGGCGCTTGTCACCGCTCTTGAACTGCAGTCCCGCCACCTCGCGAAAATGGGGATCGTGAATGTCGGCCCCGCCGCCCCCGGCATAGAGGCGGCGGAGTTCGTCAAGGTCGATCGGATCATGGGCCATGGCCGCTAGTCTGAACGGCGGCGAAAGGGCGGCAATGGGGTGAAGGACGTATGGCCTGTCGCGTTCCCGCCGTTGCGCCGCGCGGCAAAGCAAGGGAGGGTGCGCGCCCATGACCCATATGGATTTCGACGCGCTGGTGGCGCTGCTGACCCGCATCTTCATCGCCAACGGCGCGTCGGCAATGGTGGCGGACATTCTCGCACGCAACTGCGCTGGGGCGGAGCGGGACGGGGCGATGAGCCATGGCCTGTTTAGGATGCCCGGCTATGTTGCGACCTTGCAAAGCGGCTGGGTCGACGGGCTGGCCGAGCCGGTGGTGGAGGATGGCGGGGCATCCTTCCTGCGCGTCGATGCCGCCAATGGCTTTGCCCAGCCGGCACTGGCGGCCGCCGCGCCCCTGGCCATGGAAAAGGCCCGCGCGACCGGGGCCTGCGTCGTCGCGATCCGGCGATCGCATCATTTCGCGGCGCTCTGGCCCGATGTGGAACCCTTTGCTGAAGCGGGGCTGGTCGCGATTGCCATGGTGGACAGCATGGCCGTCGTCGTACCGCCTGGCGCACGAAAGCCGGTTTATGGCACCAACCCCCTGGCCTTTGCCGCGCCGCGCGGCGGGGAAAAGATCGTGGTGTTCGACCAGGCGGTGAGCGTGCTGGCCCATGGCGACGTGCAGATCGCCGCGCGCGAGGGGCATGACCTGCCCGAAGGCGCTGGCGTCGATGCGGCGGGCCGGCCGACCCGCGATCCGCGCGCGGTGCTGGACGGCGGCGCGCTGCTGCCCTTTGGCGGGCATAAGGGCGCAGCGATCGCGATGATGATCGAGATTATGGCCGCGGCGCTGACCGGCGGGCTGTATTCGCATGAGGTCGACTGGTCGGCGCATCCCGGCGCGCAGACGCCCTGCACTGGCGAGTGCGTAATATTGATCGACCCGGCGCGCGGGGGATCGGCGGCTGGGTTCGCCGCGCGGGTCGAGCAGTTGGTGGAGGCGTTGCGCGCAGCGGGGCAGGAGCGGATGCCGGGCGACCGGCGCTTTGCGGCGCGGGAGAAGGCGCTGCGGGATGGGGTGGCGGTGCATGCCGAGATGCTGGCGCAGTTGGAGGGGATGTTACGAACGTGAGGGCGCATCCCCCCTCTTCCAACTTCGCCTAACGCGCTGCGCGCGTAAGGCTGCGTATCCTTATCCCCCTGGCGGAGAAGGGCATTGGCTTGCCCCTCAGTGCGCGATTACCCGGACGGCGAAGGCCGCCGCCGCAGCCCGCGTTTCCACGCCCAGTTTCTCGAAAATCTGTTCCAGATGCTTGTTCACGGTGCGCGGGCTGATGACCAGTATCTCGCTGATGACGCGGTTGGGCTTGCCATAGCTGATCCATAGCAGCACTTCGGCCTCGCGCTGGGTCAGGCTGAAATGGCTTTGCAGCCGGCCGATATCGGCGAGCGGATCGATATGGTTGAGGCGGATCAATATTTCGTCGCGGCGGGGGCGGCCGACGATGATGAGTTCGACCGTGTCGCCCTGTCCGCTGTCCGCCTTGGCCGTGGCGCCGGCGGCCAGATCGTCGCCCAGCAGCCGTCCGACCGCGTTGCGCAACAAAGCGGGCGGCGCGGCGTCGCCTCGCGACCAGCCGGGGGCCAGCGCTTCCATCAATTTTTCCGCGCCCGGCGTGCTCCAACTGAGCCGTCCATCGGTGGTCACCGCGATCAAATTGCGTCCGGTCGCGTCGAGCGCGAACTGGCCGCCCTGGGTCTGGCGCGCATTGGCCATATGGACGCGCACGCGGGCCAATAGCTCCTCGACCACGATCGGCTTGCGCACATAATCGACCCCGCCTGCCTCCAGCGCATGGACGACATGCTCGCTTTCGGTGAGGCCGGTCATGAAGATGATCGGGATCGGCGCGCCGGCGGGCATCTGCTTGATCGCGCGGGTGGTTTCGAACCCGTCCAGTCCCGGCATCACCGCGTCCATCAGGATGAGGTCCGGGGCGACATGGTCCAGCAATTCGATCGCCGCGTCGCCGCTGGTGGCGATCAGCACGGAGATGTTGGCTGCTTCCAACGTGTCGGTGAGAAAACGTAGCGATTCGGGCGTGTCGTCCACGACGAGGACGGTATCGGTGTGGGAAGGCGTGGTCATCGGGCGGCCCTTATGGTTCTGATCAGCCCCTTGAGGTCGAAACGGTCGAGATGGGCGAGGAGGCGTCGGGTGAGCGGGGCGGCGTCGGGCACGGCTTCCTCCAGCGCGCTGATGCTGGATTCGATGCCGCGGACATGGCCGATGATCGCCTTCTGCTCGATATCGGCCAGGATCGGGCCAGCTTCTTCGGGTAATGGCGGAAGGGCTTCGTCCTCGATCGCGGGCGGCGGCGCGGGCAGCAGATCGCCGGTCCAGCGGATGCGCAACTGGTCGGCTATCGCGTCGAGCAGCGCGTCGAGATCGACCGGCTTCATCAGGAACATGTCATGCGCCGCCCGGCCGTCACCGCCGCGATGGAACTCATGCGCATTGGCCGACACCATGACGATGCGGACCCCGCCGCCCAGCGTTTCGCGCAGCGCCCGGCATATGTCCCAGCCGGATTCGCCGGGCATCGATATGTCGAGCAGGACGATGTCGGGCTGTTCGCGCGCGGCGATCTCCATGCCGGTACGCCCGTTCAATGCCTCGAACACGATGAAGTCGAGCGGCTCCAGCAGGCCGCGCAGCACCGCCACCTGGACGGCGTCATCGTCGATCAGCAAAATCTTGCGCCGGTCGCCTTCATAGCCCTTGATCGTTTCGACCGGCTGGCTGTCGGCGACCCCGGCGACATGGCCCAGCATCAGGCGCACGGTGAATTGCGTGCCCTTTTCCGCGGTGCTGACAACCGACAGGTCGCCGCCCAATATCTGCACCAGCGCCTGGGTGATGGCGAGGCCGAGGCCAATCCCCTTCTGCTTTTGCGCATCGGGGTTGGAGCCGCGCTCGAACGGATCGAAAATGCGCTTCAAATCATCGGGCGCGATGCCGATGCCGGTGTCGATAATGTCGAACGTCGCCATCTGGCTGCGATACTGGACGCGGAAGGTGACCGATCCGCTGCGCGTGAACTTGATCGCGTTGGACAGGAGGTTGATCAGGATCTGGCGCAGGCGTTTCTGGTCGGTGCGGACGAAATCGGGCAGTTTTTCGGGCCGTTCGTAGAGGAAGTCGATCCCCTTGGACTGGGCCTGCGGCCGGAACATGTTGGCGATCTGGTCGACGAAGGGGGACAGGCGTACCGTTTCGCTGCTGATGCGCAGGACGCCGCTTTCGACCTGGCTGATATCCATCAGCCCTTCGACCAGATTGGTCAGATGCTCGGCGCTGCGGCGGATGACTTTGGCCGCCTCGATCGGGGCGATTTCATGGCCGCGTTCCATCAGCTGGGCATAGCCGTAGATGCTGTTGAGCGGCGAGCGTATCTCGTGGCTGACGCTGACGAGATAGCGGCTCTTGGCGGCGTTGGCGGCTTCGGCGGCTTCCTTGGCGCGTTGCAGTTCCGCGCCGGTCACGTCATGCGCGATCACTTCTTCCATCAGCTTTTGCACATGATGCTCGCTTTCCTGCATCGCCGAACGGCGGCTTTGGTGGGCGAGCACGATCATCCAGGCGATCACCCCGCCCAGCAGCGAGAAGAGGAGGAACAGGCCGAGCATCAGGCTGGACGTCTGCGCTGCGAAGGTCGGCGCGCGCCGCGCCACCTGCCAGCCGATGCCGCCCATCAGGGCGCCGTTCGCCAGCGTGATGATGCTCATGACGGCGATGAAATGGCCGACCGGGGTATGGACATAGTCGGCCACGGCGCGCGGGAGCAGCCGCTCCAGCCAGCGGGCGGCCTGTTGCGTCGCGCGGCTGTCGCTCTTGCACCGATCATGGCAGCGCGCCTCCAGCGTGCAGCAGAGCGAGCAGATCGGCGCGGCATACATGGGGCAGTGCGCCATGTCGGCATGCTGGAAGGCGTTTTCGCAGATGATGCAAGTCTTCGTATCGCTGCCTTCGGGCCAGTGCGACTGGCGCGCGATATAATAGCGGCCATGGGTGATGAGCGCGATGACCGGCGCGCTGGTGAAGGCGACTGCCATGCCGATGACCGGGGCGAAGGCGCGGGCGATGTCGCCCATCAGGCCGAAATGGGCGAGTGCGGACACCGAAATGGACAATAGCATCGCGCCGATGCCGACCGGGTTGATGTCGAACAGATGGGCGCGCTTGAATTCGATTCCCGCGGGCGACAGGCGCAGCGGCTTGGAGATCATCAGGTCGGCGGCCAGCGCCCCGATCCAGCCCGCCGCGACCGTGGCGTAGAGGATCAGGATCGCCTCGATCGCGTCGAAAATGCCGACTTCCATCAGCAGCAGGGCGAGGAGCACGTTGAAGATCAGCCATACGACGCGGCCGGGATGGCTGTGCGTCAGGCGGGCGAAGAAATTCGACCAGGCGATCGAGCCGGCATAGGCGTTGGTGACGTTGATCTTTAATTGGCAGATGATGACGAACAGGCCGGTCAGGATCAGCGACAGCCCGGCATGGCCCGACATGGCGGTGTAGATGCCCCGGAACATGGCGGTCGGGCTGGACGCCTCGCTTTGCAGAGCGGCGCTCTGGACCAGGAAATGCGCCAGCCATGAGCCAAGCAGCAGCTTCATGCCGCCGATCAAGGTCCAGCCCGGCCCGCCCGCCAGCATCGCCGCCCACCATTTGCCTTTGCCGATTGTCTTCGCGCTGGGGAGGAAGCGCAGATAGTCGGCCTGTTCGCCGATCTGCGGCAGCAGGGAGAGGAGGGTGGAGAGGGCGAAGCCGAAATAGAGCAGGCTGACGCTGCCGTCCTTCGCGCCCAGTTGTCCGGTGAAGTGGCTCCATTGCGCCAGCGCGGCCGGGCCGGACCAGAGGATATAGACGATCGGCGCGACTTGCAGAACGATCCAGACCCATTGGGTCGCGTTCTGGAAACGGGTGATGGCGCTCATGCCGTAGAGCGCGATGGGGATCACGATCAGCGCGCTCGCCAGATAGGCGAGGCTCATCGGCATCCCGGTCATGGCGGTAAGCGCTACCGCCATGATCGTCGCTTCGACCGAGAAGAGCAGGAAGGTGAAGCTGGCGTAGATGAGCGAGGTGAGGGTGGACCCCAGATAACCGAAGCCCGCGCCGCGCGTCAGCAGGTCGATGTCCAGCCCATGCTTGGCCGCATGATAGGCGATCGGCAGGCCGATGACGAACATCAGCGCGACGGCGGCGGCGATCGCGGCGACGCTGTTGGCGAAGCCATAGGTCAGGGTGATGGATGCGCCGATCGCTTCGCAGGCGAGGAAGGCGGTCGCGCCGATCGCGGTGTTGGCGACCTGCCCCGCCGACCAGCGCCGGGCGCTGTCGGCGGTGTAGCGCAGGGCATAATCCTCCAATGTCTGGCTGGCGACCCACTTATTGTAGAGCCGCTTTTCGCGCAGGACATAGGCGGCGCGGTCCATCAGATCGCAGCGGCGTCTGCGGGATAAGGGCGCAGGCCGCCAGTCGCGAGGATGAAGTCGATGACGGCGGGCAAGCCGATATTGTCCTTGAGGTTCGTGAACAGGAAGGGCCGGTCCCCCCGCATCTTCCTGGCGTCCCGGTCCATGACGCCAAGGTCCGCGCCAACGAACGGCGCAAGATCGATCTTGTTGATGAGGAGCAGGTCGGACCTTGTGATGCCGGGGCCGCCCTTGCGCGGGATTTTGTCGCCCGCGGACACGTCTATGACATAGATGGTGATGTCGGCCAGTTCGGGGCTGAAGGTTGCGGCCAGATTGTCGCCGCCGCTTTCGATGAAGATGAGTTCGAGGCCGGGGAATTTGCGGCTCATTTCGTCGACGGCGGCCAGGTTGATGCTGGCGTCCTCGCGGATGGCGGTATGGGGGCAGCCGCCGGTTTCCACGCCCATGATGCGTTCGGGCACCAGCGCGCCGGAGCGGGTAAGAAACTCCGCATCCTCGCGGGTGTAGATGTCATTGGTGATGGCGGCGATATTATAATGGTCGCGCATCGCCTTGCAGAGACGGTCGGTCAGCGCGGTCTTGCCGGAGCCGACCGGGCCGCCAATGCCGACGCGGAGCGGGCCGTTACGAGAAGTCATGAGCGGAAGAGCCTTGTGTAGAGGGTTTCATGTGTGAGGGAGGCGAGTTCGAGATCGGGGGCGGCGGTGCCCAGATCGTCAAGTGGGGTGGCCAGCGCCTTGGCTGCGATGGCGGGAATGGCGTGGGAGAGGGCGGCGAGCGCCAACTGCCCGTCGGTCTGGCCGAGGGGGACGAGGCGTACCCCGGCGGATACCAGGTTAGCGGCGGTGGCATGGAGCCAGCCGTGCAGCGCCGGTTCCAGCGGGATAGCATGCGCAGCGCAGGCCAGCGCCATCACGACAGCATGGGCCATCGGATGCCCGTCCCAGCGCGTCGCAAAGGCATCAAGCGCGGGATGGGGCCAGGCCTTGCGGGTGACCGACAGGAAGGAGCCGCCCTGCTGCCGGCTTTCCAACGCGGTTTCGCTGCTGCCGCGGAAGGCGCCCGCCAGTTCGGCGACAGCATCGAATGCCGCTGGGTCGCCTGCGGCCTGATAGGCCTGGACGAACAGCACCGCATCGACCCAGCCGCCGCCGCGCGCCAGCACCGCCTCGACATAGGCGGTAACGTCGGCTGCGGTGCGCACGCGGCCATCCTCGACCGCGGTTTCAAGGCCATGGCTATAGGTGAAGCTGCCCACCGGGTAGGAAGGCGACGTCCATGCGAGCAGGCGGTGGAGGGCGGCGTCAGCCAGCATGGTCGTGATGGTGGTCGTGGGAATGATCGTGATGATGATGGCCATGATCATGGCCGCCGCCGGAATAGGCACCACCTTCGGGGGTGAAGGGCGCGTGGATCTTCACCACGGTCGCGCCCAGCCCTTCAAGCATGGCGTTGATGACATGATCGTCACGCAGGCGGATGGCATGGGGGTGCAGTTCGGCGGGCAAATGCCGGTTGCCGATATGCCAGGCGAGGCGGATCATCGCGGACGGGTCTGCGGCGGTGACTTCCACCAGCGCTTCGGGTGCGGCAAGGATTTCGACCAGGCGACCATCGGATAGTTGCACCGCGTCGCCATGGTTCAGCACAGTGGCGCGGGCGAGGTCGAGCAGGAACATCGTGCCATGGTCGGCGGTATAGACCCAGCGGCGGCGATGGCGGGCGTCATGGTCCAGCATGATATGGTCGGCGGCGGGGCCGGACCAGTGGCCGTGGGGGATGACATCATGGGCGGTCAGCATGATTTATTCACTCCGTCATTCCCGCGAAGGCGGGAACCCATCTCCCACCCTATCTCCAGACGCGAGGCCCGGAGATTGGTCCCCGCCTTCGCGGGGATGACGGGTGAAGGGCGGTTAAGGCAGCTTGTCAAAACAGGAAATATCTTTGCGCGAACGGGAGCACGCTCGCCGGTTCGCAGGTCAATAATTCGCCGTCGGCGCGCACTTCGTAGGTTTCGGGATCGACCTGGATATCGGGCATGGCGTCGTTAAGGATCATCGACGCCTTGCCGATCCCGCCGCGGGTGTTGCGCACGGCTTCCAGCGGGCGGGCCAGTTGCAGCCGTTCGCCAATTCCTTCGGCGATCCCTGCCGCCGACACGAAATGCAGCGACGACAGCGCACCTGCGCGGCCCATCGCGCCGAACATCGGGCGGTAATGGACCGGTTGGGGCGTGGGAATGCTGGCGTTGGGATCGCCCATGGGGGCGGTTGCGATGCTGCCGCCCTTGATCACCATGTCAGGCTTTGCCGCGAAGAAGGCGGGGGACCAGAGGACGAGATCGGCGAGTTTGCCGACCGCGATGGAGCCGACGATGTGAGATATGCCATGGGCGATCGCTGGGTTGATCGTATATTTGGCGATGTAGCGTTTGGCGCGGAAATTGTCGCTGTCGGCATCGTCCGACCCCAGCGAACCGCGCTGCTGCTTCATCTTGTCCGCGCTCTGCCAGCAGCGGATGATGGTTTCACCGACGCGGCCCATCGCCTGGCTGTCCGACGACATCATGGAGAAGGCGCCGAGGTCGTGCAGTATGTCTTCTGCTGCGATCGTCTCCTTGCGGATGCGGCTGTCGGCGAAGGCGACGTCTTCGGCGATGCGCGGATCGAGATGGTGGCACACCATCAGCATGTCGAGATGTTCCTCGATCGTGTTGACGGTATAGGGTCGGGTCGGGTTGGTGGAGGAGGGCAGGACGTTGGGCAGGCCCGCGACCTTGATGATGTCGGGCGCATGGCCGCCGCCCGCCCCCTCGGTATGGAAGGCGTGGATGGTGCGGCCCTTGAACGCGCCGACGGTGCTTTCCACGAAGCCTGCTTCGTTCAGCGTATCGGTATGGATCGCGACCTGAATGTCATAGTCGTCCGCTACCGACAGGCAGCAGTCGATCGCGGCGGGGGTGGTGCCCCAATCCTCATGGAGTTTCAGGCCGCAGACGCCCGCGCGGATCATTTCCTCCAGCGCGGCTGGCTGGCTGGCATTGCCCTTGCCGAACAGGCCGAAGTTCATCGGCATGGTTTCCAGCGCCTGGAGCATCCGGCCGATATGCCAGCTGCCCGGCGTGCAGGTGGTCGCCAGCGTGCCGTGCGCCGGGCCGGTGCCGCCGCCCAGCATCGTCGTTATTCCGGCGTTGAGCGCTTCCTCCACCTGTTGCGGGCAGATGAAATGGATGTGCGCGTCGATGCCGCCTGCGGTCAGGATGCGGCCTTCGCCGGCGATGATCTCCGTGCCGGGGCCGATCGGGATGGTGACGCCGGGCTGGACGTCGGGATTGCCCGCCTTGCCGATCGCGGCGATGTGGCCATCGCGGATCGAGACGTCTGCCTTGATGATGCCCCAATGGTCGAGGATCAGCGCGTTGGTGATGACGGTGTCGGGCGCGCCGTCGGCGCGGCTCATCTGGCTTTGCCCCATGCCGTCGCGGATCACCTTGCCGCCGCCAAACTTCACCTCCTCGCCATAGACGGTCCGGTCTTCCTCGACCCGGATGAAGAGGGAGGAATCGCCCAGCCGCACGCGGTCGCCGGTCGTAGGGCCGAACATGCCGGCATAGGCGCGGCGGGTCATGGTTACGGGCATCAGCGACCCCTCCGCTCGAAACGAACGGGTGTTAACGTGTACGCCATTATAGCTTCCCCATCACATCGCCGCGGAAGCCGATGACGATGCGGTCGCCGGCATAGGGGATGAGTTGCACGTCCCGGCTCTGGCCCGGTTCGAAGCGGACGGCGGTGCCCGACGGGATATCGAGCCGATAGCCGCGCGCCGCGTCGCGATCGAACAGCAGCGCCGGGTTGGTTTCGGCGAAATGATAATGGCTGCCGACCTGGATCGGCCGGTCGCCGCTATTGGCGATCGTGAGGGTGATGGGCACGCGCCCTGCGTTCAGCAGGATGTCGCCGGGGGCAGGGATGATTTCGCCGGGGATCATCTGGCCCACTCCCACATCCGTTCGGGCTGAGCCTGTCGAAGCCCTGCTCTCTTCGTCGAGCAATAAAAGCCCTTCGACAGGCTCAGGGCGAACGGGGGTTGGGGGGCAAGCGGGTTGTCCCTCACCGGATCGGCCTGTGGACGGTGACCAGCTTGGTGCCGTCGGGGAAGGTCGCCTCGACCTGGATATCGTGGATCATCTCGGCAATGCCCTCCATCACCTGATCGCGCGTCACCACATGGCCGCCGCTGGCCATCAGCGTGGCGACCGATTGGCCGTCGCGCGCGCCTTCGACCACATGGTCCGTAATGAGCGCGATCGCTTCGGGATGATTGAGCTTCACCCCGCGCGCCAGTCGATTGCGCGCGACCATGGCGGCCATCGCGACCAGCAGCTTGTCCTTTTCCCGCCCGGTGAGATTCATGGCCCTAGCAGTAACAGATGGTTGGCATGGTTGGCGACAGTCCGAATATGGCGGCGCGCAATATGCCCGCCGCGCGCATCACATCCTTGCGCAGGGCCTGCGGATCGGCGGCGGTCAGGCGCAGGATGAGGAGCCCGTCAAAGCTGGTCGCGCCGGCCCCCGGCCCCTCGAACAGGCTGCGGGCGAGGTCGAGATAGTCGCCCGCGTCCGGCCCGGCATAGACCAGGGTGGCGATAGCGGTCGCATCGCCGAAGCCGAAGGGCGCGCGGCCCTGGGCAGCGAAATCGCCCTCGACATGGAGCGTGTCGGCCCAGACCAGCCGCCCGTCGCGGCGGATGCGCCAGGCGTCGTGGATCAGGCCGCTGGCATAGACTTCCCCCATCGCGCCGCGGCCCAGCACCAGCATTTCCATCGCCAGCATGCGCGCGTCGGGCGCGAGGTTTGCTTCGAGCGTCCGGCGCATCCGGCTGCGGTCGAACAGGATCGCTTCCTGCGCCAGCCATTCGCAGGTCGCGCCCGCGCCGATGGTGATGCGCGTGTCGATGCGGGTCGGTTCGTCCTCGTCCAGCGCGCGGTATAGCTTTTCGGCCGCTTGCGGGACGATAGTCGCGGCCGCGCCGGGATCGACGATGATGTCCAGCGCCAGCCTGTCGCCGCCGGTCAGGCCGCCGCTGGTGGTGACGGTGACGGCCAGAGGGAAATCGCCTTCTCGCCCCTCGGGGAACAGCAGCCGGGCCGGCGCAACCTGCATCATGTCGCGGATGCCGCGGGGCGAAAAGGCGACCATGGCGCGCCCGTCCACCCGCTGGTGCCGGGACTTGGGCGGCACGGTGATGGCGCGTTGAACGGTCATATAAGACATGTGGTTAGCGCGGGCAGGTCGCGACATGGGGCATATGACGTATGTAACGAAAGGGCGGCGCTGGACCGCCGGAGCGCTTTGGCAATTCCTCCCCTCAAAGGGGAGGGGAATCGCGCCCGAAGGGCGTGGTGGAGGGGTATCACCCTATCGATAGGGCGATACCCCTCCGTCAGGGCTTCGCCCTGCCACCTCCCCTCAAAGGGGAGGATTTTTAAGTCGTCGGCCGACGACCGCCGCGGGCGAAATTGGGGTCGATCTTTTCCGCCTTGCCGTCCTTGGCCGCCTTGTCGCCATTAAAGGGCTGGCCGTGCTCGGTCGTCAGGTCGGACAGATAGCCCGCTTGGCGGATGCCTTTCTTGCGCATCGCGACGCCGGTCAGGCAGGCGTGCATGATGAAATTGGCGTTGAGGGCGCTGCGATAGGTCGGGTCCAGCACTGGCGCGAGTTCGACGATCTCGAAACCGACCAGGTCATTTTCCGCGCACAGCCGCCGCACGATCGGGATCGCCTCGCGCATCGTCAGCCCGCCGGGGACAGGCGTGCCGGTGCCGGGGATGAAGGCCGGATCGAGCACGTCCACGTCGAATGAGACGTAGAGTTTCTTGCCGCTCTCGCGTGCTTCCTTCAGCGCGCGTTCCATCGTCGCGGCCCAGCCATTTTTCTCGACCTCCGGCATCGCATGGTAGCGCACGCCATTGTCGCGCATCCATTCGAACCCTTCCTTTTCCGGCCACGGCCCGCGCAGGCCGACCTGGATGTAGTTCTTGCCCAGCACATGGCCTTCCTTGACCGCGCGATAGACCGGGGCGCCATGGGTGATGAAATGCACGCCGCCCTTGCCCGCGTCATAGTGGGAATCGAAATGGACGACGCCGAAGCTGCCCTTGCCATGGACGTCGGCTATCCCGGCGACATCGCTATATTCCAGGCTGTGATCGCCGCCGACGATGAAGGGGATCGCGCCGGTCCGGGCGATTTCGGCCACCCGTTCGCGGACATGGGCAACGGTGCGCTCGGTCGACATATTGTCGACGGCGATGTCGCCATAATCGACGATCTTCAATTCCTTGGACGGATCGACCATCGTATACATGTCGATGCCGCCCGCGCCATATTGGGTGCGCATCGCCGATGGGCCGCCCTTCGCCCCGCGATAGCCCGATCCCATGTCCAGCGGCGCGCCGACGATCGCGACGTCCACCTTGCCCGCGACCAGATCTTCGGGGAAGATCGCCACCGGCGCGCCCGCAAAGGTGGCGATGCCGCCGCCATAGACGCCGCCGCCGCCCATGCTATGCGCATAATAGCTCAGCGAAAACGGCCCGGCTTCACGCTTGGGGTCCAGGCCCGCGGGGCGACGCAGCTTCCAGCCGTTGAAATTTTCATTGTCGGTATCGAGCGGGATGGCCGCCATGTCGGTCTTGGCGTTGAACTTCGACGCGGCGACCGCATCCATCATCGCCTCGATATAGGCGCTGATTTCTTCCGGCGTCTTGGTCGCCAGCCGTTCGAACAATTTGTCGTAGGAGCCGGCGAACATCTCGGCCGGGTCGGAGGTCAGGAAGTCGCGCTTTTCCTTGGACAGGGACTTGATCTTGGCTTCCAATGCGGCGGGCACGGTCGGCTTGTCATTCTGGGCGACGACCGCCGCCGACGAAATCACCGTGGCGGCGAGCAACACGCCCAGCAGCGCATGTTTCAGCCTCATCACTAACCCCCTTATACAATCTTGACGATTGTCCCGAAAGCTAGGGGTGGGCGGGTAAGCGGCAAATGGGGTGAACGACGTAGCCTTTGGCGCGCGCTATGGGCAACGGCCCGGACCCACAGGGAGTCCGGGCCGGAGCAAGGCGCTATGGGAGAGGTTTTTTGCGCGCTTGCTGCAGGGCGGCTTGCGCTGCCCAAGAGGATCCTGCGAACGACCCTGCGTCCGGCATAACGGGATGCCCGGCCAAGGCTCTACGTCAAACACCCTATCGAGCGGCGCGGATCGGCGGGTTAGCGCCATGTTCTGATATTTATGAGCATGACCGCCTGGTGCTGATCGCGTCTCTCTTCCTTTTATGGATTATCGTCATCCTGCTGGTCGTGGCGGTGGTGGCGCTGGCGCGCCAGTTGCGGCAGTTGCAGGATCGCGGCACGCCGATCGCGCAGCGTGCGGGCCTGCCCGGTCCCGGCGGCGCGGCCCCGGTGGTCAGCGCGCCGACCCTGGCCGGGGACATGCTGACGATCGGCGGGCCGAGCGCGGACGGGCGCGCGCTGCTGCTGCTCTTCATCCGCCCAGATTGCGCCGCCAGTCGCGCCGCGATCCGCGATGCGCTGGCGCTGACCGATCGCAAGCGGTTGCGGCTGCTGTTCCTGGGGGAAGGGCGGGCGGAGGACTATGGCGACATGCTGCGCCAGCATCATATCCGCGACACTGATGTCATATTGAGCGCGGAGGTGATGCGCGACTTCCGGTCCGGCGACCGACCGTCCGCCGCGCTGATCGATGCGCGCGGGCGGCTGCTGGCGCGGGGGGTGGTGGAGGCGCGCGAGCAGCTTGATGCGCTACTGGTCCATGTCCAGCCGCGCCCGATCGAGCGCGAAAACGGGGACGCCATAGCGCTCCTGTCATGACGACTGGACAGAAGCGTGCAGATGCGCCTCTATTGGCGGTAAAAGAGACGGGGTAGAGATATGGCGATCAGCTTCACGGTGAATGGTCAGAAACGGCAGGTCGATGGCGACAGCGCCAAGCCGCTGCTGTGGGTGCTGCGCGAGGATCTGGACATGGTCGGCACCAAGTTCGGCTGCGGCGCGGGTCTGTGCGGCGCCTGCACCGTGCATGTCGGCGGGGAGGCGGTGCGATCCTGCCAGACGCCGCTGGGCGATGTGGCCGGCAAGGCGATCACCACGATCGAGGGCGTGCAGGCGGGTGACGCGGGCAAGCGCATCGCCGCTGCCTGGGTGAAGCATGACGTGCCGCAATGCGGATATTGCCAGGCCGGGCAGATCATGAGCGCCACCGCTTTGCTCGCCACCACACCCAAACCCAGTGACGAGGAGATCGATGCGGCGATGATGGGCAATCTGTGCCGCTGCTCCACCTATGTCCGCATCCGCGCCGCGATCAAGGATGCGGCCGGCATCAAGGACATGCAGGCATGAGCGCCGCCACATTGTCGCGCCGGGGCTTCATCTCCGCTTCGCTGCTGGCAGGCGGCGGGTTGCTGTTCGACCTGAACGTGCCCGTGGCGCGTGCGGCCGACGGAACGCCGGTGATCCTGACCGCCTTCATTCGCATCCTGCCCGACAACCGCGTCGTCATCGGCGCGAAAAATGCGGAGATCGGGCAGGGCGCCAAGACCATGTTGCCGATGATGATCGCCGAGGAACTGGGCGTCGACTGGAGCCAGGTGACGATTGAGCAGACCCATGCCGACGCCAAGATTTTCGGCGGCCAGAGCGCGGGCGGCAGCCGCACCACCCCGCGCGAATGGCTGCCCACGCGGCAGGCGGGCGCAGCGGCGCGGGCGATGCTGGTCGCGGCGGCGGCGCAGGGCTGGGGCGTGGCGCCGGAGACGCTAAAGACGTCGGCTGGCAAGGTCATCGACCCCAAATCGGGCAAGTCGGCGACCTATGCCTCGCTCGCGGCGGTAGCGGCCAAGCTGCCCGCGCCCGATCCGGCGACACTCAAGCTGACGGACTCCGCTGATTTCCGCATCATCGGCCAGTCGGTCGGCGGTGTCGATACGCCCGCCATCGTCGCGGGCAAGCCGCTGTTCGGCATTGATTTCAAGCTGCCGAACATGCTCTATGCGGTGCTGGAAACCTGCCCGGCGTTCGGCGGCACCATGAAATCGGCCAATCTGGACGCGGTGAAGGCGCTGCCCGGCGTCGCCCATGTGCTGACGATCAAGGGCGATGGCACGCCGGAATCCGGTTTCGAGGGCGTCGCTATCCTCTCGAAAAGCTGGTGGAGCGCCAATCAGGCGCGCGAGGCGCTCAAGATCGATTGGGACGTCAGCGCGGTCAGCGGCTTTTCGACCGAAAGCTATGCGAGCCAAGCCGCGGCGAAGCGAAAGGGCAAGGCCGACGCCGACATCGTCCGCACTGGCGACGTCGATGCTGCCTTCGCCAGCGCCGTGAAGACGGTGACGGCCGATTATGACTATCCCTTCCTTGCGCATGGCACGCTGGAGCCGCAAAATTGCACCGCCTTGTTCAAGGACGGCGCGGTCGAAATATGGGCGCCGACGCAGAACCCGGAAAGTGGGCGCGCGCTGGTGGCCAAGGCGCTGAACCTGCCGCCGGAGAAGATCCGCATCAACTTCACCCGCATCGGTGGCGGCTTCGGGCGGCGGCTGATGAACGATTATATGGTGCAGGCGGCGTCTATCGCGGCGCAACTGCCCGGCGTGCCGGTGAAGCTGCTCTGGACCCGGCAGCAGGATATCCAGCGCGATTTCTATCGCCCCGCCGGCTGGCACGGCTTTCGCGCCGCGCTGGACAAGGGCGGCAAGCTGACCGCCTTCCACGATCATTTCGTGACCTTCGGCAAGGATGGCAAGCCAGTGCGGTCGGCGGAAATGCCGGCGAGCGAACTGCCCGTTGGGCTGATCGACAATGTGCTGCTGGAACAGAGTTTCCTCGCCACCAACATGCCGACCGGCTGGTTGCGCGCGCCCGGCTCCAACGCGCTGGGGTTCGTCACCCAGGCGTTTCTGGACGAGGTTGCGCAGGCGGCGGGCAAGGATTTGCCGACGCTGATGCTGGACCTGTTCAGCGACCCGAAGGCATTGCCGCGCGGTCCCAACCAGCCGCCCTTCGTAACCGCGCGCGCCAAGGGGGTGATCGAAAAGGCGATCGCCATGGGGGACTGGGCGAACCGCAAGACGCTGCCCAAGGGGTCGGGCAAGGGCTTTGCCTTCTATTACAGCCATATGGGCTATTTCGCCGAAGTGGTGGAAGTGGCGATTGTCGACGGGGTGCCCAAGGTGAAGACCGTCTGGGTCGCGGGCGATGTCGGTAGCCAGATCATCAACCCGATCAACGCGCTGCACCAGGCGCAAGGTTCTGTGATCGAGGGGCTGGGCCAGGCACTGGCCGGGCAGCAGATCACGCAGGTTGCAGGCGCGGTGGAACAGGCCAATTACGACACCCACCCCTATCTGCGCATCAACGATGCGCCGCAGATCATCGTCGAGTTCGTGAAGACCGATTATCCGCCCACCGGTCTTGGCGAACCGGCGCTGCCGCCGGTGATCCCGGCGCTGGTCAACGCCATATATGCCGCGACCGGCAAGCGCATCCGTACCCTGCCGGTCACGGCGGAGATGCTGGCTTGATGCCTCCGCCCGTTCGCTTCGAGCGAAGTCGAGAAGCGGCGAGAACTGCGCCATCGTTTCTCGACTTCGCTCGAAACGAACGGAAGTTGCTATGGCAGGGTGTCGCACCCATGCGTCATTTGACGTAGGTGGACGGCTGGTTGGCGTCGGCATAAGCTGGGCGAAGAACGCCCGCTCTGCCGGGCGGGTTTGAAAGGATGCTTGCGCTGATGCGCCGTTTGACTGCTTCGCTGCGCGCTTTGGCAGCGCGCGATCCGTTCCTTGTCTTCCTGGTCGTGGCGGGGGCGATCTTCGCGCTCTACTGGGCAGTAACGGCCAGTCGCGAGACGATCGACGTGCCCCTGTCAGTGCAAAAAAGCCTGTCCGACGATTATGAGATGATGGCGGGCAAGAGGCCCGATGCGCAGGCCAAGGCCAAGCTGATCCACGATTATGTCGCCGACGAACTGCTGTTCCGCGAAGCGGTGGAGCGGGGTATGCACATGACCGACAAGACCACCAAGCAGCGGCTGATCGATCGGGTCCGCTTCATGATCGCGGGCGCGCCTGCGGAGCCGAGCGAGGATCAGTTGATGGGCTATTATGCGGCCCATCGCGATCTGTATCGCGCCGAACCGCGCATGTCGCTCGACCATGTCTTCTTCGAACGCAAACCGGCCGATGCGCCCGCGATGCTGGCGACGCTGCGTGCTGGCGGCACGGTGAAGGGCGATGATTTCTGGATGGGCCACGACCTGCCCAATTATGGCGAATCGATGGTGCGCGGCATGTTCGGCCAGCCCTTCACCGATGCGCTGAAAAAGGTGCCGACCGGCCAGTGGATCGGGCCGCTCCAGTCGACGCGCGGCTGGCATTTCGCGCGGGTGCGCGATCGCGGCCCGTCCGCGATGCTGCCCTATACCGATGTGCGCGATCAGGTGAGCCAGGATTATCTGGCCGCGGAAACCGGCGCACTGGTCGAGAAGGAAGTGCGCAAGCTCGAAGGTGCCTACCGCATCGAGGTGGAGCAATGATGGTGCGCCGCCTGCTGCTGATCCTGACGCTGCTCCTGGGCTTTGCCGTCCCGGCGCAGGCGGATGTGTTCCGCGTCGGCGACTTTACAATACAACAGGGCGCGGACCCCGGCAGTTTCGAATTGAGCGCCTCGGTCCCGTCGGTCCTCGCCAGCGACAAGCCGCTTGGCCTGCCCGAAGGGTGCCGGGAAACCAGCCGCGACAAGCTGACCGAAACGGTGATGACCCGCTATGCGATCGGCATCGCCTGCGATCGCGCGCTCAAGGCCGACGATGCGATCGTCACCCCCTGGGCGGTCGATGGCGCTACCTTCCTGTCTACCGCCACCGGCGCGCGGGTGACGCAGGCGCTCCAGCCCGATGGTGACAGCCTGTCCCTGCCGATCGGCGAGACGGCGGCGCGGACGCGCGCCCTGCCGGAGATCGCGGTCGAATATACCTGGCAGGGGATCGTGCATATATTGGGCGGCTGGGATCATCTCGCCTTCGTCCTGTGCCTGTGCCTGCTGGCGCGCGGGCGCTTCCTGCTGGGGTTGGTGACGACCTTCACCATCGGCCATTCGCTTAGCCTGGCGCTCGCCTTTTTCGACATCGTTACTGTGCCGGTGCCGCCGGTTGAGGCGGTGATTGCATTGTCCATCGCCTTCATGGCGCGCGAGGCGATCCGCGCGAAGGAGGGCGATATGGCCAATCCGGCCAAGCGTCGTCGCCAACTGGCGGTGGTGGCGGGCTTTGGTTTGCTCCATGGTCTTGGCTTTGCGACCGTGTTGCGCGAATTGGGCGTGGCACCGCAGGAGCGGCTGTCGGGCCTGGTGTTCTTCAATGGCGGGGTCGAACTGGGGCAGTTGATCTTTGTCGCCTGCGTGCTGGGCGCGATGAAGCTGGCGTCGATCTTCGATCGCGACCAATGGGTGCGGCAGGTCGCGCTCTATAGCGCGGGAATTATTGGCTGTTTCTGGGTGATCGAGCGGGTAGCCGGATTCACGATGGGGATGGCGTGAGCCTGGAGGCGTCCGCGCGCGCGGCGCTGGCGCGGGGGGATCTGCCCGCGGCCGCGCAGGCGGCGCAGCGGCTGGCGATGGAGCAGCCCGAACGCCCCGCCGGTTTCTTCCTGCTGGGCATGGCCGCGGCCGAAGCGGGGCAGGTGGCCAAGGCGCTGCCGATGCTGGAACAGGCGGTGGCGCGCGGCGGGCAGGCCGAGCATCTCGCCCAATATGCGCGGCTGCTGATCCTGCTGCGCCGCGATGGCGAGGCGGGCCGGGCGGCGCGCGATGCGTTGGCAGCGGGGCCGGACGATGCGTTGACGCTGGACACGATCGGTTGCGTGCTGGCGCGGCTGGGCGATCATGCGGCGTCGGTTGTGCCGTTCGAGGGGGCGGTGGCGGCGGAGCCGGATAATCTCAGCTATCGCTATAATCTCGCCGCTGCCTGCGGTTTTACGGGGCGGGTGGAGGCGGCGCGGGACCATTATGAGGCGATATTGCGCGCCGATCCGCGGGACGCGCGGGTCCATTATGCGCTGGCGATTCTGTCGCGGCAGAGCGCGCAGGCCAATGAAGTGCCCCGCCTGGAGGCGGCGCTGGCGAAGGCGCAGCGGCCCGAAGACAGGCTGCGCATCCGCTATGCGCTGGCCAAGAGCCATGAGGATATGGGCAACGCCGCGGACGCCTTCGCCCATCTTGCTGCGGCCAATGCTGCGCACAAACAGGCGATCGGCTATGATTTTGCCGCCGATGCGGCGATCTTTGACGCGATCGAGCGGCTGTTCGCCGATGGCGCGCCGAAGGGATGGGGCGCGGGACTGGATGAGCCTGCGCCGATCTTCGTCACTGGCATGCCGCGCACCGGCACGACGCTGGTCGATCGCATCCTCTCTTCCCACCGGCAGGTCGGGTCGGCCGGCGAATTGCAGGCGATGCCGCTGGCGGTGAAGCAGCTTTCGGCCACGCGATCCCGGCTGGTGATCGACCCGGACACGATCGCGGCGAGCGGGGGGGCGGAGCCGCTGGCGATGGGGCAGGCCTATATGGCGCGCGCCAGCCATCACCGGCCCGATGGCAAGGCGCGCTTCACCGACAAGCTGCCGGCCAATTTCCTCTATATCGGGCATATCCTGCACGCGCTGCCGCGGGCGAAGATCGTCTGCCTGCGCCGACATCCGATGGATACGGTCTGGAGCAACTACAAGAATCTCTTCGCCAGCCAGTCGGCTTATTATGCCTATAGCTATGACCTGATGGACATTGCGCGCTATTATGCGCGGTTCGACCGGTTGATGGCGCTGTGGGATCGGCTGTTTCCCGGCCGGGTGCTCCAGCTTTCCTATGAAGCATTGGTCGCCGATCAGGAGGGCGAGACGCGCCGCCTGCTGGACCATTGCGGGCTGGAATGGGACGTGGCGTGCCTGTCCTTCCATGAAAACAAGGCGGCGGTCGCGACGCCCAGCGCGGCGCAGGTGCGGCGTCCACTCAATGCCGATGCGGTGGCGCGGTGGAAGCGGCATGAGGATGCACTGGCCCCGGTGCGCGACTGGCTGGCCGGGCAGGGTATAGATATCGACTGACGGCTTGGACGGTGCCGGGCGGAATAGCATTGCCCCTTGGCGGCCCGGCCGCTAAGGGGCTTTGCTTTCCGGGCGGCGTCACAAGCCGCGCGTTCAGGGGAAGCAGCATATGAGCGGGGCAGTCACGGTCGGCATCATCATGGGATCGCGGTCCGATTGGGACACGATGCGCCATGCCGCCGAAACGCTCGACGCGCTGGGCGTCCCCCATGAATGTAAGGTTGTGTCCGCGCACCGTACCCCGCAGCGCCTTTATGATTACGCCACCGGGGCGGTCGGCCGGGGCCTGAAGGTCATCATTGCCGGGGCTGGCGGCGCGGCGCATCTGCCCGGCATGACGGCATCCATGACCCGCCTGCCGGTGCTGGGCGTGCCCGTCGAATCCAAGGCGTTAAAGGGCATGGATTCGCTGCTGTCCATCGTCCAGATGCCCGGCGGCATCCCCGTCGCCACGCTGGCGATCGGCAAGCCCGGTGCGATCAATGCGGGGCTGCTGGCGGCATCGATCCTGGCAACGACCGACGATGCGCTGGCTGAAAGGTTGGACGCCTGGCGCGCGCGCCAGACCGATGCCGTCGCCGAAACCGTCGAGGACTGAGCAAGGCCCATGACGACCATCGCGCCCGGCGCCACGATCGGCATATTAGGCGGCGGCCAGCTGGGCCGGATGATCGCCACCGCGGCGGCGCAACTGGGCTATCGCACGCATATTTATGCGCCCGAAGAGAGCGGCCCGGCCGCCGATGTGTCGCCCAACTGGACGCGCGGCGCTTATGAAGACCCGCAGGCGCTGGGCGATTTCGCCGACAGCGTCGATGTCGTCACTTACGAGTTCGAGAATATCGATCCCGCCGCGGTCGAGATACTGTCCACCCATGGGCTGGTCCGCCCCGGCGCGCAGGCGTTGCGCGTGGCGCAGGACCGGCTGGCGGAAAAGCGCTTCGTCTGCGACCTGGGCGGGCTGACCGCGCCCTTCGCGCCGGTCGAGAGCCTGGACGATCTGGAGAGCGCGATCGAACAGGTCGGCAGCCGGGCGATCCTGAAGACCAATCGCATGGGCTATGACGGCAAGGGACAGGCCCGCCTGTCCGAGCCGGGCGATGCGGTCGGCGCGTGGAACGCGATCGGGCGGCAGAGCGCGATATTGGAAGGGTTCGTGACCTTCGACCAGGAATTTTCGGTGATCCTGGTGCGCGGGCATGACGGCGCGGTGCGATTTTGGGATTCGGCCGCCAATGTCCATGTCGATGGTATTCTCGCCACATCGACCGTGCCGGCAGGCGCGCTGATCGCGGGGCAAATGGCGCAGGCGCGCGGCATGGCGCGCAAGATCGCCGATGCGCTCGACTATGTCGGGGTGCTGACCTGCGAATTTTTCGCCAGCGGCGACGGGCCGGTGTTCAACGAGATGGCGCCGCGCGTCCATAATAGCGGCCATTGGACGATCGAGGGTGCGGTGACGAGCCAGTTCGAAAACCACGTCCGCGCGATTTGCGGTTTGCCGCTGGGCGACACGACGCTGGCGGCGAAGGCGGTGGATATGCGCAACCTGATCGGCGACGACGCCGGTGATTGGCTGGCGATCCTGTCCGATCCGGCGAACCATCTGCACCTCTATGGCAAGCATGAGGCGCGGCCCGGTCGAAAGATGGGGCATGTGACGCGGTTGACGTTGTGAGCAACGCGCTGCGTTTTTTCTGTTCCGCCATCCCCGCGCAGGCGGGGATCCATCTCCAACGCTTTCCCCATCCGCGGCGTTGGGAGATGGATTCCCGCCTGCGCGGGAATGACGAGGGTTTGGGCGTATGAATCGCGCGGAAATCACTCTCGTTCTCGCCCGCGCAGATAATGGTGTGATCGGCCGGGATGGCGACCTGCCCTGGCGGTTGCCCGCCGACCTCAAGCATTTCAAGGCAATCACCGCCGGCCATCCGATGGTGATGGGGCGCAAGACCTTCGATAGCCTGCCCGGCTTGCTGCCCGGTCGTCGTCATATCGTGCTGACGCGCGATCGCGACTGGCGCGGGCGGGGGGCTGAAGTCGTCCATGATATCGACGGGGCGATTATGCTGGCCGATGCGCCGACCGTCATGGTGATCGGCGGCGCGGAAATCTATCGGCTGTTCCTGCCGTTGGCAGACCGGATCGAACTGACCGAGGTGCATCTGGAGGTGGCGGGCGATGCGCATATCGCTTATCCCGATCCGGTGGACTGGCGCGAAACGGCGCGGGTGGGCCACGAGGCGCTGGATGGACGGCCGGCCTATAGTTTCGTTACGTTGCTGCGGCGTAAATGAGTTTATCTACGTTCAAGCTGAGCGGCGTCGAAGCCCTTGTCTGAGCGCAGGCGAAGGCACCTCCCTGTTGTCGGCGATCCCCTTTGGCTTCGCTCAGGGCGAACAGATGATAGGGCAAGCATCCTGATTGCCACGCCCCATCCACCCCCCTATAGGCCGCGCCATGGAGCGGCTTAGGAGCAGCGCCCCGATCCCGCCGCATCTGCGCGGGAGCATCATGGCGCTCGGCAATTTCGACGGGTTTCACGCGGGCCATCAGGCGGTGGTTGCGCGGGCGATCGCGCGCGCGCGGGCCGAGGGGCGGCCGGCGATCGTCGCCACTTTCGATCCCCATCCGGTGCGGCTGTTCCGGCCCGACACACCCTGGTTCCGCCTGACGACGCTGGACCAGCGGCAAGCGCTGTTCGCGGCGGCGGGGGCGGACGCGATGCTGGTGTTCGATTTCACCCCAGCCATGGCGGGGATGCCCGCGGAGGAATTTGCAGCGTTCCTGGTGCAGGATCTGGGCGCGGCCGGGGTCGTGACAGGGCAGGATTTCACCTTTGGCCAGGCCAGGAGCGGCAATGCCGCCACCCTGGCGGAACTGGGCACGGCGCTGGACATGGTGGCCGAAGCGGTGCCGGCCGTGACCGACGGCAGCGACGAGATCATATCCTCAAGCCGCATCCGCGACACGCTTCGCGCCGGGGACTGCGACACCGCCACACGGCTGCTGACGCGGCCCTTCACCATTCAGGGCGTGGTGCAGCATGGCGACAAGCTGGGCCGCACCATCGGTTTTCCGACCGCCAATATCGACATGGGCCATTATCTGCGGCCGGCCTATGGCATTTATGCGGTGCGCGGGCTGTTGCCCGACGGCCGTATGCTGGACGGGGCGGCGAACTTGGGCATCCGCCCCAGTTTCGATCCGCCCAAGGAATTGCTGGAGCCGCATTTCTTCGATTTCGCCGAAAGCCTTTACGACCAGGTGATCGAGGTGCAGTTGATCCACTATCTGCACGGCGAGCGGAAATATGATGGGCTGGACGCGCTGATGGCGGGCATTGCGCAGGACTGCGTGGACGCGCGGCAAATCCTTGCGGGAACGCCCCGGCTCGCTTAAGGCACCGGGCACGTTTTTCCTCACCCGTTCGGGCTGAGCCTGTCGAAGCCCCGCCCTTCTTTCGTTGAGAAAGGACGGCCCTTCGACAGGCTCAGGGCGAACGGACCTTGGTTGTTCTGGAACCCCATGACCGACGCACCTGATTATAAGTCCACCGTCTTCCTGCCCGTCACCGACTTTCCGATGAAGGCGGGGCTGGCCCAGAAGGAACCGGCGATCGCCGCCAAGTGGGAGGCGATGGGCCTGTACGACCGCCTGCGCGAGAAGCGGGCCGGGCGTGAGCGCTTCATCCTTCATGACGGCCCGCCCTACGCCAATGGCGACATCCATATGGGCCATGCGATGAACAAGGTGCTGAAGGACATCATCGTCCGATCGCAATCCTTGCTGGGCAAGGATGCGCCCTATGTGCCCGGCTGGGACTGCCATGGCCTGCCGATCGAATGGAAGATCGAGGAGGAATATCGCAAGAAGAAGCTGAACAAGGACGAGGTTCCGGCTCAGGAATTTCGCGCCCAGTGCCGCGCCTATGCCGACCGTTGGGTGGGCGTGCAGAAGGAGCAGTTCAAGCGGCTGGGCGTGATGGGCGATTGGGCCGATCCGTACCTCACGATGAAATTCGACGCGGAAGCGACGATCGTGGGCGAGTTGCTGAAATTCGCCGAGAGTGGGCAGCTCTATCGCGGGGCCAAGCCCGTCATGTGGTCGCCGGTGGAGAAGACCGCGCTGGCCGAAGCCGAAGTTGAGTATGAGGATGTGACGTCGACGCAGATCGACGTGGCGTTCGAGATCGTGGAAGCGCCGAACGCGCCGGAACTGGTCGGCGCTTATGCGGTGATCTGGACGACGACGCCCTGGACGATCCCGGTGAACCAGGCGATCGCTTTCGGGGAGGAAATTGAGTATGCTGTATTCGATCCTACTCCGGTTATCCGAAGCCTTGAGAAAGTAGATGTCGCTCAAAATTCGGCGTTGCAGTTTTTCCAAGGCAAGAAGCTGTTGATTGCAAACGAACCAAATCTTGTTCGTGATTTCGAAGAACGACTTAATAAGGCTTGGAGTGAGTTTAATGCTCATTTCCACCTGACCCAGAAGAGTGTGGTCAAAGGTGCGCAACTTGCCGGAGCCATTGCCCGCCACCCGATGGCTGGCCGCCTTTCCTCACCCCTCCCCTTCAGGGGAGGGGCCGGGGGTGGGGGCGTGCCGGATGACACAGTGTCCGGGGCACGCCCCCACCCCACCCCCTCCCCTGAAGGGGAGGGGCTTAAGAGCGGCTCTTTCTTCGATCGGCCCCGTCCCTTCCTCCCCGCCGATCACGTCACCACCGACGCGGGCACCGGCCTTGTCCATATGGCGCCCGACCATGGCGAGGAGGATTTCATCGCCTGCAAGAAGCTGGGTATCGATCCGGTGTTTGCGGTCAATGATGCGGGCTTCTATCGCGACGATTGGGAATGGCTGCCGGGGCAGGGCAGCGTCATCAACACCAAGTTCAACGGTGTGGACGGCCCGATCTGTAGCGATCTGCGCGCCGCGGGCGCGTTGCTCTCCGCCAGCGACTTCCGCCACAGCTATCCGCATAGTTGGCGGTCTAAGGCGCGGATCATCTATCGTTGCACCCCGCAATGGTTCATCCCGATGGATAAGCCCCAGGAAGGCGCGGTCGCCGATGTGGACGGCGGCGTGATGCCGACCCCGATCATCGCCGGCAACGGTCCGACGCTGCGCGAGATCGCGGTCGACGCGATCGCCCAGACCCGCTGGGTGCCGGAGCGATCCACCAACCGCATCCGCTCCATGGTCGAAGGCCGCCCCGACTGGGTTATCAGTCGCCAGCGCGCCTGGGGCGTGCCGATCGCGCTTTATGTCCATCGCAAGAGTGGGCAATATCTGGTCGATCCGGCGGTTAATGCCCGCATCATCGAGGCGTTCAAGGGCGCGGGCGCGGACGCCTGGTTCGGGGCGGATCATCAGGCGCTGCTTGGTCCAGACTATGACCTTGATAACTACGAAGTCGTGAACGACATTCTCGACGTCTGGTTCGACAGCGGATCGACCCACAGTTTCGTGGTCGAGGGCCGCTATGGCGAAGGGACGCGCGCCGACCTGTATATCGAGGGATCGGACCAGCATCGCGGCTGGTTCCAGTCCTCGCTTCTGGAAAGCTGCGGCACGCGCGGACAGGCACCCTATAAGGCTGTCCTGACCCACGGCTTCGCGCTGGATGGCACGGGCAAGAAAATGTCCAAGAGCCTTGGCAATGTGGTCGATCCGCTCAAGATCATGGGCGAAAGCGGCGCGGACATTTTGCGCGTCTGGGTCGCCAGCACCGATTATTTCGACGATGTGCGCATCGGCAAGGAAGTGCTGGCCGGGTCGTCCGACGCCTATCGCAAGCTGCGCAATACGTTCCGCTACATGCTCGGCGCGCTGGCCGATTATGATGAGGACAGCGAGGCGGTGTCCTATGCCGAGATGCCGGAGCTGGAGCGCTATATGCTTCATCGGCTGGCGGCGCTGGACGCGGAACTGCGTGGCGTGGTGGACAAGAGCAAGGGCAGCGAGACATGGCTGGAGTTCAGCCGCTATACCCGCGCGCTGTTCGACTTCGCCAATAGCGACCTGTCGGCCTTCTTCTTCGATATCCGCAAAGATTGCCTCTATTGCGACGCGAAGAGCGACCCCAAGCGCCGCGCCTATCGCACGCTGTTGGACACGCTGTTCCATGCGCTGGTCCGCTATGCCGCGCCGATCATCCCCTTCACCGCGGAAGAAGTGTGGCAGAGCCGCTTCCCTGATGAGGCAGAGAGCGTCCATTTCCTCGAATGGCCGGAGATCGAGAAGCACTGGTTGAACGGCGACCTGGACAGCAAGTGGGCCGAACTGCGCAGCCAGCGCGAACAGGTGAACGAGGCGATCGAGCCGTTGCGGCGCGAGAAGATCGTGCGATCCAGCCTGGACGCGGACGTCACCATGGGCGAATGGCTGCCGGTGGGCGACGTTGATTTCGCCGAAGTGGCGATCGTTGCGCGGGTGACCATGGGCGAGGGCGACGGCATCATCGTGACGCCTAGCGAATGGCACAAATGCGGCCGTTGTTGGCGCAAGCTGCCGGAAGTGACGGAAGATGGGACGCTGTGCGACCGTTGTGACGGGGTGTTGAACGCATGAACGCCGTCAACCACCGCCCGCTGGGGCTGACCGTCGCGATCGTGACGCTCGCGCTGGACCAGCTCATCAAATATACGGTCACCTATCCGCTGGCGCTGAAAAGCCGGGTGGAGGGGATCGATATCCTGCCCTTCTTCCGCCTGCGCTGGCTGGAAAATCGCGGCGTTTCGATGGGGTTCTTCCATGCCGACACCGACACCGCGCGCTGGGCGCTGGTGGGGATGACGGTCCTCATCTCCGCCTTCGTCGGCGTGTGGATGTGGCGCGAAAAGGCGCGGCAGGATGTCGCCGCGCTGGGCCTGGTGCTGGGCGGGGCGATCGGCAATATCGTGGACCGCGTGCGGCTGGGCTATGTCATTGATTATGCGGACCTGCACATCGGCGAGTGGCGGCCATTCCTGATTTTCAACCTGGCTGACGCCGCCATCACCATCGGCGTGTTGATCCTGCTTGCGCGGGCGTTGCTGCTGCGCGACAAGGGCGCAAAGACGGAGACTTTGAAGTAATGCGTAAACTGATCCTCGCTGCCGGCCTTGTGTCCATCCTGTCCGCCTGTGGCGGCGGCGGTGGCCTGATGAACCGCCAGCGCCCCGATGAATTCGCCGTCTCGCGTCAGGCGCCGCTGGTAATCCCGCCCGACTTCGCGCTGGTGCCGCCTGCGCCGGGCACGCCGGCCGCTGCGTCGGTCGATTCGAGCAAGGCGGCGATGGACGCGATGTTCGGCGGCCCCGCCGCCCGCAGCGCCGGTGAGAGCAGCACGCTGACCGCGGCCGGTCGCGCCAATGCCGCGTCGGGCATCCGATCGTCGGTGGGCGATCCGGGCACCGAGGTCGTGGACAAGGGTGCGACCACCCGCGACATCATCGCCGCGCCCGAAGGCGACGGCCAGGAGGCGCGCGCCGCGACGCCGCAGCCCTGATATTCGGCCTGATCAATCGGACGGCGCGGCTTACTTTGCCGCGCCGTCGGTCGGTCGATAGCTGATCTGCGCCTGACCCGTTGCATGGACGGGCAGGTGCAATCCCTGGCCATAAGCGTGGATCTGGCCGATGTCGAACCGATCGGCATGGGCGTGGATGACGAAGTCGCCTTCTCGCTTGTCTGCGATGGCGCGGCCGATCTTGCGTTTGAGTTCCGCTATATCCTTTGCGAAATTCTGACCGAGTGCACTGGCGATCAGGCTGGAGAAGCCGGGGCTTTGCCCGATCGCCAATAGCGTGTCGCCGCTGACGCCGTCCGTATCGCCGGTGATGACGGGATCGACAAAGCCCACGCGCGGCGAGTTGGCGGCATTGACCGGACGCGCCGCCAGCCAGATGCGGCCATGGATATCCTCCGTCGAATCGGCGGGCCGGGCGGTGACATCGACGCCCACCGCGATCCGCCCGCCCGTCGCGCCATAGCAGGTCACGTTGGAAAAGCGCGTCGACACCGCGCCGATGCCGGGTAGGTTAAACGGACGCGCGGCGCGTTTCGACAAGGCGCGCTGAATGACGGGTTGAAGCTGGCGATAATCCGCTGTCACCGGCAGATGGAAGGACAGCCGGTTTCGTACCGGTGCCCGGTCGAGCGGCGGTAGGGCCGTCGGCTGCGGTGCTGAAGGACGATCGCCCACGAAGGTTTCCGTTATCGCTTCCATGCCCAGGTCCAGCCGGATCGAGCGGCCGCGCATCGTGTAGCCGTTGTAGAATATCTTCTGCGGGCTGATGCGCATCCAGACGGGCGGATTTTGCCTGTTCAGTTCCAGCGTGGAGAAGGCCTGACGCCAGTATTTTTCCGCTTCGCCGCGCAGGTTCATGCTGCTGAGTTCGCGCGGCAAATCCCGCTCCAGTTTGGCGACGATGGGGCGCAGTTTCGCATCGGCTTCGTCCGTGAAGCCGATGCGCTGACCCAGGAAATCGATGCCCGGCGGCGTGGTCCAGTCATAATGCAGCCGCACCGTGCCCTTGGGTGTCCAGTCGCGCGCCAGGTCGATGGTGATGCGGGCCTGCACCATGGCCGATCCGGTCGCGGTTTCGCCTTTCAGCACGCCGCCCACGTCGCGCGCGCTGATGCTGGCATGGATGGGCAGGTCAGCGATGATCTCCCGCCCTTCGCCGCGCAGGCTGACCGGGCCGCGCGTGACGGTGCCTACGATGGTGCAGCCGATGGGCGGCGTGACCTTTAGCTCCCCGCCGAATATCTTGACCTTTTGCGGTGCGACGCAGCGCGGTTCGCGCCGGTTGATGGTCCACAGGATGCGCGGCACCGCCTGTTCGATCGCCTCGCGCAAAGCGCCGGCATCCGCATCGACCGGCACCGCGATCAGGGACTTTTCCTGGGGTGCCGGGACAGGATCGGACGCGCGGGGTGGCGCGATGTCGACGGGCTTTTGCTGACATGCGGCGCACAGGATTAATAGGCAAAGGGCGGGCGAGGGTTTAGCGAACGCCCGCGATATCCGTTGAAGATGCGACGCCAACCGTTTCCTCCGCTCCCAATGGCCGTGCCGTTCAGCGTACTGACGGCACGGTTGATCCATTACGTTTGCGAGGATGATTTAGTTCCTGTCGATGGTCAGGCCCGCGCCTCTGTGCCTACGCTATTGTGGCGCAGGGCGGTCAGGACGGTGTCGACAATGGCGTCGGCGTCCAGACGGGCGTCGGCATATTGTTTTTCCGGCTTGTCCTGGTCCTGAAAAATGTCGGGCAGGCGCATGGTGCGCAGCTTCAGGCCATTGTCGATGAGGCCGAGGTCGCTCGCCAGGGTCAACACATGCGCGCCGAGGCCGCCGATCGCACCTTCCTCGATCGTCACGGCGACTTCGTGCGTGGTCAGCAGCTTGCGGATCAGCGCTTCGTCCAGCGGTTTGGCGAAGCGCAGGTCGGCGACGGTGGTGGAAAGACCCTTGGCCTCCAGCGCTTCGGCGGCCTTGAGCGCTTCCTCTAGCCTGGTACCGAGCGAGAGGATGGCAACCTGACGCCCGTCGCGCACGATCCGGCCCTTGCCGATTGCCAGCCGTTCGGGGATTTCGGGCATGGCGACGCCGGTACCGTTGCCGCGCGGATAGCGCAGCGCGATCGGGCCGCTGTCATGCATCGCGCAAGTGTGGACCATATGGACCAGTTCCGCCTCGTCCGCGGCGGCCATCACCACCATATTGGGCAGGGTGGCGAGATAGGTGACGTCGAAACTGCCCGCATGGGTCGAGCCGTCGGCACCGACCAGGCCGGCGCGGTCGATGGCGAAGCGGACGGGCAGATTCTGGATCGCAACGTCATGCACGACCTGGTCATAGGCGCGTTGCAGGAAGGTCGAATAGATGGCGCAGAAGGGGCGCATCCCTTCCGCCGCGAGGCCGGCCGCGAAGGTGACGGCATGTTGTTCGGCGATGCCGACGTCGAAGGTGCGATCGGGGAAAGCGAGTTCGAATTTGTCGAGGCCGGTGCCCGACGGCATGGCCGCGGTGATGGCGCAAACCTTGGGATCGCGCTGCGCTTCGGCGATCAGCGCCTGGGCGAAGACATTGGTGTAGCTGGGCGGTCCCGGTGGGGCCTTCGCCTGGGCGCCGGTGACGATGTCGAATTTCTGGACGCCATGATATTTGTCCGCCGCCGCTTCGGCCGGGCCATAGCCCTTGCCCTTTTGCGTGACGACATGGACGAGGCAGGGGCCTTCTGCGGCGTCGCGGACATTTTCCAGCACCGGGATCAACTGGTCGAGATTATGGCCGTCGACCGGGCCGACATAATAGAAGCCCAGTTCCTCGAACAGGGTGCCGCCCATCGCCATGCCGCGGGCGAACTCGTCCGTCTTGCGGGCGGCATTGTGGAGCGGGCGGGGCAGTTTGCGCGCGAGGCGCTTGGCGAGGTCGCGCAGGCCGAGAAATTCGCGGCTGGACACGAGGCGGGCGAGATAGGCGGACAATCCCCCAACAGGAGGTGCGATCGACATGTCATTGTCGTTGAGGATGACGACCAGGCGGTTGCCGGCCGCGCGCGCGTTGTTCATCGCCTCATAGGCCATGCCCGCCGACATCGCGCCGTCGCCGATCACAGCGATGCCCTTGCCAGGGCGATCCTGCATCTTGTTGGCGACGGCGAAGCCCAAGGCGGCGCTGATCGAGGTGGAGCTGTGCGCTGCGCCGAACGGGTCATAGTCCGATTCGCTGCGCTTGGTGAAGCCGGACAGGCCGCCGCCCATGCGCAGGGTGCGGATGCGGTCGCGCCGGCCGGTCAGGATCTTGTGCGGATAGCATTGATGCCCGACGTCCCACACCAGCTTGTCCTGGGGGGTGTCGAACACATAATGGATCGCGGTGGTCAGTTCGACCACGCCGAGGCCGGACCCCAGATGGCCTCCGGTCACGCCGACGGCGGATATGACCTCCTGCCGCAGTTCGTCGGCCAGCTGGCGCAGCTGGTCGGGCTTGAGGGCGCGCAGGTCCGACGGCCAGACGACCTGGTCGAGGAGCGGGGTTTCCGGGCGATCATTCATCAAAGACATAGACTCCCCCGGCCCAAAGGCCGTTCAGGATCAAAGCAGGGTCCGCTAGGCCGTTCCGGGCGGAAGCGCAACGCTCCATCAGGCCGCGCATTTCGCACAGGTGCCCAATACCTCGATCACCGGCCGTTCGGCATGGAAGCCTTCATGGGCCGCGACCGCGCGCACATCGCCCGTCACCTTGTCGTCATCGACATGGGTCGCCTGCTTGCAATTTCGGCAGACCAGGAAGATGCAGTCATGGTGACAGCCCGGATGGGCGTTGGCGATATAAGCGTTGGCGCTTTCCACCCGTATCGCGATGTTGTTCGTCACGAACAGGTCGAGGATGCGATAGACGCTGTTGGGGGCGACGCGCTTGCCGCGCGTCTTGGACACGGTATCGGCGATGTCATAGGCCGAAGCGGGCCGTTCCTCCGCCGCGAGCGCATCGAAAATGGCGGCGCGCATCGGTGTCCATTGCTCTTCCTGCGCCTCCAGCGTCAGGCGCGCGGCGTCGGCGAGCTTGGTGCCGGTCGGTTCGTGATGATGGTGATGGTCGGCCATATTGCCCAATCTAGGCGTGCGAGGGATCGGGGGCAAGGGCGCGGTTTCAGCGCTGTCCAAAGGTCCATGCGGCCCAGAGCCAGCCAGCGATCATCAGCACGCCGCCGATCGGCGTGACCGCGCCCAGCCATTTGGGGCCGCCCAGCGCCATGGCATAGAGGGTAAGGGCGAAGATCGCCGCACCCATGAGCATCAGCGCCGCTGCGCCGCGCGCGACGCCGGTAAGGGCGATCGCGGCGACCGCGTGGATCAACTGATAGAGGCCGCCGGTGCGCAGCCATTCCGCCGCCTTGGGATCGGCGACGCCATGCGCGCCGAATGCGCCGGCGCCTATCGCCAATGCCGCCGACAGACAGGCCAGTATCGCGATCATGCCTTTTCTCCATCCCCTCTGCTGAGCAGCCGCATGGACTTGCCGGGGCGATACATCAAGTCCTTGGCCGCGAGCAGACTGCCATGTTCGGTCTGGAGCGCCATGCGCTGCGCGTCGTTCTGGCGATATTGGCGCTCGACTTCCTCGACTTCGCCGTCCGGCACGCCAAGCGACTGCATCGCCTGCACGCCCATGCAGATGGCCGATTCATAGACTTCGCGGACTATGCCGGCGAGATCCATGTCCTGTAGTTCAAGAACCTGCCGCCGGTCGAAGGCGCGGACCATCAGCGCGGCCTGGGGGAAGGCCTGGGCGATGGGCTGGAGCGCGCGCGAATCGAGCGAGGGGTCGTCGATGCAGAAGGCGATGAGACGCGCTTCGTCCGCCCCGGCGCGGTGGAGCAGGTCCATGCGGGTGCCGTCACCATAATAGACCTTCATGTCGAAACGGCTCGACACCTCGATCTGGGCGGGCTTCTTGTCGATCAGGGTGACGCCAAAGCCATGGCCCATCAGCATTTGCGCGACCGTCTGCCCGAAGCGGCCATAGCCAACGATGATGGCGGAGCCGCGCGGCGCATCCTCCGGGCCGGGCAGGTGCTGGTCCTTGGGCTTCGCAAACTCGAAACGGCGGGCGAACAGCATCAGGAAGGGCGTCGTCGCCATCGAGAAGGTGACGATGGCGGCGAACAGGCTGGCGGCTTCCGGTGCGATCAACAGGGCGTTTTGCGCCTGGGTGAAGAGCACGAAGCCAAATTCGCCACCCTGGCTGAGCAGCAGGCCCGCACCCAGCGCCGGACGCCATTCCATGCCGAAAAGGCGCGCAAGGCCTGTGATGATCGCCGCCTTGGTCGCGACGAGCACGACCGCCATGGAGAGGACGAACAGCGGGTTGGCGGCGACGGCGCGCAGGTCCAGCACCATGCCGACGGCCAGGAAGAAGAGGCCGAGCAGGATCGAGCGGAAGGGTTCGACGTCGGCCTCTATCTCATGCCGGTAGGGCGAATCGGCGAGCATGACGCCCGCGACGAAAGCGCCGAGCGCGGTGGAGAGGTGCAGACTGTGCATCAGTGCGGCGGCGGCGAGCACGGTGAAGAGGCCGACGACGACGAACATCTCGCGTTCGCCCATGCGGCCGACCAGTCCCAGCAGCGGGCGCAGGATGAAGCGGCCGGCCAGGACGAGGCCGGCGATGGCGGCGATGGTGTAGCCCGCCATCATCCATCCCGGTGGGCCACCGGCATCGGCGGGGTTGCGGGACAGGGCGGCGACGATGGTGATGAGCGGGACGATGGAGAGATCCTGAAACAGCAGGATCGAGAAGACCTTCTCACCGAAGGGGGAGTTGATGCGGCCGCTGGACTTGAGGCCCGGCAGCACCTGCGCGGTGGAGGAGAGGGCAAGCGGCAGGCCGAGCGCGATCGCCGCGCCCCAGCTGAAGCCGGTCGAATAGAAGATGATGGCAGTGAGGATGCAGCCGCACAGCACCACTTGCGCCAGGCCGAGCGCGAAAATGTCGCGTTTCAGGCGCCAGAGCCGTGCGGGGTGCAGTTCGAGGCCGACGAGGAACAGTAGCAGGACGATGCCGATTTCGGCGATGGCGAGCTTCGATTCGCCGCCGCCGACGAGGCCCAGCCCCTGCGGTCCGACCAGCGCGCCCGCGACCAGATAGCCCAACACCGCGCCGAGGCCGAAGCGACGGAAGAGCATGACGAAGAGCACGGCGGCGCCTAGCAGGATGACGCCTTCGGACAGGAGAATGTCGGTGGCGCTGACGGCCTGATGCGCTTCCATCAGGCGTCCGCTTGTCGGGCGGCTTCGGCGATCGCTTCGAAGCCGAGGCGGATCGAGGCATGGCGGGCCGGATAGCCGCGCGCCGGGGCGAGGACGGCGAGGCCGGGCCAGAAGTCGAGATCGTCACTGTCGCCCGACAGAAAGGCGGCGAGTTTGTCGCGGGCGTCGGCCAGTTCGTCGGCGGTGAGGCCGATCGCGTGGCCCGCCATCAGCGCGGCGGATGCTTGGCCCAGCGCGCAGGCCTTTACGTCCAGACCCATGTCGGCGAGGCGGCCGTCGGCCATGCGCACGTCGGCGGTGATGCGCGACCCGCAGGTAGGGGAGCGTTTTTCGACGCTGGCCTGCGCGTCCGACAACCGCTGGTGGTGCGGGATGCCGGCGGCGAGCCGCAATATGTCCTTGTTATACAGGGGCGCGTTCGGGGGGGCGTTCATGCCGACCCATGTAGGACAGGAGCGGCGCGGGGTGAAGGCGGGGAATGGCGCTACGCGAAATAAGCCGCGCATCCTTGTCTCTATCAGTCCCACGGCCTATCGCGCAGGCCATGAAGATATTGGTCGATGCCGATGCCTGCCCTGTGAAGGAGGAGATCTACAAGGTCGCCTGGCGGCATGAAGTCCCCGTGACGATCGTGAGCAACAGCCCGATCCGTATTCCCGCCCATCCGCTGCTCGACCGGGTGGTGGTGAGCGACGGGTTCGATGCGGCGGACGACTGGATCGCCGAGCGAGCCGATGCGGCGTCGGTGTGCATCACCGCGGACATCTTGCTGGCCGATCGTTGCCTGAAGGCGGGGGCGGTGGTGATTGGTCCCAATGGCAAGGCGTTCACGCATAGTTCGATCGGCGCGGCGATCGCGACGCGGGCGATCATGGCGGATTTGCGGGCGGGTGGCGACCAGATTGGCGGGCCGCCGCCCTTTGGCAAGAATGACCGGTCGCGTTTTCTACAGACGCTGGACGAGGCGGTGGTTCGCCTGAAGCGGGCGCGCTGATGGCGGACTATGATGCGATCGTGCTGGGCGCTGGTGCGGCGGGCCTCATGTGCGCGGCGACCGCGGGCCAGCGGGGCAAGCGGGTGCTGCTGGTCGACCATGCCGATGCGGTGGGCAAGAAGATCCTGATTTCAGGCGGGGGGCGTTGCAATTTCACCAATATTCACACCGCCGCCGACCGATATCTGTCCGCCAATCCGCATTTCGCCAAGTCGGCGCTGGGGCGCTATACGGCGTCGGACTTTATCGGGCTGGTCGATCGCTACGGCATTGCCTGGCATGAAAAGACGCTGGGGCAGCTGTTCTGCGACGGATCGGCCAAGCAGATCGTCGCGATGCTGGAGGAGGAATGCGCCAAGGGCGGCGTGACGCTGGCGCTGGGGCAGTCGATCGCCGATGTCGACCATGGCGATGGCCTGTATCGGGTGACGATCGGCGGGACAGTGTATCGCGCGCCCGCGCTGGTGCTGGCGACCGGCGGGCCGTCGATCCCGAAGATGGGCGCGACCGGCTTTGCCTATGATGTGGCGCGGCATTTTGGCCTCAGCATCGTGCAGCCGCGCCCGGCGCTGGTGCCGTTTACGCTGGGGCCGGAGGAGGCGCTGTTCCAGTCGCTGGCGGGCGTGTCGGCCGATGTCGAAGTGCGCTGGGACAAGACGCGCTTCCGCGAGGCGGCGCTGTTCACGCATCGCGGTCTGTCGGGGCCGGCGATGTTGCAGATATCCTCCTACTGGCAGCATCGCACGCCGATCCAGGTCGATTTCCTGCCGGACAAGGCGGCGGACTGGCTGCTGGCGGAGAAGCGGGAGCGGCCGCGGGTGATGCTGCGCAAGGTGGTGGCGCAGGCGCTGACCGAACGGCTGGCCGATACGCTGCTGGAGCGGATCGGGGTGCAGGGCGAGATGGGCAACCTGTCCGACAAGGCGCTGCGGCAGGTAGCCGCGCGCTTAAGCGACTGGCCATTCGCGCCGTCGGGGACGGAGGGCTATATGAAGGCCGAGGTGACGGTGGGCGGCATTGCGACGGCCGGGCTGTCTTCGCGGACGATGGAGGCGGCCAAGGTGCCGGGGCTTTATGCGATCGGGGAAGCTGTGGACGTTACCGGATGGCTGGGGGGGTATAATTTCCAGTGGGCCTGGGCGAGTGGATGGGCTGCGGGGCAGGCAATCTAAGGGCGGTGGTCGGCGTTCCCCGGCGAAGGCCGGGGTCCAGTTGAGAGGGCGGAACTGGACCCCGGCCTTCGCCGGGGAACAGGGTAAGCCATCACCGCCCCGTCATCGCGCGCGCGTTCGCCAGGAACGTGCGGCCGATGCGGATTTCGCCTCCGTCGGCGAGTGCCGCGAACCAGACGCCGCTGCCGTCGTGGCGCAGGCGGGCGATATGGTCGCGGCGGACGATGTGGCTGCGGTGCAGGCGGACGAACTGCTGGGGATCGAGCCGTTCCTCCAGGCTGCTGATAGTCTGGTGCAGCAGATAGCTGTGGCCGCCGACATGCAGGCGCATATAGTCGCGCTCCGCCTCTATCCGCTCGATCTGGTCGGTGGCGATGCGGATCAGTTCGGAGCGGTGCGGCACCCAGAATTCCTCGGCCCATTCGGGCTGCGGTGCGCTGGAGATGGCGGGCGCGGCGTCGGGGGACTGGTGGCGCAGCGCCACTTCGACACGGTCGACCGCGCGGGTCAGGCGATCATGGGCGACGGGCTTGAGCAGATAATCGACAGCGGCGAGATCGAACGCTTCCACCGCGAACCCTTCGAAGGCGGTCACGAAGATCACCGCGGGGCGGATGCCCATGCGGCCGACGGCGCGGGCTACGCCGATGCCATCGAGCAGGGGCATGGCGATGTCGAGCATGACGAGGTCGGGTTTCAGCCCTTCGATCAGGCGGAGTGCGGCTTCGCCGTCGGTGGCGGTGCCGACCAGGGCGATGCGCGGTTCGCGCGCGCATAGCATCTGGAGGCGTTCGACGGCGAGCGGTTCATCGTCGACGATCATTGTTCGGATGGACATGGGCGTCAGCAACCCCGGCGGATGATGGGCAAGGTGAGGAGGACGGAAAAACCCTTCCCCTCGCGCGGACCATAGACGATCTGGCCCTGATCGCCAAAGCGCGCGGTCAGCCGATCGCGCACATTTGCAAGGCCGATGCCGCTGCCGCTGTCCGACAGGCCGGGCGGATTGTCGCCATCGTCGGTGACGGCGATGTGCATCAGGTCGCCATCCTCTCGCGCGGTGATGCGGATCTCCACCGGGCTGGAGGTGCGCGATACGCCATATTTGATCGCGTTTTCGACGAGCGGCTGGAGGATGAGGCCGGGGACGCAGGCGTTCATCAGCGCAGGCGGGATATCGACCACCGTCTTCAACCGATCGGGGAAGCGGACCGATTCGATATCCAGATAGAGTTTCTGGAGATGGACCTCCTCCTCCAGCGGCACCTCTTCAAGCGGATCGCCGGTCAGGCTGGTGCGGTAGAAATTGGAGAGGGACATGATCATCTGTTCCGCTTCGTCCGGGCGGTTGCGCATGACCAGGGTGGAGAGGGAGTTGAGCGTATTGAACAGGAAATGCGGGTTCACCTGATAGCGCAGCGAGCGCAGTTCGGCCTGCTGGGCGGCGCGTTCCAGCCGGGCGGCGCGGCGTTCGGTGCGATGCGCTTCGCTGGCGTAGGACAGAGCGAGATAGAGGCCGGCCCAGGCGGCGAGGAAGAAATAGCGGCTGATCGCATCCTCGACGATCTGGATGAGGACATAGCCGTCCTCCGCTATCTTCTTTTTCGATTCCGCGTCGGGGAAGAGGGTGACCGGATCATAGACGTTGAAGATATAATAGTTGGCCGCCGCCATCGCGAGCGCGAAGGGCGCGGCGAGCGAGAAGGCCGCGACGATCCGCACGCTGAGCGGTTTGCCGTCGAAGCGGCGCAGGGCGAGATAGAGTATCCAGGTGACGATGATGCCGATCACCGCCACCACCATGCGGCGGGCGGCCAGATCCAGCTGCGCGTCGAAGCCGATGACGGCGGCGCGCAAGGTCACGATGATGGTGTAGAAGAACCAGAAGCCCAGGATGGAATAGAGCGCGATCGACGGTGCCACGCCGCGATCGCCGTCTTCGGGGAGATCAATCATGATGCCTGTCTACGCCGTGACGGGGCAAAAGTCTGTAGCGTGCCCGGTTGCTGGTCGAACAGGCGGCGGCGTTGGTCGAAGCGGAACCGCGCCGCCGCGCCGTCCGTTGATCCGGTTAGATACAGGAGAGACATCATGACGGACAACAAGACCGATATGCGTCCCAACAGCCGTGAGGAAGCGGGCGACGACCGCGATAGCGATGCGCAGGACCATGTGCTGGATCATGACGAAAAGCGTGACGAGAGCCTGAAGGATTCGATGGACGCATCCGATCCGCCATCGACCACGAAGCCTGGCGACCATGGCGATCCGGTGCCGTCTTCGGGCTATAAGGAAGGCGGGGACGCATAGCTCCGCCGATATGAACATGCTATCATGGCGGTGGTAGAGCCAAAGCGCCGCCCGCAAGAGAGGAGTTTGCCATCCATGCCGACGTCCACCACCCCCGCCATCGAGCGTATCGCCCGCGTGCTGGCCGGGCGCCAATTGAGCCTGAACGGCGGCGGCAGCGATCCCCATGCGGCCGGCGCGGTAGATGCGGCCTGGCCCGACCATGTCGACGACGCCTATGCCATCCTGCACACGTTGCGCGAACCCGATGCCCAGATGGCGCAGGCGGGCGATGTCGCGGTGTGGCGGTCGATGATCGGCGCGGTGCTGGAGCGGCGCGCCGGGGCCTGATTTGATTGCCCAGTATCGACGTCGTCCTGTCGCATCGGTGATATGGCAGGCCTATGCGTGGGCAGTTCGGTTAACTGATGGCGCGATAAGAGTTGGGTAAGGCGGATCGGGCATGAAGGCCGCGGAGGTGCCATCATGTACGAGATTAATTTTCGCAAAGACGTCAACCTGCTCGACATAAGCTGGCATGGTCTGTTCGACGCCGATGACGTCGCTGCCTACGCCCGTGATGTGAAAGCGCGGTTCGTCGCCGAGGGCTTTTCGCCGGGTTATCGGTTACGCATGGACATGCGCCGCAGCGCGGTGCAGCCCCAGGAAGCTGTGGCGGCGTTTCGTACACATCTGGGCGAGGGGCTGTTTCCGCGTGCATCACGAATCGCCATTGTTACAGCGAGTGTCATCGCCAAGCTGCAAGTGCGACGGGAAATGACCCAACCCTATATGCGCATCTTCACGCAAGCAGACGAAGCATTCGTCTGGCTGATTGGGGCAGAGGCCGTTGCGGCCACAACGCCCAAACCGCATGTAGTGGCGTAAGCTGGTCGTTGCCTATTGAGATGCTTGCCAAAAATTCCATTCGCCGCAGTCATGAGATTTTCATGTTGCGCTGCAAAAAGAAATCTGGTCCCTTGTGAATGGCGGTGGAACAGGCCCTTAAGCCTTCAGTAACCATAGAGGGCGCACGTTCCATCCTACGACTTCCAGTCGGAGGGCATGACATGGGTACGAGTGCAAGACCGGCGGATGGGGCTGTAACCCTGGCGGAACTGCGAGAGTTCGCAAGCTTCTCATCCTCTACGCAACGCTATATTCGCCGATCGCTGGATATCGGGCTGCATCGCCGCGACGCGATGAAGCTATGGTCCCGCGACATGGTCGAGGAGGCCTCCATCCGGGCGCAGGCGCGCATCTATGGGCGGCTGGACGATATCAAGGCGCGCGTGCCCGACGACAGCGGTCTGGAACAGGTGGAGCCGTTCATGGCGCCGCTGGTGACGGTGTCCGCGTTCGACCTCGGCCAGGATCGGCTGGGTAGCTTTTCCTCCTACCGCTTCCTCTATGAGCGATTGCTGGGCGCGGGGGCGCGGCCTTGGTTGCCGGGTGCTTTCTGCGCGGCGGCGAGCCTGCCCCATCTGCATCCCGAAAAGCGGCGCGCGCTGCTCCAGTCGATCAGCGAGGCGGCGGCGACGGCGGTGGGTTGGTCCAACCGCGAACCGACCTTCTACCCCGAATGGGTGGAAAAGGTCGATCTTTCCAAGGCGAACTGAGCCGGGTTTTTACGTGCCGGGTTTGTTCGTCCAATGAAGGGCCGCGCGGGGTGGGGGCCACGCGCGGCCTTTTTCATGTCCATGGCGGCGGGGCTGGGCTATCGGTCCGGCTTTGACGGGAGGGGCGGATGATCGCGACGATGATGGTGATGGCCGCGCTGGCCGGGGCGAGCGATATCGGTGTCGCCGATCCGCAGCGGCGGATTCTGCTCGATGCGTTGCGGCCCGCGGTCGAACGCGACCTTGCGCAAAAGGTCAAGTTCGTGGTGCATCGGCTGCGGCGGCAGGATCGCTGGGCCTTTGCCCATGTCGTGCCGCAGACGCCGGCGGGCGGGGCGATCGATTTTCGCAAGACGCGCCATGCCGAACGGGTCGAGGCAGGGATATTCGATGGGCCGGACGTCTATGCCCTGCTGGAGCAGCAGGACGGGCGGTGGATGGTGCGGGCGTTCGTCGTCGGGCCGACCGATGTCGCCTATCTGGCCTGGCCTGACGAATTTGGCGCGCCGATCGGGCTGTTCGATCCGGGCGCGCCGTAACGGGTTCAGCGACGCCGGTAACGGAAGTACCAGACTTCATGGCCGATGCGGCGGGCCTTCGCCTCATAGCGGGTTTCGGGCCAGCCGCCGGGGCGGTTTTGGAAATCCTTCGGCTCGCTGGCCAGCCATTCGAAGTCGGAATGGCCGTTCATCACCATCAGCGCCCAGCGCAGATAGACCGGATGGTCGGTGCCGAAGCGGAACTCGCCACCGGGCTTGAGTTTGCGCGCGATCATCGCGACCGGGCCGGGGTTCATCATGCGGCGCTTGGCATGGCGCGCCTTGGGCCAGGGATCGGGGTGGAGCAGATAGGCGAAGCTCAAGGCGCCGTCGGGGATGCGGGACAGAACCTGAAGCGCGTCGCCCATATGGAGGCGGACATTGCCCAGCGCGCCGTCGCGGACATGGCCGAGCGCGGTGACGACGCCGTTGAGGAACGGTTCCGCGCCGATGAAGCCATGATCGGGGAGCATGTCGGCGCGATGCGCCATATGTTCGCCGCCGCCGAAACCGATTTCGAAATGGAGCGGGCGGTCGTAGCCGAACAGGCCGGCGGCGGTGATCTCGCCTTCTTCCGGCACCGATATGGCGGGCAGGAGGGTGTCGACCAGTTCCTGCTGCCCCTGGCGCAGCTTGTGCCCCGACTGGCGGCCATAGAGGCGGTTGAGGGTCGTGGGATCGCCCGATTTATGCGCTGTCATGGGGCGGCTGACTAGCGGGAGGGGGCGAGGAGGGCAAGCGGGGAGGTGATGCGGCGCGCGCTTGCTGCGCATGGCGTAAACCTGTCCCCTCCCGAACCCCTTCTGTGCAGGCGGGGTCGTGGGAAGGGACAGAATGAAAAGCGGTTGGCGGTCAGCGCTGAGGAGGAGCGTCGCCGGTTTCGACGGGACATGGCTGAAAGCCGCCCGCCGCCGTCGTTCGTCAGGTCATCTGCACTTGATGAAACGACCCTTGGCGTTCTTGCAGACCGCCTTTTTGACGGGCGGTTTCGGGGCGCATTTGACGAACTTGCCCTTCGCGTCCTTGCAGGGGGCGGCCGATGCAGGAGCAACATTGCCGACGATCATAGCGAGGCCGAGGAGGGCGGAGGCAACCATCTTTGTCATTGAAAGCCTCTTTGGGGAGAGGTGTCGGGTCCGACAGGGGTGGCGGACCCGACAAGGGCGATATGCGCCGGACGGGAGGGCTTTCCTAATGAACTTTTCGTCATTTTATGGACAGGGGACGGAGACATGAAAAGGGCGCCGGAGCGTGATGCTGCGGCGCCCTTTTCGGGATTGGATGGTGGGGTCGTGCCCACCCCGCTGCGACTAGGCCCGGCTGCGCCGAACCAAGTCTCGCTGCCCTTGGCCGGAGTCACGTGCCTCCGGCCAACGCAAGCGGGAGGGGCGTAGTTGGATCAGGCCAGGGCGGCCTTGAGGGCGTCTACCAGGTCGGTCTTTTCCCAAGGGAAATAGTCGCCTTCGGGGGTGCGGCCGAAATGGCCATAGGCGGCGGTCTTCTGGTAGATCGGCTTGTTGAGGCCGAGATGGGTGCGGATGCCCTTGGGTGTCAGGCGCACGAGGGTCGGCAGGACCGCCTCGATCGCGGCGGCGTCCACCGTGCCGGTGCCGTGCAGATCGACATAGAGCGAGAGCGGTTCGGCGACGCCGATGGCGTAGCTCAGCTGGATCGTGCAGCGACGGGCGAGGCCGGCAGCGACGATGTTCTTGGCCAGATAGCGGGTGACATAGGCGGCCGAGCGGTCGACCTTGGTCGGGTCTTTGCCGCTGAACGCGCCGCCGCCATGGGGCGACGCGCCGCCATAGGTGTCGACGATGATCTTGCGGCCGGTGAGGCCTGCGTCGCCGTCGGGACCGCCGATTTCGAACAGGCCGGTCGGGTTGACGTAGATTTTCTCGTCTTCGGGAAGCCAGCCGTCGGGCAGGATGTCGGCCATCACGCCCTTGACGTATGCGCGCAATTCCGCGCGGCTGGCGTCATTGTCCATGCCCGCGGCGTGCTGGGTCGAGACGACGAGGGCGGTCGCGCGGACCGGCTTTTCATCGATATATTCGAGCGTCACCTGGCTCTTGGCGTCCGGCTCCAGAAAGGGCACGACCTTGGCATGGCGATCGGCGGCCATACGTTCCAGGATCTTGTGGCTGTAATAGAGGGTGGCGGGCATCAGGTCGGGGGTTTCGTCCGACGCATAGCCGAACATGATACCCTGATCGCCGGCGCCTTCATCCTTGTTGCCGCTTTCATCGACGCCTTGGGCGATATGGGCGGACTGGCCGTGGAGGTTGTTTTCGAAGCGGAAGGTCTGCCAGTGGAAGCCGTCCTGCTCGTAACCGATGCGCTTGACCGTTTCGCGGACGGTGGCTTCGATCTCTTCCTGCGCGCCGGGCGCCCAGGCGCCATTTTCATAGACGCCCTTGCAACGGATTTCGCCGGCCAGGACGACCAATTGGGTCGTGGTCAGGGTTTCGCAGGCGATGCGGGCTTCGGGGTCTTTGGACAGGAACAGATCGACGATCGAGTCGGAAATCTGGTCCGCGACCTTGTCGGGATGGCCTTCGGACACGGATTCCGAGGTGAAGAGAAATTGATTGCGCATGAGGCTCCCATAAGATGCTTGGGCAGAGTTCGATATAAAGAAATCGTTATGTCGTTATTAGCTTTTGCCTCGGCGGATGGCAATGGCCGCGCCAAGCAGGATGAGCATCAGCAGGCCGGACGCCCAGTTGCCGAGCCGCGCGAAGAGTGTGGGCGGCAGCGCGGGGGGCAGGCCGGAATCGAGGAAACCGGCGCGGTTGAGGCCGAGCGCGTGGACGACATGGCCGCGCGCATCGATGATCGCCGAGACGCCGGTGGGGGTCGAGCGGATGATCGGTACGCCTTCCTCGATCGCGCGGAGGCGGGCTTGGGCGAGATGCTGGACCGGACCCCAACTGCCGAACCAGGCGTCGTTGGAGGGGTTGAAGAGGAAGGCCGGGCGGTTGGCGGGATCGATGACATGGCCCGAAAAAATGATCTCGTAGCAGATTTGCACGCCCATCTTGAGGTCCGGGCGGCCGAGCGTTGCGGGCAGGGTGAGGCTTTGCGGGCCGGGGCCGGGCCAGAAGTCGGCGTCGCCGGGGACGAGGCGGGACAGGCCTATGGGTTCAAGGATCGACCGCATCGGCAGATATTCGCCATAGGGGACCAGATGCGACTTGTCATAGCGGGTGAGCAGGCGGGCGTCGGGGGTGACGATGAACAGGCTGTTGTTCGCGCCGGCCAGTTTGGATTCGCCGATCGGGCTGTTCGGGTCGGGCTTGAAATAGACTTTGGTCGCGCCGGTCATCAGCAGGTCGCCGGGGCCGAGCAGGCCGGCGAGGCGGGCGCGCCAGTCGGGTTCCATGTCGAGATAGGCGGGGATGGCCGCTTCGGGCCAGAAGATAAGGCGCGGGGCCGGGCGCGGCGTGCCGGACAGCGCCGCGAGAGTGCGGAAATGCGCCTGTTCGAGGGCGGCGGAGTATTTCTCGTCCTGGCCGATATTGGGTTGGACGATGCGGATGCGGGGCGCGCCGGGGGGCGTGATGGGGGCGGGGGAGAGGAGGCCCCAGAGGGCGAGGGCGAGGAGCGGTGCGGCGAGGATCGCGGCGGGGCGATACTGGCGGCGGACGGTGAAGAGGAGGGCGGCGGCGGCGAGGATGGTGAGCGCGCCGAGGCCGTAGGTGCCGATCAGGGTGGCGGCTATACCAAGTCCCGTGGGGAGGAGGACCGCCCCCAGCGGGTTCCAGGCGAAGCCGGTGAAGAGGGTCGCACGCAAATATTCGGTGGCGAGCCAGGTGGCGGCCAGGAGGAGGACGAACGTCGCATTTGTGCCCACCCCGCTGCGACTAGGCGGCAGAGCCGCCAAGTCTCGCTGCCCCTCCATTGAAAGGGAGGGGAGTTTATTGTGTATCCACCATGCGCCCAGCGTCGCGAAGCCGGGGAAGACCGCAAGGTAGAGCGAGAGCAGGATCACCGCGCCATAGCCGAACCAGTGGGGCATGGTTGCCTGGAAGGTGAAGGCGTGGGCGATCCAGTTGAGGCCCAGGGTGAAATGGCCGACGCCGAACAGCCAGCCGCGGGTGAAGGCGGCGCGGCGGTCGGGGGCGCGCTCGATCAGGACGATCAGCGCGGTGAGGCAGGCGAGGGTGACGGGCCAGAGGTTAAGCGGTGCGAAGCCGGTGGCCGAGGCGAAACCGGCGAGCAGCGCGGCCAGTTTCGGACGGGCGGCGAACATGGCAAGCAGCGCGCGCATCGGCGTTATCGGCCGCCAGTCACATCAAGAGTCGCCATGGTGGCGTGGCTGCATTTGTCGTCTTTCTTCACGCCGCCGGTCAGCATCGAGGCGGCGATGAAGCCCCCGACGATGAGGACGAGGAAGAGAGCGGAGAGCCAGGCGAGATATTTTTCGATGAACGCCTTGATCGGCCGTCCGAATTTCCAGAACAGGAAGCCCACCAGCATGAACTGAAAGGCGCGGCTGACGATGCTGGCCCACAGGAAGGTGAAGAGCGACAGGCCGACGAAGCCCGCCGTGATCGTGATGAGCTTGAACGGGATGGGCGTCGCGCCCTTGATGAGGATGATTTCCGCGCCGTAATCGCGCAGGTAGCAGGCCGCGACCGGGAATTTGGCGGCAAGGCCGAGCGCGGTCAGGATCTGCTGACCGAGCGCTTCATAGAGGAAATGGCCGATGGCGTAGCCCAACATACCGCCCATCACCGAGGCCAGGGTGCAGATGAAGCCGAAGCGGAGCGCCTTTTCCGGGCGGGCCAGGCACATGAGGCCGAGCAGCGGATGGGGCGGGATCGGGAAGAAGCTCGATTCCATGAAACTGATGGCGAAAAGCCAGCGTTCGGCATGGCGGTGCGCCGCCTTGGCCAGGGTCCATTGGTAGAGCCGCGTGAGCATGGGCCGCGACCTAGCCGAGATCGTTTCGGGTCGCCAGCGCTTTTGCCAGCACCACCATCGCCAGCGGGGAATCGAGCGGGATCGGGAAGGGGCGCACCTCGCCGGTCAAGACATAGCCGCGGCGCTGATACCAGGCGATCAGTTCGGTGCGGCTGTCTATGACGGTCATTTCCATCAGGCTGGCGGTAAAGAGGCGGGCGGCGTGATCCTCCGCCGCGGCGATGAGGCGACGGCCAAGGCCCGCGGCCTGGCGCGCCGGATCGATGCAGAGCAGGCCGAGATAGGCGATGCCGGCACCGCGGTCCGTGATCTGGACGCAGCCGATCGGCATTTCCTCCGCATCCAGCGCGACCACCAGCCGTTCGGCAGGGTTGGCCAGGATCTTGGCGAGCGTATCGAGGCTGGTGCGCGGGCCGCTGAGCAGGTCGGATTCGAAGGTCCAGCCGGCGCGGGCGGAGTCGCCGCGATAGGCGCGCTGGATCACGCGATGGAGCAGGGGCAGGTCGGCGGGGGTGGCGAGGCGGATGTCCATGGTGGATGCTTTAGCGAGGTGGCGATGGCTTGGGCAGGGGGCATCGCGCGGCTTGATCGGGCGGAACGGACGGATAATATGGCGGCAAAGGAGAGATGATATGCAGGGCATGGGCGAGGGCGGTTGTCCCTTCACCTTCAACACCGATCCGGCGACCTTCAAGGTCGGTGATCCGGTCAGTTACCGGGTGATGGGCAGCCTGGACGGCTTTCCGTTCGCGGGCGTGCTGCTGGAGGTGCATGACGATCATGTCGTGCTGACCAGCGACGAGGACGACAAGGCGAGCCGGATGCGGGCGACGCGGGAAAGCCGGCCGGTGGTGCGCGAAGAGGATGTGTGCTGATTATGGGGTAAGGGCCTGTGGCCTTTCGACCGACGGGGTTGATTGTCCGGCGTCGTCTGGGCATGGACTTATCCCATAGAGTCCTTTTGGTCGGCGCGTTTGATATTGCATTCCATTTTCCGGGTTTCCGCGATTCCGTGGGACAAGGTGCGGCAGCGCGCAGGCGGCATGGCGTTCGCGCTGGTGCTGAACCTGTTGATGCTGCTCGCGCTGTTCACTTTGTCGCCGAACATGGAGCCGCCCAAGCAGGACGACCGGTTGCCGGTGACGTTCGACGTGGAGACGGGGAAGCAGACCGAGCAGCAACAGGCCAAGGCCGAGAAAGCGGAAAAGCGCGAAGAGAATAATGCCGCGCCGCAGAAGCAGGCCGATCCGGTGGTGCGCCCGCCGATCCCGGTCGAGAAGCCCGCGGAGCAGCCGCCATCGCCCTTCCCCTTCCTGACGCTCAGCCGCGAGCAGATGGCGTCGGCCGATATCGGCAACCTGCCCAAGGGCGCGCAGGGCGCGGGACAGGGCAAGGGCGACAGCGCGGCGGTGGCCGGGCCGGGCGAAGGACCGGGAGGGGTCCAGTTGTTCGAGGCGGAATGGTATCGGCGGCCGACCCATGCGGAATTGTCGTCCTACCTTCCCAATAATGCGCCCGCGCAGGGCTATGGCCTGGTGGCGTGCAAGACGATCGACCATTATCATGTCGAAAATTGTCAGACGCTGGGCGAGGCGCCGCTGGGGTCGGGTTTTGCAAAGGCGGTGCGGCTGGCGGCCTGGCAGTTTTTGGTGCGGCCGCCGCGGGTCAATGGCAAGGCGATGGTGGGCAGTTGGGTGCGGATACGGATCGACTATACCCGGACTATGGTGCCGGGCGGGGCGAGGCCGGGGAGCAGCGCCGGGGCCGAGCCTGGGCCTGGATATGACGCCGGGTCTGGCTCGATACCTCAGCCCAAGCCTCTCGCGCCGGGGGTCGCCGGGCCGCAATTCTGAACGGTGCCAATTGCGCGCGAGCGGATCGCGCGGATAGGCGCGGAACCGATTAGATGCGGCAGCTCTAAATTTTCGTCATTCCCGCGCAGGCGGGAATCCATCTCTCGACCTCTCGATCGGTCGCAACGGCTGGAGATGGGTCCCCGCCTTCGCGGGGATGACGAGGTTGTGGGGAATGGGAGGCGGCGATGCGGGTTGCGGTTTTGACGTTCGACGGTTTCAACGAACTGGACAGTTTCGTGGCGTTGGCGCTGCTGAACCGGGTGCCGGGCTGGCGCGCGGAGATCTGCGGGCCGGGCGAGTCCGTCACGTCGATGAACGGGGTGCGGGTCGATGTGCAGCAGCCGCTGGAATTTGCGGGTGCGGCCGATATCGTGCTGATCGGTAGCGGCGTGCGGACCCGCGATGTCGTTTCGGATACGAAACTGATGGCGCGGATCGCGCTGGAGCCGGGCCGGCAGATCATCGGCGCGCAATGTTCGGGCGCACTGATCCTGGCGAAACTGGGGCTGATCGGTGACCTGCCCGCCTGCACCGACAGCACGAGCAAGCCCTGGGTGATCGAAGCGGGGGTGCGGGTGATCGATGCGCCGTTCGTGGCGCATGGGCCGGTGGCGACCGCGGGCGGGTGCATGGCAGCGCATTATCTGAGCGCCTGGGCGATTGCGTTGGGGGCCGGGCAGGATGCGGCGCGGGATGTGATCGACTATGTCGCGCCGGTGGGCGAGAAGGCGGAGACGGTGGCGCGGGTGATGGGCGTGATCGCGCCGTTCCTGGGGCAGGCGGCGCAAGAAAAAGTTGCAATTAAATACTGAATTGGCATGATCGCCGCGACCGACCCGATGACAGGAGGAGAGACGATTTGATCATTCATGGCGCACGGCCGTCACCCTTTGTGCGCAAGGTGATCGTGTTCGCCGCGGAGAAGGGGATCGCGATCGAGGTGCAGACGGCCGGGTTCGGCCGGGGCGCGGAGGGCTATATGAAGGGGTCGCCCTTTGGCAAGATTCCGGCGCTGGAGGATGGCGATTTCCTGCTGTGCGATTCGACCGCGATCATCACCTATATGGATGCTTTGCGCCCCGGCCAGGAGATGATCCCGGCGGAACCGAAAGCGCGGGCGCGGACCATATGGTATGAAGAGTTTGGCGATACGGTGGTGCAGCCGATCGGGCAGAAGATCTTCTTCAACCGTGTGGTCGCCAGGGCACTGAAGCGCGAACCGGACCTGGGCGCGGCGGATGTGGCCGAGACCGATGAGATGCCGGGCATCTATGATTATCTGGAGGATGTGCTGCCGCAAAGTGGCTGGCTGGTGGAGGATCGCTTCACCCTGGCGGACCTGGCGGCGGCGTGCCCGATCATCAATGTCGGCTATTGTTCGGATGGGCTGACGGCGGATTGCTGGCCCAAAACAGCGGCCTGGCTGGAGCAAGTGAAGGCGCGGCCGAGCGTGGCTGATGCGATGGCGCTGGAAGCGGCGACGGTTCAGGCGATGATACAAAAATAACCTATCTGGAACATTATTCTTGACATCGTCACGCTGATCTGGCAGAGATTGGCACAGTGGAAAAATGTGAGTCGCCAAGGCGGCGAGAATGAAGGGGCTGGTCCGAAAGGATCGGCCCCTTTTGCGTGGCGGGGCATGGCGACGGGGGGAGCGGGCATGGCGGCGGAGAACGGCGCAAAGACGGGCGCGCGGGCGGTGCAGCGGACGGGGCTGGTGGCGCGGCGGCAGCGAATGGGCGTGTGCGGGACGGCGCGGGCGCAGAAGGGCAAAGCGCGCAAGGACGGCTGGACCAGGGTCAAGGAGCGGCGGTTTCTGGAGACGCTGGCCGAGACATGCAATGCCAGCGAGGCGGCGCGGGAAGCGGGCATGTGCCGGGCGAGCGCCTATCGCCGGCGGCAGAGCGATGCGGGGTTCGCCCGCGCGTGGGAAGAGGCGCTGGACGTGGGCTATGCCGAGATCGAGGCGCTGCTGATGCGCGAGGTGCTGTTCGGAAGCGAGGTCGAGGAATTGACGCTGGATGGCGAGGGCGCGGTGAAAGGACGCAAGGTCAAGCGGACGCGCAACCTGACCGTGGCGCTGCGGCTGTTGACGTTGCACCGCGACCGGGTGGACAGGCGGCGGGCCGAGGCCGGGCAGGGGACGGCCGGGCGGCCCGACAGCCCGGACGCGATCGCGCGGGTGGAGGATGTGCTGGGCGCGATCGGGCGAAGGCGGGTCGCGGTGGAGACATGATGGGGCGCGAGCCGAAAGAGGTCCGCGTTCGACCAACGTCTAATCAATGGGATGCGGACGGGGCCGTTATGGAAGATGGAGCCCGGCCTAACCGTCCCCACTGTCGGGCTCCGACCTTTTTGACCGCGGACACAAGTCTTTGACCATGGGTCGAATTTTGGCTGGTTATCCTGTTGCGAGTGTTTCTCAACCGGAACAAAGCGTTTCCAGGCCCGTTCGATGGCGCAGAAAATGTGCAGGAGAGCAACATGGTTGAAGTGCGGAACGACCCCTATGGCGATCGCGTCGTCGTGAAGAAAAGCGGCGCTGGTCGCACGATCGCGATCATCCTGATCGTGGCCCTGGCCCTGGTCGGCGTGCTGTTCGCCACCGGATTTTGGAAAGCCGATGTGAGCGGCGGCGACATGCCTGAAGTGAGCGTCAAGGGCGGCGACCTGCCCAAGGTCGATGTCGATTCCAAGGCGGTCGTGGTCGGCACCAAGAAGGAAACGATCGAGGTTCCGACCGTGGGCGTGAAGGATAATGGGGAAGAGTGATCGGCCCCATTTCGGTGGAATGACAAAGAGGCTCTTCCTGCGTGCAGGAGGAGCCTTTTTGCATGGATTGCTTTGCCGGGCGCGCGGGCGCACATGATGGCGCATGATCGGAGCGATGAAGGGAATGGCGATGCGGCGGTTGATGGTTCTGGGGCTGGTCTGTACGCTGTCCTGCGCGCTGGCCGCTTGCGGCGATAACGGCGGCGATCCGGTGATGGCTGACAACCGCCAGGAACCGGAAACCGGGGCGACGGCGGCGGTGTCGAAGCTGGACGAGGGATTGCGCAATGGCGTGTTCGAGAAAGCGATCCGCGCGAGCGGGGCGGCGTGTCCCAGCGTGACCGGATCGGACCGGGCCGAGATCAGCCCTGGCGTGCGCGGATGGAAGGCGCAATGCGACAATGGCAGCGCGCATCTGATCCAGATATTGAGCGACGGCACGGCGAAGGTGACGAGCCGGACGCATTGAGGGTGCCGGGGAGGGATGGTTGGCCTGCGCTTCGACAAGGCCCGTCGATGATGATGCTGCCACGCAGCCGGGAGCCCAGTCGAGACGGTCGAACTGGGCTCCCGCCTGCGCGGGAGCACGTTATTCTTTTTCGTAGTGAGCGCCTTTAGTTCGCCTTGATCTCCAGCGACGGGTCGACCAGCGAGGTCTTGGTCGCGACCGGGGTTGCGATCGCTGGAGCGATGGCGGGCGTTGCGACGGGAACAGCAGCAGGCGCGGCGGCGGCGAAGGCGACGCTGACATCTTCGTCGAGGAAGGCAGTGACGGGCGTGCCGAGCGGGATGCGGGCGCTGGTGCCGGTGGTGATGAAACCGGCGATCGGCACGAAGGCGATGGCGGCGACGACGCCGGCGGTGCCGGTGGTGCCCTTGTCATCGAAGCTGCCGGTCAGGCGGATCTGATTGCCATTGGCGCGGACGTAGAGGATACGGCCGGTGATGCGGCCGGACTTGCCCCACATGCCCTTGTTGCGGACGTCGGTGATTTCGCCGGTGACCGGACTGCCGGCCGGGATCACGGTCTGGCCGTTCAGCGATACGGTTTCGGCGACTTCGAGTTGGACGCGCTGGCCGATGCGCAGCGTCTTGCCCTCGGTCGTCAGCGCTTCGGACATTTTGAGCGGGATTTGCATACCGGCGCGCAGGATGTTGCCGCCGGGCGAAGCAACGATGGTGGCGACCGGCGCGGCAGGCGTGGTTATGACCTGGGCAAGGACGGATGGCGCGCAGGCGCAGGCGATCACGCCCACAAGGGCGCTGGCGACGAACTTCATGTGTATAAAACCCCCACGTATAAAGACTCAGTTCGCCCCCGAACTGAGGATGCACTGGTGCAATCGGGCGGGGTCTATCGTCAAGGCGGTAAATATTTGATCTATAGGGGTGTTTATTGTGCGGGTGCGAGAATTTCGCGGGACGCTTTACAGATGTGCAACAGGCGGTAGACCAGGGGGCATGACAAAGATGATCCTCCTGACCGCCGCCGCCGCTGTGTTTCCCATGCTGGCATCCGCCCAGACCTACCCGACGAGCCGGGCGCCCGATCCGGGGCGGATGAAGGCGACGGTCGAAAAGCTGGTCAGCTTTGGCACGCGCCATACTTTGTCGTCGGCGACTGATCCGAAGCGCGGCATTGGCGCGGCACGGCGGTGGGGGGCGGCGGAATTTGCGAAGATCGCCAAGGGTTGTGGCGGCTGTTTGACGGTGGAGACGATCGCGGATCGTTTTACCGGGCCGCGCGCGCCCGATGGGGTCGAGGTGGTCGATGTGCTGGCGATTCAGAAGGGGACCGGCTGGACAGAGGTTGGGCCAAACCAGGTCGTGATCGTCGCCGGGCATATCGACAGCCGGGTGACCGACGTCATGAATGTGACGAGCGATGCGCCGGGCGCGAACGACAATGCGTCGGGCACCGCGCTGGTGATCGAGGCGGCGCGGGTGCTGGCGGGGGAGAAATTCGACGGGACGATCGTCTACGCGCTCTTGTCGGGCGAGGAGCAGGGGCTGTGGGGCGGCAAGTTGCTGGCGGCGACGGCCAAGGCGCGCGGCTGGCAGGTGCGGGCGATGCTGAACAATGATATTGTCGGGAACACGATCGGGCAAAACGGGCATGTCGTGGCGGATCGGGTGCGGGTCTTTTCCGAAGGGATACGCGCGGGCGACGACGCCAAGGCGAGCGCGACGCGGCGGGCGATCGGCGGCGAGGATGATGGGCCTTCGCGGGCGCTGGCGAAAAAGATCGACGGGATTGCGGAGGGTAATCCGCAGATCGGGCTGGATGTGTTCGCGGTGCGGCGCTTCGATCGCTTCGGGCGCGGCGGGGATCATTCGCCCTTTCTGGACCTGGGCTTTCCCGCGGTGCGCTTTTCGGTGGGGATCGAGAATTACGACCGGCAGCATCAGGATCTGCGGACCGAGGGTGGCCGGGTCTATGGCGATACCGTCGTGGGGATGGATTTCCCCTATCTGGCGAAGGTGACGGCGCTGAACGTCGCGGCGCTGCGGCAACTGGCGGATGCGCCGGCCGCGCCGGCGAGCGTGTCGCTGGACGGGGCGTTGTCGATGGATACGCGGGTGTTTTGGGACGCGGTGCCGGGTGCGGCGGGCTATAAGCTCTATTGGCGGCGGGCCGATGCGCAGGATTGGACGGATAGCCGGATGGTGACGGGCGCGACCGAGACGGTGTTGAAGGATATCGTGGTGGACGATCATTTCATCGGCGTGGCGGCGGTGGCCAAGGATGGGGCGGAGAGTTTGGTGACGTTCGGTGGGATGGCGCCGCGTAAGTAGAGAGGGTCGCGCGGAGGCACGGAGATTTTTGCGCGCAGAGGCGCAGAGGGCGCGGAGAATGTGGCGCTGTCGGGAGAATGGCGCTGCCTTGCGAAGATGTGAGAAGAGATTTTTCAGGCCGCCTTCGGGCGGCTTTTTTTGTCTCTGCGCTCTCTGCGCCTCTGCGCGAATAGGGGCGGGGATTTTGGGGGAGCGCGATGGAGGTTTCGGATCAGGTTTTTCTGGCCGGCGACGATCGGCGCGCCAGGGCGGCGATATTGAAGCGGCTGGACGGGGCGTCGGCCGAGCGGCTGGAGCGGGAATGGCTGTATCTGGCGCGGCCGGCGCAATTGCCGCCGCCGGGCGACTGGCGCATCTGGCTGATGATGGCGGGGCGCGGCTTTGGCAAGACGCGGGCCGGGGCGGAATGGGTGCGCGGGATCGCCGAGGCCGATCCGCAGGCGCGGATCGCGCTGGTCGGCGCGACGCTGGGCGAGGCGCGCAGCGTGATGGTGGAGGGGGCGTCGGGCCTGCTGGCGATCGCGCCCTGGTGGAACCGGCCCGCCTATGCGCCTGCGCTGCGCAAGCTGACCTGGCCCAATGGCGCGGTGGCGAGCCTGTTCGGCGCGGCCGAGCCGGAGGGGCTGCGCGGGCCGCAATTCAGCCATGGCTGGGCCGACGAAATCGCGAAATGGGCGGGCGGCGAGGCGGCGTGGCATAATCTGATGATGGGGTTGCGGCTGGGGGACGCGCCGCGGGTGCTGGCGACGACCACGCCGCGGCCGGTGCCGCTGGTGCGTGCGCTGGTGGCGCGGGATGGCGCGGATGTCGTGGTGACGCGGGGGCGGACGGCGGAGAATGTCGCGCATCTGGCCGACGGCTTTGTTGACGCCATGACGGCCAGCTATGGCGGCACGCGGCTGGGGCGGCAGGAACTGGACGGCGAACTGATCGAGGAGGTGGAGGGCGCTTTGTGGACGCGCTTGCTAGTCGAGCGGTGCCGGGTCGCGCATGTGCCGGGCGCGCTCAGCCGGGTGGTGGTTGCGGTCGATCCGCCGGCGTCGGCGGGCGGGGACGCCTGCGGCATCGTGGTGGCGGGGGTTGGTGGCGACGGGCGCGCTTATGTGATCGCTGATGCGAGTGTCGCGGGCCAGTCGCCCGAAGGCTGGGCGCGGGCGGTTGCGGCGGCGGCTTTGGTCCATGATGCGGACCGGGTGGTGGCCGAGGCGAATAATGGCGGTGCGATGGTGGAAAGCGTGTTGCGCGCGGCGGAAGCGGCGATGCCGGTTAAGCTGGTCCATGCGAGCCGGGGCAAGGTGGCGCGGGCCGAGCCGGTTGCGGCGCTTTATGAGGCCGGGCGGGTGATGCACCGCGGCGCTTTCCCGGCGCTGGAGGACGAGATGTGCGGGTTGATCGCAGGGGGTGGCTATGTCGGGCCGGGGCGGTCGCCCGATCGGGCCGATGCGCTGGTGTGGGCGCTCACCGAATTGATGCTGGGGAAACGGGGCGAGGCGCGGGTGCGGGGGATGTGAGGGATGAGGGATACGGTGTCGCTATATCGTCATGCCTGGGCAGGCGGGGATACTTCTGTCGCCTTTTGGCTTTGTTGAGAGGTTGGGAGATGGATTCCCGCCTGCGCGGGAAGGACGGATTTGGGTGGGAAGCAGACTGGCGGGTTTACAGGAGCAATTGTTGTAGAGCAGTCATAAAATCCACCGTCACCCCAGCGAAGGCTGGGGTCTCAGGCGTTGACGCGCTACGGTAAGATATGGCGCGAGGCGGCTACACCTACATCATGACCAACAAGCCGAGGGGTGTTCTCTATATCGGCGTCACAGCCGACATTGCAGCACGCGCCGAACAAGATCGAAACGGCACTGGTTCGGCTTTTTGCAAAAAATACGGGCTGACCCGCTTGGTTCTGGTCGAGCCACATGATGACATCATGCGCGCCATTGCCCGCGAGAAGGCGCTGAAAGCCTGGAAGCGGGAATGGAAAATCCGGCTTGTCGAAGAGAGGAATCCAGGTTGGCGCGATATTTCAGACGTTATCTCGTGACCGCCTGAGACCCCAGCCTTCGCTGGGGTGACGATGAGGGAAACGGCCGCTTCCGGACAAAGGCACACCATGTTTTGAAGGCAAAAACTGGTCGTTCGCGGACTGCTGCCCGCTCCTGTCTGGATCGCGATTTTATCAGTTTTGATGTGATACCTTTATTTTCGGGCGGGAGGCTCTACATCAGGGCGTCATGCGTCGGGCTTAGGCTGGCGCGGCTTCATGGATGAGGACTTTGCTTTATGCTGATCGACCGGCTGAACTGGCGCTATGCCACCAAGAAGATGAATCCGGACAAGGCGGTGCCGGAAGATACGCTGGAGCGCATATTGGAAGCGGTGCGGCTGGCGCCGACGTCGAGCGGGTTGCAGCAGTTCGAGGTGATCGTCGTCACCAACGCAGATGTGCGCGAGAAGATCAGGGCGATCGCCTGGGACCAGGCGCAGGTCGTGGATGCATCGCACCTGATCGTCTTTGCCGCGTGGGACAATTATACGCCCGAGCGGATCAACCATATGTTCGACCTGGTCAATGACGAGCGCGGTTTCAAGAATGAGGGCTGGGAAGCGTATCGCCAGCAGTTGCTGGCCAGCTATCCGCAGCGCGACGCGCAGACCAATTTCGAACATGCCGCGCGGCAGGCCTATGTCGGGCTGGGCATCGCCCTGACCGCCGCGGCGTTCGAGGAAGTCGATGCGACGCCGATGGAAGGGTTCGATCCCGACGCGCTGGACGCGATCCTTGATCTGCGCGCGCGCGGGCTGCGATCGGTGGTGATGATGCCGGTGGGCTATCGCGCCGAGGAAGGCGACTGGTTGGTCAACCTGAAGAAGGTGCGGCGGCCGGTCGCGGATTTCGTGTCGCGCGTGGATTGAGGTCGGCTGCGGCCCGGCCGTTGGGGAACCGGCGGTCGGGGCGGCTCGTTTCGGCGCCATCGGATGATCGGATGATCGGATGGAGTAAGTGCGATGAAGATGGCCAGAATGTTGGCGGCGGTTGTCGGCCTGTCGGTGGCGGCGTCGCCGGTGCTGGCGGCCAGCCTGAACAGCAAGGATCGGGCGCGGGTGGCGCGCGCGGTGCCGCGTGACCGTGACGATGTGCGCTATTGCCTGCTCAAGGGCAAACAGGGCCGCGACAAGGGCACGGTGATCGGTGCGGCCGGTGGCGCGGGCGTCGGTTTGCTGGCCGGTGGCAGTTTGGGCGAGACGTTGCTGGGCGCTGGCGCGGGTGCGCTGGCGGGGCGCGTGATCGGCAAGAGTGAAGGCACGAACAGCGTGTGTGACCGGGTGTTGGCGCGCAATCGATAGACCCGCCCCTATCAGGGCTGCTGCCATTTTATGACGCCCGTGCCCCTGGTGGACACGGGCGTTTTATTTTTGTCTAGCGCAGGAAGGAATCTAGCTTGGCGCAAAATGGCTTTGCAAACCCTGGCATCGAGCTTTTCGTCGCTGGAGGCTTTGGATACGTGACAAGCCGTCGCAAGACCTAGAGGTGAGATGTCGATAGTATAGGACATGCTGTCCTGCCCGACAGGTGCGAGATCCGCGTTCGTGATCCAATATTCCATATTGAGAGGTGTGGCGCCGCCATAATCGCTGGTGACTGCCGCCGCCTGAATCTTTGTTTGCCATAGAACGATCATTTTACCAGCTATTGGGCTGCTGCCATCGGCGCGCTTCATAGCGGCCATCGCACGCAATTTTGCCGTGACAAGCCGACAACTGGCTGCACCGATTGAAGGGCTGCCAGTGGCGCTCGTCACGCGGCATTGGATGTCGTTGCCTGTATGAGACAGAGCCAGTGCCAGCGTTGCCTGACCGCTGTCGGCCGGAGCCAAGCCAGCAATATCGCGATCCGCCAATGTGGCACGGGCAAGCGGAATGGGCGCATTTGCCTAAGGCAGATGAATGGGAATGGCTCCACCTGACAAGAAAAGCGCGACGGTGAACATTGATCTGGCTCCTTTATCGGATCGCGTTCGATCTATGATGCGGAAAGGGTAAAAATCCATGAAATGGTTCGGGACGAAAGCGGCGCTTGGTGCTGTGGGGTCGGTGGATGCGCGGCCGGTGCTGGCGCGCGCCTGGGGATCGGGCGCGGTGGCGCTGGGCGAGTGGCCGGCCAGTTATGAGGCGCAGTTGCGCGCCGGGGTGATGGGCAATCCGATCGCGCAGCGGGCGATGCGGCTGGTGTCGGAGGGGGCGGGGGCCTGTGCCTTGAAAGTGCGCGGGGTCGAGGATGCGGCCCGTGTGCTGGCGCTGGTCGGACGGGCGTCGGCGGGGCAGGGGCTGGTCGAGACGCTGGCCTGCCACCTGCTGCTGCATGGCAATGCCTATGTGCAGGTGATCGCCGGGGCGGACGGGATGCCGGCCGAGCTGTTCGCGCTGCGGCCCGAACGGGTGAGCGTGGAGGCGGATGCGCGGGGCTGGCCGGCGGCCTATCTGTATCGGGTGGGGGAGATCGTGACCCGGCTGACGCCCGAAGATGGCGCGGGGCGGACCAATATGCTGCACATCAAGGCACTGCATCCGCTGGACGATCATTATGGGCTGGGCTGTGTCGGTGCGGCGGCGGGGGCGGTGGCGATCCACAACGCGGCGAGCGTGTGGAACAAGGCGCTGCTCGACAATGCGGCGCGGCCGAGCGGGGCGATGGTCTATGATCCGGGCGACGGATCGGTGCTGTCGCCCGACCAGTTCGAGCGGGTGAAGCGCGAGATGGAGGTGGCCTTTGCCGGTGCCGCGAACGCGGGACGGCCGATGCTGCTGGAAGGGGGGCTGAGCTGGAAGGCGATGAGCCTGACCCCGGCGGAGATGGATTTTGTAGGGCTGAAGGCGGCGGCGGCGCGGGAGATTGCGCTGGCGTTCGGGGTGCCGCCGATGCTGATGGGGCTGCCCGGCGACAATAGCTACGCCAATTATCGCGAGGCGAACAAGGCATTGTGGCGGCAGGCGATTTTGCCGCTGGTGGCGAAGATGTGCGGGGCGTTGGCGCAGGGGCTGGGCGATTGGTGGCCGGGGCTGGGGATCGAAGCGGACCTGGATGCGGTGCCTGCGTTGTCGGACGAGCGGGCGGCGCTTTGGGAGCGGGTGGCGGGGGCGGATTTCCTCTCGGCGGACGAGAAGAAGGCGATGCTGGGGATCGGTTAGGGCTGGCAGGCGGCCGTCGCTTCGGACCAGCGACCGCCCGCATCCAGGCAACTGTCCTGGGCGAGCCAGTCGCTGCGCCACAGGCAGACAGCGGCGGCGAACATGACGAGGCAGACGGTCAGGATAAGCGTCTTCATGACGGGCGGGCCAGGCTGTCGAGGCGGCAGACGCCGGTGTCGTTGTTCCAGCGGCCGCCCTGGATCAGGCAGTCGCCGGCGCGGAACAGGCCGAATTGCCAGGCGGCGGCGCCGAGCGCGGCCAGGACGAGCAGGATCAGGATTTTGCGCGGCGTGCGTTTCATGCGCGCCCCAATAGGCATGGGCGGTCCCCATGGGAAGGCGGGATGGATGAAACAGGATGGTGACATGCTGGCGCGGCTGGTGGCGCAGGCGGAAGGGGTGCCGGGCGGGGCGGACATGGTGATGATCCGCGCGCTGATCGAGGAGGCGAGCGAACTGGGCGCGGGGCGGGCGCTGGAGCGGCTGGGGCTGGCCGACGGCCACGCGGAGGGAGACATGCGCGAGCTGCGCGAATTGCTGTCCGCCTGGCGCGACGCGAAGAAGGCGGCGCGTGGGGCGGTGATCGGCTGGGCGGTGCGGATCGTCATGGCGCTGGTGGTGCTGGGGATTGCGGTGAAGGTGGGGTTGGTAGGATTGATGCGCGGATAGCATTGGCCCGACATACCGTCCGTTCGTGCTGAGTAGAGGCTGAGTTTGTCGAAGCCTCGTATCGAAGCAGCGGCGCGGATGATCCTTCGATACGTCCCTTCGACTTCGCTCAGGGACTACTCAGGACGGAGATTGGGATGAAAAGCGACATACGCTTTGCCGGCTATGCGGCGATTTTCGACCGGGTGGACCGGGGCGGGGATGTGGTGCGGGCGGGCGCGTTCGGGGCGATCGATGCGGCGGGCGTGCCGTTGCTGTGGCAGCATGGGCCGGGCAGCGTGATCGGTGTCGTCGAAAAGGCGCGGGAAGATGCGCGCGGGCTGCGCGTGATCGGGCGCGTGTCGCAGCGCACCGCGGCCGGGCGCGAGGCGGCGGCGGCGCTCAAGGCCGGGGCGCTGGATGGGCTGTCGTTCGGATATCGGGTGAGGGAGGCGCGGGGGGCGGGGCCGCGCGAACTGTTGGGGCTGGAGTTGGTGGAGGTGAGTTTGGTGACGCACCCAATGCAGGATCTGGCGCGGGTGGTGGCGGTGGAGGGGGCTTCACCCTCTCCCCCCAGGGGAGAGGGGTTGTTACTTGACGCCCAGCCATTCCAGGCCGCCGGGTAGCGGGTCGGCGCTATAGTCGAGTTGCAGGACGCGGCGGTGGCGCGGGTCTGTCGCGGTTTCGGAGGCGTGAAGGATCGGGGTGGCGTAGAGCCAGATGTCGCCGCGTGCGGCGAGGCAGGCATGGGTGCCGCCGCGATCGACCAGCGCGGCGACGTCGGTTTCGGCGACCCGGCCATGGCGGTGCGAGCCAGGGGCGATCAGCAGCGGGGCGTTGTGCGCATCGACGGGATCGAGATGGATGCGCAGGGTCAGCATCCGGTCGAGCAGCGATTGCGGGGGAGCGACATGCTGAATGCCGGACTTGACGGTCCAGGGAGCAAAGCCAGGCGTTTCGATCCGCTGTCGCACCGCGATCGTGCGATCCTGATGCCAGCCGAGCGCCCAGTTGGTCGTGGCGCTTTTGTCGAAGAGGATGGCGCGGACCGGGCGCGCGGCGTCGCCCAGCAGGGTGGCGGCGTGGCGGCCGATCGTGCCGGCGGGGCTTAGCATGACAGAGAGCACCGGCAGGCTGGCGAGACGCAGCCCGGCGCGATCGGTGGGTTGGGGCGCAAGCGCGGCTTCGATGGTGGCCAAGGAGTCGGCGTCGAGCGCGGCGGGGATGTGCTGGGCGCCATCGGTGGCGAGGGTCAGGGACATGATGGCTTTATGGGCAAAGGGTTGAGCAGCGGCAAGGGCGCGGCTCCCCTCTCCAACTGCGTCTAGGCGGCTATGCCGCCTAGACTTCGTATCCTCTCCCCCAAGGGGCGAGGAGAATATGGGCGGTCCGTTTGGGCCGCCCTTTTTTGTGGAGACGGGCATGACGGATCAGGTGACGGACGCATTGGAAGCGCGGTGCGATGCGGTGGTGCAGGGGGAGCGGATCGATGGGTTGGAGGGGGAGATTGCTGCGTTGAAGGGGGCTTTGCTGGCCGCCCAGCGGCCGGCGCTGGATGGCGTGAAGGGCGGCGCGGTGGACCCGGCGCGCGCAAATTTCGTGGATCGCTATCTGCGGCAGGGGCATGAAGCCGGGGTCGAGCTGAAAAGCTTTTCCGGGGCGACTTCGGCGGCGGGCGGCTTTGCGGTGCCGCGCGAGATCGACCAGTTGATCGGCGCGACGCTGAAAGCGATTTCGCCGATCCGGGGAATCGCCAATGTGGTGCGCACCGGGACGGCGGGCTATCGCAAGCTGGTGAGCGCGGGCGGCATTGTGTCGGGTTGGGCCAGCGAGACGGGCGCGCGGGCCGAGACGGGAACGCCGGTGTTCAACGAGATCGCACCGCCCAGCGGCGAGCTGTTCGCCAATCCGGCGGCCAGCCAGGCGATGCTGGACGATGCGCAGTTCGATGTCGAAGCCTGGCTGGCGAGCGAGATCGCGCGGGAGTTTGCGGTGGCGGAGGGCGCGGCCTTCGTCAACGGCAACGGGACCAACAAGCCAAAGGGCTTCCTGACCTATACGACGACCAATGAGGCGGACAGCGTGCGCGCCTTCGGTTCGCTGCAATATCTGGCGTCGGGCGCGGCGGGCGCCTTTGCCACGAACCCGCAGGACAAGCTGGTCGACCTGGTCCAGAGCCTGCGCGCGCCATACCGCCAGGGGGCAAGCTTCGTCATGAACAGCGCCACGCTGGCGGTGATCCGCAAGATGAAGACGACCGACGGCGCGTTCATCTGGCAGCCGGGCCTGGTGGGCGGACAGCCCGCGACCTTGCTCGGCTATCCGGTGGTCGAGGCGGAGGACATGCCCGATATCGCCGCGAACAGCCTGTCGATCGCCTTCGGCAATTTCCAGGCCGGTTATGTGATCGGCGAACGCAGCGAAACGAGCATCCTGCGCGATCCGTTCAGCAACAAGCCGTTCGTGCATTTCTACGCCGTCAAGCGGATCGGCGGGGCTGTGGCGAACAGCGAGGCGATCAAACTGATGAAGTTCGCGGCTTCTTAAGGGTGGGGGAGGCTGCGTCTTCCCCCTCTTCCAACTGCGCCTAGGCAGCACGCTGCCAAGGCTTCGTATCCTTCTCCCCCTGGGGGAGAAGGTTTTGGGGGGAGCGTCCTTGCGCTCCCCCTTTTTTTGTGAGGGGGTGGGCGTGGCGATCACGGAACTGGAGATGGCGGACCTGGTGCGCGAGACGTGCCATGCAGGGGGCGACGGGCCGTTGGTGCTGGGCGGTCCATTGCCGGGCTATCGGGGCTTTGCCGCGGCGCTTGGTCCTGGTGCGACCTTTCCCTATGTCATTCAGGGGGTAGCCGATCTTGGCCAATGGGAGGCGGGGACGGGCGGACTCGATGGCGAGGGCCGGTTGCTGCGCACGCCGCAAGCGTCTTCGGCAGGCGGCGGCGCGGTGGATTTCGTTGCGGGCGAGAAGCATGTCGGGCTGGCGCTGCATGCGGGCTGGGTGGCGCAGGTCAACGCGCATGGTCATGGGCTGAACGAGGTCGCCGGGCTGGAGGCGGCGCTGGCGGGCAAGCAGGCGGCGAACGGTGAATTGAGCGCGATCGCGGCGCTGGCGACGAGCGGGTTCGGACGCGGGGCGCTGACGCTGGCCAATGGTGCGGCGTTCCGATCCTATATCGGCGCGGGCACATCCTCCACCAATGGGACGGTGACCGCCGTGTCGGCCGGCAGCGGCATGGCGTTCGCGACGATCGGCGCGGCGGGCAGCGTGACGCTGGGCACGCCGTCCAGCGTCACACTGGGATCGACGAACGGCGTGGCGGCGGGGACGCACAGCCATGCCTTTGCGCCCGGCGGGACCAGCGCGCAATATCTGCGCGGCGACGGGGCGCTGGCGACGTTTCCGACCGGGAGCGCGCTGACCAGAACGAACGATAGCAATGTCACGCTGACGCTGGGCGGCGGCGCGGCGAGCGCGTTGCTGAACGCCGCGTCGATCACCGTCGGTTGGTCGGGGCAGTTGCCGGTGGCGCGCGGCGGGAGCGGGGCGGCGAGCCTGACCGGATATGTGAAGGGCAATGGCGCGGCGGCGATGAGTGCGAGCGCGACCATCCCCAGCACGGACATAAGCGGCCTGGGTAGCATGGCGACGCAGGCGGCGAGCGCGGTGGCGATTACGGGCGGCGATATTGCGACGCCCTATTTTTCCGCGATGGCCGCATCGCCCATCCTGCAAGCGATTTCGACGGTGGCGATCGACCTGGGGACGCCCGCCTCATCGGGCGCGCTGGGCAGCCTGTTCCTCAATGCGTCGGGGCTGGGAACCGCGGCGATGGGCGATTATGCCGCTGGCATCGCCTTTGGCCGCAAGGGGACCGGACGGCGCGGCGCATTGATCGCAGGCAAGCATACCGGCACGGACGTCGATCAGATGGGCCTGGCTTTTCTGATGAAGAGCGAGACCAATGCGGCGAGCAGCGCGCTGGTCGAACGTGTCGTCATCGATCATGTCGGCATCATCTATCCCAGTATCGACAATAGCAGCAGTTTTGGGCTGTCCACCAACCGATGGTCGACCATCTATGCGGCGACCGGCACGATCAACACGTCCGATGCGCGCGCCAAATGCGACCTGGGATCGGTCGATACCGCGTTGATCGATGCCTGGGGCGCGGTTGCGTGGCAGCGCTATCGCTTTGCCGATGCGGTGGTGGACAAGGGCGATGCGGCGCGATGGCATCTGGGGCTGGTGGCGCAACAGGTGCGCGAGGCGATCGACGGACGACTGGGCGAAGGAGCGGCGGTCCGGTGGGGATTGCTGTGCCATGACCGTTGGGATGCGGAGCCGGAACTGAGCGGGGAGGACGGCGCGATCGTGCGGCCGGCCCGCGCGGCCGGTGACCGTTGGGGGCTGCGTTACGACGAATGTTTCGTGCTGGAAGCGCTGTGGCAGCGGCGCGCGATCGCGGCGCTGGCGGCGCGTCTGGATGCGCTGGAAACGGGAGGCGACCATGTTGGCGGGTGAGGCGATCGGCGGGCGACCGCTGGCGGATGTGCGGTCGGCGACCTGGCCGGGACCATGGGGCTGGGGCGTCCGGCCGGGACAGGGCGCGCGGGTGGCCGCGCGCGAGTGGGCGATGCGGCCCGATGGGGATGAGGGGAGCAAGGTCCGATGAACCTATATGTCAAAGACCCCCAGGCACGGGTGGATCATGCGATCGACTGGTCCGCCTATCTGGCCGGGCAGAGCCTGGTCGCCAGCCTGTGGACGGTGAGCCCGGTCGAGACGGGCGGGCTGGTGGCGGAGGCGGAAGCCTTTCAAGCGCAACGCAGCAGCGTGCGGCTGAACGGGGGTGTGGTCGGGCACGTCTATCGGCTGACCAACCGCGTCACCTTGTCCGACGGGCAGGTGGACGAGCGGTCGGTGACGATGCGGGTGGAGGAGCGCTGAACGATGGTGGAAGAGAGCGAAAGCGGGGCGCTGGCGGCATCGTTGGCGGAACTGAAAGCCTATTTGCGGATCGAGACGGGCGCGGAGGACGCCGTGCTGGCCGGGTTGCTGCGCAGCGCGGCGGCGCTGTGCGAGCAATTTATCGGCCAATGGCTGATCGCGCGGGCGGCGCGCGAGACGGTGGCGGGCGACGGCGGCTGGCAGAGACTGTCGACGCGGCCGGTGGCGGCGATCGAGGCGGTCGAGGCGGTGGATGCCGACGGGGTGGCAGAGATGCTGCCGGTCGACGCCTATGCGATCGACATCGATGCGGCGGGCGACGGATGGGTGCGGTCGACCCGCGCGGGCGACGGGCGGCGGCTGGCGGTGCGATACCAGGCGGGGCTGGCGGCCGAACTGAACGGCCTGCCCGAAGCGCTGCGCCAGGGGATCGTGCGGCTGGCGGCGGAGCATTTCGTGGCGCGGGGCGGCGAAAGCGCGCCGCCCGCCGTGGTGAGCGCGCTGTGGCGGCCGTTCCGGCGGATGCGGCTGGCGTGAGGGCGGGGCTGGTGGCGCTGGTCGAGGCGCAGGCGGCGCGGCGGCGGTCGCGGATCGTCGCGGCGCTGGAGGCGGCCGGGGTGGCGGCGACGATCGAGGGCGAGGCGGTGCGGGCGTCCGCGCCGGGGCTGGCGGGGCGCTGGTGGCGCGAGCTGGGATTGCGGGCGGCGGGGAGGGACGGGTTATGAGCGCGGAAGTGGCGGCGCGGGCAGCGGTGATCGCGGCATTGCGCGCGGACGGGGCGCTGATGGACGGGCTGAACGGCCTGTATGACGGCGAGCCTGGGCGGGCGAGCGCGCCCTATGGCCATGTCGGCGAGTGTATCGGCGCGGACTGGGGCGGGAAGGATGTCGAGGGGCGCGAGGTACGGCTGACCATCGGCCTGCGCAGCGCGGACGAGACGCCGGCGCGGCTGGCGGGGATGATCGCGCGGATCGATCCGGCGATCTGTCAGGCGCAGGCGCGCGATGGGTGGCGGATCGTCACCGCGCGGCTGGTGCGGTCGCGGGTGGCGCGGGATGGCGCGGGCGCGGCTGTGGGGTGGCGGGCGGTGATCGATTATCGGTTGCGGGTGGTGCGGGAATGAGGGGGGCGATGCCGCAAGGATGGGCGTTGCCGCACTTGGAGGGGCTAGGTTCCCGCCTGCGCGGGAACACCGTTTTTTATAGGCCAGGCGCAAGCCTATAAGACGTTTGGCCAAGCTGTTAGGTCAGGAGATGGATCCCCGCCTGCGCGGGGATGACTTTGGGTTTTGAGGGTCAGCCCGACTGGCTGCTTTCCTCATATTCGCTGGTGATCTTGTCGACATATTCGGCGATCTGTTCGTCGGCGCCGCTGTTGGCGGCGGCGTCGGCCATCTTGTCGGCCTTGTTCTGGGCGACGATCGCGGCGCGGAAGGCGGCTTCCTTGTCGGCGCAGGCCTTCCTCATGCCAGACTGAAAATCACCGACCGGCAATTTCTTTTCCAGCGCGGGCTGGACCTGTGCGCTGAGGCATTTGGAAAATTCCTTGCGACCGGTGCCGACCGCGTCGGCTGAGTTGGGGGCGGACGGGGCGGTGGCCAGCATCATCATAAGTGCGGCGGCAACAATCATAGAAACCTCTCCATAGCGGCGTCTTCACGTCGATGGCGGCGTGTCCACGCTGCGACCGGATGGTCGAATGCCATCCGAGTCTTTTATTTTTTCGCGATTTTCCGGGCGGTAGCAGGGTGCTGCCGGCGTCGGGATCGCTTGGCTGGAGGATGCGCCATGGGCGTCGAAAAGGGAAGTGCGTTTCTGCTCAAAGTGAGCGACGGAAACATGCCTGCAACATATGCGACGGTGGCCGGGATGCGGACCACGCAGCTGTCGGTGAATGGCGAGGCGGTGAACATCACCAGCAAGGATTCGGGCGGCTGGCGCGAATTGCTGTCGGGGGCGGGGGTGCGATCGGTCAGCGTATCGGCGGCGGGGCTGTTCACCGGCTCTGCGGCAGAGGTGCGCATCCGCAACCATGCGCTGTCGGGCACGATCGCGGATTATGAGCTGAGCTTCGAGAGTGGCGAGCGGATGCGCGGGCGATTTCTGGTCACGCGGCTGGACTATGCCGGGGACTATAATGGCGAGCGCAATTATGCGCTGAGCCTGGAAAGCTCCGGCGCGGTGGTGAGCGAATGACCGGGGCGAACGACGTGCGGGGCGAGGCGGCGTTGGCCCTGGGTGGGGAGGTGCTGGCGCTGCGGCCGAGTTTCGCCGCGCTGGTGGCGGCGGAGGCGGAATTGGGGCCGCTGTTCGATCTGGTCGAGCGGGCGGCGGACGGGAAATTGTCGCTGGCCGATCTGGTGGCTTTGTTCTGGCATTGCCTGGTCGATCGCGAGGCGGTGAGCCGGGAGGCGCTGGGCGAGGCGGTGGTCGCGGTCGGGCTGGCGAAGGTGACGCCAGTGCTGAAAGCGATTTTGCAGCAGATATTGGCGGGGAAGTGACGCGGTTTTCGGATGCCGCGGGGCGGCTGGCGGGGGTGGCCGGGTGGCTGCTGGGTTGGCGGCCCGACGAGTTCTGGCGCGCGACCCCGGCGGAACTGGCGGCGGTGCTGCGCGCCGCGCGGGGGGAGGATGCGCCGGGGGATGGCGTGGATGGGGGTGAGTTGGCGCGGTTGATGGGGGTGATGCCGGATTAGGTCTGGCGTGGAGTCCCCCTCTTCCAACTGGGCCTAACCCCGGCCTTCGCCGGGGCAAGGCTTCGTATCCTTCTCCCCCTTGGGGAGAAGGTTTGTTTTTATGAGGAGGCGCTGGTGGACGAGGAAATCGAGACGCTGGTTGTGCGAGTGCGGGCCGATACGCAGGGGCTGAGCCGCGATGTCGAGGCGATGCGGGCGGGGCTGGAAGGGCCGCTGGGCGATGGCGCGGATCGGGCCGGGCGGCGGATCGAGCAGGGGCTGATGCGCGCGGTGCGGACCGGCAAGTTCGGGTTCGAGGATCTGCGCCGGATCGCCGTCAGCGTGCTGGACGAGATCGCGGCCAGCGCTTTGCGGTCGGCCGTGGGTGGCGGTGGTGGCGGGGCAGGTGGGCTGGCGAGCCTGGGCGCGTCGTTGCTGACGTCGGCGCTAGGACTGCCGGGGCGGGCGACGGGCGGGCCGGTGACGCCGGGGCGGGCCTATATGGTCGGCGAGCGCGGGCCGGAAATGTTCGTGCCCACCAGCAGCGGGCAGGTCGTGGCAAATGGCGGCGGCGGGCGCGACGTGCGGGTGAGCATCGCCGTGACGGGGCGCGGCGGGGAGAGCGAGCCGCGGTTGCTGGCGCGCAGCGCGCGGCAGGTGGCGCGGGCGGTGAAGGGGGCGCTGGGCTGATGGGCAGGATCGATTACTGGCTGGCGGATGCGCGGCGGGGGCAGGAGACGCACTGGATCAAGCGCTTTGCCGTGACGCACTGGACCGTCAATTTCCCGCGGCCGATGATGGCGAGCGTGGTGACGAGCGCGCCCGACGCATTGCGGGTGGATGGGGTCTTTTACGGGTCGGGCGATCTGGCGGGGCTGATCTGGGACGCGGCGGACCAGTGGAGCCATCCTCTGCTCGCCTATGACACGGATCGGGATTTTCGGGATTGCGTGCTGTCGTTTCGATGGCGCAGCGGAGGCGTGCGGAAGCTGGACGAAACCCACGGACCGACGCTGACGATCGAGGGGCGGGATCAGGACGGCCATCCGCGCGCCTGGTATGTGCGGTTGTGGAACTATGCCAATGGCGTGCCGGAAGATGCTGTCATTACACTGGATTTTTCGGCTCTGACGGGTGGCTATGATCTGCCGGAGGATGATGATCCGGTGTGGGCGGGCGATGTCGACCGGATGTTCATTTCGCTGGTGCCGCCGGATTATGATGAAGGCGACACGCCTTTTGCCGCGGCGGTCGAAGGATGGGCGGAACTGAGCGAGATCGCCTGTAACGGGGCGGGGTCGATGCTGACGATCGGTGACGTCATGCTGCCCGAACATGGGCTGTCCATGGCGACCGGCTATGACGATTGTTTCAACCAGACGCCGGAGCGGGTGGTGGGGGCGATCCAGGCGCTGGGTTATCGTGGGGCGATCAATCATTATGTGGGCATGAGCCATTATTTCCGGCTCGAACGAGTGGGCGAGGGACTTTACGTCAGTTTGACGGGCGGGGTGCTCAATGCGCCGTGCGCAGCGTGGCAACGGAATTTTGCGGCGCGGGCCAAGGCATTGGGGTTCGGCATCATCTGGTCGCTGTCCTATGAATTGTTCGACGCGCATTGCTGGAACGACTGGAAGCAGCGGGCGGAAAATGGCGATCCGGCATTGACCGGATGGGTGCCGCCATCGACCCTGCTGTCGCCCGCCCATGGCGGGGCGATGGGCTATTTGCAGCAGGTGGCTGGTGCCTTTGTTTCCATGGGGTTGGAGGCGGGGTTGCCGATCCTGTTTCAGGTTGGGGAACCCTGGTGGTGGGTGATGCCGGGGGACGGTCGCATCTGCTTGTACGATGATGCGGCGCGGGCGGCGTTGGGTGGCAGTCCGGTGTCGATCGCGGATGTGCGGGGCGCACTGGACGGCGCGCAATGTGCGTTGCTGGATGCGGCGGGGGCTTTGCTGGCTGCGTCTACGGCGGCGTTATGCGCGGCGGTGAAGATGGTCGCGCCGGGGGCGGTGACGCATTTGCTGGCCTATCTGCCAACCATATTGGACGCGCGCGCGCCCGACGCCAAGCGGGCCAACATGCCGGTGGGGTGGGCAGCGCCCGCTTTCGACGTGCTGCAACTGGAAGATTATGACTGGGTGACCGAGGGGCGGCCGGGGTTGACAGCGCGGGGCGTGGAGTTGGCGACGGCGCGGCTGGGCTATCCGATTGCAGAGCAGCATTATTTTTCGGGCTTTGTGCTGTTGCCCGAACAGGCGGGGCAATGGCGGGAGATTGCCGCGGCGGCGCAGGCTTCGGTGGCGCGGGGGACGGCGCAGACGTTCGTCTGGGCGCTGCCGCAGGTGTCTCGCGACGGCTTCACCTGCTTCAGCATCGATGGGGAGGATGATATGCAAGCCTTTGACGATATTATCTTCCCGATTGCTATCGGGCGGGAGGCGAGCCTGTCGCCGGCGTTTTCGACGCAGATCGTGGAAAGCCCATCCGGGCATGAGCGGCGCAGCAGCGACTGGGCCGATGCGCGCCTGTCCTTCGACGCCGGGCCTGGGGTACGATCCGAGGCGGATATTGCGACGCTGATCGCCTTTTTTCGCGCGCGCAGGGGCGCAGCGCGCGGGTTCCGTTTCACCGACCCTTATGACGACCGCAGCGGCGCGCCGGGGGTAGCGCCTTCGCCGATCGACCAGCGGCTAGGGATTGGCGATGGGGTGCGGGCGACGTTCCAGTTGATGCGCTATTATGGCGCGGGCGAGGAGGCGCAGGTGCGGATCATCACCCGGCCGGTGGCGGGAAGCATCAGGGTGGCGGCCGACGGGGTCGAGATGACCGAGGGGTGGAGCCATGCGGGGCTGGGCATGATCGCGTTCGACGATGCGCCGGGCGCGGGCGTGGTGCTGAGCGCCGGTTATCGGTTCGATGTGCCGGTGCGCTTTGCCGAGGATCGGCTGGACATCAACCGGGCGACCTTTGCCGCCGGGGAAGCGCCGTCGGTGCCGCTGGTGGAGATACGGGAATGAGCGGTGTTATAATGAGTGATGGGGAAAGGCTGGCGCAGCCGCTCAATACGCTGGCCTTTTGCTGGCGGATCGAGCGGCGGGACGGGGTGACGATCGGGCTGACCAGCCATGATCGGGATCTGGACATCGGCGGGCTGACCTATCGCGCCGCGCCGGGGATGACGCCGTCGGCGGTGCGCAGCGGCATCGGGCTGGACGGCGAGGACAGCGATGTGGCGGGTGCGCTGTCGAGCGACGCGATCGGCGAGGCGGACCTGATGGCCGGGCGCTGGGACGGGGCGGCGCTGGAATTGCGGCTGACGCAATGGGAGGCTTTGGGGGAGGAACCGGGCGCGCTGTGGCTGATGCTGGCGCGGGGCGAGATCGGCGCGGTGGCGCGCAAGGGCGGGGCGTTTACGGCGGAACTGCTGGGCGCGGCGGCGGTGCTGAGCGGGCCGGTGGCGCCGTCGACTTCGCCCGATTGCCGGGCAAGGTTGGGCGATGGGGCGTGCCGGGTCGATATGGCGGGGCGTCGGCGGATCGTGACAGTGAGCGCTGTGGAGAATGTGAATGTGGCGGTCGGTGGGCTGACGGCGGGCGTCTACGCCTTCGGGACGTTGCGCTGGTTGACCGGGGCCAATGCCGGGTTGGTGCAGGCGGTGATCGATAATGGCGTGGATGGTGTGACGCTGGCCGATCCGCCGGCTTTTGCGGTGGCGGCCGGGGCATTGGCGTTGTTGACGCAGGGGTGTGACCGGCAATTGGCGACCTGTGCGGCGCGGTTTGGCAACGCGGTCAATTTTCGCGGGGAGCCTTATCTGCCGGGGATGGATTTGCTGACCCGCTATCCCGGCGCATGAGCGGCGTGGTGGCGCGGGCGCGGGCGTTGGTCGGGGTGCCGTTCCGGCTGCATGGGCGCAGTCGTGCGGGGCTGGATTGCGTCGGGCTGGCGGCGCTGGCGATGGGGCGGACAGCGCATTGCGCCTATGGGTTGCGGAGCGGGGACGTTGGGCGGGCGGAGCAATGGCTGCGCGCGGCGGGATTGCGGCCGGTGGCGCAAGAGCAGCCGGGCGACCTGGCGCTGGTGCGGCCGGGGCCGTTGCAGCTGCACCTGATGATCGGGACGGGGGCGGGGTTCATTCACGCCCATGCGGGGATCGGGCGGGTGGTGGAGATGCCGGGCGCGTCGCCATGGCCGGTGATCGGTTGGTGGACCTTATAATAGCGCATTTCAGGAGAAACTTATGGCGACGGTGGTGCTGACGGCGGTGGGAACCGTGCTGGGCGGGCCGATCGGCGCTGCGATCGGCGCGGTGATCGGCAATGTCATCGACAATCAGGTGTTGTTCAAGCCCAAGGGGCGCGAGGGTGCGCGGCTGGCCGACCTGCAATTGCAGACGTCGAGCTATGGCACGCAGCTTCCCAAGCTGTTCGGGACGATGCGGGTGGCGGGGACGGTGATCTGGGCGACCGATCTGAAGGAGACGAAAAGCAAGAGCGGCGGCGGCAAGGGGCGGCCGAGCGTGACCAGCTATGCCTATTCGGCGAGTTTCGCGGTGGCGCTGTCGGCGCGGGCGATCGGGCAGGTACGGCGCATCTGGGCGGACGGCAATCTGCTGCGCGGGGCGGCGGGGGATTTCAAGACCGAAGTGTCGGCCTTTCGCGTTCATATAGGCGGCGAGGACCAGCCGGTCGATCCGTTGATCGCGGCGGCGGAGGGCGTGGGGCTGACGCTGGCGCATCGGGGGATCGCCTATGTGGTGTTCGAGGATCTGGCGCTGGCCGATTATGGCAATCGCATTCCGTCGCTGACGTTCGAGGTGGAGGCCGATGCCGAGCCGGTGCCGATCGGCGCGATGGCGGCGATGTTGAGCGCGGGGCGGCTGGAAGGCGATGATCTGGCCGCAGTGGATGGCTTTGCGGCCAGCGGGGCGGATGTGCGGGCCGCGATCGCGCCCTTGGTCGAGGCGCATGGGTTGGGGTTACAGTCTGGCGCGGAGGGGTTGCGGTTGACGGCCGTAGGCGCGGCGGAGGGGGCGATCGGCGCGGACGGGCTGGCGCGGCGGGTGAATGGGCAGGCGATCGATTCGGTCGAGCGATCGGGTGCGGCGGCCGATGGCGTGCCGGTCGCGCTGAGTCTGCGCCATTATGATGCCGCGCGCGATTATCAGGCCGGGGTGCAGCGGGTGACGCGACCGGGCCCGGGGCGGCAGGAAATGGGCATTGAGTTGCCGGCGGTGATGGCACCGGACGCAGCGCGGGCAATCGCTGCGGATCGGCTGGGCGCGGGCTGGACCGGGCGGGCGACAATGACGCTGCGCTGCGACTGGCGCGCGCTGTCGCTGAACCCCGGCGTGGTAGTGACGGTGGCGGATGCGCCGGGACTGTGGCGGATCGAGGAACGGGAATGGGAGGCGATGGCGGTGCGGCTGGCGCTGCGCCGGGTGCCGGGTGGGGGCGGGGTGCTGCCTGCCGGGGCGTCTTCGGGCGTAATCGTGCGGCAGGCGGATGCGCCCCATGGCGTGACCACGCTGATGCTGGCCGACCTGCCGCAGATACAGGACGGGGCGGCGAGCGTGCCTTTGCTGGTCGTTGCGGCGAGCGGGGGCGAAGGCTGGCGCAGCGCGGCGCTGTTCGTGATGGGTGAGAGCGGCGAGGCGGTGCCGATCGGGCGCAGCGCGCCGCGGGCGGTGATGGGAACAAGCGACGCAGCGCTGCCGGGCGGGAGTGCGACGCTGGTCGATCGGCGGCACGACCTGCTGGTGACATTGCTGGCGGCGGACATGGACCTGGGCGGCGCGGACGAGGCGGCGTTGGCGCAGGGGCGGAACCTGTGCCTGGTCGGGCGCGAGCTGGTGCAGTTCGAAACGGCGGTGCGGACCGGGCCGGCCAGCTATCGACTGGGCGGATTGCGCCGGGGTCTGCGCGGCACCGAATGGGCGATGGCCGGGCATGAGGCGGGCGAGCCGTTTCTGCTGATCGAGGAGGAGCGGCTGGTCCAGCCTCTGGCGGCATTGGGCACGGTGGGCGAGGTTGGCGCGACGTTGCGGCTGGCGGCGGTCGGGCTGGGCGATGTCGAGCCGGTGGACGCGGCGATCGCGATCAGCGGCGCGGCGCTGATGCCGCCTTCGCCGGTGCATCTGACGGCGCGGGGGCTGGATGGTGGACAGGCGTTTAGCTGGGTCCGGCGCAGTCGTGCGGGGTGGCGATGGAGCAATGGCGGCGACGTGCCGCTGGGCGAGGAGGCAGAGCGCTATCGCATCATGGTGATGGACGGGGCGAGCGTGGTGCGCAGCGCGGAAAGCGGCGCGCCGGGCTGGACCTATTCCGCGGCGATGATCGCGGCGGACGGGACGGCGGGCCAGCCGCTGGTGGCGGACGTGCGCCAGTTGGGGACGATGGCGCAGGGGCGGGCGGCGCGGATCGATTTTACCGCCTGACGGCATCAGGGACGATCAAGGAGGACGAGATATGGACGAAACGCCACGTTGGGCGCTGCCGCTGCTGTTCGCAGGACAGGCGCAGAAGGAAATCCAGCATAATGAGGCGCTGACGCTGATCGATGCGTTGCTGCACGGACGAGTGGAGAGCGCCGACCTGAGCGCGCCGCCGGGTGCGCCGACGGTCGGCCAATGCTGGATCGTCGCCGCCGGGGCATCGGGCGACTGGTCGGGGCAGGTGGACGCGGTTGCGCTGTGGACGGAGGGCGGTTGGCGTTTTGTCGCGCCGCGCGCCGGGCTTCGGGTCGCCGTCGCCGACCGCGACCATGGTCTTTTCTACGACGGGACAGAGTGGCGGGGCGACGCCATCCGCGATGATGGCCTCTATCTGGATGACGAACGAGTGGTGGGACCGCAGATGGCGGCGATCATCGCACCGAGCGGGGGTGGCGTGATTGACGTGGAGGCGCGCTCTACGCTCGCCGACATTCTGACAGCCTTGCGCGGCCATGGGCTGATCGCGACCTAATATTACGGGGCTGTGCATTTCTTGTTGCAGGCCCGCGTCAATAGTCTAGGATTCCTCTACATTAGCTTTGAAAAGCTGTGAAAGCCGGGCTAGTGCGTTATTTTTGCAACGGTTTCACTAATTGTGGACTTGCCATGAAACCTTCTTGCGAATACAGGGTTTCAGCAGTCCTTCGTGACACTCTTGAAAGGGGAATTTATATGCGGAAGCTCGCCCTCGCGGCTGCGCTCGCGACCACCGTCCTGGCCACCCCGGCCATGGCGCGTGACAATAGCTGGTATGTCGGCGTCGATGCCGGCGTCCTGCTCGTCGAAGACCAGGATCTTACCTTCTCGTCCGTCCCTCCCGGCGGCTCAGTCGTTCCTTCGATCGACTATCATAAGGGCTATGATTTCGACGCCAACATCGGCTACGATTTTGGTGGCTTCCGCCTGGAGGCCGAAGCGGCCTACAAGCGCGCCGAGATCGATTTCGACAAGACCGGCGGCGGCTTCGGCGGCGCAGCTTCGGCTCTGTCGTTCATGCTGAACGGTTTGCTGGACTTCGGTCCCGATGATGGCCTGCAGGGCTTCGTCGGCGGCGGTGTCGGCGTTTCGCGTGCCAAGCTGGCTTCGGACATCGTCAACGACAGCGACACCGGCTTCGCCTGGCAGGCTATCGCTGGCGTCCGTTATCCGGTCACCAACAATGTCGACGTCTCGCTGAAGTATCGCTTCTTCAACCAGGACGACATCAAGGTCATCCCGGCCTACCAGAGCATCTACGGCCAGGCGGGTTCGACCGGCGACACCAAGCTGCGTACGCACAGCCTGCTGCTCGGCCTGACCTACAACTTCGGTGGCGAACCGGCTGCTCCTCCGCCGCCCCCGCCGCCGCCCCCGCCGCCCCCGCCGCCTCCTCCGCCCCCGCCGCCGCCGGTTGCCGAATGCAACCCTGGCCCGTACATCGTGTTCTTCGAATGGGACAAGTCGGACATCACGCCTGATGCCGCCACCATTCTGGACAACGCGGTTTCGGCCTACAGCAGCTGCGGTAGCGCACAGGTCATGCTGGCCGGTCACGCTGACCGTTCGGGTGCCGCTTCCTACAACGTCGGCCTCTCGCAGCGCCGCGCTGACTCGACCAAGGCCTATCTGGCCTCGAAGGGTATCCCTGATGGTGTCATCACCACCCAGGCCTTCGGTGAATCGAAGCCGCGTGTCGACACCGCGGACGGCGTTCGCGAAGTCCAGAACCGTCGCGTGGAAATCAGCTACGGTCCAGGTTCGGGCATGTAAGCCGATTTCCATTCCTCGGAATGGAAACAGAATTGGGGGCTGGTCGCAGGACCGGCCCCTTTTTCTTTGTCCGATCAATATGGATCGTGCTTTGCGGATGGGATTGCGCGAGGGGCCGTTTAGCGATTGGCCGCATGTTCCATGCGCGGGCGGGCCGATATCGATGGCGCGGGTAAGCTCTTGCAGAACAGGCATCGATAGCGCTTCACGTCCGGGCGTCGGATTACCGAGCCTTGGCTGGAGGCTCATTGCTGTCTTGCGCTTGTGCCGGGCTTCGCGTCCCGCGCTCGCGGCCGTGTCATGTGAGGGGATGGGGGAAGCATTTTTTCTAAGGCGGGGCGCCTTCATACCGCCGTGCCGATCGATCGCGGCGTCGGGACCGGACATGTTGACGCCGCCAGGGTGGTTATCCGCGATCATCCCCCCATGCGTCGCACCTGCCGACCGACCTGATCGATAGCCCAGCGACGGCGGCTTTTCCGTCCAAAGTCGCGACCGGCGATATTGGCGTGATCGGTGTAGATACCCGCTCCTTCTTGTCCAATCTGTCAGGGGCGACGAGAGGCTATGCAACTGAGAAGCGGGTTCTGGGCACGAACTTCGTCGAGGGGTGGCGTGATCGACAGTTTGCCCGCGTCACCATGCCGCGTGCCGTTTTGCAGGCCATGCGAAGGGGTAAGGTCAGGTTAGTCCGACAGTGCGTCACCCGCTGCTGTGATGGTCAGCCAAGGCGGGGGGCGACGCCGACGCCATCTGCCCGATATGTTGTTGAAGAACGGGGGTAGGCATTTCGCGGTCGCGATGATCCGCGGGTCGATCGGCCGACGCCAGCTTGTTGCGAAAGCTTATCAAAGGAGCGGTGACAAATCGGTGCGGATGGGCAACAAAAGCGCTCCAGCGGCGTTAGCGCCTTATCTTGCCCTTCCTGGGAGCTATCCATGAAAATATTTCCGTTTCTCACCGCCTTGCCGATCGTCCTGGCTGCATCCGCCTGCGCCACCACATCGACGACGCCCAGCACCGCGCCGACCGCTTCGGCCAAGCTGGCCGCCGCCGACGGATCGGCGCGCGGCACCGCGATGGTGACGCAGGCGGGCGACGGTTTGCATGTCGTGATCAAGGCGATGGGGCTGGCTCCCGGCATCCATGCCGTACATATCCACACCACCGGCCAGTGCGCCGGACCCGACTTCACCAGCGCTGGCGGCCATTGGAACCCGACCGCGCGCAAGCATGGCAAGGATAATCCCGCCGGCATGCATATGGGCGACATGCCCAATATGACGGTCGGGCCGGATGGCACCGGCGCGATCGAATATCATATTGCCGACGCGATGATCGGTGAGGGCGCGACGCCGCTACTCGATACCGATGGTGCGGCGGTGGTCGTCCATGCGCAGGCCGACGACAATATGAGCGATCCGGCCGGCAATGCCGGTGGCCGCGTGGCGTGCGGTGTGCTGGCGACGGGTTGACCCTTTCGCGGTGACGGGGGCGGGCCGCGGCTTGCGTCTGACCACAGGGCGCGCTGCTTCAAATCTCACGCACCGTGGGCGCTCCATTCATATGGTGGAGCACCGCTTTTTTAGAGGCGCTCTGGACCCTTTGGGTTCGGAGCGCCTTTGCGATGGAGAACGCTTATTCCAGCGGTGTTTGCGCCGCGCCATTGGCATCATAATCAGCGATGGCGTGGTAGATTGCGCCCTGATGACCAAGCCGGCTTTCGAACAGGGCGAAGCGATCGACCCGGAAGGGCGCGCCGGTCAGGGCGGCATGGCGGGCCAGGAACGGATCGATCAGCCCGCCCGCCCGGCCGAAGCGGGCGAGGGTGACATGAGGCAGATAGGCGCGGCTTTCGGGCGGCAGGCCGACGGACACGCAGGCGCGGTCGATTTTCCGATGCAGCGCCGCCAACGGATCGCGCGGCTTCACCCCGGCCCAGAGCGTGTCGACTACGCCCTTGCGATCGAATGCGCCGACGCCGGACAGGTGGACGTGGAACGGAGCGAAGCGGATTGCGCCCAGTGCGTCGGCGATGTCATTCGCGCGGTGGCGATCGACTTCGCCGATGAAGCGTAGCGTCAGGTGCAATTGATCGTCGCTTTGCCAGCGCGCGCGTTCGACACCGTCCATCAGCGAGAGCAGATTGCCGCGCTGATCAGCGGGCGGGCGGATGGCGACGAACAGGCGGTGCATGAACCAGATATAGGGTGATCGATGCGATCCGCCATATCTCCACCGGTTTGGCTTGAATCATGCGGCCGATGCGCCGATAATAGGGATACCGGTCAAACAGGCCGGTGAAGGAGACGATTTTCATGGCCAACTGGTCCGACCCCCGTTCCGACATTGCAGGCTTTGGCGGCGCCACCGCTGCGCGCGGTGCGGCGTTCGACGCCGGGCTGCGCAGCTATATGCTGTCGGTCTATAATTACATGGCGAGTGGCGTGCTGCTGACAGGCGTCGTCGCGCTGCTGTTCGCGTCGAGCGGCATGGCGGCTTCCGTGTTCACCGGCCCCGGCATCCTGAAATATATCGTGATGTTCGCGCCGCTGCTGTTCGTGATGGTGCTGAGTTTCGGTATCAAACGGCTGTCCACCGTGGCGGCGCAGGGCCTGTTCTGGGCCTATGCGGCGGTGATGGGCGTATCGCTGTCCTACATTTTTCTGGCCTATACCGGTACGTCGATCGCGCAGACCTTCTTCGCGACCGCGGCGGCCTTTGCGGGTCTGAGCCTGTGGGGCTACACGACCAAGAAGGATCTGTCGGGCTTCGGCACCTTCCTGATCATGGGCGTAGTCGGCCTGCTGGTGGCGAGCCTGATCAACATCTTCATGCAATCCAACGCGATGAGCCTGGTCATCAGCGGCGTCGGCGTGCTGCTGTTCGCGGGCCTCACCGCCTATGACACGCAGAAGATCAAGAGCATCTATGCGCAGGTCGCGGGCACGGACATGATGGGCAAGTCGGTGGTGATGGGGGCGCTGAACCTCTATCTCGACTTCATCAACATGTTTATGTTCCTGCTGCGCCTGTTCGGCGATCGTCGCTGATCGTTGAGGTTTGAAGCCAGACAAAAGGCCCGGCGGAGCGATCCGCCGGGCCTTTTTGTTTGTGAGGCAAAGCCTGTTCGCTTCGAGCGCATGAAAAGCGCTTGGCGCTTCGCGACTGCACCGGAAGCGAACGGAGGGGTAGCTCAGCCTTCTTTTTGCATCGCCGCGATCAGGGCGTCGTCTATTTTCTTCTGCCGCTTATAGGCGGGGCGATCGCGCAGGCGGGCGGCATAGGCTTCGAAGCTGGGGCGGCTGGGGATGGACTGGAAGCTGAGGCCCCAGTCGATCTGCGAGCCGACATAGACGTCGGCGGCGGTGAATTGGTCGCCGCAGATCCAGGCGTCTCCCGATATTGCGGTTTCCAGCGCATCGATCGTGTCTTCGAACGTGCCATAGCCAGCCGTGCGCTCGCGCCCTTCGGGCACGACGAAGCCCATCGCCTTGTTGGTGACGGCGGCCTCGACCGGGCCGGCGGCGAAAAAGAGCCAGCGATAATAGGCATGGCGCTGATCGAGCGCGGGGGCGAGGTTGGCGGCCGGGAAGGCGTCGGCCAGATAGGCGCAGATGGCGGCGCATTCGGTGACGGTCCGGCCGCCATGGACGATGGCGGGCACCTTGCCCATCGGGTTGATCGCCAGATAGTCGGGCGCCTTCATCGACGCGGCATAATCGAGGACGACCGTTTCATAGGGTGCGCCGACCTCCTCCAGCATCCAGCGGGCGATCTGCCCGCGCGACATGGGGTTGGTGTAAAAAATCAGCTCTTGGGTCATGACGCGCTCCTGAATCGCAGGACGGTGAGGGTGGCGCACGGACGGGCCGAGCGCCACCCCGTTTCGATCAGCAGCCCACCCCCATGGCACCGCCGAGCATCCCGCCCAGGCCGCCGCGGCACTTGTTTTTCTTCGGCTGGGGCGCGGGTTCGTCACCGTCATCCGCCTCGCCCGCCTGGCTCATCATGTCGCCCATGTCCGGGCCGTTCAGCATCCACATTGTGTTGGCGCGATAGCGGACGCGGGCGATCCATTCCGGTTTCCAGGCGTTCTTGGGATCGGCGGGGCGGGGCGGGTAGGCGAAATTGGCTTCGGGGCCATAGGCGTAGAGGCTGCCCATCAGCATCTCTCCGCCCGCCTGGGTGACGGCGGCGGGGACGGTGCAGCTGGTCTGGCTGGGCGGCATGACGATTTTCTGCGCGATCATCTTTTGCACGGCGGCAGGCGACATCCAGTCCCAGACCGGACCGCCGAACGCCTGGGTCGCGGAGGACGCCCACCAGACCATGTCGCCATTTTCCTGCGCGCCGAAGGTCCAGGCATAATAGCCGGTCGCCTGGGGTAGGCTGTTCCAGCTGATTTCGGTCGCACCGCTGGCGATCGGACGCGCGCGGCCAGTGATGGCGGGCATGAAATCCTGTTTCAGGGTGAAGGCGATGTCGAGGCTGTAATTGCCGGCGATGCGATGATCGCCGAGCAGGGAGCTGTTGGGGGGGACGGTCTTGCGGGTCTGGCCGTTGGGCCAGTCGCCATAAGTCTTGCTGTTCGACGCGCGGATTTGCCATTCCTGCGGGATCGATGCGCCGGTCATGTAGAGGCCGGGCGGGATCTGGCCCTTGGCCACCTTGGCGAAGTCGATCACGACCGGCTGGCCGGGGCCGGGCGTTGCGCCGCAGCCCCAATAGATGCGCAGGCGGCCCTTGAGGCGTTCGCCGGGGATGGGCTGATCGTCGCTGGGGATCACCCGCGGGGTGGCGAGCGGGACGGAAGCGCCGAGGCCAGCGGCGGCAGGCAGGAAATGATCGGCGGTAGGTGCGCCGCTGGTCGGCGCGCGGGTGGAGCCCAGGCGCAAGACGAGTTCGTGGAGCGGCTGGTTGCGGCCGCCGCCCATCATCATGCCCATGGCCGCGCCCATGCCGCCGCCGCTGGCCCCATGTCCGCTCAGGGCGGCCATGCCGGACATGGTGCCAGCGTCGATCGTGTAGCGGGCGATGGGGTCGGCGGCCTGCTGGCTGGAGCCGGGGGCGGCGAGACAGGTTAGGGACGCGAGAAGTAAAGCGCCGCGAGCGGGGCGCGAAGTCAGACGTGTTTGCACGACATCTATTCCTTATCGTTACGGAAGAGATGCGACCTTTTTTTCTGGGATGCGGCTTTATAGCAGAGATTCAGGCGGTCGGGGAGGGGCGTTTGAACTGACCATCGCGCAGGAAATGCGTGACCTGGTCGGCGACCGGATGGCTGTAGATCATAGCGGTGTGGGCGACGGGCAGGACGAGATGATCGCTCTGTCCGGGCAGGTGCGTGGCGGCGACGCTGACCTTGCCGTCATTGGGGGCGCGGAAGACGAGGTTGGGGAATGTGCCGATCATCGGGCGATCGCCGGCTATGATGCCCAGGGGATAATCGATCGAGCCGAACAGCGCCTGTGTTGCGGCGTCGCGCCGGGTGCGCAGGAGCGCGCCCGAATGGTTGAGGATCGGATGGTTAAGGCGCAGGCGGTAGAGGAGATCGGCCAGTTCGCTGCCGCCATTGGGCGTGCCGAGCATGACGACGCGGCCGAGATGAGCGGGGCGATGGTGGGCGAGATAGGCGCGGAGCAGCAGGCCGCCCATCGAGTGGCCGACGCAATGGAGGCGCTGGGCCGTGTAGGCGGGGGCGGCGGTAATGCGCTGATGGAGATGGGCCAGCACGCGGTCGATCGGCCAGCGCCAGCTGGGGTAGCCGATGTTCGCGACATCAAAGCCCGCGGCGCGCAGGCGGCGGGCGAGCAGGGCGGTCTGGAGCGGGTGCCCGCCGAAACCGTGGAGGAGGATGACGGAGTCGGTCGGCTGGGTCATGAGGTTGGGTTCATCTTGTGGTGTGTCGGCGAACGCAGCCGTTCAAGTCCGCGAGCGGTGTTTCCCCCCTCATCCAACTTCGCCTAGCCAGCAAGCTGGCGAGGCTGCGTATCCTTCTCCCCCATGGGGAGAAGGGTTTTCATAAAGAAAGGGCGGCCGTTGCGGGCCGCCCTTTTCGTTTGTGCCGGGAAGGCGCTTATTTCGTGCCTTCTGTGGTCTTGGCCTTGCCGCCCTTCTTGCCCTTTTTAGGAGCCGCCGGGGTGATTTCGAAGGCCAGCGCCGCAACCCCGTCGGTTTCCTTCATATGGACATGGACCTCGCCGCCATGGACCAGCTTGCCGAAGAGCAGTTCCTCGGCCAACGGCTGCTTGATCTTTTCCTGCATCAAACGGCCCATCGGGCGGGCGCCATAGAGCTTGTCATAGCCCTTCTTGGTCAGCCAGTCCTTTGCGTCCTGATCCAGGGTGATGTGGACATCGCGGTCGGCCAGTTGCAGTTCGAGTTGCAGAACGAACTTGTCGATGACGCGGGCCACCACTTCGGTCGGCAGATAGTCGAACGGCACGATCGCATCGAGACGGTTGCGGAATTCGGGGGTGAAGAGCTTCTTCACCGCATCTTCCTGCACATCCTCGCGGGTGAACTCGCCGAAACCGATGCTTTCCTTCGCCATGTCCGACGCACCGGCATTGGTGGTCATGATGAGGATGGTGTTACGGAAATCGACGGTCTTGCCATGATGATCGGTCAGGCGGCCATTATCCATGACCTGCAACAGGATGTTGAACAGGTCGGGATGCGCCTTTTCGATCTCGTCCAGCAGCAGCACGCTATGCGGTTGCTGGTCGACGGCATCGGTCAGCAGGCCGCCCTGGTCATAGCCGACATAGCCCGGAGGCGCGCCGATCAGGCGGCTGACCGAATGGCGTTCCATATATTCCGACATGTCGAACCGCTGGAGCGGGATGCCCATGATCGAGGCGAGTTGGCGCGCGACCTCCGTCTTGCCGACGCCGGTGGGGCCGGAGAAGAGATAGTTGCCGATCGGCTTGTCGGGATCGCGCAAGCCGGCGCGCGACAGCTTGATCGCCGACGACAGCACCTCGATCGCCTTGTCCTGACCGAAGACGACGCGCTTCAAGTCCGTGGTCAGCGAACTGAGCACGGTCTTGTCGTCAGACGACACGGTCTTGGGCGGGATACGGGCCATGGTCGCGATGACCTGCTCGATCTCCTTGGGGGTGATCGTCTTCTTGCGCTTGGAGGGCACCACCAGCATCTGCATCGCGCCGACCTCGTCGATCACGTCGATCGCCTTGTCCGGCAGCTTGCGGTCGTTGATATAGCGCGCCGAGAGTTCCACGGCCGCCTTGATCGCGTCGGGGGTATATTTGACGTGATGATGATCCTCAAACGCGGTGCGCAGGCCGGTCAGGATCTTGATCGTATCCTCGATCGTGGGCTCGTTGACATCGATCTTCTGGAACCGGCGCAGCAGGGCGCGATCCTTTTCGAAATGGTTACGAAATTCCTTGTAGGTGGTCGAACCGATGCAGCGGATGGTGCCGCCCGACAGAGCGGGCTTCAGCAGGTTGGACGCATCCATCGCGCCGCCGCTGGTAGCGCCGGCACCGATGACGGTGTGGATTTCATCGATGAAGAGGACCGCATGCGGCATCTTTTCCAGTTCGGTGACGACCGCCTTCAACCGCTCCTCGAAATCGCCGCGATAGCGGGTGCCAGCCAGCAACGCGCCCATGTCGAGCGAGTAGATGACCGCTTCCTTGAGCACGTCGGGCACTTCGCCTTCCACGATCTTGCGCGCCAAGCCTTCCGCGATCGCGGTCTTGCCCACGCCCGGATCGCCGACATAGAGCGGATTATTCTTCGAGCGGCGGCACAGGATCTGGATCGTGCGATCCACTTCCGCCGTGCGGCCGATCAGCGGATCGACCTTGCCCCGGCCCGCTTTCTCGTTGAGGTTGACGGTGAACTGTTCGAGGGCGCTGTCCTTCTTGGCCTTGCCGTCCTGCACCTTCTTTTCCTCCTCGGAAGCGCCCTTAGTCTCCTGACGCTCGGGCGTGGGCGTGCCCTTGCCGACGCCATGGCTGATGAAGCTCACGGCATCGAGGCGGCTCATATCCTGCTGTTGCAGGAAATAGACGGCATAGGATTCGCGTTCGGAGAAGAGCGCGACGAGCACGTTGGCGCCCGTCACCTCATCCTTGCCGGACGACTGGACATGGAGGATGGCGCGCTGGACCACGCGCTGAAAACCGCTGGTGGGGGAAGGATCGCTGGACCCCTCGACCTTCAGGCTGTCGAGTTCGGTGTCGAGATATTGGGTGACGGCGTCGCCCAGCTCGCCGATTTCCACGCCGCACGCCTGCATCACTTTTGACGCATGTTCGTCATCTATCAATGCCAGAAGCAGATGTTCCAGCGTGGCATATTCATGCTTGCGCTCCGACGCATGGGTCAGCGCGTTGTGCAGGGTGGTTTCCAGAGCGGGTGCGAAAGAGGGCATGTCTGTTCTACTCCTGGCCCCAAAGAGGGGCGGTATCGAACCATATGTCGGCATTGCTCGACGCGGGATCAAGGCCATGGCCACGACCAGCGGAATTGCCTGACTGCCCAAGCCCAATGGTGCCCTTAAGGGCGCAGGGGGCAAGGCGCGGGTTCATCGCCTGAATAACGCCTCGGCACTTGCCTTATGGTTAACGGCGTTGTCTTTTATCGTTCTGGTGCGCGCGATTTCCGTTTCCAGAGCGCGGATGCGGGCGTCCAGTTCGGTAACGGACAAAGGCCCCAGATCCTGCCTCAGCAGGCGGGCCAGCGGATCATCTCCCTTGTTCGGCAGATCGTCATCCAAGTTCATGACGCCAATGTTGACCCTGCGGGCCACTCTGTCAATAAGGGCGTCGGTTCCGTCCGTCGATTTTTGGTGCGGCGCAACATGGTTAATCACCGGGGGCAGTGACATGGCGGATGTGGGCGCAATAGCGCGCGAAATGACGGTGATCGCGATTCCCAAGCCGGGCGGGCCGGAGGCGCTGGTGGCGCAGCAGCGGCCGGTCCCCGTGCCGAGCGACGGCGAGGTGTTGATCCGCGTGGCCGCTGCGGGCGTGAACCGGCCTGATGTGTTGCAACGGCAGGGCAAATATCCGCCGCCGCCGGGCGCTTCGGACATTCCGGGGCTGGAGGTGGCCGGGACCATCGTGGCGGCCGGGAGCGGCGCGGATTCGTTGGTGGGGCAGAAGGTGTGCGCGCTGTTGGCGGGCGGGGGTTACGCCGAATATGCGGTGGCGCCGGCGGGGCAATGCCTGCCTTTGCCCGACGATTATGATCTGGCCGAGGCGGCGGCGCTGCCCGAAACCCTGTTTACGGTGTGGACCAATTTGTTCGAGCGCGCCTATGCGGTGGGCGGCGATACGGTGCTGGTCCATGGCGGGACCAGCGGCATCGGGACGATGGCGATCCGGCTGTGCAACCTGTTCGACGTCAAGATCATTGTGACCTGCGGTTCGGACGAGAAATGCGCGGCTGCCAAGGCGTGGGGTGCGGATCATGCGGTCAATTATCGCACCCAGGATTATGTCGAGGCAGTGAAGGCGATCACCGGCGGGCAGGGGGTTCAGGCGGTGCTGGACATGGTCGGTGGCGATTATGTGCCGCGTAACCTGGCTTGCCTGGCCGAGGATGGGCGGCATGTGTCGATCGCGGTGCTGGGCGGGGCGAAGGCGGAGATTTTCATCCCGGCGATCATGCAAAAGCGGCTGACCATCACCGGATCGACGCTGCGGGCGCGGTCGGTGGGGTTCAAGAGCCTGGTCGCGGATGAATTGATGCGGACGGTGTGGTCGTTCGTGGGTGAGGGGAAATTGCGCCCGGCGATGGACCAGAAGTTCGCGCTGGCGGATGCGGCCAAGGCCCATGCGCGGATGGATGCGGGCGAGCATTTCGGGAAGATCGTGCTGGTGGTCGATCAAGTAGCGGGGGGATTATGAAGCGCTTACTTTTCGCGATACCATTTTTGATCGTTGCTTCTCCTAACGCGGCGACGGCGGCTTCCTTCTATATAGGAGTGACGGCACCTGATCCGGTTGGGAAGGTTTTAGCGTATGAAATGCGCGAACGGATTGCATCTTCAGCTAGAAATAAACTTGTGCTGGATCCAGATGAATCAGCCTTTAAATTGATGATAGTTACTCTGGATCCTGATGATGAGGGTTCTCAAACGATTTATTCTATAGTCCTAAATTTCCGTAATTACGCTGATGGTGAAAACTGGGATTATTTCATCACTAGTTGGGTCGGAGTTTGTGGGAAAACGGTTGTGCAGAGCTGCGCTAGGACTTTGGCTGGGAATGTTGATGATTAAGTTCAGCCAATAGTTGAAACCTTCGCCAGAATTCTGAAAGAATCAGAAAAATCAAAAATCGATAAAAATGCGTTCTAAGTAAGCAGTAGCATTTCCGTCATATTCTCTTCGGAACTGTAACATTGCGCGCTTAAGGATTCGCTCCCAAGGACAATGATCTTTGGGGATCGTATCATGAACGCCATTACGCGGCTGCCCTTCCTGAGCGAGCTGGAAGAGGGCGCGGACGATCGTTTTCATATCCCTGAGCGGGAAGGCAAACGGCGCCGCTATCGCAGCATCTGGATTTCGGACATTCATCTGGGCACGCGCGGGTGCAATGCCGCGATGCTGATCGATTTCCTCGATAATGTGGATAGCGACACCCTCTATCTGGTGGGCGACATCATCGACGGATGGCGGCTGAAGAAGCGCTTCTACTGGCCCGCCAGCCATAATGACGTGGTGTGGCGGCTGATGAAGCGGGCCAAGCGCGGCACGCGGGTCGTCTATATCCCCGGCAATCATGACGAGATGTTCCGGCAATTCACCGGCATGAGCTTTGGCGGGGTCGAAATCCGGCGCAAGGCGATCCATACGACCGCCGACGGGCGCAAGCTGCTGGTGCTGCATGGCGACGAGTTCGACACGATCATGCTCGCGCACCGCTGGTTGGCGTTCGTGGGCGACGCGGCCTACACGACGCTGATGCGGCTCAACGTCGTGGTCAATGCAGTGCGGCAGAAGATGGGGCTGCCCTATTGGTCGCTCAGCAAGATGGCCAAGCACAAGGTCAAGAACGCGGTATCCTTCATCTCCCGCTTCGAGGAAGTGGTGGCGCATGAGGCCGGGACGCGGGGCGTCGACGGGGTGGTGTGCGGCCATATCCACAATGCCGAAATGCGCGAGATTGACGGCATCGACTATTATAATGATGGCGACTGGGTCGAGGGGTGCACCGCGCTGGTCGAGCATGACGACGGGCGGATGGAAGTGCTGCACTGGGCGGACGAGATCGCCAAGCGGGAGGAGCGCGAGCAGGATGTGCGTGCGCGGATGGCGGCTTGAGGCATTGGTGCTGCGTGCTCCCGCGCAGGCGGGAGCCCAGTCTCACGGTCTGAACTGGATTCCCGCCTGCGTGGGAACATGCTGAATTTGACGGGATGATGGAGTTGATCCCCATGCGCATAGCGATCGTCACCGATGCCTGGAGCCCGCAGGTCAATGGCGTGGTGCGAACGCTCCAGACGATCCGGGCCGAACTGGAGCAGATGGGGCATGTGGTCGAAGTGATCTCGCCCGATCTCTACGGCTCCATTCCTTGCCCGACCTATCCCGAAATCCGGTTGGCGCTGGTGCGGTCGACAGTTGTGGGGCAGGCGATCGCCGCGTTCCAGCCCGATGCGGTACATCTGGCGACCGAAGGGCCATTGTGCCTGGCCGCGCGGCGCTGGTGCCTGCGCAGCGGGGTGCCGTTCACCACCGCCTATCACACCCATTTCCCCGATTATGTCGCGCAGCGCACCGGGCTGCCCGCGGCCTGGTTCTGGCGCTATATACGCTGGTTCCATGGACCGGCGCAGGCGGTGCTGGTGTCGACGCGATCGGTGCGCGAGCAGCTCCGCGCCCATGGCGTGCCCAATGTCCGGCCCTGGGGGCGGGGGGTCGATCTGGACGCCTTCACCCCCGATGCGCCGCCGCCCGCCCTGTTCGCGGACCTGCCGCGCCCGATCATGCTCTATGTCGGGCGGGTCGCGGTGGAGAAGAATCTGGAGGCGTTCCTGGCCACCGATCATGGCGGGACCAAGGTGGTGGTGGGCGACGGGCCGGCGCGCGCGGCGCTGGCGCGGGCCTATCCGCAGGCGCGCTTCATGGGGCCGATGTTCGGCGCGGCACTGGCGGGGGCCTATGCCGGGGCGGATGTGTTCGTCTTCCCCAGCCGCACCGACACGTTCGGGCTGGTGATGATCGAGGCGCTGGCCTGCGGCACGCCGGTCGCGGCCTATCCGGTAACCGGGCCGATCGATATCATCACGCCCGAAGTCGGCGCGCTGTCCGACGATCTGGGGCAGGCGATCGCCGCCGCATTGCCGTGCGACCGCGCCGCCTGCGCCGCCTATGGGCGCAGCTTCAGCTGGGAGCGCAGCGCGCGCGAGTTCCTGGCGGGGCTGCACGCAATCCCGGCCACGCTGATCGAAAGCGTCGCCTGACGCTTTTCCTTGCTCAGTCTGCCGTCATGGACTATCTCCGACCCGTCGTGGCCGCCCTGCTTGGGCGGCCCTTATCGTTTTTACGCCGGAGAAGACCTCGTGTCCCAGCCCCTCATGCCTCACGCGACCGCCAGCTGGCTGGTCGACAATAGCGCTCTGAGCTTCGACCAGATCGCGGAATTCTGCGGGCTTCACATTTTGGAAGTGCAGGCGATCGCCGACGATACTGCCAGCATCAAATATACCGGCCGCGATCCGGTGCGCGCCCATGAAATCACAATGGACGAAATCCATAAGGGCGAGAGCAATCCCGACTATCGGCTCAAGATGCTGAAAGGCCCGGAGCCTGTTCGCCGCACCAAGGGGCCGCGCTACACCCCGGTCAGCAAGCGCCAGGACAAGCCGGACGGTATCGCCTGGATCCTGCGCAACCATCCCGAAGTGTCCGATGGTGCGATCGGCAAGCTGATCGGCACCACGCGCACCACCATCGCGGCGATCCGTGACCGCACCCACTGGAACATCTCTAACATCACGCCCAAAGATCCGGTGACGCTGGGCCTGTGTTCGCAGCGTGAACTGGATGCCCTGGTTGCCAAGACGGCCAAGAAGCTGGGCATCGAAGCCCCCACCGATTCGCGCCTGGATGGCGACCGCGAGGCGCTGATCGAGGAACTGCGGCGCGAGCGTCAGGAGACGCTGCGCCGTGCCGAAGAGGCGTTGAAGGCCGAGACGGACCTGATTTCGGCAACGGCCACGATCCTCGATCCGTTCAGCAGCAACAAGGGCGAGGTGTAATGCCGTAGCGTCATCGGCGGCTTGCACTAAGTCGCTGCGACGCAGCATTTTTCAGGGCCGTGCGGCTGATGCCGCGCGGCCCTTTTTGCTGTGCTTGACGCTTGCGTAAAGTGGGGCATGCCCATACACTTCGGGCATGGAGAGCATAGAAAAAATCTGGCGAGAACGCTATCAGCACCCCACCGTCTGGGACCAGACATTTCCCCCGATGTCGATGGGAGAGATGGTCACGAACAGCGCCACGGCGCATCCCGACGCGCCAATGATCGACTTCATGGGGCGACATTTCAGCTATGGCGCGATGCTGGAGCAGATCCGCCGGATCGCCTGCGGCTTGCAGAAGATGGGCGTGCAAAAGGGCGACCGGGTCGGCCTCTATCTGCCCAACACCCCTCATTATGTCGCGGCCTATTATGGCGCGCTGATGGCCGGCGCGATCGTCGTCAACTTCTCCCCCCTCTATACCGCGGCTGAACTGGAACATCAGGTTGCCGATAGCGGCACGAAGATTTTGTTCACCCTGTCGGCCAAGGCGCTGTTGCCCACGGCGTTGCAGGTGCTGGACCATAGCGCGCTGGAGACGCTGATCGTCGGGTCGGTTGCGGAGATGCTGCCGCCGGTCAAATCGCTGCTGTTCCGCTGGTTCAAGGCCAGCGAGTCCACCCCCTTGCCGGACGATCCGCGGGTCATCCGCTACGACCGGCTGGTCGCCAATGCGGGTGGCTGCTCCGTGCCGGATATCGACCCGGTCAACGACGTCGCGCTGCTGCAATATACCGGCGGGACGACCGGCACGCCCAAGGGGGCGATGCTGACCCACCAGAACCTGACCGCCAATGCGCGGCAGGCGCAGGCGATTGATCCGCACGCGAACGAGCCGGACCGGATCATCGCGGTGCTGCCTTTCTTCCATGTTTTCGCCAATACCTGCACGCTCAACCGGACGGTGGTGAATGGCGGCGAAATGGTCATGCTGCCGCGTTTCGACGCGGCGCAGGTGCTGGCGGCGGTGCAGCGAGTCAAGGCGACGTCGCTGCCCGGCGTGCCGACCATGTTCCAGGCGCTGCTGGACCATCCCGCCATCCGCAATATCGATTTCTCCTCGCTGCGCGCCTGTATTTCCGGCGGCGCGCCGCTGGCGCTGGAATTGAAGCAGAAGTTCGAGGCGGCGACCGGCGCGAAGCTGATCGAGGGCTATGGCCTGACCGAAACCAGCCCGATCGTCTGCACCAATCCCTATGAGGGTTTGAACAAGAGCGGGACGGTGGGACAGCCGGTGCCGGGAACGCGGGTGAAGCTGGTCGATCGCGAAGACCCGACCCGCCCGCCGCCCGAAGGCGAACCAGGTGAACTGCTTTTTGCCGGACCGCAGATCATGAAGGGCTATTGGAACCGGCCGGACGCCGATGCTGAAGTGTTCATCGGCGAATTTGTCCGCACCGGCGACGTCGGCCTGATCGACGAGGACGGCTATGTGAAGATCGTCGATCGGCTGAAGGACATGATCGCGGTCGGCGGCTTCAAGGTTTTCCCTAGCCAGGTGGAATCGGTTCTCTACCACCATCCCTCCGTCAAGGAGGCGCTGGTGATCGGCATCCCCGACCATTATCGCGGCGAGCAGCCCAAGGCGTTCGTGACCCTGAACGAGGGCGCGGAGATTGACGGGGCGGCGCTCAAGGAGTGGCTCAATCCGCAATTGGGCAAGCATGAGCGGGTGTGCGAGGTGGAGGTCCGGCTGAACCTGCCCAAGACGCTGGTTGGCAAGCTGTCGCGCAAGGAACTGGTGGCCGAGGAGCGGGCCAAGGCGGACGCGGCGCGCGCGGAGGCTGGAACCATGGCCTGATCCTCCCTATCTGTGTTGTCAAACAGAGATAAGGAACGAACATGGCGCAGGAAATCGCGACGCTGGCCGGTGGCTGCTTCTGGTGCACCGAGGCGGTCTATCAGAATCTCAAGGGCGTCGAAGGCGTGGAAAGCGGCTATATCGGCGGCGCGCGGCCCGATCCGACCTATGAACAGGTCTGTTCGGGCACGACCGGCCATGCCGAAGCGATCCGCATCACCTACGACCCCGACGTGATCAGTTACGCCGATCTGCTCGACATCTTCTTCGCGACCCATAATCCTACGACGCTGAATCGGCAGGGCAATGATGTCGGCACCCAATATCGGTCGGCCATCTTTCCCCACTCGGCCAGCCAGGAGGCGGAGGCGCGCGCGGGCATCGAACGGGCGCAGGCGGATCAGAGCGATCCCATCGTCACCACTATCGAGCCGGATGCGCCCTGGTATCCGGCGGAGGATTATCACCAGAAATATTGGGATCGGGTCGGCGACCGCAACCCCTATTGCATGGCAGTCATCCCGCCCAAGCTCGACAAGCTGCGCAAGGGCTTCGCCGCCCGGATTGCGGGCTGAGCCTTCCGCCACGGCCTGTCGCGTTTCGCGCCGTCCTTAGTGGGCGGTTCATGTCGCTCATGGTAGGAAGGCGCGAACGCAAAAGTCGGGGATGGACGATGAAGAAATATATGTTGCTGGCGACGCCGTTGCTGCTGTTGGCGCTGCCGGGCTGCGTGCGCACGGTGGCGAGCATCGTGACCGCGCCGGTGCGCGCCGGATCGCAGATCGTGGACTGGTCGACGACCAGCCAGAGCGAGTCCGACCGCAATTACGGCCGCAAGATGCGCAAGCAGGAAGCGCGCGAAGGCAAGGAGCGCAAGAAAGCGGATAAAGAGCGGCGCGAGCAATGCCGCGACGCGGGTTACGATAATTGCGGGTGAGGCGGGTCGGCGTCGTTTGACGGGGCGTGGGCGGATGTCTGTTTTGGACGGTTTCATGCCATTCCGCTTCGCGCGAACGTCACTTGAGGAGCAACGGAAAAATCCCGTCACCCCCAGCGAAGGCTGGGGTCTCAGGAGGCAACGCGATCCGCTTGGGTAAGTGCTACGCCCAACCGCTGCTTACCTCCGCACGAGACCCCAGCCTTCGCTGGGGTGACGGTAGTGAGGCACCCGATTACCGGTCATACAGTCCGTCCGCTTTTAGAGTCGCCACCCCCCACTCAAGCCGCCGCCCGCCGCAGCCGGTCGTTGATCGCCGCGCCGATGCCCTCGGTCGGGATCGGGGCCACGGCGATGCGGGCTGCGGCGCTGGCGTCGGCGACGTGCAGGGCGGCGAACAGATGGGCCGCGGCCTCGCGCATGTCCGCCTCCTGACTGAGGTTGATGTGGCAGGGCATCAGCCCGAAGCCGATCAGATATTCATCCTTGTCCGCCCGCAGCGCATTTAATCGCACTGGCTTTGACGGCGCATAATGGCTTTCGAGCTGACCAGGCGCCTCGATCTTTCCATCATTGGTCATCATCACCGGCAGTCCGGTCGCTTGCTCCAGCATTGCGGCGGTGACGGGGCCGGGGCGCAGCAGGCGCACTCGATCGGCTTCCGGCGCGGCGATGGTTGATTCCAGTCCCTCGCTGGTCGGCCCTTCGTCCAATATCATGCGGATTTTGCCGCCCAGGCTCGCCAACACATGTTCGGCGCAGGTCGGGCTGATCGATCCGCTGCGATTGGCCGACGGCGCGGCCAGCGGACAGCCGCTTTCGCGGATCAGCGCGCGCATCGCCGGATGGGCGGGCAGGCGCAGCGCGACGGTCGGCAGGCCCGCCGTCACCAGCGGCGACAGGCCGCTATCGCTGCGCACCGGCAACACCAATGTCAGCGGACCCGGCCAGAAGCGATCGGCCAACACACCCGCGACGGCTGAAAAATCGGCCAGCCGCTCCGCCATGGCGCGGTCGGCGACATGGACGATCAGCGGGTTGAAGCTGGGCCGCCCCTTGGCGCTGTAGATCGCTGCGACGGCATTGCTGTCGGTGGCGTCGGCGGCCAGGCCATAGACCGTCTCGGTCGGGACCGCTACCGGCTCCCCCGCGCGGATCAGCAACGCCGCCTCGCGCAGGGCTTCGGTGCCATAGCGGCAGGATTTCGTCGAAAATGATGGATGAGCGATAGTCACGATCCCCGCGATATAGACCCCGCCTTCGCCAAGTAAAAGGCCATTGCGTCAGGGCAATGACATCGACGCGGTAAGAGGTAGGGCGCTTGCAGCCGCACGGATCGGCGGTTAAGCCGCGACCATGACCGACGCCCTTCTCACCCGCATCGCCGAGGCGCTGGAACGGCTCGCGCCGCCGCCTGCCTCATCCGCCGATCTCGCCGCTTTCCCCGCTTATGTTTGGGACGGGCGGGCGATCCATGCGGTGGAGGCGTTCGCGCCGGTGGACTATGGGCTGCTGACCGGGATCGATGCCCAGAAGGGCGCGCTGCTGGGTAACAGCCGCCGCCATGCCGCGCGCTATGCCGCCCATGACGTGCTGCTATGGGGCGCGCGCGGGACCGGCAAGTCAGCCGCCGTCGCGTCCGTCGTCGGCCTGTTGCAGCAGGAAGGGCAGGACATCGCCTTGATGCAATGCGCGATTGATGAACTGGCGAGCCTGCCCGCGCTCTTTGCCCTGCTGCGCGGCACGAGCCGGCCTTTCATCCTGTTCCTCGACGATCTGGGGTTCGAGGAGCAGGGCGTGGGGGACGCGCGGGCGCTGCGGTCGCTGTTGCAGGGGGGAACGGCGGCGCGGCCGGCCAATGTCCGCCTTTATGTCACGTCCAACCGCCGTCATATCGTGCCGCGCCACCTGTCCGAACAGGATGATCCCGTCAATCCGCGCGATGTCGTGGACGACAAGATGGCGCTGTCCGACCGTTTCGGCCTCAGCCTCGGCTTCCACGCGCTCGACCAGGACGCCTATGTCGCGATCGTGGGCGGCTATGCGGCCAAGCTGGGCCTGGCCTTCGATCCACTGGAAGCGATCCAGTGGGCGACCCAGCGCGGGAGCCGGTCTGGCCGGGTCGCCTGGCAATATGTGGTCGAACTGGCGGGGCAAAACGGGCTGAGCGTTTAGAACCCGTATCCGTTCGAAACGAACGGAGGTTGCTTGTGGCTATTTCGCCTTCGTCACCCGCCATATCACGCCGCCCACATCGTCGCTGACCAGCAACGCGCCCTTGGCGTCGGCGGCGACGTCGACCGGGCGACCGCGCGCCGCGCCATCCTTGTCGAGGAAGCCGGTCAGCAGGTCCACCGGCTTGGCCTTACCCGCTTCGCCATCGGCAAAACCGACATAGACGACCTTGTATCCCGCGGTCGGCTTGCGGTTCCAGCTGCCATGCAGGCCCACGATCGCGCCGTCCGTATAAGGCGCGCCCAGTTGCAGCTTGTCGGCGAAGGTCAGGCCCAGCGGGGCGACATGGTTGCCCAGCGCATAGTCGGGCCGGCGGGTATATTCGCGCATTTCCGGACGCTGCGGCTGGACCCGGCGATCCTCATAACCGCCCCAGTAATTCCACGGCCAGCCGTAGAAGGCGCCAAACTCAACCCGCGTCAGATAATCGGGGACGAGATCGCCGCCCAGCATGTCACGTTCGTTGACCACACCCCAAAGCGCACCGCTTTTTGGTTCAAAGGCGAGGCCCACAGGGTTGCGCAAGCCCGATGCGAAGACGCGCTTATAGCCGGTCTTGGGATTGACTTCGAAGATGAGGGCGCGGTTCTTCTCTACCTCCAGGCCGTTGTCGCCGATATTGCTATTTGAACCGACGCCGACATAGAGCAGCCCTTCGGGGCTGGCAGTCAGGCTCTTGGTCCAATGATTATTGGGCGCCTGCGCGGGCAGGTCGATGATCTTGCGCCCCTTGGCGGTGATCTTGATATCCCCTTCCTTATAGGGGAAGGCCATCAGCGCGTCGGTGTTCGCGACATAGAGCGTGTCGCCGATCAGCGCCATGCCATAGGGGGAATTAAGGCCAGTCAGGAACGCCGTCTTGGTTTCCGCGCGCCCGTCGCCATCGACATCGCGCAGCAGCGTGATGCGATTGGCCGACGGCACGCCGGCCCCCGCCTTGTCCATCAAATAGCTCATCACCCGGCTGACGATCCCGCTCTTGGGACGGGGCGGGCTGTTGGTTTCGGCCACCAATATGTCGCCATTGGGCAGGCGCAGCAGCGAGCGCGGATGGGCCAGGCCATCGGCATAGCGCGCTACGCTCAGCCCCTTGGCCGCGACGGGCTTTTCATCGCCGGTCCACGGCTTCACCTCGGCGATGTTGACCGTCGGCAACATCTCGTTGCGCGGGGTGGTGAACACCGGCTCGCGCCCGGTATCTGCGCCTGGCGGGAGCTGCGCGGTATTGCCCTGGGCCAGATAGAGGAAAATGCCGCCCGCGATCAGGATCGCGATGACGATAAGGGCGATGATATGCTTCTTCATGCCCCCACATCTATGCGCAGCCACCGCGGCGGGCAAGGCGGCGTGTGCGGCTTATTTGCCGCGTTCGCGCAGCCATAGCAGGATGGCGATCAGCACGCCTGCACCCGCGCCCGTCAGCAGGCCGATGCTGGGCTGGCCCAGCAGGCCGCCGCCGATCGTGCAGGCCAGGATCAGGAAGGCGATGATCGCGCCAGCGCCGGTCGGGTTTTTCGTCTCCTTGGTCATGGCCGCCCCTTGCCATGGACCGCGCGCCAAGGCCAGCGGCTTTGCAGATCCGCCTGGACCGCTCCGTTTCGGGAAACATCGTCCCGATGCGGGATGGATGATCCATATCGGGACTTCGCTAATGGGGGATTCACCTTTCAAACCGGCCATTCATGCCAAAGCGTTGAAATGGCACGGCGATTGAACAGTGCGCTTCATAATAAGGTCGCCAAGAACAGGTCAGGGGTCGCAATGCAGGTGCCATATCTTTCGAACCGAAAGAGCTATGAAGACGCGACCGAGCTGATGGCGGCTTTCGGCGATAATGCCGGCTATGAAGCCGCCGCGCGCGCCGACCGCAGCCTGGATCAGGGCAACCATATCCATTTTTGCCATTGGCGTCAGATCGAGCGGCTGATCGTGCTGCTGACCTATGACCAGCCGCTCGGCACCATCCACTAGGACCATCGACATTCAGCCCTGACGGCCTGCAAATGGCGATTTTCCGTGCTTCCGGTTCTCACCTACTTTGAGTAGGCTGCGCTCCGGGTCACGAAAAACCGACATTTTCGGCATGTCATCATCTGAATGTCGATCGGCCCTAACGCGGCCTAGAGCCGCAAACCCGCGGTTTCGGGCAGGCCCGCCAGGATGTTGAGATTCTGCACCGCAGCGCCGGCCGCGCCCTTGCCCAGATTGTCGAGCGCCGCCACCAGCCGCGCCTGACCGCTGTCGGCATTGCCGCACACGAAGAGCGCCAACCGGTCGGTCGCGCCGACATGCTCCAGCGCCACCTGGCCGATGCTCAGGCTATCCTCCAGCGATGCGACGCTGACGACCTGCGACCCCGCATAAGCGGCGGCAAGGGCTGCGTGGACGTCGGTGAGCGTCGGCGCACCCGGCATCGCCCGCAATTGCAACGGCACTTCTACGATCATGCCGCGATAGGCGTTGGCGACCGCGGGCGCGAACAGCGGCGGGTGGGTCAGGCCCGAATAGCGGGTCATTTCCGGCACATGCTTGTGGCCCAGGGCCATGCCATAGGGGCGAAAGGCGCTGGGTGCGCCGGCGTCGCCCTCATAGTCCGCGATCATCGCCTTGCCGCCGCCCGAATAGCCCGAAGCGCCCGATACCGTCACTGGCCAATCGGCGGGGATCAGCCCAGCCAGTACCAACGGACGGACAAGCGCCAGGAAGCCGGTCGGCCAGCATCCGGGATTGGCGACGAATCGGCTGTCGGCCAGCACCTCGCGATGGCCCGGCTCCAGTTCGGGGAAGCCATAGGTCCAGCCATCGGCCACGCGATGCGCGGTCGATGCGTCGATGACGCGGGTACGATCATTGTCGATCAGCGCCACTGCTTCGCGCGCGGCATCGTCGGGCAGGCACAGGATGACGATATCGGCGGCGTTTAGCGCATCGCGGCGCGCGCCGGCATCCCGGCGCCGTTCTTCGGGCACGGTGATCAGCGACAATTCGGGGCGACCGGCCAGCCGATCGGCGATTTCGATGCCGGTGGTGCCGTGACCGCCATCGATGAAGACGTTGATGCTCATGCGCTGATCCTCCGCCGGGCGATGATGGGTTGGGCGTGCGCGTCCGCCAGCCGGGCGACGACGTCCGCCAGTGGTTCCTTCACTACCGCCATCCAGTGCGCGTTGGCGTGCAGCAGCGTCTTGGCGTCCGTCATGATGCCGACATGGCCGGGGAAGAAGACCAGGTCGCCGCGTTGCAGCGCCGCGTCGCTGTCGATCGGCATCCCGATGCCTTCGCATTGCAGGTCGGTGTCGCGCGGGACGGGAATGCCCGCCTGGCCGAGTGCAGCCTGCACCAGGCCCGAACAGTCGATGCCGCGATGGCCGCGTCCGCCCCACACATAGGGCTGGCCCAGATAGCGTTCCGCAACACATACCCAATCGGCCGACTTGGTTTCGATCGGCTCGGCATGGCGGCTATGGACGAACCCTTCGGCGCAGGCGACGAAGTCGCCCTGCACCACGCCGGAAAACAGCGCGCCGCCCGGCCAATGGTCGGCGATCGGCGCCTTGATGTCGGCCGCGCTGAACAGTGGTGCGCTTTCCACCATGATGCGGTGGCTGGGCATTTCCAGCACGTCGAGCGCATCGCGGCGGATATAGCCGACATAACCGTCATGGCCGCAAAAGCCCCAGGCCCAGTCGGTCATCACATCGAGCGCATGGAAGGTTTCGCCGCGTAACAATTCGCTGACCGCATCGGCCGTCGGCGTCGGGGCCGATGTTATGGCCGTGCCGGTGGCAACGCAGGTGAGGGGGACGGCGCGCGCATAATGGGCGGAAAACAGGACGCCGGCGAGCGCCAGGTCTGCCAGGTCGCCGCGTGCCGCATGGATGCGCCGATCCAGCGCGACCGAACGGCCGTCAAGCTCGAAGCGTGTTCGTTCAGGCGGTCCGTTCCGCTTGGGGGTATTTATGCCGTTCATCGCGCGCGGTTCCTGCGATGAAATGATGAAAGGCGTCAAGAAATTCCGCGCCTTTTGGCGTCCGGGTGATGAAAATATTACGACGGTCCGCCACATCGCGTTCCCGACGAAGATAGCCGAGCGCCGAAAGCTTGTTCAGCGCGCGGGTAATGACCGGCTTTGAAACATGCAGTGCTTCGGCCAAGCCGCGCACCGTATGGGGGCCGGACCCGATATAGACGGTCATCATCAGCGCCATCTGCCGATTGGTCAGATCGGGTTTCCCCGATCGGACATAGTCAACAAGCGTGCGCATCCATTGTCCAAGTTGCTGGAGGCCGGGGCGGTCGATTTCGGTTGCCGATAGCGCGTTCATGTCAGCTTAACGCACCATTCCCAATCCGGTTGCGTAACGGATGCGACGCAATTGCAGCGCCTATCCGGCCCGCCCATAACGGTGTTGCAGCAGACGGAACACCGCGCGCAGCCCCAGCGCCTCGCCGCCCTTGGGTCGGCCGGGCTTGGCGGACGGGCGCCAGGCGAAGGTGTCGAGGTGCAGCCAGGGTGTATTGTCGGGCACGAAGCGCTTGAGAAACAGCGCCGCGGTGATCGCGCCGGCAAAGCCACCTTCGCCCGCATTGTTGAGGTCCGCGATATCGGACTTCAACATATCGGCATAGCCATCCCATAGCGGCAGTCGCCAGGTCGGGTCGTCCACCTCGCCGCCCGCGACCGCCATATCGGTCGCCAGCGCATCGTCATTGGCGAACAAAGCGGGCAGGTCGGGGCCGACCGCCACCCGTGCCGCGCCGGTCAGGGTCGCGAAATCTACGATCAGTTCCGGCTTGTCCTCCCCCGCGCGGGTCAGCGCATCGCCCAGCACCAGCCGCCCTTCCGCATCGGTATTGCCGATCTCGACGCTCAGCCCCTTGCGGCTGCGCAATATGTCGCCGGGGCGAAACGCATTGCCCGCGATCGCATTTTCCGCCGCCGGGATCAGCAGGTGCAGCCGCACCGGCAAGTGCGCCGCCATGATGAGCTGCGCCAGCGCCAGCGCATGGGCCGCGCCGCCCATATCCTTCTTCATCAGGCGCATCCCCGACGAGGGCTTTATGTCCAGCCCGCCGCTGTCGAAGCAGATGCCCTTGCCCACGATCGCGATGCGGGGTGCGGCGGGATCGCCCCACAGCAATTCGATCAGGCGCGGCGCGAAGGCTTTGTCCGCCGCCTTGCCGACCGCGTGGATCATCGGATAGCCCTGTTCCAGCGCATCGCCCCGCGTCGTCGTGACGCGCGCGCCAAAGGCAGCCGCCACCTTCTCCACCGCGGCTTCCAGATCTGGCGGTCCCATGTCGGCGGCGGGCGTGTTGACCAGGTCGCGGACCAGCGCGACGGCTTGGCCCAGTTGCACCGTCGGCGCTATCCGCGCGACATCGCTTGTCAGCAGGACGCGCGCGCCGGCGGGGGCATCATCGCGGCGATAGCGGTCGAAGCGATACTGCGCCGTCAGCCACCCCAGCGCCGCGGCCCCGGCCGACCCCTGCGCCAGCCGATAGACGCCTTCGGGCAGGGTTTCGGCCGCGCGCGCCAGGCACCATGATCCCAGCATCTCGCCATGGGCGACCCCTGCGACTACCGACCAGTCATCGTCTTTCTCGCCCGGCAAGATCGCGACGTCATGGGGCTGGCCCCTGAATTTCTGCGCCGCGACCATGGCGCGCACCGGCGCCGGCTGGGCCGCCAGCCAAGCGTCATGGCCCTTGGCGTCGACAAGCTGGATCGATCGGGCGGGTTGCTGGTTGTCGGCTTTAAGCAGGTCGGAAAAATCGGTCATTGCGCGGGTGTAAGGGAAAGGGATCGGTCAAGGAAAGCGCAATTTTTTCATCGCGCACCCGGCACGTCCGGCCCTTTCTTCATTTGCGCTGCGCACCGGGCGGGCCTAGATTCGCTGGCATAGATAAAAGGAGATGGACGATGATTCACGGTGATGATCGCGGCCTTCAGGCTGCCAGGGCGCGCGCCTATATACTGGCCGAAACCGGCAAATTCGACAACAGCCATGCCGTGCAGCAGGCATTGATCGCGGAAGGCTGGCCCAATGCCGGGCAGGCGCTCGACAGCGATTATGCACGCAAAGCGGTCGGCGAACGCTGCCGCGCAGCGAAGGCGCATTGATGCGGGGGAAGGGACTGGTTCCGGCGGTGGCCCTGTTAGCCGCCGCCTGCACACCATCGCAGGACAATGGCAGCGGCAACGCTACGGCGAATGCGGCGGCGTCTCGCTATGTCGGGAATATGGTTGGTGCGGAAGCGCCTGCGCCAGCGGCCAAACCCTTTGCCGAAAAGGACAAAAGTCCTTTCCTCGAATTTTCCTATGCCTATCCGGCGCAGGCCGCGGCGCTGCCCGTCCTGGTCGAAAAATTCGCGAAGGATCGGGCCTCGTCCAAGGCGGATGCGCTCGCCATGGCGAGGGAAGACAGCGCCGCGGCCAAGGACTCCGGCTTTCCGTTCCGGCCGCATAGCCTGGAAACCCAGTGGCGCGTCGCGGCGGACACGCCCCGTTTCCTGGCGCTGCAATCGGAAACCTATGTCTATACCGGCGGCGCGCACGGCATGACCGGCTTTGAGGCGCTGCTATGGGACAAGGCGCGCAAGCGCGAGACGAGCGTCAAGGCGGTGATGACGTCGCCTGCCGCCTTCGCCGCGGCGATCCGCGAACCCTTCTGTGCGGCGCTCGACAAGCAGCGCGCGGAAAAGCGGGGCGAGCCGGTGGTGCGCGGCGACGATGAATTTACCAAATGCATCGACCCTATGGAACAGGTGCTGGTGCCGACGTCGAAGGACGGCAAACTGATCGACAGCATCACCGTGATCGTCGGGCCTTACAGCGCCGGACCCTATGCGGAGGGCAGCTATGACGTGCCGCTGCCAGTCGATGCCGCGATGCGCAAGGCGATCAAGACGGAGTATCAGGACGGGTTTGTGGCGGAGTAATCTGTAGCTCAAACTGAATGTGTTCCCGCGAAGGCGGGAACCCAGTCCCGCCGTCTGAACTGGGTTCCCGCCTTCGCGGGAACACATGTCGTAATTTACGAACCGGGCTTATCGCGTTTCAGTCCTGAACAGGCGCCCCGTAAAGATCATGCTCGTCGGCATCCTCGATCACGACGTCGAACATATCGCCCGCCTTTCGCCCTTCGCCGACATCGCGCAGGAAGACGTTGCCGTCGATTTCCGGGGCATCCGCCTGGCTGCGTGCGGTCGCGCCGATGCTGCCATCTTCCTCGTCCGGTTCGCCCACCTCATCGATGATCACGGGCAACACCCGGCCGATCTTCGCCTGCAACTTGGCGGCGCTGATCGCGGCGGTCTTTTCCATGATCCGCTGGTAACGCTCTTCCTTGACCGCTTCGGGCACCGGGTTCGGCAAGGCATTGGCCGGCGCGCCCTCGACCGGCTCGAAGCGGAAGGCGCCCACGCGGTCGAGTTGCGCTTCGTCCAGCCAGTCGAGCAGATATTGGAAATCCGCTTCCGTCTCGCCGGGGAAGCCGACGACGAAGGTCGACCGGATCGTGATGTCGGGGCAGATGGCGCGCCATTTATGGATGCGATCTAGCACCTTGGCCTCGTTGGCCGGGCGCTTCATCGCCTTCAGCACGCTGGGCGCGGCATGTTGGAACGGGATATCGAGATAGGGCGTCAGCAGCCCGTCGGCCATCAGCGGAATGACCTGATCGACATGGGGATAGGGATAGACATAGTGCAGCCGCACCCAGGGCGCGACGCCCTCGGCCGTCCGCAACTGCCCCAGTTCGCGCGCCAGGTCGGTCATGTGCGCGCGCACCTCGCGGCCCTTCCACTGGCGCGGATCGTGGCGGGTATCGACACCATAGGCCGATGTATCCTGGCTGATGACCAGCAATTCCTTCGTGCCCGCCTGAACCAGTTTCTCCGCCTCGCGCAGCACCGCGTCGATCCGCCGCGACACCAGGTCGCCGCGGATGGACGGGATGATGCAGAAGGAACAGCGATGGTTGCAGCCTTCCGAAATCTTCAGATAGCTGTAATGACGCGGCGTCAGCTTGAGGCCGCCTTCGGGGACCAGATCGACAAAGGCGTTGGGCACCGGCGGCGACGCATCATGCACCGCATTAACGACCTGCTCATATTGATGCGCGCCGGTGACGGCCAGCACTTGCGGGAATTTGGCGCGGATCAAATCCGCCTCATCGCCCATGCAGCCGGTGACGATGACGCGGCCATTTTCGGCCATCGCCTCGCCGATCGCCTCCAGCGATTCCTCCTTGGCGGAATCGAGAAAGCCGCAGGTGTTGACCAGCACGACGTCGGCGCCGGCATAGTCGGCGGACATCTGATAGCCGTCGGACCGCAGCTTGGTCAGGATACGTTCGGAGTCGACCAGATTCTTGGGACAGCCGAGCGAAACCATGCCGATCTTCGGCGCGTCAGGAAATTTGGTTGCCATGATGGTCGCGCACATAGGGATTTTTGCGCCGAATGTCACGAGTGCTGCGAAAATGAGAAAGGGCGCGCCCATCGGACGCGCCCTTCCCAATAATAGCCGCCGGTCCGTTACATCTTGTAGGACAGGCGCAGATAGCCGAACTGCCCCGGCACGTCATAGCTGGTCGTGTCGAAATTCGCGCCGTCGCAGGTGCCGCACAGCGGCGGATCCTTGTCGAACACATTATTGACGCCGATGGTCAGGCGGGTGCGATGATCCATCCAGTCGGGCGAGAAATAGGCCTGAATATCGCCATAGAAGGTTGCCTTCATGACGTTGCCGTCGCCTTCGGTCACCTTGCTCAGATAACGGCCGGTGAAGGACAGACCATAGCCCTCGGTCGAATAGTCGAGCGTGGCGTTCGCCTTGAAGTGCGGATAGGCTTGGTCGCTCGATCCGCACCGCTCGGTCCCTGCGCATTTGATCGTCGGCGCACCCAGATCCGCTGGCGGTTTGATGTTATATTTCAGCAGATAGGCGGCGTTGACGTTCAGGCCGATCGACCCGTTGCCGACCATCTTCGACCGATAGGTCAGCGTGCCGTCGATGCCGTCGGTTTCGATGGCGTTGAGGTTCTGGAGCACGCCGTTGATGCCCGCGACCGCGCCGCTGCCGGTGCGGGTGATCGCGGCGCAACTGATCGGATCGGCCTCGAACGCGCAACGCTGGAGCGTAAGCGACGCAGGGACCGAGTCGATCGCGTTCTTCAGCGTGATCGTGTAATAATTCACCTCGATACTGAACTGGCTGGCGAAGCTGTCGCGCGCCCAGGCGGGGCTGTAGACGCCGCCTGCGGTCCAGGTCTTCGACGTTTCGGGTTTCAGGCCAGTAAAGCCCTGCGAGAAGACGCCAAGCTGGCCTCCCTGCGGTTCGGCATAGCTGCCGCTGGCCGGCACGCCATTGGCGATGCAATTCGCCCGGACCGTGGCATTGGTCTGCCACGCGCTGCCCGCTACATTGGTGCAGGGATCGTTGATCGTCGCGTCGGTGCGCGAACGACCGGCATAGAGTTCGCCGATGCTGGGCGCGCGCAGGCTTTCGGCGTATCCGCCGCGCAGTAACAGGTCGCGGGTCGGCTTCCACAGGCCCGAAACCGTGTAGGTCGTGTTGCTGCCAAAGCTGCTATAGTTGGAATGGCGCACCGCGCCGTTCAGCTCCAGCTTCTGGAAGAAGGGCTTGTCGGCGAGAATGGGAATGCGCAGTTCGCCGTAAAATTCATCGACGTTGAAGCCGCCGCGCGCGGGGCTGGTCGGGACATCCGCGCCCAGACCCGCGGCAATGATCGGGTCGGGCGTGTAAGACGCCTGCTGGTCGCGATGCTCATAGCCGATCGCAAAGCCCACCGCACCGGCGGGCAGGTCGAACAGGTCGCCCGACAGGTTGGCGGTCGCGTCCCACAATTCCTGTTCGCTGCGGTCGCGCTGATCGAAGGTCACATAGTCCAGCATCGCCTGGGTGATCGACCCGGCCCCGCCAAAGATGTTGAACGGCACGCATTCGCCTGTGCAGGCGCCGACCGGGCCGAGTGCCTGGGCCAGCCTGGCGGCGTTCAGGTTGCCGGTGAAGGTCTGGTGCGCATTGTTGGTGCCATAGCTGCCGTTGACGTCCCAATACCATTTATGGTCGCCGATATCGAACGTACCCTCCAGCGTCGCCGCCATCGTCAGCGTATCGACTTCCTGGCTAAAGATACGCGGTCCGCCCTCAACGAAGCGGCGGCGGATGGTCGAATAGTTGGCAGGCGTGCCATTCGCGCCCGAAGACAGGGTCACGCCGAACGGATTGAACGGGTTGCTGGCATCGACGGAGATGGTGTCGAGCAGATTGCCGTTGCCCGCATCCGGACCGATGAACAGCGGCAGGAACGCCGCCTGCGTGGTCGATTCGCGATGCTGGTACACCAGCCGCGTGCGCAGGCTGACGGCGTCGGAAAATTCGAATTTGCCGTTCAGGAAGGCGCCATAGCGTTCCGAGGGGGTCAGCAGATAATTAAAAGGCGCGAAGTTGAAGGAGTCGGTCGCCGAACTATAGGCGCGATAATCGCTGGCCACCGGCGCGCGGCCGATGATCGGATTGCTCAGCGTCAGGCTTTGCCCCAGCACGTCGTAGCGGCCATTGGGCGTGGCGCTGGAACATCCGCCATCGGCGCAGCTGCTACCGCCCGCGGCGGGCCATTGCGAAATGGAACGGTCGGCGGTGCTGACCCCTTCCTGCTTCACATAATTGCCGCCAAAGACGATCGACACGCGGTCGGCCTGGATGCCGTAGCTGGCGTTGATGTCATAGGTGTGGCCGTCGCCCTGACGGTAGGTGCCGAACTGGGCCGACATGTCGAGGCCCTTTTGCGACTGGCGGGTGATGATGTTGACCACGCCTGCGACCGCATCCGACCCATAGAGCGGGGAGGCGCCCGATTGCAGTACCTCCACCCGCTCGATCATGCTCTGCGGAATAGTGTTGAGATCGACCGAAGCCGGGATGCCGCCCGCCGCCGATCCGTTGACGTAACGCATCCCGTCGACCAGCACGAGCGTCCGCTTGGCGCCCAGATAGCGCAGGTCGATTTCGGCCGAGCCGGAGCTGACGCCGGTGCCGTCGGGCGGGCCGCCGATATTGCCGGCATTGTTCGTCTTGGTATTGAGGCCACCCGCCGCGCTCGGGATGCGTTGCAGCACGTCGGCGATGGAAGTCAGGCCGGTGCGCGCGATCGACGCCTGGTCGACGGTGACGATCGGCTTGTCCTGATCCAGCGGGTCGCGGCGGATGCGCGATCCGGTGACGATGATCGCGGCGCCATCTTCGGCTTGCGGTTCGACGGATTGGGCGAAGGCGGGAACGGTCCAGGCGACGACGGACAGCACAACGCCACATTGCAAGGCACTCTTAAAGCGCATGTTACACCCCTTATCTGCGACCCATCTGACACGGGTCTGGGAAGGAGTGTTTGCGTTTTACAACAGTATAGCAATCACGCTGGCGCTGGCGTGGAGGACATGTAGCGCGAATTTTACAATATGTTGCTGCTCTGCAACAAAATGCTTCGCTTCGTCGGCGTCTAGGAACCGTCCGTCGGCGCGTCACCATCGCCTTCGGTGATCTCGATGATGAGGTCGCCGTTCTGGAGCCGTTTGGCCCCGTCCTCCCAGAAACCGATCGGTCGGTCGTCGCGATAAATCCGCACGCCAAGACCGGTGCCGATGGCCGACAGCGGCCCGCCAATCTCCTCTGGCAGGGCAGGTCGCTCATTCAGCTTCACCCGCCCGCCCGATGCGGCCAGATCCGCCATATAATCGGCGATATGCCGGCCGCTGGTGCTGCCCGCCAGCAACAGCCCGGCAAAGCTGACCGGATTGATGACCGTGGTCGCGCCCGCCTGCCGCGCGGGCAGTTCATTATCCTCGTTCCGCACGACGATGCTGATCGGCAGGCGCGGGGCCAGATGGCGGGCGGTCAGGGTTATGAGGATCGATGTGTCGTCGCGCCCCGCCGATACGATCATGCTGCGGGCGCGATGGATCGCCACGTCCTTCAACGTCCGGTCGCGCGTCGAATCGCCGCACAATATGTTGCACCCCAGCGCTTCGGCCAGTTCCAGCGCCTTGTCGCTGCCGTCGATGACGACGATCTCGCGCGGGTCGGTGCCGCGCGCGAGCAGTTCGTTCACCGCTTCCTGCCCGCTGGTGCCAAAGCCGGTGACGACGATATGATTGTGCAGATCGGCCTGAATACGCGCCATGCGCCACCTGTAGAAAATGTTGCGGAGGAAGAGGTTATAGGCCGTGCCGAGGAAGATCAGCCAGACGAACAGCCGGATCGGGGTGACGAGCAGCGCTTCGAACAGCCGCGCTTCCGGGCTGACCGGCACGATGTCGCCATAGCCCACGGTCGTCACGGTGACGGTGGTGAAATAGAGGACATCGACGAAGCTGATCTCATTGTCGAGATTATCCTTCAGCCCGTCGCGCCCGACCCAGTGGAGCAGCAGCACCAGCGCGATCAACCCGAACACCAGCGCCACGCGCCAGACCAAATCCACCCACATCGGCATGGACGATCGCCGGCGCAGGAACCCGGCCGTCCCTATCGTCGGGCGGACCTGGTCGATCCTCATGCCGGGGGCAACTGGCCGATCGGGTTCACCGGCACCCGGTCCTTGCGCAATTCGAAGTGCAGCTTGGGCTTACTGGCATAGCCGGTGTCGCCGACCAGGCCGATCACCTGGCCCCTCGTCACCTTCTGCCCGCGCACCACATCGACGCGCGACGCATGGCCATAGGCGCTGACCCAGCTACCCCCATGGTTGAGCAGCACCAGCCCGCCGAACACCGCCACCTTGTCGCCTGCATAAGCGACCACGCCATCGGCCGCCGCGCGGATCGGCGTGCCTGCGGGCGCGGAAATATCGATGCCATTATTCTTCGCGCCGCTTTCGCCGGGGCCGAAGCGTGACAGGATTACGCCCTTGAGCGGCCAGGCGAAACTGCCGGACAGGCGGGCAGGCTGGGCGATCGGCACGTTAGAGGGCAGGGGGCGCGGCGCGCTCGATGCGACGGCGACCGGCGCATTGTCTGCCGCGGCGGGCTGGCCGCCGGTCAGCACATCGTCAATGTCGATGCGAAAGGCGGCGGCGCGCTGTTCGATGCCCGGCGCGCGGGCCGGGGCGTCACCGGGCAGCAGTAGCCGCTGCCCGCGCCGCAGCATATAGGGTTCGCTCAGACCATTGACCGCGACGATCCGGCTCCACGCCACGCCATAGGTCGATGCGATGGCGATGCCCGTCTCCCCCTCCGCCACCAGATGATAGCGGCCGCCGGGGATTTGCAGCGTCTGCCCAGCGCGGAGGGCATAGGGGGCGGTCAGGCTATTGGCGCGCGCGATCGCCTCCGATCCTGCACCGGTGCGGTTGCCGACCCCGCGCAGCGTATCGCCCGGCTGCACGACATAGGTGGATGTGGGGACGGTGCGCGCGTTCGCCACCACCTGCTGCGCGGTCCAGACCGGCTGCGTTTCGGCCAGTTCGACGGTCGACGCATCCGCGCCCATCTGCGGCGGCGGCGTGGGCGCAGGATCGGCGCGCTCCCCCTGATTGGGTATGCAGGCGGCCAGCATAAGCGAGCCGAGCGGCAGGATCAGAAGAGACGGGCGCTGCATCGCGCCGTGTGTATCCGATCCTGCCATGGTTTCCAGCATTTTCAGGCTAAGACCGCGCGCAAATCCATTTTCATTAGTTAGCCAACTAAGCAAAATAGTCTATGTGCTACAACTGTCTCACTCGCTGTCTTATATCTCTCGTTCGCTTGCTACACGTTGTTCCCCGGCGAAGGCCGGGGTCCAGTCCAGAGCGTAGAACTGGACCCCGGCCTTCGCCGGGGAACGCCATGACGGCTCCGATGAATCTATACGACAAGGTCGGCGAGGATAGTGTCATGCTGCTCCGGGCACGCGCGCCCGAAGGGCAGACGCTTACCTCGGCGCCAGCTTGGTAATCCCACCCATATAGGGTGCCAGCACATCCGGCACGGTGACGCTGCCATCGGCCTGCTGGTAATTTTCCAGCACTGCGACCAGCGTCCGCCCCACCGCCAGCCCCGACCCGTTGAGCGTATGCAGGAACCGCGTCTGCTTCTCGCCCTCCGGCTTGTAGCGCGCGTTCATGCGCCGCGCCTGGAAGTCGCCGCAGTTGGAGACGGAGCTGATCTCGCGATAGGTGGCCTGGCTCGGCAACCACACCTCCAGATCCCAGGTCTTGCGCGCGCCAAAGCCCATGTCGCCGGTGCACAGCAGCATCTTGCGATAGGGCAGGCCCAGCGCCTGCAATATCCCCTCGGCCGCTGCGCACATGCGCTCATGCTCGGCCTCCGACTCTTCGGGCTTCGCGATCGCGACGAGTTCGACCTTCTCGAACTGGTGCTGGCGGATGAACCCGCGGGTATCCCGCCCCGCCGAACCGGCCTCGGACCGGAAACAGGGGGTCAGCGCGGTCATGCGGATCGGCAGGCTGTCTAAGGCCAAGATTTGGTCGGCGACCAGATTGGTCAGCGATACCTCGGCGGTCGGGATGAGCCAGCGGCCGTCGGTGGTGCGGAACAGATCCTCGGCGAATTTGGGCAACTGCCCCGTCCCGAACAGTGCCTCGTCCCGCACGAGCAGCGGCGGGTTGACCTCCTCATAGCCGTTCGCGCCCGTCTGGGTATCGAGCATATATTGCGCCAGCGCCCGATGCAGCCGCGCCATCTGTCCGCGCAACGCGGTAAAGCGCGCGCCCGACAGCTTCGCGCCGCCCTCGAAATCCAGCCCCAGCGCCGGGCCGAAATCGGCATGGTCCTGCGGCGCAAAGTCGAAATCGCGTGGGCTGCCCCAGCGGCTCACCTCCACATTGTCCGCCTCGTCCGCGCCCTGCGGCACATCGTCGACGGGCAGGTTGGGGATCGCGGCCAGCATCGCGGTCAGCGCGCCCTTCGATTTATCTAGTTCAGGTTCTAGATCTTTTAGTTTTTTGCTGACCTCGATGGCATCTTGTTGGAAGGACATCGCTTCTTCATGCTGGCCCAGTCCGCGCAATTGACCGACAAAAGCGGAAAGGCGCTTTCGTTCGGCTTGCAGATGCTCAATCTCCACGATCAATTCTCGATGAGATTTATCCAGCGCCAATATCTCGGCGGAGAGCGGCGCAAGGCCACGGCGGGCCAAACCGGCGTCGAAGGCGGCGGGGTTTTCGCGGATGAAGCGGATATCGTGCATGGGGCAGTCCTATGCCGACGCGCGACGGGCCGCGCAACCCTGCGCACGGCTCGTTCGTTGGTGCCGGACTAATCAAAAGCAAAAGGATCGAGCGATGCAGATCGAACATGACGCGATGGTGCTGGTGGCGGACGGCCGCAAGATGCTGTTCTTCCGCAACAAGGGCGATGCGGCCTATCCCCAACTGGAAGCCGAAGAGGTCAAGGTGCAGGATAACCCGGCCGATCGCGACCAGGCGTCCGATGCGGCGGGCCGCTCCTCCTCCCCCATGGGCGGTCGACAAAGCTCGATGGAACAGACCAACTTCCATGATCTGGAAGAAGCGCGTTTCGCCACCGAAGCCGCCGACCTGCTCAAGCGTCGCGCCTTTGCGCAAGATTATGAAAAGCTGATAATCGTCGCCCCGCCCACGGCGCTGGGCGAGATGCGCAAACATTATCACAAGGAAGTGCAAAGCCGCCTGGTCGGTGAGATCGCCAAGGATCTGACCAACCATCCGGTGCCGGAGATCGAGAAGATCATCGCCGCCGCCTGACCTTTCCCGCGCAAAACGAAAAAAGGGGCGGCGCCCGATGCCGGGGCCGCCCCTTTTTTGTGGCAGGCGCTGCGATTAAGCCGCGGCCTGCACCTTGCGTTCGGCGAAGCGACGGCGGGCGACGAGCGCCACGGCGGCCGCGCCGAACAGGAGCACCATGGGCGGCGCCGGAACATCGGTGCCCCCCGTGCTGCCACCCGAGCCCCCGCTCGAGCTGCTGGAAGACGAACTGCTGGACGAAGAGGAAGAGCTGCCGCTCGACCCCGAACTGCCGCTGCTGCCCGAGCTGCCGCTCGATCCGGTGCTGCCCGTGCTGCCGAAGCTGGACGAGCCGCCCGACGAGGAAGAGCCGCCGGACGACGAACTGGACGAGGATGACGAACCCGAACTGCCGCTCGATCCCGAACTGCCGCTGGAACCTGAGCTGCCGCTGGAGCCGCTGCTGCCCGAACTACCGCCGCTCGAACCTGGATGGTCCGGCTTGCCGGGCTTGCCGCCGCTCGATCCGCCCGAACTGCTCGACGACGAGCTGGAGGAGGAAGACGAGCTGGAGCTGGACGAGGAAGACGAGCTGCTGCTGACGTTGCCTGACGACGTCGAGACGTTGCCCGACGAGGTGGAGACATTACCCGAAGAGGTGGAGACATTACCCGAAGAGGTCGACACGTTACCCGACGAAGTCGAAACGCCGCCGGTGGAGGTCGAAACGCCGCCCGTGGTCGAGCTGGTCGAGCTGCTGATGCCGCCGGTCGAGCTGCTGGTGGAGGAGATCACGACTGATCCGCCCCCGCTGCCGCCACCGCCGCCGCCGAAGAAGCCACCGATGAACCCGCCGCCGCCAAAGCCGCCGCCGCCGCCCATCACAACCGGCACCGCGCCGCCGCCGCCCGACATCATCGGCATTTCGGCCATCGGCATCGGCGCGGGCAGGGGAATGGGCGCAGCCTGCGTAACGACCGTCACCGTCTGCGGCTTCGTGACCTGCACGGTCCGCACGACCTTGCGCTGCACGGTGCGGACGGCCAGGCGCTTCTTGGGCGCAGCCTTCATGCTCTTGGTGCTGTGCACCACCGCAGGCCGTGCATTTTCTGCGACATGGACGGCACCGCCGCCAATGATCGCCCCGCCGCAAGTGCAGGCGCACAACTTTGCCAAAGCCATCCGTACCGACATAGGATCTACTCTTCTCTTGTTACCCCCGCACCCCTCACTGGATTTCCAGAGATGGGCTGACGGGAACTTCCTATGCGCATGAACGCAAAAGAAAGGGTTAACTGCAATCCCGTTAACCCTCAATATCATGTCTAAGTCGAGGGAAAAGCTGCCATTGGTTGAAGGGAAATGGTTAACGTCCCACTATGAAACGACTGGCCGCCCAATGCTGAATGAACAGAGCCGTCGCGAGGCGCTGCCGCCTTTCTCCAGAGACTCGATGACAAGCGCCGTCATGCGTATGAAAAATGGCCCTAAGCAAGCGGTGAGCCGTAGATTGCCCGCTTGTGTCGGTCCACGGCCATGGCTATGAGGCGGGCACAATCAAGTTTGGGCGCCCGGAACATTCAAGCGCCGGGGCCTTACGAGTCGGAGAGCCAGATGGCATCGGTCCTGAATTCCGATAAAGACGGCGATAAGCCGCCAAAATCGACAGTAGCACTTCCCGCCGATTACCGGCCGTCGTCCGACGAAGAGTTTATGAACCCGGTGCAGCTGGAATATTTCCGCCAGCGTCTCTGGGATTGGAAGAAGCAGATACTGACTGAGTCAGAAGGTACGTTGGCGGTGTTGCAGAATGAACCGCTGCGCGAACCCGACCTGAACGATCGCGCATCGAGCGAAACCGACTGGTCGATCGAACTGCGCACCCGCGACCGCCAGCGCAAGCTGATTTCCAAAATCGACGCCGCGTTGCGCCGTATCGACGATGGCGAATATGGCTATTGCGAAGTGACCGGCGAACCGATTTCGCTAGGTCGCCTCGAAGCGCGCCCGATCGCGACAATGACGGTCGAAGCGCAGGAGCGTCACGAGCGGCAGGAAAAAATCTCCCGCGACGATTAACGCTTTTTCCATCACCCGCCGGTTAGGATGAGGGCCTTCACCGCTTTCCAACCTTGGGTTTTTGCATGGACGACGATCAGGATATTTCGGACCGGGGACCGGCGCGCGCCGCGCCGCGCGACAGCCTGTTCCTGCTGACCACGCTCAGTACGCCCGAAGGCGCGCCGCTGGGCAAGGCGCGCGTCCGTAATCTGTCCGCGACCGGCCTGATGGCCGATTGCGAACGGGCGGTCCCTGCCGGCATTCAGATCATCTGCGATCTGCGCGGCATCGGAAAGGTGACCGGCATGGTGGCCTGGTCGCGCGAAGACAAGATCGGCCTTGCCTTTGACGAGCCGATCGATCCGCAACTGGCGCGCAAGCCGGTCGGTGCCGCTGCGACGCAGCAGACCCTGGTGCCGGATTATTTGCGCACCACGCAGCACGGCGTAAAGCGCCGCTGATCTTCTTCTTTAGACGGCATAAAAATTCCCCGCCAGCCTGTCGGCTGCGGGGCTTTTTGCTGTCCTGCGACCGGATATTCCAGGCGGTCGAGGCGGCCGGACGGGCGGTCTTTGCCGCCGCGTCCTGACCTCCTCCCAGAGCGTTGCGCCAGCGATCAGTGCTGGGCTGCCAACTCCTCCTTCAGCCGCAATTTCTGCTTTTTGAGCGAGGCCACCAATATAGCGTCGGGCATGGGCCGACTCGATTCCGTCTTGATTCGGGCTTCAAGGCCGGCATGCTTGGCTGAAAGAGCTGAAATGTGGCTATTTTCCATGACATTCTCCTTACGAGGACTATGGACCATCAAATAAATCATGATTCGGATGGCTTGTCTCGCCCGGATTCGGGCTTTGCGGCGGACTGCATGAAAATTTGCGATGGTCCGCGCCGTCAGGGCGGGTTATCAGACGCTGTTGAGACGAACGAAGTGGAGGCAGAGGCGCGGTGAGCCGGGAAGACATCATGCGCCGACTGGAATTGCTGCGGGTCGAGCATCGCGACCTCGACAGCGCGATCGCCGCGCTGGTCATCGCCGGTGGTGGCGACCAGATGCAGGTCGCCCGCCTCAAGAAACGCAAATTGCGCCTGCGCGACGAGATTGCGATATTGGAAGATGCGCTGGTTCCCGACATCATCGCCTGAAAGCCGGGCATCCAAACGGCATTTTTGGTTAACGGCGCGCTAACCGATCACAAATGGGACAAAGGGTGTCCTGACCGGCGCAACGGGCCTGACAAGGTTGCAAAAATATGGCAGCTCAATCCGATGCAACGCGCCGCCTTTCTTGATCCTGGCCTCCACCGGCGACTGGTCGATGGACTCTATCTCGAAGCCATGGTCATGGCGGACGAGGCGCGTGCCTATTTCGACGGCAGCGCCTCGCTCGACGATGGGGTGGACGATCCGCTGCGCCGGGTCGCCTTCGCCTGCGAATCGTTGAAGGTGACGACCCGCCTGATGCACATCATCGCCTGGCTGCTCAGCCAGCGCGCGTGGCAGCGGGGCGAGATCGAGCAGGTCGATCTGTCGGACGAAAAATATCGGCTGGGCCGCGCATCGCATACCGAAGCTGATCTGGCCGGCGGTTTCCCCTTCGCCGCCCGCGCGCTGATCGACGCGAGCCAGGAACTTTACGACCGCGTCGCCCGGCTTCAGGACCGGCTGGACACGATGACCAGCTCCGCCGCGACCGTCGGCGTCAGCCCGGCGCGCGCGCTGATGGACCGGTTGAACACCGCATTCTGACGATTGTCCTGCAATTGGCTGCGTTGGCTTCCTTCTGGGGCTGGCGTTCGCGCCCGCACTTGGTCTAGACCGGCGCCATGACCGATGGTTTGCGGATACGACGCCGCTCTTCAGGCCGCCCGCATGCCGCCCGGCTCCTTCTCGCGCCGCTGCTTCTGGCAGCGCCCGTCGCCGTGCGTGCGCAGCAGGAACCAGCGGCGGTCGCGCCGGAACAGACGCTCGATGCGATGCCCGACATCGGCGTCGACTGGCCCGACATGGGCAAGCCCGATACGATCGCGCCGCTGCCGCAAGACCCTGTCGATACTGCCGCGCAGCCCGGCGACCCGCCGGACCCAACCACGTCCGATGCCCAGGCGGTCGCCGATACCGCCCCCGCCGCCGCGGACGACGCCGTAACCTTCGCCGATGCGGGCGAAGAGCGGCGCTATACCGTACTGCTGAGCGGTATCGATGCGATCGCCGACGCGCAGTTCACCTTGCGTTTCGACGAACTCTCGGTGCTGCGTCTGGGGCAGGGCAGGTCCGCCAACCTCGCCCAGATCAACCGGCGCATGAAGGAAGATGGCGAACTGCTCGACCGGCTGCTGCGCGCGAAGGGCTATTATGCCGCGCGCATCCGTAGCGCCGTCGCCGCGCCACCGCCGGGCAGCGACCGGCTCGCCGTCACCTTCGACATCACACCCGGCACCCAATATCTGCTGGAATCGGTGGACGTCACCGGCCTGGCCGAAACCGCCGGGCAGGAAGCGCGGCTGCGCGCCGCCTTTCCGCCCAAGGTCGGCGATCCGGTCGATGCGGACGTCATCCTGGCCGGGCGCGACGCGCTGGCGATCAAATTGTCCGAAAGCGGATTTCCTTTCGCCACGGTGGATGAACCCGAAGTGCGGATCGACCATGAGGAGCGCAAGGGTGACCTGGACATCATCGTCGCGCCGGGCGGTTTCCGCCGGTTCGGCGCGATCCGTATGGATGACGAACGCCTGTTCGATGCCCATCATGCGCAAGAAATCGCCCGCTTCGATCCGGGCGATTTTTATAACGCGTCCGATGTGGAGGATCTGCGCCGCGCCATCGTCGCCACCGGCCTCGTCTCGTCGGTCAGCCTGAAGCCGGTCGAGGCGGGCGATGGCGAGCATGTCGACCTGGACGTCGATGTTCGCCCCGCGCCCCTGCGCACGATCGCGGGCGAACTGGGCTATGGCACGGGGGAGGGGTATCGCGCCGAAATCAGCTGGCAGCATCGCAACCTCTTCCCGCCCGAAGGCGCGTTGACGCTGCGTGGCGTTCTCGGCACGCAGGAGCAGACGGCGTCCGCCACCTATCGCCGCAATAATTTCCACCGGCGCGACAATGTGCTGACCGGGCTGCTGTCGGTCAGCAACATCCGGCGCGACGCCTATGATGCGCGCACCATCACCGTTGCAGGCGGGCTGGAGCGGACAACCAACATATTGTTCCAGAAGGACTGGGTGTGGCGGGTCGGCGCCGAACTGGTGGCGTCGGATGAAGCGGACGCCTTTTCGGGCGGTGCGCGGCGCACCTTCCTGATCGGGGCGATCCCCTTGAGCCTGACCTATGACGGCAGCGACGACCTGCTCAACCCCAGCAAGGGGTTCCGCCTGGGTGGCCGGATCAGCCCCGAATTGTCGTTCCAGAACACCACCTTCGGCTATGCCAAGGTGCAATTGGACGGCAGCGTCTACCAGCCGGTGGGCCAAAAGCTGGTCATGGCCGCGCGGGCGCGTTTCGGCACCATCCTGGGATCGACCGTCGATCAGATCGCGCCGTCGCGGCGTTTTTATGCCGGTGGCGGCGCGTCGGTGCGCGGCTACGGCTATCAGGCGATCGGGCCGCGCTTTGGCGACGATGATAATCCGGTCGGCGGCAAGAGCCTGGCCGAATTTTCGCTGGAGGCGCGGGTGCGCTTTGGCAATTTCGGCGTCGTGCCCTTTGTCGATGCCGGCAATATTTCCACCACCTTCCTGCCGCGCTTCCGCGACCTGCGCATCGGCGCGGGCATGGGCGTGCGCTATTACAGCAGTTTCGGCCCGATCCGCGTCGATGTCGGCACCCCGCTCAACCCGCAGTCGGGCGATCCCAAGATCGCCGTCTATGTCTCGCTGGGTCAGGCCTTCTGATGGCCGACGACGCCCCCGCCGACCCGGTCGTCCAGCCGCCGCGCCCGCGCCGCGCCTGGGACGGGCGCTGGCAACGCTGGCTGGCAGGGCTGCTGGCGGCGCTGGTCGTGATCGTGGCGGGCGCGCTGCTGTGGCTCGACACTGGCGGCGGGCATCGCTTCCTGGCCACGCGGATCGCGGGAATCAAATCCTCGTCGGGCCTGCGCATCCAGGTCGGCGGGATAGAGGGCAGCATCTATCGCAAGGCGGTGCTGCGCGACCTCATCCTGTCCGATCCGAAGGGCAAGTTTCTGGAGGCGCCGCGGGTCGAGCTGGACTGGTGGCCCTTCGCCTGGCTGTCCAACCGGTTGGACATCGACCGGCTGGTGATCCCGCGCGCGACCTTGCACAAGCTGCCCAAGCTGAACCCGACCCAGCGTCGCGGGCCGATCCTGCCCGGTTTCGACATAAGGCTGATGGAATTTTCGGTCGGCCGACTGGCAATCGCGCCATCCGTCACCGGCCGCGCGCAGGTCGCGACCATGGCGGGCGACGCCGATATCCGCGGCGGCCGCGCGATCATCGATCTGACGGCGCGCACGCTCGATGGCAGCGACGCCCTGACCATCGCGCTCGACAGTCGCCCGGATGAGGATCGCTTCAAACTCGATGTAACGGTCAATGCGCCCAAATCGGGCCTATTGGCCGCCATGGCCGGGTTGAAGCAGGACGCCAATCTGCGCATCGGCGGCAGGGGCAGTTGGAGCCAGTGGGACGGTCGCCTGTCCGCCACGCTGGACGGCGCGCCTGTCGTTGATGCCGTGCTCGCCGCCCGCAGCGGCGCCTATTCGGCGCGCGGCACGGTGGAGGCGAATGCGATCGCCGGCAACGGCCTGTTCCGCCGCGTCGCTGCGCCGCGCCTGTCGGTGCGGGCCAGCGGGACGATGATAGACCGGGTGATCGACGGCCGTCTCTCGCTTCGCTCGGCCGCAGTCGATCTGGCCGCTGACGGCGCGATCGACCTGCGCAACAATGCGCTCGACAATATGCGGATCGACGTCAATCTGACCCAGCCGCAAGCGCTGCTCAAGGATGTGCGGAGCCGGGACGTCGCGGCCAAAATCCGGCTGGACGGCGCTTTTGCAGCGCTGGGCTATGAATATCTGCTCACCGCGCGCCAGTTAACCATCGACCGGGCGATCATCAACGACCTGCGGGCGGAGGGCAAGGCGCGCGCCACGCGCAACGGTCCAACAGTCATCCCACTGCGCCTGCGCGCGCGCAGCGTGGATGGGCAGGGTGATCTGGTCGCGGGCATATTACGCAATTTCCAGCTTGATGGCGTGTTCCAGGTCAAGGGGCAGCAGATCGTCAGCAATCCCATGCAGCTGCGATCGGACAAGCTGCGCGGCAAGCTGGTGGTGATCGCCGACCTGAAGACCGGCCGCTATGATGCCGGGCTGGACGGCCAGATCGCCAATCTCTTCATCCCCAACTTCGGCATCGTGGACCTGACGTCCAAGCTGCGCGCCATGCCGCGCGCCGATGGCGGCTTTGGCCTGTCCGGAAACGTGCTGGCGCGGGTGCGGCGGTTGGACAATGAATTTCTGCGGACATTGGGCGGTGGGCTGCCGACCGTGCGCAGCGGGCTGGACCTGCTGCCCAACGGCGATCTGGGGCTACGCGACCTGCGACTGGAATCGCCGTTGCTGACACTGACGGGGCAGGGCGTGCGCTATCGCGACCAGTCGCTGCATCTGGAGGGCGTTGGCCGCCACGGCCGTTATGGGCCGGTGGTTCTGACGCTGGACGGCTTGATCGACAAGCCGACCATCGACGTCATACTGGCCCGGCCTATGGACGCCCTGGGCCTGCGCGATGTACACGCCAAGCTGATTCCCGACGCCAATGGCTACAGCTATACCGCCACCGGCGGATCGACGCTCGGCCCCTTCACCGGCCGGGGCGTCATCCTGTTGCCGCTGGGCGGGCAGGCGGTGGTGCGGGTCGCCAACCTCGCCGTGTCGGGCGTCACCGCCAGCGGCGACATCCGCCCCATTGGCGGCGGGCTGGACGGCCAGCTAAGCGTGTTGGGACCGGTCACCGGCTATATCAATTTCAAGCCGGTGGGCGAAAATCAGCAGGTGCAGCTCAAACTGACCGCCAGCGACGCCAGCTTCGAAGGGCCGACCATCATAGAGGTGCGGCGCGGCACGCTGGACGGCACCATCCTGCTCGATCCGACCGGCACTACCGTCACCGCGACGGCACAGGCGCGCGGCTTGCGCGTCGGCGGCGTGCTGCTCGGCCGGTTCGCCGCCAATGCCGACCTGGTCGATGGCAAGGGCAAGATACGTGGCAGCCTGTCGGGCCAGCGCGGCCGCCTGTTCGATTTGCAGGGGGAGGCGGACGTCCAGCCCGATCGCATCCGTCTGACCGCCGGCGGCACGATCGACAAGCGCCCGATCCGCCTGACCCGGCCTGCCGTGCTGACGCGGGCGGAGGATGGCTGGCGCCTGTCGCCCGCGACCATCGCCTATGCCGGCGGATCGCTGCAACTAGCGGGCGAACTGGGCGGCGCAGCGACCCATATCGAGGCGCGGATGCAGAAGCTGCCGCTGTCCCTGCTCGACATCGCCTATGACAATCTGGGACTGGGCGGCATGGCGACCGGGTCGCTCAGCTACGCCCAGCCGCGCGGCGGCTTGCCCAGCGGCAAGGCGGAACTGCGCATCCGTGGCCTGTCTCGCTCCGGCCTCTCGCTCAGTTCCCGCCCGGTCGATGTCGGCGTCAACGCCGTGCTGACCGGCGAACGGCTTGCCACCCGCATGGTCTTCGTCGCCGACGGCAAGACGATCGGCCAGGCGCAGGCGCTGCTCAACCCGCTGGGAACCGAAGGCGGTCTGGTTGCGCGCCTCAACCGTGCGCCCTTCTTCGCCCAGCTGCGCTTCAACGGCACCGCGGACACGCTCTGGCGGCTGACCGGGGTGGAGATCGTCGACATCGCGGGCATGGTCGGCGTGTCGGCCGATATGCGCGGCACAGTGGGGGAGCCAGTCATCACCGGCACCTTCGCGACGGACAATGCCGCGATCAACAGCCCGGTCACCGGCATGCAGTTGAAAGGCGTCAAGGCGCGCGGTCGCTTCTCCGGCGCGCAACTGGTCATCTCCAGCTTCGCCGCCACCGCGCAAAATGGCGGCACCGTCAATGGCACCGGCCGCTTCACCTTCAATGGCATCGCCGGCGTGGGCATGGACCTGGCGTTACAAGCCGACAATGCCGCACTGCTGGAGCGTGACGACATCGCCGCGACCGTGACTGGTCCCATCACCTTGCGATCGGACGGCGTGGGCGGCACAATCGGCGGCGACGTGGTGCTCAACAAAAGCCGCTTCACCATGGGCCGCGCCGCCGCCGTGGCGCAAATCCCCGAACTCAAGGTGGTAGAGGTCAACCGCCGCGGTGACGAGATCGAACGGCCGCGCACCAACGTCCCCTGGGCGCTGGCGATCAAGGCGCGGGCGCGCAATCGCCTGACCGTCACCGGCCTTGGCCTGGACAGCGAATGGCGCGCGGACCTCGACCTTGGCGGCACCGTCACCAATCCGACCATCGCTGGCCGGGCGCAACTGGTGCGCGGCGGCTATGAATTTGCCGGCCGTCGCTTCGAACTGCGCGAAGGCAATATCCAGTTCGACGGCCGGAGTCCTGTCAACCCGACGCTCGACATCAGCGCCGAAGCGGACGTCAGCGACCTGAGCGCCACCATCCATGTCGGCGGCACCGGCCTCAAACCCGACATCACCTTCACCAGCGTTCCCGCGCTGCCGCAGGACGAATTGCTGTCGCGCATCCTGTTCGGCACGTCGATCACCAACCTCTCCGCACCCGAAGCGCTGCAACTCGCCTCCGCCGTCGGATCGCTCCAGGGCAATGGCGGCCTCGATCCCATCAACGCGGTGCGCAAGGCGGCGGGCCTTGATCGCCTCCGCATCATCGCGGCCGATCCGACCCAGGGGCAGGGCACATCGATCGCGGCGGGCAAATATCTGACGCGCAAGACCTATGTCGAACTGATCACCGACGGGCAGGGCTATAGCGCCACCCGGATCGAATATCAGGTGACGCGCTGGCTCTCGCTGCTCGGCGCCATTTCCACGCTGGGTCGCGAAAGCGCCAACGTGCGGGTTTCCAAGGATTATTGATGTGACCAAGAGCCGGATCGATGTCGCCGCCGCGATCAGCGTGACGGACCTGTTCACCATCGGCATCGGCCCGTCCAGTTCCCACACGGTCGGCCCGATGCGCGCCGCGCTGATGTTCATGGACTCGCTGCCCGCCCAGCCGCAGCGGGTGCAGTGCGAATTATTCGGTTCGCTGGCGCTGACCGGCCGGGGCCATGCGACCGACAGCGCCATCCTGCTGGGCCTGTCGGGCTATCGCCCCGAAGGCGTCGATCCCGACGCCATTCCCGCGATCCTCGCCGCCATTCGCACCGACGGCCGCATCCGCGCGGGCAGCGCCGTCGATCGCTGGCTGCCGTTCGAGGAAGCCCGCGACCTCATCTTCCGCATGGGCGAATTTCTGGAAGCGCACAGTAATGGGATGCGCTTCACCGCCTGGATCGACGGGCGCGAAGACCCGCTGGTGCGCGACTATTATTCGATCGGCGGCGGCGCAGTGTTGCCTGGCGCAACGCTCACTAATGATGCTGCGCCGCTCGGCCACAATGTCGTCCAGCCCTATCCCTTCTCCTCCGGCGCGGAAATGCTGGCGCAGGGCGAAGCGACCGGCTTGTCGATCGCGACGCTGGTGCTGCGCAACGAAGGGGCCTGGCGGACACAGACGGAAACCGACGCCTTCCTCGACAGCGTGATCGACGCCATGACCGCCTCGATCGACCGCGGTCTGGAGCAGGAAGGGTTGCTGCCCGGCGGCCTTAAAGTCCGCCGCCGCGCCCGCGCCATTCACCAGCGGCTGCGGCTGCAACAGGATGCGCTGGGTCCGGCGCAGATATTCGAATGGGTCAGCCTGTTCGCGCTGGCGGTGAATGAGGAAAATGCAGCGGGCGGCCGGGTCGTCACCGCGCCCACCAACGGCGCGGCGGGCGTGATCCCGGCGGTGCTGCACTATTATCGCCGCTTCGTGCCCGGCGCGGCTCGCGACGGCGAGCGCCGCTTCCTGCTGACCGCCGCGGCGATGGGCTTTCTCTACAAGAAGCGCGCCTCCATCTCCGCCGCCGAAATGGGCTGCCAGGGGGAGGTCGGCGTCGCCTGTTCCATGGCCGCAGCGGGCTTGGCCGCCGTGCTGGGCGGCACCAACGGCCAGATCGAAAACGCCGCCGAAATCGGCATGGAACATAATCTCGGCCTCACCTGCGATCCGATCGGTGGCCTCGTCCAGATCCCGTGCATCGAACGCAACACCATGGGCGCGGTCAAGGCGATCAACGCTGCCTATCTCGCGCTCCAGGGCGATGGCCGCCACATCGTCAGCCTGGACGCGGTGATCGAAACCATGCGTCAGACCGGTGAGGACATGGCAAGCCGCTACAAGGAAACCTCGCTCGGCGGTTTGGCCGTCAACGTGGTGGAATGTTGAAAATCGTTCCGGCATTTTATCGCCCGATCCGCACGATTGCGCGGTGAACGGAGGCAATTTCGTGACATTAAGGTCACATAATCAATTGTTTATCTCCCGTTCATGAAACTAACCGGGCCGCTCCGGCTTGTGCGTCTCACCCCCTGAGAGAGGGGAAAGAATGACACACGGAGTATCTGTTATGCGTAAGTTGATGGTCGCAACCCTTCTGGCCGGCGCCACTGTCGCCACCCCCGTTTTCGCGCAGGATGTCGGCTCGACCTTCACCGGCCCGCGCGTCGAAGCAATCCTGGGCTATGACCGCACCGGGGCCGGCAGCGACGTGGACAATGACAATGGCAATGACGACCAGAACATCGACGGCCTGCTGTACGGCGTCGGCGCGGGCTATGACATCAATCTGGGCAGCGCGGTCGTAGGCGTGGAGGGCGAATATACCGACTCCACCGCCAAGAGCAGCCGCCGCGACTTTTCCGACCAGTTTGGTTTCGGTCGCGTCAAGCAGGGCCGTGACCTCTATATCGGCGCGCGCGCCGGTATCCTCGCCAATCCGGCCACGCTGATCTATGTGAAGGGCGGCTATACCAACACCAAGATGGAAGTGCTGGCGGGCGATACCAACCAGGAAACCGATACCGCGTTCAAGCTGGATGGCTGGCGCATCGGTGCGGGCGTGGAGCGTGCGATCAACGCCAACACCTTCGCGAAGATCGAATATCGCTATTCGAAATATCAGGACGCGCATATAGACTTCGCCAACGGCGCGACCAGCGAAGAATTTGGCATCGACACCGATCGCCATCAGGTGGTCGGCAGCGTCGGCTGGCGTTTCTGATCGCCGGTATTGGTTGAAACAGGAGGGGCCGGTCGCAAGATCGGCCCCTTTTTCGCGGGACAGGACGTTGCCCTCTATCAGCCAGCCTGTAGGGCTGCTATTGACATCCATGTGAGTAACGCGATTCCCCACTATGTTCCGATCGGCATCGATCCGGCCGACATTGACTTCATGGGTCATGTCAACAATGCCAGCTACCTGAAATGGGTGCAGGAGGCGGTGCTGGACCATTGGCGCGCGTTGGCCCCGGCCGAAGCGGTCGCCCAGCATCTCTGGGTCGCGCTGAAACATGAAATCACCTATCGCAAGCCCACCTTTCTGGACGACGACGTGATCGCGACCGTGTTGCTGGAAAAGGTGCAGGGCGCCCGCGCTTTCTACGAAACCATCATCAAGCGCGGCGAGGAAGTCCTGGCCGAGGTCAAGTCCAGCTGGTGCTGCATCGACGCCAGCAGCCTGCGCCCGGCCCGCCTGACGCGCGAGGTGATTCAGCATTTCTTTGTCGGGGATGAGGGCGAAGCGGGGCGGTAGGTTACCGGCTGTAGAGCTGGCGCTAGATGATAGTGAAGAATTCATTTTTTCTTTGAGTAAATGGTTAAAGATGGGACCGCTTTCAGCCTAGCTATCAGGCAGGATCTCGCAGCGTCATTGGTCGCTTGTTCAAAGCGGAAGCCTATATAGCTGAACTGCGGCGGTCGCGGTATGTCGTGGTAGATGAAAACGCTTATGCTCGCCTTGCAAATTTCTGAGGCAGCTTTTGTTTCATTCTCGGTGTCCACGGGCAGCCAGTAAGTGCCCGTCTCTGGCATGTCCCAGTCGACTGTGTAGCCTTTAGGCCCAATGATCCTGTGTTCCGAAGCCCTATCTTGCGACGAGGATGTGACGCACCCCTCCAGCAGGGCCGGCAACACGGCAAAAATAAGATAAATGGTTGAACGCACCCGAGCAACTCCAAAGGTATGCGTCTACGTAGCCTGTTGCGGAACGCCTGCAATTCATGACGCTCCCAGCGTAATGGTTGCTCTCCAACCTACAGCGTCGCCTCAATCTCCCGCGCCGCCATATCCGGGTTCTCCGCCAGGCTGATCGGCCGTCCCACCACCAGGATGGACGCGCCCCGGTCCAGCGCCTCGCGCGGGGTCACGGCGCGCTTCTGGTCGCCCAGCGCTCCGCCCGCAGGCCGCACGCCCGGCACGACGAAGAATCCGTCGGACCAATGTTTCTTGACCGCGGCGACTTCCTCGCCCGAACAGACGATGCCGTCCAGCCCCGCGCTCTGCGCCAGGTCGGCGAGGCGGCGGACCTGATCCTCCGCCTTGCCCCCCACACCGATATCCAGCAAGTCTGCATCGTCTAGGCTGGTCAGCATGGTCACGGCCACGACCTTGGTCTTCACCCCCGCCGCGGCCTTGGCGTCCTCCAGCATCGCCCGGCCGCCCGCGGCATGGACGGTCAGGATCGCGGGCTCCAGTACATGCAGCGCCTGCACCGCCTTGGCCACCGTATTGGGAATGTCGTGCAATTTCAGGTCGAGGAAGATCGGCAGGCCAAACTTCATCATTTCATGCACGCCATGATGGCCATGGGCGCAGAAAAATTCCAGCCCCAGCTTCAGCCCGCCGACATGATGCTTCACCTGGCCGGCCAGCGTCTGCGCCTTGGTCAGGTCGGGCGTGTCGATGGCGACATAGATGGGGCTGCTCATGCTGGTCCTGTTGGGCTTGGGGTGGTGGGGGCGAGCGGATCGGGCAGGCTGCCCATCACGGGCGCGTCCGACACGACGATGGGGGGCGGGGGTGGCGGCGCGGCGGCGGCGGTGGCGACCACCAGCGCCTTTTGCGTGCTGTCGAGCCGGCGCTTCAATCGCCAGCGTGTCGCCCGCGCCATGATCCAGAAAGGCAGCGCGCCTAGCAGGAACGCGCCGATCAGCAATACGGGCAGCTTGGTTTCCATCACCATGTCGCCCCACAGGCGCACGGTCACGGGCACGTAGTTCGCCATGCAGAAGAATGCGAGTCCCACCGCGATAACGACCCAGAAGGCTGTCCGCAAAAATTGCATAGGCTTAAACCCTTCGCTGCTGCTTTGGCGGTAGCTTAGGCGATCCCGGCGGATTTCGAAAGCGTCTGGTCGATTTTGTCGATGGCGATCGTCATGGTCAGATGCGCGGTGTCGCCGGGGGCCAAGGACGCCATACCGCCGCGGTTGATCGCGTCGGGCATATGGCTCACGGGCTCCAGGCAGAAATCGCCACTGGAGGGTGGGCGATAGACATGCAGGATGTCGGCCCCGGTCGCCCGCAGCGTCAGGCGCAGGCCGTCGCCACGCCGGATCGTCGCGCTGCCGGTCCAGCCGGTATAGGCATTGTCGACCAGCGTATCGCCGCCCACAATGGCGGGCCGCGACCAGTCGCCCAGCGCATCGGCAGGCGCTTTCCGGTCGGGCAGCATGTCGGGGGTGGAGAGCCACAGGCCGTCCGCGTCGAACTGGATCGTCGTCGCGGCGTCGGCCAGGAAATAGGGGTGAAAACCCAGGCCAGCGGGCATCGGGGTATCGCCGACATTGGTGATGGACAGCGACATGGACAGTTCGAACGGTGTCAACGCGACCTGCTGCTGTGCCCGATAGGGCCAGGGCCATCCGGCATCGCCGCCATGGTCGTGGACCAGTGTCGCCGCCGTTTCAGCTGTCTCGCTCGCTGTCCACGCCGTCTGCCAGCCAAAGCCATGGATGCTATGCGGATGGTCGCCGAAATTGAGCGGCAGTTGATAGCTTTGCCCGTCGAAGCTGAAACGCCCGTCCGCAATGCGATTGGCATAGGGGACCAGCGGGAAGCTGGCCATGGCGAGCGGATCGCCGGTCCCGTCCGGCGCGCGGCGCAGCAGGTCCACGCCATCGCAGGACAGATGCAGCAGCGATCCGCCGATAGCGGGCGAGAGGGCCGCTTCCAGCCCTCCCGCCCGCAAGGTGATGACGTCCTTACCCACGAGTCCTGCCTTCAGCCTTCCATATCCTCAAGCTCGCGTCCCTTCGTTTCATGCACCATCTTGCGCACGAAGAAGAAGCTGATCGCCGCAAACAGCGCATAGCCGGTATAGGTCACGACCAACCCCGGCGACACGGCAAGCGCCGGGAAGCTGACCGAGATAGCGGCGTTGGCGATCCACTGGGCGAAACCGGCAACTGCCAGGCCCGACCCGCGGATCTGGTTGGGGAACATTTCGCCTAGCATCACCCACATGATCGGACCCCAGCTGAGGTTGAAGAAGATCACATACAGGTTCGCCGCGATCAGCGCCATCAGGCCGTTATGGCCGGGCAGGGACACCGCGCCATCCGCGCCGGTAACGGCGGTGGAGAAGGCATAGGCGACGATCGCCAACGTCACCGCCATGCCCGCCGAACCGACCAGCAGCAGCGGCTTGCGCCCGATCCTGTCGACCAGCATGATCGTGCCCAGGCATGCGCCGATCGACAGCACGCCCGACAAGATGTTGATCTGCAAGGCATTATCTTCGGAAAAGCCGACCGCTTCCCACAGCGTCGCGCCATAATAGAAGACGACGTTGATGCCCACCAGCTGCTGAAAGACGGCCAGGCCGATGCCGGTCCACACGATCGGGCGGATCTTGCCGGTGGTCTTGCTGATCAGGTCCGACAATTTGGGCCGATGATGGTCGGCGGACAGGCTGGCGCGGATCTCGCTGACCTTGCGCGCGGCCTCCAACGGGCCGAACAGCCGGGTCAGCACCGCCAGCGCATCGGCGTCGCGACCACGGGCGACCAGGTAGCGCGGGCTTTCGGGAATGAAGAGCAGCGCGACGAAATAGATGGCGGCCGGAATCGCCTGCAACCAGAACATCCAGCGCCAGGCAGGATAGTCGAGCCACAGCGGCGCGGTGGAGCCGCCGGCATAGCGCGCCAGCACGAAATTGGCGATGAACGCGCCGGTCAGGCCGGAAATGATCATCACCTGCTGCACGCTGGACAGGCGCCCGCGCACATTGGCGGGGGTGACTTCGGAGATATAGACCGGCGAAATGACGCTGGCCGCGCCCACGCCCAGGCCGCCGATGATGCGCGCGAAGATGAATATGGCGGAGGAGCCGGCCGCGCCCGCCAGCAGCGCGCTGCCCAGGAACAGGATCGCGGACAGCATCATGACGCCGCGCCGGCCGATGATGTCGGCCATGCGCCCGGCACCGAACGCGCCGATCGACGACCCGATCAGGATCGCGCCGACATTGACGCCGATGCCCAGCTTGCCCAGGTCAAAGGCCGCTTCCAGCCCCTTTTGCGTGCCGTTGATGACGCCGCTATCATAGCCGAACATGAAACCGCCGATCGTCGCCACCGCGACGATCGCGGCGATAAAGGCCATGTTGACCTTTTCCGCGCTCCCCTCATTCATCCTTACGCATCCTTCCAGTTTTTATATCGTTGCGACTTCTATATCGTTGCGACATGGCCAGGCAGCGCGGACACGCCGGGGTCGAAAGCGAACAGATCGCCCGCCAGGGGCTGCTGTGTCAACGCTGTCATGTCCAGCCCCTTGCGCGCGGTCGTCGCATAGGCGGTGGACAGGCCATCGCCGCCAAAGGCGATCTTGGTGATGTTGGCGACAGGGAAGCGAATTTCGCGCATCAGCATGCCCGCCGGGTCGTAGCGGCGCACCGCCCAGCCGCCGAACAGGCCGGTCCACAGGCAGCCTTCAGCATCGACCGTGGGGCCATCGGGATAGCCTGCATCGTCCTCGATCCTGGCGAACAGGGTCGTGTTGCCGACCGTGCCGTCGACATCCAGTTCCGTGCGCCAGATGCGCTTGCCCAGCGTGTCGGTGTGATACAGGATACGGCCGTCGGGCGAGAGCGCGGGGCCATTGGTGATCGACACCGGCGGCAGTCCGCTTTCGACGCAGGCCCCCCGGTGGATGCGGTAGAAATAGCCGCTTGTCGCTTCCTCCGCATCGTCCATCGACCCGAACCAGAGTGCCCCGTCGGGTGCGACGCAGGCGTCATTCTGGCGATTGCCGGGCAGATGCGCTTCGGGTGCGTGAAGCCGTGTGAAACCATTGTCGGCTGGGTCGAACCTGTGCACGCCCGATTGCAGCCCGACCGCGAACAGGCCGTCGTCGGTCGGGACGATCCAGCCCACCTGCTCGGGCGTGATCCAGCTACGCCCGACGCCCAGCGCGGGGTCGAAACGGTGGATGCGATGACCCTTGATGTCCACGAACCACAGTGCGGCGTCGCGCGCGACCCATACCGGCCCTTCGCCCAGCGTGGCACCCACCGACAGGACGCTATGGGGGGCAGCGTCCACCATGTCAGCGCCAGCCGGCATCGATGAAATAGTCATGGCCGGTGCAGTAACGCGCATCGTCCGACGCCAGGAACATGGCCAGCGCGGCGACATCCACCGGCAGGATGCGGCCGTCCAGGCATTGCGCCGCGACGATCTCCGCTTCGCCTTCGGGCGTGTACCATTTTTCCTGGCGTGGGGTCTTCACATTGCCGGGGATGATGGTGTTGACGCGGATGTTGTCGCGCCCCAGGTCGCGCGCCAGGCTGCGCGTCAGCCCTTCGATCGCGGCCTTGGCGGTCTGGTAGAGCGTCAGTTCCGGCAGGGCGAGATGCCAGCTGATCGACCCGAAATTCAGGATCACGCCGCCGCCCGCGCGCTTCATCGCCGGCACTGCCGCCTGCGCCGCGAAGAACAGATGGCGCAGGTTCACCGCCATTCGCTCGTCCCAATAGGCAGGCGTCACCTCTTCGATCGTGTGGCGGTCGTCATTGGCGGCATTGTTGATCAGGATGTCGATCCCGCCAAGCTGCGCCTCGACCTTGCCGATCATCGCCTGCACCGCTTCGATGTCGCGCAGGTCGATGGCGTGGAAGATCGGGGCGAAATCGGCACCGTCGAGGCGGGCGACCAGCGTCTCGCTCTCCGCCACGGCGATGTCGCAAAAGGCGACATGCGCGCCCTGGCCGACGAACGCCTCGACCAGCCCCGCGCCGATGCCGCTGCCGCCGCCGCTGATGAAGACGCGCTTGCCCTTCAAACTGGGATAGATGGCGCTCATGCGGCAGCGTCTTTCAACAGGCCGCGCGCGGCGAGGTTGGTCATCAGCGCGACCAGGCCATAGGTCCAGGGCGCAGCGTCCTTCGACGTGACGACGGTGTTGACCAGCTTGCCCAGGCGCGGGGTGGAGATGGAGACGACATCGCCGACCTTATGGGTAAAGCCACGGCCCGGATCGTCGCGATCCTGCACCGGCGCGAACAGGGTGCCCAGGAATAGGACGAAACCGTCGGGATATTGGTGTTCCGACAGTGTCTGGTGCACCAGTTCCAGCGGATCGCGGCTGATCTGGTTCATGCTGCTCGCGCCTTCAAGTCGATAGCCTTCGGGACCATCGATGGTCAGTTCGACTTCGGCATTGCGCACATCGTCTATCGTGAAGTCGTCGTCGAACAGGCGGATGAGCGGGCCGAGCGAGCAGGAGGCATTATTGTCCTTCGCCTTGCCCAGCAGCAGCGCTGATCGTCCTTCGAAATCGCGCAGATTGACGTCATTGCCCAGGGTTGCGCCGATAGCGCTCCCAGCGGCATTGGCGATCAGCACGATTTCGGGTTCGGGGTTGTTCCAGGTCGAATCGGACCGGATGCCGATCTGCGCGCCCGCGCCCACGGTGGAGAGCACCGGCGCTTTGGTGAAGACCTCCGCATCCGGGCCGATCGCGACCTCCAGATATTGCGACCACAGGCCATCCTCGATCAGCGCGGCCTTGAGCGCGGCGGCTTCGGGCGAACCAGGCACCACGGCGCGGATCGAACCGCCCACACGCTCCTCCAGGCGGCCGCGAATGTCCGCAGCGGCGCTGGCATCGCCGCGCGCCCGTTCCTCGATCACCCGCTCGATCGCGGACAGGGCAAAGGTCACGCCGGCGGCCTTGACGCATTGCAGGTCGACCGGGCTGAGCAGCGGCAGGTCGAGCGTGTCGACCGGGCCGAGTGCGTCGCCGGCATCGGGTGCCAACGGCAGTTTTTCGAGCAGTTGCGCCACGGTCGGCGCGACCCGGCTCATGTCATGGGCGATCCCGTCGCGCACCAATATAGGGCTGGGGCCATCGGCGGTCAGAACGCGGCCGACGAACAGGCCAGTGCGCCAGTCGGCGGGCAGGCAATTGACCAAGGTCATGGCAAGCAAGGAGGAGTCCCCCGGCATCATCAACTCCTAATGGGATGGTTGTAATTGATAGCGCTACCAACATGGATCGGGGGTCGAAGTCAAGAGGGTGCGCGCAAAATGCAAAAGACGACGAAGGGAAGCAGTTCCGGCTTTTCGTGGCCGCCGCTTTGGGGCATAGCCTTGCAGACCATGAGCAAGCCTGAAGACAGCGCGCCGCCCGCCGGCGCACACGCCGCAAATCCCACCGTTCCTGCCGCTGGAAAGGCGAAGGAAAAGGACAAAGCCGATCTCGCCACCGCGGCGATCAAATCGGCTGGAAAGGGCGTATGGGCTGGCGCCGCCGTCGGTATCGGTTCCGCCGCGATCGTCGCCGCGTTGCTCTATACCCGCAAAAAAGGCTGACAGCGCGCCGCTCTGGCGGTGCGCCCATTCACCCTATTCAGACGCCAAAAAAAGAGGCGGCATGGCCTTCGCTCCATGCCGCCTCCGGGTGCGACCCCTCAGGCTCTATGTTCCCCGCCTTCTTGACAAGTTGGGGAATGATAGGGTTTAGCCTGCGCCGCCACTCAGATAGCTGACCAGTTCTGGTTTGCTGATCGTGACGCTCTTATCCTTGTCGGCAGTCGTGAATGCGCCGCTGGCCCAGGCGGAAACCTGTTCGGCGGGCAGGGTCGATCCTGTCGCCTTCATTTCCTGACCCTTGAGCGCCACCATCCAGCGCGAAAATTCCGACTGGTCGAGTTGCCCGTCGCTATTGGCGTCATAGGCGGGAAATTCGCTGTCGACGATCGACGCTACGGTCGTGGCGGCGTTGGCAGGCGCAGCGGGGGTCGCCGCCTGCGGTGCGGCCGGCATTGCCGACTGCGGCACGGCCGGGGTCGTGCCCTGATCAGGTGCCATGCCCTGCTGCGCCATGGCGGGCGCGGCTATGACAAGGGCGGTCGAGAATAAAAACGTGCGGATCATGATAATCTCCTGCCACCTTGGAATGGGCCGGGGCGATCTTTATTCCCGGCTGTCTCGATATGTCGTGGTAATAATGAATGACGACTGGCGAATGTTCCTGAACATCCATTCATGTTCATGGATTCGTCTTGAAAATATACTCGACTCGTCCGGCTTTGCTGTCGGCACCCTGATACGGTCATGCGCATCGTCCCTGTCGCCGTCGCGATTTGCCCCAAAGGGAGGACGCTGCTAGGCGCGCGGCAACATTCCCTCTCCAACCGCAGGATTCGCCCATGGTCCCCCGCTATTCTCGTCCCGCAATGACCGCGCTCTGGGAGCCGGAAGCCCGTTTCAGGATCTGGTTCGAGATTGAGGCGCACGCGACCGAGAAGCTGGGCGAACTGGGCGTCGTCCCGCCATCCGCGGCGAAGGCGCTGTGGGACTGGTGGGCGACCAGTCCCGTCATCGACGTCCCCGCGATCGACGCGATCGAGGCCGTGACCAAGCATGACGTCATCGCCTTCCTGACCTGGGTCGCCGAACAGGTGGGCGACGAAGCCCGCTTCATGCATCAGGGCATGACCAGTTCCGACGTGCTCGACACCTGCCTGGCCGTGCAGCTGGCCCGCGCGTCCGACATTTTGATCGAAGACCTCGACAAGCTGCTGGAGGTCATCAAGCGCCGCGCCTTCGAACATAAGCTGACTCCGACCATCGGCCGCAGCCACGGCATCCATGCCGAACCCGTGACCTTCGGCCTGAAGATGGCCGAAGCCTATGCCGAGTTCAGCCGCTGCAAGGCCCGCCTGATCGCGGCCCGCGCGGAAATCGCGACTTGCGCCATTTCCGGCGCGGTCGGCACTTTCGCCAATATCGACCCGGCGGTCGAGGAGCATGTCGCGGAAAAGCTGGGCCTCGCCATCGAGCCGGTGTCGACCCAGGTCATCCCGCGCGATCGCCATGCGATGTTCTTCTCGACGCTGGGCGTCATCGCTTCGTCCATCGAGCGCCTCGCGGTCGAGGTCCGCCATCTCCAGCGCACCGAAGTCTTGGAAGCCGAGGAATATTTCTCGCCCGGCCAGAAGGGTTCGTCGGCGATGCCGCACAAGCGCAACCCGGTGCTGACGGAAAACCTGACCGGCCTGGCCCGCGTCGTGCGCGCAGCCGTCGTGCCCGCTTTGGAGAATGTCGCGCTGTGGCATGAGCGCGACATCAGCCATTCGTCGGTCGAACGCTTCTTCGGCCCCGACGCCACCATAACGCTGGACTTCGCGCTGGCGCGCCTGACCGGCGTCATCGACAAGCTGCTGATCTATCCCGACCGGATGATGAAGAATCTCGATAAGATGGGCGGTCTCGTCCACTCGCAGCGCGTGCTGCTGGCCCTGACCCAGGCGGGCGTCAGCCGCGAGGACAGCTATCGCTATGTCCAGCGTAACGCGATGAAAGTGTGGGAATCGGACGGGCAACTGTCGCTGCTGGAATTGCTCAAGGCCGACACCGACGTCACCGCCGCGCTGCCGGTTCAGGAGATCGAGGACAAGTTCAACCTCGATTATCATTTCAAGCAGGTCGATACGATCTTCAAGCGCGTGTTCGGGGAAGCGTAATTCAGCCGATAGAAAATACCGTGTTCCCGCGCAGGCGGGAACCCAGTCCTACCTCTGAACTGGGTTCCCGCCTGCGCGGGAACACACCTATTTTCAGCTTTTAACGCCCGCCCAATCTCGGCCGCATCCGCGGCGCGGCATCCGATTGCCGCCGGATCAGCGCATGGTCCAGCACCAGATGCTCGGCCGCCTCCGCGTCGCCGCTGCGCCGCCCCTTCAACTGTCGCACCAACACTTCCACCGCCGCGCGCGCCATCGCGCTGATCGGCTGGCGAATGGTGGTGAGTTCCGGCCAGATCGTCGTTGCAAGCGAAGTGTCGTCAAAGCCGCAGACGGTCAGGTCGCCCGGCACGTCCAGCCCGCTGCGATGCGCGATCGCCACGGTGGCGGCGGCCATGTCGTCATTGCTGGCGAAGATCGCGGTGGGCGGATCGAGCAGCGCCAATATATGTTCGGCCGCATCAAGCCCGGACCGGTAGGTGAAATAGCCCTGCGCGATCAATTCGTCCTGCACCGGCAGGCCCGCTTCAGTGAGCGCGGCGACATAGCCTTCGAACCGCCGCGCGCTGGCGGTCTGGTTCGGGTTGCCCTTGATGAAGCCGATGCGGCTATGGCCCAGCGAGATCAGGTGCCGGGTCATTTCATAGGCGGCCTGGCGATCGTCGATGCTGACCGCGGCCAGCGCCGACGGCGCGCGCCCTGTCGCCACCGCCACGGCGGGGATGCCGGCCTTGCCCAGCGCCTCCACCATCTCGTCCAGGTCGCACAGCGGCGGCGGTAGGATCACGCCGTCGATCCGCCCGCGTAACAGATGGGCGACGACCGATGCGATCGACGTTTCCTCGTCCCATTTCTCCACGACCAAGTCGACGCTGCTGCGGCTGGCCTGGTCCAGGCTACCGACCAGAAATTCGCTGAGATAAGAGGAGGAAGGGTTGGAGTAGAGCAGGCCGATCCGGGTTTCGTCGCCACCTGCCAGAGTCCGCGCGGCGGCGCTGGGGGCGTAGTTGAGTGCAGCGATCGCCGCATCCACCTTGGCCCGCGTCGCCGCCCGCACCACCTGTTCGCCATTGATGACGCGCGACACGGTCATCGGCGATACGCCGGCATGGGCGGCGACATCGTTGATCGTGGGCGCGTTGCGCTGGCGGCGCGATGATCGTGTATCGCTCAATGCGGCTATGCTTTCGATGGCTAATGGCGCTGCCGAAATGGCAGCGACATCATTGGTCATAACTAGAGCGAAAAATCAATTATGCCCCGGCGCATAGGGGAATTTCTGCGCCTTGTACCAATTGAGATCATGGGCGGGCGCAGCCGATCCGGCGGGCAGGGGGCGTGTCGACACCGACTGGAAATAAGCGATGCTGGCGTCGCGCCACCATTGGGCCTCGCGGTGCTGGATAGTGAGGAAGGTGTCCGTCTCCGCGAACCGCTCCGCATCGACATAGGGTTTCAGCGACGCCCATGTCGTCTGCATATCCGCGACATAGCGAACCCCGCCCTCATAACGATGGACCAGGCCATCCCACAGCGTCTCGCCCGATCTCAGGCGATAATCCCAGGGCATATGATGGAACCAGAGCAGGTCGCGCTCCGGCGTGGTTTTCACGTTCGCCCACATCTTTGCGACCGGCGGTGCATATTGATTGACGGCGTCGCTGCCCGTTCTGGTCCGGTCAAAGCCGATGCCGTTCGCATCCGCCTTATGATAATAGACCGGGTTCCATTCTGGCCGCGCCAAGTCGGATACCCAGGGGCCGGGGCCATAATGATGGCCGGTATCCATGACATGGGCCAGGCCCAAGGGCGTCATATAATCGACCGCCGCCTCGCGCGATCCCATCATCATCTTTACGATCGGCTGCACGACTTTCTGGTCGGGCGAAAAGGTCATCCCCGCCCATTCCTTCGCGATCGCGTCGGCCGACAGGCTGGTGTCCCAGGCCAGCCGACCAAAGGCATACCAGTCCGCCTGGTTGAAGATCGACCCGCCCCAGTCGCGATCCGTCCCGATATTGGCGACGCCGGCAATGCCGGTCAGCCTGTGTCCGTCCAGCGATCCGTCGATCACCTTGGCGACCGTCGATCCCTTGCCCTTGGCAAAGGTGTCGGCGTCCAGCGTCTCCTCGAACAGCGGGCCTAGATAGGTCAGGTGCGTCGACTGGCCCAGATATTCCTTGGTAATCTGGAATTCCATCATCAGCGGCGTCTTGGGCATCGCGCCGAACAGAGGATGGAAGGGTTCGCGCGGCTGGAAATCGATCGCGCCATTCTTCACCTGCACGATCACATTGTCGGCGAATTTGCCGTCCAGCGGTTTGAAGTCGCTATAGGCCTGTTTCGCGCGATCGTCGGGATTGTCATGGGCGTAGACGAAGGCGCGCCACATCACGATGCCGCCATGGGGCTTGACCGCCGCCGCCAGCATGTTCGCGCCATCGGCATGGTTGCGCTTATAGTCCTGCGGTCCCGGCTGGCCCTCGCTATTGGCCTTGACCAAGAAGCCGCCAAAGTCGGGGATCGCCTTGTAAATCTCGTCCGCCTTGGCTTTCCACCAGGCGGCGACGGCGGGATCGAGCGGATCGGCGGTTTTCAGCCCATCCAATTCCATCGGCGCGGTCCATTTGACCGACAGATAGACCTTGATGCCATAGGGCCGGAAGACATCGGCCAGCGCCGCTGCCTTGGCGATATAGGGCGCGGTCAGGCTGTCGGCCTTCGCATTCACATTGTTGAGGACGGTGCCGTTGATGCCGATCGAGGCGTTGGCGCGGGCATAGTCGGTGTAGCGCGGCCCCTTCCAGTCGGGCAGCCGCCACCAGTCCCAGATGGATTGCCCGGCATAGCCGCGCTCCACCGTGCCATTCAGATTGTCCCAATGGTTGAGCAGGCGCAGGCCGATCTTCGGCGCGCTGCGAATGTCGAGATTATCGAGGCTGTCGCCGCTCTGGGCCAGGCGCAGCCAATGGTAAGCGCCGTGGAGCAGGCCGATATCGCTGTTGGCCGCGATCAGGGTCACCGCCTTGCCGTCTATCACCGTGGAGCGAATCGCATAGCCCTCGCTGCCCAGCCCGTCCGTGTTGACCGGCAGGGCAGGGGCCGACGCAGGCGTCGCCAGCCATAGCGCGCCTTGCTGCATCGTTGCCGATATGGTGGGGGTGACGCCGGTCATCCCGGCCATGCCGCGCTGCAATTCCTGCGTCGCTATGGTCAGCGTCGGGCTGGTCCCGGCCGTCACGATAGCGGTCGCATGGGCCGCGAGTAGGGGCTTGCGGACCTGGTCTGCATACGCATAGCGCAGCCACAGATCATAGCCGTCCTCGGCCTGCGCCGCTGGTGCCAGAACCGGCGTTAAGGCGGTCCCGGCCATTGCGATCATCCAACAAAACAGACGCGCTTTCACGAAAATCCTCTCCCTTGTCCCCGAACGTCAAAGCCCGTTGATCGGGCATTGACAAGTCTCTCTTGGCGACGCAATGGTAACGCTATCAGTTTGGCCACGGCAAGCGGAAAGATTGTCGCGGGATAAAATGGAGAGGGGCGTCGTGATCCGTAACCGCCAATTATTATGGGCCGTATCGGCGCTTGCGTTGAGTGTCGCCTTGCCGATGGCGCCGGTTCATGCGGCCCCCGCGACGGCATCGACCAAGGCTGTGTACAAGGACGCGACTGCGCCGATAGAGGCGCGGGTCGACGATCTTCTTGCGCGCATGACGCTGGACGAGAAGATCGCCCAGATCACGACCGTCTGGATGGACAAGGTCAAGATTTTCGACGCGCAGCTTCAACTCGATCCTGCGAAGCTGGCGGCGCAATATCCCAACGGCCTGGGCCATTTTACCCGGCCGTCCGATGCGAAGGGGGCGGTCAGCCCGCGGGTCGCACCGGGGCGCAATCCGCGCCAGACGGTCGCCTTGGTCAACGCCCTGCAAAAATGGGCGACGACGCAGACGCGGCTGGGCATCCCGATCCTGTTCCATGAGGAGGGGCTGCACGGCTATGCCGCCGTCGGCGCGACCAGCTTCCCCCAGTCGATCGCCATGGCATCCTCCTTCGACACAGCCATGCTGCGCGACGTTAACGCCGTGATCGCGCGCGAAATCCGGGTGCGCGGCGTGTCGATGGTGCTGTCGCCGGTGGTGGACATCGCCCGCGATCCACGCTGGGGCCGGATCGAAGAAACCTATGGCGAAGACCCCTATCTGGTCGGTGAAATGGGCGTCGCGGCGGTCGAGGGCTTGCAGGGCGGGGGGCGTTCACGCGACTTGCGCCCCGGCAAGGTGTTTGCCACGCTCAAACATCTGACCGGCCATGGCCAGCCCGAAAGCGGCACCAATGTCGGCCCGGCGCCGGTGTCGGAACGCGAACTGCGCGAAAATTTCTTCCCGCCCTTCGAACAGGTGGTCAAGCGCACCGGCATCGAAGCGGTCATGGCGTCGTACAATGAAATCGACGGTGTCCCCAGCCATGCCAATCGCTGGCTGCTGGAAGATGTGCTGCGTGAGGAATGGGGCTTCAAAGGAGCGGTCGTCTCCGACTATTCGGCGGTCGACCAGTTGATGAGCATCCATCATATCGCAGCCAATCTGGAGGAAGCCGCGATCCGTGCGCTCGACGCGGGCGTCGACGCGGACCTGCCCGATGGCCTGTCCTATGCGACGCTGGGCAAATTGGTACGCGAAGGGAAGGTCAGCGAGGCGAAGGTCGATCTGGCCACCCGCAGGATGCTGGAGCTGAAATTCCGCGCAGGGCTGTTCGAAAACCCTTATGCTGACGCCGCTGCATCGGAAAAGATCACCAACAATGCCGAAGCCCGTGCCCTCGCGCTGAAATCGGCGCAGCGGTCGATCACCCTGCTCAAGAATGACGGCATGTTGCCGCTCAAGCCCGAAGGGGCGATCGCCGTCATCGGCCCCAGCGCCGCCGTCGCGCGCCTTGGCGGCTATTATGGCCAACCGCCGCACACGGTTTCCATCCTCGAAGGCATCAAGGCCAAAGTCGGCATCAGGGCCAACATCGTCTTCGCGCAGGGCGTGAAGATCACCGAAAATGACGACTGGTGGGAAGATAAAGTCACCCAGTCCGACCCAGCCGAAAACCGCAAGCTGATCGCGCAGGCGGTGGAAGCGGCGAAGAACGTCGATCGCATCGTCCTGACGCTGGGCGACACTGAGCAATCAAGCCGCGAAGGCTGGGCCGACAATCATCTGGGCGACCGTCCCAGCCTCGATATTGTCGGCGAGCAGCAGGCGCTGTTCGATGCGTTGAAGGCGCTGGGCAAGCCGATCACCGTCGTCCTCATCAACGGCCGCCCGGCCTCCACCGTGACGATCAGCGAACAGGCCAATGCGATTCTCGAAGGCTGGTATCTTGGCGAACAGGGCGGCAATGCCGTGGCGGATGTGCTGTTCGGGGATGTGAACCCCGGCGGCAAGCTGCCCGTCACCGTGCCGCGATCGGTCGGGCAATTGCCGCTATTCTACAATGCCAAGCCATCGGCGCGGCGCGGCTATCTGTTCGATACCACCGACCCGCTCTATCCCTTTGGCTTTGGCCTGAGCTACACGACATTCGACCTGTCGGCCCCGCGCCTGGCCGTGGCGACGATCGGCACCGGGGGCAAAACAACTGTCTCGGTCGATGTCCGCAACAGCGGCGCGCGGGAAGGCGACGAAGTCGTCCAGCTCTATATCCGCGACAAGGTCAGTTCGGTCACCCGCCCGATCAAGGAGTTGAAGGGCTTCCAGCGCATCACCCTGAAGCCGGGCGAAACCCGCACCGTCAGCTTCACGATCAGCCCGCAAAGCCTGTGGATGTGGAACGACCATATGGAGCGCGTCGTGGAGCCGGGCGATTTCGAGATCATGACCGGCAACAGTTCGGTCGCGCTCCAATCCGCCACGCTGACGGTGACGCCATGACGCTGGCACGCCGTCAGGCACTTGGCCTGCTCGCCTCGACCTCCTTGCTTGCGGCAACACCCGCAATCGCCGCGAAGAAGGGCGGCTCGCTCTACAAGGACGCATCCGCCCCCATCGACCTGCGCGTGCGCGACCTGCTGGGCCGCATGACGCTGGAGGAAAAGGTCGGTCAGATCATCGCGCTCTGGGCGACCAAGGCGGACATCATGGACGACCTCACCTTCTCGCCCGCCAAGGCGAGCAAGGCCTATCCCAACAGCTTCGGCCAGATCACCCGGCCGTCCGACCGGCGCGGCGCACCCGACGGGTCGCAACAGGCCGGCGGCGTCGGTGCCCGTTGGCGCACGCCCGCCGACACCGTCGCCTTCATCACCGCCGTCCAGACATGGGCGACGCAGGAAACCCGCCTGGGCATCCCGATCCTGTTCCATGAGGAATCGCTGCACGGCTATATGGCGACCGACGCGACCATGTTCCCGATGGCGATCGGCCTGGCGGGCAGCTTCGACCGCGACCTGATGCGCGACGTCCAGTCCGTCATCGCCCGCGAAGTCCGCGCCCGCGGCGTCCATCTGGCGCTGTCGCCGGTGGTGGACATCGCCCGCGATCCGCGCTGGGGCCGGATCGAGGAGACGTTCGGCGAAGACCCCTATCTGTGCGGCGAAATGGGCGTCGCGGCGGTGCTGGGCCTGCAAGGGGAGAGCAAGCAGCTTGGCCCGGACAAGGTCATGGCGACGCTCAAGCACATGACCGGCCATGGCCAGCCCCAAGGCGGCGAGAATGTCGCGCCCGCGCCGATCAGCCAGCGCGAACTGCGCGAGAATTTCTTTCCGCCCTTCCGTCAGGTGGTCAAGCGCACCGGCATCGCCGCCGTCATGCCTTCCTACAACGAAATCGATGGCGTCCCCAGCCACCAGAATAAATGGCTGCTCGGTGACATCTTGCGCGGCGAATGGCATTTCGACGGCGCGGTGGTCAGCGATTATGGCGCGGTCCACGAACTCGACACCATCCACCATGTCCAGCCCGACCCGGAGGCGTCGGCCCGTGCAGCCCTGCGCGCCGGGGTCGATTGCGAGCTGCCCGATGGGACGACCTATCGGACGCTCGTGGAACAGATCCGCGCGGGCAAGGTGCCCTCCGAAGCGATCGACATCGCCTGCACGCGCATGTTGACGCTCAAATTCCGCGCGGGCCTGTTCGAAAATCCCTGGCCGCGCCGCGACTATGATGCGCTGACAGGCAACGCCGAAGCGCGCGCGCTGGCCCTGAAGGCTGCGCACAAGTCCATCGCGCTGCTCAAGAATGACGGCACGCTGCCGCTGACCGCCGGTGCGCACAAGCGGGTCGCGGTGATCGGCCCCAACGCCGCCATCGCGCGGCTGGGCGGCTATAGCAGCATCCCGCGCCAGGACGTGTCGCTGCTCGACGGGGTGAGGGCGAAGCTGAGGGGCAAGGCGGAGGTTGTCCATGCCCAGGGCGTCTTCATCACGCAGAGCGAGGATCGCTCGGTCGATGACGTATTCCTGGCGGACCCCGGAAAGAACCGCCAGCTTATCGCCGAGTCGGTCGAGGTGGCCAAGACGGCCGACGTCATCATCCTTGCCGTCGGAGACACCGAACAGACCAGCCGCGAAGGCTTCGCCAAGAACCATCTGGGCGACCGCACCAGCCTGGACCTGCTTGGCGAGCAGAACGCGCTTTTCGCGGCGATGCAAGCGACCGGCAAGCCTGTCGTGGTCTGCGCGATCAATGGTCGCCCGCCCAGCTATCCCGCCGTGGTAGATGGCGCCAACGCGTTGCTGGAATGTTGGTATCCGGGGCAGGAAGGCGGCACCGCCATGGCCGACATCCTGTTCGGGGACGTCAATCCCGGCGCCAAATTGCCAGTCACCGTCGCGCGCGACGCGGGGCAGATCCCGATCTTCTACAATCGCAAGCCCAGCGCCCGGCGCGGCTATGTGTTCGAGGATGTCTCGCCGCTTTTCCCGTTCGGATATGGCCTGAGCTACACGCAGTTCTCCTTTGGAAAGCCAAGACTTTCCGCGCCGCGTATCGGCGTCGGGGGAACCGTCACGGTCGAGGTGGACGTCCGCAACGTGGGGACTAGCGCAGGGGAGGAGGTCGTCCAACTCTACGTCCATGACCAGGTGGCCAGCGTCACCCGCCCCATCAAGGAATTGAAGGGCTTCGAACGCGTCACCCTCGCGCCCGGCGAAACGAAGACGGTGCGCCTGACGCTTGGCCCCGATGCCTTCACCCTCTGGAATCTGGAGATGGAGGAGGTGGTCGAACCCGGCCTCTTCGACATCATGGTCGGGCCGGACAGCCAGGCCGTCCAGACCGTCACGCTTGAAATCATCTGAACAGGACTGCGCAAATGCCTAAAATCATTGATGCCAAGGTCATCGTCACCTGCCCCGGCCGCAATTTCGTCACCTTGAAGATCATTACCGAGGACGGCGTCTATGGCCTGGGCGACGCGACGCTCAACGGCCGCGAACTGTCCGTCGCCAGTTACTTACAGGATCATGTCGTCCCCTGCCTGATCGGCCGCGACGCCCACAGGATCGAGGATATCTGGCAATATCTCTACAAGGGCGCCTATTGGCGGCGCGGTCCCGTCACCATGTCGGCCATCGCCGCCGTCGATACCGCGCTGTGGGATATCAAGGGTAAGCTGGCGGGCCTGCCGGTCTATCAGTTGCTGGGCGGTGCGAGCCGGGAAAGCGTCATGGTCTATGGTCATGCCAACGGCACCAGCATCGAGGATACGGTCGCCGTCGCGCTCGACTATCAGCGCCAGGGTTATAAGGCGATCCGCATCCAGTGCGGCGTGCCCGGCATGGCGTCCACCTATGGCGTGTCGAAGGACAAATATTTCTATGAACCGGCCGATGCCGACCTGCCGACCGAAAATGTCTGGAACACCAGCAAATATCTGCGTATCGTCCCAGAACTGTTCAAGGCCGCGCGGGAGGTGCTGGGCTGGGACGTGCATCTGCTGCACGACATCCACCACCGCCTGACCCCGATCGAGGCCGGGCGGCTGGGCAAGGATCTGGAACCCTATCGTCCCTTCTGGCTGGAGGATGCGACGCCTGCGGAAAATCAGGAAGCGTTCAAGCTGATCCGCCAGCACACCACCACGCCACTGGCGGTGGGCGAGATTTTCAACTCCATCCATGACTGCCGCGAACTGATCGAAAACCAGCTCATCGACTATATCCGCGCCACCGTGGTTCATGCCGGCGGCATCAGTCATCTGCGCAAGATCGCCAATCTGGCGGACCTCTACCAGGTCCGCACCGGCTGCCACGGCGCGACCGACCTGTCGCCGGTGTGCATGGCCGCCGCGCTGCATTTCGACCTGTCTGTGCCCAATTTCGGGGTGCAGGAATATATGCGCCACACGCCTGAGACGGACGCGGTTTTCCCCCATGCCTATACGTTCGCGGACGGGGCGATGCATCCGGGCGAAGCACCGGGGCTAGGCGTCGACATCGACGAGGAACTGGCCGCCCAATATGAATATAATCGTGCCTTCCTGCCGGTGAACCGGCTGGAAGACGGCACCATGTTCAACTGGTAAAACATTGTCCTATCCGCAAACACCTCCGTCATTCCCGCGCAGGCGGGAATCCATCACGCCATTTCGCGCCTTGCTTCGTGCCGATAGATGGATCCCCGCCTGCACGGGGATGACGAATGGTTGGTGGAAAGCCCGATGAACGCCATCCCCAAACCCGCCATCCCCAAGCCCTCCGGCAAAATCCGCTGGATCGTCTGCGGCCTGCTCTTTGCGGCGGTGGTCCTCTCCTATGTCGATCGCCTGGTCCTGCCGACGTTGAAGCCCGACCTTCAGGCCCGCTATGGCTGGAGCGAGCGCGGCTATGCCGACCTCGCCATCTGGTTTCAGGCGGGCTACGGCATCTCCTATGTTTTCTTCGGGCGGCTGATCGACCGGATCGGCGCGCGGGCGGGGTATGCGCTGGCCGTGACATTGTGGACGCTGGGCCATGTCGCCCATATCTTCTTCACCTCGACCGCCGGAATGCTGATCGCGCGCATTCCCTTGGCGATCGGGGAGGCAGGCACATTCCCCGCCGCCATCGCCGCGACCAATGAGTGGTTCCCGAAAAAGGAACGCGCGCTCGCCATCGGCATCTTCAACGCCGGGTCCAATGTCGGCGCGATCCTGACGCCGCTGGTGGTGCCGATCATCGCGGTGACGCTGGGCTGGCGCTGGGCGTTCATCCTGACCGGCCTGCTGACCGTGGTCTGGCTGACAGCATGGCTGACTTTCTACCGCCGCCCGCGTGAGAAGAGGGGGCTCTCTGCGGAGGAACTGGCCTGGATCGAAACCGATCCTGTTGAAGAAAAGCGCCCGGTTAAATGGGCGACGTTGTTCCGCCATCGCCAGACCTGGGCCTATATGGCGGGCCGCTTCCTGATCGATCCGGTCTGGTGGACCTTCCTCTTCTGGCTGCCCGACTTCTTCAACAAACAATATGGCGTGAAGATGCTGGACTTCGGTCCACCGCTGATCGCGGTCTATCTGTTGGCCGATGTCGGGTCGGTCGCGGGCGGCTGGGCCTCCTCGCGCTTCATGGGCCGGGGATGGAGCCTCAACCGCGCGCGCAAAAGCGCCATGCTGCTCGCCGCGCTCTGCGCCGTGCCGATCGCTTTTGCCGCCAGCGCGCCATCCATGTGGATCGCGGTCGGCCTGATCGGCCTTGCCTGCGCTGGGCATCAGGGCTTTTCCGCCAATCTCTACGCGCTGCCAGGCGACGTCTTCCCGCGCTGGATGGCGGGATCGGTCGTGGGTCTTGGCGGCCTGTCTGGCGCGATCGGCGGCATGATGATGGCCAAATTCGCCGGTGTTATCCTCGAAACCGTCGGCAGCTACGGCCCGATCTTTGCCGTCGCATCCTGCGCCTATCTGATCGCGCTCGGCGTCATCCACCTTCTCCTGCCCCGCTACCAGGCGGTGCTCGCTCCTCTTCCAGAGACTCGCGCATGACCAAGCCCTTACGCCTGCATCCCGACCGCCTGTTTCCGTCCGACCCCACGACGCGCGATATCGCGCGGCGCCTCCATGCGACGGTCAGGGATCTGCCGATCATCAGCCCGCACGGCCATACCGATCCGCGCTGGTTCGCCTATGACGCGCCTTTTGCCAATCCCGCCGAACTGTTGATCGTGCCGGACCATTATGCCTTCCGCATGTTGATGAGCCAAGGCGTGACGCTGGACGAACTGGGCGTGCCGACTGTCGATGGCAGCGCGACCGAAAGCGATCCGCGCGTCATCTGGCGGCGCTTTGCCGCGCGTTACTATCTGTTCCGGGGCACGCCCACGCGCATGTGGATGGACTGGGTCTTTGCCGAGGCGTTCGGCATCGATGTGCAACTGAGCGCGGACACCGCCGACCATTATTATGATATCATCGACGCCGCCCTCAAGACCGACGCCTTCCGCCCCCGCGCCCTGTTCGACCGCTATAATATCGAAGTGATCGCGACGACCGAAGGGCCGCTCGATCCGCTCGATCACCACCGCGCGATCCGGGCGTCGGGCTGGAGCGGAAAGGTTATCACCGCCTATCGCCCCGACCCCGTGATGGACCCGGACGATCCGCGTTTCATGGCCAATGTGCAGCGCTTCTGCGCCATGACGGATGAGGATGCGGGTAGCTTCGCCGGATATCTCCGCGCTCATGAAAAGCGCCGCGCTGATTTTCGCGCGGCTGGCGCGACCTCCACTGATCACGGCCATCCATCCGCCTTCACCGCCAACCTGTCGCGCGAAGAGGTTGAGGCGCTCTACGCCAAAGTTACGACAAGCCCCGTCACGGCAAGGGAAGCCGAACTGTTCCGCGGCCATATGCTCACCGAAATGGCGCGCATGTCGATCGAGGACGGCATGGTGATGCAACTCCATCCCGGCGTCCATCGCAGCCATAACGCCGCCGTGCTGGCGCGCTTTGGCAAGGACAAGGGTGGCGACATTCCGATCGCGGGCGAATTTGTGCAGGCGTTAAAGCCCTTGCTCGACGCTTATGGCAATGACCCGCGCCTGACCCTGATCCTCTTCACCCTGGACGAGGATGTCTATGCGCGCGAACTGGCGCCGTTGGCCGGCCATTATCCGGCGCTCAAGCTGGGGCCGCCCTGGTGGTTCCATGACAGCCCGGAAGGGATGCGCCGTTTTCGCGAGCGCACCACTGAAACCGCAGGCTTCTACAATAGTGTCGGCTTCAACGACGACACCCGCGCCTTTCTGTCGATCCCGGCGCGGCATGACGTCGCCCGGCGGATGGACTGCGCCTGGCTCGCGCAACTGGTCGCCGAGCATCGGCTGGAGGAGGATGAAGCGTTCGAAGTCGCCCGCGCGCTCAGCTATGATCTGGTCAAGGCGGCGTACAAGCTGTGAGCCGGCTCTCTTCCGAAACGCTCGCCACCCTGCCCGCCAATGTCCTTCGCCCTGGCTATGACCGCGCCGCGGTGCAATGCGGCGTCGTCCATATCGGCATCGGCGCCTTCCACCGTGCCCATCAGGCGGTCGTGTTTGACGACGTACTGAATGCCGACGACCTGCGCTGGGGCATCGTCGCCGCATCGCTCCGGTCCCCCGCCGTGCGCGACCAGATGCAGCCGCAGGACGGCCTTTACACCATGCTGGTGCGTGATGGCGCGGCGCAGCAGGCGCGGGTGATCGGGGCGGTCCAGCGCGTCATCGTCGCGCCGGAGGAGCCGCAGACGCTGCTCGCCGCGCTGGCCTCGCCCGATACGCATATCATCACGCTCACCATTACGGAGAAGGGATATAAGCTCGACCCGGCGACCGGCGCGCTGATCGAAGCCGACCCGCAACTGGCCGCCGACCTCGTCTCGCTCGACAGTCCGCAGACGGCACCCGGCTATCTGGTCGCATCGCTGGCGCGTCGCCGCGCGGCGGGAATCTCCCCCTTCACCGCGGTCAGTTGCGACAATCTGCCGCATAATGGCGCGCGGTTGCGGGGCGCGGTGCTGGAACTGGCGCGCCGCCATGATGCCGATCTGGCCGAGTGGATCGCGCAGCATGGTGCTTTCCCCGAAACGATGGTCGACCGCATCGTGCCGGCCACCACGGCCGAAGATATTGCCGCACTCACCGACCATATGGGCGTGGAAGATCAGGCGATGGTCAAGACCGAGCCGTTCCTGCAATGGGTGATCGAGGATCGTTTCTGCGGTCCGCGACCGAATTTCGGCGCATGCGTGCAACTGACGGCGGCTGTCGCCCCTTGGGAAGAGGCCAAGCTGCGCCTGCTGAACGGCGCGCATAGCGGCATCGCCTATCTGGGCGGCCTGTCCGGTATCGCGCATGTCCATGAAGTGTTGGCGCTGCCCGACGCGCGCCATTTTGTGGAGGCGCTTTGGGACGAGGCGGAGACGACCCTGTCGCCGCCGCCCGAACTGGACGTGGCGGCCTATCGCCGCGACCTGATGGCGCGTTTTGACAATCCGACCTTGCGACACCGAACGCGACAGATCGCCATGGACGGATCGCAAAAGCTGTCCCAGCGCCTGCTTACGCCGATCGCCGCTCGGCTTGAGGCCGGGCAGGGGATTGACGCCCTGTCGCTCGCCGTCGCGGCCTGGATACGCTGGCAGGCGGGGCAGGATGACAGCGGCGCGTCCCATCAGGTGGACGATCCCCTGGCCGGAGCGATGGCTGCGGCCTTGGCCGACCGGCATGACGCGGCCGATCGCGTTGCGGCGATCCTGGCGTTCGATGCCGTCATGCCGCCGGCGCTGGCGCGCGACGACAGGCTGCGCGTGTCGCTGACCCGCTGGCTCGTCATCCTCGAAACGCACGGCGCGCAAGCCGCGTTGGCCGCTTTGCGGGGGTGAAACGACAGACCTGTATCGTTACCATACAGGGCCTTCCGGCGTCTTGACAAAGTCGCATTGCCGTTTATTAAAGTCTTAGTGATAGCGCTACCAGTTTAAGCCCACCGGAGAGTCGGGGGCAGCGCACAGGAGAGGGTTTGTTTATGTCTTCACGCACCCATATGTTTCGTATCGCCTTGTTCGCGGCTTCCGCGGTCGGTTCGCTGAGCCTCGCCCAGGCTGCACTGGCACAGGATACCGCGCCGCAGGCCGATCCCGCCACTGCCGCCGCGCCGCAGGATGGTGAGGTCGCCGACATCGTCGTGACCGGCATCCGCGCGTCGCTGGCGAGCGCTACCAATGCCAAGAAGGACGCCGTCGCCTTCGGCGATTCGATCTTTGCCGAGGATATCGGCAAGCTGCCCGCCACCAACCTCGCCGAAACGCTGAACCGGATGCCGGGCGTTCGCCTCAACCGCGACATCAATGGCGAAGGCACGCAGGTCGCGATCCGCGGCCTTGGCCCCAGCTTCACCCGCGTCCTGATGAACGGATCGCAACTTCAGGTCGCGTCGGACGGCGGCACCAACGGCGGCAGCGCCAACCGCGAAGTCGATCTCGACTTCTTCCCGTCCGAACTGTTCACCCGTCTGGACCTGGCCAAAAGCCCGTCGCCCTCGACGCTGGAAGGCGGCATCGCCGGCACCGTCAACCTGCGCAACGCGCGGCCGTTCGACAAACCGGGCACGCATCTGACTGTCGTAGCGCAGGGGCAATATACCGACAGCAATGACAAGATTTCGCCACGCGGCGCGATCGTCGCCAGCCACACCACCGACACGTTCGGCATCCTGCTGGGCGTGGCGGGCGTCAAGACCAAGACGCGCGTGGATGGCTTTGAATCGCTGGGGTGGACCGACGGTAATCTTGGCGTCGGCGATCCGGGCGGCAACAACTTCTCCTACGCTTCGGTTGTTCCTGGCAATGCGGGGCATGGCCTGGTCGCAGGTCAGCCGGTCGATGTGGTTGCAACATCCGGTCTGACCCGCGACCAGCTCAGCACTGCACTCATCCCGCGCCTGGGCCGTCAGGCGCTGACCGAAGGCGACCGTTCGCGCATCTCCGCCCTTGCGTCGGTCGAATGGCGTCCCAGCGACGAACTGCACTTCGCACTGGACGGCCTGTGGGCCAAATCGAAGCGCAATTATGACCGCCTGATCATGAACTGGCAGGTCCGCAATTCCGGTCCCGGCACCAGCGCCCAATCGACCGGCGGCATGATCCCGATCGATCTGACCGTCGACGACAATGGCGTCGTCACCAGCGGCACCTTCGCCAATTCGTCCTTCTTTCTGGAAGCCAGCCAGTTCAAGCAGACGACGAAATTCTGGAACATCAATCCCAGCGTGGAATGGAAGCCGGCGGACAATCTGACCGTCAACCTGTCGGCAAACTGGTCGAAGAGCCGCTTCTTCCGCGAACAGCCGACCTGGGCGTTCCAGACCCGTCCGCAATCGGGCGTGGACGTGTATTTCGACAATACGGGGCAGGGCGATTATCCCGCGATCACCACCAATGTCGATCTGAACGATCCCAATAACGGCCTGTGGGAATGGTATCGCCAGAATATCGCGCTGGTGCGCCGCACCACGGAAACCAAGGGCGCGCATCTGGACCTGACTTATGGCGACGAGATGTTCAACGTGAAGGTCGGCGCAGCCTATGACCGGGCGCAACGCACCATCCGCGCCTATGACAACAGCCCGGCCTATCAGGCGTCGGTCTGCGGCGTGGGTTGCACCGGTGCGACCGGGACCATCCCGACCAGCGCCATCCCGCAATATCTCAGCCCCGGATCGACCGGCAATTTCGGTCATCTGGCCAGCGGCAATATCGGCTACACCAACTATATCCGTCCCGATTTCGACGCGATCAAGCAAGCGACCAACTATGCCAGCTTCCGTGACGGCGCACCGGAAACCCGCGGGGCCGTTACCGGCGGCGCGACCGGCGACATGGATGAAAAGGTATTGGGCGCCTATTTCGAAGTGAACGGCGTCACTGCGATCGCCGGGCGCGATCTGCATATCAATGCGGGCATGCGTTATGCCTACACGGATCAGGAGGTGATCGGCCCCAGCCAGGTCGGCACCGCGATCATCGACATCACGTCGCGGTCGAAATATGAAAACTTCCTGCCGTCGATCAACCTGACATATGACGTCGCTGACAATCTGAAACTGCGTGCGTCGGCCTCGCGCACCATGACCCGTCCGGATGCGGGGCAGATCCTGCCCGGCATCACCTTCTCCGATCCGTCGGCCTTGCTGGCCAGTGCTGGCAACCCGGACCTGAAGCCCTATACGTCGGACAATTATGACTTGGGCGGCGAATTTTACACCGGCGGCATCGGCTATATAGGCGTGTCGCTGTTCATGAAGAACATCACGGGCTTCACCGTCACGCAATCGCAGGAAGTGACCTTCGGTTCGCTGAACATTCCCTATGACAGCCTGCTGTCGACTCAGCAGAATGCTCTGACCGACCGTTCGCTTCAGACCGGTGTGCCCATCGCGGCACTACCGATCACGGTGAACCGTCCGATCAACCTGAGCGATCTGAAAATTAAGGGCCTCGAAGCGACTTGGGTCCAGCCGCTCGACTTCCTGGTCAAGGGCCTGGGCTTCTCGGCCAACGGCACCTATCTGGATCAATCATCGTCGTCCGGCCTGGTTGCAACCGGCGTATCGAAATACTCCTACAACCTTCAGGGCTTCTACGAAAATGGCGGTCTTTCCGTCAGCCTGAACTATGTCTGGAACGACGATGCGATCGCCCTCAACGGTCCGCAGAACGGCATCCAGAACGCCAATCTCCGGTCCGAAGCCCGCGGCCAGTTCGATGCTTCCGCAGGCTATCAGCTACCCTTCTTCAACAAGGCGCTGCGCCTGACGGTCGATGCGCTCAACATCACCAACGAGCCGATCCGCACCAACTTCGAATATGATAATGCGCCCTATTCGGTCTATTATCCCGGCCGCACGATCATGGCCGGCATCCGGGCGAATTTCTGATCCTCCCCCAAGGACACCTCATAGGGTCGGCGGCAACGCCGGCCCTTTTTCTTGAAAAGCCGACGCTTTCAATGTTGGATTTTATCTGATCTGTTCTGTCCCATGACGCCGCATCGCCGCACCCCATTCCCTATCCTCGATCGCCAGCTGCCCGCCACGGCGCTCTCCCTCGTTACGCATCGGACGGGCGGGTGTGACCCAGGTGGCGCATCGCTGTCGCGTCGCAATGATCCAGCGGGAGCGTCATCGATAGGCGGGCGTTACGGTCGTGTCGCGTCGCAGGCGCTTGGACAGCGCATCTCCGGCGCAAAAGCGCGGCAACGCGAAACCAGTGACGGTGTGAACTTCGCGGCCGTGACCCGATCATGACTTTGTAAGGAAAGGCGATGATGCGTCTCTCTCTCCTGTTCGGCCTTCCGCTCGCCGTCCTGGCGACACCGACTCAGGCCAGCACCTGCACCCCGACCTGGGTCGCGGGCTGGGCCTCTTCGCAATTCCTGCCCACCGGAGACGCCGCGCTGCCCGCTGGCACGCTGGCGAACCGGACGCTGCGCCAGATCGTCCGGCCATCCGTATCGGGCGATCGCCTGCGCGTGCGCATCTCCAACCTTGCCGGGACCAGGCCGCTTGTCCTGGCCGGCGCCAGCATCGCCCGCGCGCGCGGCGCCGCCTCCGCCGCGATCGATCCCGGCACGCTGATCGCGCTGCGCTTCGACGGGAAGCCCGATGTCATCGTCCCGGCGGGCGCAGATTATCTGTCCGACCCGGTGCCGCTCCCGACCGGCGCGCTCGACAGCATCGCCGTGTCGATCCACTATGCGGGCGATCCCGAACAGACATCGCACCCCGGATCGCGCGCGACATCCTGGCATCTGCCCGGCGATCATCTGGCCGACGACGCCATGGCGGGCGCCGATCATTTCGACCATTGGTTCAACCTCGCCGCGCTGGAGGTCGAACGCTGTGCGCCTGCAAAACTGATCGTCGCGCTGGGCGACTCGATCACCGATGGCAAGTGTTCCACCACCAACGGCAACGACCGCTGGACCGATCGGCTGGCGGAGCGGTTGCAGGCCGATCCGAAGCGCCGGGCCATCGCCATCCTCAATCAGGGGATCGGCGGCAACCGGCTGCTTGATGACGGGCTTGGCCCCAATGCGCTGGCGCGGCTGGACCGCGATGTGCTGGCCCAGCCCGGCGTCACCCATCTGATCCTGCTGGAGGGGATCAACGATCTGGGCACCCTGACCCGCGACGCGCCGGTGAGCGTGGCGGCGCATCAGGCGCATGTCGCCCGCATCATCGGCGCCTATCGTCAGATCATCACCCGCGCCCATGCCAGGGGCGTGAAGGTGATCGGCGCGACCATCACGCCCTTCGTCGGCAACGCTTATTATCATGCCGACGCCCGGAATGAGGCGGACCGGCAAGCTGTGAATGACTGGATCAGGACGCCGGGGCATTTCGACGCGGTGATCGACTTCGACCGCGTGACCCGCGACCCCGCCCATCCCGACCGGCTGCTGCCGGCCTATGATGATGGCGACGCGCTGCATCCCTCGCCTAAAGGGTATAGGGCGATGGGGGAGGCGATCCCGCTTAGCCTTTTCGACTGATCCGCCTGTGCCCTGCCTCCAGCACCGTTTCCATCGCGACGAAGGTGGATGTGCTGGCGACATGGGGCAGGGCGCTGATCTTCTCGCCCAATATCATGCGGTATCGCCTGATGTCCGCGGTACGCACTTTAAGGAGATAGTCGAAATTGCTGGCCAGCATATGACATTCCTCGACCTCCGGAATGCGCCGCACCGCCGCGTTGAACTCGCCGAGCGCCTTTTCGCGGGTGTCGGACAGCTTCACCTCGGTAAAGGCGATATGGTCCATCCCCAGTTTCGCTGGATCAATGATGGCCCGAAAGCCGCGAATGACGCCGGATTCCTGCAAGCGTTTGAGTCGCACCTGGCAGGGCGTCTTGGATAGTCCGACCTGTGCGGCGAGATCGGTGACGGTCATCCGCCCGTCTTCGACCAGGGCGGCGATGATCCGCCGGTCGAAATCATCCAGATCGACCGCTTTGGGCATATTCTCCATCTCATCTGCCTAGCAAAGCCCCTTTAATAAGTCACTCCGGCTTGGCGAGGGCCGTTGATAAGGCGGAACGAAAATTCGACCTGGGTTATTCTGATCGCATGACCGACCAGCCCTTCGCCAACTTCGCCCCCGCCATTCGCCAGCCCACCCCGCTGCGCGAAGCGATCACCGCCGCCTATCGCCGTGACGAGGCAGAGGCGCTGGCCCCGCTGATCGCATCGGCGACCCTGCCAGAACCGACCAAGACCGCGATCGCCGACACCGCCCGCACCCTGGTCACCGCGCTGCGCGCCAATCACAAGGGCACCGGCGTCGAAGGGCTGGTGCAGGAATATGCGCTGTCCAGTCAGGAAGGCGTGGCGCTGATGTGCCTGGCCGAAGCGCTGCTGCGCATCCCCGACACCGCCACCCGCGACGCGCTGATCCGTGACAAGATCGCCGATGGCGATTGGGGTTCGCATCTGGGCGGGGACAAATCGCTGTTCGTCAATGCCGCGACCTGGGGGCTGGTCGTCACTGGCAAGCTGGTCGGCAGCGTCGATGACCGTGGCCTGGGCGCAGCGCTCACCCGCCTTGTCGCCCGCGCCGGCGAACCGGTCATCCGCCGCGGCGTGGACCTGGCCATGCGGATGATGGGCGAACAGTTCGTTACCGGCGAGACGATCAAGGAAGCGCTCAAGCGCGCGAAGGAACTGGAAGCGAAGGGCTTCGCCTATAGCTATGACATGCTGGGCGAAGCAGCGACCACCGCAGCCGATGCGAAACGCTATTATGCCGATTATGAGCAGGCGATCCATGCCATCGGTAAGGCGTCGGCCGGGCGCGGCATTTACGCTGGCCCCGGCATATCGATCAAGCTGTCGGCGCTGCACCCGCGCTATGTTCGGTCGCAGGCGGATCGCGTCATGGGCGAATTGCTGCCCGCGGTGAAGCAACTGGCGCTGCTATCGAAAGGCTATGACATCGGCCTCAATATCGATGCGGAGGAGGCCGACCGGCTCGAACTGTCGCTGGACCTGCTCGAAAGCCTGGCGACCGACCCGGACCTGGCCGGCTGGAACGGGCTTGGCTTCGTGGTGCAGGGCTATGGCAAGCGCTGTCCCTTCATGATTGACTGGATCGTCGATCTCGCCCGCCGGGCCGACCGCCGGATCATGGTGCGGTTGGTCAAGGGCGCCTATTGGGATGCGGAGATTAAGCGGGCGCAGGTCGATGGCCTGGCCGACTTCCCGGTCTATACCCGCAAGGTGCATACCGACGTCGCCTATATCGCCTGCGCGCAGAAATTGCTCGCGGCGCCCGACGCGGTCTTCCCGCAATTTGCGACCCATAATGCGCAGACGCTGGCGACCATCTATCAACTGGCCGGGCCGGACTTCGCGATCGGCCAATATGAATTTCAGTGCCTGCACGGCATGGGCGAACCACTTTACGAACAGGTGGTCGGTACCGGGAAACTGAACCGTCCCTGCCGCATCTATGCGCCGGTCGGCACGCATGAGACGCTGCTGGCCTATCTGGTGCGCCGCCTGCTGGAAAATGGCGCGAACAGCAGCTTCGTCAACCGCATCGCCGATCCCAATGTGTCGATCGAGGAGATGATCGCCGATCCGGCCGATGTCGTGCGCGCCATGGCGCATCCCGGCCATCATCATGACCAGATCGCCTTGCCGGCCGATCTCTATCCCGACCGGCGCAATTCGGACGGGCTGGACCTTAGCAATGAAGCCACGCTCGCCAGCCTGGGCGAAGCGTTACGCCCAAGCGCTGCGCTAGCCTGGACCGCTGCGCCCGAAGATGCGACTGGCCTTTCGCGCACGGTCTTCAACCCTGCCGATCATCGCGATGTGGTGGGCCGCGTCACCGAAGCATCGCCGGAAGAAGCCCGCGCAGCCGCCATCCGCGCCGCCGCGTCGCGCTGGCCCAATAGCCCGGTTGCCGATCGTGCCGCTGCGCTGGACCGCGCGGCCGATGCGATGCAGGCGCGGATGCCGATCCTGCTGGGCCTGATCGTGCGGGAGGCGGGCAAGTCGCTGCCCAACGCCATCGCCGAAGTGCGCGAGGCGATCGATTTCCTGCGTTATTATGCGGCGCAGGCGCGCTCGACCTTCGGCGCGGCGCAGGTCGCGCTGGGTCCGGTCACCTGCATCAGTCCTTGGAACTTCCCGCTCGCCATCTTCACGGGCCAAGTTGCCGCTGCTCTGGTCGCGGGCAATCCGGTGCTGGCCAAACCGGCCGAGGAAACCCCGCTGATCGCGGCGGAAGCGGTTCGGCTGCTGCATGAGGCGGGTGTGCCTGCCGATGCGCTGCAATTGCTGCCCGGCGACGGCCGGATCGGCGCGGCGCTGGTGGCCGCGCCGCAGACAGCCGCCGTCATGTTCACCGGATCGACCGAGGTCGCTCGCCTGATCCAGCGCCAGCTTTCCATGCGGATGTCCGCGGATGGCAAACCCATCCCGCTGATCGCTGAGACCGGCGGCCAGAACGCCATGATCGTGGACAGCAGCGCGCTGGCCGAACAGGTGGTGGCCGATGTCATCGCCTCCGCCTTCGACAGCGCGGGCCAGCGTTGTTCGGCGCTGCGCATCCTGTGCCTGCAGGAGGATGTCGCCGACCGGACGCTGGCGATGCTCAAGGGCGCGCTCGCCGAACTGCGGATCGGCCGCACCGATGCGCTGAAGGTGGATACCGGCCCGGTCATCAGCGCAGAGGCGCGCGATGGCATCATCGCCCATATCGACGCGATGAAGGCGCTGGGCCGCAAGGTTGAGCAAAGCCCGCTGCCGCCCGAAGCGACCCACGGCACCTTCGTCGCGCCGACGATTATCGAGATCGAGTCCATCGCCGATCTCAGTCGCGAAGTCTTCGGCCCCGTCCTGCATGTGCTGCGCTTCCGGCGCGACCGGCTCGACGGCCTTGTCGACCAGATCAACGCCACCGGCTACGGCCTGACCTTCGGCCTGCATACCCGGCTGGACGAGACGGTGGCGCGGGTCACCGCCCGCGTGAAGGTCGGCAACATCTATGTGAACCGCAATGTCATCGGCGCGATCGTGGGCGTGCAGCCCTTTGGCGGGTGCGGCCTGTCGGGGACCGGTCCCAAGGCTGGCGGGCCGCTCTATCTGGGACGGCTAGTCATGACGCCGCCGGTCTTTGCGGCGCGGGTCAGCCATTTGCGATCGCCGCTCCATGCCTTTGCCGACTGGCTTGAGCAGCAATGCGAGGAGAAGGCTGCGCTTCAGGCGCGCCGGGCGGGGGATGCGTCCGCGCTGGGCGTCGAACTGGCGCTGCCGGGGCCGGTGGGCGAGCGCAACATCTACGCCCTGCATCCGCGCGGTCGCATCCTGCTGCGCCCGGCGACGCGGCAGGGACTGTTCCGCCAGATGGCGGCAGTCCTTGCGACCGGTAATCATGGCGTGGTGCAGGGGATGACGATCCCGGCGGGCTTGCCCGCCGACGTGGCCGCCTGTTTCAGCACCGACGCCACCGGCCATTATGCCGCCGCGCTGGTCGAGGGGGACGCCGCCAAGGTCGCCGCGACCGCCCAGTGCGTCGCTGACCTGCCTGGCCCGATCGTGTCGGTCCATGCCGACGACCATGGTCATGGCTATTGCCTCGACTGGCTGCTGGAGGAGCAATCCACTTCCATCAACACAACGGCGGCTGGGGGCAATGCCAGTTTGATGATGATCGGCTGAGAGTCTGATCTCGAAATGCGCGAAAGAGCTTCGGTTGCCGCACCGGCCCTCACCCCCACCCGACCTCCCACAGAGTGTATCCTGAATGGGTGGTCGGGTGGGGGTGAGGGCTGGTGCGGATGCGCCAAAGGCGCATTTCAAGACGAACTCCGTCGCGCGTCTTTTCGGTCAGGCCATTGCGCCTTTGGTCGCGGCGGCTATAGATTTGTCGATCTATTCCGGAGCGTACCCCATGGCATCTACCCTTTCTGCAAAGCCGAGCTTCGCGCCCATCAAGACGCGGCGGGCGTTCGAGATCATCTGCGAGCAGATTCGCGCGCAACTCGCGGCGGGGACCCTGAAGGCCGGCGACAAACTGCCGGCCGAGCGCGAACTGGCGGTCGAGTTCCAGGTCAGCCGCAGCGCGCTGCGTGAGGCGCTGCGCAGCCTGGAGGTGGCGGGGATCATCCGCAATGTGAAGGGGGCGAAGGGTGGGGCATTCGTGCAGACCGCCGAGCCCGACCGCATCGTGCAGGCGATGCAGGATTATGTGCATCTGGGCGACATCTCGCTGAATGAACTGACCGAAGCGCGGCTGGCGTTGCAGGACATCATCGTGCGGCTGGCCTGCGAGCGGGCGACCGAAACTGACCTGGCCGACCTGGAGGCGATTGCCGAACGGACCAAGCGGGAAACGAGCGTCGAGGCGCGATACCAGTGCGCCGTGGAATATTATGCTGTCCTGGCGCGGGCGACCAAGAACCGCATCTTCGGCATCTTCGTCGATTCCCTGTCGGCGATCCTGCATGAGTTCGTGCAGGGGCCGGAGTATGAGACGTTGCAGCAGTCGCTGATCGAATCCCGTTTCCGGCTGGTGCGGCAATTGCGGGCGAAGGACAGCGAGGCGGCGGTCGCGGAAATGCGCAAGCATCTGGAACGGGTGCATCGCCATGTCCGCAAGAACAGCAAGGCGGCGGCGAAGGGCTGACCTTCGCGCCTTCGCGCCTGCTCGGCAGGGGCGTTTGAAACAGCGAGTTGGACAGTTGTACGCGATTGACGCCCCATGACCGCCATGCAATAGGTAGGACCATTAAATAATTGGTTCGACGGGTGGGTGAGGCTATGGCGGAAGAGAGCAAGGCGGCGGCGGTTGGCGCGCTGGATGGCGTGCGGGTGCTGGATTTCACCAGCGTCATGGCTGGGCCATTCGCGACGCGGATGCTGGCCGACCTGGGGGCCGAAGTCATCAAGGTGGAGTCGCTGGAGGGCGACCAGGTGCGCGCGCGGCCGCCCAAGCGGGATGGCTTCAGCGCCTATTTTGGCAATCTGAACGCTGGTAAGCAGAGCATCGCCTGCAACCTTAAATCGCCTGAAATCATTGCGCTCATCAAGCAACTGGTCGCGACCTGCGACGTGCTGGTGGAGAATTTCCGGCCCGGCGTCATGGCGCGGTTCGGCCTGGATTTCGCCGCGTTGCACGAGGCCAATCCGCGGCTCATCTATTGTTCGATCTCCGGCTATGGCCAGACCGGGCCGAAAGCGCTGTCCCCGGCTTATGCGCCGGTGATCCATGCGGCCAGCGGATTTGACATGGTCAATCTGCGCTATCAGGACGGGGCGGACCGGCCCGCGACCAGCGGCGTCTTCATCGCCGACGTGCTGGGCGGCACCCATGCCTTCGGCGCGATCCAGGCGGCGCTGTATCAGCGCGAAAAGACGGGTGCGGGCCAGCATATCGACCTGTCGATGCTGGAGGCGATGGTGGGGATGCTGGTGTTCGAGACGCAGGAGGCACAGTTCCCCGGCGACGCCCGTCGCCCGCTCTACACCCCGCTCAAGACCAACGACGGCTTCATCATGGTCGCGCCGACCAGCCCGCGCAATTTCGAGCAATTGACAGACGCGGTCGGCCATCCCGAATGGCGCGACGATCCGCGCTTCCTGACCAATGCCGATCGCAACGCCAATTGGGCGACGCTGTTGGCGCTGACCGAGGAATGGACGCGCGAGCGCAGCGCGGAGGAGGCCGAGGCGATCCTGTCGCGCCATGGCGTGCCATGCGGGCGCTATCGCGAGATCGACGAATTGCTGGACGATCCGCAACTGGCGTCGCGCGGTGCCTTTGCCGAGATCAGCGACGGGGCCGGCAGCTTCAAAGTGCCCAATCCGCCGTTCCGCATGAGCGGATCGCGGGTCGAGGCGCGCAACCATGTCGCGCGACTGGGTGAAGAAGGAGCGGAGATATTGGGCAGGCTGGGCGTGGACGAGGCTGCGGTCGCCGCGCTACGGGCGCGTGGCGACCTGCTCTAACACCCTCATTCCAGGTCGTGAAAGGGCCGGATTTCGATGATGCTCGGCCCCGGCATGGGATTGGGGCAGCGCTTCACCCAGGCTACGGCTTCGTCCATGTCCTTGACCTTCCAGATCCAGAAACCCGCGAGCAGTTCGCGCGGCTGGGGGAAGGGACCGTCGATGACGGTGCGGTCGGCACCGTCAAAGGCGACGCGCTTGCCCTGTGAGGAAGGGGTGAGGCCGTCGGCCATCACCAATATGCCGGCATCGCGCAATGCGTCATTGAAGCGGCCCATCTCGGCCATCATCGCGTCCGTTTCGGGCGAGGGCTGATAGCCTTTCTCGCTGTCCTCGGTCGCCTTCACCAGCACCATCACGCGCATCGCCAGTCTCCTTGCCGGGCGTTGGAACGATGGCGGGAGTGTTCGGGAATTACCGTCCCGGCGCAATATATTTCAGGGCAATGAGGGGGCGGGATCCCTGCACGCATCCCGCCCGCCAAGGATTATCGCAGCAGTTCGCGCGCGATCGTGTTCTTCTGGATTTCCGACGACCCTTCATAGATGCGGGTGATGCGGATATCGCGATAGAGGCGTTCGATCGCAAAGCCCCGGCAATAGCCCGAACCGCCGAAAATCTGGACCGCGGTATCGACCGTGCGGCTGCCCGCTTCGGTTGCGAACAGTTTGGCCATGGAGGCGAGTTCACGGCGCTTTTCGCCCTGGTCATACCGCCAGCAGGCGTCGAGCAGGATCAGGCGGGCAGCGCGCATGTCGGTCGCCATGGTGGCGATATAGTGGCGGATCGCCTGGAAATCGGAGATCACGCCGCCAAAGGCGGGACGCTGCTTGGATTCCTCGATCGCCAGTTCCAGCGCATATTCGCCCATGCCGACCGCCGTCGCGCCAACATTCATGCGACCCTCGTTCAGCCCTTCGAGCGCATAATGGAAACCACGGCCCAGTTCGCCGATCAGCGCGTCGGGGCCGACCTGGCATTCGTCGAATGTCAGTTCGTAGACGCCCGGTGTCGCGGTGCCCATCAGTTCGATCGTGCCAGTGACGGCGAAGCCGGGCGTATCGGCCGGCATCAGGAAGGCGGAAATGCCGCCGCGCGGCCCCGCCGCCTTGTCGGTATAGGCATAGACGATCACATATTTCGCGTTCTTGCCGTTCGAAATATAGGTCTTGCTGCCGGTGATGACCCAGCCGTCGGCGTTGCGGGTCGCGGTGGTGCGCATCGAACCCGGATCGGAACCGCTATTGGGTTCGGTCAGCGCAAAGGCGATGCCGATTTCGCCAGTGCACATGCCGGGCAGCAGCGCTTCCTTTTGCGCGTCTGAACCATGGTACATGATATTCTTGGCACCCGGTCCCATCAACGGGCGCAGTTCGGTCCAGAATTGCGGGGGCAGGCGGGACAGTTCGATCTGCACCGCCGCCTGGGCAAGGGCACCCAGGCCCAGGCCGCCATATTGTTCGGGCAGCGCCATGCCGAAATAGCCATTGTCGATCAGCGTCTTTCGCACGACCGGGGGCACTTTGCCGGTCGCCTGAAATTCGATTTCATGCGGCAGCAGGTCGTGCACGATGGCACGGGTGACGTCGCAAAATTCCTTGATGTCGTCGGGCAGTTCAAAGTCCACGGGGCAGCCTCCTTATGGTTCGACTCTGATGCGCGGATAACCGCGTTGTTCCGCATTGGTCCTACCATTGGAATAATGGTCAGTCCATTAAATTTTCTGACTAATGGATGGCGCGGCGGCTGTCCTTTGGGACAGTTGTCCTTTAGGGATGGAGCAGCCCGACGACGCAAAAGCGCGCGGGCGCAGGGTAACAAGAGTAAGCGGCATGGCGACCGATCCGTTCGACCTTAATCTGCGCCATCTGCGCGCGCTGCTGGCGATCCGCGAACATGGCAGCATCACCGCCGCGGCCGATGTGGTGAGCCTGTCGCAACCCGCGTTGACGCAGGGTCTGGCGAAGCTGGAACGGCAATTCGGATACACGTTCTTCGAGCGGCGGTCGGGCGGCATGGTGCCCACGCCCATGGGCGAGATCGTGATCGAACGCGCGCGCGCGGCGCTCGATCATCTGTCGCAGGCAGCGAAGGGGCTGTCGGGCGTGTTCCAATATCCCGAACGGCTGATGACGATGACGCAGCTGCGCGCCTTCCTGGCGCTGGCGGAGGCGGGCAGCTTTGCGGCGGCGGCGCATGGCAGCACCTTGTCGCAGACGGCGGTGCATCGCGCGGTCGGCGACCTGGAGCAGATGATCGGCGGCAAGCTGGTCGAGCGACGGGGCCGGGCGGTGTGGCTCAATCCGGCGGGGAAGCGACTGGCGCGCGGCACAAGGCTGGCGGTGGCGGAGATCGTCGCGGCGCTGGCCGATATGGGGCTGGACAGCGGCAGCGGCAGCGAGGTGATAGCGTTCGGCGCGCTGCCGCTGGCGCGGCCCTATCTGGTGCCGGCCGCGATGGCGCGGATGGCTCGGAGCGATCCGCGCGCGGCGTTCAAGGTGCTGGAGGGCAGTTGGCGCGAACTGGTGGAGCCGTTGCGCGACGGCGTGATCGACATCATCGTGGGCGCGCTGCGTCCGTATGAAATTGCCGACCTGTATCAATTGCCGCTGTCCGAGGATCGGTTGGTGATCGCAGCGGGAAGCCAGCATCCGCTGGCGGCCGAGGCGAAGCCGACGATGGCGCAACTCGCATCCTATCCCTGGATCGTGGCGCCGGCCAATTCGCCGTTGCGTGAACAGTGGGAGAAATTGTTCGGCGAAGGCGCGGCGCCGGTTACGCCGCCAGCGACTCCCATCGAATGCGGGTCGGTGATGATCATCGGGCGGCTGCTGACCGAAGGCAATTTCCTGACCCTGTTGTCGCCCGACCAGGTGGCGTTGCAGATCCGCAGCGGGCTGCTCACCCAGATCGGCCCGCCGCTGGAGGACAGCAAGCGCGTGGTGGGGATCACCACCCGGCGCAGTTGGCGGCCGACCGCGACGCAGCGGCGCTTTCTGGAGATGCTGAGCGAGGCGGCCAGGGGCGAGCGGGTGGAAGGCGCGCCGCCCGATTTGCGGGAATCGGGCTGGGTGTGATGGGGCTGTTGAACGATTAGCGCGGGGTGTTCCGGCGCAGGCCGGAACCCAGTCCAGACGGCGGGACTGGATTCCCGCCTGCGCGGGAACACGCTATCCCGTTGAACGAGACAAGCGCCAGCCGACTATGGCCGATCGGTCGCCTGGAGCGCGGCGATCCGGTCCTTCAGCCGATCGGCGAGGGAGGGCCGGATCGGCTGTCCAGCGAGCAATTTGCGCCATGTATTGTAACTGATGCCGAAGCGGGCGTTGAGCGCTTCGTCGGTGCGGCCAGTGGCCAGCTTCTGCATCTGGAGGATCATCTCCTCCTCCAGATGCACGCCGTTGCTGTTGTTCTGCTGCACGGTGCGCGCCTCAGTCCAGATTGATCCAGACCGCCTTCGTCTCCAGATAATCCTCTATATGATGCGGGCCTGATTCCCGGCCAAAGCCGCTCATCTTGTAGCCGCCGAAGGGCACGGCGGGGTCGAGCATCTGGTAGCAATTGACCCAGACGGACCCGGCGCGGATGCCACGCGCCATGCGGTGCGCGGTGCCAAGGTCGCGGGTCCACACGCCGCTGCCCAGGCCAAATTCGGTGGCGTTGGCGCGGGCCAGTACCTCTTCCACCGTGTCGAAGGTGAAGGCGGAAAGGACGGGGCCGAAAATCTCTTCCCGCGCGATCGTCATGTGATCGGCGACATGGGTGAAAATGGTCGGCTCGATAAAATAGCCCGCATCATAGCCCACGCCGCTCATGCGAGCGCCGCCGGTCAGGGGGCGGGCGCCTTCTGTATTCGCGCCGTCGATGAAGGCGAGGATCTTGTCCATCTGGGGCAGGGAGACGACCGGTCCCATCTGGGTGGTCGGGTCCAGCGGGTCGCCGACCTTGATGGTCTTTGTGAAGGCGGCGAGGCGCTCCATAAATTCGTCGTGGATTGCCGATTGCACGAACAGGCGGGTGCCAGCGCTGCAAATCTGCCCGGCATTGGCGAAGACCGCCATGGCGGCGGCGGGGACGGCCTTGTCGAGATCGGCATCGGCGAAAACGATATTGGGCGACTTGCCGCCCAGTTCGACGGTGACGCGCTTCATCGTCGGGGCAGCGGCGTGGAGGATCTTTTCACCGACGCCGGTGGAGCCGGTGAAGGCGATCTTGTCCACGTCCGGGTGGCTGGATAGCGCCGCCCCCGCATCGCCCAGGCCGGTGACGATGTTGATGACGCCTTCGGGAACGCCCGCCTCCAGGCAAAGCTCGCCGAAACGGAGCGCGGAGAGGGGCGTCTGTTCGGCGGGCTTCATGACCAGGGTGCAGCCGGTGGCGAGGACCGGGCCGGCTTTCCACACCGCCATGCCGATCGGGCCATTCCACGGATTGATCGCCGCGACGACGCCGATCGGTTCCTTGAGCGTGTGGGACAGGACATCGCCGGGCGCATTATTGTCGATCGTGTCGCCTGTGATGAGCATCGCTTGGCCCGCATAATAGCGCAGCAGCGCGCCCGCGCGCGCCTTGCCCATGATGGTGCGGCTATAGGGTGCGCCAAGGTCGAGCGTGTCGAGCATCGCCAGTTCTTCGAAATGTTGCTCCACCAGATCGGCGAGGCGCAGCATGATGCGCTGGCGATCGACCGGCTTCGTCCGCCGCCATGGCCCTTCAAACGCAGCGCGGGCCGCCTTGACGGCGCGATCGACATCCTCCGGCCCGCCCTGCGCGATCATGGCGAGCAGTTCGCCGGTGGCAGGGTTGCGGGTTTCGAAGCGCTTGCCCGACAGGGCCGGCACGCGCTGGCCACCGATCAGCATGTCCTGCTGGAGCGTGTCGAGCAGAGCGGGGCGGGGGGGGATGGTCATCATGGTCATGGGGCTCTCCGGGCCGCGATCAGGCGGCGATATTCGATGTGACGGCGTCTTCCAGAATGAAGCGGGCGGCGCGCTCGGCAATCATCATGGTGGGGGCGGATGTGTTGCCGCTGATGATGTCCGGCATGACCGAGGCGTCGACGACGCGCAGGCCCGATACGCCGCGCACGCGCAGGCGGGTGTCCACCACCGCTTGTGGGTCGCTGTCCGGTCCCATCTTGCAGGTGCCGGTGGGGTGATAGGCGGTGTTGACGATCTTGCGCAGGGCGGCGTCGATCTCCGCGTCGCTTTGATGCTGGATGCCGGGTTCGATCTCCGCACCGGTCATGGCGGCGAGCGCGGGTTGGGCGAAGATGCGGCGGCATTCGCGGAAGCCGGCGATCAACGTGTGCATGTCATAGGGATCGGCGAAGAAATTGGGATCGATGACCGGCTTGTCCTCCGGCCGGTTGCTGGCCAGGCGCACCGAGCCGGCGCTTTTGGGGCGCAGCAACTGGATCAGGCCCATATAGCCATGGCGGCGGGGGACCGAGCGCGCGTCGAGCTTCAGCCCGGCGAGGAAGGTGATCTGGATGTCCGGGCGGCCGGTGCCGTCGGTGCAGAGGAAGCCGCCGGCCTCCGCCACATTGGACGCCAGCATCCCTTCGCGTTTGAACAGATATTTGAACGGGCTGGCGAGGATGCGAGGCAACACCTTGGCCGAGACGGCGTAGGATTCGGCCGACGGGTTTTCCATCGCGACATGGACGGTAGGGTGATCCTGCAAATGCTGGCCGACGCCGGGCAGGTGGTGGACGACATCGATGCCCATGTCGCGCAGATGATCCTGCGGCCCAATCCCTGAGAGCATCAGCAATTGGGGGGAGTTGGTGGCGCCTGCGCACAGGATGATCTCCCGCCGCGCGGCAATGGTGCTGCGCGCGCCGTCCTTCTCTATCTCCAGGCCGACCGCATGGCCGCGATCGAACAGGATGCGGCGGACCATGGTTTCATCAAGGACGGTAAGGTTGGCGCGCTTAAGGGCGGGGTGGAGGAAGGCGCGGGCGCTCGACAGGCGGGTGCCGTTGCGCTGGTTGAGGTCGTAGCGGCCGAAACCGTCCTGTCGGTCACTTGCAAAATCGTCATTGCGGCGATGCCCGGCCTGTTCCGCCGCGTCGACGATGGCGGTGCTGACCGGGTTCCAGCTTTTGGGCTTTTGCACGTCCAGTTCGCCGCCTTTGCCGTGCCAGCCTTTGTCGGGACCGGCGTAGTTTTCGACCGCTTTGAAGGCGGGGAGGACGTCGTCATAGGACCAGCCAGCATTGCCCGCTTTCGCCCAGCCGTCATAGTCCGCCTTCTGCCCGCGAATATAGACGCCGCCATTGATAGCGCTGCATCCGCCGAACAGTTTGCCGCGCGGGAAATTGATGGTGCGGTTGTTGACCGCCGCATTGCCGGTCAGCGCCTGTTTCCAGTTATATTTTTCGTGCGGCAGCAGGAAGATATTGCCGACCGGCATCGCGGTTTTCAGGTTGAGCGGCCATTTTCGGTCGGACGGCCCCGCTTCGATCAGGGCGACGCGATTGGCGGGGTCGGCGGACAGGCGATTGGCCATCAGGCTGCCGGCCGAGCCGGAGCCGATCACGATATAGTCGAAAGCGTCCATTATAGCGCGTCCTTACGGCCGAGCGCGGGCACATGGCCCCGCACGGCGATGAAGCCCAGGGCGTTGACCAGCATCAGGGCGCCGAGCGCGCCGAAGAAGCCGAGATTGCCCCAGTCGATGAGCAGCGCGCCCGCCACCGCACTGACGATCGCGCCGACCCGGCCGGCCGCACCCATGAGGCCAAGGCCGCGCGCGCGCAGGCCGGTGGGGAAGGCGTGCGCACCGACTGCGAACATGGCGGACTGGGCGGCGCTGGCGAACAGGCCGAGCGCGCCGAGGCAGGCGAGGACGGCGGCTTCGTTACGGCCACCGCTGATGGGCAGCAGGGCCAGGGTGGCGCACACGGCCGCGCCGACGATCGCCATCAGGATCAGCACCGGGCGGGATCCGAAGCGGATGATGGCGAGCGACGCGATCATCGCGCCGATCGTGCCGCCCATGTTGAAGCTGGTGAGGCCCAAGCTGGCGGTCTGTAGGCCAAAGCCCGCGCTGTTGAGCATCGTTGGCGCCCAATTGAACATGAGGTAGATCATGAACATGCCCGAGAACATCGCGACCGCCAGCGCCAGCGTGTCGCGCAGCAGGGCGGTGCCGAACAGGTTGCGCATCGGTTCGTAGCGGGGCGCTTCCCCGGCGGCGAGCGGGACATGGGCGGCGGAGGCAGGGTCGGGATGGCCGATGCGGCGCAATATGCGGTCGAGTTCGGCGGCGCGATCGGGGCGCTCCGCCAGGTATCGGGGCGATTCCGGCAGGACGAACCAGAGCCAGGTGACGAAGATCATCGTCACCACGCCGCCGATGTAGAATAGCCAGCGCCAGCCAAGGCCAGGTAGGATCAGCGCAGCGGCGACGCCGCCCAATATGCCGCCGATCGAGACGCACACGACGCCGAAGGTGACGGCGACGCTGCGCCAGCGGACCGGCGTGAACTCCGCGATCATGGCGCTCGCCGTGCCGGGGACGCCACCCAGGCCGACGCCCGCCAGCGTTTTCAAGGCGGCGACCTGCCACAGCGCGCCGGAAAAGCCGGTGAGGAGCGTCGCGACGCCGAAGATGGCGACGCCGATGATGAGCGCGCCACGGCGCCCGAAGCGATCGCCGACCCAGCCCGACGTCAGCGTGCCGACGGCCATGCCGACGAAGCCGAGCGCGAACACCGACCCCAGTGCCGTTCGGTCGATGCCCCATTCCTTGAGCAGGGACGGCGCGGCCAGGCCGAGCATCTGGTTGTCCAGGCCGTCGAGAATGACGGTCGCGGCGATCATCAGCACCGACCAGATCTGGTAGGACGACATGGGTATGTCGTCCAACATTCCTCTGGTGCTGCTGCCTTCTATCGTGGCGACCGCCAAGACATTCTCCTCATCTTCGGGCCGTTTGCGGCCGCTTCATTCATTTGCCGGCGTGAAATAGGAAAACCGGAATATCGCTTTTACAGGTCCAGCACGAGGTTGGCGCTTTTCGATCCCGAACAGCAGACCATGATCGATTTGTTCGCGGCCTTGTCGTCATCGGACAGGAAATGGTCGCGATGGTCGGGGATGCCGTCCAGCACCTTCACCTCGCAGGTGCCGCAAATCCCTTCGGAACAGGCGAAGCCGACATTGACGCCGGCGCTCAGCAGCGCGTCGAGCATCGTCTCGCCTTCCTCGACTGCGATGGTCTTGCCGCTTTTGGCCAGTTCCAGCGTATAGCCGCCTTCGGTCGCCATTTCGGTTTCGGCGGAGAAATATTCTATATGGGCGTGGCCCTTGGGCCGGTCGCAGTTGATCGCGACGAAGGCGTCGAGCATCCCGCCCGGACCGCAGCAATAGAGATGCGCGTCGGCGGGCGCGGCGGCGCAGATGGCTTTGAGGTCCAGGCGGCGGCCGCCGGGGATGCCGTCATAGGCGATTTCCACCCGGTCATAATCGGACAGGCGATCGACATAGGCGGCGCGCTCAGGCGAGGCGGCGACATAATGGAGTTCCCAGCTTTTACCGAGCTTTTCGAGGCGCGCGATCATCGGCAACATCGGCGTGATGCCGATCCCGCCGCCGATCATGACGGTGTGGCTGGCATCCTCCACCATCGGGAAATTATTCTTGGGGTCGGAGATGTCGAGGATCTGGCCGACCTGCCATTTTTCATGGATGTGGCGCGACCCGCCGCGACCATCGATCGCGTGATGGACGGCGATTTCATAATAGCCGCGGATCGCGGGATCATTGACCAGCGAATAGCTGCGCGCGAGGCCAGGCGACAACTGCACATCGACATGCGCACCGGGGTCAAAGGCTGGCATCAAGCCGCCATCGACGGGTTCGAGGATGTAGCTGTTGATGCCTTCGGCTTCCCAGCGGATATTCTTCAATCGTGCGCGCATCACCCTCTCCGTCCGGTGCGATGCGTCTCTTGGCAGGGCCGGGGCGCCATGGATCGGCGAACCGGACAAACCGCAATGCGTTTCGTCACCTCTATCATCCTTGTCTGAGGCACCGGGGCATGGATCGCCCCGGCCCTTGCTTGTGTCTCACTCAGCCGCTTCGACCTTGTCGGGCCAGCGGATCGCCTTGGCCAGCGCCGATTCATAGGCGTTGGCGAGCGTGTCACTGGGGTCGTGCAGGAACGACCCGGCGCGCGCGCGGTAGAAGATGCTGGGGTCTTCGATCCCCGGCGGCAACGTGCCCTTGTTGGCGAGCGCGCGGGCGGCCAGCAACACGCGGCGGCGGACGCGGGCGATCATCTGGTCGGTCGGGGCCAGATTTTCGAAGCTATGGTCGGTGATCGGCCCCATGCTTTCGGTGACGGCCTGATCCTGCATCGTGATGTTAGGGATGCCGGTGAACTGGGTGCCGTTGCGCTGGGAATCGCGGTCGATCGCCCAATCGTTGGCCTGGCTGTCGGGCGAGCGCCAGCGGCCATACCAGTCGGTGGTGGTCGGCGCATATTCCAGCGGCGCGAACAAGGGCGTGCCGTCCTTGAGCGTCGAGGTATAGGCCGGGTTGCCCGCATCAACGCCGCAGGTGATGTCGAACAGCATCGAATGTTCGTCATCCATCGGCACCCAAGCGCGGGCGATGGCGCGGGTCGCGAACCGGTTGTTGGGCGTCTGCGTCCAGAAGGGGAACATATAGTGGGCGACGCGCCAGCTCATCTGGCCATCGTCGTTCGGGCGATAGCCACCATACATGACGCCCCAGTCGGCCTGCGCGACTTCATAGTCGGGCGCGCGGTTGAGGACAGTCGGACGCATGGGATGATCCTCATCCAGATCGTCCGCTTCGATCGATCCGACATGGAGGAAGCCGACATGGCTGGTGTCGATGTCGCCTTCCAGCGCCTGGAGCCAGTTGCAGTCGCGTTGCAGACACCAGATTTCCGCGTCCGGGTGCATCGTCGCCTCGATCTCGGGGATCGGCGGCGGGCTGGCCTGGTTTTCGCCCATGTAAACCCAGATCAGGCCATTGGCCTCATAAGTCTTATAGGCCTTGGCATGGACCTTTTCCTTGAAGTCCATGCGGGCGGGGACGGACGGCATATCGACGCACTTGCCGTCCACGTCGAATTTCCAGCCGTGATAGACGCAGCGGATGCCGTTTTCCTCATTGCGGCCGATGAACAGCGACGCGCAACGATGCGGGCAACGATGGTCCATGATGCCGACCCGGCCGGAGCTGTCGCGGAAGGCGATCAGCTTTTCGCACAGGATCATCAGGCGGACCGGATCGCCATCGGCCTTCACTTCGGACGACAGGACGGCGGGCATCCAATATTGGCGCATCATCGTGCCCATGACCGTGCCCGGCCCTACCCTGGTCATGTCGGCGCTATCCGTGGACTGCATGAGTTTTTCAGCCTCTTCCTTGCTTGTCGTTATCGGCGCGGCTTGAATCAAAGCCAGCGCCATTCCCTGACCTTCTGCTAGAGCCTGTCCGGGCCATGCCCCAATCGGAATGTGGTCGGACCATTCAATAATCGGGACGATACTATTGCGCCCATTTCCTTTTTGCTGCTTCACGCTCCCCAGGCGGCATCAAGCCGTGTCGTTAAGGGAGAGTCCGGGCAATGCCTTTCAGTTTTAAAACATCCTCAGCACTCAGCGTGATCGCCGCGATGATCGTGGCCGCGCCGGCCTTTGCGCAGGCCGATCAGGCGGCACCGCAGGCCGCGCCGCAAGAGGCGCCACTATTCCCCGAAGACATCGTCGTCACCGCCGAGCGGCGCGAATCGACCGTGCGCGAAGTGCCTTTTTCGATCGCGGCTTTTGGTGGCGAACTGTTGCGTGAGGCGCAGGTCTATAGCCCCGCCGCGCTGACGCAGCAGATGCCCGGCATCACCGTCAACACCGCCGACAAGTCGCTCTCGATCGTCGCGATCCGCGGCAATGTGTCGACCTTTCGCACCGCCACGCTGGACACGCCAGTCGCCTATTTCATGGACGACGTCTATTATGTGTTCAACAACGACCTAAACGCCAACTTCTACGACACCAACCGCGTCGAAGTGCTGCGCGGGCCGCAGGGCACGCTGTTCGGGCGCAACGTGGTGGGCGGCGCGATCGCCGTCATCACCAACAATCCCGACTTCAAGGATGATTATTACGCGCAGATCACCGGCGGCAATGGCGGCTATGTGCGGACCGAGGGCATGGTCAACGGCACGCTGGTCGATGACAAGATCGCCGGCCGCTTCGCCTTCAGCACCGAACATAATGATGGCCTGATCGACACGCCCAACCAGTCGGGCAGCTATGGCAAGTCGGACAGCTATTCCGCGCGCGGCAAATTGCTGTTCCAGCCGACCGATACGCTCAAGATCGTCCTGTCGGGCGATTACAGCTATACCAAGGGCAACGGCGGCGCGATCCAGCTGGGCATCGGCGGCAATCAGGTGATCCCCGCTACCTTCGGCGATTATGACGACGACAAATGGACCAATAACGACTTTGTGGCCTCGCCCTATCGCCAGCGTCTGCGCGGCGGGTATCTGCGCGGCGACCTGGATCTGCTGGGCGGCACGCTGACGTCGATCACCGGCTATCGCATGAATGACAGCCGCGCGATCAACGACGACGTGCCGGTCGCGACCCAGGTGCCGGTGTTCGACCGCCGCCAGGTGGTGAAGAACCGCAGCTTCACGCAGGAAGTGCGCTTCGCCTCCGCGCCCGGTCGCTTCTCCTATGTGGTCGGCGCCTATTTCCTGTCGGCTGACGTTTCGACCACCAATATCTTCTTCTACAGCCCGCTGCCAGGTTCGGCCGTCAACGCGACCGTGCGGCGCAACCCGGACGTGACCAACATCACCCGCGTTCAGGAAGGCAATGTCCGCAGCCTGGCCGTGTTCGGCGAGGCGACGTTCGAGATCACCGACAAGCTGGCCGTCGTGGCCGGCGGCCGTTACACGTCGGACCGCAAGAAGATCGACTATCACGCCTTCTCGACCACGGACGCGGGCGCGATCCCCGGCTTCGGCTTCCCCGGCGAAGTGTTCGCGTCGGGCGGCAAGACCTGGGATGCCTTCACGCCGCGCTTCACGATCAAGTTCGAGCCGATGGACAAGGTCAACATGTATGCGACCTATGCCAAGGGCTTCAAGTCGGGCGGTTTCGTCGACAATGCCTATCGTGATCCAACCATCCCGCTGGAGCCGGAAAAGGCGGAGAATTACGAAATCGGCGCCAAGTCGCGCCTGTTCGACAACAAACTGGACCTGAACATCGCGCTGTTCCGGCAGACGACCAAGAACCTCCAGAATTTCTCCGGCGCGGGCGGTATTGCGCATACCTATAATGGTACGCTGAAGATGAAGGGGCTGGAGGTCGAATCCGTCGTCCGCCCGGTCGAGGATCTGCGCCTGACCGCCAATTACACGCATCTGGTGGGCAAATATACCGACCTGCGCGATCCGCTGGTGAACCTGGATTATTCGGGCAATCCGGCCAAGTTCGCGCCACGCGACAGCTTCACCGTGGGCGCGGCCTATACCGGCCGTCTGGCCAATGGCGCGACGCTGACGCCGCAGGCGGACTTCAACTTCTCGACCCGTATTTCGACCGACGACGCCAACACGCTGCGCCTGTACGACAATCTGCACGAGGATACCCGCGGGCGGACGCTCAACGCGCGGCTGAACTATGAAACCGCCGATGGCCGTTTCCAGGTCGGCCTGTGGGGCAAGAACCTGACCAACAACTACCAGATCGTGAATGCGGACGACATCACCGCCTTCCTGGCGGTGCCCGGAAACGGCACCACCTATTGGAAGATCTTCACCAACACGCCGCGGACCTACGGCCTGACACTGTCGTTCCGCCACTAATGCCCAGGGGCGGGGAGGGTGATGCCTTCCCCGCCTTTTCTTTTGCCAGTTTCAGGACGGACATATGACCGAACAATTCACCCTTCCCGCCAATGGCAGTTTTTCCTTTGCAGGGCGTACCGCGCTGGTGACGGGCGGCGGGCGCGGCGTGGGGGAAGCGGTGGCGCGCGAAATCCATGCCGGTGGCGGGCGCGTGGCGGTGAGCGACGTCGATAGAGATGTGGCGCAGGCGGTGGCGGCGTCGCTCGATCCGACGGGCGAGACGGCGATCGCGCTGGTGCTGGACGTGCGGGAAAAGGATCATTTCCTGGCCGCGCGGGACCAGATTGCGGGCCTGTGGGGCAAGGTCGATATCGTGGTGAACAATGCGGGCTTCGCCAAGCGCACGCCGACGCAGGATATTTCACCCGAAGAATTTGACGCGATCGTCCAGATCAACATGCGCAGCGTGTTCCTGAGCTGCCAGATATTTTCCGAACATATGCGCGAGAATGGCTATGGCCGGATCGTCAACATCACCTCGCTCGCCGGGCAGAATGGCGGGACGGTGGCCTCCCCCCATTATGCCGCGTCGAAGGCCGGGGCGATCATGCTGACCAAATATTTCGCGCGCTATCTGGCCGGGACCGGCGTGACCGTGAACGCCATTGCCCCCGGCCCGATCGACACCGCCAAGGCGCGGCTGTCGGCCGAACAGATTGCGCGGGTCGAAGGCGAAGTGCCGGTCGGCCGCTTCATGGCCGTGGGCGAGATCGCGGCGGCGACGGCGCTGCTGGCGTCGGACCGGGGCGGGTTCTTTGTGGGGGCGACGCTGGACATGAATGGGGGGCTGTATTTGCGGTGAGGTAAAGGACGGGTTGCGACCAGTTTCTGCCTTACTTGGTTAAAGTCGCGGCATCTGAAACCGGACGTAAGTTGATTACCTTATCGACGATTATCTCATAGTCGAAGGCGCTCAAGTGCCCGTAGCTTCCCTTGCGAGCCGTCTGTCGTCCCACAAACTCAACTTCGTAGAGGCCTTCGTCGCCAGCCGAAGAGGTTAGAGCCTTCCCCGACAACCAGATGCGGTCGCCAGCAGTTTGATAGGAGCAGGAACCAGCGGGCGATGGACAAAAGCGGGAATTCTCGAATTCTCTTCTCCATAGGCCTTCCCACTGACGGGCTGGTGTCATTTCGAAGCATTCATCTGTGCTCGACGGCATCGCTTCGATACCACCATATTTAATATTGTTAAGGCACCGCTCGGTGATGCCCGGCATTCCTTCTCGAAACTCTTGAATAGCATTATCCGAGAGCCGCTGTGGTTGCTGTTCACACCCTTGCGTCACCAACAGTATCAAAGGAGCGAGGTTCATAAAACGGCATTGCATGTTGCGATGATGGCCAGATCGACCCCGCTCTGCAACTTCTGACTTGAGTGATGCTGATCCAATATCAGCCCGTCCGCTTCCCACCCATCTCTGCCGCCCCCTCAATCCCGCTTCCTCGCATCCATTTCCCGCTTTTCTTATGGCTTTATGGGATTGCGATTGGCGGTTCTGTGCAGCCTATCCATAATCATGCCCAACAATAGGGTAGCGCCGGAGCAGTGAACCGCCCGGCCGGACAATGGAGAGCAGCATGTTCATTTACAACGCATGGTATGTGGCCGCCTTCGCCGCCGATATCGAACCGGGCAAGACGCTGGGGCGCAAATATCTGAACAAGGCGGTGGTGCTGTTCCGTACCGAAGGCGGCGAGATCGCCGCGCTGGAAGACCGGTGCAGCCATCGCGCCATGCCGCTGTCCGCCGGCCATGTCGATGGCGATGTCCTGCGCTGCTGCTATCATGGCGTCGAGTTCAACGGGAAGGGTGCCTGCACCCGCATCCCCAACCAGGCGCGCATTCCCGCATCTGCCAATGTCCGCCATTATCCCGTGGTGGAGAAGGACCATCTGATCTGGATCTGGATGGGCGAACCGGCGCTGGCCGACCCGTCGATCATCGTCGACAGCCCGGAACATAATGATCCGGCCTGGACCTGGCGCCCCTATAATTTCCCGGTGAAGGCCAACTGGCAGCTGATCATCGACAATATCATGGACCTGACCCATGTGCCCTATATCCATGCGCGCACGATCGGCGGAAACCCGGAGCAGCACTATAATGCCGACACCAAGGTCGAATTTGACGGCCGCAAGGTGACGTTGCTGCGCAAGATGCCCAATTCGGTGCCGCCCAAATCCTATGTCGACGCAGGCGGGTTCAAGGGCCGGGTCGATCGCTGGCAGGAAGTACGGTTCGAGCCGAGCATCGGCATGACCTGCCGCGTCAATGCCGGCGGGTGCGAGGTCGGCACGGGCGCCTATGAGGGCAAGCGCGACAATGGTTTCATGCTGGCCAACAATCATTTCATCACGCCGGAGACGGCGACGACCAGCCATTATCTGTGGACCATCTGCACCACCGCGCCCAAGGAAAGCGGCGTACCGGACGTGCTGTTCGATCAGTTTTTCGACACGATCACCGAAGATGAAGTGACATTGCAGGCGCAGCAGGCGCGGATCGACGACGAGCCGGAGCGGGCCTTTGTCGGCATCGCCAGCGACGGCGCGGTCAACCAGGCGCGCCGCCTGCTCAGCACGATGCAGGAAGCCGAAGAGGGCGCGAAGGTCGCGGCCTGACGCTTTTGCCGACCGCCGTTCGGCCTGAACGGCGGTCGGCTATCGGGCGTAGGCCGCGCACTTAGCGGCTTGCTCCGGTCGATCCGCCATGCTGTAGCGTCGTCATGAAGATGCGCGAACTGGAGGAGCGGACCGGAGTCCATCGTGAGACGATCCGCGTCTATCTGCGCGAGGGATTGATCCCGGAACCGGCGCGCCCGCGCAAGACCGTCGCCGATTATGGCGAGGAGCATGTGCAGGCGATCCTGGCCGTGCGGCGGCTCCAGCGCGAAAACCGGCTGACGCTGGCGCAGATCAAGGCGATCATCGGCGGCGAGGGGACCGAAGGGCGGGTCGAGGCCAGCGCCTTCGACCAGTTGGAGCAGCTGGTCGCGCATCGTGTCGGGGTGGACGGCCCGCCGGTGACGGTCGCGTCGCTGCTGGAACGCTATCCCCATGCCGCGCAGGATGCGCAAACATTGGCGAAGATCGGCATCCTCGACATTATCGGGACGGAGCAGGGCGAGGCGTTGAGCATCACCGGCGCGCAACTGGTGCGCATCTGGGGCGACATGCGCAAGGCCGGGTTCGATGAACGATTGGACTATACGCCCGAAATATTGGGATTTTATACGGACGCTGCCGATTTCGTCGGCCGTTGGGAAGCGACGACCTTCATGGAACGGGTCGGCGGCCATGTCGATGTGGCGGAGGCTGCGACACTGGTCGAACATGCGCTGCCGCTGATGCTCGATTTCTTCGGCCTGATGCGCCAGCGCGCCTTCTTCCGCCATGTGGATGCGATCCGGGCCGGCCGGGAAACGGATCGCCCAGATGATATGGTCAAGCCATCCTCCGCGTATCCCTGACGCCGACCGGGACGGGCCCGTTTGCGTCAAACGCCCCATAGGGCAGGCGACGGTGCGGCTGCCAATGACCGCGCTGTCTGGCAAAGCGGCTTCATTCAATCTTTGTGCGATCATTCAGTTTTGGGGACGGAATGGCGGCATTTGCGGTGCTTATGGTCCGCAAACCGCGGCTTTCCATCATTAAGGCGCTAAATGGTCCGACCGATTTTTGCGATTGACGACTCTCCACCTTCGTAGTTACGTAATCAGCATACGCAATACGCAAAGATCCGTAAGACGGCGTAGCAGGAGAGGGTAGTTTCATGGCGACTTCGCTGGGTGCCGACGTGCGTCCGATCATTCCCGACGACATAGCCCGGATCGTCATTGCGCCCAAAAGCTATACCGACGACGCCACCATCTATGGCGCCTTCCAATGGCTGCGGGCGCATATGCCGCTGGGGATCGCGCAGGTGCCGGGTTATGATCCGGTCTGGATCGTCACCAAACATGCGGACATCAAGGAAGTGGAACGCAACGGCAAGCTGTTCCACAATGCCGATCACAACCCGATCCTGGTCGATCAGGCGTCCGATGCCTTCACGCGGGAGATTAACGGCGGGTCGATCCGTATCCTGTCATCGCTGACCTATATGGACCCGCCCGAACATGCGTCCTACCGCACGCTGACGTCCAACTGGTTCCTGCCGGGCAAGATCGGCAAGCTGGAGGAGCAGATCCGCGTGCTGGCGCGCCAGTCGGTGGATAATCTGCTGAGTTTCGACGGAGAATGCGATTTCGTTCGCGATTTCGCGCTGCATTATCCGTTGCGCGTCATCATGACCCTGTTCGGCGTCCCGCCCGAAGACGAACCGCGGATGCTCAAGCTGACGCAGGAGTTTTTCGGCGTCCATGATCCCGAGGAGCAGCGGCCCGAAATGGCGGCCGACCCGGTGGTTGCGGCAAAGCAATGGGCAGCCTCGATCGAGGATTTCTATACCTATTTCGACAAGTTAAGCGCGCAGCGGCGCGATCAGCCGACCGACGACCTGCTCTCGCTGATCGCCAATTCGCGGATCAACGGCGCGCCGATCCCGCGCGACGAGGCGAACGGCTATTATGTCGCGATCGCGACGGCTGGGCATGACACGACATCGTCGTCCACGGCCGGCGGCCTGCATGGCATGATGGTCTATCCCGAAAATTGGGCGAAGGTGAAGGCGGACCCGTCGCTGATCCCCGGCCTGGTGGACGAAGCGATCCGTTGGACCAGCCCGGTCAAACATTTCATGCGCAACGCCACCGCCGACACGCAGGTCCGGGGCATGGACATCCGCGCGATGGAACGGCTGATGATCTGTTACCCGTCGGGTAATCGCGACGAGGCGGTGTTCGCGGACGCGGACCGGTTCGACGTCACCCGGTCGCCCAACCCGCATATCGCCTTCGGCTTTGGCCCGCATATGTGCCTGGGCCAGCATCTGGCGAAGCTGGAGATGCGCATCCTGTTCGAGGAACTGCTGCCGCACCTGGCATCGGTGGAGATGGCGGGCGACCCGCGGCTGGTCGAGACGAACTTCGTCGGCGGGTACAAGGCGCTGCCGATCCGCTTCAAGAAAGCCTGAATTTTCAAGACCGGGACACCGCACAAGCGGGTCCGGCACACATGCCCAAGGATGGAATGTCCGGGCGATAATGGGAGGAGTCAGAAATGCATAAGAACATGATCTTGCTGGTCGCGAGCGTATCGGCAGTGGCGATACAGTCGCCCGCCTTTGCACAGACGGAGGCAGCGCCGCAGGCCCAGCAACCCGCCGGTTTGGGCGACATCATCGTCACCGCGCAAAAGCGCGAGCAGGCGATCAACGACGTGCCGCTGTCGATCACCGCCGCGTCGGGCGAGAAACTGGCCAACCAAGGCATTACCAATGTTGCCGATCTGGTGAAGATCGTGCCGGGTTTCAACTATACCGAAAGCGCCTTTGCGACGCCGGTCTACACGCTGCGCGGCATCGGCTTTTACGATACCAGCCTGGCAGCCAAGCCCACGGTCAGCATTTATCAGGACCAGGTGCCGATCCCCTTTTCGATCATGACGCGCGGCGCGACGCTCGATCTGGAGCGGGTCGAGGTGTTGAAGGGGCCGCAGGGGACGCTGTTCGGGTCGAACGCGACCGGCGGCGCGATCAACTATATCGCGGCCAAGCCGACTTCGACCTTCAAGGCCGGGATCGATGCGGGGCTAGACAGTTTCGGGCAGGTATCGGGCGGCGGCTTCATCAGCGGGCCGATCAGCGATACGCTGAGCGCGCGGGTCGCGGTGCGGACCGAGCAGGGAGGGGCATGGCAGCGCAGCTATACCCGCGACGAGAAATTGGGCGACCGCAATTTCACGACCGGCCGCATCCTGATCGATTTCGAACCGTCGGACGGCGCGCGCTTCTCGCTCAACCTCAATGGCTTTATCGACAAAAGCGACGGGCAGGCGGCGCAACTGATCGGCGTGGTGCCGCTGGGCAATCCGGCGCGACTGGGACCGCTCGCCACCTACCCGATCGCGCCGCGCAACAATCGCGACGCCGACTGGACACCGGAGCAGAAGCCGGGGCGCGACGACTGGTTCTATCAGGCGGCATTCCGCGGCGACATCGACCTGACCGACGACATCACCCTGACGTCGATCAGCAGCTATTCCCAATATCATAACGACCAGGATATCGATCCGGACGGCGTGGCGCTGCGCGACTATTTCTACAACACCACCGGAAAGATCACGGCGCTGTCGCAGGAATTGCGGTTGCAGGGGCGCACTGGCGGCCTGACCTATATTCTGGGCGCCAATTATGCGCGGGAAAAAACCTATCAGCAGGATGACGCCGGTCCCTACGACCAGTCGACATCGGCCTATAATTTCGTCGATGCGGGGCTGGGCATCCCTTTCTTCGTCTACAGCCAATATGCCCGGCAGAAATTCGTGAACAAGGCGGTCTTCGCCAATCTGGACTATGATATCGGCGACAGCATCACCCTGCATGGCGGGGTGCGCTATACCAAGACCAATATCGATTTCGCCGGCTGCACCGCCGATCGCGGCAATGCGCTGGGTTTCGGCATCGAAAATCTGGTGAACTTCATCCGGGGCAGCGTGGGCCTTCCGTCGATCGACATTCCGACCGACGGCTGCGTCACGATTGACGGCACCACCCTGACCGTGGGCGAAGTGCGCAAGTCGCTGGACGAGGATAATGTCTCCTGGCGCGCGGGCGTGGACTATAAGCCCAGCAAGGACGTGCTGCTCTACGCCTCCGTCAGCAAGGGATATAAGTCGGGCAGCTTCCCGCTGCTGTCGGCCAGCGATGCCAATCAATTCAACCCGGTAACGCAGGAATCGGTGACCGCCTATGAACTGGGCGCCAAATTGACGTTGTTGGAAAACACCGCCCAGATCAACGGCGCGCTTTTCTATTACGACTATAGCGACAAGCAGTTGAAGGGCCGCGTCATCGCCAATCCCGACGTGTTCGGGCCGCTCGAAGCCTTGGTCAATGTGCCTAAGTCCAGCGTGCAGGGCGGCGAAATCCAACTCGACCTGGCGCCGACCGACGGCCTGCGCGTTAGCATCGGCGCGACCTATCTGAAGACGAAGATCAAGGGCAGCTTCGTCAACTATGACAGCTACGGCAATCAGTTGGATTTCGGCGGGTCGGCTTTCCCCTACACGCCCAAATTCCAGATCGTGACCGACGCGCAATATGACTGGGCGCTCAGTGACGATGTGGCAGCGTTTGTCGGCGCGAACCTGAATTTCCAGAGCGATACCAAGGCGGTGCTGGGCGATGCCCGCGCTACGCCTTCCGCCGCGCTTTCGGCGCAGGGTGGCCTGACGATCGAGGATTATACGCTGATCGATCTGCGCGCCGGCCTGTCCTTCGCCGACAAGCGGTACAAGATCAGCGCCTTCGTGCGGAACCTGGGCAACACTTATTACTGGTCCAACGCCACGCGCATCACCGATACGACGGTGCGCTTTGCCGGCCGACCACGCACGTTCGGCGCGACCCTGTCGGCGCGCTTCTAAACAGCTCCCCCTGGGCCGCGCCCTGAAAGGCGGGCGCGGCCATTTTTTATCCTATGAAGACAGTTATCTACGGCGATGTCTGGCGCGCGATCCCCGCAAAAACCACCTGTGTCGCGATCAGGTGAGCAGCACATAGATCGCCCCGATCGCGGCGCAGGCGCCCAGCACCGGCAGCATCCCGATCTTGAACCGGAACAGGTCGATAATCGCGCCGGTCCGCATTCCGGTCAAGCCGGTTTCCGGCGGCCTCCGGGCAGTCAGATTTTGCAAAAAAATTGGTGACCCCTACGGGCACCCGGCAATCGTGGCAAGGTATTGATTTAACGTCGGTTCTTGCTCCGACCAGCGTTTGATACCATCACAAGTGCCAACTGTCCATTAGGATCGCGCGGGATTGCATGGCATCGTTGGAGACAGTGCTTCCTAGGCTCAGGACTCATTGATTGAGCCAGAATATGACGGTTGCGGCGATGCAGATGGCGGACATGAAGGTGTGGGGGCATCGGTCGTAGCGGGTGTGTATGCGCCGCCAATCCTTGAGTCTGCCGAACATATTCTCGATCGCGTGGCGCTGTCGGTAGAGTCCGGCATCGTGCGGGATCTGGATATTGCGGTTCTTCTTTGACGGGATGCAGGCGGTGATGTTGCGGTCTGCAAGCGTTTTGCGGAACCAGTCAGCGTCATAGCCGCGATCGCCGAGCAAGGCTTTGGCCCTGGGCAACCCATCCAGCATGAGAGCGGCCCCCTTGTAGTCGCTCATCTGCCCTTCGCTCAGGAGCATGACCAGCGGTCTGCCTTTGCCGTCGCAAACGGCATGGAGTTTCGAGTTCAAGCCGCCCTTGGTGCGTCCGATACGTCGGGGAACAGGCCCTTTTTTAAAAGGCTTGCTGCCGTCCGGTGCGCCTTCAAATGGGTAGCATCCATCATCAGTTGGTCAGGCTTGCCGCCCTTCGCTGCCAGGGCCGCGAAAATCTTGTTGAACACACCAAGCCTGCTCCAGCGGATGAAGCGGTTGTAGATCGTCTTGGGCGGGCCATAGTCAGCAGGTGCATCGCGCCACCGCAAGCCGTTCCTGATCACGAAGATGATGCCGCTGATGATCCGACGATCATCGACCCGTGGCACCCCGTGCGACAACGGGAAATACGGCTCGATCCGCCGCATCTGCGCCTCCGAGAGCCACATCAAATCACCCATGACAACGCCTCCTTGCCCCGCCATTGAATCAACCAATCGCAATCCCTGCAAGCCATTTAATAGGTCCTGAGCCTAGCTTTCCATCCAGAATTGCTGACATAGATATAATGCCCGTTCTGGCGAACTTGGCCATAGTAATAAGTAACTTGGCTGTTCCAAAGAACCTCTGGTGCAGTTTCATCGGGGCGCAAGCGGCCTTGCTGATGGGCAAGCCTTGCGAAAGATGACAGCGCGTCAACAACTTCCCAAGGCATCCGATTTCCATCTGGCCTGATCGACCACAATTTCGCGAATGATACGACCTTGAGATTTACTCCAAACCACCACCTGTCCCCGCATATAGACCGTGAGGATGCAATAAATCCCAACCGTTACAAATGCCTTTATTTGTCAACGGCGGTCAGATTCCAGGCCATCGGGGCGGAGTAAAAGTAGGCCACTGTGATGCGGGCCTGACGATATGAAGAGGGCCCCGATCGGGGCCCTCTTCATATCGTTGTCGTCATTGATCAGGT
>NZ_JABBFV010000039.1 GCF_012927105.1 Sphingobium psychrophilum | reverse complement strand
AGTGGTATCGGTCCACATTGTTGATCTCCGGAAGTTTGTTGCAAAACCCCTGAATCAACGACTGCGGCAAGCGTCAAGCTAACCCGCTGATACCACTCAACTTAGTTTCGGATCGGGCTCTCAAGGACTTTGTCGCGATCCTTAACAAGGAAATGAATCCGCAGGTTGCCATGGTGAAAGGCAAGATCAAGGTCAGGGGCGACATCATGTCGGTCATGGCGCTGACCAAGCTTCTTTAAAGCTCATGTGCCGGCCATTTTTACCCGCACGTCCAACACTCATCTGAGCCATGGCGAAAACCGCCATATTAGGGGTCTGCATGCCAGAGATTATCTTTATCACGACTTCCGGGGACGAAATGCGCGCCAGCATTCCGGTCGGCACAACATTGATGCGCGGGGCGATTGAATCCGGGATTGATGACATACGCGCCGAATGCGGTGGCGTAGCTTCCTGCGGCACCTGCAAGATCATCCTCGATGAAGCCAATCAGGGCAAGATTTCGCCAGCGAGCGCTATCGAGGGTTCGATGCTGGAAGACGATCCGTCAGGCTATCGTCTGTCCTGCCAGATCGTCGTCGATCCTACGATGGACGGCCTTGTGGTCCGCGTGGCACCTGCCGAATATTAGCCGGGGAAAGCGACTCCGGTGCTGACCAGCCTGCAGGGATGGCATCGGACCGCTTCGCCGCCAAGTCAGAGCGAACAACGCATCCCTGAGTCAATATATCGCCAAGAGAGAAGCCAATGTCACAATTTGCCTATGTCGTACTCAGCAATCCCGTCGCCGGCCGCGAAGACGAATATAACGACTGGTACAGCAACCGACATCTGGCCGATGTCACCGCCGTCCCTGGCTTCGTTGCCGCGCAGCGTTTCCGTTTGATGGATGACGCGGTGGAGGGCGCACCGCGTCAGCGCTATATGGCCATCTACACAATGGAAACCGACGATCCCGGCGCTGCGGTCGAGCAATTAACCGCGCTCGTTCAGTCCGGAAAGATGGAAATGAGCGAGGCCTTCTCCATGGAGGACATGGCCATCCACATGTACGAGGCGATCACGCCAATTGTCGCCGCCGCAGCGAAGGGCGCATGAAATGAGCAAGGGCGAATTTGCGGGACTGGTCGTTGTAGTGACCGGAGCGGCCTCCGGCCTCGGCCGTGCGGCAAGCATCCGTTTTGCGGCGGAGGGCGCGAGAGTGTGTCTGGTCGACCTCAACAATGACGGCCTGATTGAGACGATGCGGCGCATTGCCGAAGCGGGCGGCGAAAGCGTTATCTATGCGGGTGATCTGGGTGATGCGGCAAATTGCGCAAAGGCCGTGGAGACCGCGATCGAGGCTTTCGGACGTATGGACGTTCTGTGCAATGTTGCCGGCATCTTGCGGTTCCATGCCCTCGCCGACGTCACGGCCGATGTCTGGGCCCGGCTGTTCTCCGCCAACGTCACTGCGCCCTTCTTCATGATTCAGGCGGCGATGCCCCATCTCATCGAAACGAAGGGCAATGTCGTCAACGTCGTTTCGACGGCCGCGTTCCTGGGGCAGGCCTATACCGCGCCCTATGCGGCCACGAAGGCAGCGCTGCTCAGCCTGACCAAATCACTCGCAATGGAATTTATGCACGCACCGGTGCGTATCAACGCGCTGGCGCCCGGCGGCATGCTGACCGAGATGGTCCAGACGCTGCAATTTCCCGCGGCTGCTGATCAGAGTCTGATCGCGCGCTATATCGGCATACGACCACCTTCCCAGCCCGAAGACATTGTCGAACCACTGATGTTCCTGGCTTCCGACCGGGCACGGTCGGTGCATGGAGTCTGCTATTGTGCCGACAACGGAATCACGGCGGGCTGACGCCACCTGTAAAGTCGCGCACAGCAGAGCGTCCATGTCCAGAATGGCGGTTGGCTTCCTATCCATAGAATCCATCAAACCGCCATCCCTGCGCGTCGTCCGTCCTTGATCGCCTCGTCGGTGGCAAACACGCTCCAGCGCGCCTCACGCGCGTCCCCGATGATGCGGACATCCGTCCCGCTTCCCACCAGCGCATGGAAGAGGCTTTCCTGCGGCGGCTTGGACGTGATGAGGATGGTGTTGTCGATGCCTTCGAGGATCGTCTCAGCGCCGGTGAAATAGTCGCGCAGGCGGACATTTGCGGGATCGATCTCCACGATCTCGGTCGAAGGTAGAAATCGAACCTTGGGAATGACGCGGCGCGCGATAAGCTTGTTGAGACCAAGCTCTGTCACCGACATGGCCATCGCCGAATCCATCGTCACGAAGGTGACGTCCTTGCCCTGGTCGGCAAGATATTCGGCAATGCCCGGACCGACCTCATACGCCGTATTGTCGTAGACGATGATGCGCTTGCCCAGCCGGGCATGCTCGAGCAGCACCTCCTCGGGCGTGAAGACATGATCGAGTCCGGCGCCCGGAACACCCGGTAGCTGATTCTTGCTGGAACCCGTCTTGGAATAGCGCGCGCCGGTCGCCACGAGGATGGCATCGGCCTTGAGCGCCGCGACACTCTCGATGGTCGCCTCCGTGTTCATCCGTATGTCGACACCCAGCTTGTCGAGTTGGAGCTTGAGCCAGCCGATGATGTCCGCTCGGTCGGAAAGGCCAGGGAGCATCGCCTGAAGCGTCACATGGCCGCCAAGCTGATCCGACTTCTCAAGCAGTGTGACTGTATGGCCGCGCTTCGCTGCGACCATCGCCGCCTGCATGCCGGCAGGCCCGGCGCCGGCGATCACGACATGCTTTGCGACGGCCGCAGGCAAAATATCGCCTTCGTGCTCGAAGCCGATGTCCGGATTGACGGTACAGCCCACGGGCTGACCGTAGCAGGAGCGCAGGAAGCATCCTTCCAGATCGCCGATACATGCGCGAATTTCGGCCGTACGGTCATCGCGGCATTTGTTCGGCCATTCCGGGTCGGCAATCACGGACCGGGCGACGAACACCATATCGCATCGATTATCGGCAATCGCCTGGTCCGCGAAGGCCGGGGTCAGGACGCGGCCTCCGCTGATGACCGGCAGCTTAACCGCCCTCTTCACCGCAGCGGCGGCATCGAGATGCGTCCCCTCCTTGACCACATAGGAAGAAGGATAGTGATATTGCGTCATTTGCGGTTTCTGACCGCGCGCAGTGATGCGCAGCCAATCCACCATGCCGGTATCCTCCAGGATCTTGCACTGTGCGATGCCGTCGTCGATGCCCCTGGCGCCCAACGTGGACTCATCGGCATTGACCGCAATGCCGATGGCGAAGTCCGGCCGGACGCGCTGACGGATGGCCGCAAGGATCTCGACCACGATGCGCATCCGGTTTTCAAGACTGCCGCCAAAGCGATCGGTGCGCTCATTGTAGAATTCGGAGGTGAAGCTTTGCAGACCGCCGCCCGCGTTGATCGGAAACTCGAAGCCGTCGGCGCCGGCGTCCTGCGCATGGGCTGCAGCCACGGCATGGGCCTCGATCAGCGCCTCGACCTCGATCGTGGTCATCGAACGTGGCTGCGTGTCCGACAGGACGGTATGCGGGGCTATGCCCGATGCCTGCGCCTGATCGACGTCGGCCATCATCCAAACGCCCTGCACGGCGATCTTCGCACCATGCTTGTGCGCTGCATCGACGATCCGGCGGATTGCAGGAATGTGGTCCGGATTATAGGCTTCGATGAACCAGCCGGGCGGCACCAATGGCGCAGGCACGACCTGGCAACTTGCGATCACCATCAGGCCCGCGCCGCCTTTGGCCCGCGCCTCGAAATAGCCGACCTGCCGATCGGTGCCGATGCCGAGGCCGACCATGCCGTGCGGCGACATGAAGACACGGTTCTTGATCTCCATCGCGCCAATCTTCAGGGGGCTGAACATGTGGGTATATTTGCTCATCGCATTCCTCTCCCGGCCGCCAGCCTGTTGCTGTTGCAGCCCGTGTTTCTGATCATTTGTCGTCGGTGAAATGAACCACGAAGGCGGTATCGGCGGCCGCATGCCGCATGGGGATCGCCTTTTGGTACGCATCGGAGCGATACCAGCGCATGGCCGTGTCATTGTCGGGAAACTTCATGATGACGACGCTGCTGCCCGGCGGTGTGCCCTCCAGTGGCTCGATCCCTTCGCTGACGGTAACCTCGAACGCCATGCCGTCGAGCGACACGAAGCCCTGAGCCGAATATTCGGCGTATTTTTCGAGATCATGCTTCTGCATGACGCTCAATATGTAGGATGCCATAGCTGCTCTCCCATCCTGTTTCAGTTGGCGCTCATTTGCGCCATCACGTCGGCGTAGAACGGCACATGGTGGACGATGCCGCCGTCGGCGCTGAACACCTGGCCTGTGACGAAGCTGGCCGCATCGGACGCAAGGAACAGCACCGGCCCTGCAATGTCCTCGGGCACGCTCTGTCGCGGCAGCAACACATGGCGCTGGATGAAATCGATTTCACCGTCGGACATCATCTCACGGGCACCCTTGCTCAGGACAAGGCCCGGCAGGATGGCGTTGCAGCGGATATTATGATGGCCGAAATGGGTCGCGACATTCCGGGTCATCGTGTGAAGCGCAGCCTTGGACGACGCATAGGCCGGATGGAACAAATCACCTAGGAGCGCAGTACCAGACCCTGTGTTGATGATGGATCCGCCGCCGCCCGCGATCATGTGCGGCGCGACATGCTTGATCATCAGCATCGGTCCACGCGTGTTGATGGCGAAGGTCCGGTCCCAGACCTCGGAGGTCATGTCCAGGAAAGATTTGTCCTGGGCCATGAAATCGGGGCGCGTGTCGGCGGCGTTGTTGTGCAATATGTCAATGCGGCCATAATGCGCCACCGTCGCGGCGATGACGGCGGCGATGCTGTCCTCGTCGACAAGGTCGAGCACGTGCGCCATGGCCGTTCCGCCCGCGCTGACAATGTCGTCGGCCACCTTCTGCGCGCCCGTCAGATTGATGTCGGCCAGCACGACGGCAGCGCCCGCTCCGGCGAGCGCGCGCGCGCATGCCTCGCCGATATTGGCGCCCGAGCCGGTCACGATCGCGACGCGCCCTTTCAGATCTCCAAACAACATCCTGCTTCTCTCCCAAATATTGAACTATTCTTGGTGATCGTCCCGACCCGCTGCGGATCGCTATTCAATCGACGCGCAGGTTTACGTGCGTCGGGAAGCGTTCCGTCGGCATCCCGCCACAAATGATGACGTCGTCCGGATGGGCGAGGCGCAGATGGGGGAACCCGAAGACGAGACGCCCGACGATCGCACGCGTCACCATCCGCGCCAGAATATTGCCGGGACACAGATGCGGTCCAAAACCGAAAGTCAGGATGTCGCGCGGGTCGCGGGTGATGTCGAACCGGGCAGGATCGGGATATTTGTCCGGATCGTAGTTCGCCGCGCCGAGCGACATGTGCGCGACCATCCCCGGGTAGATTGGCGTGCCGTCGATCACATGTTCCTTGACGACGAAGCGATGGCGGAAATTGCCAAGGCAATCGATCCGCATGCACTCTTCGAGCGCCTTGTTCAGCAGCGAAGGGTCGGCCCGTAACAGGGCCAGCTGATCGGGATGCCGCAGCAGGCGCAACACTGCGTTGCTGGAGGTGGCGGTGACCGTGCCCAGACCGGCGGTGAAAAGCTGCACCAAGGTTGAAAACAGTTCTTCGATCGAGATCGACCCTTTTTCATCGTGCGCCGCGATGACGGTCCCAACCAGGTCGTCCTTTGGCGCGACCCGGCGCTCCTCGATCAGTCGACCACAGAAGTCATGGACGGCGTTGAACGCCTCCATATATGCGGCCGGCTTGGGCGCACCGGGCGGGACCGTTGCCACCAGTTCAAGGGCGTTGGACAGGTTGATAAAGATCGGCCAGATTTCCGGATCGAATTCGAACACGCCGCCCAGCAAGACGCGATACATCAGTGGTCCGGCAAACTCGGTCACCATGTCGAACGTTTTTTTCTCGGCAACGGCCAAGGCGAGTTCGTCGACCATGCCCTCGATCAGTGGCTGGATCTTGGCGACCCGGCTCGGCGTGAACCCTGGCTGCATGAGCCTGCGCACCCGTGAATGTTCTGGCGGATCATAATCGACGACCAGCGGCAAACCGTTGAAATAATCGAACAGATCGGTGCCCCAGCCCTTGTGCGGCACGGCGCTGATGATGTCGTGCGTCCGCAGCGCCCATTGGACTTGCGCGTGCCGCGAGATGACGACATGGGCGTGGCCCTGGACCATCGCGTAGAAGGGCGGACTTTTTGCCCATTGGGTGAAGTAGGGAGCGGGGTTGGCCTTCAGCTCCTGCCCGAAAAGGTCGACGTCAAGAAACCGTGCTTCGTCGAGCGGCGGAATCCTGGGTTTGGTGGAGAGTGTCATTTCGGACATCAGAGATCCTCATCACGCGAACATTTGTTCTCTTGTGAACAGGCTTGGAATTTCACCCCCAGAGCGGCCCGGGCATATTTTGCCGATGGCCGAGCAGTTGAAATCCAGGCCGCTCGCCAAGAGCGCCCGTTGTGCTTAGAAGCGGAGCGGATTATGGCCAAAGGCAATAATTCACCGCTCGGTCAGGGCGGGAGCCGTGATCCGTGGGAGACAGGCGTTGGGCAATTTTCAGTCGGATGATGTTGGCCGCGGCGACGAGGTAAAGGATCTGGCGTTGGGACGTCGGCCATCAACCGCAGATACGATCGGCGATATTCAGCGCGCAGCCAAGGAGGAGTTCGCCACGCATGGCTTTGACTGCGCTACAGTTGACGGCATTGCGCGCAAAGCGAAGGTATCAAAGCAACTTCTCTACTATTATTTCGGCAGCAAGGCGGACCTGTACACGCTGATCCTTGAAGAGGCCGCAGTGGGAACGACGGTTTTCAATGAAAATTGGGATCTGGACGCCTTGGACCCGGAATGCGCGCTCAAAGCGTATATCGACAGGATTTTCACAGACTATATTAGGCGACCGCAGATCATCAAAATGACGATGGACGAGGCCCAGCATGGTTTTGCCCATGTGGGAAAACGCAGTTCGCTTGCGAACGTTTTAAAGAATGCGATCGAGGGCCTTGAAAAGATCGTGTCGCGCGGGCGGGACGCTGGCATCTTTCGCGATGACGTCGATGCAGATGCCCTTTTCTGGACCATATTCAGCATGGTGACGACGTGGTTCGCCCATAGCCCCATGATCTCGTTCGTATCCGGCGCCAAACTGGGCGGAGACCAGGGGCTGAAGGCCTGGCGGGACTATTCGGCGGGGTTTGTGCTGCATTCTATCAGGGTGGCGGGGTAACCCGTGGTTTGGCCCATGGCGATCTGAGCGAGGCGGAATGCCGAGTTATAAGAGATGCCCGCCCGATCCACCACATCATGGCCGGCGATGGTATAATCCGCTTTGAAAGATTGATCGTCTCTCTTGGCAGAGCGCCCGGGGAAATGTTTGCGGAAGAAATCGAAACATGGTCATTTCCCTCGCGCGGGAGCAAGCGAGACGATGGCGGCAGAGATTGAAGGGATATATAAGCCAGCGCGCGCACTAAAACGGACGAACTGTTCGGTGATGGCCATGTCGGTGACGGAGCTTGGTCTCAACATGCTTATCGCACGCGTGCTTCCCAAGGTTGGGCTGAAAGGTACGCATGACGAGGGATGGAGGCTGTTGCTCGGCGTCATCGATATCGGGCTGGGTACTTATCTGGTGATCAGCGGCCCGCTGGCAGGGCTTGCCTTCGTGGCGGCGATCATCGGCTTCAGCTTTCTCTTCCGCGGTGTTTTCCTTATCTCACTTGCCTTTGGCCTGAGGCGGCTGAAGTCCGCGTGACGAGGGGATGCGGCCAGGAGATGGATATACCGAGGCTGACGGCGAATGCTGCGGAAGGGTTCGCGCCGATCCTCAGCGCGACCAGGAGGCGTAGCAGGTGAGCAATCCATATGAAGTTCTCGGCGTCGCCGCGTCCGCGAGCGGGGACGATATCCAGAAAGCGTATCGCAAGCTCGCGAAGAAGCTCCATCCGGACCTCAACCCTGGCGACAAGTCGGCCGAGGAGCCCTGCTGAAAGGGCCTAGCTCCTCACAACATCTGCGCCACAGCCTCTATCCGCGCCATAATCTGTCAGCTGCGGTGAGAGCAAACAACGAGTTCACGTCGGAATTGGCGAACCGATCCGTGCTAAAGTCTGGAAGGCAATGATTGACGACTCAGAACCATTCCAGCCTGCGCAGGCAAGCGAATTCGACGCTTCGTTCCAAGCGACCAACCAGAGCCCGGTTGAGCAACTTCTTGCCCTTCTGGAGATTGAATATGGGGCGCTGCAGATGCGCCTCTCGACGCATCTGCGTTCCTCCGAGGCTGCAGCTGAGGCGCTCCACGACGTCTATGTCAAGCTGAGGGCGGACCCGTCTATCGGCGATCTCCATAACCCACGCTTCTACCTCTACCGGATGGCCATCAATCTCGCAAAGAACAGGAGGCGGAGCGACTGGCGCGCGATCAACATGGAGGATGCTGGGCTTCTCGATATTCCGGACAATGCGCCGAGTCAGGAAGCCGCCACCTTGGCCACGGACGAAATGACGCGAGCTTTGCAGGCGCTTCATACCCTCCCGCCTCGGCGGCAGGCAATATTCCTAGCCAAGTGGCGCGACGAGAAATCGCAAAGCGAGATTGCCGCCGAGTTCGGCTTGCACAAGCGCACGGTTCAAAAGGAGCTCACTCGAGCGGAGATATATCTCAGGAAGGTCTTACGTCGTCGCAAGCGGCCGGTCTGACCGGCGCTGATGCCGCTCTACCGGTTGATCGAGGCCACGTCCTTGCCGCCGAACGGTTGCACGGCGACGACACTACCGTGCCGGTTAACCATGGTGTGGGGCATCCTTGTCATCGTATTTGCTACAGCTCCAACAAACCAAGGTTTGTCCGGTCGAGTGCAGGAGATGCTGGCATGAAGCATGAGGGAAGCTGCCACTGCGGGACAATCCGCGTTGCGATTGAGGATGATCCTGTCGATGCCGGTGAGTGCAATTGCTCGATCTGCCGGCGAACCGGAGCACTTTGGACGTACCGCACACCCAGCCAAGTGATGGTCACGGGCATGGGCGTGGGCTATATGCACCCTGACGTTGTGGCATTGCGCTACGTGCGGCGTCACCACCCACAGAAGCCCGCGCAATCCGACGTACGACCGGATGGGCATCTATTTGACCCGGCGTTGTGGAATGGGCTGCCCCGCCGGTTCATCGACGGCGCGAGTTGGTGAGGGATGGTGACTCCCCAGGCCGCAATTGTAATGATTTGGGCCATATCGTCATAAGACGGATCGCTGGCCGTTAACCTGCCTTCCGCGCCAGAAAGCAGATTTTCCGGTCTCCACGACATCATTGCTCCTCTGGGCGTCCGTTGAAGCCGCCACTTGGTCGCGGCCTGCGGTCTTCACCGGATGGCTACGGGAGGCCCGGCGCTGAACTCGGACAAAAAAGTGGGGCGCCTTTTGGATCGCCAATGTGTCCCCTCATTGGGAATAGTAGGGCTTCCTCCTTCGAACGCGCCTCGGCTTGCGCCCTAGCGTCTCCTGGTGGTGGTCGATGAGGCAGGGCGCTGAGGTTCCCCGGCGCAAGCAATCTGCCTCGCAACCCGTTGGGGGTCGCCATGGCGGCTTTTGGAAGTGTGGGCGCGAGCGCGAAGCCGTGCGCGCGGTCGACGCAGACTAAAACACAATCTGTGCCGATCGGACGGCAAAAGGGTTTCGGGGGGCCCAGAGGAGAGACGAGCAGTCGGCCGATGCTCGCCCCCTGGCAGGTCAGTCTGGCCATGCGCACGATGCGGCGTAATCTCAGCAACGCAATCTCGATCTCCGAAATCGCGTCTCTGTGCCGATTGTCGCTCTGCTATTTTGTGCGAGCTTTCACGAACACGGTTGGAATCGCACCCTATGCCTGGTTCGTTCAGCAGCGCATCGTGCGCGCAAAACGCCTCTTGGCCGATACCGCGCTACCCCTGGTGCAAGTCGCTCTCGAGTGCGGATTCTCCGACCAGGCCCACTTCACCAAAGCGTTTGCCAAGGCATCCGGCATAACGCCTGCAAAATGGCGCCGTCAGATTTGCACGTGCTGAGCTTTCATGGCGGGCGCAAGGCTGATCTCTCAGTCCTTCCTTTCGCCTTCCGCTCCTCGAGAAGCCGCACGGCGATTGGCGAAGGCGAGCAGGGCAGGGTCATGCTCAGGCCGATTCCAGCGCGCAAAATCCCGCAGAACCACCACATCTTCAAGATGCGTGAGGAACGTGTAGACCTTGTTGACGATGTCGATCATCAATGCCTTCATCTCGGCATCGGAAATTCGAGAAGCTTGGCTCCAGGGGATCTCGCCATAGGGCGTGACCACCTTCACATCGCTATAGTCACCGATGACACTGTCCGGCACGGTGCCGGCATGGATTTCTTCCAGCCGGGTATTGCGGACACAATGCTCCACGAGCGCCAAAGCGACCCTGCGCATTGCTTCGTCAGGCACTTTCTCTTCGGGCATTAAGTCCTCCCACCCGCAGAGTTGGAAGTTGGAAGCATCGGTCTCCTCGGGTCGAGGAGGCGCTTTTGATGCTTTAAAGCTGCGCGCTCAGCTCTGACAGCCTCTCTTGGCAAAGTTCGTTGACGATCGTGCCAAGCACCTCGACGCGCTCGGAGAGATATGCGAATTCCTCCTCCGTCATCTTGAAATGCTCGGAATGCCTAGCCTTCACATAGGCATCTTTGAGCTTGTTGAAATACGCTTCCTGCTTGCGGGTCTCCCTTGGCCAAGCATCGACGAGGCGCGCAGAAATCGTTTCAGCGCGCGTCCGAAGGAATTTGATATTGTGGCTATAAGGGGTGTAGAAGGTGTAGACGAGAAGAACGCAGTAATAGAGACGTTCGCACGCCTGCTGAAGATTATAGGCTGCGTCGGGAAATTGCTTGTTGTCGTAGGCAAACTGATAAAGCATCCGCGACGATATAGCGAGGCCGAACCACTGGTCGAAATAACCCTTCGCCATGTCATAGGCTTGCTGCGGGGTCTTGGGCTTGGGCTCGTGCAGTTCGCTGTTGTCGACTTGATACAGCGCAATGCCATCGCGCGCGATGTCCATAAAGAAATAGCGGCCATGAGCCAGCCCATCGTTCACTTCCTGCAGCGTGTGAACGATGAAATTGACCGGCGTGCGTAGGCGGTTGAGGATCATGGTTTCCCGGTCGAGGCGTTCTTCCGCTTTCTCCCAATATTCGGGTCTGTCCGTCAGCTCCTTCTGGTTGACGATGATGAGCAGGTCGAAATCCGATCGATAGCCCCTCTCGGTATGCGGCTCATGCACCCACCGTCCGGTCGCATAGGAGCCGTAGAGGATGATCTTGAGGATGCGGCCAAGCTTGCGCGGCCCAGTCGGCTGGCCAAGCGCGTCCTCGAACTCCTCAAAGAGGATCCGGATGACCCGATCGAGTTCGCGCCGCTTGTTTACCGGAAGATGGTCGAGTTCGGTTTTCATCGTCTCATCGTCATTCGGGTCATGTGAGAGGGAAGCGCGAAGGCTCGTCTTCCCACGGGTTGAAGATCACGGCGCCGCTGTGGCGAGTATCCTTGATGTTTCGCGTCACGAGGAAGAGGTCGTGCTCGATCGCGGTTGCCGCGAGCAGCGTATCGATCACCGGCGGGGACTGCCCCGTCCGCCGCTTCACCTCACCCGAAATTGCGCCCCAGCGATAGACGATGGCGTCGTGAACGGAGAGGAGCCGGTCGCTGAAGCGTTCAGCGAGGGCGTCGCGGGCCGCTATATAGCGCGAACGATCCGGATGTTCCGGCTCGAGATTGTGGATGCCTTTATCGAATTCCGCGAGCGCCAGGACGCTCAGGAACATCCGGTGCTCGGGTTGCGCTGTCGCCCATGCCTTGACGCTCGGCGCACCGTTCGGGCTGGCCAACGCAGATACGATATGCGTGTCCAGCAGCCAGCCTTTCACAAGGCGACGTCCCGCCCGCGGTCGATCTCGCGCTCAAGGTTCAGGCCGTCGAGTCCGAGGCCCTCGAGGAACGGAACGAACGCAGGCTTGCCCGCATCCCTGGGCAGAAGCCGGTCGAGTTCGTCCACGCTCATCACCACTACGGCCTCCCGGCCGCGGACCGTGACCCGCTGCGGTCCCTCGCTCTGGGCACGCCTGACGACTTCGCTGAAGCGGGCCTTGGCATCTTCGAGTTTCCACGTACTGCGGGGACCGGATTTCTCACCTTCCGTCTTGCCAACTGCCGTGCCCATTGATTATCTCCTGACTAGCTAGTCAGATATAGACTGCTCCAGCCGCTATCGCAAGACCAATCGCCCCTTCGCGAGCAAACGGCTGATATGACTAAGTGCAAGGCTCCGCCGTGGAACTCCCATGTCAGCCAGGGAGCGTCGGTCTGCGGAGGTGTTCTATCGGCACATCCGTCCACTATACTCCGGCGATGTCCACGAAGAACGATTCGTACCAAGGCTCGCTGTTCCGCGAAGGCGATTTGCCCTCACCCAGGCGCAACAGCCTTGCCTCCCGATCCGATACTCAAGGCGATTTGTCTTCAGACCCGCCACCTGCCAGCTTTCACATTCGGGTCCGTCGCGGACCGGAACGTCATCCGCTTGCCCGATTATGGCGCATTCTGCTGCGCGGCCGCCCACATGACGAACCTTGATCCAGATAGTCGCAGGGTACCCGCTGACTAGGGAGCTATGCCCTGACGTGGCCACGGCATTGAGCAAATATCTTGACATGGACCATTCAATAGTCCAAAAAAGTTCATGTAGCCGACGGCCAGTGGGAGTTCAACATGCGAGTCTCTGTGAGCGACGCCAAGGCGCAGCTGACCGAGTTGGTGCGGCGGGCCGAAGCGGGAGACGAGATTGTCCTGACGCGACATGGACAACCGGCAGTGAGGTTAGTCCCCGTCCGTCCGGCGAGCGATGGAACGGCGCGCCGCAAGCTCCTCGACGCCGCTCGGATAGCTGGAGCAGCGAAGGCAACCACCGGTCCTGACGCTGCGCATAGCCAGGATTTCCTCTATGGCGACGATGGTTTGCCCGCGTGATCGCGGTCGATACGTCTGCACTGATGGCGATTGTCCTTGATGAACCGCATGCGGCTACCTGTAGCGATGCGATCGAGGCTGCGGATGAATTGATCATCTCCGCCGGAACCGTGGCTGAAACTCTGATCGTCTCGGCCCGACGGAACGTCGCTGAGGAAATGGTGAGCCTAATCGACGGGCTTGGCTTCGAGATCGTGAGTGTGACCCCAGCCGCTGCGCACCGCGTTGCCTCGGCCTATTCCAAGTGGGGAAAGGGCGTTCATGCAGCCGGCCTCAACTTTGGCGACTGCTTCGCCTACGAAGTCGCCAGGGAGCATGGATGTCCTCTCCTCTTCGTAGGGGACGACTTCACCAAGACCGATGTTGAGAGCGCAATATAGTCGGCGAAAGGTCACGCTCCGCCCGAATCTCGCCTTGAGACGACTATGTAGACCGTGGAAATCTGGCCCGATCAGTGATATGGGGCAGTGGAAGGGGTTTCCCGATGGGCACTACCATCGACAAACATCAGGTGGAAAGCGCCGCTGACCAGCCGAAGCTGTCGAAGTGGCTCTGGCGGCCTTGGTATGCCAAGCTTTGGTGGTCCGCCATTCCTGTCTGGTGGCTCGGGATGGCAGCGGCGACACGCGTTGACTTTCTCGCGGCATTCTATCGTGGGGCACTCGCGGGCTATCTGAATGTCCTATTCTTCCCGATGACGGCGCTTATGGTGCTGGGCGTCGGCTACGTCCGAGAGCGTCTGGGCCACTTTGTGGGGCAAGGTGATGGAACGCCGCTGTCCGATGAGGAACCTTCGACTGTGACGAAACGCATTTGGGCGGAGCATGATCGCGCGATGAAAGATCTGGCCGCCACAACTGACATGTTCGACCCGCGGTCGGGAGTACTCTGGATCGGCAACCCGTTGAACCCCCTCAATGCGGGGTATATTAATCCGCACACAGGTAAGCACTCTTAACGCTTCTTGAAGCTGCTGTCGCCGTCACCCGGACTGCCTTCGATATCAGTTGAGAAGCTCCCTTTCGCAAGAACCGAGTTCTGTTCCAGTGACGTCAGCGGCCCGGTGATATCGAAGGTAGCGCGCCCACTATCTGCATCTTGGAGGTAGCGATTGCGTATGCCTTCGTCACCGAGGACGCGGTTTGACAATTCGCGGGAGAATGCTGCTTCCGGGTCGCTGGAACGGGCTGCTGCGCGCTCTGCGGCGGCGATGGATTCGCGAACGTCATAGTTGACGATATCAAGCGTTGACCCCGCAGCCTCACTCGTGGAACTTGTGTCTCTGCTGCTAAACCCAACGCCTGCGCCAACGCGCCCCGACGTTGATTGCATCTTCTGTGGGGCTTGAGCACGCCGGCCTTGTGTTTTTCTTCCGGCCCCTTGCCCGCGTTCACCGATGTCTTCGTTTTCGGATACGCCGACTGAACGGCCGAGTTCCACGTTGACACTGGTACCCATCGTCGTCTGATCTTGGGCCGAACGTGACAGCGTTCTCTGCCACCCAGTCTGGGCCATGATCGCCTGCACATCACGCTGGAGCGTGTCGGCGACCTGCGGCTTCAGCCGCCATTCGCCCTTGCGGTCCATCTCGAACCCGCCGCGCAGCCAGTTGGACAGCATGGCCTGGCCTTCGGCGCCGCCGCCCATGAAATGCTCGATCGTATCCGGTCCGGCTTGCTTGCCGGCTTCGAACCGCGTGCTGGTGTCGCTGCGCGCCGACCGGCTGAAATCCGTTCGGCTGGAGACGAGGAGATCGTTGTGCGCGAAGCTGAAGCGGGCATGCCCGCCATTCGCGATCGCGCCGAGCTGGCTCTCGTTGATGAGGCCAGCCTTCGACATGGCAGCCGCCGTCTCGGGAGTAAGGTTGAGGCTGAGATCGCCATTCTGGTCCATCGCGATCTGCCGCTTCGACAGCTTGATGCCGTTTTCGGCGAGCAGGCCTTGCATCCGGGTCAGCCGCTCCCGGTCGACGATCGAGGTCAAGCGCTCGTTCCGAGCGCGATCGGCGATACCGCCAGCGCCACCTTCGGCCATGTCGATCTGGTTGCCTGCGGTGCGGCTCAATGCCTGGATGAAGCTGTCGAGCCGCGCTGCCTCGCGCGTCGATACGCCGGCTGCCTCCGCGCCCTCGGCAAAGCCGAAATTTTCCGCCTGACGCCGCTGCTCGCCGATCCGCGCCGCGCCGCGCGTGCCTGCGGTTCCGACTTCCCGCTGCGCATCGAGCTTGCCGGAGCGCTCGGCAAAGTCGTACCCAGCCGCCTCGACCGTCCGTCCGTAGACACTGGTGCCCTCGCGGCCCGCTTCGGCAGTGGCGCCATCAGCGGTTCCGACCTGCACCGCCATATTGTAGCGCTCAAGGGCCGCCATGACCTGCGCCTCGTTCCTTCCCGTCGCGCGCCCGAGCTGCGTAACGGCGGTGCTTCTCGCCTCGCCAGACAGCGCATTGATGAACCCGACCCGGCGCGCCGTCTCATCAACGGAGAGACCGAGCATCGAAGCCGCCTCTCGCTGGCCGTGATTGCTGCCGCTGCGCCAGCCCTGCTCGGTCGCGACATTGGTGCGCTCGACGCCCGCGACATTATCGCCGGCATAGTCGCGGCGCCCTTCCATCGCACCGACCTGGATCTGCGCCGACGTGAGGTCGTTCCTCAGCATCTGCTCCTGGTCGAAGGTGTTGGCGATCAGCTTGGCTAAAGTCGGATCGGCCTGGGCCTCTCCGATCACGCCCGAGGCTTTGAGCTCGGCATCGCTCGCCGAATAGCCGGCCCGCTCAAAATGGCGCGTGGCCGCCTGCATCATCATGCCGTAAGCTCGGCTGTCGCCGAACGCGCGCCATTGCACCAGGTTCTGGCTGAAGGCCGCGAACGTCCTCTCGCCGGCCTCACCCTGGCCGAAATAGCCCGTCCCGAGGCTCCTGAGCGCATCCTTCTCGGCAAATTGGTGGATCGCAGTGGTCGCGGCATTGGCCTGAACGGCGCGCGCAACCGCCGGGTCGGCGAGATCCCGGCCAGCCAACGCCGGCGCAAGGCTGCCAAGCTGACGAGAGCCCTCGATGCCGCCAAGCGCCATCGCCGTCCCGCCCGGGGTGCCGGGTCGCTGGCCAAGGATATGACCTGCCTCACCGAAGACGCGGTTGGCGCCGAAGGTCGATCGTTCCCCGAAATCGCCGAAGCTCGATGACGCAGCGGCGCGGGAGCGGGTGCCCAATGCCGAGGCCTGCGCTTCCAGCGCAGACGCTTGTCCCTCGGCCGTACCCATGGGCGCGGCGGCGGCCGTGCCTTGGCTCGCCACGCCGAGGGAGCCCGACGTGAAGGAGGTGAACACATTGCCGCTGAAGCGGAACACGGTAAAGACGAACGCGCCGGCTAGGCCGGCCGCGGCCGTGCGAAAGCTGCCGAAGATCGCCAGCGCCTTCATCGCCGCCGAAGGCGCGAGCAGCCAAGCGTTGGCCGCAAGCGCGTTCGAGCGCAACTCCGCGAGCGTCGCCGTCGCGCGACCGAGCGTGAGCTGATAGATGCCCGCATCGATAACGCCCCAGAGCGCCACAAACGGCGGTCAGATTCCAGGCCATCGGGGCGGAGTAAAAGTAGGCCACTGTGATGCGGGCCTGACGATATGAAGAGGGCCCCGATCGGGGCCCTCTTCATATCGTTGTCGTCATTGATCAGGT
>NZ_JABBFV010000038.1 GCF_012927105.1 Sphingobium psychrophilum | reverse complement strand
GCGCGATCAGCCAACCCGACTTCAACAAGGCAAACGGAAAACACACCTCCAGCTGTCCCGGAATTAGCGAAACCGCTGTCCGCGATTTAGCGAAACGAATGTCCCGTTTTTACGAAATACGCAGCCAAGGATCGCATACCCTTCCTCATATCGGTATGCCCGGTCGCGATCCATATCCTGACACCCGAGGGGACCGGGATCACCGCCGCAGCGACCGCAGGACGGCAGCAGCCAAATCCGGCGGCGTATCCGCCGCTATGCGGACCGTGATGCTGCCCAGCTCCACGACAACCGCTGGCCCCGTCGGCGGCGCTGGATCAGGCTTCACCGCAACGGCGGCAAAACCGTTCGCATCACCGAACATCTGTCGCCGCCAGCGATAGATCTGGCCCGGCCGTAGATCCGCCTCCCTCGCGATCTCCGCCACGTTCGCGCCGGGTTGCGACACCGCCATCACCAGCGTCCGCTTCTGGTCGTCAGACCATACCCGCCGCCGCTCAACGCCCGAAATTATCGTCACCTGACCCATCGCACCGTCTCTAGTACCGGTGCAAACACCAGTGCTTGCACCGGTGCCATCTCCAAATATCAGCCGATCACCGCAAGGCGGCCCTCACCGGAGGCGTACCGCCTTCCTTGCTCAACGCTTCAAGATGGTCGCTCAAACTGAACAGGGACTTCGGATCCACCACGGCTCTCCATAATCGCTCCCGATCAGTGAATCACCATGACCGCGTAAACGCTACAGGTTTTTGCGGGTCTCCAGCTCAAGGAACGCGGCTATCTCGCCGTGGGTGGGCAGATCGTCGATGCCACACTGGTGGCTGCGCCCAAGCAGCGCAACACGGCGCCTGAAAAGGATGCGATCAAGGCGGGCAAGAAGGCCTGCGAGATCTGGCCCGATGAGCCAGTCAGGGCGGCGCAGAAGGACACCGACGCACGCTGGACGCTCAAGTTCGCAAAGGCCAAACCCTTGGCGAACGGCAAGCCGGGCATCGACATCGCCATCCCGAGCTTCGGCTACAAGAGCAGCGTGTCGATCTGCCGGACCTTCGGCTTCATCCGCAAGGGCAAGGTCACCGACGCAGCGCGCTTCGACGGACAAATGCTGCGTGATGTAGTCACCAGCGACAACACCGCCTCCGATGTCTGGGCCGACACGGCCTATCGGAGCCAAGCCAACGAGGCATGGCTCAAGCGGCAGAGCCGGGTCAGCCGAATCCATCGCAAGAAGCCACGCGGCAAGCCGATGCCCGAACGCACCACCAGAGCCAACGCCGCCAAATCGAAAATCCGCGCCCGCGTCGAACATGTGTTCGCCCGGCAGAAAGACCAGATGGGGCTGTTCATCCGCACCATCGGCATCTAGCGCGCCGAAGCCAAGATCACCCACGCCCCCCTCGTCTACAACATGCACCGACTCATCTTCCATGAACGACGGGTAGCGACGGGATAGCTGCGCCTGAAAGACGGCAATGCCAACAAAAGCCATCAGAATGGAGACCCAAGCGGCCCCAATCATGCCAAATCCTGCGCTGAACGCTCAAGTCCGCTCAGATCAACGGGTTGATGGAGGTGCCCAGGTCTTCTAATTGAATACGCCAGTCGTCGAGGCTCCGTCTACCGTGATGATGCTGCCAGAAATATATGAGGCCCGGGGCGACGCCACGAAGCAAATGACATCGCCGACTTCCTCAGGATCAGCCATTCGCCCGAGCGGGAAGGTTGCGTCCATTTCCGCCTGTAGCGCTTTGGGCGTCTTGCCTTCGCCTTCGGCGCGCTTTTCGATCAGGCGTCGCCAGCGATCCGTCATAACCCCCGAAGGCGCTACCCCGGCAACAAGAATGCCATGCGGCGCGCCATGATCCGCCAGCGACTTCGTAAAGTTGATCAATCCGGCGTTTGTGACGCCGACCGCCATGTAAGACGCTTTCGGGTTTCGCGCAGCAGCACCAACGACGTTGACGATGCGACCGCCGCCCTGATCGCGCATGAGCGGGAACACCGCCTGGGCGGTGCGGATGTAGCATTGCAGTTTCTCATTCCAACCATCCAGCCATTCCTGGCTGGAGATCGCCATAAAGTCGCCAGCGGGTAGTTTACCAGCGGCATTATTGACTAACACGTCAATGCGCCCCGCATAACGCTGCGCGGTCTCGATCAGATTTTGCACATCGTCATCGCGTGTAATATCGCAGGGGCATGCAATTACGTCATGCCCTGCCTTGCGCAACGCGGCGACCTCCACCTCCAAAGCCGGGCTTGCACGCGCAGCGGCAATCACCCGGGCACCTTCCATGGCAAAAGTCCGGAGCGCCGCTAGCCCGATGCCCTTGCTAGCACCCGTCAGCACCACAGTTTTGCCGCTTAGCTTCAAATCCATCGACAGGATCCCTTCTTGGTTTCGACCGGCATTGACGGCCACATCAGAAAATGGCCGAAACAATGTCAGCAGGGTAAACTCACCAGTGACTGTATCTCCTTCTTGGGCGGCGTGGGCGCGTGAGAGCCCGACCGTCATTATGATGCTCATGGCGGGAATACATTCGCCGCGCTGCCCCAGGAAATTGGCGAGCCAGGCGAGCGCCGCGCGCGGATCCCCGAGCGCGTTCGCGCCGATCCCATGAGCGATCGTCGCGCCTTTCGACGACATTAGCACGGCGCACAGGCGCAGGTCATCGAGCGACCGGAATGATCGAGGCGGCCGAGCACCACCCGCGCGCTCGAGCTGTTATCCGCGATATTGTCGACCGCGGAAAAGCAATAGCTCTGATAGCGGGTATGCACGATTTCGAGGCTCGCAATTGCGGAAACCACCGCATAGCTGATGCTAACGCGCGTCTGATCGGGGCCATGGACGTCGCGCCCCACACGCAGTGTGATTTCAGGCTCGATCAGGGGATGGAACAGGTTTTCGCTATCTACCCGACCCGTTCTTTCGGACACGAGCAGATCCTTTGTCAGCACGCCGAAATTGGGGTCGTTAATGCCCATCTGCGCGCGCATCTCGGCGCTAGTGTAGCCCAGCTTGAAACCGATCTTCTGTCGGTCGCGCCTCTGGAAGGTGCGCGCGGCAATTGCATAGATGTCGTCCTCCGACAGCCTGGGGTGAGCGGAGCTAAGCGGCGCAATGCGGCGGCGCTCCCATTCCGCCCGCCACAGTTGTGCCGAGCAAGCATCTGTCAGACCAGCAGGCGACTGGTCGCCACGATTCTCGCCGGCGTCCGCTTTCCACAGACCCTCTGAATTGTTCATGATGCTTCTTCCTGAATAGCCGTGCCCGCACGATTGGCGCGCCGCAGGATTTGGCGGGCGCGGACCCTGACCGGGGCATCGACCATGGTTCCATCCACGGAAGTCGCGCCATCCTCACCTGTAGCCAGTGTCCTTTGCGCCCAAGCCAGCTCCTCCCGTGTGGGGGCGAAGCCGATTCGCACCGGCGCAATCTGACTGGGATGGATGCAGAGCTTGCCGCCGAACCCAAGATCCAAGGCATAACGCGCGTGATCTTCCAGCAGCGCTTCTTCGCCCAGCGACGTGCACACGCCGTCGATTGGCGAAAGCAAGGATGACAGACGCGAGGCGAGTACAATCTCGCTGCGCGCCGCCAGCAGCGGCTCGCGCCGATGCGCGGCGCCGATATCCGCGCAATAATCGATGCTGCCGAACGCCAGGCGCCGCACGCAGGCGGAGGCGGATATCTCTCGCGCCCTCGACAAGCCAAGCGCCGTTTCGAGCAAGGCGATGACCGGCTGGCCCGCGGCCACTTCGGAAGCCTGCTCGACGTCATGCGCGGACTCGGTCTTGGCGAGCATCAACCCGGACAGGGGAAGCGATGCGATCGCCGCCAGATCCTCTTCGTGCCATGGGGTATTGACTGCGTTTACACGCACAAAAATATCCATGTCAGCGGGCAAGGCGACGACGTGGCAAAGTGCTGTACGGGCTTGCACCTTATTTGCGGGAGCAACCGCATCCTCAAGGTCGATGATAATAGCATCCGCGCCCGAGGTGGCCGCCTTCGCATAACGCTCGGGCCGGTCGCCAGGCACGAAAAGCAGTGTGATGCTGCTCCGCATGGTCAAGATACCTTCGTGTCCACGGTCCATATGCCCCAAGTAGGACCTCGACTGCACCACATACGCCGCACCCTTCTCTGCCTGGTCCTGTTCAAGACAGGGCAAGACCAGCTCAACCGCCGCGCTTCAGGGTCTCGCGCGCGATCACCAATTGCTGAATCTGAGAAGTGCCCTCGTATATACGAAAGATGCGCACGTCGCGATAGAAGCGCTCGATACCATGACCGGCGACATATCCGGCGCCGCCGAAGATCTGCACCGCGCGATCGGCAACCCTGCCGACCATTTCAGACGCAAACAATTTTGAAGCGGCCGCCTCCAGTGTGATACTCTCGCCGGCGTCGAGCTTGCGCGCGGTCTCAAGCATTAGCGCTCGCGCGGCCAGCGCCTCGGTTTTGGAATCTGCGATCATCGCCTGGACGAGCTGGAACTCGGCGATAGGCTTGCCGAACTGGCGCCGTTCGGAGGCAAAGGCGACGCAATCGGAGATCAGCCGCTCGGCCACGCCGACGCACAAAGCCGAGAGGTGCAGCCGGCCGCGGTCGAGCACCTGCATCGCCACACGGAACCCGCTTCCCTCCTCGCCGAGGCGGTTCGCCGCGGGGACACGCACGCCGTCGAAGTTGACCGTGCAGATATGCGCACCCTGCTGGCCCATCTTGCGCTCGGGCGGCCCGACGCCCAACCCCGGCAATTCACTGGGTACAAGGAAAGCGGTGACGCCTGCCCCGCGCTTTTCATCCGGGTTGGTCCGCGCCATCACCGTGAACAGACCGGCCTTGTCGGCATTCGTGATATAGATCTTGGATCCGTCGAGAACATATTCGTTACCCTCGCGCCGCGCGCGTGTCCTGACCGAGCCAGAATCGCTGCCGGCCTCAGGCTCGGTCAGCGCGAAGCTGGTGATGATCTCTCCGCTCGCGATTCCCGGAAGCCAGCGGTGCTTCTGCTCATCATTGCCGAACATCACGAGGCCCTGGCTGCCGATGCCAACATTGGTGCCGAAGGCCGAGCGGAATGCCGGGCTGGTACGACCGATCTCAAGCGCGACGAGACTTTCATCTTCCATGGACAGCCCCAGCCCGCCGAATTCCTCCGGGATCGACAGGCCGAACAAGCCGAGCTGGCGCATTTCATCAATCACCTCGTTCGGGATCTCATCCGCCTCGGCGACCTTTGCCTCGATCGGCCGCAGCCGTTCGCTAACAAAACGGCGAATGGTGCCGATCAACTGATCTCGTGTCTCCAGATCGAGTGCCATGGCGGCATTTCCTTTCATCTTTTGATATTCACGACCGTATCGTTGCAGAGGCAGAAATAATGGTACGGCCGTCGTGTCCGATTGCGGCAAGACTGATTTCACCGCCGTCCCGCCGCCCCACAAGATGCATTTCAGGCCCCGCGAAAGCGGGCGTGCGGGCACGAAAGGCGAAGCTGGTGAGTACGTCCGAGCCGAGTTCACGCACGCACAAATCGAGCAGCAGGCTTGCCGTCAGCGGCCCTTGTACCACTAGGCCGGGATAGCCCTCAACCGCCGTCGCATAGGGAAGGTCATAGTGGATGCGGTGGCTATTAAAGGTTAACGCCGAATAGCGGAACAACAGCACCTCGTTCGGGACCATGTGCCGGTGCCAGGTCCAGTTTGATAGATCGGGCCGTGCTCCCCCCGTATTGGCCGTCGCCTGGACGGATCCCACCGCTTCACGATAGACGATCGTCTGTCGCTCGCGGATCGCGACGGTTCCACCCGCGCTGGTGACGTGATCGACCTCAACGAACGCAAGGCTGCCCGCGCTCCCGTCCTTTTCAGCGACCGACATTACCGTCGAAACACGTTCGATCTGCGCGCCGATCTGAAGCGGGGTATGGAAACTGACATCACTCGCCACCCACATCCGTCGCGGGAGCGCGATCGGCGGGAGGAACGCGCCCCGCACGGGATGCCCGTCACTGTCGATATCGGCCATGTTCGCATCCGGCAAGCACAGGCACCAATGGAAGCCGTGGGGCGCATCCGCGCCAATGGGTTGCGGCACGTCGAGCAGCGCGGCGAAGCGGTTCACCGCCGGTTGCGAAACCATGTCGTGCGTACGCAAAGGCTTCCCGAGCCAATCGTTCCAGCGTTGGCTCATCGTGCGACCCTCGCCATCAATAGGCCCTTGGCAGGCCAAGGACATGCTCGGCGAGATAGGATAGGATGAGATTCGTCGAGATCGGCGCGACCTGATAAAGGCGGTTCTCGCGGAACTTGCGCTCGATATCATATTCGGCGGCGAAGCCGAAGCCACCATGCGTTTGGACACAGGCCTCGGCCGCGGCCCAGCTTGCCTCGGCCGCGAGCATTTTCGCCATATTGGCTTCAGCTGCGGGGTTCTCGCCCGCCTCGTAGCGGCGCAGCGCGTCGTGAACCATCAACTCCGCGGCGCGCATCTGCGCATAGGCGCGGGCGATCGGGAACTGAATGCCTTGATTCTGTCCGATCGGCCGCCCGAAAACGCACCTTTCCCTGGCATAGGCGGCGGACTTGTCTATGAACCATTTGGCATCGCCAACGCATTCGGCAGCGATCAGTATCCGCTCGGCATTCATCCCGGACAAGATGTATCGGAAGCCCTTGCCCTCCTCGCCGATCAGATTGGCGCCAGGGATGGCCACATCGTCGAAGAAGATTTCGGTCGTCGAATGGTTCATCATGGTGTCGATAGGACGAATCGACATGCCCTTCCCGTGTGCTTCACGCATATCGACGAGGAAGGCCGAAAGGCCATCGGTGCGTTTTTCGACCTGGTCGCGGGGGGTCGTACGAGCGAGCAGCAGCATCAAGTCCGAATGCTCTGCGCGGGACGTCCATATTTTCTGCCCGTTCACAATGTAGCGATTGCCGTCGCGCTGCGCGAAAGTCGTGATAGACAAGGTGTCGGTGCCGCTTGACGGTTCGGTCACGGCGAATGCCTGGAGCCGCAGCGCGCCGCTGGCAATTCCGGGCAGATACTCGGCCTTCTGCGCCTGCGATCCATGGCGGAGCACCGTGCCCATGATGTACATTTGCGCATGGCAGGCGCCCCCATTACTACCCGAGCGGTGGATTTCCTCCAAGATCGCTGCGGCCGCCGAAAGCGGCAGCCCGGCACCGCCATATTCCTCCGGGATCAGCGCGGCGAGATAACCCGCGCTGTTCAACGCCTCGACAAACTCGCCCGGATAAGCGCGGTCCTTGTCCTTCGCGCGCCAATATTCGCCCGGGAAGTCGGCGCACAACTTGGCAACCTCTTCCCGGATCGCCTCATACGCCTCGGTCATCGTTCTGCGGTCCCGCGCTCGAGGAGACCACGTGCGATAATGTGCGCCTGTATCTCGGCCGCGCCTTCGAACACAGAGAGGATGCGCGCGTCGCACAGGATGCGGCTGATCTCGGTTTCCAGCGCATATCCGTTGCCCCCGTGGATCTGCAGGCTCGCGTCGGCGTTGGTCCAGGCAACCCGCGCGGCAAGCAGCTTCGCCATCCCTGCCTCTACGTCGCTGCGTCCGCCGGCGTCTTTGGTGCGCGCCGCAGCATAGGCCAGTTCGCGGGCAGCCACCGTCTCGAAAAGCATCGCAACGAGCTTGTCGGCAACCCGCGGGAAGTCGACCAGCGGGCGTCCGAACTGGTTGCGCGCAAGGGCGTAATCGATCCCGAGCTCGTACGCACGCCAGGCAACGCCGACCGCGCGCGCAGCAGTTTGGATGCGTGCGCCTTCAAAGGTGCGCATGAGTTGGCGAAAGCCTTCGCCCTCAACGTTCCCGAGCAGGCTCTCAGCGGATGCCTCGAAGCCATCGAAACTCAGCTCATATTCGCGCATACCACGATAGCCCAGGACCGCGATCTCGCTTCCGGCGAGACCAGGACCAGGGAACGGGTCGGTCTCGCTACCGCGCGGCTTGGCGAGCAGGAACATGCTGAGCCCACGATGGCCCTCGCCGCCGGTGCGTGCGAGCATGGTCATCAGATCGGTACGTGCGGCATGGGTGATCCAGGTCTTGGCGCCTGAGATGCGCCAGCTCCCGTCGGGCGCCGCCACCGCGCGCGTGGTCAGGCTGGCAAGGTCGGACCCGGCACCGGGCTCTGTGAACACCGCGGTTGGCAGAATCTCGCCGCTTGCCAGGCCCGACAGCCAGCGGGCCTTCTGAGCCTTGCTGCCGCCGAGCCCGATCAACTCGGCGGCGATTTCGCTACGCGTGCCAAGCGAACCAGCCCCGATCCAGCCGCGGCTCAGTTCCTCAGTCACGACGCACATTTCCAGCTTGCCAAGCCCAAGCCCGCCATATTCGGGATCGACGCATATGCCGAACGTCCCGAGTGCGCCGAGCTCTGCGATCAGCGCGTCCGGTATCAGCGCGTTGTCGAGATGCCAGCGATGTGCAAACGGCGTGATCCGCTCGGCGGTGAACCGTCGAAACTGAGCGCGGATTTCGTCGAGCGCTGCGTCGCCGGACGCCTCGTTCACGCTGGCCCCGGCACGCACCAGCGCGATCAGGCTGGCGCGGCTTTGCGCGTCCGCGCACGCGATCAGCGCGCAGACTGCAGGATCATCCACCATCCGGCGTGCCGACGCCTCGAGCCCCATTCGCCCGGGCCGAAAATATTCGTTGGGGCCGATGGCGAGTCCCCCTGCAAGCTGGCTGAGATAGTCGGCGAAGGCGAGGCGCAGGATCAGCGCATCGATTTCGCCGAAATCGCCACGCTCCTGCGCCGCCACCGCCCAGCCCATCAGCGCTTTGAGCGCGGCGATCGTCGTTTCAATCCAGGCATAGCCATGGGCATCATGCTGATGGTGATCGAGCAGCGCGGGATTGACTGCGGCGCCCTCACCGACATTGCCCAGGAGCCGGCTACGAACGTCGGCGGCGAAGCTGCGCGCTGCGTCAAGCGCCGCTGCCGTCTGGTCGACCAGAGCCTCGAGCGACGGATAAGCCGAACAGCCCATCTCAACCCGCGGCCACGATGCCGCTGTCGTGCAGCTTGCCGACCTCGCCGGAGCTTAGGCCAAGCACGTTGGCGAGAATCTCATCGGTATGCTCGCCGAGCCGCGGCGCCCGGGCCGGTGGCAGCCGTTCGGCTTTTGGGATTGTGGCCGGCGCGCCGGGTATCGGGTAACGTGCACCGCTTGGCTGCTCGACCTCGGTAAAGATCGGATTGGCACGGACCAGATCGGGATCATCGGCAGCTTCCCGCATACTCTGGTAGGGACTCCAGCAAACCCCGAGCGGTTCGAACGCGCAGGCAAGATCGGCGAGTGTGCGCTTGGCGACCGCCTCCTCGACCAACGGCACCAGCTTATCGCGATGCTCGAAGCGGATACCTTCATCGCGTGCGAACGAAACGCCCTGCCCGGCCTCGATCTGTGCGACCCCTTGGGCAATGCCGAGCGCCTCAACGAGACCTTGCCATTGGCGCACAGTAAGCGCCATCAGCATCAGCCGGTGGCCGTCGGTGGTTGTAAAATCGCGCCCGAACGCACCAAATATCTGGTTGCCGAGCCGTGGCCGGTTCGCATCGCTGTCGAGCACTTCGGCAAGCATACCAAGGTTGGCGACACTGGCGATCGCCATATCCGCCAAGGGGACGCGCACTTCCTGGCCAGCGCCGGTATCGCGTCGATGGCGTTCGGCAGCAAGGAAAGCAAAAGCGGAATAGGCACCGGTCAGCAAATCCCAGGCGGGCAGCACATGATTGACCACCGCATCGCCAAGGCCGGACGGTCCGGTGATCTGGGGAAAGCCGACCGCGCAATTGACGGTGTGGTCTAGCGCGGGACCGCCATCGGCGCGGCCCATGATCCGCAGCGTGACGAGGTCCGGCCGCAATGCAGAAAGGCGTTCATGCGACAGAAACCCTTCGACAGGATAGTTCGTGACGAACAGTCCGCCCGTTGGCCCTGGCGCGGTAATCAAGGTGATCGCAAGTGCGCGGCCTTCAGCACTTGCGAGATTGATCGCAATCGACTTCTTGCCCTTGTTGAGCGATTCCCAATAGAGACTGGCTCCGTTCTTCGCGCGCGGCCAGCGCCTGAAATCGGGCCCACCGCCAATCTGATCAAAGCGGATCACCTCGGCCCCCATTTGCGCCAGATACATGCCGCAAGTGGGAGAGGCGACGAACGATGACGCCTCGACCACGCGCATCCTGTCAAGCAGCCGGTACATCGCCGATCAGCCCGGCGTAGCGCGCGGGCGTGCCGCAGTTCCGGCCTGGTAACTACGCATCCGGAAGGCCCACGATGGCGACCGCACTGACATTCTGGTTGGGCATACCGCCAAGGTTGTGCGACAGGGCGAGCCTTGGCGGTGTGCTGCGCTGGCGTTCGCCCGCGCGCCCGAGCAATTGCAGATAATTCTCGTAGATCATGCGCAGTCCCGACGCGCCGATCGGATGGCCAAAGCATTTGAGTCCGCCGTCAATTTGGCAAGGCACCTTGCCGTCGGCATCGAAGAAGCCGTTGAGCACGTCCTTCCAACCCTCGCCTTCGGGACTGATGTAAAGGTCTTCCATCGTTACTAATTCGGTGATCGAGAAGCAGTCGTGAACCTCGATTAGGCTGATTTCGTCTCTCGGGTTGGTGACACCGGCCTCGTCATAAGCCTTGACGGCGGCGGTACGCGTGGTGTGGAAATAGCTTCCGTTCCAGACCGTGCCCTGGCTCTCCCACCCGTTGGAGGTGACGATTTGTAGCGCCTTGACTGTTACCAGGTCCCGCTTGCCCAGCGTACGGGCGATCTCGGGTGTCGTGACGATCGCGCAGGCCGCGCCGTCGGAAACACCGCAACAATCGAAAAGCCCCAGCGGATCGGCAATCATCGGCGCGTTCATGACTGTGTCAATGTCGATCAACTTGCGCAAGTGTGCTTTAGGGTTTTTCGCACCATTGGCGTGGCTCTTTACCGAAACATGTGCCATCGCCAGCTTGAGGTCGTCCTTCGACACCCCATGCGCGTTGCGATAGGCCGCAGCGAGCTGGGCGAAATTGCCGGGTGCAGAGCCAGTGACGCCGATCATGTCGAAGGTCGACCCGCGCGTGCGCACCGGCAGCCCGCCATAGCCGGTATCCTTGAGCTTCTCGACCCCGACCGCGAGCGCAATGTCGGCGGCACCCGATGCGACGGCATAGACGGCGCCGCGAAACGCCTCGGTGCCGCTGGCGCAATAATTCTCCACCTTGGTGACGCCGATATTGGGCAGGCGCAGCGCGGTGGCGAGCGGGATGCCGGACGGGCCGATATTGACCGCGTCGAACGCCACGCTCAGCCATGCAGCGTCGATCTGCGAGGTGTCGATGCCCGCGTCGGCGATGGCTTCCTGAAAGGCCTCGACGGCGAGCTGCTCGGCGTCCTTGTCCCAGCGTTCGCCAAACTTCGCGCACCCCATGCCGAGGATTGCGACCTTGTCCTTGATGCCTTTAGCCATCGGATCACTCCCCCGCTGCCGGTTGCTGCACCGGCACGGCTTTCCAGAAATACTTGATGAAATCGCGTTTCTCGTCGACCGCCTTGATGCGGAACATCATCTTCATCGCCAAGCCGACCTCGATGCTCTCGGCATCGACATCGGCGAATTCGGTAAACATCCGCCCGCCGCCCTCGAAATCGATCATGCCATAATATTGCGGCGGGGCAGGCGAATAGGTCAAGCTGTCGGCGGTGTAGGTGACGATCCGCGCCTGCTTTTCGGCGAGCGGATAATCTTCCTGCGTGCCAATGGCACGGTCGTTCGGATTGACGCTGATTTCCGAGCGCGGGAACTGGACGGTCCCGGTCTTGGTGCAGCGCCCGCCGACCAGACCAAGCACTGTCTTGCGGTTGCGGAACAAGGTTGTGCCGGGCTGCTTTTGGTCGGCCTCGGCACGCATGCCACGGTCGAGATCGAGCAGGCCGCGGTGGAACAGGAAGCGCAGGTAATTCTCATCCGCCTTGCCGCGCGCAAGCGCGCCGGAAAAGCCGTCACGCCTCGGCAGGTTAGCGATGGCTTCGGTCGTCTCGAACAGCAGCACGTCGCAACCCTGGCCGAAGCCGACCAGCATGATCGTCTCGCCGGGCCTTGCCTGTTCCAGCGCCGCCGCCAGCATCAGCAGCGGATGGGCAACTCCACTGTCGCCGACGTTCGGCGCAAGGGTATCGGCAACGGCGGCGGCGGGCACGCCAAGCTTTTTTGCAAGGCCTTCGGGCACGCCACGCACGGTGATGGGGATCAGGAGGCGGTCGATCTTCGCCGGATCAACGACAAGAGTTTCGATCGCAGCGGCGAGCGCATCGCCGAGGAGCATGGAGTAGCCCTCGTCGCGGATCCAGCGGCTTTCCCACGTATAATCGAAGTCGGCTCCCGATGCTCGGAAATGGTCGACGAAGTCGAGCGTCACACTGTGTGACCCGATAAAGCGCGCAATCGGATCGCCAGTGCCAACGAGTATCGCGGCGGCAGCGTCGCCCTGGACCAGTTCCCCTTCTGATGCGGGACGCGCCTTGCGCAACTCGGACGCGACGCAAAGCTGCGTTCCCCCGTTTACTCCGGCGTTCAGCGCCTGAATAAGCGACGATGTGCCAGCACGCTGGCTTCCCGCGACGTCCAGCGCTGAGATGCTGTCCGACAAAGTCAGCGCTTCTTTGACTATGCCGCTGTTTAGCCGATCGGCAAAGGGGTGGGTGGTCGAGGCGAGCGACAGCGCTGTGACTGTGCCGCGGTCAAACCCGGTGAGGCAATCGCGCGCCGCCTCGACTGCCATCGTGACGCTGTCCTCATCCCAGTTGGCAATCGCACGCTCGCCCATCGCGAGGCCTTTGAGGCCGGCCGCAAACCAAGCGTTGGCCGCGAATATCGCCGAACGTTGCAGCCGCAAGCGAGGTATGTAGGCACCATAGGAAAGGATTCCGGAATTGGCGTTCATGATGGTGCCATCTCCGCATAACCGTTGTTGAGAACGACCACACTGCGCTCCTCAGCAGTCGCTCGGAAGGCGGCGCGGTCGCCATCCTCACGCCAAATTTCTACCCTGATCGTCTCCCCCGGAAAGACTGGGCTCGAGAAGCGTACATCCATCCGCTTAAGCAGCGTTGGATCGTTACCGCATAGAGCCGACAGAACAGCGCGGCCCGCAATGCCGTATGTACACAGGCCATGTAGGATTGGACGCGGGAACCCTGCTGCGCGCGCCACGTCCAAATCGGCGTGCAGCGGATTATAATCGCCTGACAGCCTGTAGATCAGCGCCTGTTTCTCATCGGTGGGCAGCTTCACGACATGGTCAGGTGCGCGATCGTCCGGGAGCGGACGGGGGCGAGGAGCGCCATCGGCCTGGCCGCCAAAACCGCCGTCGCCGCGCAGGAGCAGAGTATTGCGCACCGTCGCGAGGTGTATACCGGTAGAATTCTCGATACGACGCGAGGTAAGTATGATCGCGCCCTTGTCCACGCCCTTATCGAAAATGGCATCAATGCATGTACGGCCCAAAAGATCGCCTTCTGTGGGAAGTGTCGCAAACAGTTCAACCGAGGTCTCACCATGAAGGATCTTCTGCCATGAAATGCCGTAAGCAGGATCCTGCCAGAAGAAGCCGGGATAGGCGAGTACCACTGCCATTGACGGCAGGGCCTGCAACCCCTTCTCGTACACGAAGCGCAAATCATCAGCACCCACACCCAAAGCGTATAAGATCGTGTCACGTTTGGTGAAGCTGTGCCGGGTTTCCTGAGGCGGTAGCTGTAGCAGTCGATCCGGGTCGAGCGCCACCTCAGATAGGATCCCAGCTGAAAATATCTGTCGATCTCTGCAGCGGGTGGAAGCTGGGCTTAAGCGCAGGCAGCAATTCGCTCGCGATCGTCTCGACGGTCCAGCCGTCGGAGCGGTGTACAGAGCGGAGCGGACGCGGCACGCTGAAAAGGAAAATCTCGTTCTTTCTAACCGCAAATATCTGACCGCTCACATCTTTCGATGCGTCGCTGGCGAGGAATGCGGCAAACGGCGCGATCTTTGCCGCCGACATCGACTTCATTCGCTCGACGCGACGCTTGTCGTCCTCGGTCTCGGCCTGGATCGTGCCTATCATTCGGCTCCAGGCAAAGGGCGCGATGCAGTTTGAGCGTATGCCAAAGCGCTGCATGTCGAGCGCAATCGAGTTTGATAAGCCCACAATGCCCAGCTTCGCGGCGGAGTAATTCGCTTGACCAAAATTGCCGATCAATCCTGACGTTGACGTGAAATGGATGAATGCCCCGGAGCCCTGCTCCTTGAAGTGCGGCGCAGCAGCTTGCGACACGAGGAAGCTACCATGCAGATGAACGTCTATCACGGCGCGCCATTCGGCCTCATTCATTCGGTGAAAAATGCGGTCGCGAAGGATACCGGCGTTGTTCACCACGGCGTCGATGCGTCCAAAGGTGTTGACCGCATCCTCGATAATCGAAGCCGCGCCAGACGAATCAGTGACACTGGCGAGATTAGCGCACGCCTTGCCGCCCGCCGCCTCGATCTCGGCAACCACTTGTGATGCGGGACCCGCATCCTTGCCTTCGCCCGAAGAGGAAGTTCCAAAATCATTGACTACAACGCAGGCGCCTTCGCGAGCGCAAAGCAACGCGATCTCACGACCAATCCCTCCTCCCGCGCCAGTCACAGCAACGACCTTATCCTCAAGCATTCCCACCCTTCGCATCTCCCTGTATTGCCGTGGCTCTCCCTCAAGCTCGGCTGAATCCTCATGCTAGCCAAACGCGGTTCAAAGCCAGCGCCATGACCACTCCGTCACCGAGCCACGGATGCCGACCGCCATCATTCCGCCGGTTGGATTGTCGAGTCTCTAGATTGACGATAGGCTAGATGAGATGCGATGTTTTCTGGCTTGAGCCCGAATGCTGTCTGCCTGCTGATGTCCTGACGGTTGATCTCGTCATATTTAACGAAATAGGCCCTGTGCATCCGGTAGAAAGGAATTTCCGGATAGAGATGATGGATCAAGTGGTAATTCTGATAGACCAGCAATGGCGTCAGCAGCCATTCCCATCCATAGCGCATCGTTGTCGCCATGTAGGGCTGCTCGTCCTGCGCGACCATAGCCGGATAGTGCGGCAGAATCACGAAAACCACAGCAATCAGGAATAACGTTATGCGCGAGGGCAGGAACCATAGCATGAACAGTTCAAAACCAAATCCAAAATAGATCGCACCTACGAACAAGGAGAGCAAACCGCTATAGAACAGGACGAGTTCTTTCCCGTGTCTCTTGCGAACGCTCTGGCCTCGTTTCAGGAAGTAGTGGATGTACGCACCATCAAAAAACGTCCAACGGAAGGGCACCTGCCACCAAGGTGATTCATGCTCGAAGCGATCGGGGTCGAGTGGACCATTGGCGTAACTGTGATGCTTGTTGTGTACCCAGCGTAATAGCACCATCGGCGCATAGGGGAACAAGAAGAAGAGCCCGATCGCCCCAATCGACTCATTCAGCCATTTTACTCTCGAGAGAGAATAATGCGCTGCGTCGTGTATTACGCTGAAAAGTAGGTAAGTGATCAAGCCGTTGGCAATGGTGCCAAGCCAAATGGGCATCTTCCCCGTCAAGGAGAGATACCAGACGCAGCCGATACCGCCCATCGAGGCGACAAACAACAAGGCGGTTGGCAGCGCCAGCACTGGAGGTTGGCGAAGTTGCTCAAAATATTCTTGCTGGCTTTTTGGAAAAGCACTCGCAACCATGCCACGTCTCCCGAATTCTTACTTGTTGATGGGGGCAGCCAATCAAGTTTAGCACCCCGTCTGCCAATTGGCCAATTACGGTCCGCGCGTCCCAATTTTGGCTGTCGTTCAACAGCTTTAGCTATAGCAGGTGTTGCATAATATGCAACACCTATCACCGGATCGTCATATCGGATAGACCAAATATCGTGGAAGCACAGAGGTATCGAGCTCAGCCCGCCGCGACAATAGCTTCAGCCCGCCATTCTTTTGTTGCCGCACGCTGTCAAGATATTGGCCTGCGGCAAGCACCTGGGTGATGCCACTGTCTTTAGGCGTCATGAACACGGAAAAGTTGGACCGCATTTCCAAAGTGGCTGTATCGGCTCGATGATAGCTGGTCAATTGCACGAAATGACGTGTACGATAGTCCTGAAATGTGCCGACCCAAATGTCATTTACGAAAGTGACGCGATCCTCGAGCCTCGCCCGGCAGTCGTCGTACATAAAGCCAAGGGCAAGTCCGTGCTCTGAATTTTCCGCCGAACGGCAGAAATACGACGCATTCTCCTCGTCCGCGTAATTATCAAGCCATCTCTGCATATCTTTGCTATCAAGCGCGTCAGCATCCGCTAGCAGAACGGCATTGAGCGCCGCTTCAAGCGACATATCTGTCTCTATCATGCCGTCGCCCTCTCGAAACCCATGACCGACCGATAATATTCCCAGCGCGGCAGATTACCGCTCTCGTCGTTTTGAAGGAACTCCGATTCCAGCTTCAAAGGGTCATGCACTCCCTTTTGGAAGATGGCAGAGCCGGGCGTATGATTTCCGATATGGATGCGATGGAAAATCGAGGCATCTTCCATGCTGATCAGGCCGCATGGCCCCAGCAGGTTTGAACTTTGCCGCAGTCTGTGCCGAACCATGTCCTCGTCGTCATCCTGATGCGCGAAATAGGCATAGTGGACCTCGACCGTCTCAGCATCGATTGGTGTCGCAAAACGCAAATTAATGACATCAAGATGCTTCGTCGAAACAAAAGTGGGAAAGAGAGAAACGATCCGTGAGCCGACCGCCGGATCCTGCCCTTTGAATTCGATCAGCGATTTGTCTTTCAGCACGGTGGGCCCGGTTGCCACAGAAAGCGCAGATTCGAAACAAATGTGGCCGCGTTTTGTTGCTGTAAACTGGCGACCGTTGCCGCCTTGCCAGTTAAGCATCTTGAACGCCTGATGAAGCAATGGGGCATGATAGCCATCATTGTCGGTGTACGACTTCCAGTTCGTATCATAGCGCACTTTCTGGTAGCCGAGCAGTTTGAGACGCCCATCGCCTGCTAGCAGTTCGCGCAACGTATTCTGCGAATCTCCAAGATATGCCAATAGCGGCTCGGTTTCTGATGAGAGCGTGACGAAAACAAGGCCGAAAAAAATGTCAAACCGCGGCTGGGCAAGCGGATAGTCTGCTTTGTTGAAGCCGGGAAGAAATTCCCGAGGGTTCGGACAGCCGACCAGATCGCCTTTCGAATCGAACAGCCAACGGTGATAGGGGCATTCAAATTCGGTCTTGTTGCCCATGACCGCCGTTTCGAGTTGATTGCCGCGGTGCGAGCACGCGTTATAAAACACCCGCACCACGCCCTCGACGTCGCGCCCGATAAGCAGTGGCACACCCGACAATCGGTATGTCTTGAAATCACCTGCGTTAGGCAATTCACTTTCATGAGCGACCGGATGCCATTCAGTACCGTGGAAGATACGCTTGACCTCTTCCGCGTATATGTCCTCTCGGACAAAAGCCTCTTTTGGAACTTCATTGTAGTTTTTTGGCCAGGACAACTTCATTTCGGTCATCGCTCTCTCCCAGTTATCACGCTTATCTTATTTCTCGGCTTCGAGCGCTCTGCCGAGATCCGCCCACATAATGCCCGATTTACGGGCACCTTCCAGGAACGGTTCGGGACATAGATGATAGGGCGGGCGCACCGGACCAGCTTTCATCCACCCACCTGCATTCATCCGAGCCTTTTCAAGCGCGATGTTGTACGTTGAGAAGTCTTTGAAACTCCCATTAGGAAACAGCGGCGCTGCGGTAGGACCGAGCAGCGCCTGAAAGGCACGTGCCTCCTTCCAGTTACCGGTCGAGCGCGCGTTCAACACTACATCGCGCAAGGTAGTGGTTACCAACGGGCAACATACAGCACCACTCGACCAGAATGCGTCGATCGAATCGTCCATGCGGGCCGCAGCATAGTAGTCGAAGTCGATCGGCAATAGCTTTATGCGGCCCCGGATCGTTGCAAGGTCTGCCAGTAGATTGCCGACACCGATATATTTCGCTGTTACGACCTGAGGAATATCAGCCACCTGACCCCAGAAGGAGCGCGAAAATTCGAATTTGAAGGCTTCGGGATTGGCATAGATCGCTATGTTCATCTCTGGTACGGCTTCAGCGACATCCTTGTAGAACTGGACTGCAACCTCAAGACTTGGCGCGCACCACATAGGAACTCCAAGCATTGTACCATCCGCACCGAGCTCTAGTGCTTGCCGGGTCAATGTTACGGTATCGCGGGTATTGAGACAGGTTGTGCCGACAAATATTGGCACTCGACCGGCTGCGGCATCAACCAGCGCCTTTATGAAATCGAGCTTTTCCCCGTGAGTCATAGTCGCCGCTTCGCCAAGCGTCCCCATGCTGAGTATCCCGTTTATACCCGCCTCTACCAGGCCATTTACAACGCGAGCAGTTTCATCGAGATCTACGGTATTCGTCGCTCTCCAATCCGACGCATTATCCTTCGCCGGAGTGGGAATAATCGCCCACGCACCTGTCACCTCACTAGGGGTCATAAGTCTATGGGTCATCTTCGTGGCTCTCCTAACATTTGGTCCGATGATGCAGCCGAGCTGCTGGACGTTATTCATTGTGTAATGCTTTGCCTTGCATGACACAAGGCGAGAGGATAAACAAGGGCAGCGCGATACGGCTTTTCGGTTCGTTGCGTGAGCTCGCTAAGGATGGACGCCCTAATTATGACTTCGACAAGACGGTTCGATAAACAAGTCGCAGTCGTGACGGGTGGAGCGCAGGGGATCGGGCTAGCCACCGCCACACGCATGGCGGAAGAGGGTGCGATCGTAATCATCGCCGACCGCGCCGTTGAGGCTACGCGGGCTGCGGTCGAACGGCTGCAGACCAGTGGCGCGAATGTCCACGCCGCCAACTTCGACCTAGAGACTTGCGAGGGGGCCGTCGAACTGTACCGGCTGGTTGCCGATCGCTTCGGAAGAATCGATGTGGCGGTTCACAACGTTGGCGGTACTATTTGGGCCAAACCCTACTGGGACTATACATCAGACGAGATCATAGCTGAAATAAACCGGTCATTGTGGCCGACTCTTTGGTCCTGCCACGCCGTTTTACCCTTTATGTTGGCAGCCGGGCGCGGTTCCATTGTCAACATCGGTTCTGTCGCCACGCGCGGCGTAAACCGGGTGCCTTATGCTGCGGCCAAGGGTGGGGTCGCTGCATTGACTGCCGCTTTATCGCTTGAACTGGAAACGAGCGGAGTTCGCATCAACTGCGTTGCGCCGGGCGGTGTCAATGTGACGCGTGTAACGCCACGCGATCCTGTTCCGATGACCGATGCTGTGAAATCAGGCTTTGTAAAGGTCATGGAGCAGACCGTGCGCGACACCCCAATGGCCCGGTTCGGCGAACCCGAGGAACTCGCCGCAGCAATTTGCTTTTTCGCCTCTGAGGAAGCGTCCTATATCACCGGGCAGACTCTATTCGTTGCAGGCGGAGGGATCGGATAAGAACCCTCAGCTTAGCCAAAAAATGGCTAAGCTGCCTGCTGGAGCAATTCGCGTAAAGACACGCCTGTATCGCCTAGCCGATCCGCGCCGGCGCTCAACCGACGTTCGACAAGTCGCTTGCCTATCCCCATATCAGCGGCCCTGTTGACGGTGAGGACGCCGTCAATGATTTTGTCTGACAGGAAGAAAGCAACGAAAGCGTTGCTTTCGATATCCCCGCGAACGACGATTTCTGCCTGCACCGGAATTTGTCCCGAAAACTGAATGTTCAAATCGAACTGATCGCTCCAATACCACATCGGCTTACAGTAAGCGACCTCATGGCCCAGCATAGCCAAGGCTGCAGCCTGAGCTTGGTCGACCGCGTTCTGATATGTTTCCTGCCGGAAGCGTCCGCCAAAAAAACCATCCTGCTCGGCCACATCACCTGCGGCAAATACCGCCGGATTACTGGTCTGGCATCGACGATCGACAACGATCCCGTTGTTCACTGTCAAACCTGCGTCAATCGCAAGAGACGTTGCGGGAATGATCCCCACTCCGACAACGACAGCATCGCAGGGGATGAGAGTGCCGTCGTCTATCTCGACAGCGGAGACACGCTCGTTCGCGAATTTGAATCCCGTTACGCCTCGGTTGAAATGAGTTTTGACGCCTCGCTTGCGGTGCTCATTGCCGAGCCACTGCCCGAACCGCTTGCCAAGCGCCCGCTCCATCGGCGCCGCCAACGGCTCAACTACGGTCACATCACAGCCCAGCTTGATCGCACTAGCGGCCACTTCAGCGCCAATCACGCCCATCCCCACGATGACGACCCGCGCCCCCGGCCGAAGATCGACGGCCATTCTGGCGGCGTCTTCACAAGTGCGCAGATAATGCACGTTGGAGCATTCAGCGCCTGCTAAGTTGAGCTTGCGGGCGTGTCCACCGGTCGCTAGCAGTACCTTGTCAGCGATGACCATCTGCCCGCCCGCCAGGCGCACTCCGCCCCCGGTCAAATCCAGTGATTCGACCCGTGTATTAAGCAGCAGATCGATCCTGTTCTGGGCGTACCATTCTTCATCCTGCAGGAAAAAATTGGCTGGAGCTTGGGAAGTATTCCAAAGGAACTCCTTTGATAAAGGCGGCCGTTCGTAGGGCCTCAAAGGCTCCTCACCGATCAGCGATATCCGACCGTCGAATCCAGCCTGCCGCAGCGCCTCTGCCGCTCGCCCACCAGCGAGATTGGCACCTACTATCGCTACCGATCGCAATTATTACCTCCCAGTTCGATGGACACATCCATACCCTAAAATCTATTCTAATATGTATCTACCATTGCACATTATACAATTGGTTAAGAAGCGTCAACAGCAGCATCAGTCGGGTCGGTGCATTTTCTCGAGCTTGAAGGCAAGTTGCCGACGTGTCAGCCCCAAATCTCTGGCCGCTTGAGCAACGTTGCCACCAGTGGCTTCAACTGCAGCCTGTACGATGACACGTTCTATCGACGCAAGCGTTTCACCCTTTTGACGCATCAAGCCAGCAAGCTGCTCGATCGATAGTGTCTCTTCCTGCTGCGCATCCGCTCCGACGAGGTGGCCCTTCTCGTTCAAAGCAAGTCCGCTTTTGACGTGCAGCCGATCAGACCCGATGAAAATATGCCCCAAGTCAATAGCACCAGCTTCGTCGGCAAGGAGAACGGCGCGCTCTACCATTCTCTCCAATTCCCTCACATTTCCCGGATAATCATGCATCAGCAGCGCGTTAATCGAGCGCGCTGTGAAACCTTGAACCGCACGCCTGTGGCGCCTGGCATATTTGGCCCGGAAATGTTCCATCAGACGCGGAATATCTTCCCTGCGCTCCCGCAAGGGCGGAACACGTATCGGAAGCGTAGAAAGGCGGAAATACAGATCGGGCCGGAAGGCACCCGCAGCCATAGCAGCCTCTAGATCAATATTCGACGCGGCGATAAGGCGGACATTCACATGGATTGTCTTGGTGTCTCCTACCCGTTCGAATTCGCCCTCCTGAACTGCCCGCAAAACTTTGCTTTGGGCCAATGGCGAGAGCATCGAAATCTCGTCAAGAAACAGCGTGCCGCCGTTGGCGAGTTCGAAGCGCCCCAGCCGGTTGGCCACGGCTCCTGTAAAAGCCCCCTTGGCCACGCCAAATAGTTCCGCTTCGATCAAACCTTCAGGAATCGCAGCACAATTCAGAGCGACAAAAGGCGCATCTCGACGAAGGCTAAGTTGGTGGGCCATCTTGGCAAACACCTCCTTGCCGACGCCGGTTTCCCCCAGGAACAGCAGACTGGCGTCGGTTCCCGCCGCCCGCTCGATTAGATTACGTACTGCGTGAAAGCCCGCAGATACGCCGGCGACAAAGTCAGTTTCTGGGCATTGACCTCCAGCCGACACGAGCGGAACCACGGCCCTTTCCGTATCCTCCAGGCCGGACCAGGTCGTGTCCCGGCGCGTGGTGTAGGTTTTGAGGGTAGCGAAGCTGACCGGACGCGCGCTCATCGAACAAGCGCTGTAGCGGCCGGTCAGTTTCGCGGGTGGTCACCGGCGAACTTCGGATAA
>NZ_JABBFV010000037.1 GCF_012927105.1 Sphingobium psychrophilum | reverse complement strand
CGACAACATCATCGACCTATGCTGCGACGCCTGGAATAGACTGATCGATCAGCCGTGGCGCATCATGACTATCGGACGCCGCAAATGGGCACGTGGGTCGTAATCAATGCAGCTTGGTATAACCACCCGGCTAGCGCCGTTGCCGCTTACACTTTCATTGTAAGGGGCGCTTTCGTTACCGGTCATTTCGATCGAATCCGCCGGTATTTTCCCCGTGCAACTCGCGCCACTGGCGTTTCCGAAATTTTCCCAGGCGTTCCAGTTCATGTTGTAAGGGACTTGTTCGGTGGAGACGACGTCAGCCTTGCCCTCTTTATAGCCGTCTACATCGACCCCTCCCGCCATCTTGGCTTTGCGCGACTGATAGAGCGCGCTATCCACCATCCAGTCGTTACGCAGCAGGCGCCCGACATTGACATTGGAAGAATAGGGGACGAAGCCGAAGCGCAGCTGCACATCATTGTTTCGGGTGCCGGTCGGGCTAGAGCCGCAATCCGCTGAGGTGTCGACCTTCGCCAAAGCTTCATAGAAACATTTGACCGCCTTCTTCAGGCCATTGATTTTGGTGTCGCTGTCGCCAGTATTGATCGATGCCATCGACCCTGTTGTGTCGAGAACGAACATGACGTCCGTGTTGGGTATGCGCATTTCTGCGTCGCATGTGACCGCAATCGTTTTGGCGGACTGACCAAATATGACCATGATCGTCATGGGCAAGGTGACCGAAGCTGTGCCCGTCACCTTGCCCTGACTTTCGATGAAGCTTTTGGAAAGGGTATTCGACCCATAGGAGCCAGGCACGTAGTTGATGTTGAAGATGCCTTCGGCCGTGGTGCGGGCCTTCTCGCCGTTGGCGTTCCAGGCACCGCCAGCCATCTGTTTGCGACCCGCCAGCGCTGCTGCGTCGCAGGCGTGCTGAAGCCGCGTTTTAACCAGATATATGCGCGCCATATCGACGCCCCCGCCGATGAAGCCCAGGAGGGGAATGAAGCCAGCAGCGACCATCACGAGAACATTGCCCGCTTCGTTGTCACGCAGACGCATTAAGAAACCCATGATGCCCTCCACAAGATGCATCCATGGCGGATCAAGGTTTAGATCCCATTAAGTCTATGGTTTTTCCAAGTTAATCCAGGTTAGAAAGCTTACGATTATTTTCGATACGATACCTTCAAAGAGTGACTGAAGCAGGTCAGCGGATACTCGTTGCGATAGGGAAACAAGTATTGTTTGGTGGCGTATCCCTGATCGCAGTTTTAAATTCGGGGGTTACCGGCAATGCATATGTCAAAATTCGTTAGACCGTCGCTCCCAGGCGGCCGTGCGCTTGGTGGCACGTGTCTGGCCGCGAACCGGATCGACGCCGATCATTCGAACGCCGAGTGTGGGCTGCGGCTTCGACATGGGATCAAGCGGGAGTCCCCGCCGTATATGGTCGTGCCATATAACCGAAAGGTTTGCGACGCTGCCCGCTATGCGCGCGCCTATGGCCAACAGGTGCGCCGCACGAGCATCCTTCACGGCTCTAGGAGAGGGTTTTGAAAAGCCGTCGTCTTCGAATCCATGTCGCCGCCAGTCGGCTCCATCGATGGCTCGCGCTCGTCATCGGTGCTCAGCTACTGATCTGGTGTGCCAGCGGCTTGGTCATGAGTATCTTGCCGATCGAGCGAGTCCGGGGCGACCATATGGTCGCGAAGAATGCCGCTGCACCACTCCCTATGTCGGCGATCCAGTTCTTGCCACCACTCCGAGACGAGCACCGTCCGGTCGTAACGCTATCTATCGCGATGGTGCTCGATCGCGCCGTAGTGACGATCGGCTATGCAGATGGCAGCCTTCGAATGGTGGATATTACCAGCCGTTGCGGTTCGCACCGAGGCTGTGACGCGCAATTCTACGGAATACCGGGGGACGCTGCCGGCATGGCGCATAGCATTCGAGGATGATGAAGCAACCCGAATTTACATCGACCCGAATACAGGCCGCATTGCTGCTGTTCGCACGGGAACCTGGCGACTTTATGATTTTTTCTGGGGAATTCACATCATGGATTGGAAGAATCACGAAGACTTCAACACGCCCTGGTTAATGGGATTTGCCGTCGGAGGATTGGTGCTCGCGATCGCTGGTTCGGTACTCCTATATCTGCGCTGGCCTCGCCGTCGACGGCGCCGTGTCGCTAGCGGTATGGGGGATGCAAACAGTGCGACGGGTATGTAACGACAACGGCACCTTCTTCATATGGTGGAAGTAAATGACGAAAGATCATTGTGCAGCAAAAACTGGCAGAGGAGGGGCGACATGAAATCAACCGAGCATCAGGCTGATCACTACGCCTTCAGGGAGCGCCGCAAAAGAGTGGAGGTGTCCATGGTCGCCTCAGGCGACCGCGCGCCCATTCCATGGCATGACGCCCAACAGGTTCGCCATTCCGGATCAGCCTGTCACGCCTGCGAATATCAGACCGGTGCCGACGAACGCCGACAGTCCGAAAAAGACAGAGGCGAAGAATAGGCCTAGCAGCACCCGTCAGCACCAATGCACCGGCTGCGATCTGCACTTGTGCATGATCTCCCGCTGCTGCGAACGAGCGAGCATAAGGCGGCTAAGCATATCATTTGCGGGAAAAAAGGTCGAACTCGCGATCGGCTTGCCTTCATTCCTTCAGGCACTTGGCAACTAGACTTCGTTCCGGATAATCTCGGTGCCCTTCGGCAACCCATCCCAATGGGCAGCGATATTTCCGTTGCGAGCGTCTGCTTTGCTCAGTTTGTGATTCTAAAGCAGACTTTCCAGTAAGTCCCAGTTCTTGCCGCAAAACGGCCCGGCCGTTTGAGGCTAATTTTGCCACCAAGCGATCGCGCCGCTTCTGGTCGTGCCGTCCAACGCCGATCTGGCATGCCACAAAATGCTGCTCAAAGTGGCTCATTTTAGGCTTGCATCGTCCACGCCTTCGCGCACATTAGTCCAGCTTCCGTAGAAAGTGCGGAAGTGGGGCTTAGTAACCCCTTCACCATGAGCTCGGTCACAGTTTCACTGGGGCCGGGTGGCATGCGCGCATGTCCAGTCGGCAACGGTAAAGGCGCATGCGCCTGTGGTGAACAGGTTACTAACATCCGGCTTTGGCCGTCGCCCCGAGAGGACATAGGTGCGACGATGAGCCAGAGCCCTGAGTGGCAGGCGCGATGCTTTGCCATATTAATAATGCGCATGACCAGGCGGACTGGTTCGGTGCGAGCGGCTGTACCAACAGCCCTTCAGTGCCCATGACGTCCGGTCGTAAAACTGTTCCGTTGCCTGTCGGGCGGGTCGTGCCGCGTGACGAGGGTATGTCGCGCTTTGCCGATCTCTATCGCAAGGAGAAGCCGCGCCTCATGCGTTTCTTCATGCGTAAGCTTGGCAACCGCACCGATGCAGACGACCTGGCACAGGAGACGCTTGCGCGTTTTTTTCAAAGCCGCGCCCCATGAGACGATCGTTACGCCGGAGGCCTATCTGACCCGCATCGCCACCAATATGCTCAAAGACAGGGCTGACCATAGTTCGACCAAGCTCGCGCTGCGCTCCGTGCCTATCGATGAGCAAGTGGCCGCTATTGACGATATCGATCCCCTGCGTGAGCTGACGGCCCGGCAGGACCTTTCACGATGGCGCGCGATCCTTGGTCAGCTGCCGGCCCAGACCTTGGAAGTCTTTTCGCTCAATCGCATCGAGGGATATAGCTATCGGGAGATAGCGTCCGACAAAGGGCTTCCCTTATGGGTCGTGCAGAAACATATGCTCAAGGCCTTACGGCATATTGCAGCCAATCAGGACGCCGAACATGGATGACATCACGCCGCGCGACCGGCGCGAAGTGGAGAAATGGGTCGTCCGCATGCTGGACGATCCAGAGCGGCACCGTCCCGGCCTTGCCCGCTGGATGCTAGAGAAACCCGGGCGTCGCGCGCTCTACGATCGACTTCTTGGCAGCGTCGAGAATGCAGGACAGGCTATGTCCGCTCCAGCTTTGGATCCGCTCGCGGCCGTCACGCCCCGGCGCAGGCAGGCCTATTTTGCTGTTGCGGCAGCGGCTCTCTTGCTCGCCCTGGCCTGCGGAGCGGCAACCTATTTTTGGATGCCAGGTCTCTATGGTGCTGGCTCCCCGGCAGTGTCCGGTACGACTCTGGCGACCCGCCTGGGCGAAGTGCGTGAGGAAAGGCTCGCCGATGGCTCCGTCCTGACGCTCGACACCGATACGCAGGTTCATGTCCGTTTGTCCGGCAGCGAGCGTTTGCTCAAATTGGAGCGCGGTCGGGTTCGTTTCTCGGTCGCCCCGAATGACCGGCCGTTTGTTGTTCAGGTCGCCGATAGCCAAGTCCTTGCTGCCGGGGGTGTCTTCGATGTCTCCTATCGCAATCGGGTCGCTGTAAATCTGCTCAAAGGCAGTCTCGATCTACGCCTTCCCGGTTGGCGCGAAAACGCGCAACCCTCGCGGCTGGTCCGGCTGCAGACTGGCGAGATGCTGACCTTCTCAGCTGGACAGCGTACCGTCCCCTCTGTCATCTCTGCCCTTCCCTCGGACGGACAATGGACCAGTGGTGTGAAGAGTTTTGACGATGTAGCGATCCGCGATGTAATCGCCGAAGCCAACAGTTACAGCCCGGTCCAGATCATTGTTGCCGACCCGGCCATGGGCGAGCGACAGATCTTCGGTGACATCCGCATTCGCGATGCTGAGAACGTCGCGAGCGCTGTTTCGACCTTCCTGGGCGCCCGGATCGATCGCTCCCGGCCAGGACAGCTAATCATCATCAAATAATTTTCTTTAGCGGCCAGCTTCAAAAACGCCGCTTCCCGTCACGTCGAGCAAGCCACCCAAATCGGGGGCCTGCGCAATGACAGGGGAAGCGGGATGAATTTGACCAGATCTGGCCTTTTGATCGGGACGGCAGTGGCGCTGCTGGCGCTCAGTCCATGCGTGACGGCGCAGGACAGCGAGAAGCGATCCTATGATCTCCCCGCCCAGGATCTACGCTATGCACTGCGGTCCGTCGCGCGCGACGCCGGCTTCCAACTGATTGCCGATACCAGCATTTTACGCGGCAAGCAGGCCGCGCCGCTCAAGGGCGACTACGTGCTGGAGGAAGCGGTCACCCGGCTCCTGGAAGGCACGGGCCTCACGCTGGAGATCAACGGGGGGACCCTCTTTGTCCGGGGGCGAGAAGAGCCGTCGCGCGCCGCGATAGCGACGGCGGGCGACAATATCGTCGTTACCGGATCGCGTATCCGCGGGGCAGCAACAGCATCCAAGACAACCTCCATGAGCCGGGACAGCATGACGGCGGCGGGACTCGGCACCCTTGCTGAAGCAGTCCAGACGATCCCCCAAAATTTCAGCGGTGGCCAGAATCCCGGCGTCGGCTTCAACGTGCCCGAGGGCACGGGCGTGGGCTATGGCGCTGCCTCCTCGATCAATTTGCGCGGGCTCGGATCGGACGCAACGCTCACCCTCCTCAACGGGCACCGCCTCGCCTATAATTTCGCCTTCCAGGCCATCGACATTTCCTCGATCCCCTTCGAGGCGATCGACCGGATCGAGGTGGTCGCCGACGGGTCGTCGGCGCTTTATGGTTCGGACGCGGTTGCCGGTGTCGCCAACATCCTCCTGCGGCGCGATTATGACGGGCTGAAGGCCAGCGCGCGGCTTGGCGGCTCGACCGATGGCGGTAATGTGCAGCAGCAATATGGCCTGCTCGCAGGCCAGCGCTGGGGCGATGGCGGCCTCACCATCGCAGGTGAATTCGGGCGTACGACCCCAATCATCGCAGCCCAGCGCAGCTACAGTGAGGACCGCGCGCCGGGTCTCTATCTCTCGCCCTTCATCAAACGCTACAGCCTGCTGGCAAGCGCACATCAGGCCCTCTCTGATCACCTCTCATTCGCGATGGACGCACTCTACAACTGGCGTAGCAGCGACACCCAATATGCGTTTAACGAGCGCGGCGATGTCGAGGCCTATGGGTCCAAGGCGGCCTTTACGAGCCGATCCTTCGTCCTCGCGCCGAGCCTGACCTGGGCGCTCCCAGGCAACTGGCAAGTCGATCTGTCTGGCATGATCGGCTTTGACCGTTCGCGCTACGCCTTCAACACATTATATAATGGCGTATCGCTCCTCCAGCAGATCGGCTGCTACTGCAACAAGGCACGGTCGATTGAGCTCGGCGCGGACGGCAACCTGTTCGACCTACCAGGCGGGGCCGCAAAGCTGGCAATTGGTGGCGGCTACCGCATCAATAAATTCCATGGCTATCGCACCGACGGATCGCAGGATATCCGCGCCTCGCAGGACGCCTATTTCGCCTATGGCGAGGTCAGCCTGCCGCTAGTTGGCCCTGATCTGCAGATCGGCGGCATCCGCAGGCTCGATCTCACCGGAGCGCTGCGCTATGAAGATTATCCAGGCGTCGACAAGGTCGTAACCCCCAAGCTCGGCCTCATCTATGCGCCGGTTGCGGACCTCGACATTAAAGCGAGCTGGGGCAAGTCGTTCCGTGCGCCCACGCTGTACCAGCAATTCAACCAGGTGTTCGTGAACATCTATAATGTCGCGACCCTGGGCGGCAGCGGCTTTCCGGCCGGTTCCACCGCCATGCTGGTTTCAGGCGGCAATCGGGACCTGAAGCCCGAACGCGCGAATAGCTGGTCGGCAACATTTGATCTCCACCCGGTCGCGCTTGAAGGCTTCCGCCTGGAGGTGAGCTATTTCAACGTCCGCTATCGCGACCGGATCGTACGTCCGATCCAATATGCCTCGCAGTCGCTGAGCAATCCGCTTTATGCAGACTTCGTCAGTGTCTCTCCCAGCGCTTCCGACATCGAGGCTGCCCTCGCTAACGCCGATGTTTTTCAGAATGTCGCGGGCGGCGTCTTCGATCCCGACCGGATCGTCGCCATCGTCAACAATGGCAATATCAATGTCGCGCGTCAGTCGCTCAAGGGTGTCGATCTCTCGACCCGCTATGCTTTCGACACGGTCGACGCGGGCGCCTTCGTTCTGACCGGCGAGGCAAGTTATCTCCGAAGCAAGCAGGTGACCGCGCCGGCGCAACCGGTCACGCAACTGGCCGGCACCCTGTTCAACCCGCCAAAATTTCGTGGCCGTGCCGGTGTCAGCTGGACGAGGGACGCGCTGGGTGCATCCCTTTTTGCTAATCACACGGGCGCGTTGCGCGATGCAAGGCGGGCGTCCGCAGCCAAAATCAGCGCCACCCTCAGTTTCGACATGAGCCTGCGCTACACGCCGCGGGCGGAACATGGTCCGTTCCAGGGCACGGATGTCGTCCTTGGCGTCCAGAACATGTTCAACAAGAAGCCGCCGCTCATCTGGACCAACTATGTCTTCGATGCGCCCTATGACTCGACAAACTATTCAGCAGTCGGACGGTTCGTCAGCCTTAGCCTTACCAAGAGCTGGTAATGCCCAGACTATTCCTCTTCCTGGCGCTCGCTTGCGCCACGGCCGCTTTGTCGACAGCGGCTGCCGCCAGTCCTGCGCCTCGCGCCTGCGAGGGCATGATGTCCATGACCACGGCTGGCACCGAGTCACGGCCGGTCGACCCTGTCGATCTGCTTCGGCGGCGTGACATCGGCTATATGCATCTGGGCCCCGGGCAGCGGCTGATCGCCTTGTCTCCCGACAAGAGCCGCGCCGCCTTCCTGATGCACCGTGCCGATCCTTCGACCAATTGCTACTGCGTTGCGCTCATGGTCCTCGACCTTGGCGGCGCCGCGCCTCCCCGCATCCTGGATCAAGGTGATGATCTACTGATGGAGGCGGTCACCATGCGCGGCATGGAGGTCGAATATGGACTGCCCCGGCCCCTCCTCCCTTCATGGTCGCCCGACGGCAAGCGCGTCGCCTATCTTCGCAAGGCGGACGGCTTGGCGCAGATTGCCGAAGTGACCCTGGCGGACGGCAACAGCCGCCAGCTAAGCCATTCGCCTGTGGGCGTGGAGCAATTTGCCTGGGACGCTGCAGGGACCGGCTTTGTCTATCGTGATCGCCCTGCCCGCCTGGCCGCGCGCGCTGCAATTAGGCAAGAGGGCGACAAGGGCTATCTGGTCGATGATCGGATATTACCCTATGCCGGAACGACGCCGGCTATTCGTGCGCCACTGCCTCAAGAGCTGCACCATATAACAGGGGACGGCGCTTTCACCGAACTGGTAACAGCCAATGATCGGGCCTGCCTCGATGCAGCGCGCGCGAATGAACGCGCCGCTTCTGGCGCACCGCAATTGATGCCGTCAGGTTGGACGCTTGCAAAGACGCAGGCCGTACCAGGCTCCTATTCCAGCCCCACCTACATGGTCGCGACGCGCCCGGACGGTCGCAAGCTGCCATGTGACGACCCTGCCTGCCGCGGTTCGCTGTTCGCCGATATTGAAGGCGCCTGGGAAAGCGACCGACCCGGCGAATTTATCTATCTCAAGCGGGATGGCTGGGGGGCAAGCCAATATGGTCTTTATCTCTGGAAAGCCGGGCAGGCCCCGCGCCGGCTTCTTCTGACCGATGATCTCCTGCTTGGTTGCGAAAGCCTTGGTGCCCGGCTGCTATGCGCCCGCGAACAGGCACTGCGACCACGCCATCTGGTGACTATTGAATTACGGCATGGGGCCCATGTGGAGGAACTGTTCGATCCAAATGCAGACTATCTGGCGTTGGCGCAGCCGCATGTCGAACGCTTGCGATGGCGCAATGCGCATGGCCAGGAGAGCTTTGGCGATCTCATTTTGCCGGCTCGGCCAGTGCCCGGACGCAAGCTGCCGCTCGTGGTCGTGCAATATGTAAGCCGTGGTTTCCTGCGCGGCGGCACGGGCGATGAATATCCCATTCCCGCATTTGTTCAGAACGGCTTTGCAGTGCTGAGCTTTCACAAGCCCTCCCCCCTTTTCGCCGTCGAGGGCAATGACGGCACGCTTGCCTCTATCCTGCCACGTCTCAACGAGGATTGGGCAGATCGGCGCAACATCCATTCGTCGCTTATGGCGGGCCTCGACCTGGTCCTGGCGCGTGGCGATATTGACGCACAACGCATCGGGATCTCGGGAGTCAGCGACGGATCAACCACGGTCCAGTTCGGGCTCATCAACAGTCCGGGTCTCTTCAGGGCCGCCTCGATCGGCTCCTGTTGTGTCGATCCGACCGCAATGATGATCTATGGCGGCAGTGGCCTTGCCCGCGAACGCACGGCATGGGGTTATCCTCCCGTTTTTGGGCCAGGGTCGCAAAAGTGGCAGCCGCTGGCGCTGGCCCACAATCCTTCGTCGCTGATGGCGCCGCTCCTCATGCAATTGGCCGACAGCGAGTTCATCGTCGCGATGGAGACACTGGCGGCCTATGAAAAGGCCGGTCGCCCGATCGAGGCACGCATCTTCCCGCAGGAACATCATCTCAAGGCCCAGCCCCGCCATCGCCTTGACCTCTACTGCCGCAACCTGCGCTGGTTTGGCTTCTGGCTCGATCAGCCAATCGCTTCCGGCACTTGCCGTGCAGATATCGAGGACTATGTGCGCTGGACCGACATGAAAGCGCACGCCGCGAAATCCGACTAGCGGCGTTCGTTGCCGCGATCGGTCAGTCCTTTCCCGCTGCCCGTGCCGCCGGGTCAGGCGCTGCGCCGATCGCGGCATTTTGGAATGGCCAACGCGAGCGGCTCTCGAGAGAAGCCGTGGCCGCACGCGGAGCGCGCAGAGTGGCAGCCAATCGTGAAGGCGGTGCAGGCGTTCCTTCATATAGGTCATCAGAATTTGCACCAACCTCCGTGGCGAGGCATCCGGCACCATGAAACAAGCGCTTACCGGTGAAGGACCGCTTGATCCGCGTCGCATCGCCAAGGCTTTGCTGACCACCAGCGAAGATCTCGCCCTCGCCGTAGGCCCTGGAAATGACGCTAAGCTGCGGGAGGCACGTGAATAACCCCAAAACCCGAACCCGTTTGCAAGAGTTGGTCGAGATTCTCGACAGGGTTTAAAGCCGCTTCGGCTCGGCGCTCATCGCCTATGGCTGGCTTGGGTCGCAGCCATTGCCTGCTTTTGCCGGACGAACTGCCATGAACCCGATCCAGGACGGGCGCGACAGCGATTTACTCGATTATATTGACGCTGTTAACGCCGGCATCCGCGCCTGAGCGAGGGCCATATGCATTTTAAAGGCGCGATACTTGCCACATATATGGGCGTCATCAGAGACGAAGATACCTTGATCCGCTAAACCAGCTTTGAAGATCGCTATCGTTCATCACGCGATGATGATGTCAGTAGCTGGGCGGTGCAAGATAAGAAATTTGCCATGGCGCATGTTGGCGATCACACCGGTTTATTTCGCCCGACGCGACAATATTTTACATATTGAATGGCGGGCAGCGCGCGCTATCAGCCGCTCCATGACGATATTGCCCTTTGTTCGCGCCGCGCTGAGGATAGCTGGCGTACATCGACACCTCTCCCTGACGCGCCGATGCGGAGTGCTATGGCGCTCCATTGCGATTGCTCTTGCGGCGATCGGGATGCTCGCCTCAGCCAGCAGCTGGGCTGCGACCTATTATGTCAATTCCGCTTTGGGCAATGACGCAAATGACGGGCAGTCCGCCACAGCGCCCTGGCGATCGCTGCAACGGATCAGGGATGTCCCCTTTCAGCCAGGGGACACGATCCTGCTCGTCGCGGGTTCGATCTGGCGCGAGCCGCTGGTCATCACCCGGTCCGGCCGAAACAACGCACCAATCATAGTTGACGTCACTGGGGTCGGTCCCAGGCCGCGGATCGAGGTGGGGGGCGTTGCCGACTATGGCGTTGCTCTTTTCAACGTCGAATTCGTAACCGTGCGCGGCCTGGAGGTCACCAATGACGCCATGCCGGTGCGGCCGCGCTTTGGCGTGCTGGTCTCGGCGCAGGATAGCGGCGTCAGGCGCGGCATCGCCATTACCGACATGTATGTGCATGATGTGCGTGGGACCAATGACCGCAAGGATAATGGCGGGATCGTTTTTCGGGCGCTTGGCCCCAAACTGGCGACGCGGTTCGAGGATCTGAAGATCGAGCGCAACATCGTCTGGCGGGTCGACCGGTCAGGCATCGCCGGCATCAGCGACCAGGTTACGATCGCACGATGGTTCCCAAGCGGAAAGGTCGTGATCCGCGACAATCTGGTCGAGGATGTAGGCGGAGACGGCATCGTCCCGCGGGGAACAGACGGGGCGCTTATCGAGCATAATATCGTGCGCTACGCAGGCAGCCGCGCGCCAGGCTATAATGCCGCGATCTGGCAATGGAGCACCGACCGCAGCCTCATCCAGCTCAATGAAGCCGCCTTCACCGTCACCCGCTATGATGGTCAGGGTTTCGATTCCGATTTCAATTCCCGGCGGACCAGCTTCGTCTATAATTACAGCCACGATAATGCGGGCGGCTTCCTGCTCATTTGCTCCCCACAGCGCAATCAGAAGGATAATCTGGGCAATTACGGCACCACCGCCCGCTTCAATGTCAGCCGTAACGACGCAGGCCGTATCTTCCAGCTCTCCGGCCCGGTCTCGGACGTGCTGATCAAGAACAATGTCGTCCATGTCCCCATGCGTCTCGACGCACAGATGGTGATTGCTACCCAATGGGATGGCTGGGCCAATGATGTTCGCTTTGTAGAAAACAGGTTCGTGGTCCTAGGCACCGCTCGCTACGGTCATGAAGCAGGCCGTAGCGGACCCGACTACATAATCGCGCCCAGTTTCTCGCCGGCAGAAAATATCCGGTTTAAAGGCAATGCGTTTCTCGGGCGCCATGTCGACCCGCCGGCAGATGAGAAGGGGATATTTGATGCAGCTTATGCTGCGCCTCAGGCCGACTGGGGCGTTCCGGTCTTCAATCCCGCCAGCGCAGAGGACTTTACCACCTTCATCCTGCGACACCGGAGCTGGATGGTGAAGATGCTGGAGCGGGAACTGCGCGCGCCCGTGCGACCGATGCGACCCACCAGAACGACCTTCTTTGAATCGCGTCGCTAATGGCGCGGTCTGCCGCTCTGCAAGCGTCGCCTGACGCCTCTCGCGCCTTGCTGGCGGAAACGCCACTGTGCTCAAGCTAGCGCATCGCCTCAGCGCAGTTTACTGACCGGCAGGTAGTGGGCGTCTCTGGTTGAGCTGCTCGATCACGTGGGCGCGCGGCGCAGGGCCATAGCCTCTGCGCAAGCGCGTGCCGGGCCGGGCCGGGCCGGGCCGGGCCGGCGGCTGATCCTATGCCGAGGCAACGGGTCTACGACATTGTCATCGCGTCGACGCCAAAATCATACGCACAAGGCATAAAATTAGCGGAACGCCGGGCCCGGACAGCGTCAAGCAGCGTTCTTGCACTGCCATCACCGTTGGCTGACTAGATTTTTCAGGACGCGGGCGGCCCTAACCATCAACGATGAAGGAACGCACATGTCGGCGCCCGAAGACTTTAAAGCAATCTACACCGATGAGCTCAAGGATCTCTGGTCCGCCAATGATCAGATGGCTCGTGTCCTCAAGAAGATTGTTTCCAAGGCTAGCGACGAAGGTCTCAAAGACATGCTCACCAAGTCGCAGGAAGGCATTGCAGCCCATACCGATCTTTTAAAGGCGCTCATCGCAGGCCAGGACGAAAAGCTGTCCAAGGAGCATTGCAAGGGGATGGAAGGCCTGGTTGAGGAAGCGACCAAGCATATCCTCCAAGAGGGACCGAAAAAGGGCCCGCTACTCGATGTCATCATCATCGCCCAATATCAGCGCATGACCCATTATGGCATTGCTGGCTTTGGCACTGCAGCAGCCTATGCCAAGGCGCTGGGACTTAAGGATGATAACAAGACGCTGCGTAATGCGACCAAGAACATCTATGGCGGCGACGAATATATGACCAAACTGGCCGAGACTGGTATCAACGTGCAGGCCGAAGCCGAAGCTACCTGATCAAATGCTCACTCCCTTGTCGGGCGGTTGGGCATTGCTACTGCAGCTACGTTCCAGAGGTCTTTACTGCACGGGCCGCTCGGTACGGCCCGTGCAGTCTTCAGATCTTATCAACAGCAGTGACTTAAAGGTTGCGTCGACAAACCCATGGTGACGTGGGGTCAGTTCAAAGGATATATCATGCAAATTCCCAAGGGTGCGACCATCGCTGTAGCGGACGGCGAACGGCTGAATCTCTTTAATAATAGCGGCGAAGAAAGCGCTCCCACGCTTATCGCGCTACCGGGCGCGTCGATTTCGACCGATAATAGAAGCTCAGGTGGACGCCATCAAAGCAGCTCGGCGAACCCTTCTGAAAGCCAGCTTGAAGAAGACAGCTTCGCTGCAGGAACCGCAGCCTTTTTGAACAAACAGGTGCTAGACGGGAAGATCGACAGCCTGATCATCGTTGCCGCGCCAAGAACATTGGGCGAGCTGCGTAAACATTATCACAAAGCGCTTGTCGCAATCCTGGCCGGTGAAATTGCAAAGGACTTGACCGGTCATGCGCTGGCCGACGTTGAAAAGGCCATCACAGCAGCCTGAACGGACAGCTCGAACCGACTTTCGTGACGGTCTTGTTTCTCTGTCTGTCTGATTGGAGACTGCTATCCTAACCTAGCTCCAACCAGACCCCTATATAATGATGCTGACCGGGTTCGGCCTGCTGACGGCGCTGGTCGTCTGGTTGCCGCTGGTTCTGAAGAGACTGCAGCTGCCCCTGCCGATCCTGTGCATTGCGCCGGGGCAGCGCTGTTCTCGCTGCCACAGGTGACATTAAAGCCCCTTCCGCTCAATTACCCCGAAATTACCGAGCGCTTCACGGAATTTGTTGTCATCATCGCTCTTATGGGCGCGCGGCTCAATCACCGCGTCAATCGCTGAGCGATCCGGCGCGAAGGCAACCGCGCCGCCAGCGGCGCGTTTACGCCACGCAAGGAGAGAATATATGACGCATCGGCCTTCAGTACCCCCGGGCAGCACAGCACCCTATCCCGCCCATCCAGCGCCGCATGCTGAAAGCATACAGGCAAACGCGCCATCGACCGGTTCGCGCGAAGACGATGAGGATGCCATGCCATCGCGGCCAGTGAAAATCCTGGGCGCGGCGGTAGGGATTGGATCCGCCGCCATTGTCGCCGCGCTTCTCTATGTTCGGCAACGAAAGGCCTGATCAAGGCTGACAAAGGCCTGCGGGGATGCCGTTGGGCAGATACGGGCAAGCCACCAGAACCCCGGAGACTGCTGCTTCGATGTAGCGGCTCTGCCTATAGCCAGGATCGCCTGGAAGCCCCCCGGCGCGTCTCATGGATTTCACCGACCCGGCTCAAGATCGCAACGCCGTTCCACTGGCTTTGCCCATGCCATATCGCGTCATAGCCCGCGTCGCGGATCGCGGCTTCCGGAAATTTTTCCTCCGGCGCCTTCAATTCCTGAAGACAGATAATGTCAGGCGCGGCTTCGCCGAGTCATCTTAGCAGGACAGGCAGGCGCCCGTTGATCCCGTTCACATTATAGGTCGCGATCTTCAACGTTGCGTTGAGGCGCGTGATTATCTCGATCGCCCGCTGCTCGGGAGCCGCTATGTCGAGTGCGCCCAAGCGCTTGACCTGCTGGAGCGAACGGACGCTGTGGCCGTTTTCGGTGCGATCGATGCGATGAAATTGCGCTCGTCGCTCACGCTGTTTAAAGCGTTGCGTCCCTTTCCCCTGCTGGCAAACATCCTGAAGCATTGGTTTGGAGGGGCGCGGGATCTGGAGACCTTGCGCCTGCTGCACACCGACTGATGGTCTCTTCGAGATTATGATGTCCAGCGCGGCGCAGTGCTCCACACTGCTCCGCTATTTCTGCATGAATTAACCTTTTCGCAGCAGTTTTTTGCGGTGTGAGAGCGCCCATTGGAAACGCAGAACCTTCCGCGGGCTGTTCAAGTCATCAGAATGCTGTCCCTCGCCAATATCCCGCATAATATTACAGGGCCGCTGTCATGAGATCCGCCCTAGCCAGCCGGATCGCCAGTCAGGAGGTCAGGGCCACAATGTCGCGTTCGATCCGGTGCAACATGAAGCCGCCCTCCCCCAACGCCGTCTTCGCCACATCGACGATATGATCATGATGGGAAAAGAGGATGACTTGGTTATGCGTTGACGCGGCGGCCAGGACCCGCAGCATTTCTGCCGCCCGGCCATCATCGGCCGTGATCAGAAGGTCGTCACAGATGACAGGGAGGGTCTGATGCCCCTCGCGCGTCGCAATCGCGCCCAGCCGCAGCGCGAGATAAAGCTGATCGCGCGTGCCCTCCGACATGCCCTCGACGCCAACGCGCGAAGCGTCGCCGCGCACACCCCGGATCATCGGCCTGTCGTCATCGTCATAGTCAAGCACAAGGCCGGTGAACGCGCCGGCTGTCACCTGCGCGAACATCGCCCCTGCTCTCTCCATCAAAGGCGCCTGCGCGGTTGCGCGGTGACGCTCGATCACCCACCGTAACAAGGCGGCGGCGCTTGCTGCCTCGATATGGCGCTCGGCCGCATCCGCCATGGCCGCGTTGATCGCTGCTGCATCCTGTTGCGCGTCAGCAGCGCCGGTGGCGGTGGCAGCGCTTTCCATCGCCGTCTCGGCCGCAGCCAGATCGCGACCTATCCGCTCGCGCGCTTCCTCTATCTCCTCGCGCCGGATCCGGATCGCCTCCAGCTCAGCGGCCGCCTCGTCAGGCAAAAGCGCCGCAGCCGCGTCCGTGACGACGGCCAGATCGAGCCCTTCGCACTGGTCCTCAAGTTCCGCGCCAAGGCGCAACGACTCTGTATCATGCGCGCGGACCAGCCGGCTCGCCTCGATAACTGCGCCAAGCGCCGTCTCGTCCGCCACGCCGGCAAGCGCCATCAAGTCCCTGATCGCCTGGCCAGCCATTGCCAGGCGATGATCGAGCGCACTGAGCGCCTTGCCTGCCTCCCTCTTGTCATCTTCAAGACGGGCGAGCATGGCCTGCCCGCGCACAGCGTGCGCCAGATCATCCTGAAAGGCGCGCAACCTCTCGAACCTTCGTTCCGTCGGCGCCTCGCCCAGCAGCATGCGCAACGCGTCAAAGCCATTGTCAAAGGCAACAAGCTGGCGCTGGTCAAGATCGATCTGCCGGTCCAGCGCCGTGCGTGTCGCGTCATCAAGCGCAAGCTCATCAAAAGCATCGAGCGCATCTGCAACCGCATCAGCGGGCCATTGGGCAGGTAATCCACTTTGCGCCAATAGCCGCTTGCGGTCGGCCTCGAACGTCCGTTGCCGCGCGGTCAGATCCTGTTCGGCCACCTCGGATTTCTGGCGCGCATCTTCGATCCGCCTGCGCTGCTCGGTGGCAAGGGCGCAGGCGCGGACCTGCGTCTCGAGCCTCGTCATCTGCTGGCGCGCCACCGCAATGCTATCATTCAGACTGTCTGTGGGAGTGACATTAAAACCTGTATCTGCCAGGCGTTGGTCAAGCTGCTTGCGCGCATCTTCAATGCTGCTGGCAAAAATGTCGAGCGATTGCGTCGCCGCATCGAGGTCGTCGGCGATCGACAGCGCCTCTGTGCGCGCGGCGCGCCAGCGGTCGACATCTTCCGGTGGGACGGTGCGGGCAAAACCCAATTGGTCCAGCAACGCGGCCCAGTCGGCGTGCAGCCCCTCGAGCCGCCCTGTCTCGGCATCGGCGCGCCGCGCGGCCAGAGCGATACGTTCTTCAACCTCTGCGCAACGCCGGGACAACAGCCCATGTTGCGCAATCCGCTGAGCGTCAGCATCCCGGCCGTCGGCCAAGCGGTCCGCCTGCCCCGTTGCCGCCTGGAGCGCAGCGCCGATGTCGGCGTCGTCGCGCCGGGCCTTGCCGCCAAGCTGCAGGCGGACCTCGTCGATCAGCTCGTCCCGGACGGCGCGCGCGGCCGCCACCACTTGCGGCGTTGGCAAAACGCCCGCGTGCAACAGGGATGCCAGCTCACTGCGCAGGCCTATGCCCTCCTTTTCAAGGCTGGCAATATCGCCCTGCGCCAGACGTATCGCCTCGCGCGCCGCTTCGATTGCACTGGCCGCAATCAGCGTCTCGGCTGGAAGCTTGGAAAGAAGCGGCGCCACGGCCGCCTCCACGCTGGAAATGCAGTCGGGATCTGACAAAGCCTGCTCCAGAAGGGCAGCCAGTTCAGGCGGCAGACCGGCCTGCTGCCGATCGCTTGCCGGAACAAGCTTGATCTTCTCTATCCACAGGAGGTCCGATACGGCCGACGCCTGACCCGTCACCTCGGCGGCGAACCACGGCGCATCCGCCACAAGACGATCCTTGAGCGCGCCAGTTGCCTTGACCATGAGCCGCACCGCTGTTGGCCTGTCGCCCGATCGCGCAATGGCGGTCCCCAAGGCATTGGACACGCCTGTGAGCAGTTCGCGCATGTCGCTTGCCTTCGTGGCGTCCACATGCGCCAGAGCCCAGCGCATTTCGTCGGTCGGCCTGTGCTCGACAGACCTGACCTGGCCATTTTCCACACGGACGAGCATGACGCCCTTCGCGCCGGTTTCCCGAATGTGGCGGCCCTGCGTGTTGCCCGGAAAGACCACATGTGGAAATTCAGAGCGTATCGAGGCCTCATGGACATGGCCAAGCGCCCAATAATCATGCCCCGACGCCCGCAATTCATCCAGCGTGCAAGGCGCATAAGCGGCGTGGCCGGGATGGCCTTCAAGCGCTGTGTGCAAAAGCGCTATATTGAATTTGCCCGGGACTGGCGGGGTATATTCCGCGGCGATATTTTCAAGCGTCGCTGCTTGCCTGTAGCTGCGGCCATGGACGACGACGCCAAGATCCTCCAGCGTGACAAACCCGCATGTGCGGGTGTCAAAGGCGTAGACACCTTGAGGCATCGTCAAATGTCGCGTGATCCGGCTTTCCGCGTCATGATTGCCATAGACGATGAACAGGCGAATGCCGGCGCGCGAGAGCCGCGCAAATTGCGCCACGGCAAACTGCCCTGTCGACTGATCCTTCCATGTACCATCGTAAAGATCGCCCGCAATCAGAACGAATGCCGCGCCTTGCGCGATGGCAAGATCAACGACATTGGCAAAGGCCTTGCGGGTCGCGCCGCGGACCAGGTCCGAAAAGGCCGGGTCCCGCGCAGCCAGGCCGGACAAGGGACTGTCCAGATGGATATCGGCGGCATGGATGAAAGTGAAATCAGATATCATGGCGGTCGAAGGATCATAGCGGAAGGAAACGCCGCTCACCAGCCGCCAGGAAAAGAAGGGCGGCGGGGACGGACCACCTGCCCTCCCTGGGTGATCCTATACGGTCAGAGGCTCTGATCGTCCGCCTATTTCAACGTCCTAGACCCTGACGCCCCCGACCCCGGCATCCAGGCGCGGACCCACGCTCGCGCGCCGCACGGTTATCCAGCCACTTGTTCGCGGTCTCGATTGTTAGTCGTCCGCCGCCCGGCATAGCGTCGCGCGCATTGATCGCCAGGTTGAGCGGAGCACTTTCCAACTGTGCCGCATCGACCTTTGCCAACCACAGGCCACCCGCACCAACCACTTCTACGGTAATCTGCGGACCCACGGTCCGTCGAATAAGGTCTTCCATGCCGAACACCAGGCGGTTGACGTCCGTTGGTTTGGGATCAAGCGTCTGACGGCGCGAAAAAGCCAGCAGCCGCTGGGTCAGGGCCGCTGCGCGTTGCGCTGAGGTTTGCGCCCCGGTGATGAACTTCTCGATACCATCCGGGCGGCCTTGTGCCAGCCTTCGCTCGATGACTTCAAGGCCGCCAGAAATTCCTGCAAGAAGATTATTGAAGTCATGCGCGATGCCCCCGGTTAACTGGCCCACGGCTTCCATCTTCTGTGCCTGCCGCAGCGCCTCTTCAGCCTGCACCCGCTCAGCGACGGCTTCTTGGACGCGGCGTTCCAAGGATTCGTTCAAATGTTTGAGCTCATCATAGAGCCGAGCATTATCAACCCCGATCGCCGCATGCGCTGCTATCCCGACCATAAGCTCTTCATGATGTTTCTTGAACATAGCTGGGCTAGAGTGGCCAAAGAACAGTCCCCCAATCACCTCACCCGATCGGGACTGGACGGGCACCGCCAGATAGCTGCGGACAGGCAAATGCCCTTTGGGCATGCCATGGTGCGGCTCATTCTTACCGTACCGCTCATCGGCTAGAATGTCGTCGGACCGAATGACCCCTTCACCCTTGAAGGTGGGCGCGAACACTGCGGTCGCGCGTGGCATACCGAAATCCTCGAACTGCGAACGCTTCGCACCCGATAGCGTATAGAGCAGATATTTCTCGCTGCCCTCGCCAACAACGTTTTAGAAGAACGCTCCGAATTGCGCGCCGGTCAGCGAGACGCCGGCGTCAGTGACCATCTGCACGATGCGCTGGAGATCGACCTCCGCTGCGAGCGCTTGCCCCGTCTGGTTGAGCATCGCGAGAGTTTCTCGCTGCTCATGTTCCTCCGCGATGGGCCTTACCTCGATGATCGTTCCAATAGGATTGCCAGCGTCGTCGGCGATCGGGCTTGCGGTGAACGCAACCGGAAAAAAGCTACCGTCCTTATGAACAAATGTCTCTTGCCCCTGCATCTGTGCACGCTCAGGGAAGGCCTGATCGATCGGGCATTCCTCAAGGGGATAATGGCGTCCATCAGGATATTTATTGTGGATGACATCGTGCAGCGGCTGCCCTTGCAGTTCGCTGAAGCTGTAGCCAGTCAGCCGCTCTGCCGCCCGGTTTGCAAAGATGCAGTGCTGATGATCGTCCATTACAAAGATTGCCATCGTCGTATTGTTCACGATAGCTTCGAGCTGACGCGTCGGGTCCTCCAATAACGCCAAGATATCTGAACCCATTAACTGCCCCTCTGCAGCAGGACGTTCCCGCCGGACCCACACGCCAACATCGCGTCGCGACTTAACCGTTTGGTAGGCAAGTCGTTCCTTTGAATTGAATAGTAATTTCAGCGCCTCGGTTTTTCGCTTCATGGCATCGATGAGCGTTTAACCAGACTGAACCGCAGTGCCGATACATCCCTTAACTCAGAGTTTCCATGTGATGCGCGGAACCAACAGCCCATCCGTTTCATCCGGCTCTATCGCAGCAGCGGTTAGAGATACGAACGGCCCAGATACGGTCATCGACCGAACCGACGCAAAATTCTTACGATACGAATATGGCACCATGTCGGCAGCGTTCTGCATTGCGATTGATCCCTGATCGGCTTAGCCTTCAAGTCGAATTAGGCCTGCCCGGTCGACGAAGTCTTTGGGCCTAAGCCTGGGGGATTTCCTGATGCAGTCAGAAACGGCGTCGACGACGATCTACGACCTGTTCGCTTTGGCCCGGCGCGAGCTGGATTGTCGCGACGCTTCCAGCGTAGGCGCGCTGCGCTATCGTTACAATGCGGTGGCGTTGTTCTTCCTCAACGAAGGATGGCGCCGGCTGCATGGGGGAGACGCGCTCGGTCCAATCTGCCACTGATAAAGACGCCTCACACCTGTCCGTTTGCGCTCCTTTACCGAAATTTGTCACGCCGGGCACGTTTTGTCTATTGTGCAATTCAACCAATATATTGATTGCTTAATACTTGCGAGCCAAGACAGATCCCAGAGACGCCTTTCGACGAGCCGCGCCGGCGTGGTCAGCCGCTTGGCGTCGCCTCGTTATACGGGCCGGTTCACGATTAGCATCTTCATCGCTTTGCTCGCCTTCCCAGCAGAATGCTCCTACAATCCATCGTTAAGATCGAAGTTCTCACGGGCTTCTTTATCCAGGCTAGATAGCTACGACGTGCTGCGCTTTGCTATGCGCGCCCTGTTGTTCGCTTCCACCCATGAGGTGACACCGTGAAAGTGGTCCACACATATGGTCGCTTCAAGAGGCTGGTCACTGAACTGACCAAGGATAAAGCGGTGCTGCATGATGGATCGCTGCGCGACGAGTGTATGAATAACCACTGGTTCGATACGACCCCAAGGCGCGGCATCTGATCGAAGCCTAGCGATAAGAACCTAATGACAGTCGTCCCACGCAGTCCTTGGCTATCTACCCCCGTCAGAATATGCTGCCAGGGCCATAACTTCGATGCCCCCGATGGGGGGCATCGACGCCCAAAACTAACTATAGACCCGGATCACCAGCACCAAGTGCTGAGGTGAGAAGAACCATCGAAGAAGCTACACAGTTCACCCGGGGTTGCAGATTACCCCCATGACATCAAGGAGAGCCTTTCTGTTGTTCGTGAAGCAAGATTGTTATTCTTCTCCATTGTCTTTTACGCCAACGACAGGAACATCAATTTCCTTTTTCTCTGTCCCGACCACAACCTCTTTACTATCGACATCAACCGCTGGGAGTTTTCCACCGTCAACCGAGACCTCTGGCAAATCGCCGTTCTTTACGTCTGCAGACCAAAATCCGGTGGCAAAGAGAAGGCCGACGATCACCACCGCCGCCAATGCCACCCACACCCAAACACTTGTGCCTGACTTTGATGGCGCTACGCGCTCATCACGATATGGATCAGCCATTATTTCCTCCTCAGATTAGAACGGATTTGACACATCCCACAAATGTCTTTGTTCCAGAAGATGGATGGCACCCGGAAACGTTGAGTTGATGTAGCTCAGGATTGGCAGTTGGCCATCCGCGCTCCCACCCCCTTTCTAATCTACGTTGCAATCGGCCAACGCTTGTCCACGGATAGCCGAAATAAAATAAAGCCCCGCTTGCAGGGAGCAGCGGGGTCTGGACGGGAGCCGACCGAATCTAGCGGGAGCCAATATTGATTGCATTCGACACAATATTAGCCGGCCATCGATTTTATGGTTCCATGGAAATTTAGGTAGGGCCGCAGATTGCACTTCGATCCGGCCGCTTTATCCGCCTGACGCAGCCGGCGATACTGAATGCACCTTCAGGCCAGCGCTCTCCCCCGATCGACCGCATCGCCTCCACCGCCTTGAACGACAACAGCCGGTCGCCGAGTAGCTGCATGCCCCGCCGCCTCGTTTCGCGGTGCCGGCTAATCTCCACCGTCAACTGGCGGGTTTCGAGGCGCCTTCTCCTCTCGTTCGACTCCCAACAGGCATTCTGTCGCGAAATCAGTTCTGATTGAAGGGTCGTCCACGCTAACACATGCCTGAAATGTCGCCATGCCGAACGCCGTTGTCCACCAGGGCAGCATTGCAGTCATGCCCGCCGCCGTTTGACCGTGCCACAAAGCAGAGAGGTGCAAATTTCATGATTCACCCGATTTGCGGGCGTGAACCAAACGCTACGCTTGTGAGTTTGCATAGCACTACGCGGGTCACGACGAATGTTAGCGTTCCGTGCAGTTGAAGCCTAAGTCTGATGGAGAGAGAAAAGATGAGCGACAATAATCGCAGCGGCCTCGGCCATGATGATCCCAACCGTGGTCCGCTTGACCGAGCCGCAAATGCCCTGGACGGCCATGACGATCCTAATCGCGGCCCGCTGGATCGAGCGGCTAATGCCATTTCCGGAGAAAGCGGTGGCGTCAATGCCGCAATCGGAGGATCTCCATCGTCTACATCTGGTACCAACGACGCGACCGTGGTGTCAGCAGTTTTCGACACGCAGGAAGAAGCTGAGCGAGCCGTTTCGGAATTGCGGAACGCAGGCGTAAGCGACAGCGCGCTTTCCGTCATTGCTCAAAAGCGGGGCACGTTGACAACCCGCGATGTCGATGGCGAAATTACCGACGAAGAACATACCAACGTTCTTCGCGGCATCTTGGGCGGCGGGGCTCTTGGTGCAGGCTTAGGTGTGCTCGCCCTGGCAATCCCAGGAGTTGGGCCATTGGCGGCGCTTGGTGCTATCGCGGCCTCAGCCGTCCCGGAGGCACTCGCCATCGGTGCAGTTGCCGGTGCCGTCGTCGGCACGTTCAACGAGGTGCTGCTGAAGCACGGGGTGAGCGAAGAAGATGCCGCATATTACGGCGATCAGATGAAGAGCGGCGGCGTACTCGTCACTGTCACCGGGCAGGGTTCGGCAGGCGAGCGCGCCCGCGGCATTTTGTATCGCAATGGCGGTCACTCTTCGTCGCGCGCTAAAGCGGCGGCTATCTAGGCTGGCCGAAGCAGTGTAGCTGCCCTCCCAAATACCTCCCCCGACGACAGCGTCGGGGGAGGTATATATTATTCTTCCTTGGCGCCGATGTTGACAGTCGTTTCGGCAAGCCGTGTCATATATTCGTCCCCGCCGTATATTTCCTTGGTCGCCGCTTTCAGCTGTTTCTGATCGTCTTTTAGCCCGAGCGTGCCTGCGAACGAGGCAGCGGTCCCAAAGCCCGCGATGCCATAGTGCGTCATCCGCTGATATTGGGTGATGATCACAGCATCGAGTGCTGGACCCTTATCTGGTCCTTCTTCCAGGACATGCTTGGTCGCTTCCGCCACCAGGCCCTCCATGCCTTTGCAATGCTCCTTCGATACTTTCTCGCCTGCGTTGGCGATCAGCTGCTTAACGATATCGGTATGGCTGGCGATGCCTTCCTGCGATTTCGTGAGCATCTGCTGCAGCTTTTCGTCTGACGCCTGCTTGCTGATCTTTTTCAGCACGCGCAGCATCTGGTCATTTGCAGACCACAAGTCCCTGAGCTCGTCGATGTACAGGTCTTTGAGGTCTTCCGGTTTAGACATGATCCAGCTCCATCCATATGTTGAACATACGCAAAGCGGATGGCGCGAAGAAGGGTTCCGAACGCCAGGCGAATGATCAGGATGGCCTCGTCAGCCCCGCCAGATTGCCAAGACGTAAACTTTCAGATCAGTGCGCTCCGTGTGCGGAGAACGCGTGAACGATAGCGGTTTCCAGTTCGGCGGACTGGATCGGCTTGCGCAACAAGGACGCACCTTGAACGGCCGCCTCCACGCGCGGCCGAGCCTGCGCAATGCTGTAGCCAGTGATGAAAATCACCGGAGCCGAACAAGCAGACACGATGGTTGCGGCGGCGGTCACGCCATCCATACCTGACCCAAGGTGAATGTCGGATATAATCAGGCCCGGCGTGCGGACCAACGCAGCGGCGACGGCGTCCTCACCGCTGGCAACGAGACGAATTGCACTGAAGCCTAAATCCTCAAGCAAACTCTCGACCATCCACGCGATCATCGCATCATCCTCAATCACAAGGATATGCGCATCGAGCGGTACGCCTAGCATTCGACGGGCGTCACGCGCGTTGCCAATGGATGGCGGATTGTGGCCGCTTGCGAAATTATAGCTGGCAGCAGTTCCTAATTGATCCATCGTTACCCACCTGTCGTCGGCGTGAACGAAAAGCTAAAGGCCAGCCCGTCGGGCCGCCAATGCGTTTTTGACGTACCTTTAAGTTCGTGCGCTACCGTTCGCTCTATCATCTTTGTGCCAAAGCCCTTTCGTTGCGGCTGCTCCAACGACACCAGTCCCGTTTCCAACCACTCGATCGATAACCCCTTGTGATCTACTGCCCAGCTTAAGGAAATATGGCCGTTCGGGACAGACAGGGCACCGTATTTTAGGGCGTTGGTCATGAGCTCATGCAAGATCATACTGACACTGAGCACATGCTTGGGCTCCAGCAGGATGTTTGGACCATTCGCTGTCGCGCGAGGAGGGTCGGCAGTTGCCATCGTGCCCAGCAAATCGTCGACCAGTGTCTGCAGCGATGCGCGCTCCCAGGTCGCTGCTGTCAGAATTTCATGCGCCTTCCCCAGCGCCATCAGTCGTCCGGAAAAGGCAGGCTCAAAGTCGGCGAGGGAAGCACTGGATTTCGCAGTCATGTGCGCGATCCCTGCCACGACGCCCAACAAATTTTTAACGCGATGATTAAGCTCCCCGATCATCAGATCCTGTCGTAGAGCCGCCTCATGTCGCTCGCTAATACCAAAGCTTGTGGGATCTGACTCGTTGGGCCTTTCCCGAGACGCTATAACGTGATTCAACATCGCAAACTGGAGGAGGTTTGCGATGTCTGTTCCGATCAAGCTCCGTGGAGATTTCAGC
>NZ_JABBFV010000036.1 GCF_012927105.1 Sphingobium psychrophilum | reverse complement strand
CGCGAGTGGTATCGGTCCACATCGTTGATCCTTGGTAGTTTCGCAAAACCCCTGAATCAACGACAGGCCAGGCCGTCAAGCCAACCTGCTGATACCACTCAACTTAATTTCGGATCAGACACTAAGATTGTAGAGATCGGCGACAAGTTCATGATCAATTTATCCCCTGCTTGCGTTCCATTCGATCCTTCGATGTATCAAGCGCGCGCTCCGTGGAATGCTTCCGCGCTGCTTGCGCGGACCAATCCGTCAATTCTGTGGTTGAGCGAGCTACTGCACGATCGAAAGCGGCGACTATCCCGCTCGTGGTATTTGCGGACGCTGGCTCCTGCACCAAGAAGCGCTTGGCCTCAACGGGACGACGATCAGTAAGGTCAAACAGGGTTGCATCGCCTTCGATAATGACAGTGGGCGGTGCTTTTTCACCCCCATCTAGGGCATACCGTGCTTCGAATCGCTCGATATCAATCTGCAGCGCATGCGATGCCCCGGTGGCATTTCTGACGCCCGTCAGGCGCACGTCAGGTGCCCGCGCCGCATATTGACGCATCAGCGCCTGGGTGAAAAGATCGGGGACCGGCGCCACCCAACGAACCCCCTTAAGGTAGAGCGCACGTTCCCCCCGCGTGGTGAGCATGCGATCGCCCTCTACCTCCTGCGAGAACCGGGGGCGAAGCAGAGATACAGAGCGAGTCGGGAGCGCACCCTGCATCCCGGTGACGGACGTGGGCTCAACCACGCCAAACCTGAAAAGGTCAGCGCGCTCGCCGCCGCCTAGCAGGTTTCCACAGCTACCCAGCAGCAAGGCGCTCGACAGAAGTGCAAAAGTCCGATTCCTGGTTGATAATGTCACTTAGGCAACTCCAGTTCAGCACCCCGGCTTTTGGCCAGAGCTTCGCGGGGACTTTGTCGGATCCCGCGAATTAGCCCGTCCAGCGATTCAGCTGTTTCTTGCAAGGTCAGCATGGTCGCATTGATATTAGGGATCGTGGTCGTTCCGATATCGGCGCTTTGCGTGTCGAGTTTGGCGATCACGCCGCGAGCCTCATGAACTGCCGATTTGAGTTCGTTTGCCGCCTGGGAGATATCGGCGAAGGCGCGCTTGCCATCGCCATCGGCAATCTGCCGAACGGCCGAGGCCGCGCCCTGAATATCGTCAGCCGCCCGATCCAGTTTGGCGAGCGCGGAACCGGCATGGGCGAACATGGTCCGATTGGCCGCCAGTTCCGCCGTAGTCATTCGGACATCGCGAATGGCACCGCCGATGTTGGCGATATTACGATCCGAAAGGACCTTGTTCACACGGCTCAGTGCCTCGGTCGCGCTTGCCACCACCTGTCCTCCGCCTTGCAGCAATGAAGACATAGCGTTGGGCTTGCTGGCGATGACAGGCCGCTTACCGTGATCATTGGTCTTGAGCAGCGGCTTGCTCGGCGTGCCCGCGCTGATTTGAACGATGCTGACCCCTGAGATGCCCTGACTTTCAGAGGATGCGACCGAATCTTCGCGCACCGGTGTCCCGCGCGTCAGTTCGATATCCGTGATCACACGGTTGGGGTCGCGCTGGTCGAGGCGGATTCCGCCGATTTCCCCGACCTTGATGCCGTTGAACTGCACTTCGCCTCCAACGCTTAAACCTCTGACCGGCCCATGAAACACGATCTGGTAAGAATCACTTCCTTTGGCCGAACCGCCGAGCCAGACCACAAAAACAAGCGTGGCGATAAGCAACGCGATGGAGGCGGCGCCTACCAGAGCATAGTTGGCATGGCGTTCCATCAGCTTTCTTTCTCTTTTTTCGCGGCACGGCCGCGCGGTCCCAGAAGATAGCTCCGGATCCACGGGTGATCTGACCGTTCAAGTTCTTTGATCGTTGCAACAGCGGCGATTTTCTTGTCAGCGACAACCGCAACGCGGTCGCAAATCGCGTACAGAGTATCGAGGTCGTGGGTTATTATGAACACGGTGAAGCCAAGAGCATCCCGCAATGTTCTGATAAGATCATCGAATTCGGCTGCAGCAATTGGATCGAGGCCGGCAGTCGGCTCGTCGAGAAAGAGGATATCAGGATCCAGCGCGATTGCGCGGGCTACCCCCGCGCGCTTGCGCATTCCGCCAGATAGCTCGGCAGGCTTCAAGCAGCCTGCATCTTCCGGCAAACCAGCAAGCTTGATCTTCAGCCTTGCAAGATCGTGCACATACTCACGTGTAAGTTTCGTATGTTCCAGAAGTGGCGCCTCGACATTTTCTTGTACGGTGAGAAAGGAGAATAATGCGCCTTGCTGGAACATCACCCCAATCCGACGCTCGACTTCACTGTGCGCTTGCGGATCGCGGATGTCCTGCCCGAATATCTCGACGGATCCGCCATCGGGCTGCTTGAGGCCCAGGATGGTGTTGAGCAGCACCGACTTACCGGAACCCGATCCGCCAACCACACCCAATATCTCACCGCGCTTGACCTCAAGGCCGAGATCCTCATGGATGACCTTGTCGCCAAAAGCCGTGCGCAGGCCTTTGACGCGAATGGGCACGTCTTCGGCATCGGTTTCCACAAGCGCCCTCACAGATCGAGCGCCATGAAGATAACCGCGAAAATCGCATCGAACATAATGACCATGAAGATTGACTGGACGACCGCGGACGTCACATTTTGACCAAGGCTTTGGACGTCGCCGCCGACCATAAGGCCATGCCGACAGCCCGCAGCAGCGATGATCAGAGCCAGAAACGGCGCTTTGCACATGCCTATCCAGAAATGCTTAATGTCCACCGTTTCGAGCGTACGCTGGATGAAGAAGACCGGGCTGATATCAATCGTCACCCAACTGACCAAGAGTCCGCCAGCAAGACCGCCGATATCCGCGCAGAAGGTCATAAGAGGCATCATGAGAAGCGCGGCTAAGATGCGCGGGATTACCAGCGCATCGAAGCGGTCCACGCCCATAACCTGCATCGCATCGGTTTCCTGGTTCATCCGCATCGAACCGATCTGAGCGGCAAAGGAAGATGCGGAACGTCCAGACAGAAGGATGGCAGTGATCACCACGCCGAACTCGCGCAGGATGGCCACGCCCACCAACTGGATCGTGAACACCTCAACGCCAAGCGTTGTCAAAAGGTTGGTGCCAACGAGCGCAATGACCGCGCCGATGAAGAAGGTCATGATAAAAACTATCGGAAGCCCATTAATGCCCGCGTCCTGCATGAACGCGACAAGCGGCGTCATGCGCAGTCGGCGAGGATCGCCAAGGGTACGGCCGAGCGCCACAATAAGCTGCCCAGTGAACACCAGCATCTGGTAGGCGTCATCGGCGATCCCGACTACCTGACGGCCGAAGCGCTCGAAAAATCCCAGAACACCAGTGACGCCAGCCTTACCGGCCGTATCTTGTTCAAGGGCAGGTCGAACAAGGTCTATCAGCCTTTGCAAATCCTCTCTTTCGCCAAAGTCTATATCGGCGTCTGGAGCCATGGACCGCAAAAGCAGGAGGGCACCGGCAGTGTCGATCCGCCCCAGAGCAGAAAGATCGAGACGCTGCACGTCTAGACTCCCGGCCGACTGGGCACCCAGGCGCCCTGCCGCATCGCCCAAAGCAAGCGAAGTCCAGTCACCGCTCACATGCAGAGTCGGGCCGCCACCCTCGTCAATATGCCAATCTGCCGCGATCATCGCACTAGCAGCATGGGAATTGAGCAGCGGACGATTTCGGCTCCTGCTGGCATCAACGCCACGCAGCGCATATCTTGAACCTTGGCATGGTCAAGCATTGGGGTCTCACGATGATGATCGAGCAATGGCACGCCATGGGCCAAGAGGTGCCAGCTTCGTCGCAGTCATAACTTTATCCTCTCCCCTTGCCATGCCATCGAAGATTGAGCAAGGACATAACATATGGAACCTCAGGAAGTTCATTTGCGCGCACTCGCGACGGCCTTTGGCTGGACCTGGTACAGAATGCGGCGGCTGATCGACACGCACCTTGCGTCCCAAGGAGCATCGATGGCCCGTCTTAAGCTGCTGGTATATCTCGCCGAGCAACCCAGCCGCTCAACCGATATTGCAAGCTTCTTCGATCAGGCCCCGCGCACGGTAACCCAGGCGATTGACTGGTTGGAGCAGAATGATCTGGTCACGCGCTCGCCCGTTGAAGAGGACCGTCGTGTAAAGCTCGTGGAAATCACGGACGCAGGCAGGGCGATGCTGGAGCAGGCCCTGCCACTCTACGATGGCATTGTGGCGAAGACCTTCGGCAGCTTGACCGCGGAAGAACTGGAAGCATTGGATAGGGCGATCCTTCACCTCGACAAGGTCGTGGATCAACTCGAAACGCAAGCTGGCTTCCGCCGAGGTCGCGTCCCCACGCTCAAGGCACATAATGATGGCTGATCCTCATTTGATGGACGGGCCTGAAGCGGTCGCATTGAAGGAGCGGGAGCGGTTCGCACAAATCCTGCTTCTGTTCGGGCGACACGGCCTCAAGGGAATGGCCTCCCGGCTAGGTCTCAGACTGGGTGGTGAGGAACCATTTGATAGCGCTCGACCAGAAGCAGTCGTTGCGCTGCTGCAAGATATCGGTCCTGCAGCGGTCAAGTTCGGGCAGATTCTTGCAATGCGAAGTGATCTGCTGGAGCCCGATTGGATCGATGCGCTTTCGAAACTTCAGGACCGGGTTCCGCCGCTGCCGTTCGCCACCGTGCAACCACTTATCGAAGAGGCGATCGGCGGAACTGTGGAAAGCTATTTCGCCTCCTTTGAAGACGAAGCGATTGCGGCCGGCTCGATCGCTCAGGTCCATGCAGCAACGCTGCTCGACGGCCGGGACGTTATCGTCAAGGTCCGTCGTCCCGGGATCGAGCGGATTGTCGACGCCGACCTTCGGCTGCTGCGCCGCGTCGCCCGGATCGCAGAGCGCCGCATCCCCGAGATCGCGCGACTAAAGCCGGACGAACTGCTGCGCCACTTCGCTGAAAGTATCGATCGGGAAATGGACCTTGGCGCGGAAGCTCGCGCCAGCGATACGATCGGAGAGTATCTCAAAGCTTTCGGCGTGCGAACGGCTCGCTTTGACTGGGAGTTGTCCGGCAGGCGTGTCAACATACAGGAGCGGTTTCGAGGCGTTCCGGCAAGCAATCTGGAGGCGGCGCGGCAAAGCGACCTTGATCTCATTAGCCTCGCCAGCACCTATGCGCAGGCGATCCTCCACATGATCGTCATCAATGGTCATTTCCACGCCGATCCCCACCCCGGCAACGTCTTTTTCCTGGAGGACGGAACGCTGGGGCTTATCGACTTCGGAGCGGTGGGGACGCTTCTGCCACGACGCCGGGAAGAATTGGTACGGCTTGGCCTGGCGATCGCGGCGGAGGACACAGGCGGGGTCGTCGATATTCTGCTGCTTTGGGCGGGCGACCCTGATGTTGACCGTGTCAGGCTGGAAGAGGCCCTGGCCGAACTGATCAACCGTTTCAGCAATGTCCTGCTCGAGCAAATTGACCTTACCGACATTTTCCAAATCGTCTTTGCGATACTGCGCGACTTTCATCTCGCGCTCCCGCCCGATCTGGCACTGGTGCTCCGGACGCTGCTCACGGCAGAGGGATTTGTCCGGCGCATCGATCCGACATTCGACATCACTCGAGAACTGGCTCCGTTGGCAAAGGAACTGATGCGCGAGCGAACGAGTCCGGCGCGATTGCGTGGCGAAGCGGGCAAGCTGTTTGCAGCGCTTGGAAGAGCCGCCTTGTCAACGCCGAGCCTGGTGGGACAGATCGAGAGAGTTGCGCGTACCGGATCGATCACCGTCAGTATCGCACCCAGGGATCTTGAACGATTGCGCGGCGATGAGCGCAACAGCAGAGCCACTCCCCAGCTCTACCCCGCAGCATTGGGAATATGTGCTGCAATCCTTTTCGCCTCGGAACCGATCATCGCCGGGCTGCTGGCGGTGCTTTCCATTGCCCTGGCAATTGGCGAACGAGTGAAGCGGCGGTGATCACGTTCCAAATCTCGCGAAAATTAAAAGCTCATTTGTCGCGCTACCGGCTCCAGGATTTCTAGGTCACATGGAAACGCGTTCGAACTGGTTGAAGGTGAGCCTTGTTGTCGGCCTGCTCATAACCGCCGTCATTGGGTTCACCCTGTGGCTCATCCAGTCACGTGAGGCTGACGGGGCCACGTATGAGGTGCAGTTTAAACAATCGGTCGACGGCGTTCAAATCGGATCGGGCGTCAACCTTCTTGGTGTTCCCGTTGGGAAAGTAACCCAGGTCCGGCTCCAACCTTCAAATCCGGATACGGTCGTGGTCCGGTTCGTCCTTACCAAGGACATCTTACTCCATCGCGGCGTGACAGCGTCGGTCGATAAATCATTCTTCGATGGATCGGCAGAGATAAGCCTGGCGGGAAGCAACAAGCGTGAACCAGCACTTACAGTTCAAGCGGGACAGCCATTCCCGCTTGTACCAGTGAAGACCGGCGGCCTCCTCAGCGGCGACCTCAATCCAGGCGAGATGATCGCCAAGATATCGTCAGGTGCCGATAGCATCTCAAAGAAACTGGACCCTGCCGGTCAGCGATCCATCGAGGAACGTCTTGGCCAACTCGCGCTGCGCTCGCGGAACTGGAAAAGCGATGTCAGTCAAATCGCGGGGGAGGCCCTGCAGGAAGACAGGATCCATTCTCTAGGGAATGTAATGGCTCGGGCGGGAGACGACGCGGAGAGGCTTCGCCTGAGGCTCGAGGCATCGCGGGGCGGTCTTCACGACAGCCTCGGCCGGCCCTTGCATGATGCCGAAGGCAAAGCCCGGTCTCTGGGCCTATCCATTTCGCACGCACGGCCCCGGATCAGGCAATTGGAAGGGGATGCGCAACAAATCGCCGAAACCGCCCGCGCCGTTCGCGAACCAGTTCGACGCGTGGGCGATGCGGCCAAGAAGATTGACCGGGAAGGCGTGGGATCTCCCAAACTACCTGACTACCGTCCCACGACTGGGGAAAGGAAATAGATGATCGCGATCGACCGCTCAGGAACAGACCGACCCTCGTCTTCATGCACAGGCGCGCAATCAGCTTCTGTGAAGCACGAACTCAGGACGATAGAACGACCCTCTCAATTCTTCGCGCGTGAGTGGATGCAACGTCCTGAAGTGGCGCAAAGGCAGAGCCAAAAATGGACTAAGGGGTTTATCTTCAATCGGGCCTGCAGGATCGAGACTGGTGGATGACCGGGAAGAACTGCAAAATCGATGGAGCCGCTGGTATCAGCCTGGCTGCTGAAGTGAAGGGCGAATGCAGGGCGATGCCCGTCTTGCTTGCCCACGGGGCGGGTCAGACTCGCCGCGCCTGGAAGCGGGTAGTGCAAGATCTGGTCGAGGCGGGGTTTCGCGCTATCGCTATAGACATGCGTGGGCATGGCGACAGCGACTGGTCGAGCGCAGGTGCGTATGACGTGCGCGACTTTGCGGCCGATCTCGTCGCGGTAGCATCAGGAATGGATCGCAAACCGGCTCTGGTAGGCGCCTCCCTCGGCGGCCTTGCCGGAATGATAGCAGAAGGAGACCTCGCCCCAGGCAGCTTCGCATCGCTCACTCTTGTAGATATAGCCCCGCGTATCGAGCCGGGCGGCGTGATGCGGGTGGTCAGCTTCATGCAAGAACATGTCGAGACTGGCTTTTCGTCTCCGGAAGAAGCTGCACAAGTCATTGCGCGCTACATGCCACATCGTCGCAAGCGCAGAGCGGGCGATGGCCTACGGCACTATCTCCGGCAGAAAGAGGATGGCCGCTATTACTGGCACTGGGATCCAGCATTTATTCGCAATATGGTGGCTGCACATTGCTGCGACACCGCGCATCAGGAGCAGCAAGTCAATATATTATACAAGGCTGCCGCTAATTTGACGCTACCGCTGCATCTGATCAGGGGCGGATCCAGTGATCTTGTCTCGGAAGGCGCTGTCGAACATCTGCGCGAACTGGCACCGCATGCTGAATATACCGACATTATCGATGCCACGCATATGGTTGCAGGCGATGCAAACGACGCCTTTTCTGCCGCAATTCTCGGCTTTTTAGGGCGCCAGTCCAGCTTCTAGAGGGACGAGCATGGGAGAAGAGATTTGCTCCTGATCATCGAGGGTCGGACGACTTGCTGTGTAGAGCGCCATACATTGGTGGGTTTGCCTAAGATGACACTCGGTAACTGGCTGCTGCCTCGCTCACTGGACTGCTATCCATAACGAAGGTGACGAAAGTTGACGACCAAAAATCTGACCGGCATGCTGGCCAAAAAGATGCCGCGGGAAACAGGCACCGCGCGCACAAAGGGCGAGACCCTGTTCCAGCTATTCTTTGCGCTCATCCAATGGCCTTGGCTGTTGAAAAGCCTTTATGGGGGAAACAAAGCTGAAAAAAATGCTGTTCTTGAGCGTATAAACCTTGAACAGGACGCCTTGCCTCATCTTGGCAGCTGGAAAGCAGACACTTACCTTCTTCACAGGATTGTTGATGAGATTGAAGTCCGACAACCGAAAAATGTTGTGGAACTAGGTTCCGGAGTAACTTCGCTGGTTATCGCCAAAGCATTGTCGCTTCACGGTGGCGGGCATTTATACAGCTACGATCAGTATGAACCGTTCGTTGAGCAGATGGGCATTTGGCTCGCTGAGCACCACCTGTCGGCAAGTTTCAGCCATGCTCCGCTGAACTTTCGGGACCAGGCGCGGCCTACTCCGAGCAATGACCGACGAACCTCGATAGATCGGACAAATCCGCCCCGCCACAATGTCTCTGGCTTCCACAAGGCTAAGGTCTCGGGGGTTGGGATAGCCAACACCGGTGTTCCAGAAATGGCGGACGTATCCGGCGTTTGAAGAAGCCACGCCCGTGCGATCACAATGGCTCGCGCGGCGTGGCTTAGACGCGCTTCGACCAGCTCGATGGTCCGTCCTGGCCTGATCACCGACACGTCAATTTCGAATTCATCGATCGGCAGAGTGCCGAGGATGTCGTAGGAAACGCGAGCCATCGTCAGTATGCTGTCACGACGAACTGCATGGTCAAGTTCAATAGCATGAGCGAGCAAACCTAATGCGGGTGCTACATGCTGCTCACGGACGTTCCAGGCGCCACTGACAAGGTCTGTTGGGCGGAATCGCTTTGCATCAAGGCGTTTAAAAAAAGACATGGTCGCGCTGTAGCGACCGGTCGGGTCGCGTCAAACATTTGATCGTCAAAGCACTCTGCTCGACAATCGGCTCCATCAGCGCAACAATGCCAGTTTGTTCAGCCTGATGGGAACAGTGCCACTGAAGCCGAAAAATAATTCATATGCCGCTTTCAAAAAAACTTTGATATGGTCGACCAAATGCATTTGGAATTGTCTCTGGAGGAGTGCTTCGATAGGGCAGTTTCGGGCCAAGCTTCTATTCTAATGAGCAATAAAATAAAGGTCCGGAAATGAGCGAACCTGAGCTACAAGTACACGGGAGCTTTCAATGGATTGATCCCTTTCTTATTGACGACCAGCTCACCAGTGACGAACGCATGATCCGTGATGCTGCGCGGAGCTACGCGCAAGAGCGGCTACAACCGCGTGTCATTGACGCGTTCCGAGAGGAGCGGACGGACCTTGCGATTTTCAGCGAGATGGGGGAGCTTGGACTGCTTGGTCCCACGGTTCCGCCCGAGTATGGCGGCGCAGGAGTCGGTTATGTCGCCTACGGGTTAATTGCACGCGAGGTGGAGCGCGTCGACTCGGGGTATCGCTCGATGATGTCGGTGCAATCGTCGCTTGTGATGCACCCGATCTTTGCCTATGGCTCGGAAGAACAGAAGCGCGGATTTCTGCCGAAACTCGCGTCGGGAGAATGGATAGGCTGCTTCGGGTTGACAGAGCCCCAAGCCGGATCTGACCCCAGCGGCATGACTACCAGCGCGACAAAGATCGAGGGCGGCTACCGGATCAACGGTGCGAAGACCTGGATATCCAACGCGCCGATCGCTGACGTATTCGTAATCTGGGCGAAGTCCGATGCGCACGGTGGCAATATCCGCGGCTTCGTCCTGGAGAAGGGAACGAAAGGACTGTCGGCGCCCAAGATCGGTGGCAAGCTGTCGCTTCGCGCCTCTATTACTGGGGAGGTCATCATGAACGAGGTCGAGGTCGGCGAGGAAGCGCTGTTACCGCATGTCGAGGGCCTCGGCGGGCCGTTTGGCTGCCTGAACCGAGCTCGTTATGGCATTAGCTGGGGTGTGTTGGGCGCAGCTGAGTTCTGCTGGCATGCCGCGCGCCAATATGGCCTGGACCGCAAGCAATTTGGGCGGCCGCTCGCGCAGACCCAGCTGTTTCAGAAGAAGCTTGCCGACATGCAGACCGAAATTGCGCTGGGACTGCAGGCCTCGTTGCGTGTCGGTCGCCTTTTCGACGAGGGGCGGATGGAGCCCGAGATGATTTCTATCTTGAAGCGCAACAATTGCGGGAAGGCGCTCGACATCGCCCGCCAATCCCGCGACATGCATGGCGGCAACGGTATTTCAGAGGATTATCAGGTTATACGCCACATGATGAACCTGGAGACGGTTAATACCTATGAGGGTACGCATGATGTCCATGCGCTGATTCTGGGACGCGCTCAGACGGGTCTGCAGGCCTTTTTCTGAGGGTTCGCCGCTGGGTGGAGTTCAAGCTCGGAGCGGGGCACCGCGTTAAATCGGTTCTTCCGGTTTGACCGGGATGTTCGCGGCCACGTAAACAATGATCAGGCGCCATTCACTCGCAAGGCGATGGCCTGGGGTATATCGGCGTCGTCTATTGTCGGCGGCAGAGTGAAAGGTTCCTGATCGACGATCCTCCGCAAAAGGTTCCGGAGAATCTTGCCAGAGCGCGTCTTTGGCAATTGGTCGACAACGTAAACGGTTTTCAGTGCCGCCACGGCACCCAACTCGGCGCGAACAGCGTCGATCGCGAGCTTGGAAATTATCCCATCATCGGCCGAACCTCTGCGCGTGGTTACGAATGCAACAGGAACCATGCCTTTGACAGGATCTTTCGCGCCGACCAACGCGCACTCGGCAACATCAGGGAGTCGCGCCACAATCTCCTCCATCTGTCCGGTAGAAAGGCGATGGCCCGCGACATTGATGACGTCATCGGTACGTCCCATGATGTGGAGAAAGCCGGCGTCGTCGCGATAGCCGGAATCACCGGTTTCGTAGAAGCCGGGGAAACTGGCGAAGTTTTTGGCAAATCCGGCCGGGTTGTTCCACAATGTACGGAAGGCACCAGGCGGAAGGGGCGCGCGAATAACAACATTGCCATTTTCGCCATCGTCCACTGGACTGCCATAGTCATCGAGGATAGCAAATTCATATCCGGGCACCGCATGTCCAGCGCTGCCCGGTTTACGACGCAAGTCGCCTATGGCAAAACACGATGCAATGGCCGGCCATCCCAATTCGGTCTGCCACCAGTGATCAATGACCGGCAATCCACTTGCTCGTTCGAGCCAGGCGATGGTCGCGGGGTCAGCACGTTCGCCGCCAAGGAAGATCACACGGCAATCACCGGTGCCGATGTCCTTCAGGAATTTCGCTTCAGGGTCTTCCTTGCGAATCGCCCGAATGGCAGTGGGCGCGGTGAAAAAAGCCTTTGCCTTGTTGCGCACGATCGTCCGCCAAAAGGTGCCGGCATCGGGCGTTCCGACCGGCTTTCCCTCGAACAGGATGGCTGTCCCGCCAACCAACAGCGGGCCATAGACGATATAGCTGTGGCCCACGACCCAGCCGACGTCGGATGCAGCCCAGAAGGCGTCGCCCGGGCCAATTCCATAGACATTTGCCAAGGACCATGAGAGCGCCACCGCGTTGCCGCCGTTTTCTCTTACGACACCCTTAGGCGTTCCTGTCGTCCCCGACGTGTAGAGGATATAAAGCGGATCGGTCGCGCCTACCGGCGCGCAGGCAGGCTGAGGTTCACCGGCGGTGCGGCTGCGCAATTCCTGCCAGTCGATATCGTGGGCATGATCAAGATCGGCAGCCAGCCGGTCGCGCTGCAGAAGGACGACATGCTGGATACCCTGCAACGAAAGAGCAACAGCCTCATCGACCAGTGGCTTGTAGGCGATCGCCCGTGTGCCCTCTATCCCGCACGAAGCGGTCAGGATAAGCTTCGGTTTGGCGTCGTCGATACGCTTGGCCAACTCCGGCGCGGCGAATCCGCCGAACACCACGGAATGGATCGCCCCGAGACGCGCGCAGGCCAGCATCGCGAATGCCGTCTCAGGTATCATCGGCATGAAGATGACGACGCGATCGCCCTTGGTCACACCCAGCGCGGCTAGCATCGCTGCCACCCGCCCGGTTTCGTACAAAAGTTGCGAATAGGTGAAGGATCGTAGTGCGCCGGTGACTGGGCTGTCATAGGTCAGCGCTACCGCATCGCCACGACCAGCGTCGACATGCCTGTCTAGACAATTATGACAAGTGTTGAGGATCCCGTCGGAAAACCAACCCTTCTGTTCATCGTAAACAAGCCGGGGCTTAACGAACCAGTCGATCGCGCGCGCGGCCTCCGCCCAAAAACCCACCGGGTCTTCGGAGGCCCGACGATAAATATCACTATACTCCAGATTGCCTCGTCCGACCGTCATATCTAGTACTTTCTTGGTCTGATCACGCGTTGGCTCTGGGGCGGTACCCGCGTGAAACGGCGATCGCGCCGATGATTAGAAGGGCACCAATGAAATGATAGGATGCAATGCCTTCGCCAAGAAGCAGCATCGCAAGGCCCACACCCAAGACTGGCGGGAGGTTCATGTAGGCCCCGGCACGAACGGATCCGATCAGCGTCACCGAACGGTTAAAAAGAGCGTAAGCAACGAGCGAAGGGAAAACTCCGACATACAGTATGGCCGCCGCCAGTTTCATTGGCGGCATCGACAGGCCATTTCTGGCCAGCGTGGAGATGTAGGGAAGTGCCAGCGAGCCGGCGCCGATCGCGAACAGCGCCGCTAGCAATGAGAGGTGGTGTACAGCCGGAACCTTGCGAAGGAAGGTGGCATAAGCCGAATAGAGAAATACCCCTGCCACGGAAAGCAAGTCCCCGCGATTGACCGAGATGCCCCCTACTAGATTGAAGGGATGACCCTTGGTCACGATCCACATGATCCCCGCGAACGACATCGCAGCGCTTAAAGCGAGGAGGGGTAGCAGCCGCTCCCCAAACAGCACCGTCGGCATCAAAAGGATCATGATCGGCATGATCGATTGCAACAGCAGGTTGTTTGTAGCGGTAGTGTATTGCAGGCCGCTGTAGACGATGTAGGCAAACAGCCCGACACCGAAAAAACCGAGCAGCGTGACAAGGAGCCAGGAAGCACGCAGCGTTTGGACGTCAACCTTGAGATGACGCCAGGCGAAGGGTAGCACGCACAAAAAAGCGACCATCCACCGCCAGAATGCGAGTGACAAAGGAGACGCAAGGTCGCGCACCGCCCGCCCAATAATTGGGTTCATAGCCCAGCAGACGGACGCGACGCAAAGGAGCAAAGTCGGGGAGTTCCACATTGCTGGCGCCGAGCACCGGATAAAGGAGACGTATCGCGCAAAAGCACTCATGTCCTATCTCCTTGCTGAGCTATAGCATCTTGCAATTGCATTTTATTTTGCATACTGTGCATCGCGTTTCCCATATGATTTTGGGACGCCGCTGTCAACCAAGTGCGGATCCCAGTTTGGATCCGGACCGCATAAATCAGGGAAACGGCGTAAGATCTGTCGCCTTGGAAGCATCTCGATCATTTGTACCGTTGTGACGGTCACGCCGAGCGCGCAGATCATCGGCGCACCTACCAGCGGGTTACAGGAAATTGAACATGGCTCACTCTCGACAGCTTCACCTCGGCGCTTTCATGCGCCCAGTTAGTATGCATACAGGAGCATGGCGCTATCCCGGCGCGATACATGACGCCAATTTCAATTTTGCTGCCTTGAAGCGCTTCGCCCAGAAGCTTGAAGAGGGCAAATTTGACGCTTTTTTCATGGCCGATCACCTAGGCGTTCTCAATATGCCGGTTGAAGCCTTGAAACGTAGCCATACCGTCACGTCATACGAGCCTTTTACCTTGCTCTCGGCGCTTGCCGGGGTGACGGAACGGATCGGCTTAGTCGCTACTGCGTCGACAACCTTCGAGGAGCCATTCCATGTCGCGCGGCGGTTTGCGTCGCTCGATCATTTAAGCGGCGGACGCGCAGGATGGAACGTTGTTACGACAGCCAATCCCGACAATGGGAAGAATTTTGGCTATGAAGACCAGCCCGATCATGCTGCGCGATACGCCCGTGCGCGCGAATTTTACGATGTCGTTACCGGACTTTGGGATAGCTTCGCCGACAACGCATTTGTCCGCGACGCTGAAAGCGGCATCTATTTTGATCCGGATCGGCTCCATGTGCTCCGCCACAAGGGAGCGCATTTTTCGGTGCGCGGCCCACTCAACATCGCGCGCCCCGTGCAGGGCTGGCCCGTAATTGTGCAGGCAGGTGCTTCCGAACCGGGCCGCCAACTCGCCGCCGAGACGGCAGAAGCCGTGTTCGGGGCCGAAAACACGCTCGAAGGCGCCAAGCGCTTCTATGCAGACGTCAAGGACAGGATGAGAAGAGTCGGACGCGATCCCGGCCTTCTCAAGATTCTACCTGCCGCCTTTGTCGTGGTGGGCGATACGATCGAGGAAGCACGAGCCAAGCGAGCGCATCTTGACAGCCTGGTCCATTATGACAGCGGCATCCATTCGCTGTCGGGTGCGCTGAACTTTGACGTTTCGGGCTTTGATCCCGATGGCCCGTTGCCCGAAATTCCCGAAACGAATGCCAGCAAGACCGCTCGCGACAGATTGCTGGAGATGGCCAGAACACAGACTCTGACCATTCGGCAACTGGCGGCGACCGCTGGGAGTTATGCCGGTCTCGCGTTCGTAGGCACGCCGGCGTCGATCGCCGACGATATGGAGCAGTGGCTGTACGAGTCTGGGGCCGACGGCTTCAATATCATGTTTCCTTTTTTGCCTGAAGGGCTCGACCTTTTCGTGGATCAAGTCATCCCGGAACTTCAGCGGCGCGGCCTTTTTCGAACCGAGTATGAAGGCACGACGCTGCGTGACCATTTGGGCCTCCCCCGCCCAAGCAACCGCTTTTTCGACTGAATGCCGGAGATGCATATCTGGTAATAGGCAACCAGGAGCCATGATAGAGAAGTTTCGCCTAACCGTTGTATCCCGTTTAAATTTAACCGATGACGGATAGTTTCCCGAGCATGTTAGCTTACCGTGCTCGAGCGATGGGTTTCGATCTTTGCGGACTGAATTCATGACAATGGGCCGAAAGCTTAGGCAAGGAGATACTAATATGGCAGCTTATGTCGTCATCGTGACCGGGGAAATTTCGAATCCGGAGTTGATGAATCAATATAAGGAACAGGCTCAGTATCTGCTTGGGACGCAGGGCGTTTCGTTCATGGCCGGCCCGGTCGTCGCCGAAACTCTGGAAGGATCGCCTCCGAAGGGAGCAGTGATTATCCGGTTTGCTTTTCTTGAGGAGGCTCAGAGCTGGTACCGATCCGACGAATATCAAAAACTGGCTTCGATGAGGCTTTCTGCCTCTACCAGTGCGGCATTTATCGTTGAGGGCACCTGATCTTGGTGCCGGTCAAGAAGCGAGGCGGAGCCTGCCCGCCGACCGGTTCGGAAGGTTCGCTCAATTCTTGTATACTTGCTGCATTTTAGAATAGACTGCACCAGTCATTTGACCGCAACAAGATGTGGAGATGCGTGATGAAATCCATCCGAGCAGCGTTCCTGCCTTTGCTGCTTGCAGTTGCGAGCACCGCTCACGCTGCAGAAAATCCCGATGAGGCAAAGATTCTGAAGATCGAGCAAGACATGGCTGCTGCGCAGACCGCAGAGGAATTTTTGAAAGATTTCGCGCCTGACGCTGTGATGGATGCATTCTTTCCAGGCCAGGCCCGAGGCAGCAAAGCGGTGGCCACCGCGGCGACCACGCTCTTTGCGGGAACTAAAGATCTGCGAGCTACGATCCTTAAAATGTCTATCAGTACAGATCATGACATCGCCTATGCTTTCAGTACCCAGCGGGTCGTGTTCACCAATATCGCTATGAACAAAGTTCAGGACTGGGTTTTCCGGCAGGTCGACTGTTACCGCAAGGTCAACGGAAAATGGCTGATTGTATACCACAATCTTTCGGTGCCATTCGATCCCACGACCGGTAAGGCGGTGTTTGACGCACCCGTTTAAGGTAACTGTGCCACCAGGTTCGTTTATTAGCCGCGTGGACGGGAAAGATGCGGCCTAAATCAAGGCAAGGATGATTGACCCAGCGATGAAAATTTCGAGCTTGTCCCTCAGTATCATGTCAGCGAAACGCCGGGTTTGATAGGTGGCGCGAAAGCCATAAAGACCAATTGCGATAACAGGACGGCCGCTGCGTCGGGTGCCGCGATTACCTGACGGTAAATGCATAAATTCGCCGATGCAGCGCTTTGTTGTGTGGTCCGATCCCGGTTGGCAGTTTGCCGCGAAAGACCGGCCAGCGCTGACTGGACTTGGCGTTCCGATTGCAGTTCGACCGCCTTCAGCGACGCGTAGACCTTGACCAGTCCAACGGCAGGATCGGTCTCCGGCGATCCGGCGATGCACAGGCGAACCCATCGCCTGGCGCTTCGCACGGGATGCACAAGGTTGTCATTGAGCGGCGATATTCTGTCAAGAAGCTCACTGATCTCGGAACTATCGAGCGCCACTTTGGAAACCTGAGCCGACCACAGGCAGAACAGCAACAGGTTGACATCGAAGCCATGTTTATCCTGCAACGCGAGGCACAGCGTGGACACGTGCGGCCTAGCATACAGATCCAGCGAGAACTGCCAAAATGCCGAGGCCGCTGTCTGGGCCATATTGGTCACCCCCACGCCGAACCAGACAAACGAATGCAGAGCATCACGCCCGCCCGGCAACCCGATGCCGGAACAACGGAAGCATCAGAAGGTGCGCGCGCCGAAATGTATTTCCATCATCGGGCGCATGACGTCCCAGCGCTCGAGCTGCGACCAATGGCCCGACCGGTCGAGTACGTACAGTTCGGCATGCTTCAGATGCTCTATAAGGTACAGGCTGGTGTCGAGCGGAACGATGCGGTCCTGCCTTCCGTGGAAGATCAAAACCTTATGCGGCATCTTGCAAAGCATCGACGGCGGCATATTAAGCCCCTCCATTCCCTGCTTCATCGAATCGATCATTTTGACCGCAGTCTTCATAATCTCGGGATCGGTGGCAATCTTGTACCTGTTACTGACGATCTCCTCCATGCCTTCGAATTTGTCGGCATCATGCGCGAAACTGTGCATCAGCTGGCGGTAACGGGACGGCCGAGGATCGGAATAAAAGGAAAGCAGACGGATTAGTTCCGGAGTCCGCGGGCCAGGTGCGCCGATCGACCCCATCAGGACCACACGATCGATACGGTCGGGCTCTTCGCTCATCATCTGCAAGGTGAGCGCACCGCCCATCGAGTTGCCGACGACGTGGGCCTTTTCGATCCCAAGCGCTTCAAGCAAGCCGAAACACTGTTCAACTCGCGTTCCGATCCACGCCATTACGTTGTCTGGCCAAGGTTCAGGTATAACTGACTGCCCAAAGCCAATTAGGTCGGGCGCGATCACGAAGAAATTCTCCGCCAAGTCGGGCATGAGGTGGAGCCAGTTGGAACCGGCATGGGCACCCGGCCCTGCTCCATGCAGCAGAAGAATAGCAGGCTTGCTCCGGTCGCCGGCAAGCAGGGTGTGAGAAGTCAGTCCGCGACCGGTTATTTTCTCTTCTCTCACGCTCGTATCGCCTGCCATCATGCCTCTCCTCCAAATCAAGTGTCGTTCTGCCAAGTACGGTCTGTTCTGCCGCCGGGCTATAGACTAGCGTTTATAACTGTGCAATGCGTTTGCCAATACAGATCGGGGATGAGGAGCAATTTATGGACCGCCGCAGTGACGGACCCGGCATGGTCGGGGCGGGTCTCAGCGAAGCCGAAGTCGGCGTTTTTGCGGCTGAACTCGATCAGGCCGAACAGTCGCGTCAGCAGATCCGCCAGTTCTCACAGCGCTGTCCGGAAATGTCCATTGCCGACGGCTATCGCATCAGCAAACGATGGGTAGACCTTAAGCTCGCGTCTGGGAGAAAGGTCATCGGCCACAAGATTGGTTTGACGTCGCGAGCGATGCAGCAAGCTGCCGGAATTACCGAACCCGATTACGGCACACTGCTCGATGATATGGTGTTTGAGCAAGGAAGCGACGTGCCTTGTGAACGGTTTATCACTCCCAAGGTCGAGGTCGAGCTTGCTTTCGTGCTGGGCAGAAGGATCGAAGGGCCCCGCGCGACCATCTTTGACGTACTCCGGGCGACCGAATATGTTATTCCCGCAGTGGAGGTAATTGACAGCCGCACCTTTCCTACTGACCCCGAAACCGGGGGGCGTCGCAAAGTGCAGGACACTATAAGTGACAACGCCGCCAACGCCGGGATTATCATGGGAGGGTTGCCGATGCGACCTGACAAGATCGACATGCGCTGGGTCAGTGCGCTGCTGACCCGGAACGGTGTGATCGAGGAGACTGGGGTTGCTGCGGGCGTGCTCAACAATCCGGCAATCGGCGTGGCGTGGCTAGCCAACCGGCTCTCGCCATGGGGCCAGACGCTCGAGGCGGGCGAAGTGGTGCTCGGTGGTTCGTTCACCCGCCCTGTCGAAGCCCGCCCGGGTGATGTGTTCAGCGCCGATTTCGGGCCGTTGGGTGCCATAGGCTTCCGGTTTATCTGAGGCAGGGCGATGCTGACACCGCAAAACCACTTCAAGAATAAACTCAGTGACGGCTTGCCGCAGCTGGGCTTCTGGCTCGCGCTCGCCAATCCCGACATCGCGGAAATCTGCGCAGGTCTTGGCTACGATTGGGTTCTGATCGATGCCGAGCACGGCGCGCAGACGCTGCCAGGGATTGCCCATCAACTGCGCGCGGTTGACACCGTATCGGACTGCTCAGCAATCGTGCGCGTTCCTGGCCACGATCCGGTGACGATCCACCAGATCCTGGACCTAGGTGCACAGACGATCATGGTTCCGATGGTTGATAACGCAACGCAAGCAGCTTCAATCGTAAAGGCTTCGCGCTATCCGCCGGACGGCGATCGCGGGATCGGTGGTGCGCGTGCCGCACGCTGGGGCCGCTTTCCCGCTTATGTGGCAGACGCGAACGAGCAACTGTGTATCATCGCCCAGATCGAGACGGCCGAAGCGATCAAGAATCTCGAAGCCATTGCGGCAGTCGATGGCATTGATGCACTGTTTATCGGCCCTGCTGATCTGGCTGCCTCGCTCGGCCTGCTCGGGCCCGCTAACGCCTCAGCTCTCGCCCAGGCCACCGGAGCGGCTCTCGACCGAATTCGGGCCACCGGCATTCCCTGCGGCATCCTGTCGCGCGATGAGCGTCTGGTGCAGCAATATTTGGAAGGCGGTGCCCGGTTCCTAGCGGTGGGTATAGACTCTTTCACTTTGGCAAAGGCCGCAGGAGACCTTGCGCGGGACTGGCGTTGCCGCATCGATACAGCGGTCGCTGGTGCAAAATGAAGCAGTGTGACTGGCGCTCCGCACAAAGCGAAGCATCTGGAAAGCCGCTTGCCGGCATCAGGGTGCTTGAGCTTGCCAGGATCCTTGCCGGGCCATGGTGCGGGCAACTGCTTGCAGATCTCGGCGCCGAAGTGATCAAGATAGAGCGCCCTGGAAGCGGAGACGACACCCGACATTGGGGGCCACCCTTTGTAATGTCCGACGGTGGCGATAACCTTGGTGCGGCTTATTTTCATTCGGCTAATCGGGGAAAAAGGTCCATCGCGATTGATATCACAATCCCCGAGGGTCAGGCTGCCATCCGCCGTCTTGCGGGAGGGGCCGATATCATGATCGAGAATTATAAGGTCGGGGGGCTGGCGAAATACGGACTTGATCATCCCTCGTTGTCAGCGCTTAATCCACATCTCATTACTTGTTCTATCACCGGGTTTGGGCAAACCGGGCCATATGCTGCCCGCCCGGGATATGACTATATCGCACAAGCGATGGGCGGGCTCATGTCGATGACCGGTGAACCGGAGCGCGAGCCGCAGAAGGCCGGGATCGCTGCCGCCGATCTTTTCACCGGGGTCTACAGCGCGGTGGCAATTCTGGCAGCACTGAACCGGCGTCGCGAAATGCACGTCGGCGCACATATCGATATGGCGCTGCTAGATACCCAAGTCAGCGTCATGGGTAATCAGGCGCTCAACTGGATGACCTCGGGAGTAGTGCCACGCCGGGTAGGCAATGGCCACGCTAATTTGGTACCCTATCAAGCGTTCCCGACCCGTGATGGAGATCTGATCATCGCAGTCGGGAACGATGGCCAGTTTGCTGCGCTTTGTCGTGTACTGAACGTGACACTGCACGAAGATGAGCGGTTCAGCAATAATCCACAAAGGATCCGCAACCGCGTGGATTTGATCATAGCGCTCGAAGAGATCACCGCGAAATGGAGCCGGGACGATCTCTTCGAACGGCTCGATGGTGCAGGGATTCCTGCAGGTCCGATCAATGAGTTGGACGAGGTATTTGCGAACCCGCAGGTTATCGCGAGAGGCATGGCGATTGAACACGATGGAAAGCCCGGGGTGGCCAGCCCTATCGTAATCGATGGGGTGAGGATGGTTGCCGACGATCCCGCCCCCGGCGTTCCCGAGAACGTCAAATTCGACTTCTAAATAGGATAAGGTCGAGCGGGGCGAGTGCAGGTCGCATGGGTGCCCCGAGGCGATTAGCTGGGCACCCGCAAAAACCGGCGTTTTGATGCTGCCGTTGCGGTGATGACGGTATGAGCGCGGCGCTGGGCGCTCTCGCGGGCGGCTTTCGGTCACCGGATAGGACATTTCACATAGCCGTTTCAGGGTTTCAGGGCAGATTCATGCTTTGACGGCGCGTCGTTCGTGGGAGATCAGGCGGTTGAAGTTATAGGCCAGATTGGCCAATGTCAGTTTCGCCTCAGCCCGCTTGATTCCGATGGTGCGGATGAACAGCCCGAACCGGTTTTTCTGATGCGCGAACACATGCTCGATCCTGGCACGGATCGCGGACTTGCGGCATTTGCGCGGGCGGTGGCCTTTGGCATGGACTTTCCTTTGGGCTTGCGACGGTGGATGCGACTGGTCAGCATGCGATCGGCTAGCCATACCGGCGGTCGATGCTGATATGGCTTTTATACCCGAACACCGGCAAGGCGACATCGGCAGCGGCTTGCCATCCTTATAGCGCACCTTCCCGCCGATCCTGAGTGTCCAGCGCGCATCTGTGTTCCTTTTGTGCCGCCTTGGCCGGGTTATCAGGCCAGATATCCTGCGCCGACTCGCCATCCTTGATGGCCTGCCGCTCGTCATCGGTGTTGCGCTGCTTGGGTGCTGGCACCAGGCTGGCATCGATGATCTGCCTCGACATGCCGATGTAGGCCTTCTTGTGCAGTTGCCAGTCGAAGGCCTTCATCACCCGCTTGAGCGTTCCGGTCTCCGTCATCCGGTTGCGAAAGTGCCGGATGGTGTTGCGTCGGTGGTGCGATCGCCGAGCGCAAAACCCAGAAACCGCATCCAGCTCAGCCGGTGGCCGGATCATATACTCCATCCGGGCATCGGAGAGATTATGTTGAGGCTGCATAATCAGGATCTTGAACATCGCGGCAGGGTCAAACGGCGGACGACCGCCCGTGCTGCTATCGCCATAACTCAGCCCATCGACCAGCCAGACCCGCAAATACTCAAAGTCCCCGGTCCGTTCCAGAACATCAAGCGGATCGTCATGACGGCTCAGCATCTCAAGATGGTCATGCAGGCTGAAAAGAGACTCGGGGTCCATGGATCATAACTTCCGATGCCTACCCAATCAATGAATCACGAATGCCCCAAATCCGCCAGAGTTTTTGCGGGGGTCCAGCTTCAGTTGCACATCGTAATCAGCCGGTGCCTTCGTCACAGTCGATTGTGTCGATTCAGGCCCTAACCCACCTGAGAAAATCGCGGAGAGTCGATCTCCTTTGCATAATGTACATTGCGTTTTCTAGCAAACCGGTGCAGAGGGCCGTTGTCAAGGTTCGAAGTCGGCACCAGAGGCGGGAAGCATTCGTGCTGCGCTTATTCGCCGAATATAGAATGCATGTAAGCTGACACTTGAAATAAGTTGCAGTCAAAAAGTGGGGAGAGATGTCGTGAAACGGGAATATAACCAGAGTCGTTTTGTGTTGTTTTCAGGTGCTTGCATGGGCGCAATGCTTTGCTCATCGGCTTCGATCGCACAGGATGCTGCTGGGGAAACGCGTCAGGCTCCAACTACGGGCTCTCAGCTTGCCTCGACGCAGCAACAAGAACCGGCTTCGGCGTTCGGGGACATCGTAGTTACCGCCACCCGTCGGGAGGCGCGCCTTCAGGATGTGCCGGTCGCAGTCACCGCCATTACTGGAGCCGGCTTGGCGGCAGCGGATGTTTCGACCCTTCGCACATTGACCCAAGTGGTTCCCGGATTCATCGGCAGCCGCAACATGGGCGTGTTCCAGCCGGTGATCCGCGGGGTCGGTTCGACCGGCATCTCGATCGGTGACGAGCCAAATATCGCGACATATGTTGACGGCGTTTATCAGCCCGAATCGGCAGCGAACTGGATTGATCTGGTCGAAGTCGAGCGCGTCGAGGTCTTGCGCGGTCCGCAAGGTACAACTTTTGGACGCAACGCAACTGGCGGTCTTATTAATGTAATCACGCCTGACCCGAGTTTTGATTTTCGTGGCAAGGCCTCAGTTCGAGTGGGCCGTATGCGCAATGATGCCGGAGACTACGACGCGCGAATGTATGTTACGGGACCGATCAGTGAAACGGCGGCGCTCGACTTCGCCTCGCTCTTCCGTAAGAACGATGGTTATATCAAGGACCTTGTGCGCGGCGGAACGCTGGGCGGTCAGCGTGTCATCGACCTCCGCAGCAAACTTCTGCTAAAACCAGCCGACAACGTCAAGGTGGTTTTGACCGGAGAGTTTTTCGATCAGCAGAGCACGACAAATGCCCCACAACCGATCGATGGAAACACCTTAGGTCGAGCATTTCCCGGTGTAATTCTGCCGCGCGGCCCTTGGGAGACCTCGCTTACCCGCGTTCCAGTACTTGACTTACGCCGATGGACTGCGGCGTTACATGTCTCAGTCGATCTGGGAACCGTTAACCTTGAGTCGACTAGTGGTTTTCTCAATCTCCGCTGGTACCAAGAAACAGACTCTGATGCCTCGAATATCGACTTTGGCAACTTTCCTGCTTTATTCGCTACAGAATCTGGAAGCTCTGAGCTCAAACTGAGCTCTACAAACGCGGGCCCGTTTCAATGGCTTGTCGGCGGATATTTCTATCAGTTCGGCGGTCATTCTAATCTTAGCCCATTTTCGACGACAACCCCACCAAGTCCCCTGGTAGGTCCGCACCTTCAACCCGAACTCTCGGGTCGCTCATTTGCTGGTTTCGGCGAGGGAACTTACGAGCTTGCTGGGGGCCTTTTCGTTACGCTTGGCGGACGTTATACAACCGAAAAACGCAGCTTTACGCAAATTCTGAACGGAAATACGGTCGTAAATGATGTCAGCAAAACCTTTAATAAGTTCAACTACAAGGTCGGTGCCCGGTACGAAATTACATCACGCACGAACGTTTATGCGACTCACAGCACGGCGTTCAAGAGCGGCGTCTACAACATGGCTGCGACGTTGAGTACTCCGGTTCTTCCTGAAGAAATCACTGCCTATGAAGTGGGCTTGAAAACTGACCCGCTGCCCTGGCTACGGATAAACCTCGCAACTTACTACTACGACTATAAGAACCTGCAACTGCAGGCCCGAGCAGCTAATAGCCCAGCTTACATTCTACAGAATGCCGCAAACGCAGAGATTTATGGCGGAGAACTGGAAACCTTCATTTCGCCATTTGACGGCCTCAAACTTCGTGCTGCTGTAGCCTACACGCATGCCCGTTATAAGGACTTCACAGCGGCGCAGGGTTTTATTCCCCGGGCCACCGGCGGAAACATTGTTGCTACCGCCGATGCGTCCGACAACGTGATGACCAGGGCGCCGAAGTGGTCGGGCAACTTTGGAGCGGATTATACAACCGCGATGGGTGGAGGTACATTCGGCGCAGGCGCAAATCTTTCTTGGAGTTCGCGCGTATATTACGATTTCCTGAACATTTTTTCTCAACCCTCCTACACACTTACGAACGCCTCGATTTTCTGGACCCCCGACAGCGAGGCCTGGAAGGCGAGCTTGTGGGTCACCAATCTGACTAACGAAAAAGTCTTCCAGACTATTCGCCCGGGTGCCTTCAGTACCGACGGTTTCTACGAACAACCGCGTAAAATAGGTGCTTCGTTCGAGGTTCGATTCTGACATTGCGACATAACGAGAATGTTTGACAGGCGCGGTTGATCCTAGCGTTGAGCAACATCGATCGTGAAAAGATTTGAGAGCGCTTTAACAGCGTAGTGACTCCGTGACGAAGAGCGGGCGATCAGAGCACCCGCTCTTCCTTTGAGCAAGAGTAATTATGTCGCGATCTGTCAGCGATCTTTGGCCAACCCTGATACCAGTTTTAGGGGTTTAGCAGATAGGGCAATTTAGGCTACCTCAACTTGTTTTCGGAAGCGAAAAGGCCGAGGCGAAGGAAGGTCAAGTGCCGTCGGGCTAAAGGATGCGTAGCAACAGCAATAGAACCACGGTCGATCGGACGACGTAATCCCCCCGTCATTTCGGAGGAAAATTAATAGGGATGATGAACTAGTTCAAGCATGTTAATCCGCATTTCTGATCGAAAGAGTATTACCTTGAGAAAGACGGCAGATCCTGAGGTTTCCGGTCAGAAACTAAGGTTGCGATCCGGTATTGTTTACGCAACTTTGGCCTATCTGATCTACGGAGCCATGCCGTTTTACATGAAGCAATTGCAGGCAGTGCCGCCGAGCCAGATCATGGCACATCGTGTCCTATGGTCGGTTTTTCTTTTAGCAATTATCGTCAGCCTGCTCGGGCGATGGACCTCGCTACGCCGGACGATTGATATGCGTCTGGTCGGGTTGTTTGCTGCGACTGCGGCGCTCATTGGAGTGAACTGGCTCGTGTATATTTGGGCCGTTCTGAACGATCGTATACTCGAGACCAGTCTCGGTTTTTTCATAACCCCTTTGATAACCGTGGTTCTTGGCGTCGTGGCGCTGGGCGAACGCTTGACGCGGCTTTAAACATTTGCCGTCGGCCTGGCTGCTTTGGGTGTAGTCGCCCTTGCTTTTGGAAAAGGCCCCAACAGCTTGTGGATCGCGATGGTTCTGGCATTTACATTCAGCATCGCTGGCTTGATCCGAAAGGTTGCTCCTTTGGATCCACTTTGCGGCCTTCTGATCGAAACATCTCTCATGGCACCGCTAGCGATAGCGTGGCTATTTCTAAGTTCCCAAAACGGGATACCGGTGTTTGGCGGCGACTCATCTACCAACGTACTATTGATTTTTACTGGATTCGTAACGGCGGTACCGCTGCTGCTTTTCTCAGTCGCAGCCAAACAGATGCCATATTCGCTTGCAGGCCAATTCCAGTACATTGGCCCGTCGCTCCAGTTCCTGCAGGCCGTCCTCTTATTCCATGAACCTTTCGGTCTTTTGCACCTGTTCACGTTCGGATCCATCTGGTCCGGATTGATCTTCTTCGCTGTGGACGCTGTGCGTGAACAAAGAGCATCCCGATTTTGAAATTGCTATGGGAACGTCGATTGTAATAGCGCTGTCTACCCCAACCGTGCCTAGGTCTTCAACTAGATTATATACTTTGTACCTTGTTCTGAAGTGCCCTATCAAAGTAGCGAAAAAGTAGTTCATGGGAGGAATGAATATGAAACTGGTTCGGTACACTGCGAACGGAATTACCAGGTTGGGCAAAGTCGTGGGCACCAATGTTGTCGATCTAAGTGCGATAGCGCCGCATGGCTCAATGCGGCAGTTGCTGAACGATCTGCCCGAGATCCGCGGCTCAATTGAAGCGGCAGATGAACCGGCGCTCCCGCTGGAGAGCGTCATTCTCGAAGCCCCAATCACCGATCCGCAGAAGTTTCTGGCGATCGGTATGAACTATCAAGCGCATGCGCAAGAGGCGATCGCAGCTGGTATACCCGTGCCAACAAGCCAGCTGTGGTTTAACAAGCAGGTGTCGTGCATCACTGGCCCAGCATCACCGATCGTTTATCCGGCTGTTTCGAATGCGTTGGACTATGAGGCCGAGCTTGCTGTAGTGATCGGCAAGCGTTGCCGCAATGTGCTGCCAGAAGATGCACGTTCAGTGATCGCTGGCTACACCGTCGCCAATGATGTCTCGGCACGCGACTGGCAACACCGCACACCCACTTTCACGCTCGGTAAGTCGTTTGACACGCATGGCCCAATCGGTCCGTGGATCATAACCGACGACGAAATCCTTGATCCACACGCACTAACGCTCCGCCTCACGGTCAATGGTGAAGAGCGGCAGTCTACCCTGACCGGCGACATGATCTACAACATTTACGATCAGATCGCTTATCTGTCGCAGGTAATGACTCTAGAACCCGGTGACATCCTATCGACGGGCACGCCATCGGGTGTAGGCGCGGCAACTAATGGCCTGCTCAAAGTGGGCGATGTGGTCCGCGTTGAGGTGTCAGACGTTGGGGTGATCGAAAATACGATCGTCAGCGACGGCTGATCGTTTCTTTCTGCTTCACCTACCCAGTCGATCAGCTTTCCGAGTTCGTCCAGCGATGATGGAACCCCTAGTGCGCCCAGCAAAGCCAACCTGCTCCTGAACAATCGAACCGTGGGCCACGTCCAACCCTCCTCTAGGGAACTTCGATTGAAATAGCGCTGTCTACCCCAACCGTGCGCAGGTGGGCACCTCCAAAAACCCCTCGCATTTGATCGCCTGATCTGCTTCATTGGGTCTGACAGGAGGCAGAGATGCGTCATGCCCAACTTGAACAGTGCTTTTGGAAAAGGCATTTTTGTTCAATGACATGCACGCACCGGCGCGAGTATTACCACTACATTTTTGAGTTTGGTTGAGCTTGCAGAGGCTCAGGTTCGCGGCGGCAGTTCGCTGATATTGGCCGGCAGCGCGATGCCGGTTGCCTTGAAGACATTCCCCACCTGGCCCGAAACGTGGGTGCGGGTGGTAATGACCTTGCCGTCCTTTTCGATGGTGGCTTCCTGAAGGCGATCGAGATCGTTGAGGAGCGGCTGCCATTCGGGCTGCAAGCCCTTTTCCTGACACAAGCGGGTCAGTTCCTTGGCCAGCGTCAGAGCGAGGAACGAGACAAACACATGGCCGCGGATAGCGGCATCGGACTGATGGAAGATGGGGTGACTACACGAAAGTAACGTATCTGCACGCTAATACCAACCTGCAGTGATCATGACCCACGCGCCCATTTGCGGCTTCCGATTGCCATGATGCGCCATGGCTGATCAATCAGCCTGTTCCAGGCTTCGCAGCAAAGGTCGATGATGTTGTCGTGGGATGTGAAGATGCGGTTGGACAGCCACTTATCGCGCATGAACTGATGGGGTGGACGCCCCCCGGCGGCATCGATGTGCCATAGTGGAGGTGTTGAACACCACTTGAGGAGGCGTCCATGTCGGAAGTTAGCACAATTGGGTTGGATATCGCCAAGCATGTTTTTCACGCTCACGGTGCGGATGCGCGCGGGCACGCGCTCTTCAGCAAACGGATCAGCCGCGGCAAGTTACTTGCGTTCTTCGCCGCTCAACCCCGATGCGTGGTCGCGCTGGAAGCCTGCGGCGGAGCTCATCATTGGGCGCGCCAACTGGCGCATATCGGCCATGAGGTACGGCTGATTCCGCCAGTATGTGAAGCCGTTCGTGAAGCGTCATAAAAATGATGCGGTCGATGCCGAGGCGATTTGTGAGGCGGCTCAGAGACCGAACATGCGGTTTGTAGCCGTGAAAAGCGAGGAGCAGCAGGCGGCAGGTCTCGTCTTTCGGGCTCGGGACCTTCTGGTGCGGCAGCGGACCCAGCTCATTAATGCAATCCGTGGGCATCTGACAGAATATGGATGGGTTCCAGAAGGGCATTGCGGGCTTCCAGATCGGCGTTGATCGCTTTTATCCGGGCCACCTCGGCGGCGACCGCCTGGGCTGCGGCAAGCTGCTCGCGAAGGCTCTGGATCTCTGCTTGCGCCGCGTCACCCATGCCTAAAGGCATAGCAGAAAAGCACCGGAATCTCTAGCTTTTTAGCCTCCCGACACCGATTATCCGGCCAGTGTCGGGCGCCAGGTTGCTTGCGGGTTACGCCAGTCGATCGCCTCAAGCATGCAAGCCAGCTGGGAGGCAGAGATGGCAATTACCCCGTCTACAGCCGACGGCCAGATATACTTCCCGCGCTCCAGGATCTTGGCATAGAGCGACATGCCAATGCCATCGTGCCACAGGATCTTGCACAGATCGCCCCGGCGCCCTCGGAAGACATAGAGATCACCGGCATGGGGGTCCCGCTTGAAGCTCTGCTGTATCTGCAGGGCCAAGGTGCGTGTTTCGCAAATTCCCGGACACGGATTTCGGTAATTCGCGGACAGTGATTTCAGTAAATACGGGACAGCGATTCCGCTAATTCCGGGACAGTGGTTTCGGGCGGGAATGAGGTTCGTTT
>NZ_JABBFV010000035.1 GCF_012927105.1 Sphingobium psychrophilum | reverse complement strand
TGCGCAGTTGGCCCGCGAGGTCGAGTTCTCGATTCCCAGAGAGATGAACCAGAGCCAAGGCGTTCAGCTCGCGCGCGATTTCGTCGAAAAGCAGTTCGTGGAACGCGGCATGGTCGCGGACCTCAATGTGCATTGGGACATCGGCAAGGACGGCAGTCCCAAGCCCCATGCCCATGTCATGCTGTCGATGCGCGAGGTCGGCCCTGATGGCTTCGGGCAGAAGGTGCGCGAGTGGAACAGCAATGCGCTGCTGAAGGAATGGCGCGAGGCATGGGCCGATCATGTGAACGAGCGGCTCGCGTCGCTCGATATTGACGCGCGGATCGACCATCGCAGTCTGGAGGCGCAGGGCATCGAACTTGAGCCGCAGCACAAGATCGGGCCGGCGGCGTCGCGTATGCCCGAACAGGGGCTTGAGGCCGAGCGGGTCGAGGACCATGCCCGGATCGCGCGGGAGAATGGCGACAAGATCATCGCCAGGCCGGAAATCGCGCTCGACGCGATCACGCGCCAGCAGGCCACATTCACGCGGCGCGACCTGGCGCAGTTCGCGTTCCGGCATAGCGATGGCAAGGACCAGTTCGACCAAGTGATAAGTGCGGTGCGCAGCGCCCCCGAACTGGTGGCGCTGGGCAGGGACGGGCGCGGGGAAGACCGCTTTACCTCACGCGACATGATCGACACCGAGCAGCGGTTGGAGCGCGCCGCCGATCGGCTTGCCGACAGGTCGGGGCATGGTCTCCCGGCGATGGAGCAGTCCTTACGGTCCACCGCCGGGAGTGAGGGTCTTGTGCTGGGGAGCCAGCAGCAAGCCGCGCTGGCGCATATAACGGGCGACAAGGATATTGCCATCGTCGTCGGTTACGCCGGCACCGGCAAATCGGCCATGTTGGGCGTAGCCCGCGACGATTGGGAGCGTGCCGGCTATCAGGTGCGCGGCGCGGCGCTGTCGGGGATCGCGGCCGAGGGGCTTGAGGGCGGATCGGGTATCGCCTCGCGCACCATCGCCAGTATGGAATATCAGTGGGACCAGGGCCGCGAGCTGCTGGGGCCGCGCGACGTGCTGGTGATCGACGAGGCCGGCATGATCGGCACGCGCCAGATGGAGCGGGTGTTGGGCGCGGCCGAACGCGCCGGGGCCAAGGTGGTGCTGGTCGGCGACGCCGAGCAGTTGCAGGCGATCGAGGCCGGCGCCGCGTTCCGTGCTCTTGCCGAGCGGCATGGTGCGGCCGAGATCAGCGAGGTTCGCCGGCAGCATGAGGACTGGCAGAAGGACGCTACGCGGGCGCTGGCGACAGGCAGGACCGGAGAGGCGGTCCACGCCTATGCGCAGCATGGCATGGTGCAAGCGGCCGACACGCGCGAGGGCGCGCGGGCCGAACTGGTGAACACATGGGACGCGCAGCGCAGCGCCGATCCGGACAAGACCCGGATCATCCTCACCCATACCAATGCGGAGGTCCGCGATCTGAACCTGGCCGCACGCGAGCGCTTACGCGACGCCGGCGAGCTGGGCGAGGACGTGCGTGTATCGGCAGAGCGCGGCGCGCGCGAGTTCGCCAGCGGCGACCGCATCATGTTCCTGAAAAACGAGCGCGAGCTTGGCGTGAAGAACGGTTCGCTGGGGAAGGTCGAGCGGGTCAGTCCCGACCATATGGCCGTGAGGCTCGACGATGGCAGACAGGTGGCGTTCGACCTCAAGGATTATGCCCATGTCGATCATGGCTATGCCGCCACCATCCATAAATCGCAGGGTGTGACGGTCGATCGGGCGCATGTGCTGGCGACGCCGGGAATGGACCGCCATTCGGCCTATGTGGCGCTGTCGCGGCACCGCGAGGGCGTGCAGCTCCATTATGGCCGTGATGACTTCGCCGACCAGCGCCAGCTCACCCGCACGCTGGGGCGCGAGCGGGCGAAGGATATGGCGTCGGATTATTCCCGCGATCCGACGCAGGACGTTCGTGCTTTTGCGGACCGGCGCGGATTGTCGGCGGAAACGGCGTTCCCGAAAGACCGGGGGCGGACCGATGAAGTCGGTGCGGAGATCTCGTCCGCAGGGCGAGGATCTCCGGCAGCGCCGGAGCGGGCAACCGCGGCCGAGCCAGCATCGCGGCGGGGTATGTTCGACGGGTTCAAGCCGCGGTCGATCGAGCGCACGGGTGCGACCGATCAGGGCAAGCCTGCGCCGAAGCGCGGCATGTTCGATGGGTTGAAGCTATCGGCGGGACGCACCCCCTCGCTGGCGATGCCTGCCCCGGCACGCGCCGATCGCGGCGGGGACCGCGATTACACCCGCGCCGTCGAGCGGGCGTCGCGTTCGGCCGAGGCGGTGTTGCAGGCGCGCGCATCGGGCGGCCCAGTGCTGGAGCACCAGAAGGTTGCTCTTGAGCGCGCGACCCTGGCGCTCGATCAGATCAGGCCGGGAGCCTCGCGCGACCTGTCGTCGGCGATGCAGCGCGATCCCGCCTTGCTGCGCGAGGCGGCGGCAGGGCGCAGCGGCCCGATGATCGAGGCGATGGCGCAGGAAGCGCGTGTGCGCACCGATCCGCATCTGCGCGCCGATCGCTTCGTGGAGCGTTGGCAGGGCCTCAGCGCGCAGCGCGACCAGCATTATCGCGCCGGTGACATGGCGGGCCGCGAGAAGGCAGGCCAGGCGATGGCGGGCATGGCGAAGAGCCTGGAGCGCGACCCGCAAGTGGAATCGATCCTGCGCGGGCGCACTCGCGAGCTGGGGCTTGAGACGGACAGGAACCAGCGGCTCGACATGAGTCGCGACCTTGGTCGTGAACTGGCGCGGGATTTGGAGATCGGCCGCGATCGTGGGCTGAGCCGTTGATGCTTTTGCGGATAAGCGCCTATCCTGCTAAGATGCTATCTCTAATCAGCAGGAGTCGATTTTCATGACGGATACCACACGCTGGACCGTTTCCGTGTCCCGAAACACCGACATCGCGGTGCGCAGCTATCTCGCGCAGCGCGGCATGAAGAAGGGCGACCTGTCTCGTTTCATCGAAGAAGCGGTCAAATGGCGCGTGCTTGACCAGACCGTCGCGGAGGCGCGCAGCAAGTTCGAGGACATGGACCCCGCCGAGCTGGACGCGCTGATCGGCGAAGCGGCGGCGGCGGCGCGTCAGCCCGTCGCGTGACGCCATGCGCGTTATCGTCGATACCAATATCCTCGTCAGTGCGCTCCTGTCCGGCACATCGCTGCCGGCGGAGCTGATCCAGCTTTGGCGCGAAGGCCGGTTCGACCTGCTGACTTCGGCCGAGCAGCTCGACGAATTGATGCGGGTGACGCGCTATCCCAAAATCCGCGAGCGGCTGTCGCCGGCGCTGGCGGGCCGCCTCATCAACGAACTGCGCGATGTCGCTGTGTTGGTGTCCGACCTGCCGGAAGTCACAGCCTGCGCCGATCCTTATGACAATTACCTGCTGGCGATGATCGTGGCGGGCCATGCCGATTGTCTGGTGACAGGCGACAAGCGCGATTTGCTGGGGATGGTCCGCTACGAGGGCGGGCGGATCGTCACCGTACGCACTTTCCTCACAGCCTACGGCCGCTTGCCCAGGGATGAGCGCTCATGACGAACGACGGTTATCGCGAAACATCTGGCCCCGGCGATGATCCCGCCGAAGCGTTCGAGCGGCTGCGCGGTGAGGTGTCGCTACTCCGTCATGCGATCGGTGCGCTGACGACCGCGCGCGAGAACGTCGAGATTCCCGATTATGAGCCGACGCTGGCGCGCACTGAAAAGGTGATGGCCACGCTCGTGCAGCAGGTCGAGGGTATGCGTAAAAGTCCGGCCTTCACACTGACCCCGGAGCAGATGTCGAGGGAAATCGTGTCATCCGCCCTTCATGCCCGCCGTGAGGATCAGCGGCTGATTACCGAAGCCCGCGCTGGTCTGGACCAGGCGTTGCGCGACATCGGCAATCGGGTCGCATCGGCGCGGCGTGGCGACGAGCAAAACCGCTGGTTGCTGTGGGCCGGACTTGGCGGCCTGGTGCTGGGGCTGTTGCTTTATGCGCTGATGGCGGGGCCGATCGCGCGCCTCGCGCCGGCGAGCTGGCTATGGCCCGAGCGCATGGCGGCCCGCATTGTCGCCGAGCCGACGCCTTGGGATGCGGGCACCTATCTGATGCAGCGTGCGTCACAGCCAAGCTGGGAGGCGATCGTCGCGGCGGCCAATCTGGCGAAGGACAATCGCGAAGCGATCGAGCGGTGCCGCGAGCAAGCGGCGAAGGGCAAGAAGGCCGTGCGATGCACGATAGAGGTGAAGCCGGGAGAATAAGATGAGCAAGGTCGCTGCATCGGAGCGCGATTATTTCATGCAATCGGATCGTCTCGGCTTTGGGGTGTGGGGAAACGATGACGACGCGGGTGCTATCGCGATCTGGGGCGATGCGGAGGTAACAAGGCTGACCGGGGGGCCTTTCACGTCGCAACAGGTCAGGGAACGACTTGTCGCCGAGATTGTAAACCAGCGGCGATACGGGATTCAATATTGGCCGATCTTTCGGCTTGGAACGGACGATCTTGTCGGGTGCTGCGGTCTCCGGCCTCGGGATATGGCGTCCAATACGTTCGAGCTTGGATTTCAGTTGTGCCGGAAGGCATGGGGGCAAGGCTATGCCGTCGAGGCCGCCAAGGCCGTCATTGCATGGGCCACCTTGAAGGGCATCGCGGCGCTGATCGCCGGCCATCACCCGGAAAACCATGCTTCTGGCCACGCATTGCGGAGTCTGGGTTTCTGCTACACGCATAATGAGCTGTATGCCCCTACAGGACAGATGGAGCCTTGCTATCGGTTGGAGATAGCGGTCGATCGGGCCGGTGAATCAATCTCGCATCACTGATTCAGATAAGTCGTCGGACTTTGAGACGTTGATTTTGTAGGCTTTGCGCCATGAAGGGCGCAATTCTTCCCGATCCGATCGAACTGGTGGCGTTTGACCCGGCGCGCAATATTCGACGGCGCTACAGCATCAGCGCGAGCCTCGATCTGTTCGGCATGATCGTCGTCGAAACCCGCTGGGGGCGGATCGGCGCGCGCGGCCAGGCGCAGCGCCACGCCTTCGCCGATCATGCGGCGGCCCAACGCCATATCGCCGCCACTCTGCGTCGGCGCGGGACCGCCGAGACGCGGATCGGGGTGCCCTATCAGGCTATAGCAGTTGCCAGCGGCCCTATTCCCGCGAGCCAATGCCCCATAATCATCCCATTGCCGCCACGATTTTAGGCGAGGCAGTTATGCATGACGATCATCAGGAAAGCCGAGTTTCCCGCTGACGGCCCAGCGGTACTAAGTATCTGGCGGGAGTTCATAGCCAACTCTCCGGTCAATCTCGATTATCAGAATAATGACGCCGAGTTTGCGAACTTTGCCGATAAGTATGCCGCGCCTAAGGGATGCGTCCTACTTGCGGATCAGTCTGGTGAAATCGAGGGCTGCATCGCAATGCGCCAAGTCACCGCTGATATATGCGAAATGAAAAGATTGTACGTTCGTCCTTCTGCACGCGGCAGTCATCTGGGCCGCGCGCTGGTGGAACGACTGATCGCGGAGGCTCGTCATGCTGGCTACCGCGAAATGCGCCTCGATGTGCAGGCCAAGTTCGTCGCCGCGCGCAAGCTATATGCAGATTTCGGCTTCGTTCCGGCCGAGCCGATATCCTTTAACCCGGTTCCCGGTGCGTCCTTTCTGGGACTGCACCTCTGATACGTTGGCAGCAGCCTTTCCCGTTTTTCGTTCGTTTACGGGAACACAGCGCTAGCTTGATCGAGCGCTCCACCGCTAGAACCAAGGGGTCAATGGGCATTGGCGCGGAAACTGAGAGGGCCGGATGGAAACGGCGCTCAGGCTTTACCGAACCGGACTAACGGTGCGTAAATTCCAAGCAAATATGAGGCGATTACAAACCATGTCGCGGGTTGCCAAACAAACGAAGCTTGTATCCATATTGCCATAATAATGCACGGCGACGTCCATGCCGTATGAATTTCCTCCATGCCCCCAGCTTTGCTGTTCGGAGTTGATAACAAATCCCATGCCATACCAGGTGGTGGCACCGGTGGTCGTGGCAAGTTTGAACATGGTGGGAGACAGCAGTTTGCCGTCCTTCATGGCACCGAGAAAGCGTAGCATGTCGTTGGCCGTGGAAACGCCGCCTCCTGCGGACGCACCCCGCCAGGGCAGGACATCCATGTTGGCGACCAGCTTCGGCTCAGCCCCGTAAAAATGCGTGTAACCGACTGCTACCCCTTGCAGGTGGTCATGGTCAGGAAAGCCGCTGTTCCTCATGCCGGCGGGCTTGAACACATGCTCGGCGATATAGTCGTAATAGCTCCCGCCGGTCACTCTCTCGATGATCGCGCCGAGCAGGATGAAGCCGTAATTGGAATAGTCGGCTTTACTGCCGGGCGGGAAGTCGGGGCCTCGGTTCCCATTCAACCGCACGATATCGTCGATAGTCCGGGTCCGCGCCCGATTGGCACCATCGTCGCGCCCGAGAATACCGATGTCACCTGTGCCGCCTCGATGGGTGAGAAGCTGGCGGACCGTAACCTTGGCCATGTCCCTGTTGGGATAGTCGGCCAGATATCGCCCCACCGGCGCATCGAGATCGATCTTACCGGAATCCACTAATTGCAAGGTGGCGACGGCCGTGAACATCTTGCCAGCAGACGCTAAGAACATAGGGGTATCGAGCGTCATTGGCGTTTGCTTGGTCGGGTCGGCGAACCCCCAATTCCGGGCGAGGATTCTATTACCGTGTCGCGCGATGATGATCGACCCGGCGAAGTCGTTTCGGGTCGCCAACCTATCCGCGATCGCGGCCGTCGCCTTGATTGAGCCGTCCCCCGGAAGTGGCAAGGGGCTGAAGTCTAAGGACTTCAGCTTGACCCCATCTGCTGCGAGTTCGAGTTTCGCACGCTGCAAACCGGGTAGGCAGCGCTGACGCAACAGCGCAGTCATGGTTGTAGCGGAGCGTGCCTCGATCCGCTCAAGGTCGAAACCGCAAGTGTCCTGCGCGTTTTCCAGCGCAAACATCGGATTATCATCGCCGAGGTACTTACCGTAAAAGGCTTTGAGGGTCGCCGGATCGCCCGAGTTGAATGCGGTCAGCCATTCTTCGAAAATGCGTCTGACAGGATCGCTCTGCTGGGCTGCCTGTCGTTCGACAGGTGATTGAGCTGTAGCCACGTTACCGAGCAGGCCAAGCGATAGCGCCAAACTCAGTGTAGACCTCAACAGCATCATTTTTTCCAATCCATTTTATGACGACAAAAAGACATTATTCTATATATGTAGATTTATTGGCTGATTAATTTTTAAGGGTTGCAGCAGCGAAGCGTCAGGTCCCTTGCTAAGGGTAGATCATGCAGTGCCGGGCGAAGCGTTGGAAATAAGCCGAGCATGCCATCGCGCCGCAGCGGCGAGAGCTATAAACTCGATCGCCAACATCGCGACGTGCGAGATCAGCACAGTGGTGTCGAGGAGTAGCACCGCCATAAGCAGGAGAAGCGTCACCGTCGCTGCACCGACAGCCGCACCGACCTTGAAGATGCGTAGCCAATCACGGTTTAGCAGCAGCCAGGCAAGGCAAAGGTGCCCAACGCCGAGTGAACTCCAAAGCAGGATCAGGGCTGGGATTGATCTAGCCTGCGTCCACCCGAGAACAGGATTTGCCGAAGCACCGGCCAACAGCGCTCCGCCGGGCACACCAGTCCCGACAAACAGAAAATCGATTACGCATGCAAGATGCACGGCCGCCATCGGTACGAACAGTCCAAGCCCAAGAGTATAGCTTGCCAATGTCAAGCGCCCGTCGCCATGTCTGTGCATGTCCCGCCACGCGGTAACAAGGCAGCCTGCTGCAAAAGCCATTTGCCGCTCGTCTTCCACCGCAATTTCGAACTCGGCCTGCATGGCAAGTGCCCACTCCCGGCGGCGGTCGCCTAGGGACGCGATCGCTATCGTCATCACGGCCCGAGGAAGAGCGAGCGTCATACGCGGACCGCTGCTGACAGATAAGCACTGGCAGGAGTAGTGACCTCTTGCGAGAATGCGAACCCCTTGGCGGTCAATCTATAAACATGTCGCGCGGGTCGGCCGAGCTGCACCGGCTCACGCCATTCAGCCTCGATAAGCCCTTGGTCTGCCATACGGATAAGCAGCGGATAGAGTGTGCCCGATAGAAGACCTGTCTCTTGCATCAGATCGTAACCGTGACGCCATTGCTGCGCCCGCGCGGACAATGCCTCCAGCAGGAGGAGCATCTGTTTCGAAGGGCGGCGATCACGGGGCATCGCACAATTCAACATAGGTAGAGTTTGATGTCAATTGCGGTGATGACGCACGGTCGCTGGCGTGGAATGCTTGTCACCAAAGCGTCGGCACCGAATGGTTGTTTCCTATTTCAAAGGCCGGGACGGGTTGGAACCCATGCGCCTTCCCGATCAACCATCCCATTCGGAAAAGCCGGGCAGATGATGCCGGCGCTTGGGCTTCGGGGCAAAATGAAGCATCAATGCCTCTATGGACGATGATCTGCCCGACTTTCGCACCCGCGCTTCGCTACGTGACGACCTGACACGTATCGGATTACGCGCGGGCGATACCGTCATGGTCCACGCCGCAATGAGCAAGGTTGGACCGCTTCTCAACGGACCCGATGCCCTGTCGAACGCCATCCTCGATGTGGTCGGCCCCGAAGGCACGATGCTTGTCTATACGAGCTGGGACAGCGTTCACGACGACCTGTTGGACGATGATGGCCGCGTCCTGGCCGAATGGCGCGACCATGTGCCGGGGTTTGACCAGCAAGCATCGCGAGCGGTGCGGATGAACGGCATCCTCGCCGAGTTCGTTCGGACAATGCCCGGTGCGCAACGGAGCGCCAACCCCGGTGCCTCTGTTGCGGCTGTCGGCAAGCTGGCCGACTGGATCACAGCCGATCACCGGCTCGACTATGGTTTCGGCGAGGACACCCCCTTGTCCAGGCTGGTCGAGGTTGGAGGTCGCGTTCTGATGGTGGGCGCACCGTGGGACACCATGACGCTGGTCCATCATGCCGATCACCTGGCTGACATACCCGGCAAGCAGACGATCCGGATCGAGGTGCCGTTTGCCGGCGCGCATGGCACGGAATGGCGGTTCATGGAGGAGTTTGAGACCGGCGATCCCGTCCATGAGGCTTTGCCCGAAAATTATATCGAGCAGATCGTGACGGCATACGTTGAGAGTGGCGGAGGGCATCAGGGACTGATCGGCACCGCGCCCTCGTTACTAGTCGATGCCCGTCCGACCCTGGCTTTTGCGATCCAGTGGCTTGAGGCATGGGCGGTCCAGCACGGGGAGGGTGCGATCGGGGTAGTTTAAGCGCCTTCCCGAATTCGTTCCCTTTCGGGAGGCTCTCAAGGTGCCAGAGCAACGGCCTGGCGCCTGCCCATCTTGCCAGTGCGCCGTTCGCGGACTTATTGGTAAGCTTGGACAGCGTTGGAATTTCCCATGAGCGTCACGAGCAATGTAGTCGCCGGACAGTGTCATTGCGGGGCGGTGCGATTTGAAGCATCGCTTAGCGACGGCTTCAACACGATCCGCCGCTGCACCTGTTCATATTGCCGGATGCGTGGCGCAGTCGCCGTTTCGGTTGAGATGGGCGGTATTAAGTTCATTCATGGCGAGGATGTTCTGACAAGCTACCGATTCAATACGGGGTCGGCTCAACACTTCTTCTGCTCTAAATGCGGAATCTATACCCATCATCAGCGTCGATCTAATCAGAACCAGTACGGCGTGAATGTCGCTACCTTAGACGGTGTAAGCCCATTTGACTTCGCCGATATACCGGTATTGGACGGCGTGAACCACCCTAACGATACGGGCGGGCCAACCCGGCGAGCGGGTACACTTCGCTTCATGCCTGCCGATTAGACCTTCGGCATCCGATTCCAGCTTCCCGTTTTCCGATCGTTTTGGGAAGTTCCGCCTCCCCTGCCCGCTGACACCGAGTTATCGCGACAAGCGGAACAGACCCCATCCGGCGAGACCGGCGATGATGCCCAGGAGGCCGCCCACGACATAGGCGGTGAACGCTCCCGAAGGGACGAACAGGCCGCCGGCGAGAAAGCCCGCAATCGTCGCGCTGCGCGTTGCGGTGACATAGATCGCGGCGACCTTGCCGTGCGTGTCAGATGCGGACTCCTGTTGCAGCATGGTCCGGACCGCGACATTGTGGACGCTGTTGGCCGCGCCACCCACGACAAAGGCGACGGCGACGCCGGCGAGGCTCGGAACGACGATGACGGGCATGACGCCGATCGCGAGCATCGACGTGCCCATGAGGGCGGCCGTGGCAAACGCCCATTTGGCGGGATGACGCTCGGCGATTTCACCCGCGAGCGCTGCGCCCAGCAGCATCCCGCCTGCCCAGAAGGCCGTCAGAACACCAAGCGCGGTAGCGCCTGCACTGAGCGAAACGGTTACGAGAAAGATAAAGGCGACATCGGCGATGGCGGTGGCGAACACCTCCAGGGTCAGCGCCGTGACCATGATGACGATGCGGCGATTGCGCAGCAGCGGCAGATATTCCGCGAGCAATGTCGGTTTCGCTTGCTGCTCACCATCTCCGGGCTGCGTCCGCCGCCTGATGCCGCTTCCCCAGATCACGAGCGCCAACAGGGCGAAGCTGCCGGCGTCGATCAGGAGGGCGTTGCGGGTGCCGCCCCAGGACACGAGAATGCCGCCGACAACCGGCCCCGCCAGCATCCCGGCGCTGCGAACGAACTCTAGACCGGCATTGGCCCGCGCCAGCGTCATGCCGAGGCCCTGGGCGAGGACCGGGATCAGCGCGAATGTTGCCGTGCCGCTGATTGCGAATAGCAGGCCGAGGATCGACGCGCCGACGATCGTGGCCGGGAGCGAGGCGCTGAAGGCAAGCCAGGCCACGATCGCAGCCTGCGCCAGCGATGCGAGGATCAGGATCACGCCGGCGTCGCGCCGGTCGGTCAGACGACCGATATAGGGTGCGGCAAGCAGCCCGGGGACGAGCTGCGCGATGAGCAGCAGGGGAATGGCCAGCGCCGCATGATCGCCGGCGGTGCGGAACATCAGGGTGATGAGCGTGATTTCGTCACCGATGGTGGAGAGTGTCAGCGCCGCCAGCAGCAGCCACCCCCATCCTTGTCGAAATCCAAATGTCATCATGGAGCTTTCATGGCGGCTCAGCGCCAGAGGCGAAACCCCATTCACGCCATGCCGGATTCACTCTCCATCCTATATATGATAATGTCCTTTATCATACACTCAAACGGAGCGCGCATGACAGAGGAACCACAAAGCGAAATCGTCGGCATATCCGATGCCGGCCTGGTGCTGCAGATCGACGGGCGCGAGGAGCTGGCGCTCTGGTCTGCGATATCGACGGTCCGCGCCGTGCTGGCGCTGGTCGATCGCACGAGCGACCAGCGCATTCCCGTGCTGATTGTCGCAATCATGGCGGGGGCCGACGAACGGGTCTTCGTTATCGGGGAAAGCGAGCCGCTCTGGCAACCGCTGGTATCTACCTTGCCCGAAGTCCTGCCGGGCACGCCGACCATCGAAATTTGGGGTGCGGAGCTGGCGGCTTCCGGCAAAGCAGTGCTCTTCGAGCGGTCAGGGGGCTTGCAATGACGCTGACGACCTCCCTCGTGCTGACCTATTTCGCGGGGGCTGCATAATGCGCGCGATACACGATAAGATCGAAGGCCCCTTCGCCATTGAAGAGGACATCGCCCTTTATGGCATGGTCGCCGGCGATGCGACGCTGCATCGGGGCATCCGGTTCATCCTCCATGGCACGATCGCCGGCAACTTCACGATCGAGACCGGCGCGCGCGCGATCATCCATGGCACGGTGGCGGGACGCATCTACAACGAAGGTGGCCGCGTCGAGATTTTCGGGATCGCCGATGCCGTCGTCAACGGGTCGCGCGATGCGATCACGATCATCGACCCCGCCGCCCATGTCCGGGGGCGACCCTGACGAGGCCGTTTAAACGCTACCGAGATCCAGCCCACACAGAGGGACAGCTTATGCACGAGGATGACGAGGACGCTTTTGCCGACAACCACGCCGAACGTGCCCAGGCCAGGGCGCTAGGCGAGCGGGCGCGCGACGGCGGTCTGCGGTTCGAGGCCTATCTTACCAGCGACCAGGCCGACTGGCTGTTGCAGCGGGTAGAGCGCGGCCTGTTCCATGATCCCTCCGAAGCGGTGTTCGCGATCGTTCAGAACTTCATCGAGTTGGAGCCGCACCGCGATTTGCGCGACGAGCTGTTACGCCGGATGCTAGATGTATCGGCCGCCGATCTGGAATCCTCCCGTCCCGCCGACGAGGTGTTCGATGAATTGCACCGGGAGCTGGCGAAGCCGCGCCCTGAGCCGGCGCGCTGGGAGAAGATCGCGCGATGAACCAGCTTGCCCCCCTCCCCTCGCCCACGCTGGCATTGCCGGCGCTGATCGCGGCGGCCGACGAACGCGCGCAGCTTCGCTTCCTTGAGTTCTTCGCCGTCACCATCCGCAATCCGCATACCCGCCGCGCCTATGCGCGCGCGGCCGGCGACTTCCTGGCCTGGGTAGCGGCGCGCGGGGTCACGTCGCTTGGGGGTGTGCAGCCGCTCCACGTCGGCGCGTGGATCGAGGCGCTGGGGGGCGAGATGAGCGCGCCCAGCGTCAAGCAGCAGCTCGCCGGCGTGCGCCGCCTGTTCGACTGGCTGGTGATGGGCCAGGTCATGCCGGTGAACCCCGCCGCGTCGGTGCGCGGACCGGCGCACAGCGTCCGGCGCGGCAAGACGCCAGTGCTGGCCCCCGACGAGGCGCGGCGGCTGCTCGACACGATCGACGTGGGCGTGCCGGCGGGATTGCGCGACCGCGCCCTGATCGGGCTGATGGTTTACAGCTTCGCCCGGATCGGCGCTGCGCTGTCCATGCGTGTCGAGGACGTTTTCATGCAGAACCGGCGGCTATGGGTGCGGCTGCATGAAAAGGGCGGCAAGCGCCACGAAATGCCCTGCCATCATAATCTTGAGGACTATCTGACCGCCTATATCGACGGCTGTGAGTTGCGTGAGGATCGCAAGGGGCCGCTGTTTCGCACGATCGCGCGCGGCACCAAGCGTCTCAGCGACACCCCCCTGCCCCAAGCCAACGCCTTTGCGATGGTGCGCCGGCGCGCGGGCGCGGCCGAGATCGGGACAGCGATCGGCAATCACTCCTTCCGCGCGACCGGGATCACCACCTATTTGAAGAATGGCGGGACGTTGGAGACGGCCGCGACGATGGCGAACCATAGCTCGACACGCACCACCCAGCTCTACGACCGGCGACCGGATGACGTGACGCTGGACGAGGTAGAGCGAGTGCTAATCTAGATCATGTGTAGGCGCGCGCCGATCCGAAGCGAGGCAGCGTGTGAATGAACATCAACGCTGATCGCGCGCGCAGGCGTCGTTTAAACGTGCCATGATAAAGGACATCAACTGAAAGCATGGCCTGCTTGCTGCTGCCGCTTTGCAAGCCCATAGATAACGACCTGGCTCCCTTCGAGCCGATCGCGCAGCGTGGCGATCGTCATGCCGGCGTCCCCTCAGTTTTGGCGGCGCTGCGCCGATTCCATAGGAAGCCGGCGACCAGCAACGCGACCATGACGAGCTGCGCCACGATCGTCTCCCGTGTCGGGTAGATCCCCAGTAGCTCGCTTCGGGGAAGCCCCGGCCACGGGGTAACGGGGAGATAGCCGGCTTCTTGCAGCGCCGCGCTCCCCTTGCCGATCAGGACGACGGCCAGCACCGCGATCAGCGCCGAACTGTAGGCGAAGAACTTGCCGATCGGCAGCGTGCGGCTGTAGCGCATCATCACGAAGGCGATCACCGCCAGCAGCACGACCGCCGCGACCGCGCCGGCTATCACCGCTCCGCCGTTCCCCTGTTCCCAAATCGCGGCATAGAACAGGATCGTCTCGAAAACCTCGCGATAGACGACGATGAAGGCCAGCAGGAACAGGAACCATGCCGACCGGCGGTTGAGCGCCTTGCTCAGCGTGTCGCGGATATAGCGTTGCCAGGCATCGGCGTTGCTCTTGCCGTGCATCCAGATTCCGACCCACAGCAGCACGATCGCCGCGAACACGCCGCCAAATCCTTCGGTCAGCTCGCGGCTCGCGCCGCTGATCGCGATCAGCCATGTCGCCGCCGCCCAGGTGGCGGCACCGGCGACGAGGGCAGCGACCCAACCGCCATGCACATAGGGCAGCATGTCGCGCCGATCGGCCTTGCTCAGGAAGGCGATCATGGCGACGACGATCAGCAGGGCTTCCAGCCCTTCGCGCGCGAGAATGGTGAACGCGGCCACGAAGCTCGACGTGGCGGACGCCTCGCTTGGCGCGAGCGCCGTTTCGGCGTCGGCGAACAGGCCGTCGAGCGTGGCGACGTGATCCTTGACCGTCGCGACCGGCTCCCCCTTGGCGATGCCGGCGCGCAGATCGGCCATTGCGCCCTCGATGCGGACCATCAGCGCATTGTCGCGTGCCGACAGCACGGCCTCGACCGGCTCGAATCCATCGAGATAGGCCGAAAGCGCCAGATCGGTCGCGGTCTTGCGATCACCACGGCCATAGGCGGCTAGGGCGTCGTCAAGCCGGGAGCGGGCCAGCACCAGCGTCCCCGCCGCTTCGACCGCGATCGTCGCTTCGGGATGGTGGCGCAGATAGGCCATGAGCTGGCGGGCCTTGTCGTCGCCGACTTGCGTCCCCAGCGCGGCGGGCGTCGTGCCGACCAGCTTTTCCAGATCGAGGCGCTTGCGAAGGTCGGCGTCGCCATCCCACAGCGCCTTGCCGGCCTCGCTCTCCGGATAGGCGATCGAACCAGCATAGAAGGCGAGCGCCCAGCGGTCTTGCGGGGGCAGATCGGCGAAGCTCACCATGCTCGTGCCGTCGAGTCCCTGTTCGATCACCTGATAGAGCGCGAAAACGCTGCGCTCGCGCGCCCGCGCTTCATCGGCGAACGCGATCGGTGCGGGATCGAGGCCACGGGCTTGCGGGCCATCGCCCTTGCCGGTCGCGCCGTGGCAGCTCGCGCAGTGCTGTGCATAGAGCGCCTTCCCGCGCGCCAAGTCGGGCGCGGCCGTCGGCGCGAGCGGAACCGGATAGGCTTTGATGAGGTCGGCGGCGAGGCCGCGCGCAGCGGTCGCGATGGCAGGAGCCGGGGCTTTCGCCGTGATGATCCGTTGTAGGTTGCCAGCTTGGCGTTCGAGGCCGGCGCGCGCCGACGACGTCGGCAGCTCGCCGATCAGCTTGGCGGCCGTCGCGGAGAATTCCTGCATTTCGGCATATTCGCCAGCGTTGGCGATCTTCCCGTCCGCGACTGCCTCGGGATAATCGACCGCGATATAGTCGAGGAGCCGCCACGCCGTTTGTGCGGGTGCGGTTTGAGCCACCGCAGGCGTGGCGAGCGACATGATGCTAAGGGCGGCGACGGCCAGCAACCCGAGCGTGAGCGGGCAATGCGTGTCGCGATTGCGGCTCATTAGCGGGGATAAGCTGCAAAGCAATCTGTTGAGCCACGAAACGAAGCCGCTTGCTGGCCCGTGCGTGGCGATCCGATGATTATCCATCCGAACGCCTCGTTTGCGCCGTCCGCCGGGAACGGCTATATTTCAAATGAACTTGAACTGTTGAGCGACAGATGGACGAAAATCAAGCACTCGCTGCCTTCGCCGCCTTTTCCAACCAAACCCGCCTCCGGATCGTCCGGTTACTTGTGGTGGCGGGTGCGGACGGACGGTCTGCCGGAGCGATCGGCGAGGCGCTGGGCGACACGTCCCCATCGCGCCTGTCGTTTCACCTCAATCAGCTTCAGCAATCCGGCTTGATCGAAAACCGGCGCGAGGGCCGGTCGATTATCTACAGTGCCATTTTAACGGCGTTGTCCGATCTTGTGGCGTTCCTCATGCACGATTGCTGCGAAGGGCATTGCCGTGTCTGCGACCAGGCCATTGCATTGTTCGCCAAATGCACCGGGCGGTCGACGCCTGCGGCGTCGCTGGCCGAGCAAAGATAGATGATCCGAGCGTTTCCTTTTTCTCACTCGCTTGCAGTAGAGCGATAGAAGTAACGACAAACAGGCGATAGCCGCCGCCCACCATGCGATTGGCGTCAGGTCGCAATGCGTCGATTATTTTGGCTCTGCTTCATTTGACGGGCTAGCGGTCTCACCTGGCCTCAATTCACGCATCAGGATTAGCTTCTTGGCCGGAATGTCGAGAATGAAATCTACTGTTGAAAGGATGCCTTGGCCAAGAAGGCCGTCCTGGCTTCCAGGCAACGGGCCGCTATTGTCGACCGGCGCTCCTTCGATCTTGGTGCCTGAAAAGGACAATGTGTTGCCGGTGATCCTTCGCCCTACGAGGTTGACGCCTTCAATGCGGGTACTATCGGCCCTCGTTGCCTTGCTATCGTCAGGGAAGATACGCTGCCATGCGGCGTCGGATAGCGTCACCACCCCATTCGACCCCAAATCGATCTGCAGGCGCACGGGCTGGCCGTTAATCTGCCCTTCGATCTGATCGCCGGCAACAAGCGGAATCTCACGGCTATGCATACCGGCCCGAGGCGTCGCGCTACCGGAAGGCACCAACATCAGAATATTTTGAGACGGGTGGATGCTGATCGCCAATTGGCCCAGCAGATCGCCGCCGAGGACGGCATCAAGCCGATGCTGCATCCGAGCAGACACCGCCGAAAAGTCAACAATAGCAGCAGCCCCGTCCAGGCGAAGCTGGTTGGGAGCTTCAATCGATACGCTCTCTGCTATCCCAAAGGGGACTTCCCCGGTGCCGGTGCGGGCTGCTTTGTCGGTTTCGCGTATGGTCAGGCCGATACGACGCGCAAAGGCCGCATCAACTGTTGTATGGCTAAAGCCATTATCGAGCGCTATTGTCGCTGGCACACCGTTGATCTTGCCTTGGAAGAAGATCAGCCCCTGAAAGCGTTCAAATGTAAGCGGCGTCCAGCCCTCGCTACGACCAACATAAGCAATATGACTAACATAAGTGAGTGTCGCTTGTTGTTCTGTCTGCAATGGCGGTGGTGCGTTCTGTGCGATCGCAGTGCTGCTAGTCATACCCAGAGCGAGTACGCTTGCAATATGGATGACGCGGGAGAACTGTGCACGGATAGGCATCAGGATAAATTCTCCAAATCTATTATCGTATTGTAATCGTTCATACGACAATCAGGTCAATCCTGTCGGTTGGATTGACGGATGCTCGCCAGCATCGCCCGCGCGCGTTCGACATTTCCGCCGTGCGGATTGGTCGCGATCGGGATCAGGGCTTGTTCGGCCGCCGCATATTGCTGCCTTGCCATGAGCGCCGTCGCCGCCTCGACGGCGATGTCGCCGACAAGTGGCGCCAGGGCATGCGCGGTCGTGAGTTGGGCAAGCGTCTCTTCGGATACCGTGGAACCATTGGCCGGCGCAGTCTGGGCGAGGCGGTAGATCGCAGTGTAATAGCCCGGATCGGCCGCCGCTGCGCGCGCGAACCAGGGCCGCGCAGCCGCGAACCTCTCGCCGCGAGCGGCTGCGTCCTTCCGCCCGGTGTAGAAGTCGCCCAGGCCCCGGAAGTAGAGCAATTCGGCATCGTTCGGCGCACTTTGCAGGAGCCGATCGATGGTCGCTATTCCAGCGGCTCGATCACCCGAACCGATTTCGGCGCGCGCCAGCACACGCTGGGCATAGGGATCATCTGGATACCGTGCGGCGACCGCTTTGATCGTCGCGAAGGTCGCTGTCTCGCGCGCCGGCTGCGGGATGCCGATCATCAACGCGGCCAGCGGCAGCAGGAGGTCGTCGGCCGCTGGCGACAGGGCGCGCATAGTCACGGCCACGTCGTCACCCGGCGGGCGCGCTATCACGCCATAGGCGATGCGGCCCGCCATGTAGCGCTTCAGCTCGGCTTCGAAGCCTTTGTGATCAATGCCGAACGCGGTCTGAAAGGCTTGCGCCTCAGCGACGCCCCGGTGAAGGTCGGCGAAGTAGCGCGTCAAAGCCTGCCGGCGCGTGTGGTCAGCAAACAGGTAATGCACGATCAGCCAGCTCTCGGCATAAAACTGGCCGGTCTGCTCCCGGCTGAGGCCACCGAGCTGGCCAGAGAAGATCCGGTCCACCGGCAGCCAGGTTCCGCGCAGCAGCGTGATGGCGCGACCCGGATTGTAGCGACCGACTTCGATCCGGTCGTCCGCAAAGCGAGCTGTCATCACATATTCGGCGAACCCCTCGCTATACCAGGCCGGATAGTAAGCAGGATAGTATCGCGTGGCGAAGTGGTGGGCATATTCGTGCAGCAGCACTTCCTCGCCGCCGACGCCGGGCCTGTCGCCGCGCACAGCAAAGGCGGCGGTGCCGCCGACGCGCGCGCGGTAGAAGCCTAGCACCCCATTTGGAACCGGCTCAACCTGGCTCAGCTTGGCGGCAGAGCCGACCAGATATACCCTCAGCGGGCTTGCGGATGGCGGGGCCGTCGTGCCCGTCAGCGTCCGGAGCAGCCGGTCATAATCCTCAAGGAGCTGGACCGAACGACGCAAGCCATCCTCGCCGCCGTCGCTGTACACGACGAAATTCGGGGACCGCGCTTCGATCCAGCGAGCCGATGCTGTCGAGGGCACCAACGCAAGCAGGGCGCAAATGGAAAAGTGAATCAGGCGCATCACCGATGGATGCGTCAGTTGCGAATGATTATCAACTCCATTGACAGTCAAGCGACCGCGAACAGGCACGCTACGCGATGCAGGCGGCTTCCGTCAGGCGGAGGCGACCGTCGAACAGGCCCAGCGATCATCCTCCCATTGGAATCCTACCCGCTGTGTGTTGCCGATCGCGGGCGGCTCGCCCTTGCGCCAGAAGGCGCGCATCTTGGCTCGATCATCCATATGAGCGTCGGCGACGATGGCGCGCGCGGCCTGGATGAACTGCCCATGCCCGAACACATAGACCAGCGATCCGGCAGGCATGGCCGCAAGGCGGGCCAGCGCCGCATCGCAGCGCCGTAGCATGGCGCTGAAACTTTCGGCCCCTTCCCCGTCGCAATAGGATGGATCGGCCGCACTCCAATAGCGTTCGAGGTGCGGCATCCGTTCGGCGCTGCGCGTGCCGTTCCAGCGCGCCGGTTGCAGATAGGTGAACTCCTCGATCGGCCACACTTCCACCGGCGCGTCGGGAAAGCGCGTGATCGTCGGTGCGGCCGTCTGCTGAGTCCGGGTGTAAGGCGACGTGACGATGAGGGCGGGCGCTCCGGTCCAGCTCGCCGCGACCTGGCGCGCCTGTTCATGGCCCCGCTGCGTCAGCTCGATCGTCGCGAGATCGTGACAGGGCAGGCCGGCATTGCCGGTGCTTTCGCCGTGGCGGATAAATATGGCCTTCATGGCTTCCCCCTTCATTGCTGGCGGAACGCTATCCAGACGATATACAAAAGATAGCCAAACAGTAGCGCTTCGCTTGCAATTCTTGTGTTCGCCAGGAAGCGGCAGGCTATTCGAACAGTTCCGAATGCGTGCCGGCGCGCACGAAGTTCACCAGATTTCCCTCGATCGTGTAGATGAGCAGGAAGTCGCCGCCGATATGGCACTCGCGATGATCGCTCCAATCGCCTTTGAGGGCGTGGTCCAGCCATTCCGGGCCAAGCGGCGCGTCGTTGGCGATAAGGAGCATCATCACTTCCTTGAGCTGCTTCATGTTGTAGCGCCCGCTGCGCGACAACCGCTCCCAATCCTTCGCGAACCGCTTTTCGTAAGACGCCTCTCGGGGGAGAGAGGCGCGCTTACTGCTGGCGGGCTTCTTGGTCGAGGGCATCAAACACTTCCTGAGGATCGGTGAAACGGGCGCGGCGGGCCTTCATCGTGGCGCGAGAGGCTTCGATGGCTGCCCGTGTTTCGGCGTTCGGCACTTTCAGCTCGAACGGCAAGGCATGATCCTTCGCGACCCGGGTGAGCGTCATGCGGACCACATCGGATACGGTCAGCCCCAGTTCGGCCAAGACGGCGGCGGCTTCATCCTTCAATGTTTCGTCGATGCGCGCACGCACGAAAGCAGTAGCGGCCATAAGAACCTCCTGTGATCCGTGTTCGATGTAGCTCAACTGAGCTACAATTACAACCATCGTGCGCCTGCCGCTTGCGCGGCACCGTGGCTCTAGTCGCTGCGCTCCCCAAGCCCGCACGCGGTCTTGGCCATTCGGTGACGATCCACATGGCGGGCGAGATCGCGTACGCGGATCTCGGGGACAAGGTGCCGGCGCTGGCCGGCATGTCGTTTGTTCAGTGGGGAGAGGACGTTCCGCCCCCCTCTCCCCAGCAACGGGAATAGACGGGCCGTGGCTCGCTCGGCTGGGCCTCGCTGCGCCCGCTCCACCCCGTCGATTCCCGCTGCCCCCCTCTCTCGCCGGCGTTCTTGGGCGTCCGTGTTCCGGCCGATGGCATGGCCATCGCCGGACAGGCGATTTGAAGGGAGTAGAGACGATGACCCACGACAACCGGGAAAGCTGGCTCAATCGGGTGGCGGCGGGCATGGCCCCGCTCTTCGAGGCGTTGGAAGCTCCCCTGCCCGACCGGGTGCGCGTGGCGATCGGCTTCACCAGCGCGGGAGCCAAGGGCAAGGCGATCGGCGAGTGCTGGGATAACCGGCTGAGCGCGGACGGCCATTTTGAAATCTTCATCCGTCCGGACCTTGCCCATGCGCCCGACGCCATGCCGGCACAGATCGCGGCCATCCTCGCGCATGAACTGGTCCATGCCGCTGTCGGCATCCCGGCAGGACATGGGAAGGCGTTTAAACGGGTCGCGCTTGGGTGGGGTTGGTCGGGCCGATGCGTGCCACCACTCCTGGCGATGCCTTCCTTGCCGCCATCGTGCCGATCCTCGATGTTGCTGGCCCCCTCCCCCATGCCCGTCTCGATACGGACGGCGAGTCCACCGCGCCGAAGAAGCAGAAAACCCGGATGCTCAAATGCGAGTGCGTGACGTGCGGCTATACCGTCAGGACCGTCCGCAAATGGCTGGAAGAGGCTGGAGCGCCGCTTTGCCCGATCGAGGACCATGGGGCCATGCGGCACGATCCGCTTGACGAGGATGACGATCCAGTGCCGGAGAGTGAGGGGTCCTAGAAATGTATATCACTGTGATGGACAGATCATGCTGGTTCGATTAACGACGGCAGGCAGAGTGAGGGCACTATGATATTGGTAGTCGGGAACACAAAGGGCGGCGTTGGCAAGACTACGCTCGCCGTCAACCTCGCGGTGGCCCGCGCGCTTGCCGGCCGCGACCTGTTGCTGGTGGACGGCGACGAGCAGGGAACCGCCCTCACCTTCACCCAGCTTCGCACCGAAGGTCTTGGCGAAGCCGGTTATACCGCCGTCGCCCTTACCGGCGCTGCGCTGCGCAGCCAAGTCCGCCAGCTCGCGCCCAAATATGACGATATCATCATCGACGTGGGTGGGCGCGACACCGGCTCGCTGCGCGCCGCGCTCACCGTGGCCGACACGTTGCTGGTGCCGGTGCAGCCCCGCAGCTTCGATGTATGGGCGCTCGATCAGGTCGCGACGCTGGTGGCCGAGGCGCGCGAGATCAACGAGGGGCTGCGCGCCGTTGCGATCCTCAATGGCGCGGACCCGCAGGGCGGCGACAATGAGGCGGCCTTGCAGATGATCGGCGACATCGAGGGGATCGAGGTGCTGCCCACATCGATCGTGCGCCGCAAGGCGTTCCCGAACGCGGCGGCCGAGGGCAGGGGGGTGCTGGAGCAATCGCCGCGCGACGCCAAGGCAGTCGATGAGCTGACCGCGCTGATAGGTGCGGTATTTGTATAGCATAATGATAGCGGAGTGAAGTGCGATGGCTATCGCTCGTAAACCGAATGGCAATCCGAAGCCGCCCATTGATGATGATGCGGCAGACGCCTTCATTGCCGGGGCCGTGAAACCGGCGACGCCGGCGATCGAGGCGGCGGCCGAGGACGGGCCGCGCAAGGCGCCGGTCATGCTGCGCTTTGACCGCGTGTTGCTGGCGAAGGTCGACAGCGCCGCGAAGCGGCGCGGCATCAGTCGTAGCGCGTGGATTCAGTTCACCGTGAGCAGGGCGCTCGACGCCGGCGAGGGGTGAAGCGCAGCGGATCGTAGCACGGCGCGCCAAAGGTGAGTTTTGGGGTAGGGGCTCACCGTTCGGCGGCGGGCAGGTTGAAATCCACCAGTACCGGCATTTCGGGGATACCGCCCCGCATCTTCGCCCGTCGCACGATACTGTGCTGATCGATCAGGTTTTGCGCGTCGCGGCGGCCGCTCGATGTTTTGGACATCCACAGCATCGCGACCTTTTCGACCTTGCGGCCCTTCTTGATCGGCGTGAAATCGACATAGAAGGGGCAGAGCTTGTTGATTTCCTCCTGGGCGACCTTGAGGCAATATTTGTTGAGATCGGCGAAGCGTTCGAGCTTGCCTTCGGGCACGTTGAGCAGCCCGCGCAGCTCCGCGATCGTGAATTCTTCGCTTTGCTTGTATTCGAGGCCGATCCGGCGCTCGATCATCTCATAGAGGCACAGCGCGTATTTCGACTCGAAACAATACATCACTTGCGTCTTGAGGCGTGCATAGACCTCGCTGTTGCGCAGTATCTCGATCAGCTCCTCGGGGATGCGATAGTGCAGGAAGCCGTCTTTTTCGAGGCTTTCGTCGCTGGGGCCGAGGAGCTGGACGCGGCGCTTGTAGCTCTTGCCGGCCTTGCGGATGGTGACGATCGCGATGGTGCCCATCAGGCGCAGCAGCGAGCTTTCGATGCGCTCATTGCCCTGGTGCGTGCCCTTGAGCGCCGTCTTGGCGATGCGATGGATGACCGGCTCGCCGATGCGCTCCCAAGCGTTGGCGATCAACAGATTGTAGATTCGGCGATCGGCGAGGGTGAGGGGGGTCAACTCGACAATATCGACCAGTTCGCCGGGTTTGACGATTTCCCCATAATTGGCCGGATCGAACGGATTTCCGCGCCCTTTTTGTGCGAGGGTGCGCGCCGGGGTATCGACCAGGGCAAGCTGTGCCTTCGCGCCGTTCAAAGGTGAGGTTGCGTGGGACATGCACTCACCTTAGCAGCAATGGTGAGCCAGACAATTCCTAAAACTCGCCGTTCGCCTGAGCGGTGAGGAGATACCCCAAAACTCACCGTCGATCAGGCGGCTACCCGAAAGCTCACCGGACTCGACCCCAACACTCACTTTTACCGGCCCCAAAACTCACCAAAGGCTACCCCAAGACTCACGCGACTCGACCCCAACACTCACTTTTCACGGGCATTTTCTTAGGTTTTCTGCGGGTTTGCAGACCCCTGAATCTTGAATCTAAGAAGAATTATTGAATTAGAAGGCGAACGGTGAGTTTTGGGGTAGCCATGCTTGTGGATAACTTGGCGCTCACCGCACCCACAGCTCCGAAAAGAAGAAGAAAAGCGCCGCCTCTTGGGGCTTCGCCCCGCCGGCTCGCGGCCTACGGCCGCCCCGGATCGCTAAAGCGATCCTCCCACCCGGCACCCCCATGATGAGCCGGCTTCGCCGACACGCTATTTGTTTTTTGATTGGTGACTGTTCAAACGCTGCTCCCTTCGCCCAATCATAGCGCCCAACGGAAACGTCGCAGATTGGCTTTCCAAAAAAGCCAGGCGGATAGGAGGCGATCCAATCGAGAGGACAGGGGAGGCCGAAACGTCGCTATAAGGACGATTTCCGGGCCGCTCAGCCTTGTTCCGGACTTCTGGTAGGTTGGGGAGGGGTCAAGCTCCAAGCGGCGCTTCACGGCCTTCCTGGGCAGCAGACTTCGCGGGTGAATATCCTCGTGGTATCACCCGCCGCGTCAATGCCTAGGCGCCGATCGCCAACGGTGAGTCCATACCCCAAAACTCACCTTTCGTGCGCCAGAGGCACCGACTCCACGATCAGGCCATTCTCATAGCGACGGACATCGCTGCGTAATAATAGCGATACGCAATCATATCGATATACATACGGTAGCAATTAAGATCGCACTTTATCCGTAGAGCGCCCGTTGACGATATCCCGCAAACCGTCAGCGCGCCCAGGACCAGTCACCCCGGGTCTTGCCGAAAGGCGACCGTCACCAGTCGATCGCTTGGAGATCGGGCCACAGGGCTTTCCAGCGCGCGAGCTTCGCCTCGTAGATCGCCTCCGTGATTTGTGCCCGGTTCGGCCGCACGACAGGGGCGAAAAGGTCGGCCAGGCCGAACGGTGTGATGATGTCGAGACCGCCGACACCGGGCTGCACGCCGATCGCGGCCGAGGTGGTCGGGAAGGTGGCGATGGCTTGGGCCGCCGAGTCATAGGGCGGGATCGCGTAACCGAAGCGGCCTTCATACCAGAGATGGACGCGCGCCTGGTTCTTGAGGTCGATGCGGACCGGCATGTCGGCGAAGATGCGGCCGATCCGCGCCGCGTGCGCGACCTCCGCCTCTTCCGAAAGGTCCGAGGCGTCGAAAAAGACGAGATCGACATCGGCGATCCCATGCGCGGCGGGAAAACCGAACGCCTCGTTCCAGCGGGCCTGGGCGATGGCGCTGCCCGACAACCAGCAATCGGGCAGCGCCAGTTCCTGCCAGCGTGCGATGATGGACGCGAGATAGGGGTGACCAAGGACCAGCGCCGTGAGGCGGTCCCGATCGTCGGCGGAAGGCCGTTTAAACGGCTTCATGCCTTGTCGAACCTGCCGGCGAACTCGCGATCGGCAAAATAGCGCAGCTTGGTGGCGACGATCGGACGCTGCCCGGCGAGAAACAGGAGCTGGAGATCCTCGCGCAGCGTGCGGACCTCATCGGGGGTGAGCAGGGGGCGGCCGACATGCTGCGCGCCGAAGGATATGCCGGTTTCCTCCGCGTCGATCGCGCGGCTCATCGTCTCGAACACGACCGTTTCCTGGCCGAGCAGATCGGAAACCAGCTTCGCGCTGTCATGATCGTTGACCCCGAACACCTGCAGGACGCCGGCATTCGACAGGAAGGTGCCGGCGCGGCGCTCGTAGAGCGCGCGGAGCTGGTGGACGTCCTGCAGGATCGGCCAGAGCTGGATGCCGTAGCCGGCCATCAGGCCCATGGCGCGCTCGACAGGTTCGAGGCGGCCCAATGCTGCGAACTCGTCGAGCAGGAACAGCACGGGACTTGTCGCGGACGCCGGAGCGCGGGCCAGCTCGGTCAATCCTTGTGCGAGCATCAGGCGCAGCCAGCGGGCATAGGTGGCGAGCCGGTCGGGCGGCAACACCAGATAGACGGTGGTGGACCGCGCCTTCACGTCGGCGAAGGTGAAATCCGAGTGTCCCAGCACTGTCGTCATGCGTGGGCTGTCGAGAAAATGGGTATGGCGCTGCGCGGCCGACAGCACGCCGGCGGCTTCACGATCGGACTTGCCAAGGTGACGGTTGGCGGCGCGCGCGGCAAGGCCGCCCTGCGCCTGCATATCGGCGAGCTGGGCGGCGAAAGCGGCGGGCGCGAGGGTGAGGCGGTCGCGCAGCGTGGCGAGGGTCCGCATCGCCGGCGGCTCCTGGCAGACGATCGAGAGGATGAGCCCCGAGATCAGCGCCCGGGCTTCCTCGTTCCAGTGCGCGTCACCGGCTTCTCCCGGTGCGTCGTAGACCAGCGCGTCGGCGAGCGTCATGCAGTCGTCGGCGAGATCGAGGCCGGCAGGGTCGATGCGATCGAGCGGATTGAACGCGGCGGAGGGCAGGCCGGTGACGCCGAACGGATCGAGGACATGGACCGGACCGAAGCTGGCGCGGTGGCGGGCGGTGATGCGGGCGTTCTCGCCCTTGGGGTCGATGCAGACGACCGGGCCGGGATAATCGAGCAGGTTGGGGATGATCGTGCCCACGCCCTTGCCGGTGCGGGTCGGCGCGATGGTCAGCAGATGGGCGGGACCGGCATAGCGCAGCAGCTTGCCCGATTTTCGGTCGCGGCCGATCAGCAGGCCTTCGCCCTGGGCGAGCGGGCGGGCCTCACGATCCGTGGCGAAGCGGGCCGAGCCGTGGGTGTCGTCAGCGGTGGGACCGCCATATTTCAGGATCAGGGGCTGGAAGAGCGCGCGCAGGCCGATGAGGATGACGACGATCACCGTCAGCATCATGATGATCTGATAGATGTTGGAATCAGGCGACAGACCGAGCAGCTTGCCGAGGATAAGCGGCATGCCCAGGCCCAGCACGATGCCGGTGGCGAGGATCAGGACCAGGACGCCGAACAGATGGCGGATGAGTGCGATCGGGCTGAGCGTCAGCGCCGTGATCGCCCAGATCGGATTCTGGCGCGATATGCGGGCGAGATTGCGGATCGCGCGGCCGAGCTGACGCAGCCACTCCATCGTCAGGATGCCCCTTTGCTGTCGTCTCGCGCCTTGATCGCTTCATCGAAACTGGTGAAATATTCCTGCACCGGCACGCCGGGGGGCAGGGTGTTGGCGTGGTCCAGCACTGCGGCGATATAGTCGCTGCCGGACAGTTCCCCGGAAACGAAACGGGCGTTCAGCGGCTCCGTCTCCGGGGAGAAGGAGCCGCCTGACAGTTCGGTACTGGTCCGTGCGAAATCGATCGCCCGTTGGCGCTGGGCGCGTTCTTCCTCGGGAATGAGGCGATCATTCATCGGCTGATCCTCCCTCCTCGGGCACGGAAATATGGATGATGCCCGGCGCGGCGGCGATGGCGTCCACCAGGCTATCGACGGTTTCCATGCGGTGGCTGGGCCAGTCGCGTGAGACGGTGACATAGCCGGCGTCGGTCTGGACGTTGATGGTCGCGGTAGTGGGCAGCAGGTCGAGCAGCGAGGCGAGCCTGTCCTGAATATCGGGGGTGATGCGATCGATACCCGGCCCCACCATCAGAAGTTGCCAGGAAAGGCGTGAGGCGTCAGTCATGTTGTTCTCCCATCCGTGCGTGGACGAAGCGAACCCGTTCGGCGATCGGGGCGAGGGGGAGCGTCACCAGCTCGTAGCCGAGACCGGCATAGACCGTGACCATCGCCTCATAGGTCGCCTGTGCTTCCGCAAAGTCCTGTTTCCGCTCCGCGTCCTGCCCAAATATCTCGCGCCAGGGCGGGGCGATGAACACGCGGCGCTGATAGCGGAACAGGTCGGCGGCCTGGCTGACATGGGCCGGGACTGGAAGACCACACAGGCGCAGATAGCCAATCACATCGGGAACGCCGCGATCGAAGATGACCGGCCCCGCACGGTCATGGGCCTCATTCCAGGAGCGCAATTCCCACCCCAGCATCAATTCCGCATAGGCGGCGCGATCGGCCCAGGGGAGGGCGGTGCCGCCGATCGCGACCTGATCGCGGATGATGGCGCGACCGGCCTCTGGCATGTGGTGGACGCCTTGCGCTGCCAGTGCGTCGATCAGGGAGGTTTTGCCCGAGCCGGGGCCGCCGGTGATGATATGGAAATCGGGGCGTGCGGCCATGTATCAGCCCTCCAATGTTGCCAGCCACAGGGTCGGAGCTGAGCCACCCGGTTCGGCCTTGATATAGGTGATGGCCGAAAAGCCGGCGGCGGCGAGCCGTTCGCGATATTCTTCCTGTCCGAGGCTGGCATGAAACAGCGGTTCGCCCTGCCATTCGCCCCATGCCTCCCCGACTTCGGGGCCGGATGTGAACATGATTGCGCCGCCAGGTGCGGCGAGCTTGGCGAAACGCGGTATCATCGCCCGCTGGTCGTCCTGGCTCAGATGAAAGAAGCTGTGCCACGCGATGATCCCGCCAAAGCGGTGGGGGGACACGAAGCATCGCATGTCGCCGACGATCCAGTTGCCATCCGGCAGTGTCGTGCGGGCATGGTCGATCAAGCCGGGGGCGCTGTCGAGGCCGGTGACGGCGAAGCCCCGGCGCAACAGTTCGGCACCGATCGGCGCGCCGCCGCCGCAGCCGAGATCAAGAATCGTAGCACCGGGTGCGAGGCGGGCGGTGAACAGGTCCAGCCATTCGGCCTCGATGAGATCGGTCCCGCGTGCAGTCAGCCATGCGGACGCCGTTCGCTCGTAAAGGGGAACGATATTGGCGGCTCCGGTCTCCGGATCGCTCATGGCGTTGTTTCCTGTGCTTCCAGCTCCGCGTCGAACGCGCGTTTGCCGCGCCGCTTCCAGAGAGCGAGCATATCGCCATCCTCACGCGCCTTTGTCGCCAGTTCGAGCATCGCACCGTAGAGGGTGGCGCGATCGTCGTCGGCGAGATCGACAAGGCCGGCCTTTTGGACAAGGCCGCCCAGCTCGATCAGGTGGCGGGTGCGTTCCCTGCGTTGCACAACCCATTCCCTCGTATCGGTGCGGCGCTGTCCGGCCTCAGCCCTACGAACCGCCTGTTGGAGTTTCGCCTGCGTCCTGGCCATCGCCTGCATTGCCCTTGCCAGCCTTGCGCCCGCGCCGCTGAAAGAAGGCCGCGCCATCAGAGCGCCACGCCTCCCGATTTTCCGCGACCTGCGCCTCGCCGATGACATGCAGCAGCGCGCCGGCCAGCACTTCGGCGTCGAGCGTATCGGCACCCGTCGCCATCACCAGTTCACCGAGTTGCTGGACTTTCTTCGCCTTCAATGCCCTGGCCTTGTCGCCGAGCGCTTTCAGCTCCGCATCATAGTCACGCACCTTACGCATGAGAAATCGCTCCGACAGTGAGGATGAGGGCGACGGGAAAAAGGGCAGCGAACAGGACGGTGCCGATCATCCACCACCCAGCGCGAGGATGGGCCATATTGAGCGTCCAGCCCAATGCGGGGTTGCGCTTGGGCACCCACAGGCGCGGATCGGCCTTGGCGAAATAGCAACCGAGCAGGCCGTCCGACCAATGAGCAGGATCGCGCCAGAGCGCATCGAATTGCGGGCTGTTGTTCGCTGCCATCACGTTCCTTTCACGCACGTCGATGAAGCAGGATCGTAGCACAACACGTACTTGAGGAAACCGGCGGCATCCGAAAATGCGGCGAAGTCAATCACAGGAACGGCAGAGAGTGTGAGTGCGCGCTTATACGTCGTTGCCGACGTGCGCTCAGAAAGGCATTATAGCGACCGTCATGGCGATCTACCACTTCTCGGCCAAGGTCATCAGCCGCGCCAACGGATCGAGCGCGGTTGCGTCGGCCGCCTATCGTTCAGCGTCCGAGCTGCACGACGAGCGGCTTGGGCGCAATCACGATTTCTCGAACAAGGCCGGCGTCGTCCATTCCGAAGTGCTGCTGCCCGAAGGTGCACCGGAGCGTTTAAACGACCGCGCCACCTTGTGGAATGAAGTCGAGGCGGGCGAGAAGCGCAAGGATGCGCAGTTGGCCCGCGAGGTCGAGTTCTCGATTCCCAGAGAGATGAACCAGAGCCAAGGCGTTCAGCTCGCGCGCGATTTCGTCGAAAAGCAGTTCGTGGAACGCGGCATGGTCGCGGACCT
>NZ_JABBFV010000034.1 GCF_012927105.1 Sphingobium psychrophilum | reverse complement strand
CCGGCCCAATATCTCCACTGCCGTCCCTCGCTCTGGCTCAGGACGTCCATATCGACGTCCTTATGGACGTCCCTTACGCGCTCACGTCACAGCAAGGCAGGCGGCCTCAACCGGTCGGTTACGACGCATTGGGAAGGATGAAGAGGAAGGTTGGAGCGCCTGGAAGCGATGCGGATGGTCCTACTATTTGCGAACTTGTCGCGGCTCCAGCGACCGCTACTTCTCCCGGCGTGACGAGACAGATAGCCGTAGCGGCCGGCTTTATTTACGTATGCGTAGCGAGCAACACATGGCAGCGGGTTGCGATCGCGACATGGTGATGCTCCGTGTTTCCTATGGTCTCTCTAGTCCGAAGCGGAAGATTGCCGCAGTTCGCGCTCGATTACAGGCCCCAGCCTCGCTGCCATCGCCTCCTGCTTCTCAGCAGTAGGATGAACGCGATCACGGACGTCGTCTCGCAATCCGAGGGGGCGGGTGGCGTTGTAGAATAGGTCCCGCATGCTGACGATTTTCACGCCGGGTGTATGGGCAAACCGCCGCTCTAGCCCCGCTCCCGTCACCGCTTCTGGATCAGAGTCGCGAGGCAGGGTTGGGATCAGTAAGATTCGCGCTCCCTGCCAATTAGCTTGTACGAACGAAATGATTTTCCCGGTATTCGCCGCTGTGGTTGCCGGACTTAAATTGCAGCGGGTATCGTTCGCCCCGGTTAGTAGAATTACGACTTTCGGCGTAATTTTCGGCAATGTGTTCAAGAGCCATAATGTGTTGACACTCGCATCGCCGCTCACCGCAACAATCCCGGCGTTCAAGTTGGCGTAATGCCGGTTGAACGCTGGCCGGCCCTCCGCGGTGGCTAAGAACGCCGTAATGGAGTCGCCGAGGAAGATCACGGCGGGGTTTCGTTGGGCGACTCGCCGAACCGCCTCGTATCGATCCATGCGGTTTAACTGAGGACCATCGCAGGGTCGGACGACGTCGTTCGGGGCGGCGGGGGCGACAATCGGAACCGCCGCGGCAGCCAGAAAGCAGAGTGCGGCTATCGGGATAAATCGAGCCGGTATCTTGCGGGCTGGATGGTTCACGAGTGGGCTGGTTCTGGAGTTGCCAACGCCTTACGATCGCCACCTGTTCTTGGGCGTAAGATGTCCGCGATCTTCTTTTCGATTATCAAGTGCACGATGACACCGGCGATTACCGATGCCGCAATAGCGCAGGCGACGTACAGACCAGCTACTTCGGGCAAGCGCATCTTGCCCCATATCGTGCTCACGGCATTCAACGTGAAAATATGGGACAGGTAGATGGAGTATGACGCATCACCGCCGAGCTTCATCATTCGATTTAGCGGGTGATCTATGGAGATGTCTGAGCTTAATACGATCATTGCAACGATGATTGACGCTGGGGCGCCCCATGCAAGGGGGCGCCAGTCATAGACTTCCGGAAGCAACCCCAAAAATATGAGGCACACGAACGTAACTATAACGGCAAAGATCGGTCTAATCCTGACGCCGCGCTTATAGATTTGTCCTAGACCAACGCCAACGAGGAACTCACCAATTATCGGGTTTGTCCACGTGTATAACGTAGAATGCTCTTTGGTGATGAACCCGTGCGAGATCATCATTAGCGACAAGGCGACTACAAGCGCGGTAAGCGAATATTTCCGCGGCAAGAGCATCGTCAAGCCAAAGAAAAGGTAGAACATCATTTCATGATTAATCGTCCAGCCAATGCTCAGTACGGGGGTAGCACGATTATCAATCGGCCCATCGGACCAAAGGATGAAGGCGTACGAAGATACGACCTCGCTTACCGAGATACCTTTATGCGCAGCAAATAGCATCACCACGGCCAACGTCGTGAAAATCCAGTAGATTGGAACGATCCGCACGAGACGGCGATAGAGGAAGACCTTCGCGTTCCCTAGCGACCCGGCCTTATCGGCGGCAGTTATGGCCATGACGAAACCAGAAATCGCGAAAAAGATATCGACCCCCACTGCCCAGGGGTAGGACAGGGGATCTCCGGCGTTTCCAAAAGTTCTGATTGATTCTGCTTGAACATGTCCGACTAGGACAAGGAATGCAGCGAAGAAGCGCAACCCCTGCAAGCTTACAAGAGTGTGTGGTTTTTCCAAGATAGCCCCCGTTTTGCCGCGGTGTGCCGGCCCCAACGACGTTCCTAGCCTAATCTGCTGTCCTAAAAAAGCGCCAGTGGAGGTAGCCGAGTTCCTACGTCGATTACGGGGCCTGAACCGGACGTCTTTTGTGGCAAAGAACACATGTCTCGTATCCTGGCTTTCGCACACTCAGCGTAAACATGTGCGAGCGCGTCAGCACGCATTTCAAGCGTTTCAGAAAGCGCATAATAACTATCCCCGAGATCGAGAAAGGCCGGGAAATCGCCTTCAACGACTTGGCGCCACATGCACCCACTTGGCGAGTTTCGCTAGGGTAGATCCGACAAGCGCTTGCTAGTTGCGCAATGCCGGACCTCGATGATTGCGCGCTGCATCATTCGCGCGACATTCTGCATTCTGACGATCACGTCGGGCGCGGACACGGGCAACCCGTTTGTATCTCTGGTTCGCAAGGTAAAAAACGGGCGCGACGAGCGCCGGCAGCACAACAGCGATCAGCATCGTTTCAGCTTTCAAAAGGTCCCCGAGGGCGCTGCATAACAGCGGCAGCGCGGCGCACGATTAAATTTACCGTCATCTGGAGTCTCAAAAATGAACAACAGCAGCTTTGCGACCTATACGGTCGCGGGAGGGCGGGCGCATGTCTGAGCCAACAGTTATACATATCGTCGGCGTGACCGCCGTCTGGATTATCTTCCTATCATCAATCCGCTTCGCAGTGGTTGGCTTCCACGGCCTGAAACCCGTGGCGCGCTGCTTGCTCCATCTCGCGCTCTGCGACGGAGCGGACAAGGCGTTCTGTCGCAAGCGCCTGATCGCCAGTCTCGACAAGCAATATACGGAACTGCTGATCGCGATTACGACGCCCTGGTCGGTAATGCTCCTCTTCCTTGGTATGCTGCTAATCGGAACGGGTTTGTCGTTCGGCAGCGTCGGCGATGTCGCGCAGCTGGTCGCACGCTCGCCGGGGCGATGGGACGGCTTTGATCGTGGTATGGATCTCGCTGGCGCCGTCTCGATGTGCACCGGCATGGCATCGGTCCATGCCGCAGTAACGAAGCGTCGATCCCTCAGCCTGCTCGTCAGCACCGGTTTTGCACTCATGGGCGTCGGGATCGGCGTAGTATCGGCGGCTCACCCGTGACTTTGAAAGATAGCTGGCCCGCGTTCGCCCTCATGGTGTTCGCGGTGGCCTCCGGACAGATCGGTCGTCTCGGTCAAAAGTACGAGCGCGGCGGCGAGGTGGGGCGGAAACAGGTCGTTGTCGAGGTGACGATGCTGCCGGCGTTCGGCGCGCTCGGCGGCGCGCTTGCGGCCGAATACGCGTGGCCGATCTGGATGATCCTCGCAGCCGGCATCTCCGCCGGCTGGACTGGGTTCGCGACCTTCCGCTTGATCGTCACCATCACCGCACCGTCGGGCAGCAGATGTCTGGCATCAAGGCCGACACCCCGGCGCCGCCCGCGCCGTAAACCCAACCTGCAAGCAACCCTTGCAGGTTCATCACATCGGAGATCGACTATGACCTCGACGGCAACAAAGCCGGCGACCGCCTCTGCGCGCCCGGCGCACGGACTGGCGTCGCCTGACAAATTCTACGCGGCGAGCTTGTTGAGCGGGATGAACACCTCCGTGCCGGTGAAAATGGCGGGGGTGGCGGTCCTATCATTGGCGATGGTCGTCATGGTCTTGCTCCTCATGGGCTTGGGTTTCGCGCAGCGAAGCGCCGCGCTGAAACCCTGCCCGTCGGCGAGACCGGGGGGTGCAAGAGCCAGGGCGGCCGGGGTGGAGGGGGATTACCCGGCCTGCACAAGCGGATGTCCGTAATGACGGATGTGCTGAACATCGCATCCGCGCGGAAGGTCGGGGAGACCACCCCGGTCGGCGCGGCTTGCCGCGCTTCACCCTTGCCCGCGCCAGGGGGCGGCGCCCCCAAGCGACTCGTTCGGCGTGAGCGTCAGCGGGAGCCGGGAGAAAAAAGCCGGATCAGGATGTGCAAAACCGAGAAGCCAGAAAACCGTGCATCCTGATCGCCGCAGTTTATCCCTCTGGTGGCGCGTGACCCAGTTCAACAGCCTTGCGACGCTGCGCCGTCGTCAATGCGCTCCAGAAGCGATGGACGCGCGCGGTCGGCATCTGTCGAAGATCCTCGACGTGCTGCGCGCGACGAAGCTCGACCTGAAAGAACGACGGGTGGTGATCGACGTTGAACGCCTGGAGCTTCCAGAACACGACGGCGGCATATTTAGGCGTGAGCTTCTTGTTCTTGCGATAGTAATCGAGTGCTCCCGACAGGATGGGGTTGCTCTCTTTCGTCGCAAACTGCTCAAGGGTGCGGATGCAGGATTCCAACTGCATCTGCTGGGTCAGTTTGGTGAGGTGTCGTTTCGCCTCTGTCGGCGACAGACGCCGACCCTTCTCAAGGACGGCCACGTCGAACTGAAGTATGCAGTGGGAGCCGACCCAGAGCTTCGAGTCGGTATATTGATTGGCGATCTCGAAATGGTAGCGAAGATCCTGCTGGCCGCAGAGTTCGCAGGTTTCGATGGGCTGTTCGTGATCGACCGTATTCTCGGTAAAGGACCATTCGCCAAAAGCAGCCGGCAGGGTTCCGGCCACTGAAAGCGGAAGAATACTGTCTCGGACCCGCTGCGTGTACCCGCAGCGTCGTGGGTTCAATAGTGATGAGCGTGGGCGAGTGCGAGAAGTTCCACGATAGCCGCTGAATCTCGCGCAGCGCGTCGGCGCTTGGACTCTGATCGAACTCGACGACAATCGCGAGCGGCGGTTCGGAAGTCGCAGCGTCGGGATCCGCCATCAGGACACCAAGGCGTGCATTGCGAAAATCGGGGGAAGAGCCGAGGGAACGACCGATCTTGTCATGAACCAACGACGCATAGACCGACGCCCCTGAACCCTGGGATGGGTCACCTGCTTCGGCTCAGGCCATCCGAGCATTTCGTGCGCCATATCAAGCGTGATGGAGATCGATTGAGTCATGGCAGCAACTCAAGACGGCCTTGCTTGTCGCCTCCAAACTTGCCGACAGCCGAAGCTCCACGCGGCTTCTTTGCGCTTTTGGTCAGATTGAGACGCGAGAAGATCGGGTCGATTGGGATGCGGTGAGCCCCCAGCTCAGAAAGTAACGCGGCGATCACGGCCAAATGCGTCGGGACCTGGCCGCGTTTTGCATTGTTCGACACAGAATTGGGACGCATGCCGACCAAATCGGCAAACTTGCGCACGCTCAAGCCGGCCTTGCCGAGTTCCGATATAAACTCCTCATACGACAAGTCTGCCTCACATCCAGTTCACACGTTTTAATGACCCTAACACATTAAAATATGAGCGTCGAGGCTCGATGGTCCGCCCAGTGGTAGCCCCCATTACCATCAAAGCGCATCGCGGCCATCTACGGAGACCGTCGCATTCTCCCGACAGGCATCCCGATATGCGGCGTTAGAGGGCTATAGCGTAGACATAGTGCTCATCATCGTCGGGCGCGGCCCGCCAATTTTCTCCCAGATGACATCCGCAAAATGCTGGCGCAAGCCGGATTGGCATAGCCACTGGCGCATCGTTTTGCGGGCGGCATTATCGCGTCGTATGATCGTCGATCGACGGCGTTGAGCAGTCAGGCTTTACCCTCTTTCCAACAGCACATCGACCATGAATCGCCAGATATTGGCGGCATCGCTTTGATAGGCCCCGTCGACCTCCCCGGCCGACACGGTGCGGGTGATTTCGGAACCGGCCTCCGCCATTTTCTGGCTTGGTTCGTGGATGGCGGTGAAGATGGCGCGGACGATGGCCCGCATATCCACATTCCCATTGATCGCGCCCGTGTCGACATGCGCCTGCACGCCCTGGCGCAACAGGTCGTTCCAGGCCGCAGTTTCGGCGCGTTCGAATGGGGTCATAGGGGTAAAGCCTTGTTTCATGAAGATCGGACCAGCACAGGCGCATGGACGCTAGGGCCATGGCCGTTGACCGACAGGCTATGCACCATCGCCGTGACGATCAACCGTAAATGCCGCAGCGGAGGGCATGTTGGCCATACCGCAGCGCCATCCCAAAATTTTCTGTCCTATGGCCGAGCATTGCTTGCAGGACGATTCTCTATAAGATCGATAGATAAGCCGCATGAGTCGGCGCGGAGCAGCTATGCAGGACGGACAGGAGCAGGATGGCCAGGAGGCCGAGAGCGTGTTCGGGCGCTGGCGCGCGCGGCTGGCGCAGGCCCTGCTGCGCGAACCGTCCGTCGTGCTGATCGAGCGGGACGCCGACGCGCTGTTTCCCTTTTCCGGTCTGGACGATCGCGCCGGGCCTCTCCGCGAAACGGTCAATTGACGGATTGATGATTTCGCCATGGCGAAAGACATCCTAGATCGGCGTCTCTTTCCCTTTGCCCCTTTCCCAGGAGTTAGCATGGCCACCAACCCCCGCGCCGTAACCCGCGCCGTCGACAGCCTGTTTCTGGAGCGCTGGTCGCCCCGCGCTTTCGATTCCTCCGCTGTACCGCAGGACGATCTCGACACGATTTTCGATGCCGCCCGCTGGGCGCCGTCTGCGTTTAACTATCAGCCCTGGCGCTTCCTCTATGCCCATCGCGACAGCGCCGACTGGTCGCGCTTTCTGGAACTGCTGGCACCCTTCAACCAGAGCTGGGTACAGAATGCTGGCGCGATCGTCTTCATCCTGTCCGACACGTTGATGGCGGCGCCGGGATCGGACGATTTCAAGCCGTCGCACAGCCACAGCTTCGATGCGGGCGCGGCCTGGGCGCTGCTGGCGTTGCAGGCGACGCGGCTGGGCTATCACACCCATGGCATGACCGGCGTCGATTTCGACAAGGCGCGCGCCGAACTGGCGGTGCCGGAGCGTTTCCGCATCGAGGCGGCGGTCGCGATCGGCCGGCAGGGCGACAAGGCGGTGCTGCCCGAAGCATTGCAGGCGCGCGAGGAACCCAGCGACCGCAAGCCGATTGAAGCCTTCGCCCATTCGGGCAATTTCGCAGGCTGACGCGCTATATCACTCGCTCGCCTTGCGGTGAGGGGGTGATTTGGGGCACGATAGCGAAGGGCGTCGCATTGGCGACGCGCCTTCGTCCCGATGAGTGTCTGTCGTCCATGTCCCTTCCTGAAATGATCGCCGAAAGCGCCGTCCCTGCTGTCGTGACCAACCCACGGTTGCCCGACAACCCGATTATCGAATGTAATGACGCCTTCACGGCGCTCACCGGCTATAGCCGTGAAGAGATTATCGGCCGCAATTGTCGCTTTTTGCGGGGGCCGGGTACGGACGGCGCGAGCACGGACATGATCCGCGAGGCCATCCGCGCCAATCGGCCGGTGCTGGTCGAACTGCTCAATTATCGCAAGGACGGCACGCCGTTTCGCAATGCGTTGATGATCGCGCCCATCTTTGGGCCGGACGGATCGGTGGAATGGTTCCTGGGATCGCAAATGGCGGTGCAGGAACCCGGCGACCAACGGGCGGAGGACGCCATCGCCCTGATCGCGACGCTGACCGAGCGCCAGCGCGCGGTGCTGGTCGGCATGGCGCAGGGCCGCCTCAACAAGCAGATCGCCTATGATCTTGGGCTAACCGAACGCACGGTGAAGATGCACCGCGCGGCGATGCTGCGCGCGCTGAACGTGCGCACCGCGGCCGAAGGCATCCGGCTGGCGATCGAGGCGGGGCTGTAGCATGGCGGGCGCGCGCCGCTGATGGTGTTGCTGGGCATTGCGATCATCGTGGCGGGCTTTCTGCTGCGTTTTCACCCGCTGCTGGTGATCCTGGCGTCGGCTATCGTCACCGGCCTGGCCGCGGGGCTGGACCCGCTGGCGATCCTGACGGCGTTCGGCAAGGCGTTCAACGAAGCGCGCTATGTCAGCATCATCTGGATCGTGCTGCCGGTCGTCGGCCTGCTGGAAGCGCATGGGTTGCAGGAGCGCGCGCGCGGCCTGATTGCGAAGATGCGCGGGGCGACGGTCGGGCGCTTCCTGATCTTCTACCTGATCGTGCGACAGGCGTTGTCGGCGGTTGGGCTGACGTCGGTGGCCGGGCATCCGCAGACGGTCCGCCCGCTGGTCGCGCCGATTGCGGAAGTGGCGGCGGAAACCCAGGCGGGCGGGCTGGACGAGGATGAGCGGGAGGAAATCAAGGCCTGGGCCGCGGCGACCGACAATGTCGGGCTATTCTTTGGCGAGGATATTTTCCTGGCGATCGGGTCGATCCTGCTGATCAAGGGTCTGCTGGAGCAATATGGGATCAGCCTGGAGCCGCTCCAGCTGTCGGTCTGGGCGATCCCGACGGCGATCGCCGCGCTGCTGATCCATGGTTTTCGGCTGTGGCGGCTCGACAAGAGGCTGGCGCGCATCCGGGCGGCGCGCGCGCGATGATCACGCTGCATTGGGTCTATGCGCTGGCGGGCGCGGTGTTCGCCGCCTTTGCGCTGCTGGGTGTGGCTGACCGGGGCAATCCGCGCCGCTGGACCACGGCCGCCTTCTGGGCGTTGCTCGCGACATCGATGTGGGCGGGGGACGCGCTCGGCGACCTGGGCAATGGCGTGCTGGTGCTGGGCCTGGTCGCGCTGGGCGCGCTGGGGCTTGGCCGGGGCAATGGCGTGGTGCCGGCGGACGTGCGGCAGGCGCGCGCCGATCGCTTCGGCAACCGGCTGTTCGCCATCGCGCTCATCATCCCGGTGACGGCGCTGGCCGGCACCTTCCTGTTCAAGGCCGCGCCGGGCTGGTTCGACGCCAAGCAGGCGACGCTGATCGCGCTGGCGCTCGGCGTGCTCATCGCGATGACGGTGGGGTGCCTGTGGCTGCGTGCCAGTGCACTCGTGCCGTTGCAGCAGGGGCGGCGGTTGATGGACTGTGTCGGCTGGGCCGCGATCCTGCCGCAGATGCTGGCCAGCCTGGGCGCGGTGTTCGCGCTGGCGGGGGTGGGCGATGTCGTGGGCGGCATCGTGCAACAGGCGATCCCGCAGGGCAGCCTGATCGGCGCGGTGATCGCCTATGGCCTGGGCATGGCGCTGTTCACCATGGTCATGGGCAACGCCTTTGCCGCCTTCCCGGTGATGACCGCAGCGATCGGCATCCCGCTGCTGATCCGCACCTATCATGGCGATCCGGCGATCGTGTGCGCCATCGGGATGCTGGCGGGTTTCTGCGGCACGCTGCTGACGCCCATGGCGGCGAATTTCAATCTGGTCCCCGCCGCGCTGCTGGAACTGAAGGACAAGCATGGCGTCATCAAGCGGCAGGTCGGCACCGCCGTCCCACTGCTGATCGTCAACATCGCTCTAATCTACTGGCTGGCTTTCCCATGACGCTTCTGACGCAAGACATCGCCGATCGTTTCGCCGCGCTGACCCTGTCCCATCTGGGGCGGCGCTATCCCTACAAGATGGATCTGGTGATGGGCGGGCCGGAGGATGCGCGCCCGCCCGATGAGCATCACCCGATCTTTCACGGCAGTTTCGACTGGCATAGCTGCGTCCATGGCTGGTGGCAGGTGATGCGGTTGATGCGCCTGTTCCCCGACATGGCGCAGGCGGGCGCGATCCGGGCGCGGGCCGACGCGATGCTGGTGCCGGACAAGGTGGCGGGGGAACTCGCCTATCTGCACCGGCCGCTGAGCGCCGGGTTCGAACGGCCCTATGGCTGGGCCTGGGCGCTGGCGCTGCATGATGAACTGGCGCGGCATGACGCGCCCTGGGCGACGGCCTTCGCCCCGCTGGCAGAGGCGTTCGCGGCGCGGTTCCATGCCTTCCTGCCCAAGCTGACCTATCCGCTGCGGGTCGGCACCCATTTCAACATCGCCTTTGCGCTCACCCTGACGCTGGACTGGGCGAAGGTGCGCGATCCGGCGCTGGTGACGCTGATCCGCGACAAGGCGATCGGCTGGTTCGGGCAGGATCGGGGGTGCCAGGCGTGGGAGCCGGGCGGCGACGAATTTCTCTCGCCCGCGCTATGCGAAGCGCTGCTGATGAGCCGGTTGCTCGATCACGCCGCCTTTGCCGACTGGTTCCACGCCTTCCTACCCGACCTGGCGCGCGGCGAACCGGCAACGCTGTTCACGCCGGCCACCGTGTCGGACCGTAGCGACGGCAAGATCGCGCATCTCGACGGCCTGAATTTGAGCCGGGGCTGGTGCTGGCGCGCGATCGGCGCCGCGCTGGGGCCGGACGATGCGGTCGCACCGCTGGCGCAGCAGGCGGCGCGGGTCCATGTCGCCGCCAGCCTGCCCCATGTCGCGGGCGATTATATGGGCGAACATTGGCTCGCCACCTTCGCCCTTTTGGCGCTGGAATAGTGTTCAGTTCGTCACGGCATGGACGAACATATAGCCTTCGTTGCGGATGGTGCGGATGACCGGGCCTTTCAGGCCGCTGGCGGATAGCTTGCGGCGCAACCGGCATAGCTGGACATCGATCGATCGGTCATAATGGTCGGTGGTCGCGCCATAGACGCGGTCGAGCAGGCGGCCGCGGTCGAGCACCTGGCGCGGATGTTCGACAAAGACGCGCAGCAGTTGAAATTCGCCATCGGACAGGGAGACGGCCGTCCCTTTCGGATCGAACAACTGGCCGGTGGTCATGTCCACGCGCCAGCCTTCGAACGAGGCGAAGCTGCGCGCGGCGGCGGCGGCGTCCTTGTGCGCGCCTGGTGCCATGCGGCCGCGCAGCGCGGCGCGGATGCGGGCCAGCAGTTCACGCGGGTTGGCGGGCTTGCACAGGCAATCCTCCGCGCCCAGCTCCAGCGCAGCGATCCGGTCCGCTTCGCCGCAGGCGGCGCTGTGGACGATCACCGGCAGGCGGCGTTCGATCGCCAGTTCGCGCAGCAGCGCCGCCCCTTGTTCCGGGGCGATGGCGGGGTCGAGCACGACCAGCGCATAATTGTGCTGCGCCAGCGCCGTACGCATCTGCAACGGTGTTTCCGCGCCCTCCACGATCAGGCCGTAGCGGGCGAAATTATCGGCCAGCTGGGCGAGCTGGGCGCTGTCGTTATCGACGATGAGAAGGCGACTGTGCGAGATCGTCATGCCCGCAAGGACGCTGCCGCCAGCGCAAAACCGTCCCGTCCCTATTGTCCGTGCGCGCCTGCCATTGTAGCCGTGCCGTCAGCAGGCGTTCGCCCGGTGCGAAATGAGCGCGCAGCCGGTGGGCCAGCGCATCCTCGAGCAGGTCATGCGTCGTCAAGGGACGGCCGAACCGGCCGGACGCATTGGCGCGGCGCAGCAGGCGGCGGCTGACGCCGTACCAGCCAGGCATGTCGACCAGCCAGCTTTTTTCCGCGACGGCGCGGCGGGTGAAGAGGTTCATCGCGCGCGCCAGCCAGAGAAGCGAGCGGCTGAGCGAGGGATTGCGCGCGCGCCAGTCGACATAAGCGAGGTCCACGTCCAGCCCGAAGCGCGCTGCATAGGCGGCAGCAAAGCCGCGCGGGTCGGCGCGGAAATCCTCATAGCGGAAGACATGGACCCGGTCCGGCCCGAACAGCGCGTCATAATGGGCGATCAGGCGGATCGTGTCGAAATGGTCGAGACGGAAGCCGGGCGCTTCGTCTCGTTCGGGCGCCACCGGGCTGAGCGAATCGCGGCCGAACAGATAGCGGCGCAGGCCGAACGTGCCGCCGCCCTTCACATATTGCAGCCAGGCCGACACGATGGCGGACAAAGGATCGCGCACGAAGATGACGATCTGCGCATCGGGCAGGGTGCGGCGGATGCGATCGGCGACATCCTTGCTGAGGTTGCCGGCCAGGCCGCCATTATGCAGCCCGCCGGTCAGATTTTCCTCGCACAGGATCATATCGTCGGGTGCGTCGCCCAGCCGTCGCCGCGCGTCGAGCGGATCGAAATGGAGCGCGCCGGCATCAAGGAAGGCGGCGCGCACCGTCGCGCGGGGGATGTAGCGGCGGTTGCGGATGGCGGGGTAGAAGCTGTCCTGAAACCAGGTCGTGCCGGTCTTGTGATAGCCGATATGGACGATCGCAGCCATCAGGCGGCTTTCGCCATGGCGACACGAGGAGTCGCGCCCGCATCGCCCTCGCCCAGGCCCATTTCGTTCAGGCAAAGGCGGCAATGCCGGTCCCAGGACAGGCTTTCCGCTGCCCAGGCCCGCGCCCTGTCGCCGATGCGGCGGCACAAGGCCGGATCGGCGACCAGCAGGTCGAGCGTGGTGCGGATCGCGTCGATCGACTGGCCATCGACGACGAAGCCGGTCACCCCGTCGCGGACGAATTCGGCCGGGCCGCCGTCGCGGCCGACGATGCACACCAGCCCCTGCGCCATGGCGTCGGCGACCGACAGGCCGAAGCCCTCGATTTCCGCGCCATCCTCCATCGCGACCTGCGGGTGGAGGAAGATGTCGGCGGCGGCATAGGCGTCCGCCAGATCCTGCGCCGATACGTAGCCGGCCATGGTGACCGTACCATCGAGGCCGCAATGGCGGATAGTTTCACGCACCCGCACCGAATCGATACCGCGCCCGATGATGACATGGCGCAGATGCGCGCCGCCCTGGACACAGCCGGCGACGGCCCGCACCGCGGCGGCGATATTCTTGCGCGCGACGAGGCGGCAGACGGTGAGCAATTGCGCGCCGCCAACGCCCCGCGCAAAGGCGGTGGACGCGCGATCGGCCGGCATGATCACCCCGTTCCAGGCGGTGATGGTGCGCGTCGCCAGATGCGGCAGGCGATCGAGCAACAGCGTGCGCGTTACGTCGCTGACCGCGACGATCCGCCGCGCGCGGTGCAGCACCAGGCGCAGCAACAGCAGCGCGACGCCGCGCGGTCGCCCGACTTCCCGACCATGGACGGTGACGACCAGCGGGCGCGGGAAGAGCAGGGCGGGCAGCGCCGCGCGCCAGGTGCAGGCGTGGATGAGGGCACGGCGGTCGCCACCCAGCCACGCGCCGAGCATCGCCCGGAACAGTCGCCAGTAAACCGTCAGCATCGACGCCGCGCCGACGTCGATCAGATCAACCCCGTCCTGTTGGATCCGGCGCGGGCCGGCGGAGGATTTGGCGAAGATGGTGACGCGGCGACCCTGCGCGGCGTAGGCGCGGGCGACTTCGCGCGCATAGGTCTGCACGCCGCCCTCATCGGGTTCATACACGCGGGCGACGATCCAGAGCGATGTGGGGGAGTCAGACATGGGCGGCCAGCTTCAGCCGGGGGAGGCCATCCAGGGCCGGGCGCGTCCCCCACTGGCTGCGCGTGAGATAGTGGGTGAGCGCGCGCGCCGCGCGGACACTGGCGGCGTCGCCGGGGGCATCGGTCGGTTGGGCGAAGGTGCGCGCGACGCCCTGCCGCTGCGTTTCCGCATAGGCCGTATGGCTGGCGATCGCGTCGGCCGCGGCATCGGCTATGCCCTGCGCCGACTCCAGCACCGGGCCATAGCGCCAATGGCCGTAGCTGCGATCCTCCTGCCAGTCGGCGCGATGGCCGTTCAGGAACAGGCAGGGGCGGGGGCGGGCGAGATATTCGTAAATCTGGCTGGAAACGTCGCCCAGATAGAGCGCGGCCATATGGACGTAGCGCATGTCGATGCTGGCCCGGCTGCCCAGGTCGATATGGACATGGGGCAGGCGCGCGAGATCGGCCAGGCGGCGCTCCATTGCCGCGCGTTTGCGGCGATTGTCAAACAGGCGGATGTGCGGCGCGACGATCAGGTTGAAACGGTTGTCCTGCGCGAACTGGCGAATGACATCCTCCCCCATGGTCGGCCAGGAGGACAGGCGGGGCGAGAAATGCGGGTTGTAGAGAATGACGGGCCGGTCCTGCGCAAAGAGGTGCCGACTGTCGCCATGGGGGCGGGTCAGGTCGAACTTGCTGTAGCCGGTGATGGCGTAATGGCCCTCGCGGATCAGCCCTTCGTCCAGCATCCGTCGCCGCTGCTTTTCGCCCGCCAGCAGGACGAAGTCGAACTGGGCGATGCGCCGGTCATAGCCGACCGCCCGGTCGCCCGCGCCATGGCAGGTGTGGATGAAGCGGGTGCGCGACAGGCCCAGCCGCTTGAGCAGCAAGGATGTGCGTTCTGGCAGGACGATCGCATCATAGTGCGACAAGCGCCGCCGCGCCGCGAGCAAGGCGGGGAGCTTGGGCGGGATCGTGCCGCCGGTCAGGCCAGCGAGCGTATCCAGCCAGCGCCCGCCACAGCGCAGGAAGCGGATCGGCCCGGCGTCGCGCGTGGCGGCGATATCCCGCGCCAGCGCCAGATGATCGTCGGTCGCGGCCATGATATCCACGGTGAAGGCCGGGTCGCGCGACAGTTCGATCGCGATCGGCAAGGCGTGGAAAAGCTGGTGGATCTGGGCGTTGAAGAAGAAGCACAGCCGTTGTGGCGGGGCCAGCGCCGCGGCGTCGCTCCGGTCGAACCAGTCGCGTCCCATGATAAACTCCACTCGATCAGACCCGAATGGAGGGATGCGCCCTGTTTATCGCGGCGGGATTTCAGCGTGCGTCAGGGTGTGGACGCCCTGTAACATTGGCGCGACGTAGCGGCCGGGCAGTGCCATGGAACGGCTATGTTTCAACGTCCGTTCGTTTCGAGCGTGTCGAGAAACCGGGAACGCGCCCTTGGTTCTCGACTTCGTCCGAAGCGAACGGATGGGTGTTTTCAGTCGCGCAGCAGATCGTTGATGCCAGTCTTCGAGCGCGTCTGCGCATCCACGCGCTTGACGATCACGGCGCAATAGAGGCTGGGGCCGGGGGTGCCGTCGGGCAGCGGCTTGCCGGGGAGCGAGCCGGGGACGATGACCGAATAGGGCGGGACTTCCCCCATGAAGATTTCCCCCGTTGCACGGTCGATGATCTTGGTCGATTGGCCGATGAACACGCCCATCGACAGGACGGAACCCTTGCCGATGCGCACGCCTTCGACCACTTCGGACCGCGCGCCGATGAAACAGTCATCCTCGATGATGACCGGGTCGGCCTGCAACGGTTCCAGCACGCCGCCGATGCCCACGCCGCCCGACAGATGGACATTCTTGCCGATCTGGGCGCAGCTGCCCACCGTCACCCAGGCATCGACCATCGTGCCTTCATCGACGAAGGCGCCGATATTGACGAAGCTGGGCATCAGGATGGCGTTTTTGGCGATATGCGCGCCGGCGCGGGCGAAGGCGCCGGGGACCGCGCGGAAACCGGCGGCGCGAAATTCCGCCTCGCCCCAGCCGGCGAATTTGCTGGGCACCTTGTCCCACCAGAAACCGCCGCCGGGGCCGTTGTCGATCAGGGCGTTGTCGTTCAGGCGGAAGGAGAGCAGCACGGCTTTCTTGAGCCACTGGTTGACCTGCCAGCCGCCATCCACCGGCTCTGCGACGCGGCCCTTGCCGCTGTCGAGCAGCGCGAGCGCTGCATTGACGGCATCGCGCACCGGCCCTTGCGTGGTCAGGCTGACATTGGCGCGGTCTTCCCACGCGGCGTCGATGGTGGCTTGCAGGTCTTGGCTCATGGATGCTCCCCAATGATGGCGGCCAGAAATGGCGTCAGATGGTCCGTCTCGAAATCGATGAAATCGGGATGATGGTCGTGATGGCCCGCTTCCGAGCCATTATTGACCCAGATGGTGGTCATGCCGATCGCCTTGGCGGGCTTGAGGTTGCGGGCCATGTCCTCGAAGAAGGCGGCGCGGGTGGGATCGACGCCATGGACGCGGCACAGGTCGGCATAGCCGGACGGATCGGGCTTTGGCACATATTGGCAGGCGTGGATGTCGTGGATCAGTTCGAACGCATTGGCCAATCCGAGCTTGTCGAGCACGCGCGTCGCATAGGCGGCGTCGCCATTGGTGAAGATCAGGCGGCGGCCTGGCAGCGCGGCGATATGGGCGTTGAGCGCGGGATCGACCGCCAGCCGGTCCATCGAAATGTCATGGACATAGTCGAGAAATGCGCGCGGTTCGATGCCATGATGGTGCATCAGCCCCGACAATGTCGTGCCATGATCCATGAAATAGCGTTTCTGGACCGTGCGCGCCTCGACCGGGTCGCAGCCTAGCAACCCCTGGATAAATTCGCCCATCTTCACGTCGATCAGCGCGAACAGGTCCGCCTTCGCCGGATAGAGCGTATTGTCCAGATCGAAGATCCAGGTGTCGATATGGGCCATATCCGCGCGCATGGCCGCGCCCTAGTCCGGCGCGGGGGGAAGGGCAAGCCACTAACCCTTCTCCCCGTGGGGGGGAAGGATATGGAGCCTTGCCGGCGCAGCCGGTTAGGCGGAGTGGGAAGAGGGTGAGGCGCGTGGCTCGGGCCCCCCTCTCCGGCTGCGACTATGCGGCAAAGCCGCCAAGTCTCGCTGCCCTCTCCCCCCAAGGGGAGAGGGTTTCAGCCGCAGCCCAGCGTCTCGCTGTCCTGATAAAAAGCCTGCACCGCGGTCCAGGCATCTTCCGCCGTTTCGACCCAGGTCAGCAGGTTCAGGTCCGAATGCGCAATCACGCCTTCGTCCGCGAGCGCCTCGAAATCCACCACCCGGTTCCAAAAATCCTTGCCGAACAGCAGGATCGGGATCGGCTTCATCTTGCCGGTCTGGATCAGGGTGAGCAGTTCGAACATCTCGTCGAACGTGCCAAAGCCGCCGGGGAAGACGGCCAGGGCGCGGGCGCGCAACAGGAAATGCATCTTGCGCAGCGCAAAATAATGGAACTGGAAGGACAGTTCCGGCGTGACGAAGCGGTTGGGCGCCTGCTCGTGCGGCAGGACGATGTTCATGCCGATCGTGGTCTGGCCGACATCCTGCGCGCCGCGATTGGCGGCTTCCATGATCGACGGGCCGCCGCCCGAACAGACGACGAAGTGGCGGCATCCTTCCGCATTGACCGGATATTGCGCGGCGATTCGCGCCAGCGCGCGGGCTTCCTCATAATAGCGGGCCTTCATGCCCAGATTTTCGGCGATCCGCCTTTGCTCCGGCGTCGTGGCGGCGTCGATCCGCGCCTGCACCTGGTCGGGTTCGGGGATGCGCGCCGATCCGTAGAAGACGAAGGTCGATTCGATCTGCGCCTCGTCCATCAGCAATTGCGGCTTCAATAATTCCAGCTGGAACCGGACCGGGCGCAGGTCTTCGCGCAGCAGAAATTCGCTGTCCTGAAAGGCCAGCTTGTAGGCGGCGCTCTGCGTCTGGGGGGTGCCAACCTGCTTCTTGGCGTCATGGGCCTCTTCGCGGGCCGGGCGGAATTTGCGTTCTTCGATGTCTTTTTTCGTCATTTGCGCCAACTTAGTGGCGCGCGGTGACAAATCCAAGTCCGCTTGGTTCCAGCAAAGGCGCGGGGCAGTCACGCAGCACACTATTCTAACGGCAAAACCCTCCGCGGCCGCCCATGTCGAAGTGGAAATGGTCGTGATGGGCGGCGTTGTAATCGGGGCTGAGGACGGTGTTGAACCGCTTGCAAGCGCTGGCGTGGACGAGCGTCAGGAACTGGCGGGTCTGCCGGTCGCCGGCCCAATCCTTCTGCACGCTGATGCGTCGGCCGTCGCTCAGGACGAAGGCGGACACGTCGATCGCATTGCTGTGCGCATGTTCGGACAATTTGCCGCTGCCCGCGATCGGGCGGCAATTATAGGTGCCAAACGTCTCGATCTTCTCGATCTCCGCGCCGAAGATCACCCGCGCGGCAGGCTGTACGCCATAGCGCGCCCAGGCGGCGAAATTGGCGGCCAGGTTGCATGTCATCGCCCCCAGATTGGTCGCGGGCACGCCGATGTCGAGCAGCTTGACGCTGTTCACGGCGCTGCACCCGCCGCCGAAAGTGCGGTCGGGCAGGGGGGTGAAGGCCACCGCCTGCGACTGGAGTTTGGCGAAGCATTGGCGCGTTTCCAGCGCCGGTTGCGCGGGCGCGCGCACCGGCCGCGACGGGGGCGTCGGCGCACGCGCAACCCGGCCGCGCGGCACTAGGTCGCCGCTGCATCCGCTCAAGCCCAGCGCCAACAGTGCGGCCAGGCCGGCGCCGTGCGCTGTCCGAATCCTTATCGCCCATTCGCTCATGAGTCGGGATGCTAACAGGCAGAATCTTTACGAAGGTTAACGGCGCATTCGCTTCGTCCGATTTTCATGTCGTGCTTGACAGTCGGGCCGAAATCTCTAGTGCCGCCGACGGGCCACGCGGCCCCAACGCCGCGCTGCTCTCTGTAAGGAGACGCTACATGACTGATTTGACTGCCGTTGACGCCACCATTGCGCCTGCCGTAAAGCCCGCAACCCGTCCGGCCCGCCCCTTCTTCTCTTCCGGTCCCTGCGCAAAGCCTCCGGGCTGGGATGCCGCCAAGCTGGCCACCGAGTCGCTCGGCCGCTCGCACCGCGCCAAGATTGGCAAGACCCGCCTCGCCTACAGCATCGACCTGATGCGCGAGCTGCTGAACCTGCCCGACACCCACCGCATCGGCATCGTGCCGGGTTCCGACACCGGCGCCTTCGAAATGGCGATGTGGACGATGCTGGGCGCGCGCCCCGTCACCACCATCGCCTGGGAAAGTTTCGGCGAAGGCTGGGTGACGGACGCCGCCAAGCAGTTGAAGCTGGACCCCACCGTCATCCGCGCCGATTATGGCCAGCTGCCTGACCTGGATGCCGTCGATTTCAGCAACGACGTGTTGTTCACCTGGAACGGCACCACGTCGGGCGTGCGCGTGCCCAACGCCGATTTCATCCCGTCCGACCGTGAAGGGCTGACCTTCGCCGACGCCACCAGCGCGGTGTTCGCCTATGACATCGACTGGGCCAAGATCGACGTCGCCACCTTCTCCTGGCAGAAGGTGCTGGGAGGCGAGGGCGGCCATGGCGTGCTGATCCTTGGCCCCCGCGCGGTCGAGCGCCTCGAAACCTACACTCCCGCCTGGCCGCTGCCCAAGGTGTTCCGCCTGGTGTCGAAGGGCAAGCTCGCCGAAGGCGTGTTCAAGGGCGAGACGATCAACACGCCCTCCATGCTGGCGGTTGAAGATGCGATCTTCGCGCTGGAGTGGGGCAAGTCGGTTGGCGGCTCGGCTGGCCTGATCGCGCGCAGCGATGCCAATGCGGCTGCGCTGGGCAAGATCGTCGCGGAACGGGATTGGCTCTGCCATCTCGCGCTCGATGAGGCTTCGCGGTCGAAGACCAGCGTGTGCCTGACCGTCGAAGGCGCCGACGAAGCCTTCATCAAAGCCTTCGCCGCCCTTCTCGAAAAGGAAGGCGCAGCCTATGACATTGCGGGCTATCGCGATGCCCCGGCGGGCCTGCGCATCTGGTGCGGCGCGACCGTCGAGACGGCGGATATCGAAGCGCTGGGTCCATGGCTCGACTGGGCCTATGCGACCGTGAAGGCCGCCGCTTAACTCTCATAATTGTCGTCATTCCCGCGAAGGCGGGAATCCATCTCCTACCCCAGCCTGCTGTGCGACGTCGGGAGATGGATCCCCGCCTTCGCGGGGATGACGGGGAAATAAGGAATTGAAAAATGCCCAAGGTACTTATCAGCGACAAGATGGACCCCCGCGCCGCCGCGATTTTCCGTGAGCGGGGCATTGAAGTCGACGAAATCACCGGCAAGACCCCCGAAGAACTGATCGCCATCATTGGTGAGTATGATGGCCTCGCCATCCGCTCCTCGACCAAGGTGACGAAGGCGATCCTCGACGCCGCGACGAACCTGAAGGTCATCGGCCGCGCCGGCATCGGCGTCGACAATGTCGACATCCCCTATGCCAGCGCCAAGGGCGTGATCGTCATGAACACCCCGTTCGGCAACTCCATCACCACCGCCGAACATGCCATCGCGCTGATGTTCGCGCTCGCCCGCCAGCTGCCCGAAGCCAATGCCCAAACCCAGCAGGGTCTGTGGCCCAAGAACGGCTTCATGGGCGTGGAAGTCACTGGCAAGACGCTGGGCCTGATCGGCGCGGGCAATATCGGGTCGATCGTCGCCAGCCGCGCGCTGGGCCTCAAGATGAAGGTCGTCGCTTTCGATCCGTTCCTGACGCCCGAACGCGCCATCGAAATGGGCGTGGAAAAGGCTGACCTGGACACGCTGCTGGCCAAGGCCGACTTCATCACGTTGCACACGCCGCTGACTGACCAGACCCGCAACATCCTTTCGAAGGAAAATCTGGCCAAGACCAAGAAGGGCGTGCGCATCATCAACTGCGCGCGCGGTGGCTTGATCGACGAGGCCGCTTTGAAGGACGCGCTGGATTCGGGCCAAGTCGCGGGAGCCGCGCTCGACGTGTTCGTGACTGAACCGGCCAAAGAATCGCCGCTGTTCGGCACGCCGGGCTTCATCTGCACCCCGCATCTGGGCGCATCGACCGACGAAGCGCAGGTCAATGTCGCGCTCCAGGTCGCTGACCAGTTGAGCGACTATCTGCTCGACGGCGGTATCACCAATGCGCTCAACGTGCCGTCGCTCAGCGCCGAGGAAGCGCCCAAGCTGAAGCCCTATATGGCGATCGCGGAAAAGCTGGGCAGCCTTGTCGGCCAGTTGGAAGGCGACGCGATCACCGGCGTTGCGGTGGAAGTCGAAGGCCATGCCGCCGAACTGAACCAGAAGCCGATCACGGCGGCGGTGTTGGCGGGCCTGATGCGCGTCTATTCGGACACGGTGAACATGGTCAACGCGCCGTTCCTGGCGAAGGAACGCGGCCTGGACGTGCGCGAAGTGCGCCACGACCGCGAAGGCGCGTACCAGACGCTGATTCGCGTCACCGTGACCACCGAAAATGGTGAGCGCTCGGTTGCCGGCACGCTGTTCGGTCCCGAAAGCCCCCGCCTGGTCGAACTGTTCGGTATCAAGGTGGAGGCCGATCTCGACGGCACGATGCTCTACATCGTCAACCAGGATGCGCCGGGCTTCATCGGTCGGCTGGGGAGCAAGCTCGGCGAATCGGACGTCAATATCGGCACCTTCCATCTGGGCCGTCGCAACCAGGGCGGCGAAGCCGTGCTGCTGCTGTCGGTCGACGGCACCGTCACCGAACCGCTGCGCTGGGAAATCTGCAACCTGACCGGCGTGAAGCAGGTGAAGCTGCTGCGTTTCGCGTAAGTCTGCTCTAAAAGCCCTCTCCCCGCCGGGGAGAGGGTTGGGAGAGGGGGAGCAACGATGCGGATTGATCCAACGCTCAAGGCTCGCGCGCGGTTTATGCGCGCTAACCCTACCCCCGCAGAACAAAAGCTATGGCTCGCCCTGCGTGCCAACCGTTTCGAAAATCAGCAATTCACGCGCCAGACGATCATCCCGCCCTACATCGTCGACTTCGCATCAAAAGCTGCAAAGCTGGTCGTTGAAATCGATGGGGATACACATTCCGCTGAAGATCGCTATGACGCGCGGCGGATAGAGTTTCTGGAATCGCAGGGGTATCGCGTGATCCGTTTTGGCAATCCTGATGTGATGGGGAATATCGAGGGCGTGCTGAGCATGATTGCGCAGGCGTTGCGCATCCCCCTCTCCCCAACCCTCTCCCCCAGGGGAGAGGGAGTTAAGGCATGACCATGATCCCGCCCAGCCTCTTGCCCGAGGGCCTGTCCGATCGCTTGCCGCCGCAGGCTGAAGCCTCCGCGCGGCTGGCCCGCCGCGTGCTCGATACGGTCGCGGCCCATGGCTATGAACGGGTCATGCCGCCGCTCGCGGAATTTGAGGATACGCTGACCCAGCGGTTGAAATCCATGCGCGCGCAGGATCTGGTCCGCGTGGTCGATCCCGTGTCGCAGCGCAGTCTGGCCTTTCGCCCGGACATGACCGCGCAGGTCGGGCGCATCGCCGCGACTCGGCTGGCCGCCGCGCCGCGTCCGCTGCGCCTGTCCTATGCCGGGCCGGTGATCCGCCAGAAGGCGAGCCAACTGCGCCCCGAACGCGAGAAATTGCAGCTCGGCGCCGAATTGATCGGCAGCGACGGCACAGCCGCCGCGGTGGAGATCGTCAACATCGCGATCGAGGCGTTGCAGGCCGCCGGCGTCACCGGCATCACCATCGACTTCACCTTGCCCGATCTGATCGATGCGCTGGCCGCCGGGCCGCTGCCGCTCGGCCCGCAGGCGATCGAGGCGGTGCGCGCCGGACTGGACGCCAAGGATGCGGGCGCATTGGTCGCCATCAGCCCAGCCGCCGCCGCCTATCTGCCGCTGATCGAGGCGACCGGACCCTTCCATGCCGCGATGGAGCGGCTCGAAGCCTTGAGCGCGCAACTGGGCGGCGCGATCGACAGCCGCATTGCGGGCCTGCGCGCCATCGCCAAGCCGATCGGCTGGGACATCACCCTGACGCTCGATCCGACCGAACGGCACGGTTTCGAATTTCAGAACTGGTTCGGCTTCTCCATCTTCGCCGAGGGCTTCATTGGCGAGATCGGGCGCGGCGGCAGCTACGCCATTGCGCGGGCCGACGGCGCGGACGAACCGGCCATGGGCTTTTCGCTCTATCCCGATCCGCTGATCGATGCGGGTTTCGGCGGCGAAAGCCCCAAGCGCCTGTTCCTGCCGCTGGGCCATGACGCAGACCGCGCGGCGACCCTGCGCGCCGAAGGTTGGCACACCGTCGCCGCCCTGTCAGGCGACGAAGATGGCGCGGCGCAACGCTGTTCGCACTGGCTGGATGGGGCGGAGCCGCGCGCCTATTGACTTGACTTCACCGGGTCAGCGCGGCTAACGCGCGCCCCGAAACAGGGTGCAATATGCGCCCGCTTGATCCCACCGGCATGCCGAGTCCCGTCGAAGGGCATGGCCGGTCCGCGCGGCGGGCGGAGGACTGTATCTGTGGCAAATGTAACCGTGATCGGCGCTCAGTGGGGCGACGAAGGCAAGGGCAAGATCGTCGACTGGCTGTCGGAGCGCGCTGATGTCGTCGCCCGATTCCAGGGCGGGCATAATGCCGGTCATACGCTGGTCGTGGGCGAAAAGGTCTATAAGCTGTCGCTGCTCCCCTCGGGCATCGTGCGCGGCACGCTTTCGGTGATCGGCAATGGCGTGGTGCTGGACCCCTGGCACTTCCGCGACGAAGTCGCCAAGCTGAAGGGGCAGGGCGTGACGATCACGCCCGACAATCTTCAGATCGCCGAAACCTGCCCGTTGATCCTGCCCTTCCACCGCGACCTGGACGGCCTGCGCGAGGATGCGAGCGGGGCTGGCAAGATCGGTACCACCCGCCGCGGCATCGGCCCGGCCTATGAGGACAAGGTCGGCCGCCGGGCGATCCGCGTGTGCGACCTGGCGCATCTCGATGACCTCGACCTCCAGATCGACCGGCTGACCGCGCATCACGACGCGCTGCGCGCCGGTTTTGGCGAAGCGCCGATCGATCGCGCCCGCCTGGTCGCGGAACTGACCGAGATCGCGGCCTTCATCCTGCCCTTCGTCAAGCCGGTGTGGCTGACCCTCAACAAGGCGAAGGCGGCGGGAAAGCGCATCCTGTTCGAAGGCGCGCAAGGCACGCTGCTCGACATCGACCATGGCACCTATCCCTTCGTCACATCGTCCAACACGGTCGCGGGCACGGCGGCGAGCGGCACCGGCCTTGGTCCCAATGCGGCGGGGTTCGTGCTGGGCATCGTCAAGGCTTACACCACGCGCGTCGGCTCCGGTCCGTTCCCGACCGAACTGGAAGACGAAACCGGCCAGCGGCTGGGCGAGCGCGGCCATGAATTTGGCACGGTTACCGGTCGCAAGCGCCGCTGCGGCTGGTTCGACGCCGTGCTGGTGCGCCAGTCGATCGCCGTGTCGGGCGTCACCGGCATCGCGCTGACGAAGCTGGACGTGCTGGACGGCTTCGAAGAACTGAAAATCTGCGTCGGCTACCAGATCGGCGACCAGACATTCGACTATCTGCCCGCCCATGCGCAGGACCAAGCGAAGGCGCAGCCGATCTACGAAACGATCGAGGGCTGGCACGACACCACGGCCGGCGCGCGCAGCTGGGCCGAACTGCCCGCGCAGGCGATCAAATATATCCGCCGGATCGAGGAGTTGATCGGTTGCCCGGTCACGCTGGTATCCACGTCCCCGGAACGCGACGACACCATCCTCGTCCGCGATCCCTTCGCGGACTAAAGAGCATGGCCGAACAACGCTTCGAGCGCCACAAGCAGGCCTGGACCCAGGATGAGATCCAGAAACTGCACACGCTGGCCAAGAAGGGCATGGGCCTGAAAGCGATCGCCAAGGCGCTGACCCGCACCGAGGAATCGGTCAAGGCCCGCGCCAAGGAAGACAGCCTGAACATCGCCAAGCTGCGCTGAATAACATCCGTTCGTTTCGAGCGAAGTCGAGAAACGGATAGCGTGAGCTTCGTGTCTGGACCCGGCCAGACAGCCATGCGAAGACTACTCCTCATCAACAGGGAAGGCTTCGCATGGCGCTCGACATTCTCGTCCTCTACGGCTCCTATCGCCGTGGTCGGCTCGGCATCCGGCTGGCCGATTATCTGGTTCGCGGGTTCGAGGGGTTGGGGCACAAGGCGCAGCTGGTCGATGCCATGGCAGTCGACCTGCCCATGCTCGACCTGCGCTATAGCGACTATCCGGCGGGGCAGGCGCCCGCCGCGATGGCGCAGCTTGCCGACCGGCTGACCGCCGCCGACGCCTTCGTCTTCGTCGCGGGCGAATATAATCGCGGGATGCAGCCGGGCCTCAAAAATCTGGTCGATCATTATTTGAGAGAGTTCGACCGCCGTCCCGCCGCCATCGCCAGCTATTCGATGGGGCGCTTTGCAGGTGTCAACAGCCATGCCGACTGGACGGTGACGCTGTCGGCCATGGGCATGGCGGTGGTGCCGGAGCGGCTGAGCGTCGGCCAGATCGGCCAGACGCTGGACGAACAGGCGCAGCCGCTGGGTGAGGGCGGCGCGGCGCTGGAACGCGGCTTTGCCGGGTTCGCCAACAGCCTCGTCTGGTGGGCGGAGGCTGCTAAAGCCGCGCGCTGAACCGCCGGTCGATCCAGACCAGCGCATAGCCGGCCGCGACGAAGCCGGCCGCGATCAGGACGGCGTTGAGCGCGACCTGGCCGATGCCCAGCGTCGCGACATTGATGAAGGGATAGGCATATTTGCCCTCCATCATGCCGCGGAGAAGGGCGTAGGGCAGGTACAGCGCGGGAAAAATCGCCCAGATCCAGGGATCGCGCCAGCCCAGCCGCCCCTTGCGGGCAAACATGATCCACCAGAGCGGCGTGAGCAGCGGCGTGACCTTGTGCAGCAGCGTGTCGGCCAGCAGCGCGCCGCCGCTCAAGGACAAAAGGCCGCGCAGCAGCAGGCCGTAGATGATGCCGACCAGCAGGATCGCCAGCAGCACGCCGCCCAGCCAGCGCGGCGTCACCCGGTATCCGAGCGCGATCGCGGCGAATGTCAGGGCGACCGCCATGTTGGTCAGCACCGTGAAGAAGCGCAGCAATATCCACAGCGTTTCCGCGACAGAACCGTTGTGCGCAAAAGTCGCGTCGAACTGGATCGCAAGCCCAGTGATCGCCACCAGCGCGACGACGGCGGCGCAGAGACGGTCGCCCGTCATGCCGCTATGCGCTCCCGTCCATCCTCTTCGCCCGCCGCTATCACGGTGGCCGCCACCAGGTCGCCCGTCACATTGAGGCTGGTGCGGCACATGTCGAGGAAACGATCGACCCCCAGCACCAGCCCGATCCCTTCGGGCGGCACGCCGACCATGCCCAGGATCATCGCGACGACCGGCAGCGATCCGGCGGGGACGCCCGCGGTGCCTACCCCGCCCAATATGCACACCAGCATCACCATCAATTGCTGCGCCAGGCTTAGGTCGACGCCGAAAAATTGCGCCAGGAACAGGACGGTGATGCCTTCGAACATCGCCGTGCCATTTTGGTTGGCGGTCGCGCCGATGGTCAGGACGAAGCGGGCGATGCGGCGCGGCAGGTGCAACTTGTCCTCCGCCACGCGGATCGCGGTGGGCAGGGTGGCGTTGGAGGAGGCGGTGGCGAAGGCCATGACGCTCGCCTCCTGCACCGCCGCAAAGAAGGCGAGGGGGGAGCGGCGCGCGAGCAGGGCGATGAGCAGCGGATAGACGACGAACATCTGGATCGCCAATGCCAGCAGCACGACGCCGACATAGGCGGACAGGCGGATCAGCAAGTCCCATCCGAACTGCGCGGCCAGGTTGAACATGAAACAGGCAATGGCGATCGGGGCGAGGCGGATGACGATACCGATGAGGCGCATCGACACGTCGAACAGGCCCTCCATCGCGTTCAGCAATATCTTCGACTGGTCGGTCTGCACCAGCACCAGCCCGATGCCGAAGAAGAGGGCGAAGACCATCACCGCCAATATGTCGTTATTGGCCATCGCCGCGACGATATTGTCGGGAATGATGGCGATCAGCGCAGCCATGCCCGTCGGCGTGTCGCCGCTACGGGCCAGGACCGCCTTGGCCCCCGCGCCCGCGTCGGCCAGCATCGCCTGCGCCGTCGCCGGATCGACTCCGCCGCCCGGCCGCAGCAGGTTGACCAGAGCCAAGCTGATGACGACGGCGATGCCCGACACCACCAGCGTATAGAGGAGGGTGCGCAGGCCGATCCGCCGCAGCGATCGCATTTCGCCCATGTCGGCGATGCCCACGATCAGCGCCGACACCAGCAGCGGGATGACCAGCATGAACAGCAATCGCAGGAAGACCTGCCCGATCGGCCCGGTGACATAGGTGGTGACGGCATCGACCCAGCGCGCGTCAGGCGCCGCCATATAGACACCCAGGCCCAGGATCAGGCCGATCAGGAACCCTGCCAGCATCTGCCACTGGAGCGAGAGCGCCGCCGTCTTGCCGCCGCTGTCGGGCGCGTCGCTGGTCACAGGCTTTCTCCGTTCGGCTATCCCGTTTCAACGAGCCGCGGCGGTGCGAGTTGCGTGCGTGCGGGATATTTCGTTTCGCTATGGCATCAAGGGAGCATTTCCGCGACGCTGGCGTTACCGCAGTCGATTGTTTCCGGAGACTTGCATGATCGTCGATCCCGTTCCCAGCCTGCGCCGGCTGGCCGCCGAAGTGTGGAAGCCGCTGACCCTGTTGTTCGTCTGGGACTGCGCGGTGACGATCACTTATTATGTGCTGCCGTTCAAGGCGCCCTCGCTGCCGCTGACCATCTTCGGGTCGGCGCTGGCGCTGTTCCTGGGTTTCCGCTCCAACAGCGCCTATCAGCGCTGGTGGGAAGGGCGGATTTTATGGGGCGCGATGATCAATGCATCGCGCAGCCTGGCCCGCGCGAGCCGCAATTTCCTGCCCGATCCGGTGGCGCGCGACCTGAAGCGCGAGATCGTGATGCGCCAAATCGCCTATGTGAATGCGCTGCGTTGCCAGTTGCGCCGCCAGCCGATCGGCGAGGATGTGACCCGTTTCCTGCGGGAAGAGGATAAGGGGAAGGCGCTGGCCCGCGCCAATCCCGCCAATGGCCTGCTCGACAGTACCGGCCGACGCATCGACATCGCCCGGCGCGAAGGCTGGATCGACACCATCCAGCAGGCGCAGATGGAGGCTGTGCTGGTCGACATCGCCAATGCGCAGGGCGGCATGGAGCGGATCAAGAACACACCCCTGCCGATGCAATATCGCTTCCTGCCGACGCTCTTCACCCATGTCCTGTGCATCTTGCTGCCGATTGGGCTGGTCGAGACGCTGGGTTTCGCGACCCCGCTGGGGTCGACGGTGGCGGGCCTGATGTTCTTGGCGGTGCTGCGGATCGGCGACGACCTGGTCGATCCGTTCGACAACAGCGTGCATGACGTGCCGCTGCTGGCGATGTGCCGCACGATCGAGATCGACCTGCTCCAGTCGATCGGCGACCCCGCGCCAGAGCCGGTGAAGCCGGTGCGCGGAGTGTTGTGGTAAAGGAAGCTCGTATTCCCGCGCAGGCGGGAATCCAGTGCCGACTTCTGGACTAGGCCCCCGCCTGCGCGGGAGCACGCCAGCCTTTGCTTATTACCCCTTGTGCCCGTCGTCCACCATGTCGGACGCCAGTTCCAGCCCTGCGCGGCCATGGGCCGCGCCATGCGCCGGCGCCTTGGGGTGGGGCACGTCTTCCGGCTCCTCGACCTCCAGCATGCCTTCCCATTTGGTGATGACCGACGTGGCAATGGCGTTGCCCAGCACATTGGTTGCGGTGCGGCCCATGTCCATGAAATGATCGACCGCCAGGATGAAGGCGATGCCCTCCACCGGCAGGTCGAACTGGCCCAGCGTCGCGGCGACCACCACGAGGCTGGCGCGCGGTACTGCGGCGATGCCCTTGCTGGTCACCATCAGCACGAGCAGGATGGTGATCTGCGTCGCGATCGGCAGGTCGATGCCATAGGCCTGGGCGATGAAGATCGTCGCGAAGGTCGAATACATCATCGACCCGTCGAGGTTGAAGCTATAGCCCAGCGGCAGCACGAAGCTGTAGATGCGGCGCGGGATGCCGAAGCGATCGAGCTGCTCCAACATCTTGGGGTAAGCAGCTTCGGACGAGGCAGTCGAGAAGGCGATCAGGATCGGTTCGCGGACATAGCGGATCAGCTTGAACATCCGCTTGCCAAGGAAAATCGATCCGGCACCGAACAGCAGCAGCCACAGGCAGAACAGGGCAATGTAAAATTCGCCGACCAGTTCGCCATAGGTTTTAAGGACCCCCAGCCCCTGCACCGTCACCGACGACGCCAGCGCACCGAACACCGCGAACGGGGCGACGCGCATGACATAGCCGGTCACTTGCAACATCAGTTCGACCATCGCCTCGATGACCGTGATGATCGGCTTGCCCTTGTCGCCGATGGCGGTCAGCGCCACGCCCACGAACAGCGAGAAGACGACGATCTGGAGGATCTGGTTGTCCGCCATCGCCCCGATCATGGACGTCGGGAAGACATGGAGGATGAAGTCGCGGAAGTTGAGCGCTTCGGTATTCACGCCCGCATCCGCACCGGAACGGACGAGGTTGAGGCCGTCGCCCGGCGCGAAGAAATTGACGAAGATCAGGCCCAGGGTCAGCGATATCAGGCTGGCGATGATGAACCAGGCGAGCGCGCGCCCACCGATCCGCCCCAGCGCGGCGCTGTCACCCATATGGGCGATGCCTGCGACCAGCGTGGAAAAGACCAGAGGCGCGATGATCATCTTGATCAGGTGCAGGAATATGTCGGCCAGAAGGTGGAAATATCCCGCCACATCCTTTGCCAGCGTTTCGTCGCCGCCGACCCAAAGATTGGCCACGAAGCCCGTGATCACCCCCAGGACCATGCCGATGAGGATGAAGACTGTCAGTCTGTTTCGCATCAAATCCCTTTAGGCTGCCGGTGCGCAGCCCCCGCCTATTGTACCTCTGTCAGGCTGACACCTAACAGGCGCATGGGCCACCCGCAATCGCGGCGCGTCCATGCGCATCAGGGAAGACGAAGCAGCCGCGCCTTTCCACGCCCTGATAGCCTGTCTCGCAATGCGCCTCTGGCGCATGCAGCACCGAAATGCGCTCTTCCGCGCATTTCGAGACAGATGGGGTGGTTGCCGCCCTCCCCAGACGGCATCGCAATGTGCCAAGATAGTGGTGTTGAAAGGCCACTGAGCGGAAAGGACGGCAACCGTGACAAAGGATATGATGATCGGGGTTGATT
>NZ_JABBFV010000033.1 GCF_012927105.1 Sphingobium psychrophilum | reverse complement strand
TATCCGAAGTTCGCCGGTGACCACCCGCGAAACTGACCGGCCGCTACAGCGCTTGTTCGATGAGCGCGCGTCCGGTCAGCTTCGCTACCCTCAAAACCTACACCACGCGCCGGGACACGACCATCTCTGTGCGGCAATCCCAGCTCGAAAACATCGTGACGCTGTACCGGGCGCTCGGAGGTGGCTGGCAGGGGGCTGTTCCGACTGACGGGACCGCCCGCCGGTGAGGACACCAAAAGCACATCCGGTTGCCGCTATTCGCGCCTGTCGTGACGGCGCCCCGGTGGCCGCAGCGCCTGAACCGTGCTTGTCCTGGGCGCTCCTGCCGGGGGGGCAACGCAATATCACGTCGATGGATTTTGGTTCACACACGAGCGCTGTTAATCAATGCAAAGATTTTTGACGTTTCTTCACCCGACTATTTTTCGTCGCAATGCGTGCCATTGCCGCTGCCCAAGAGGGTAAAACCAAACCGTCAACGGTCCGGTCGAAGCCGCGCACACGGCACCGCAATCTGATGAGAAACTTTCCTGCGCCGGTTCCGATGAACAGCCGCTTGCTGCCGCTTAGCGGGTTCGGGCTAACCGACAGTTTTGTCCCAGAACGTGGCGATCGATTTGAACGAAGCCGACGGCGCGGCACCACCGGCAGCAGTCGACCAGCTTACATCGTTCCAATGCAGGCGCGTGAACGACTGGTTCCGTCATAATCCGACGTACCGGATTTACTGTTTGTCGCACACTGATGACGGAAACCAGTTGGAGGAAGCCGCCATTCCCGCTGGAGGCAAAGATTTCAGCTTCCGCCGGAGCAGGCCATCGGGGGTTAACCGATAGCTTTCTCCGAACATTACCCTGACTGCTTGCGTACTTAGCCCCAAGCGCGTGTGATCGGCTCCCAGACCGCATTGAGAGATGAGCGTCTCTGTCAATCTTGGCGCCAGTCCGATCAAGACGCTCGTCGGCCGAAAAATGGCAGGCTAGAAATGGAAAATCGCCGCCCGAGATGAACGCTCGCGCCATTCGGCCGTTACGCTTGCTCAATCGGGATACTTCATGACAAATCTACAGGCATCACGCCGTACTGTTCTGGGCGCAACCGCCGCCGCAATGGCGTTTCCAGTGTTCGCCACAACGCCCCCCACCACGCTGCTGCGTGGGGCTGACACCGTCCTTACCATGGCGGGCGTGCCGCTGACGGATACGGACATATTGGTGCGCGAGGGGCAAATCGTAGCGATGGGCCGCGCGCTGGATGCGCCCGGCGCCACCGTCATTGATCTTTCAGGCCACATTGTGCTGCCAGGATTGGTCGATACGCATTGGCATATGTGGAACACCGCCGCGCGCGGCCTATGGCGAAGCGCCAAGGGGAGCTTTGCGCCGACGATGGCGGCGATATCCCCGCTGTTTTCGCCATCCGATGCGGCCATCGGCGTCGAACTTGCGCTTGCGGAGGCGGTGAACGGCGGAATAACCACAGTGCATAATTGGGCGCACAACAGCCGCAGTCTGGCGCACGTAGAGGCGGAGATCGCGGCGATGCTATCATCCGGCGTGCGCGGGCGCTTCGCTTACGGATATGCGCAAGACACGCCGCCCGACCGACCCATGGACCTTGGCCATCTCGCAACGCTGGCGCGACGGCCACCCTCGACGCTCGTGTCGCTTGGCATCTGCGCGCGAGGCCCCGATCGTTCCGAGACGGATGTGTGGCGCGCCGAATGGGCGGTGGCGCGCAGACTGGGACTTCCGATATCAACGCATATGGCGTCTGACGCGATGGCGGCGGCGAAAGGTGGCATTGCCTCCCTGGCGGCAGCCGACGGGCTGGGGCCAGACGTGCAACTGGTCCATCTGACCGCAGCAACACAGCGGGAAATGGAGGTCGTGGCACGCAGGGGCAGCCCAGTCTCGATCAGTCCGTGGACCGAATTGGAGGTTGGCTATGGCGTGCCGCCGATCGCCGACATGGTCGCCGCCGGGCTGACCCTCGGCCTGTCGGTTGACAATATGGTGCTTGCAGGGAGCGCGGACATATTCTCTGTAATGCGGCTGACGACCGACCTTGCCCGTGGCATCGCGCGCGACGCATCGGTGGTAACCGACGAAATGGCGCTCCGCTGGGCGACTGTGGACGGCGCGCGCGGATTGGGGCTGAAAGCGATCGGCACGCTCGCACCGGGCCAGCGCGCTGATATCATCGCGGTGCGCACGGACGCCATTAACATAACGCCCGCCGCCGACCCATTCTCCCTGCTCACACACGCTGCACGCCCAGAGAATGTCGCACTGGTGATGATCGACGGGGTTCTTCACAAAGCTGGCGGCCATCTCTTGCGGGTCAACATCGCGCAACTGCAAGAGCGGGCGGAGCAATCCATCAAAGCCCTTCGTGCGCGCGCATCATTGTGAACAATGACCACTTCAGGTTTAGGCCGACTGCGGGTCGGTACATAGAATTGATCCAGGTATACGCTAAGCATCGTCAGCCTCGTTCTGGCGTCGTTCAGGTGCGCCGGAGTGCCTGTGCCATCTCACCTACGCTGTCTCTGACGTGAGGGCCGTTCGCCCGCCTGGAACCGGTCGGTAAGCTGGTTCAGCGAGGCTGATCATTCACCGCGATGCCACCGTTTTTACCAAACCGGCGTGGAGATATTCCCAAGTGGCGTTTGAATGCGTTGCTGAACGCGCTTTCGGATTCATATCCGAATGCGTCCGCCACCACGTTGATTGCATCGTCTGAGTTGGAAAGTCGATCGCTGGCGAGCAGCATTCGCAGCCGCCTCAGATATTGCATGGGTGCCACCCCGACGCTTCGCCGGAAGCGGACCGCGAAACCGGTGCGCGACATGCCGGCCCGTTCCGCCAGCGCAAGCACAGTCCACCGATGCGCCGGGTCCGCGTGCAGGGCCGCTATCGCGGTACCGATCTGTCGATTCGCAAGAGCGAACAGCCATCCGATCTGGTCGGCTTCGCCGCGCAGGGCATAAGCGCGTAGCACTTGCGCCAGCACCAAGGTGGCCAGATGTTCAATGATCATCCGGCTTCCAGGCTGCTGTTCGCCAAACTCGTCCATCATCTGCTGTAGCGACCGGCCAAGACCCGGCCGACCGGTGTCTTCGCGCACGTGCGCGACGGCTGGCAAGATGTCGCGCAGCATGTTGCCATGGCGTTCCTCGATCGTAAAGGTGGCGCTGACGATGGTGGCGCGGCCGCCGCCATTCCACATCGTGACGCGCCCAGGCGCTTGGCCTTCGAGCACGACGCGATAGTCGACCGGCGAAAGACTGGGGTCGCTCGCCAGTGCATAGGCATGGCCATGGGCCAGGATGAGACAGTCTCCGGCCTCAAGATGGAGCGGGTCCGCCACACCGCCCATGGTAAGCCAGGCGTCACCAGCGGTGACTGCATGGCATTTCATTTCACGGCTTGCTGGGAAGGTAATGCAGGCCTCGCCAGCATCGACGGCCCCGCACGCTACGTTGCGCGGCTTCAGGAGTGAGAGAATGTCGGATAGCGGATCAGCCGCATTTGAACGGTCGAGCATAAATCATACCGTATCACGCATATCACGTCCCGCGCGAGACCCGTATTCATAGCGCGGTCTTCGGACCTTTAATGCTGAGAAACCCGTTGGAAAGTGAGAATGATGGCGGATGGCCGGATCTGGATTCTGGGTGCCACTGGCCGAACGGGTCGTGCGGTTGCGGCGCGTCTGATGGCCAATGGCTTCGCGCCGGTTCTCGTCGGGCGCGATGAGACGCGACTGCAAGCGGTTGCGGAACGTATCGGTGGCGGCGCCACCATCAAGGTTGCCGGATCGCTTTCGGCAATCGCCGAGATGATCGCAAGCCAGCGACCGGCTGTTGTTCTCAATACGATCGGGCCTTTTACCACGACAGCGTTGCCCATTGCCCAGGTCTGTCCGCCAGGCACACACTATATCGATCTCTCCAACGAACTCCCTTCGGTGCAGGCGATCCTGGCCTTGCACGGCCGCGCCGTTTCAGCGGGGAGCATCTTCGTGACCGGCGCGGGCTTCGGCGTTCTCGCCACCGAGAGCGTGGTCCTGAAACTGTGCGAGGGTCGCCTCCCGGCGGCGCGCGTGCGATGTGCCGCCATCCCGGCAGTCGCGGTGGAACCTGGCCTGTTAGGCGAGGCCTTCGCGGCGTCGATCACCGAAGGCCTCGCCTTCGGAGGACGGCGTTACGAAGGCGGCGAACTTGTGCGCGCGTCAGTGCTGGGCAATTTCGAGCGGATTCCCCTGCCCGACGGCAGAATGGTAGGAACGGCCGGCGCGTCATCGGGTGAACTGGAAGCGGCTCGACGTGCAAGCGGTGCCTCTTTTGCCGTCGCCGCGACCAGCATGGTCCCTTCGGCATCAATCCTGCGCGCCATGATGCCGTCTTTGCTCTCCATCATGAAGATCGGACCCGTTCGCCGCTTTGCGGCGCGCAGGATCGCAGCGATTGAGGTGAAACCATCGGCTGCGGAAAAGCCGCAGGTTTCATGGTCGCACGCTCGGGTCGAATGGTCCTCGGGCGAAACACGTCAGGGATGGATGCGGACGGGCGATGCTATGGTCTTCACGGCAGAAGTGCTGGCTAGCGTTGCAATTCGCCTTGCAAAGGGTGAGGGTATGCCAGGTGCCTACACCCCCGGTGCGCTGTTCGGACATGGACTCGCAGACAAATGCGGCGGGGAAATTACCGTCGATGCGCGCGACACATAGGGGGCGTTGTTACATTTTTTGCACCCAGACCGAGACGTGCCGGATGCCTTTTCTTTTCGGCTCGGTACGAGAAATCGGTCGATGCAGGCATATGAAAGCTTGATCACGGGCGTCCTTGGAACCGGCCTCCCAGAGCGACGCTCCCGTGCAAAATATTTTACTGCGTCGGTCAACTGATGACCGGTCCCGACCAAAGCAGTCGTTTGGCGCATGGGTTCTGGCCGGCGATTTTGTCCCAGGAGATTCCGACAGCAGGCGACCAAGTCCGGACGTGCCCCCTCTACTCAGGAATGGCAGATCTCGCCGTAATCCGCCGCCATGGAAAGAGTGAGGTGCCCAGCATTGCTTGCAGCGCCGTTCCCGCGTCCTATCCGGATATATAGATTAGGCTGATAGGTCATCAGCGACCCTAGACCAACTCGTCCGCGAGTTCGACGCCTGTCGCGCCGCCGCCGAAGATGCCTATGATGCCTACGGTCAAGACCTGCCTGCGAGCGTTAGCCCTGCACGCAGTCGATCATTGAACGCGATGGCGTCTGATCGGGTATCTATCCGGGCGGTATGCTCGGCACCACCCGGTGTACCAAAATCATTAGCGCGGCTTCCGACAGTCAGAACCAGGGTGTCGTAAGCCTCACCTTCCTGGCATGGCGGTCGATCCCAAGGACTTCTGGCAGTCGTAGGCCCGGACATAGACCCCACGTGACGCGCACAGGCGCATACTCGCAGCGTCGGAGACCGCTATGACAATGCTTTGGCCGAAACCACAAACGGCCTTTACAAATCCGAGGTTATCCACCGGCGAGGGCATGGCGATCCTTTGAAGCAGTGGAATATGCCACGCTCGAATGGGTGGACTGGTTGTTTAGCCGCCATCCGCGAACACATGGCGCAGCCAGGGGAAATGGGTCCGGATTGCGGACAGCACCTCGACAACTCCATCGCGATCCTGAATGTCGGCAGCGTGGACGAGGATGAAGATCAGAAAACCGCAGGTGTCTGTCAGAATGTGCCGTTTGCGGCCTTTGACCTTCTTGCCAGCGTCAAAGCCCGAAATTCCACCACTTTCCGTGGTCTTCACCGACTGGCTATCGATCACTCCAGCGCTGGGCGAGGCTTCCCGTCCTTCGATTTCTTGCAAGTTCATAACCAACACGGTGTTGATGGCTTCGAACAGACTGGCATTGCGCCAGGCGTAGAAGTAGCGCCGGATAGTCGACACCGGAGGAAAGCATTTTGGTAAAAGTCGCCACGCGCACCCGCTCGCGGCTACATACAACATCGCGTTAAGGACTTCGCGCATATCTGCCGTTCGAGGCCGGCCTCCACGCCTTGCCGGAGGCACGAATGGCGCTGCAAACGCCCATTCAACATCGGTCATATCCGATGGATATCGCAGTCCCTCTCGGCTATGCTCGCGCTGGGCAATACCAGTCCATGTCACCATTCACTCCATCTCTTCGCAAAGAGGCGTGAATCACAACATGCTGGTATTGCTCAACAACTTTCAGATCGGGCTCTTATAGGGCAGGGTCGTTACGATGGTGACATTATTAACGACCAGTCCTGTGCTGTTGTTCTTTTTTAGAGGCTTGGCAAGCTACCACTTTACAGTCATGAAGCGCGGACTGTTCACGGTGTGAGTGCCTGAACGCTGCTTTTTTTGTTTAATGCGGGCGAGATATGACAAGCAACCATGTGAATATCGTTCCTGTCATATTGTCGGGCGGATCTGGCACCCGGCTTTGGCCCGTTTCTAGGCCTGAACGCCCCAAGCAGTTACTGCCGTTAACGGCGGACGAAACCATGCTTCAGCTTACAGCTGTGCGGACGCGGGGATTTGATGTCGCTTCGGTCGGCCGCCCTATCCTTGTTTCCAACGCGGCCCATGCTGACATCATCGACGAACAGCTCAAACAGAGCGGCATCCACGATTATAGCGTCATTCTCGAGCCGATCGGCCGCAATACGGCGCCTGCTATCGCCTTGGCGGCGCTGGAAGCACAGGGCAGCGACGCGCTGTTGGTGATGCCCAGCGACCATGTCATCGACAATCTGCCCGCCTTCCATGACGCCATCGCGCGCGCCCTGCCGCTAGTCGCGCAGGGCTGGCTGGTCACGTTCGGCATCGAACCCGATGGCCCGGAAACGGGATATGGCTATATCCAGATGGGGGCGACCTGTGGCGAACTGGTCCATGAAGTCGTCCGTTTCGTGGAAAAGCCCGACGTCGCGAATGCGGAAAGGATGCTGGCTGAAGGTAATTATGCCTGGAATGCGGGAATATTCCTATTCCGTGCGGACGCCTATCTCACTTCTTTGGAACGGCATCAGCCAGATATGCTGGCCGCTGTCCGCAAATCCATGACGGAAAGCAAGCGTGACGGCGCTCATATCTTCCCCGATGCCAAGACATTTTATGCCTGCCCGTCGGACTCGGTCGATTACGCGATCATGGAACGCGAAACGCAGGTTGCCTGCGTTCCTGTCAGCATGGGCTGGTCGGACGTAGGTAGTTGGGATTCCCTGCATGCTGTCAGCACCAAGGATGCCGGTGAAAATGCGGTGCGTGGGGATGCCCTGCTACTGGGTGCGCGAAACTGCCTTGTCCATAGCGACGGGCCACGGGTTACGCTGGTCGATGTCGATGACCTGATCGTCGTCGTATCGCAGGGTGAGATCATGATCCTGAAGCGCGGTGAATCCCAGAAGGTCCGCAAAGTGACAGAAGCGATCAAGGCCATCGCCGTCGCGACCGCAACGAACTGATTTTCCGGCACGGCCACGCATGTCTGCGGGCATGGAGAGATATATGACCCAATCCGTTTCCATCGCCGATCTGATGGCGCAATCCGGCGTCGCGTTCGGGACCAGCGGCGCACGTGGGCTGGTGAGCGCGATGACGGATCGGGTGTGTTTCGCCTATATGGCCGCTTTCCTGCAACATCTGAGCGCCATTGGGCAGTTCGCGCCCGGCGTCCATGTCGCGATCGCGGGCGATTTGCGCCCGTCCAGCCCGCGCATCATGGCGGCCTGCGCCGCAGCGGTGCGGCATATGGGCGGAGAGGTCGACTATTGCGGGTTCGTGCCGTCGCCCGCCGTGGCGGCCTATGGGTTCGCCAAGGCCATTCCGTCGCTGATGGTGACGGGCAGCCACATTCCCGACGACCGTAACGGCATCAAATTCAACCGCACCGATGGCGAGGTGCTGAAACCGGACGAACTGGCGATCCGGGCGCAGAGCGTGTATCTGCCCGACCTGTTCGACGGCGCGGGCATGCTGAAGGACGCGGCGCCCGGCGAACCGCTGGTCGATGTCGCTACCGCCTATATCGCGCGCTATGTCGATTTCTTCGGAGCGCAGGCGCTGGCTGGGCTGACACTGGGCATTTACGAACATTCGGCGGTCGGGCGCGACATATTGGTCGCGCTGGTCGAGGCGCTCGGCGGCAAGGCGGTATCGCTGGGCCGGTCCGAGCGCTTCATCCCCGTGGATACAGAGGCAGTGCGGCCTGAGGACCAAGCGCTAGCGCTGCAATGGGCAGCGGAATTGGGGCTGGACGCTATCCTGTCGACCGATGGGGATAGCGATCGCCCGCTGCTGGCCGACGAACAGGGCGTGTGGATGCGCGGCGACGTGCTGGGCATATTGAGCGCACGGGCGCTGGGCATCGCGGCGATCGCGACGCCGGTCAGCTGCAACAGCGCGGTGGAGTTGTCGGGGCTTTTCACGGCGGTGCGGCGGACGCGGATCGGGTCGCCCTTCGTGATCGAGGCGATGAACGGGCTGACAAGCGAAGGCCAGGCGAGCGTGTGCGGTTATGAGGCCAATGGCGGCTTCCTGCTGGCGACGCCGGTTGAAGCGGAAGGGTGCATATTGGGCGCGCTGCCGACGCGGGACGCGGTGCTGCCGATCCTGTCGGTGCTGGTCGATGCACGGCGGCAGGGCGTGAAGCTGTCGGCGTTGCAGGCGCAATTGCCCGAACGCTATACGTTCAGCGAGCGGTTGCAGAACTATCCCACGGCGCAGAGCCAAGCGCTGATCGCGCATCTGGAGCAGGGCGAGGAGGCCGCCATTCTGTCGCGGCTGACGGCCATGTTCGGGGAACTGGCGGGCGAAGCGGACGGGATCGACCGGACCGATGGGCTGCGCATTCACTTTGCGGGCGGTGACATCATCCACCTGCGGCCGAGCGGCAATGCGCCGGAGCTGCGCTGCTATACCGAAAGCGGCAGCATGGAGCGGGCGGCGTCGCTCAATGCGCAGGCGTTGGCGCTGGTGCGGGATTATAGCGTTCCGGCCTGATCAGGCGTTTGCGCGGCGGTTTGAGACAGCGAGTGCTACAGGTGCAGCGCATAAGGCATCGCGCAAGATATTGATAATAAATGATTTTTCCTGAACATGCCATTCGGGATGAACACGCGACGTCCTATTCCCTTTTATAATCAATGGCTTGTGATGAATTTTGTTTGCGTCGAGGTGGCATATAACGGCCAATGGTGGACGTTTACGCGTTCATTCCGGGTTCGGGAAAGCAACCCCTAAGGCCGTCACCCCAGCGCAGGCTGGGGTCTCAGGCGATGGCGGGATGTAGTCGGTCTGCACAGTAAATTATGGCCTATTACGCCTCCGCCTGAGATGCCGGCCTACGCTGGCATGACGATTGGGCGGCGGCCTCCCTATGGCGACATATGCGATGCGGACTATTACCTAACCACCCATCCCGGCCATTGCATCCCCTGACGCAAGGATAGCGGATGAGGCCACCACCGTTTCAATCAGCGCGGGATGGCAAGCAGGGCTGACACTGGTCCCGCCGTCACGGTGAAGGCGCAATCGCCCTCCAGCAGCAGGCAGTCGCCCTTTCCCCAGGCCAGGCCGTTGACGGTGCCTGCGCCGGTCAGCGGCGTGAACCAGAGCAGCTTGCCGTCGGGTACGACGACGCTCTGGTCCGCAGTCCAATTTACCAGGTCGAGCGAGAAGGGGGCTTCATCGTCGGCGATCAGGCGAGTTTCGCTGCCGATCGGGGCTTGCGTCAGGGCGCGGTCGTAGGGGACCAGGTGGCTGACCGCGACGCCGTCTTCCAGATGCAGTTCGCGGGGGCGCCCATAATCATAGAGGCGATAGGTGACGTCCGCATTCTGCTGGATTTCAGCGAGCGTAATGCCTGCGCCGATCGCATGGACGGTGCCGGCAGGGATGAAATAGCAGTCGCCCGGCTTGACTGGTTTCCAGTCGATCCATTGTTCCAGCGAGCCGTCCTGCGCGGCGGCGCGGAACTGGCCCGGCGTCATAGGGGCGGTGAGGCCGATGCCCAGCGTCGCGCCGGGTTCGCAGTCGAGGATATACCAGATTTCCTCTTTGCCGCGCAGCAGCCCATTGGCCACGGCTTGCGCGTCATCGGGATGGACCTGGATCGACAGCCGGTCGCTGGTGAAGATATATTTGACCAGCAAAGGCAGATCCCGACCGTCGGCGCTTTCGAACCAGACTTCGCCGATCTGGCGGCTCGCGCCATCGGCGAAGATCGCGGGAAGGTCGGTTCGGCCCCATGGCTTTTCGACATAATGGGGAACGAGCTTTTGCATCGACAGACTATCCCATGATCAAGAGGCTCGGTTTCTCTTTAGTCATGGCTTCCCTGTCAACAGAATCCCGCGCAGATAACGGCCATAATCCGATTTGCCGAGCTTGCCGATTGCCTGTTCCAGCTGCGGGCCATCGATGAAGCCCTGGCGATAGGCGATCTCTTCCGGGCTGGCGATCTTGAAACCTTGCCGTTTTTCAAGAACACGGACGAAATCGGCGGCGTCCAGCATGCTGTCGGGCGTACCGGTGTCGAGCCAGGCATAGCCGCGGCCCATGATTTCGACATGGAGTTCGCCGCGTTCGAGATAGACGCGATTGACGTCGGTGATTTCCAGCTCGCCGCGCAGCGAGGGCTGGAGGTTGGCAGCGATATCCACGACCTGTGCGTCATAGAAATATAGGCCGGTAACCGCCCAGTTCGAATTGGGGGTTTGCGGCTTTTCCTCGATCGTGACGGCCGTCAAGCTGTCGTCAAAGCTGACCACGCCATAGCGTTCGGGATCGGTGACATGATAGGCGAAGACGCTAGCGCCGGTGGCGCGCGACGACGCGCTGCCGAGGATCTCCGGTAGGCCATGGCCGTGATAGATATTGTCACCCAGGATCAGCGCGGAAGGCTGACCCGCGACGAAATCGGCGCCGATGATATAGGCCTGGGCCAGGCCGTCGGGGCTGGGCTGCTGCGCATAGTCGATGGTCATGCCCCAGGCCGAACCGTCGCCCAGCAGCGACTGAAAGGCGGGCAAATCGCGCGGGGTGGATATAATGAGGACTTCGCGGATGCCCGCCAGCATGAGCGTGGTGAGCGGATAATAGATCATCGGCTTGTCATAGATCGGCATGAGTTGCTTCGATGTCGATAACGTCATCGGATAGAGGCGGGTGCCGCTGCCGCCTGCGAGAATGATACCCTTCATAGCCTCAACATCCCCAATCAGTCAGGTCTTGGCGGGTTGCAGGCGATCCATCACTTCATCCAATGATGTAGGCCAGTCCGGTAGGGTCACGCCATGGACGCGCGCAATCAGGGCGCAGTCGAGGCGCGAATTGGCAGGGCGCGTGGCAGGCGTGGGATAATCGGCCGTGCCGATAGCCCGTACCGATGCCGACGGGCCACCGCGCGCCGCTGATGCCGTAAAGATCGCCTCCGCGAAATCGGCCCAGCTGGCATCGCCCGGCACCGTCATGTGGAAAGTGCCGCGTAGCGTTGGGCTACTATCCGATACCAGATTGGTAGCCACCTGAATGATGCCATCGGCGATCGCCAGTGCGCTCGTCGGATTGCCGACCTGATCGCCAACGACGCCCAGTTCGTCGCGGTCGGCGGCAAGGCGCAGCATCGTCTTGACGAAATTGCCGCCGAAGGGGCTGTAGACCCAAGCCACGCGCAAAACTGCGCTGTTATCGTGGATATCCAGCACGGCCCGCTCGCCCGCCAGCTTCGACGCGCCATAGACACCGGTCGGACCGGTGGGATCACTTTCGAGATAGGGGCGGTCCAGCGTCCCGTCGAACACATAGTCGGTCGAAATATGGATGAGCGGTACGCCCAGCGTCTTGGCGGCCTGCGCCACTGCGCCCGCGCCCGCGCCGTTGACGGCAAAAGCTAGGTCGCTTTCGGTTTCCGCCTTGTCCACGGCGGTATAGGCGGCGGCCGAGACGATCACGTCGGGCGCGGTCGCTTCCAGCGAGCGCACGACGGACGCCGGGTCGGCAAGGTCGAGATCAGGGCGGCCGATCGTGATCACTTCATGCCAGGCGGCCGTGCCGCGCTCGATCAGGCTGGTGACCACCTGCCCCGCCGTCCCCGTGACGGCTATTTTCATGCAGGCACCTTGGCGGCTTTGTCTAGGCCGAGGCGCTGGCCATCATATTGATCGCGTAGCGGCTGCCACCACCATTGGTTTTCCAGATACCAACGCACCGTCTTTTCGATGCCGCTGTCGAAATTCTCCTGCGCCTTCCAGCCCAGTTCATTTTCCAGGCGGGTCGCGTCGATCGCATAGCGGGCGTCATGGCCCGGACGGTCGGTCACATATTCGATCAGGTTCGCGCGCGGGCTATCGGTCGGGAACAATTCGTCCAGCACCGCGCAGATGCGCAGCACCACGTCGATATTCTTGCGCTCGTTGCTGCCGCCGACATTGTAGGTTTCGCCCGGCTCGCCCCGTTCGATGATGATGTCAAGCGCGCGGGCATGATCGTCGACATAGAGCCAATCACGGATATTCTCACCCTTGCCATAGACCGGCAGCTTGCGCCCCGCGAGCGCGTTGAGGATCGTCAGCGGAATGAGCTTTTCGGGGAAATGATACGGCCCGTAATTGTTCGAGCAGTTGGACACCACCACCGGCAGGCCATAGGTGCGCTGCCATGCCTTGGCGAGGTGATCGGACGCGGCCTTCGACGCCGAATAGGGCGAGGAGGGGTCATAGGGGGTGGTTTCTTCGAACAGGCCTTCGTCGCCCAGCGAGCCATAGACTTCGTCGGTCGAGACGTGGAGGAAGCGGAAAGCGGCCTTCGCGTCGCCTTCCAAGCCGTTCCAGTAGGTGCGCGCGGCTTCCAGCAGGGTGAAGCTGCCGACCACATTGGTCTGGATGAAATCGGCCGCGCCGGTGATCGAGCGATCGACATGGCTTTCCGCGGCCAGATGCATGATGCGGTCGGGCTTGAAGGCGGCGATCGCCGCGTCCATCGCCGCGCGATCGCAGATATTGGCGCGCAGGAACTGGTGGGTGTTCTTGCCTTCGACTTGCCTAAGCGAGGCTTCGCAGCCCGCATAGGTCAGCGCGTCGATGGTGAGGACGTCAAAGCCCTTTTCCAGCACTAGATAACGGACGAGGGCAGAACCAATGAAGCCGGCGCCGCCGGTGACGATCACGCGCATGGGCTATTCCCCTTCAGGTGAAATAGGCAGGGAGATCGGATAATAGCGGCTGTTGGCGGTCTTTGGGCGAAAGTGTGTCCGGATCGGCGACATCGGGCCAGGGAATAGCAATGGCCGGATCATTCCAGGCAAGCCCCTTGTCACATTCGGCGTTATAATAGTCGGTCACCTTGTAGCAGATGACCGTATCAGGCTTGAGTGAGCAAAAACCGTGGGCAAAACCCGGTGGTACCCACAGTTGCTTGCCATTGTCGGGGGTCAAGGTTTCAGCCACCCACTGGCCATAGGTGGGCGATCCGGCGCGGATATCGACGGCAACGTCAAACAGCGCGCCGGCGGTGCAGCGGACCAGCTTGCCCTGGGTGTGGGGAGGGCTCTGGAAATGCAGGCCGCGGATCGTGCCGGCCTTTGCGCTGCGGGATTCATTGTCTTGAACGAAATGGTAGTCGCCGACATGCAGCGCAAAGAGGTCTGCGCGAAATGTTTCGGCGAAATAGCCGCGCGCGTCGCCGTGATGGCGGGAGACTAGAAGCGCGACGCCCGTCAGACAGAGCGTTCGGATTTCCATGCTAGTCCCCCATTCAATGGTCAGTTTCGGCTGTTTTGAACCACTGAAACTGCACTGGTTACTGTCAAGATTGGCGAGAAAAGCTGGCTTATGAGCTGAATCAGTTTGCTGGGCTGGTTGGCGGCAGCATTACCGAAGTAGAGAACATCCTTATCCTGCATTATGAATTTCTGGGCGAGAAAATAGGAGCCGGTCTGCATCATGTTAAGGTGATAAACCATTGGCACTTCCCTGTCCTGTTCATCCCGCACATAGCGGAACAGGAAGATGGCCGCGGGATCGCCAAGGGCGGAATTGATGCCACCTGCGCCGGCCACTGCTTCGGCAAGGGATACGGACGAGCGACTGAAGGGCATCTGCTCCACTCGGCCAGACGCACCCAGTATGGAATAGGTCCGCGGACTATTAATGAGCATCAACCGGTCGCCCGGATGAATACGCACATCCAGCGCCGGATTTTCAGCCAGATCATTGACGCGGACGTCAACGCTTGAACTGCCGCGCATGACCCGCAGCGTCAGATCCCGGGCGTTGCCGCGATAACCACCGGCAAGGGCGACCACGTCCGACAGGCTTTCACGATTGGTTTGCAGCACGAGCCGACCCGGCTTGGCCACTTCTCCGCCGATGATGATCGAATTGGTGATGGTTTCGCTCAAGGTCACCAGCACTTGGGGATTTTGCGAAAGCCGTCGCAGAGAGTTGCGGATCGTCGCCTCAATCTCGCCGGTCGTCAGCCCCGCCACATGCATCGTACCTGCATAGGGGATCGTGATGTCGCCCAGATCATCGATCCGAGTCGGAGGCAATTTCTGCACTTGGACGCCGGGCGTGGTCATCAACTGACCTGCCCCGCCTGCATTGGCCGCCCCCGCAAACAGGGTGACGCCCGCTTCATATATGTTGATATCCAGAATATCGCCCGGACCCACCATGTCGGTCGGCGTCGGCGCACTGTCAGGCAGTGTCGCTGGCGATGCATTGCCGGGCGCTATCGGCACATCGGCTGCGGCACGGATCTGGACCAGTTTAATGGGCGCGCCACTCTTCGGCGCCATCGCGGATTTTTCAATCTGCTTGCCGGTTGGGCCACTGGAAGGCAGCGTGGCGCAGCCTGCAAGCAACGCAACCACGGCCAAATATACACTATTCTTAACTTGCATCGATGATGATCTCTGATGGCTGGCGGCTTGATAGCATCACGCCTTAGCATCGCGATCAAAGAATGGACAATAGTTCCTCTCGCGCCTGTCGCCCTGCATCCCCGCATGCTGGTTGGTCTTGCACCTTTCCCGATGTTGGCCTAGCGCAGGACCGCTTAGGTCCCCGTGAGGCGCTGCACAAATTTATGAACGCTAATACCTCGTTTCCTGCCGAGGCCGAAACAGACGTACCGGTCGCACATAACGGCTTCGCGCAATGGGTGAAAAACCGGCGCTGGTTCCTGCTGTTCGTCGTTGCTCCCACATTGTTGGCGGCGCTCTATTACGGCCTGATCGCGTCCGACATCTATATCTCCGAATCGCGCTTCGTCATCAAAAGCCCGGACCAGAAGCGGTCGCAGGTATCGACGCTGGCCAACCTGGTTCAGACAACTGGCCTGTCCGGGGGGCAGGAGCAGACGAACGAGGTATTGACCTATGTGCGCTCGCGCGACGCGCTGAAGGCGCTGGAAAAGGACGTCGCGGTCAGGGACAAGTTTTCGACGTCGCAAGGCGACTTTCTAAGCCGCTTCCCTCAGTTCCTTGGCGACAACAGCTTTGAAAGCCTTTTCAAATATTATGGCAAGATGGTCGATGCCCGCATGGATACCGAAACTGGTACCGCGATCATCAAGGTCAAGGCCTTCGCTCCGCAGGACGCCTATATCATCAATCGGCAACTGCTGGAACTGAGCGAAGCCCTCGTCAACCGGCTCAACGGTCGCGCGCATGACAAAGCCATTATCGAAGGTCAGAAGCAGGTCGAACTGGCGACACAAAGAGTTAAAACATCCAGAATTGCGCTGGCGCAATATCGTAACAGCCAGGCGTTGATCGATCCAGGTAAGCAGGCCACTAGCGTACTGGAAATCGCCAACACCATGATCGGCGAGCGTGCTGCGCTTCAGGCGCAACTCGACCTGATGCAGCGATTGACTCCAGCAAACCCTTCCATCCCGGCCCTGCGAAACCGGATCAATGCGGTGACGGTGCAGATCGCGTCTCAGGACAGCCGCGTCGTGGGTACTGGCAACGGCATAGCCTCGAAGCTTGGCGGATATGAAAACCTGCTCGTAGAACAGGAATTCGCCACTGCGAGCCTCAACTCGTCCAATGCCGCACTGGTGCAGGCGCGCGCCGAAGCGCAGCGCCAGCAATTTTATCTGGAGCGCGTTGTCGACCCGAATACCCCAGACACCCCGCTTCTGCCAAAACGGTTGCTCAATGTCCTGATCGTCTTTGCGGCGGCTACCTGCCTCTATTTCATCGCTTGGATGTTTTTGATCGGCATTCTTGAGCATGCCCCGGAAGACTGACGATGTCCAAGTTTAGCCTAGCGAGACTGCGTGACGGATGGGGCACCCAGACACGGGTGATCCATGCCCTGATGATCCGCGAACTCATCACGCGCTTTGGCCGCGAGAATATTGGCTTCCTGTGGATTATGGTTGAACCGCTCCTGTTTGCGGGCATTGTGGCGACCCTTTGGCGCGTTTCCAAGGGGCCGGAAGAGCATGGCATAAGCGTCATTGCCTTTGTCATTTCAGGTTATATACCGATAACTCTGTTCCGCCATGGCATATCCCGCAGTCAGGCGGTCTTTACGGCAAATGGGAGTCTGCTCTATCATAGACAGATCAAAATCATCGACTTTCTATTATCGAGATTCATAATAGAATTTCTTGGAAGTTCTATGGCCTACATCTTCATAGCATCGATATTGATCGTTTTTGATACATTCCCTATACCAAGTGACATAGGGTTATTCATGTCTGGTTTCTTGCTTTATTCTATTTTCTCATTCTCGGTTTGTCTCGTAATTGCTCCTCTGTCCGAGATATCAGAAACGGTTGAGAAATTCGTTCCTGTAACTACATATATTATGATCCCATTTTCTGGACTATTCTATATGCTCTCATGGGTTCATCCAACTTTAAGAGAATATATGCTGTTTTCTCCCTTCATTAATGGGATGGAGATGATGAGAAAGGGCCTTTGGGGTGATCAGATCACCGCATATTATAATCCTTGGAATCCTATCATATTCTCGATGATATTTGCCGTATTCGGGCTTGCCTTGTGTCGCCATGTTCGCCGGACGCTCACAATCGAATGATAATCTGTAAAGATCTCTGCAAGAGCTATAAACATGGCCTGAAATCGAAGCGCGTGCTCGACAATGTGAACTTCACTGTTGAGCCAGGGGACCGCATTGCCCTGCTCGGCCGTAACGGCGCCGGAAAAAGTACTCTTATCAAATTGATAGGTGGCGTGGAAATGCCGACGTCAGGTAAGGTAATCCGCAACATGACGCTGTCCTGGCCCTTGGGATTTGCAGGCGGATTCCAAGGCAGCCTGACCGGTTATGACAATGCCCGGTTCATAGCGCGCATCTATCAGCGCAAATATTCCGATATCCGGGCGTTTATCGAAGAGTTCACCGAACTGGGCAATCAATTGAAAATGCCCGTCAAAACCTATTCGTCAGGGATGAGGGCGCGGTTGGCATTCGGGCTGTCCCTTGCAATCGAATTCGACTGCTATCTGATCGACGAAGTCATCATGGTCGGCGACCAGAATTTCAACAGAAAATGCCATCATGAGCTTTTGGAGAGGCGGCAGAGTCGGAGCATGATACTGGCTTCTCACAGCACCGAGCTCATCCAGCAGGTCTGCAACCGCGCCATACTCGTGCATAACGGGCAGGCAACGGAATATGACGACGTCAACCAGGCTGTTCATGATTATTCCAACCTGTAGCCAATCGCCATATTGAACGCTATGCTGGCAATGGCGTGTCCGACATATTGCAATGTTCATATCGCTATGGCGGGCGCCATGTATTAACGATCTATGATTTGCATTCCTGCATGTATGTCAGCATTGCATGTTCCCGCAGGCAGGTAGGATTATAATGGCGGTCAAGGAGCCCCTCGCCGGTTTGCGGACATGGCTTTCCCGGCTTATACCCGGTGTCCGGTCGTCCGCGAGGCAGCGGGAGATATTGGTCGATATTTCCATATTATGGCGCCGGGACGCCGGCACGGGCATTCAACGCGTAGTCAGGGCCCTGAGCGAGCAGATGCTGCAATCAGACCTTGGCGACTATCGGTTGCGCTTCGTCGCCGCGACACGGCGCAAGCGATATCGCTATCTTGAACCGGATCAGGACGGCAAGGCAGACGCCCTTCGTATCGGAAAACGCATTTTTGCGTCCCGCGGCGACATTTTCCTAGGGCTGGACTTGAGCAGCCGCCTTCTTCCACGCCATGGCCGACAAGTACGGGCATGGCGCAGAAAGGGCATTCGGATTTGTATCGTCGTCTATGACATATTGCCAGCTCAGCATCCGGAATGGTTTAACAATCAGCAGACGGACTATTTTGGCCGATGGCTTCATTTCATCGGGCGTCATGCGGACCAGCTGCTCTGCATTTCCAAATCCGTTGCACAGGATTTGTCTGACTGGTTGCAGCAGCAAGGCTACTCAGACCCGCAAAGGACGATCGATATTTGCGCCTTTCCGCTGGGGGGGGATCTGCGCCAGTCCAGGCCCAGCCACGGCATTACCGACGCCGAGACGCAAGCCCTGGATAATCTGGCAGGCCGAAAAGTTGTCCTGATGGTCGGCACTTTGGAGCCTCGCAAAGGCCATGCGATAGCGCTAAATGCGTTCGACCGACTGCTTCGTGACGGGTTGGCGGAGTCTCCGGCTTTGGTCATAGTGGGTAGAAAAGGCTGGAAATCGGAAGATGTGCAGGAACGAATACGCCTGCATCCCCATCTAAATACCGATATTTTTTGGTTCAGCGATGCAAGCGATGAGCTTCTTTATCATTTATATCAACGATGCGCCGGAGTTTTTTTCCCTAGTTTTGCTGAAGGGTTCGGACTTCCTGTAGTGGAAGCACTTTCTCATGCCAGGCCGGTGCTGACTAGAAACATTCCTGTATTCAATGAAATATCATCTTCTTTGATAACTTACTTCGATAGGGATGATGGCGTAGCTTTGGCCCAATCTGTAACGGATTGGCTCAAGGATATTGAGAATGAACAAAAGCCATGCCAACAGGATGCTTTGACGTGGCAAAAATCCTGCGAGGCCTTATTGCGTCATCTGAAAATTCTGACCTGACTTAATTTAGAGGGATATATGAAAAAGGCTTTGGTAACGGGCATTTCCGGACAAGACGGCGCGTATCTTTCCGAGCTCCTGCTGGAAAAGGGCTACACCGTCTATGGCGCGTTCCGTCGCACCAGCTCGGTCAACTTCTGGCGCATTGAAGAACTTGGGATTGAAAAGCACCCCAATTTTCATCTGGTAGAAAGCGATCTGACGGATCTTGGCAACTTTGTTTCTATCCTGAACCGCTATCAGCCTGACGAGGTCTACAACCTTGCTGCCCAGAGCTTTGTGGGTGTCAGCTTCGAACAGCCTGTCACGACCGGCAAGATCACCGGCCTTGGCGCCCTCAATGTTCTTGAGGCTATTCGTTTAGTCAATCCGAAGATCCGCTTCTACCAGGCGAGCACTTCTGAAATGTTTGGCAAGGTGCAGGCCATCCCGCAGACCGAAAGCACGCCATTCTACCCGCGCAGCCCCTATGGCGTGGCAAAGCTGTATGCGCACTGGATGACGGTGAACTATCGCGAAAGCTATGATATTTTCGCGACGAGCGGCATTCTCTTCAACCACGAAAGCCCGCTGCGTGGCCGTGAATTCGTGACGCGCAAGATCACCGATGCCGTTGCACGCATCAAGCTGGGTAAGCTCGATTCCCTGGAGCTGGGTAATATCGATGCCCAGCGCGATTGGGGATTTGCCAAGGAATATGTCGAGGGCATGTGGCGGATGCTGCAGGCCGAACATCCCGATACCTATGTGCTGGCGACCAACAAAATGTACACGGTTCGCGATTTCGTTTCGCTGGCGTTTAAGGCAGTCGACATTAACGTCGAATTCCACGGCACGGAAGTCGACGAAACCGCTGTTGATACCGCAACCGGCAAAACCGTGATGCGGATCAATCCGAAATTCTATCGCCCTGCAGAAGTCGAATTGTTGATCGGCGATGCCAGCAAGGCCCGTGACGAATTGGGTTGGGAAGCCAAGACATCTCTGGAAGATTTGTGCGCAATGATGGTCCGCACCGATCTGGAACGTAACGAAAGAAACGCTTCCTTCTGATCTGGAAGTGACGGCAACAGGCTGCCGAGATCAAAATCTGCACGGAATTCTGGAAGGTAAATAGAATGAATAGCCCTACATCAGGTACTTTAGAGTATCTCATGGAGAAGGACGGTAGTGATTTCGTGCAAGCCTGTTATCGTGACATCCTGCATCGGGATGCCGATGCTGAAGGTCTGGCCAGCCACTTGGATGCTTTGGCCCGAGGGGTATCCAAAGCGGAGATCGTTGCATCTTTGGCCAATAGCGACGAGGCATGCCTCAATAATATGGCGACGTCGCAACTGGCGAAATCGGCGCGTCGTCGGGCTTTCCAAGACAAGAGCGTTCTGGCCTGGCCGTTGAGGAAGATCGTGGCACCGATCGTAGAGAAGAAATGGAGCGTAAAAATGGGAGAGCGGCGCGCAGCCCTGCTGGAGCAAGTCAGCGCCGCTCCCGCGCAGGCCCCGATAGGGACGCAACAGGCGGTGGAAACCATCCGTGTGGCCATGGCCGGCTGGCGCGACCAGATGGCGAAGAGCCGGGCGCTACACAACAAAGACCGGGACGGCAGGAAGGTCAATAATTTCTGGTTCGACCTCACCACCACGCTCCAATGGACGGGCGGCGTGGTGGGCATCGTGCGGGCCGAGCTGGAAATGGCATGCGGCTTGGCGAGACTCTATCCTGACTTGCGCTTTTCGATGCAGATCGACCAGGGGTTCGCCGAGATTTCGCGGGACGAGTTGCGCTGGCTGCTGGACGCGGACAATATTACCGACGCCTATATGCGCTTCTTCGGCCGCTACAAGGATTCGACCGAGCCGTCGCAGTCCATCCAGGTGCTGGTCCCTGATGTCGAGGGCTTCTTCCATCCCTATGAGGATGGCGATTCGATCATGGCCGTTGGTTGGATGGACAGCCAGAAGGAGCGCTTCTTCTCGCTCCTGAAGAATGATCTTTCCAGGGTTCATCTTTTCTATCTTGTCTATGACATTATCCTCCTGCTGGAGGGAACGCGGCATTTTTATGTCTTGTCGGGGCGCGAGCGCTTCGAACGTTATGTCGACTGGATTTCGCATAATTGCGACATGATTTTCTATGGTGGCCGCACCGCACAGATCGATACCGAGGCATTGCAGCGCGAAAGGGGATGGCCCACTCCGCCCGGCGTACCGGTCAAGTTCGGTACCGACATCGTCCGGTCGCCCGATACGCTGGACGATAAGACGATATTACGCAACTTGGGCATCACCGGGGAATATGTCATCACCGTCGGCTCGCTGGAACCGCGCAAGAACCACGAAACTCTGTACCGCGCTTATCTTCTGGCCACCGAAATTGCGGGGGCCGACCTGCCCCAGCTCATCTTCATCGGCAAGCCTATGTGGCGCGTGGACGACATGATGGACACGATCGCGCGCGATCCGCGCATAGCGGGCAAGCTGCTGTGCCTGACCCCGACGGATATCGAACTGTCGGTCCTGTACAAGCATTGCCGCTTCACCCTGCTGCCGAGTCTGTACGAAGGGTGGAGCCTGACCCTTCCGGAAAGCCTGGGGCAGGGCAAATTCTGCCTGTGTTCAGACACGCCACCGCTCCGAGAAATCGGTGGCGATCTTGTCGATTACGTTAATATTCATGACGTTCGCGCGTGGGCGGAAAAGATCATTCTCTATTCCCGCGACAACGCCCTGCTGCAATATTATGAAAACAAAATCAGCAGCGAATGGCCGACCATGCGATGGTCGGACACGGCGCAGTCGCTGCTGGACGCCGCGCTGGCGTTCACACCGGGGCAGGTGGAAGACGGTTTCAACGAACCGCCAGTGATCTGGATGGACCTTACTCTCTCCTTCTTGGACTGGGGCGGCGGGATCAGCGGCATCGTCCGTAGCGAGTTGGAGTTCGCCCGGCGGCTGAAGGCATTGGATCCCAGGACCAAATTCTTTGCCTATCAGCGCTACAACAACGGGGATTATTTCTTCCAGATCAACGAAGGCTCTCTTCTGTGGCTGTTCGACAACACCGACCTGTCCGAAGCGTATAAAAACTTCCAAGAGTTCTGGTCCGGACACGAGAATGACGGGACGGGCTATCGCGACCCGTTCCGCTATCCCGAGGCTCACGGGCGGCCACAGCCTGGTCACGACGCTTATCTGTCCGCGATCCCGAGCAATTCTATCGTGTTCTTCGCCGGGATCGACTTCAACATCATGAGTGTGGGGAAGATCGGTGACTTCATCCGTCCCGATCGAGGGATTATGCGCTCGCAGCTTATCTACGACCTGACGCCTATCCTGACGCCGCAATTCCACCTGGCGGCGACATGTGACAATTTCCGGAAGCTGTTCGACTATGTGTCGAACAATTTCGAGCATATCGTTTATGGTGGACGCACCGCGCAACGTGACGGCATGTTCCTGCAGAAGCGCGACCATCTGGCCATTCCGGCGAGCAGTTTCGTCGAGTTCGGATCAGACATCAGTGCCATCCAACAGGAGAATACGAGCGAAGAGCGCGATGCGCAGGTCCTGCACAGCCTTGGCATCGATTCCGATTTCGCAATCACCGTCGGCACGATTGAACCGCGCAAGAACCATGAGGCGCTCTACAAGGCCTATCTCCTGATGTTGCAACAGGGGTTACTGGACAAGCCGTTCCAGATAATCTTTGTCGGGCGCAAGGGGTGGAAGTCGGATGATTTCCTGGCGTCCCTTGAACAGGATGATCGCGTCCGTAGCAGGATCCTCATCATGAGCCCAAGCGACGAGGAACTTGATGTCCTCTATCGTCATTGCAAGTTCACGTTGCTGCCAAGCTTCTACGAAGGATGGAGCCTGACCCTGCCAGAGAGCCTGTCCTACGGAAAGCTTTGCCTGACGTCGGATGTCGACCCGCTGAAGGAAACGGGACGGGATCTTGTGGAGTATATCCACCCGCTTGACACCGCCTTGTGGGCCGAACGTATCGCCTTCTACGCGAATAACCCCGGTCAGGTTGAAGCATGGGAGCGCAAGATAAAGGCGCAGTGGAATGCCCGGACATGGCGGGAATCTGCGGACATGCTTTTGGGTGCGCTTCGGCACGCACATGGCGAGATGGTCGCTGCGCAAAAGAGCGTCAAAAAGACCGGGGAGCACGCATAATGGCGCGTATATTGGTCACCGGTGCCACGGGGTTTGTCGGATCTTGTGTGTATGGCATCCTACAGCAAGATGGTCACGAACTAAAAGGGACGACAAAGTCACGACCGGGCGGACATATTGTCTTTTGTAATATTGAAAATGCCTCAGAAGTGGGAGCATTGATAGGCGAATTTCGACCAGAAATTGTGATCCATTGTGCCGCTATTTCTAGTGTAACTTCATCGGAGAGCTATGAATATTATCTATCCAATACGATTGGTACAGAAAATATTCTGAAGTCCTTGTCTTCAACCGGCGGAAAGACAAGGTTTATATTTATAAGTACCGCAGGCGTTTATGGCAATCAAGATACTGATTCCTTGTCAGAAAACTTGTGTCCTAAGCCGGTTCATCATTACGGTATGAGCAAGTTTTGCTGCGAAAGATTGATTCACAATTATAGAGACGTAATCGATTATACGATTATTCGTCCATTCAACATAATAGGTGAAGGTCAGAGTGCAGATTTTATCGTACCTAAATTGTCTCATGCCTTTGCTGCCAGAGAACCGGTACTGCGATTAGGTAATCTGGATGTATATCGTGACTATTTGGATATACGGGAGGCGTGCGAGATTATCCGTCACATCACCTTTAACCAAGAGGCGGTCGGAGAAACATATAATTTGTGTTCAGGTAATCCGGTATCGCTCAAGGAACTGCTCAGCCTGTTCGAACATTTCACCCAGCATAACATCAAGGTCGAAATTGCACCTGAATTCGTTCGAAAGAATGAGGTTTGGCGCCTGACAGGCGATGCCACCAAGCTCAAGAAGCTGGTCGGCGACGTCGTTCCTGCTATTCCGATCGAACAGAGCATTCAGAGGATTATCACCGCTCAGGAAGCTAGTCTCAGGTAGCCCTTCCTCCGCTGCCAGTGACCAGGATGAAGCATAGATCTTGAATTTGGAGCCATGATGAAAATCGACTTGGGTGTCGAAGCGCTGTCACCACAGCTTACCGGAATCGGTCGCTACACCCTTGAATTGATGCGAGGGCTACAAAATCATCCGGATGTAGGCGAATTACGGAGCATATATAATGGGATAACGGCTACGGACCCGGAGGGCCTGTTGCGTGGCGTTATACCTCAGGGGACTAGGAAACGGAAGAAATGGCAAAGGTGGGTGGATCGGACAATGACCACCCTCCAATCCCGCAAGCGTCTTTACCATGGCCCTAACTTCATGCTGCCGCCCGAGGCGAAGAGTGGGATCATCACCGTTCATGATCTGTCGGTATATAAATTTCCTGAAATGCATCCACCCGAACGGGTCGCGCATTTCGAAAGAGACTTCAACCGCTCGCTTGAGCGCGCATTGCATATCATTACTGATACGCATGAAGTGCGACGAGAATTGGCCGAATTCGCCAATATTCCCGAAGATCGGATCACCGCCATCCATCTTGGGGTGAATCCTGCCTATCGGCCCAACCGAGCGATAGATGGCTCTGTCGATTATTCGTCATACGCTATAGAACCGGACGGCTACATTCTGCTTGTCGCCACGTTCGAACCGCGAAAGCGGATAGATGCTGCACTCAACGCTTTTCGGTTGCTGCCAGACAATCTGAAGAAGCGATATCCTTTAGTGCTGGCAGGGGCGACGGGTTGGCAGAATGACGCCTTGCATGAACTTATGTCTAGAGATGAAGCGAAGGGGTATATTCGCTTCCTGGGCTTTGTTCCCGAGGGAGACTTGCCCGGAATATATAGCGGTGCCAGACTTTTTCTATATCCGTCGATCTATGAAGGATTTGGCTTGCCTCCCATCGAGGCCATGGCATCGGGGGTTCCTATCATAGTATCCAACCGGTCCTGCTTGCCCGAGGTTACATGTGGTGCTGCAATGATGATCAATCCGGATGATACCGAAGGCTTTGCAGCAGCCATTGCCAAGGGTTTGGAGGACGATACGTGGCGCAGAGATGCCATTGATCTGGGCCTGAAGGTAGCCGCAGGCTATACATGGGAAAAATGTGTCGACCAGACTGTCCAAGTCTATCAATCGGTCTAACGGTAACGAACCCAAGGCCCGCAAAGACACCGACGTTCGCAGACAGGAATAAAATCAGCATGACCGGCTTGACAGACCTGACCTGCGATGATCCCCGCGTGACCATAGGCATCGCAACTTGGGCATCCTCATCACCGGTTTTGCGGCCACATCATGCTGGCAATCGGATCGACATCGGTAAATTCTGTTGCTTCGGTCAAAATGTCAGCATCTTTGCAGGCGGCACGCATCCAATGCATCATCTGACGCAGCATCATATGAAGCTTTATCTGGGTGTTGGCGACTTTGACAAGTGATCGGCCCAATGCACAGATCGCAACGATGTTACGACGGTGGGTAGTGATGTGTGGATCGGCGACGGCGCGGTCATCGGTTCTCGGGCAGTTGTAGCGAAAGATGTTCCGCCTTATGGCATAGCAGCCGGCAATCGTGCGGAGCTGGCAAGATATCGTTTTGATGAGAAAGTTGGACGCCTCGAAAAACTCTGGCCTTTGAGGGGCAGATTTGATTCACTTTGCCGACGATGTGGCGGAGGGGATGATGGCAGGGCAGCCGGGTTTCTTCGATCTTTCGGACCGGTACGAAGCGCTGAGCGCGACGGGTGATCCACTGGAGCGATTGACGGCTGTTGTGGACTTCGAGGTTTTCCGGGCGTCGCTGGTGGCAGCGCTCCGGCGCAGCGTTCGCGGCAAAGGCGGATGACCGCCGTTTGACTGCTCGCTGTCCATGCTCCCGCCTCCTTAGAGCATTGGACCTGAAATCTGAATCGGTGTGGATTCCCTTTGCGCGAGTTTTGTGATTCACCGTCTTTGGAGGTGGATCATGGGTAAGAGCAGTTTGGTTGATCTTCGTGTTCGGATCATTGGCGAGATCGAGCGGGGCCAGTCGGACGCCTCGAAATACCCTAGCTTTTGAGTGCCAGATTTGATTCACTTCGCCGACGATATGTTGGAGGCGATGATGGCAAGTCAGCCGGGTTTCTTCGATCTTTCGGACCGGTACGAGGCGCTGAGCGCGGTGGGCGATCCGCTGGAGCGATTGGCGGCTGTTGTGGATTTCGAGGTTTTCCGTGGACCATTGGTGGCGGCCTTGCGACGCAGTGTTCGGAGCAAAGGCGGGCGCCCGCCGTTCGACCCGGTGTTGATGTTCAAGATCCTGGTGTCGCAGGCGCTCTATTCGTTGTCGGACGAGGCAACCGAGTTTCAGATCAAGGACCGGTTGTCATTCCAACGGTTTCTGGGCCTTGGACTCGATGGCACTGTGCCGGATGCCACGACGGTCTGGCTGTTTCGGGAGCGCCTCGTACAGGCCAGAGCGATCGACCGGCTGTTCGCGCGCTTTGATGCCGCGCTTAAGGACCGGGGCTATCTCGCCATGGGCGGGCAGATCATCGACGCCACGGTCGTGCCGGCACCCAAACAGCGCAATACCCAAGCGGAGAAAGCAGAGATCAAGGAGGGATGCGTGCCGGAGGACTGGAAGCCGGCCAAGACCCGGCAAAAGGACCGTGATGCGCGCTGGTCGATCAAGTACAGCAAGGCCAAGGTCCGGGAAGGCGCCGATCCCAAGGCGGCCAAGCCGGTTGATCTGGCCATCCCGTTGTTCGGCTACAAGAATCACATCGGCATCGACAAAACCCATGGGCTGATCCGCACCTGGGATGCCAGCGCCGCCAATGCCCATGACGGCGCACGGCTGCCGGTTCTGATCAGTAAGGACAACACTGCCTCCGGTGTCTGGGCTGATACCGCCTATCGATCCAGGAAGAACGAGGCATTCCTGGCCAGTGGCATGTTCACCAGCCACATTCACCAGAGGCGCAAGCCGCGGCGACCGTTGCCTGAGCGGATCGCCAAGGCCAATACCCGGCGGTCCAAGATCCGCGCCCAGGTCGAGCATGTGTTCGCCGGGCAAAAGCACCGGATGGGGCTGGTCGTGCGCACCATCGGCAGCGCCCGCGCTACCATCAAGATCGGCATGGCCAACTTGGCCTATAACTTCCAGCGCCTTGCCTGGCTCGAAGGGCGAACTGCGCCTGCTTGATGCGAGCCAATGGCCACCGAAGGTAAACCCGACCCATGCGGCACCGGCAATATCGAAATCACCGACAAATACGCCGCAACATCACTCCTGCCATGCCGCCTCAATCTGCACCATCGAGCCTACGCCCAAATCCAACGGTTCTTCGAGGTGTCCAGCTTCGTCGAAGCGCCAGTCTCGTCGATGAAAACCAGATGTTCGGAGTCAAGATCAGGCTGGGCGTCGAACCAGACCTTAAGCCGCACGGCAACGTCGTACCGCTCCTGCTCGTTCGCGTGCGCCGTTTTTCTTGAACGTCATCGCGTGACGGTCCAGAAAGCGCCAGATCGTGCTTGCCGCAAAAATGGCGCCATGATCCGTTCGGAGCATTGCTGCTATCTCCAGCGTGCTGTCCACCTGTTCCTCAATTGCCATCAGTATCACAGTGCGATAGGCTTCAATGCGTTGTGACCGCCGGTCACGGCCCTGCGGCTTTGCTCGGGCTGACCCCGTCTCCCGCCACTCGCGCACCCAACGGATCGCACTGCCCGTGCTGACACCAAACCGCTCCGCCGCCGCCCGCCGCGACAATCCTGCATCAACGGCCGCAATCACGCGAAATTGACGATCGTCAGATATGGATTTCGTCATGCCACGCCGACCTCCCCTCGGCCGACACAATGAATCAGACTTCCAACTGAAAGGGAATCCCCAGCGACTCTGTCAGGTCGGTTTATGCTCTAGAAGTTAGCAATAGCCTCTTCATCGCAAACGATATCGAACAACGTGGTTGAACGGGTAGCGGTGACCGCAGGGCTTGCCTTTGTATTATCAACCTTATCCTGGTTCTTCAAGCCGGTATAGTTGTTCATGAATATACGCATGACATGAGAGACGCCGTTATCGGTAACGCTTCTAAGATCATCTTCAAAATATGATCCTCTATTATAGGATCCAGTTATTATTTCATACGATCCAAAGTAGTCTATACCATCAAGTATGTTAGATACATTTTCAGCAGCGACACGAAGCACAGACTTGCTATACGTTGTAGAAACAAGCGCATGCTTATTTTCATAAGTAGCAATCAGTGGTACGGGTGAAACGGTAAATATTACCCGACACGACGGGTTTATACCACGAATTAGATCAACGGCCTTGAACAGATCGGTCGTCACTTCTTCAGCGGTGAAGTTCACAAATTCATATCTGTCGAAATCAGGAGAGCCGCCGGCAACCCCCGGTGCCAATGGGAACACTGCGCCATCTATCTTAGAGCGCCAGCCCTCCGTCAAACCAAGCGTGAACACGAACACATCCATATTTTCGAGCATGGAGCGCACAGCGGAAAAGAGCTCCTCCTGAGAGGCCGCAAGGCTGCCGAAATCTTTGAAACCCTCAGGTTCGATTTGAGGACGAAAAGGATCTACGAGCGCGCCATCCTTGCGTATCCAATATTTTTCGTCGGGTATGAATTTTCCATAGGCGCGCTGGATTAGTTGGACCAGTTGCCGCACCGTGTAGATATTTCCATATCTAGCAGAAAATACGCCATAATTCTTCAAATGTGCCTGTTCAACATCCAGTTCAGCCGGGGCTGATTCTGGTATGAAATAGTTAAACCCACTCTTGCTGAGCGTTCTGGCAATATGCTGTGCAAAACAGCTTCCCGCCGTTGCAACCTTGTCACTCTTTTCGATGATGAATGTCGTGGATATGACGGGATCCAGTTCTCCCATCTCTATGGAAGCGACAGAGTTTTTCCAGAATTGCCTTGCATCGAGATTTTTATAGGGGTTTCCGCTGATGACTGCCTTGGACTCATTGCCATATAACAGCGCACCAATGTCACCTGGAGAAAGCATCAGGGACTGCAGGCTGTCCTTTTCGTACTGGTCGTAAGTCGCGTAGCTTCGTTCCACGAATTCACGCAGATTCAACAATCCATGCGGTTCGTGCCGTTTGAAAGTATAATCGCCTGAAAGCCCCAATGGTTCGGCAATGGGCGGATATATTGGCCAAATCGGCATCGCCCTTAAGGCATCCGGCAGGTAATCAGTTACATTATGGTTCACCACCGGAATGTCCATCTGGGCCATGATCCGCTTGGCAACATCGACAAGCACCCTGAGATGAGGATGGTTGTTAGAATACATGAAGCAGCCTTGTCCGACCCAGCGGTGGAATTCAGCGCTGATCGGCATACCAACAGCTTCGCCTTCAGCAAGTAAGGCCGCACGGGCATCAGCCCATTTCTCTGTATATCCCAACCGAGACATGACATAGTTATTGTAATGTCCAAGCGTATCTTCGACAGATAGCCCGTAAAAGTAACAGAAGAATGCAATTGCCGAATGATATATGACCATATCGCTATCTACTGATACGACCTTGGTATCGCCTTTTTTCCTACCCCGTATGAAAGTAATATCTGGATGATAGCCATCGAAGGCGATATTCGGGAATAGTTTTAGTTTATGCTGTTGACCGTCAGGAGCAGCAGATATGATGTTTCTCTGAGCCAGAACATAGTCAGAACCGGCAAAAATATCCTCAATCGCGACTGATCCATTGTAGATATCAGTGGTTATTATGAACGTTGTCTGGAATCCTGGATTCAGAGCCCGCAATGCAGCTGCAATACCTTCGCCCTGACAGTTCGCGACCACTGAAACCCGCATCATTCAACTCCTTGGTCCACAGACGTGCCGATAGAGTAGCCGCGATATCGCCCAGCCGCAATGCGGATCGCCCTGTTCTGCCCTCCTCCGCCTCAAGCGACCGACCGGGATCATCGTGCAGCTCGAACATTGCTCCCATAACGGTATCAGTTCATCCGGCGATGGCAATGGATAGCCGTGACAGCGAGGGCTACAATGTGGACTAGGCCCCCTCGAACATGAGAGGGATGTTGCGGAAGCTGGTGAAAATCTATCTACCGCCCGCGCCGTGGAACATGGGTAAAAGTCTCGACAGGCTGTAAACGCAAATTTGCGATATTCTGCAAATCGATACATTATCCTGGGCGGTTTTCCTGTTCCGCTGAAGGAGAACGGTGATCGATCAATAGCTACTGCTCCATCAACATTTTTATGCGCGGCTCATTAACTAGATCGCGCATCAGCCGTTCAATGGTGCAACGCACGACAGCGAAGCCCTCGCGGTTCATCTGCCACCAGACTTTGCGCACGCCGTAGACGCCGAAATTCTCGGAAAATACGCGCGCCACCTCGACCTTCTTAACCCACTCAAATAACGTCTGCGGTACGCAGCCTATCTTCTCTGAGATCGAAACGATGGCCGCCCTGTAGAGGGCGGTGACAAACCAGGCCAATGGAACGCCAGCGATTTGCTGAGCGTGGCGGTTTAAAAACCAGCCATCGGATAGGTTGCTCCTTTTAAGGGGGGTGGCCGGGGATGTTTGCCGT
>NZ_JABBFV010000032.1 GCF_012927105.1 Sphingobium psychrophilum | reverse complement strand
CGGCAAACATCCCCGGCCACCCCCCTTAAAAGGAGCAACCTATCCGATGGCTGGTTTTTAAACCGCCACGCTCAGCAAATCGCTGGCGTTCCATTGGCCTGGTTTGTCACCGCCCTCTACAGTCTTGCTGACGGTCGTTTCCTCGCGGCGCTTGCCGATGCCGTGGTATTGGCGATCAAGTGGGACTCGACGCCGACTCAGGCGGTCAGTTCAGCCGCATCATGGCTCAAATCCGATGGCGCTAATTTGGTCGGCGCGCTGTTCACAATGGTCGACACCTCGTCTCAGTCGGTGGGTGCCTATTACTATTATAATAAGAAATATTCTTCTTATTATAATAATGCCGAACCAGCCTAAGCGGCGTTTGACATTCAGAGGCAGCATTTGAATGTGGCAACGAGATTGAGAAAGCCAGCGCAGTTTCTTGCGAATTTGTCATATTGGGTGGCGATGCGGCGGAAATATTTGATCTTGCTAAAGAAGCGCTCGGTCAAGTTGCGGTCTTTGTAGATTGCAGCATCGAAGCTACGCCGACTGATGGTTATGGTTCGACGCAGGACGACCGGTTTTGCTCCTTCCGCTGCGATTGCGTCCATAGCGCATTGGCCATCGTAGCCCTTGTCGGCCAGCAAGTGGCCTGCCGTCAGACCTTCGAGCAGCCCCTCAATCTGGGTGATGTCATTACGTTCACTGCCGGTCAGAATGAAGCGGACGGGATTGGCGGCCGCATCGGTGGTGGCATGAACATTGGTGCTCAAGCCGCCTTTTGAGTACGCCTCCGATGGGGGCCGCCTTGTAAGATCGAGGGTGCCCGGCAATGATCAGTCGTATGATTGGTCATACTCACAGTGAGATAGTAAGCGCTAAAACACCCCCACTCGGCAGCATTCAGGCGGCGTGATCGATAATGGCGCTGGCAGCGGGGCGACTATCTACCCGGTTGTAGGGGAGCAGATCATTGATCGGATCTGCATCGCCGAGCAGGATGATGCGGGCGAGGACATCGGTTAGGTAAGCCTGGGGGTTGATGCCGCCCAGCTTGCAGGTTTCGATGAGGCTGGCGAAGGTCGCCCAGTTTTCGGCGCCCAGATCATGACCTGTGAACGGGGCATGTTTACGCTGGAGGGTAAGCGGCCTGATTGATCGCTCGATGGTGTCGTTGTCCAGCTCGATCCATTGATGGGTCACCCTGGATTTTTCGACGTCGATGATCGGCTGGCGCGGCTGAGCGGCCTGGGTGATCAACTTGAGGGTTTTGGCCGGGCGGTGGATTTCGAGATGTTCCGCTCGGACCTGGTCGCTACGCTGGGCTATGACGATGGCGCTCAGGGCGGCAGGCCGCCGTTCGATCCGGTCCTGATGTTCAAGATTTTGGTAATCCAGTCAGCGGACAACCTCTCGGATGAGCGGACCGAGTTCCTGATCAATGACCGGTTGTCGTTCATGCGCTTCCTGAACCTTGGCCTTTCGGACCGGGTGCCCGATGCCCGCAAGATCTGGTTATTTCGCGAGAAGCTCACTCGGGCTGGTGTAATCCACGCGCTGTTCGACCGCTTTGATGCAGCGCTGCGCGCGTCGGGCTATATCGCGATGAGCTAATGCACTAACAAACCAATCGGTCCACTCGGTGGGGGCAGATCAAAACTGGAGGGCTGGATGCACGAGACGCGCAGCAAGCTCTCGCCGAAGGCGCGACGCCTGGTTCAGGGCATATTGCAGCTTTGCGCCGCTATAGGCCTGCCCGCGACGGCCGAGAAGGTGGAACGCGAGCGGCAACGCGCCATTCTCGTCGGCCTTGGGTGCGAACGCTTGCAGGGCTATCTGCTGAGCCGACCTTTAAGTGCAGCCGCAGCGCGTGTTCTTGTAGCAAGCGCCAAGCGAGTGGCGCATCGGTAGCGTCTCAAGCGAGCGTTGCAGTCGCGAGCGAACGATAGGCCGATCGGGCGACCCATGCGTTCAATCCAGGATCATCTGCCGGGCGGCCGGAAAATTCGAGCCGCCGTCAGAACCTATTTGGAGATGGATAGATGGCTCAATATCCCGTTGATCGCCTGATCGTCATACCTGAGGATATCGATCTCGCCCGATCGCCGCTGCGATCGACGCTGGAGGCTGACACCTTCGTTCTGGGCGCATTTAATCCAGGCATGACGCGGCTTTCCAACGGCAATCTGCTGCTCATGGTGCGGATCGCCGAAGCGCTGTCCGCGCCGATCGAAGGCGACATGATCCGCGCGATCCGCTGGGAGGCGGGCCGCTATGTGCTGGACGCCTGGCCGCTTGACGCGGTCGATACTTCCGACCCACGCCAGTTCATGTTGAAGGGCCAACACTGGACCGTGAATGGTCTGACCTCCTTGTCCTGGCTGCTGCCGGTGGAACTGTCGCCCGACGGATTGGAGGTCGTCGCCTGGCATTATGACCGCGCTATAGCGCCTGCGGCGGACAACCAATGCTATGGCATCGAGGATGCCCGCATAAGCCGGATCGGTGGCCGATACTGGATGACGACCTGCTCGGTCAGCCCCGAGCGTCATGCAACGACCCTCTACACCTCCCGCGATGCGTTCGATTGGCATTGTGAGGGGCTCGTACTCGATCATCAGAACAAGGACATGCTGTTGTTCGAAGGACTGATCGCTGGTCGTTATTGGGCGCTCACGAGGCCATTGGGCTACCTGTATTTCGCCTACCCGCCCGGCAGCCCATGGCGCGCCGGGCCTTCCATCAACCTTGCGACATCGCCCGACGGACTGCACTGGAAGCCTCATGATCGACCCGGCATTCGCCCCCATGCCGATACCGAGGCGACAGCGCGCATCGGGGGCGGGGCGCCGCCGATCCTGACGGACGAAGGCTGGCTGAGCCTTTGGCATGGGGTCGAGCCCAATGATGGCGTTGGCATCTACCGCACCTACTGGTCTATCCTGGATCGCGACGATCCGAGCCAGGTCGTGCGGACCGACCACCGGCCTCTGCTCGAACCGGCGCCTTTGCTCACGCAGCCGCTGGCGCACCAGATATATCTGCACGATATCGTGTTCACCACAGGCATCGCCGACGCGGGCGATCACTATATCATAGCGTCCGGTGAAGCGGACCTCGCGTGCCGGATAACCCATATTCCACACGGCCGCTTCGGTGCATTCTGAAGTATTTATCAAGTTCGCATCAGGTTGAGTGTCTGCAACTAAAAACGTCTTTATGCGTTAAAATAGTTATCCGTGTCTTTCGCGCGCGGCGCGAAGCGGTCCAGCAGGATAACAGTTGATGAAGCATAGTCCTTTGGATTCGCTTGCCTCCGTTCCGGCGCCTCAGCATATCGCTCTTATCGGCAACTCAATGCCCCGTCGCTGTGGTATTGCGACTTTTACAACACACTGCCATGATGCTTTGCTTGCTGCTTTTCCTACCATGCGCATAGACAGCTATGCTATGGATGATGGTGCCGATGGGATCGTTTATCCTGACGGCATCCATGCAATCGTGAGAGACGATCGCGCGGCTTATGCCGAGGCCGCATGTCGGATCGAGGATAGCGGCGCGCAGGCGATCTGGCTCCAGCATGAGTTCGGGATATTTGGCGGCGCGGCGGGAGACATGATTCTGCACCTGCTTGAGCGGACCCGGTTGCCTCTGGTCCTCACGCTCCATACGATTTCCGAGAAAGCTAGCCCGGACGAGCACCGCGTCATGGCCGCCCTTCTGCGGCGGGCAAGCAAGGTCATGGTCATGGCGGGGCAGGGGCGAACCCTCCTGATTGAAACCTATGGGCTGGATGACGCCGCAATAGCAGTCATCCCCCATGGCGTGCCTGACCGGCCCTATGTCGATCCTCCCGCGATGAAGTCCAGCTTTGGCTGGGAAGGGCATCGGATCATCCTTACCTTCGGCCTGCTCGCGCCTGACAAGGGTATCGATCACATGATCCGGGCTATGCCCGCCATCGTCGAAGCGCATCCTGACGCGCTGTATGTCGTCTTGGGCGCGACCCACCCGAACCTTATTCGCGAGCGCGGAGAGAGCATGCGCGAGGGGCTCGCCGCGCTGGCGCAGGAGCTGGGCGTTGGCAATCAGGTTCGCTTCATCGACCGCTACGTCGAACAGGAGGAATTACTCGACACGCTTCAGGCGGCCGACATCTACGTCACCCCCTATGTCAATCCTGCGCAGATTGTTTCGGGCACGCTCAGCTACGCGATCGGCATGGGCAAGCCCGTGCTCTCGACACCCTATGTTCAGGCACAGGAAATCCTGTCGGAAGACCGCGGTGTCGTCGTGCCGTTCCAGGATGCGGGTGCCTTGTCCATGCAGATCATAGCCTTATTGTCGGACGAGGCGTTGTTGCGCGGCTATGCGGCGCGCGCCTATGCCTATGGGCGCAAGATGATCTGGAGCGAATTGGCGCGCAACGTCGGCAATCTGATGATCGCCGCCATCTTCGCGCATCCGGATCGCCAAAGCCCGCGCCGCAGCTATGCCGTCCTTCCGCCCGATCCTTCCGCCGTCCTGCGAATGAGCGATGCGACTGGCATATTTCAACATGGTATCCTCACCATCCCGGACCGTCGTCATGGCTATTGCATCGACGACAATGCCCGGGCTCTGATCCTGATGGCCCAGATTGAGTCTATGGACGAGGGTCTTCGGGACAAGTGGATGACCACTTATGCCAGCTTTGTTCAGCATGCCTGGAATCCGGATCGTGGCCGGTTCCGCAATTTCATGGGCTTCGACCGGCGCTGGTGCGAGGAAGAAGGATCTGAAGATAGCTGTGGACGCGCCCTATGGGCATTGGGTGTCACCGTGCGCGACGCCCCTTCTGCCGCGCATCGCGAATGGGCAGCGCATCTATTTGAAGCGGCCGTCGGTCCCATGGCTTCGGTCACCTCGCCGCGCGCGCAGGCCTTCGTCATTCTTGGCGCAGGTGCCATTTTAGATACCGATCCAGATCACAGTCGTATCTCTATCGTGATGGCAAGATTTGCCGATCATATTGCCGCGCTTCTCGACGCAGCCAGCCGTCCCGGCTGGACATGGTTCGAGAGGGTACTTGCCTATGACAATGCACGGCTGCCGGAAGCTCTGCTCGTCGCCGGGAGGCACCTTGGACGAGCGGACCTGATTGAACGCGGTTTGATTTCGCTGGAATGGATAGGCGACAGGCAGAGGACGCCCGAGGGCTATTTCCGTCCTGTGGGGTCGGAAAGTTTCGGCCGCAGTCACAAGCCACCCTTGCCCTACGACCAGCAGCCGCTGGAGGCACAGGCGACCATTGACGCCGCAGTCGCCGCGTGGGATGTCGATCCTGACAAAAGATGGGTAGTCCAGGCGGAAACCGCCTATCGCTGGTTCCTGGGCCAGAACGACCTGGACACCCCGCTCGCGACGCCCGCGGGTGGAGGCTGCTTTGACGGGCTGACCCCCCTTGGTCCCAATCGCAACCAGGGCGCGGAATCGCTTATCGCGCTGCAACTGGCATCCTGCGCCATGATGAGGCTTTCCCAACGCCTCGCGGACGTGGCACAAGGGGGAGCGACGGGCGTACCGATCGCTTTCGCCTGATCCGCTGGCCGCACAGGACATTGTTTTGCAGAAGATTGACGCGCTGCCACTTCGTTTGACAGCTGATGCGAAGCGTGTCGTCGTGCGACCCTTTCATCTTGGGTGGCAGACACAGGGTGGTGCGCCCAGCCGTACTCAGCGGATCACGGAGGCCGTCCTGATGCTCCCCGAAGCCGAGGTGAATGCGCAACTCACCCATGTCCTCATCGGGTTCGAAGCGCGCCATTGGCAGACCCGACGGGTGTTCATGACCCGCTTCGCCGAGATCGCCAGGCTGTTGAAACTGGACGACCGGGGTATCAGCGATGCGCGCTGCCAATTGATCGGCGCCTATTTCTGTCACGAATATAGCTATGCTGCTGCGGCCTTGATGAATCCCAGTGTCGTGCCCCATCCCGACCAGAGCGGGTTGGCAGAAGGCTGCCAGCGTATCGTCATTTCGCTGCGCGCCGTGGGCGAGGGCCATATCAGTTCGATCGCCTTTCGGGAGGGCATCATCTCGGAGCGCGGCGACTTGCAGTTGGCACCCGAACCGCCCTTTGCGACTGCGGCAGACGCGAAGGGCGACGAGGAACGTGAACAGTCCGGACCCGTGACGATCTTCCGCCACCCCGACAGCACATTATCAGGGACGGTGATATTTCCAATCACCGCCGCGCAGGCGAACGGTCTGGAAGATCTTCGCCTGGTTCGGTTCGTCCACGACGACGGGTCGGTCGAATGGCTCGGCACCTACACCGCCTATAATGGCCGACAAATCCAGTCGGAGATGATGCGCACAACCGATTTCCGAAGCTTCGGCATGTATCCGCTGACGGGCAGCGCAGCCCGCAACAAAGGCATGGCCTTGTTCCCGCGCAAAGTGAACGGCCGCTACATGATGATCGGTCGGCAGGATGGCGAGAATCTCTATCTGATCCAGTCTGACAGCCTGACGGATTGGGGCGAAGGAGAGAAAATCCTGATGCCGCACTATCTGTGGGAGCTTGTCCAGATCGGCAATTGCGGTTCGCCAATCGAGATTGATGAGGGCTGGTTGCTCCTGACCCACGGTGTCGGCGCGATGCGGGAATATTCCATCGGCGCAGTACTGCTCGATAAGACCGATCCCTCGAGAGTTCTGCGCCGTTCGGTCGATCCCATATTGGCTGCAATAGATAGCGAGCGGGAGGGCTATGTCCCCAATGTCGTCTATACCTGTGGGGCGACGCGCATTGGTAGGATGATCTTCCTGCCCTATGGCGTGGCCGACAGTTCGGTCGCGTTCGCGTTCATCCCGATCGCCGAGATGCTGTCCTTGATGAATTGACGGATGGCGGCGGCGAGGCAAATATCTTGGGCTGACGAATATTTCGTCTTTACCTGCGTTAGTCGGCCGGACGCCTCTGAATATCGAGACGATGTTGAACAAAACGATACGAACCTTTCCGGTGTCGCCGAAATCATTCCCTTGTTCGGCGAACTGGCCGATATGCTGCAAGACGCGGTCGCGGATGCTTCCATCGCGCCAATCGATGTGAAGATCACCGCCTTTACACTGGCTGGAGCGCTGGGATGAACCCAATGGCGCGCTATCCACGTCGCAAATCGCCGATGCTATGGTGGCTACCCTTATGGGCGGGTGCGATCCGTGCAGCGCCTGAACATATGACGGCGTCGCAATCGTTCAGTCTTTGCTACAGCCCCTCAGCCTCGACCCAATGGGCGCTGCTGATCTCGCGGGCGAGCGCCCAGACCTGTCGCCTGATGTCCGGCACGGCGACGATTTCCCAATGCGCGCCCCGCGTCATCGGCCCCACGACATGCAGCCGGGGCTGCGCGCGGCCGTCGGCGGCGATGGCATGGCATTGGCGATCGACGTCGATGCCGATGGCCAGCGGATCGGGCCGGATGTCGCCGCGGTCGAACAGGTTGCGCAGCAGCGGATCGGTCACGCGGCGCAAGTCGCCAAGCGGTCCGGTACAGTTGACCACCCGCGCCACGTTCAGTGTCTCGCTATCCATCGCGCCGCGCGGGCGCAGACCTACGATCAGGCCGTCGCCATCGGGGATCGCCGTCGTGACCTTCGCCGCGCGCACCGTCAGTCGCCCTTGCGCGCGCAGCCCATCCAGTCGCTCGGCGACCTGCGGCGCGACCCGGTGGCGATGCACGTCCCAATAGGGGCGCAGGTGACGCAGGAAACGGCTGCGTTCGGCAGCGCTCGCGGCGCGCCACATATCGGCGGAGAAGGGCCGCAATTCGTCCACCGCATTGCGCCAGCCGATTGCCGCCGCCCGTTCACGGACGCCGTGCAACAGCGCGGAAGCGGACCCGGCGGGCCGTTCGCGCCGCACGGCATAGGGCGGAGCGGGGGCATGGGCGTGCGGGGTGAGGCCACGGCGCGACAGAGCAATCATCTTGCCCCGGAACCCCGCGCTGTCGAGGCTCAGCGCACAATCGATGGCGGTCAATCCGCTGCCCAGCAGCAACAGCGTGTCGTCGCTCCCCAACGCCGCGCCGATGTCCGCCGCCCAGGGATCATCGACATAAGCGCGGCGATCGAGGCCGACGAAGGCCGGCAAGTCGTGCGGCGGCAGGTTGCCCGGCGCGATCACGGCGACGTCCGCCGCAAGGGGCGCGCCCGACCGCAGCGCAACGGAAGCGCCCTCATCCGCCACGACCAGGTCGATCGCTTCGTCACTCACAATACTGATTCGGTCACCCGCTGCTGCGCGCGCGGCATCCAGCATCGCGCATAGATAGGCGCCATAGTCGCGCCGGGTGGCGAAACTGCCTTCCTGGCCCAGCCCCTGCGCCGTCAGCCAGTCGACGAAATGGCCGGGCTGGTCGGGCAGCGCGCTCATATTGGCGGCGCGGACATTGAGGATATGGTCCGCCTGCGCCGCGCCATAGGCCAGGCCGCGGCCCAGCCGGTCGGGCCGCCGTTCGATCAGCGTCACCCGCACATTGCCGTGCCGCAACAGGTTGATCGCCAGCAGCACGCCGCTGAAGCCGCCGCCGATGATGGCGATATGATCGACCTTCAGCATGGATCAAGCATTTCTAATGGTTCGCTCAACATTGCTTGTGGGACATATCTCTACTGTTGAAATAGATAAAGAGATAAGTGCATCAATGGAAGGACGACCATGCGCCTGTTACGTTCCCTCGGCCCACGCTGGACGCGCTTGCGCAAAGTGGCGCGGCGCGAATTTCTGCGCGATCCCAATGTGATCCTGTTCGAACGCCGGGCTAATCCAGCGTCAGAAGGTGCGCATGGCCGTTGATCGGCTGTCGCGGCGGGCCTTCATCGGCACCGGAGCGGTGTCCTGCCTATTGTTGGCGGGATGCGGCGCGGCCGGGAGTGGTCGACCCAAATTGCGCGTGTCCGTAACCGGCAAGGGCGAGGGCGACACGCGCCTGCTGTTCAAGGCGGCCGGTATCAAGCCCGAAGGCTTCGACCTCGTTTATAGCGAGTTCCAGTCCGGCCATCTGGTCGTGGAGGCGCTCAACGGCGGCTCGCTCGACTATGGCGGGATGAGCGAAATCCCGCCGATCTTTGCGGCCGCCTCGACTATCCAGAGTTTCCGCCAGATCGCGGTCGCCCATGGCGACGTCAACAACCAGGTCGTGCTAGTGCCGAAGGGGTCCAAGGCGAAGACCATCGCCGATCTCAAAGGCAAGCGCGTGGGTTATGTCCGCGCCACCACCTCGCAATATTTCCTGATCCGCATGTTGGAGGAAGTCGGCCTCAGCTGGGACGACATCACCCCGGTCGCGATGGGCGTGTCCGATGGCGCGGCGGCCTTCTCGCAGGGCGCACTGGATGCCTGGGCGATCTACGGCTTCCCGATCCAGCGCGCCATGGCGACGGAGGGCGCGCGCATCCTCAAGACCGCCTATGGCATATTGTCGGGCAATTATCTGGTGTCGGCCCATGTCGATGCGCTGGCCGATCCCGACAAGGCCAGGCTGATCGGCGATTATCTGGCGCTGGTGCAGAAAGCCTATGGCTGGGCGGCTGCCCATCAGGATGAATGGGCGACGATCATCGCCCAGGATATCGGTGTTCCCCGCGACTATGTAGTCGATCAGTTCAAGCGCAAGAGCGCCACCTATGAACTGCGCCCGGTCACGGCTGCGGCGATCGCTTCGCAGCAACAGGTCGCGGATCTTTTCTATCGGCAGAAATTGCTGCCCAAGGCGGTCGATGTGCGCCCGCTATGGGATGCCCGTTTCAACGCCGACATTCCCAAGAGAGGCTGAACATCATGGCCACCCAGGCAATTCAACGCGACGACGCGCCAGCCGCTTCGGCCGGGTCCGTCAGTGCGGAGCAACTCGACCGGCTGACCCGGCGATTGGCCGAAACTGCGGAACATTATGACCGTAGCGGCGAATTTCCCCGCGCCAATTTTGACCTGCTCGCCAGCGAAGGGTTGATCGGCCTGACCGTGCCGCGCGATCTGGGCGGTCGCGGCGCGGGTCTCGGCGAAGCGATCCGCGTGCTGGCCGCGGTGGCGAAGGGGGAGCCGTCGACCGCGCTCATCCTGTTCATGACCTATCATTATCACGCCACTCCGGCGCGTGCGCGCAATTGGCCGCAGGCGATCTACGAGCGGCTGGCGCGCGATGCGGTGGCGGGCAGGGGCCTGATCGGCGGCCTGCGGGTGGAACCGGAACTGGGCACGCCGGTGCGCGGCGGCCTGCCCGCGACGGTCGCCCGACGCACCGCCGATGGCTGGGCGATCAGCGGCACGAAAATCTATTCGACCGGATCGACCGGGCTCGACTGGTTTTCGGTCTGGGCGAAGACGGATGAAACGGAACCGCGCGTCGGCAATTTCCTGGTCCGCGCCGATAGTGCCGGCATCGATATCGAGCCGGTCTGGGACCATCTGGGGATGCGCGCCACCGTCAGCCACGCGGTGCATTTCGCCGACACGCCGACGCCGCTCGACCATGCGGTCGATATTCGCCGCCCCGACCAATGGGCGGCCGGTGCCGGTGATCCCAGCCTCGCCATCTGGAATGCGCTGGCCATCTCGACCATCTATGACGGTGTCGCGCGGGCGGCGCGGGACTGGTTGCGTGCCTATCTCAACGACCGGGTGCCCACCAATCTGGGCGCTTCGCTCGCCACCCTGCCGCGCGTGCAGGAGAAATTCGGCGAGATCGAGACGCTGTTGCAGGTCAACCGCACCCTGATCCGCGATGCCGCCGCGCGTTATGATGCGGGCGATCCGCCCAGCGCGGTGGAGGTGAACAATATCAAATATCTCACGACCGGCAACGCCATTCGGGCGGTGGAGATCGGGCTGGAACTCACGGGCAATCCCGGCATCAGCCGGAAAAACCCGCTCGAACGCCATTATCGCGACGTGCTGTGCAGTCGCATCCACTCGCCGCAAACCGACACCATATTGATCGCCGCCGGTCGGGCGGCGCTTGGCAACTGACATGTCGCTCATCATTGCAAGCCAACTTGACGCAGATTTCAACCGCGGCCTTCGGCAGCATCCTATCGCGCCCATATTGATCGACGTCGAAGACGACGAACCGTGGAGCGCTGCGGCGGAGGCGGATCTACTGCTGGTGCGCCCTTCACCTGCCTGGCGCCAACGATCCGCTTCACGTCCACCCGTTTGGCCGGGGCGGCTGAAATGGGTGTATAGCGCATCGGCAGGGATCGATTTCTATCCCTCCTGGCTGCTCGACGCGCCGCTCGTCACTTGCGGCCGCGGCGTCGCATCGGACGAGATCGCCGATTATGTGATCGCCGCCATCTACGCCCATGCCAAGAATCTGGAGGCGATCACCGCCCGCTCGCGGGCGGAATGGATCAACGTGCCATTGGGCCGGGTATCGGGCACCACGATCGGCATCGTCGGCCTGGGCGCGATCGGGCAGGCGGTGGCGCGACGCGGCCTGGCGCTGGGCGCGCAGGTCGTCGGTCTGCGCCGCACCGGCGCCCAATCGGGAATCAGCGGCGTGGAGCATGTCGGCGATATCGAAACGCTGGTTGCGCGTGCGGACCATATCATCGTCGCCGTGCCGGCCACGCCGCAAACCTATCATCTGTTCGACGCGGCGCTGCTCGCCAAGGTCAAGCCCGGCGCTCATATCATCAACGTCGCGCGCGGATCGGTGATCGATCAGGACGCCTTGATCGACGCGCTGGATGGGGCCGGCGGTCCCGGCTTCGCGACGTTGGACGTCACCGATCCCGAACCCTTGCCCGAAGGCCATCTGCTCTACACCCATCCGCGCGTGCGATTGACGCCGCATGTTTCCAGCAATCACACGCTGGTGCGGCATCGGCTGCTGGAAAAAGTGCGTGACGACATCTCCCGCTTCGCCCGCGGCGAAGCGCCCAGCGACATCGTGGATCCTGTGCGCGGCTACTGACGGGCCGGGCGCGGGAACCGGTCAGAGCGCCTCGACCGTTTCCCGCGCCAGTTCGGCCAGTCTCTGCGCCGCCTTGTCCAATTTGTCGCCCGACCGCAGGATCGCCGCTACGCGCGGCAGGGGCGGCAGGCGCTCATGCTCCAGCGCCGCGCTGTTCTCCAGAAACAAATGGGTGCGGCAGGTGATGCCCAGGCCCGCACCGACGGCGGCCTTGAGCGTCGCAAGATTGGGCGTTTCCACCGTTATCCGCCATTGCAGCCCGGCATCTTCCAGCGCCCGGATCGCAGCCTCGCGGAAACGGCACGGCTCCTCCAGCACCGCCAGCGGGATCACTTCGCGATCGGCCAGCACCGTCTCGCCATACCAGCTCATCGGCGCGACCGTCACCGCATGGGCGTCATTGGGCGCGGCAAAGCCCAGCACGATGTCCAGTTCTCGCCGTTCTAGCAGCGCCTGCAATTCGGCGGTTCCAGCTACGCGCGCATAGATTTGCGCGTCGGGATGCAATTCGGAAAAGCGCGACAACAGGCCCGTCAGCAGCGTATCAGCGAAATCCTGCACCATGCCGATCCGCGCCGGTCCGGCAAAGCGCCCGGCGCTGACCGCGGCGACCGCCTCGTCATGCAGCAGCAGCACACGCCGCGCATAATCGAGCAGCACGGTCCCCGCTGACGTCAGGTTCAGCCGCCGCCCTTCGCGCAGGAACAGCGTCTGCTGCACCAGTTCCTCCAGCCGTTTGATCTGAAGGCTGAGCGCAGATTGCGTCACGAACACCTGTTCCGACGCATTCAGCATCGACCCGGTGTCGACGATGGCGACGAAGCTGCGCAGCAAATTGGTCGGTAGATTGACCGGCACGATGAACCCCTTGGATGGAAAGATGGGAAGCCGATCCGACGTCGGAAACGGAAGACCTGTTATTGCCGATGCCTATATATCAATCAAAATAGTAGAGATTTGTCCGGCCGAGGAAAAACTACGCCAGAATGAAAGGTGCCACGACAAACCGCCATATCGGCGCTGATCCGCCCCGCAATGGCGACGAAAGGCGACCTATGATGAACGCTGATAGGTCCGCCTAGAAAAACTTAATTGAATTGGTAGACAATTCATGTTGGGCTTGTCCGCAGTTACATAAAGGGCCGGACATGGCGGTTTTGACGATCAATGACACATCGCGGGCAAGGCGGAGCCGATCGGCTTCGGCACCGCGCCCCTTCTCGCTTTCGCGCTTCGGCGGCCGTTGGCTGTCGCCAGTCCTGCTGCTGCTGCTGTGGGAAGCGGGATCGCGCCTTGGCCTGATCCCCGAACGCACGCTGGCCGCACCGTCCGCCGTGCTGGGTACGCTATTGGAGATGGTGATTTCTGGCGAACTGCCCTCCAATCTCCTTGTGTCCTTCGCTCGCGTCGCCGTCGGCCTGCTGATCGGCGTGGGCCTGGGCCTTGGCCTCGGCCTCGTCGCAGGCCTGTCCCGGTCCGGCGAACTGGCGGTCGATCCGCTCATGCAGATCAAGCGCACCATACCCGCGCTGGCGCTCACCCCGCTCTTCATCGTCTGGTTCGGCATCGGCGAAACGCCCAAGGTCGCGCTCATCGCCTTCGGCACCATCTTCCCGGTCTATCTCAACCTCTACAGCGGCATCCGCAGCGTCGACCTGCGCCTGCTCGACGCGGCCAAAAGTTTCGGCCTGAGCCGTTGGGAGCAGATCTGGCATGTCATCCTGCCTTCGGCGCTGCCCTCGCTGCTGGTCGGGTTGCGCTACGCCCTGTCGGTGTCGATCCTGGTGCTGGTCGTCGCCGAACAAATCAACGCCTCGGCCGGCCTTGGCTATCTCATCAACAATGCTCGCGATTTCATGCGCACCGACATCATCGTCGTCTGCCTCATGGTCTACGCCATCCTCGGCCTTGGCGCCGACTGGCTGGTCCGCACGATCGAAGCCCGCGCCCTGATCTGGCGCCCCAGCATAGTGGAGCAATAAGCATGGACGCTCGCCTCGGTTTTTCCACGGTCGATAGCGCTGTTCATCAGCCTCATCCCGAGCCCGTCGTGCGCCTGCGCGACTTTACCCGGCGCTTCGGCGCGAACACAATCATCGACGGCCTCGACCTCGACATCGCGCCCGGCGAGTTCATCGCCCTGCTGGGCCGTTCGGGATCGGGCAAGACCACGCTACTGCGCACGCTGGCGGGCCTGGACGAAGTCCGCGACCAGGATGTGGAAGTCCCTGATTCCCGCGCCGTCGTCTTTCAGGACGCTCGGCTGCTCCCCTGGAAACCGGTCTGGAAGAATGTGGCGCTGGGGCTGAAGGGCGACAATGGCCGCGCCCGCGCCGAAGTCGCGCTCAAGGAAGTGGGCCTTGGCCATCGCCTTGACGCCTGGCCGCTGACCCTGTCGGGGGGCGAAGCGCAGCGCGTGGCGCTGGCTCGCGCACTTGTCCGCGAACCGCAACTGTTGCTGCTGGATGAACCCTTCGCCGCGCTCGACGCGCTGACCCGCTATCGGATGCACGATCTGGTGCTGTCGCTCTGGCGCAAGCACAAGCCCGCCGTCCTGATCGTGACCCATGATGTCGAGGAAGCGATTGCGCTGGCCGACCGCGTGCTGGTGCTCGACCGGGGTCGCATCGTCGCCGAAGAGCGCATCACCGCCCCGCGCGGCGAGCGCAGCAGCTTCGCGGGCCGCCTGCGTGAAAAGCTGCTCTCCCATCTGGGCGGCGACGATCATGACGATGGCGTCGTACCCTTCGCGGTCGCCGCCGAATGAACGCGCTCGCCGCCATCGAACGGCCGGTCGATACCGTGCCCGACACCAGCCGCCTGCGCGGCTTCGTCACGGCCTTTGCCGACCTGTTGGCCGCCACCCGCGACGAGCAGGCGATATTGGACAGCGGCCGCGCGCTGCTCAGCCGCCTGATCGCCGCCGACGACTGGCTGCCCGAAGCCTTCGCCCAGCCTCATCCCGATCGCTACCAGCAATATCTGCTTCACTGCGACAGCCGCGAGCGGTTTAGCGTCGTCAGCTTCGTCTGGGGACCAGGCCAGTCCACGCCCATTCACGATCACAGCGTCTGGGGTCTGGTCGGCGTCCTGCGCGGGATCGAAAAGGTCGAACGCTTCCGTCGCCTGCCAGGCGGCGCCCTGGTCGATCAGGGCGAGGAACTGCTGCACGAAGGCGAGGTTGACGCCGTCTCCCCCCGCATTGGCGATATCCATCGCGTCACCAATGGGCTCGCCGACCAGCCGTCCGTCAGCATCCATGTCTATGGCGCCAATATCGGGGCGGTCGAACGCGCGACCTACGCGCTCGACGGCACGCCCAAGACCTTCATTTCGGGTTACGCGAACAGCGTGATCCCCAACCTCTGGGACAGATCGAAAACCGCATGACTACGCAAACGCTGGACAAGATTCAGACCGCCACGCCGCAGGACATCCGCCACGCCCTGCTGGTCGGCAGCGAAATCGCCATCATCGACGTGCGCGAAGAACATGACTTTGCGCAGGGCCACCCGCTCTTCGCCGCACAAATCCCGCTGCGCCGCATCGACCAGGAAGCCCGCTGGCGCATCCCGCGCCTCGCCACGCCAATCATCGTCTATGACAATGGCGAAGGCTTCGCCCGCAAAGCGGCGATCCGCCTCGAAGCGCTAGGCTATAGTGATGTGCGCGAACTGGATGGCGGCCTGTCGGCATGGCGCGACGCGGGTTACGAACTCTTCGAGGACGTGAACAGCTACTCCAAGGCGTTCGGCGAACTGGTCGAACATCGCCGCGATACGCCTTCGCTGACCGCCGAAGATGTGCAGGCGTTGATCGATGAAAAGGCCGATATCAAAATTCTCGATGCCCGCCGCTACGAAGAATATCATACGATGAGCATCCCCACCGGGACCAGCGTGCCGGGGGCGGAACTGGCGTTGCGGGCGCGCACCATCGCGCCCGATCCCGACACCACGATCATCGTCAACTGCGCCGGCCGCACCCGGTCGATCATCGGCGCGCAATCGCTGGTCAATGCCGGCGTCCCCAACAAGGTATATGCGCTTCGCAACGGCACGATCGGCTGGACGCTGGCGGGCCAGCAACTGGAAACCGGCCAGACCCGCGCCGCGCCCGAAGTCGATGATGTCGCGATCGAGGAAGCCCGCATCCATGCCCGCGACGTCGCCTATCGCGCCGGCGTCAAGCGCATCGGCTGGGACGAATTGACCGCGTTTCAGGCCGATACGGCCCGCACCCTCTACCTTTACGACGTGCGCCAGCCGCGCGAATATGAAAGCGGCCATTTGCCCGGTTTCCGCAATGCGCAGGGCGGCCAGTTGGTGCAGGAAACCGATCACAACGCTCCGGTCCGCGGTGCCCGCATCGTCGTAACCGACAATGTCGGCCCGCGCGCGGACATGACCGCCTCCTGGCTCGCTCAACTGGGCTGGGACGTCTCCATCCTCGACGTCGACTGGTCGGCTGTCACTCTGGAAACCGGACCGGACGGCGCGCCTGCGGCACGCGGGCCGGAGGGCCGCTACAAGCGCCCCTATGAAGGCACGGACAATAAGGCCGCCGCCATGCAGGCCTATCTCGACTGGGAATATGGCCTCGTCGCTCAGTTGGAGCGCGACGGCACCCACGGCTTCATAGTCATCTAAAGATCGGGAGACATTATATGAGCGTCAAGTTCATCGGCTATATCGGCTTCAACAACGGTTCTGAAACGCAGGCGGCGGTGCGCAGCCGCGCGCTGGATACCGACTATGTCAACGCCGCGGCCAGAGCGCAGGAAGAGGGCGGCTTCGACCGCGTTCTCATCCCCTTCGGCTCCAACAGCCCGGAAAGCCAGATCGTCGCAGCCCATGCCGCCGCGATCACGACGAAGCTCGGCTTTCTGGTCGCGCACCGCCCCGGCTTCACCCAGCCGACCGTGGCGGCCCGCCAACTCGCCACGCTGGATCAACTGTCGGGCGGCCGGGTCGCGGTCCACATCATCACCGGCGGTGCGGACGAGGAAATGGCCCGCGATGGCGACACCAAAACGGTGAAGGCCGAACGCTATGCCCGCACCGACGAATATCTGACCATTCTGCGTCAGGAATGGACGGAGGCCAAACCTTTCGACCATCAGGGCAAATATTACGACATTCGTCAGGCCTATAGCGCGATCAAGCCCGACAATCTGCCGGTCTTCTTCGGCGGATCGTCGGACGAGGCGATCGACGTCGCTGGTCGCCATGCCGATGTCTATGCGCTATGGGGCGAAACGCTCGAAGCGGTGCAGGACACGGTGCGCGCCGTGCGCAAATCGGCGGCGCGCTATGGCCGTAATCCCGGCTTCTCGCTGTCGCTCCGCCCCGTCATCGCCGATACCGAGGAAGCCGCCTGGAAGCGCGCGAACGAGATTGAGGAGGAGGTGCGCGACAATCGCGTCGCCGCTGGCCTGCCCATCACCGGCCATCGCCCGCCCAATGCCGGCTCGCTTCGCCTGCTCGACACCGCCAGCAGCAACAGGCGCGACGGCCGCCTGTGGACCGGCGTCGCGGCGCTGACAGGCGCGGCCGGTAACAGCACCGGCCTGGTCGGCACGCCCGAACAGGTGGCCGACGCCATGCTCGATTATTATGATATCGGCATCGACCATTTCCTGATCCGCGGCTTCGATCCGCTGGGTGATTCCATCCTCTATGGCCGCGAACTGCTGCCGGTCGTGCGTCGCAAGGTCGCCGAGCGCGAGGTGGCCGGCCTCGCACTGGCGGGCTGATCCATGTCCAAGAAAAACGTCGCCATCCTGTCGGCGTCCCTTGTCGCGGTGGCGGGCATAGCGCTCGCCGCCGTGACTTTTAAGCGGAGCGACGACAAGGTCTTGCACGTCGCCAATCAGAAGGGGCAGGTCAAATCCATGATGGTCGCATCGGGGGTGCTGGAAGGCGCGCCTTATACGGTCGAATGGTCGGAATTTCCCGCCGCCCAGCCTTTGCTGGAAGCGGTCGGCGGCGGCGCGGCTGATCTGGGCCTTGCCGCCGATGCGCCGTTCATCTTCGCTTACCAGAGCGGCAGCCCGGTCAAGGCTATCGCCGTGCAGGCACCAGCCAACCAGGCAAGCGATGCGCTAGCCATATTAGTCAAGAATGGATCGCCGCTGAAAAGCGCGCAGGACTTGGTCGGCAAGTCCGTCGCCACCACCCGCGGCTCGATCGGCCATCATCTGCTGCTTCAGGCGCTGGAGCGCGCCCACATCCCGGCGGACAAGGTTCGCGTCACCTTCCTGCCGCCGGGCGACGCCAAGGCCGCGTTCGACAGCGGCGCGATCGACGCCTGGGCGACATGGACGCCCTATACCAATGTCGCGATCAAGGAAGGGGCGCGCGCTATGGTTGATGCGAAAGACTATGGCCTGCCGCTCTATATCGACATCGCCAACGCCGATTCCATCGATCCCAAACGCGCTATGCTGGCCGATTTCCTCCAGCGGGAAGCCAGAGCGGTCGCCTGGGCGCGGGCGCACCCCGATCAGTTTGCGCAAGTGCTGTCGAGGGAGACGGGCCTGCCGCTGGACATCGCCCGCGCCAGCTTCGACCGCAGCAACCGGATCGCGCAGCCGATCGATGCCAAGATCATCGCCCACGAGCAAGCGATCACCGCTCGGTTTCAGAAGGCCGGCCTTATCGACGGCCAGCGCGACGTCGCGAACGCCTTCGATTCCAGCTTCGTCAAAGCTCAATGAAACAATAAGTTTGTCAGCGGAAAGACGATCTAAAGTTTAGTTTTAATCATAGATATGTCGCCAAAGTCATTTCTCAACCAAATCAATAGAAAATAGGCAGGCCTCCAAGTCTGTTTGGGGGAATATCCATGAAGAAATCTGCCTACTATCTCACATCGACGGCGCTCACAGCTGTCGCGCTCGCTGTCTCACCCGCATCGGCGCAGGCGCTCAGCCCACCGGATGACGCGGCGGCGGACGCCGGTACGATCATCGTCACCGGCGTCCGCGGTGCCCCGCGCACCGTCGCCGAAAGCCCGGCGCCGATCGACGTCGTCAGCGCGGACAAGTTGCAGGCGACCGGCTCGGCCGAATTTGGCGAAGCGCTGTCCAAGCTGCTGCCCTCGCTCAATTTCGGATCGACCCATGCCGGCGTCTTTTCGATCGGCCGCCCAGTCACCAATCGCGGCCTGGCACCGGCCTATACGCTGGTACTGGTCAACGGAAAGCGCCGCCACAATGGCGCTTTCCTCAGCAATTCGACCGCCGACACATCCGGTTCCAACCCGGTCGATATCGACCTCATTCCGACCAGCGGCATCGACCGGATCGAAGTGCTCAAAGACAGCGCCGCCGCCCAATATGGCACCGACGCGATCGCCGGGGTCATCAACATCCAGCTCGCTGAAAAGGAAGGGCTGAGCGGCGACTTCACTTATGGCACGCTCTATTCCGCCAATGGCAAGCCGGACAGTTGGAAGGGCACGATCCGTTACGGCACCAGAATCGGTGACGATGGCGGATTCCTCACCGTCAGTGGCGATATCCGCAAGCGCGGCGGTGCCTGGTGGAACCTGGCGGCGACCGACACCAATCTCTATGGCCTGCCCGCCGGTCGCACGATTGATCAGGTGGTCGCCAGCAGCGGCCTGACCCGCGCGCAGGTGGAGGCGAACATCGCTGACGCCAATGCCCGTAACGCCGCCTGGAACCGCGACGGCGCGCATAATGGCGACCCGCAGATCAAGGCGTTCAACCTCGGCTACAACGCCCAGTTGCCGGTGACCGATAACGTCACCCTCTACAGCTTCGGCACCTATGGCGAGCGCGACGCCCAGATCGGCAATAATTTCCGCCGCCCCAACAGCACCGCCAATTTCACAGCCCTGTTCCCCGACGGCTATTATCCGCTCAACAATATCGACGAGACGGATTTCCAGTTCGTCGGCGGTCTGAAGGGCGTGCTGGCAGGCTGGGATTATGACCTGTCCTCCTCCTTCGGCCGCAACGCCAGCCGCCAGTTTTCGAAGCTGTCGATCCGTCCCTCGCTCGGCCCGGATAGCCCGACCAGCTGGCCCAATCTCGCCAATTTCGAGTTTCGCCAATGGACCCACAATGTCGATCTGACGCGCGAGTTCGACATCGGCTTCGCCAAGCCGTTGCAGGTGTCGATCGGCGGCGAATATCGGCTCGATCGCTTCCGCACCTTCGCGGGCGATCCGCTCGCCTATGAACCGGCGACCTACACGTTCCAGCCCGGCGACCAGCAGTATGACTGGAATGTCGGCCGGGTCGCCTCCCCGGTGGTGCAGGGCGCGATCGTCCTGTCGCCCGCCGACGAAGCCGACATCAGTCGCAAAGTCTATGCCGGTTATATCGACCTTGGCATCTATCCGACCGACGCCTGGTATATCGGCGCGGCCATCCGCGCCGAACATTATAACGACGGGTCGGGCAGCCCGATCGGCCTGAAGCTTAACAGCCGCTACGAATTCAGTCCCGCGCTCGCCATTCGCGGCACCGTCGGCACTGGCTTCCGCGCCCCGTCGCTGACGCAGATCGGCTATGCCCAGACTGATGGCCGCACCTCCTCCTTCTTCAACGCCGAAACCGGCCAGACCGAATTGCGCCCGACCGTCGCCAAGCTGGTGACGGCGGACTCCAATGTCGGCAAGCTGTTGGGTGCCAAGCCGCTCAAGGCGGAAAAGACCTGGAACGCCGGGCTTGGCATCGTCTTCACGCCCTTGCCGGCGCTGTCGATCACGCTCGATGGCTATTATATCAAGATCAAGGACCGGATCGAGCGCACCGGCCGCCTGTTCGGCACCGGCATCTCCTCGATCCTGGCCGCAAACGACCTGTCGGACATCGAGCAGGCGGAATATTTCATCAATGCCGCCGATACCGAGACGAAGGGCTTCGATCTCGTCGCCGACTATTCGACCGGCCTCGGCGATTTTGGCAAGCTCGGCGTGACGCTCGCCTTCAACTATAGCAAGACCAAGGTGACCGACATCGTCGCCACCCCCTCGCAACTGTTCGGCGCCAATGGCGCGTCGCTGCTGGGGGCAGGCTCTGTCTTCTTTGGCGGCGACAAGATCGGCGAACTGGAAGTGCTCCAGCCGCATACCAAGCTGGTCAGTACGCTCAACTGGACCAAGGGCATTTTCGGCCTCAGCATCACCAACACCCGCTACGGCAAATATACCCAGCGCACTGCGGCGGGCGACGACCGCTATTTCGGCGCGAAGATCATCACCGACGCCAGCATCAGCGCGAAGGTCACCGACTTTGCGACCCTCTCGGTCGGCGCGACCAACCTGTTCGACGTTCGTCCCGAAACCAACGGGCCGGGCAATCCCCAAACGGGCCAAGGCTATTACGGCCCGTCGCCCTTCAATCCCGCAGGCGGCTATTATTATGGACGGATCGCACTTGCTTTCTGATCGTCGGACTTTCCTTGCCGGCGCTGCCGCGCTCGGCCTCACCGCTTGCGGCGGGGCCGGGAAGGGCGGGCGCACAAAGCTCGTGCTGGGTGACCAGGTCCATCTGCTCCAGTCAAAGGCGGAAGCCGCCGACGCGCTCAAGGGGCTGGCCTATGATATAGAATGGGCCAATTTCGTCGGCGCCGCGCCGTTGCTGGAAGCGCTTAATGCCGGGGCGGTCGATACCGCGCCGGCGGGCGACCTGCCCGTCGTGCTGGCGGCGGCGGCTGGCGTCCCGCTCAAGGTGATCGCCGGCTCCATCTCCTCCACCCGAGACATCGGCATTATCGTGCCGCCCGGCTCGCCCATTCGCAACGTCGCCGGCCTCGTCGGCCATCGTGTGATCGTATCGAGCGCGCGGGGCAGCATTTCACACTATCTGCTGCTCGAAGCGCTCAAGGAGGCGAAGGTCGATCGAAAGAGCATCGATATCGGCTTCATGCTGCCCAATGACGCCGCCGCCGCCTTCGCCGCCGGTCGGATCGACGCCTGGGCGACCTTCGGCACCTATCAGATCGCGGCGGAAGACCGTGGCGCGCGCGTCATACGCGACGGGCAGGGGATCAACACCGGCCTCACCCTGATCGCCGCGTCGCAGGCGGCGCTTGACGACCCCGGCAAGCGCGCGGCGCTCAAGGATGTGCTCGCCCGTTTCCGCACCGCCAGCCAATGGGCGCAGACGCATCCCGACGCCTATGCCGCTCTGTTTGCCAAGGCGACAGGCGTCGATCCCAAGCTGGCGAAGCTGATCGTGGATCGGCAGAATCCCGTCCTCGTCGCGCCCGACGCGGCGGTCATCAAGCCGCTTCAGCGCGTGGTCGATCGCTTCCATGCCGATGGCGAATTACCTGTCCATGTCGATGTCTCACGCATCGTCGATCCGGGCATTTTCCCGGCATGAGCGCGGCTCGTCCATCCATCAGACATTCTCATTGGGCGGCCGACTGCCGCCTGCCTACATTTGCCCGCAAAGGAGCATCCCCATGGCTACAGTCCTGAAAGACGATGGTTTCCGTGTATCCGGAATCAGCGAAGCGGAATGGAAGGTTCGCGTTGACCTTGCCGCCTTCTATCGCCTCTCGGCCCTCTATGGCTGGGACGATTTCATCTACACTCACATCTCCGCCCGCGTGCCAGGGCCGGATCATCATTTCCTGATCAACCCATTCGGCCTGATGTTCGATGAGATCACTGCGTCCAGCCTGGTGGAGGTCGATCTCGACGGCAATGTCATCGGGGATAGCGACTATGGCATCAACTATGCCGGCTATGTGATCCACTCGGCGATCCATGGCGCGCGCGATGACGCCCATTATATCGCGCATTTCCACAGCGCCGATGGCGTGGCTGTCTCCGCCCATGCAGAAGGACTGCTGCCCTTGAACCAGCGCGCGCTCGCGCTGATCCCGCGTATCTCCTATCATGATTATGAGGGTGTCGCGCTCAACCTGGACGAGCGTGAACGACTGGTCGCCGATCTTGGCGATACCAAGGTGATGCTGCTGCGCAACCACGGCACGCTGGCGCTGGGCGCGACGCCGGGCGAGGCATTTAGCGGCATCTATCATCTGGAAGAAGCGTGCAAGGCGCAGGTCCGCACCCTCAGCGTCGGTCGTGACAGGATATTGATCGCGCCGGAAGAAGCGCAGGAGGAAGTGCGCCGCCAGATCAGCCGGGATCGTCAGCCCGTGGAAGGTGCCAAGTCCCATTATGACCTCGTTTGGGAAGCGGCGCTGCGCAAGGCGGAACGTCAGTCCCCCGGCTTCGCCGCGTAAGGAACCCATCATGACTAAACGTCAATTGAAGCTGGGCCTCGTCCCCACCGGCGTCGGCGGCCCCGGCGAAAGCAATCGCTGGCTGGATACGGACATTCCGGTGGACGCCAGCGTCAATGTCGACTGGTACATCGATGTCGTGCGGCAGGCGGAGGCGGCGAAGTTCGACCTGGTCTTCATCGTCGATACCCAGTTCATCACCGCCAACTCGCCACCCCATTACCTTAACCGGCTGGAACCGCTCACCCTCCTGTCGGCGCTGGCCGTGGCGACCAAGCATATCGGCTTGGTCGCCACGCTCACCACCTCCTATAACGATCCCTTCAATCTGGCCCGGCGCTTCGCCTCGCTCGACCTGATCAGCAAGGGACGGGCAGGCTGGAACGTCGTCACCAGCGGCGACGCCGGCACCGCGGGCAATTTCAGCCAGCCCGAACATTTCGACTATGACACCCGCTATCGCCGCGCGGTCGAGTTTCTCGACGTGGCGCGCGGCCTCTGGTCGAGCTGGGAAGAGGGGGCCTTGGTCCGCGATCGCGCGACCGGCCAGTTCCTCGATCCCGACAGGCTCCATCGCCTCGACCATCGCGGGGAATTTTTCCAGGTCGTCGGCCCGCTCAATCTCCAGCGCTCGCCGCAGGGCGAACCGGTGATCTTCCAGGCGGGTGACAGCGACCAGGGCCGCGATCTGGGCGCGACCATCGCCGACGCCATTTTCACCCATGCCGCGACGATCGAACAGGGCCAGGCCTTCTATGCCGACCTGAAAGGCCGCGCAGTGCGGCAGGGGCGCGACCCGGACGAAATCATCATCCTGCCCGGCTTCTTCGTCACGGTCGGCGATACCGATGCGCAGGCAAAGGATATAGAAAGCCATTATCGCCAACTCGACCAGAGTTTCGACCAGGCGCTGGCCGAGTTTGGCCGCCCCTTCGGCTGGCATGATTTCCGCCAATATGATCCCGACGTGCCCTTCCCGGTGGAGGCGCTGGAATATGCGAAGAACAGCTTCTACACCCAGGCCAAGAAGGTCACCGACGTCGCCATCGAGCAGGGACTGACCCTGCGGCAGGCGGTGGAGCGTGCGCGCGCCGGTCGCGGCAGCCCGTTCGTCGGATCGGCGGAAACGGTGGCTAACGATATCCAGCGCTGGTTCGAAGGTCGCGCGCTTGACGGCCTCAACGTCCATCTCGGCCATCCCTCGCAGTTCAAGCGCTTTGTCGAGGGAGTCGTCCCGATCCTTCAGGCGCGCGGCCTGTTCCGCACCGATTATGAGGCGGAAACGCTGCGCGGTAATCTGGGCCTGCCCATCCCGGCAAGCCGCCACCAGCAGGCGCCCGCTCGGCGCGATGCGGCCTGAAACTATGACGATTTTTCGTCACTGGACCGGCAACTCTCATTAGCGAGGACCGCCGACTGTCGCCATCATGATCCCGACCCAAGGAGACTATGATGGCGACACTTCTCACCCACACGCTCAAGGACCATTATGCTGCATTGCAGGCGGAGCGCGAGCGAAGCTGGTCCCCGGCGCAGTTGGCGGGCAATGCGGCACAGCGCCGGCAACTGGTCGAACGCTTCGACCCCGCGGCCGTTGCCCAGCCTGGTGACATTCTGCCGCCCTTGTCCTTCGCCGAAGTCGGTGGCGACACGCTCGATCTGGACAGGCTGACCGCCAATGGACCGGCGTTGTTCATCTTCTTCCGCTTTGCCGGCTGCCCGGCCTGCAACATCGCCTTGCCCTATTATGCCGATACGTTGCAGCCCGCATTAGAAGACCGCCAGATCCCGCTGGTGGCGCTCAGCCCGCAACAACCCGATCGCCTGCGCGATATCAAGACGCGGCATGGCCTGCCCTTTGCCGTCGCTTCCGACAGGGACAACGGCCTAGCGCGCCTGCTGGGCATCAGTTTCCAACCCGACAATCGTCCTTCGCCGCCGCCTGCCGGCTGGATTGGCGACGTGATCGGCACCAATAGCTGGGAATTGCCCCAGCCCGCCGCGCTCCTGGTAGGGCCGGGGCGGGTGGTTCAGTGGCTCCATGTCAGCCCCGACTGGTTGGAACGGCCTGAAGCGGCCGACATCCTGCGCTGGATCGATGATAGCCAGCCCTGACGTTGCCGGTTGGAGAGAGCGGGGTAACCGCTCCCTCCGCCCGGAAGACATGCTCAGGCAACCGGCACTGGCGGGGTGTTCCTTGGCCGTCCGCCATAGCGCGCATAGAGGGTAGGCAGCACGAACAGCGTCAGCAGCGTCGCTGAAATCAACCCGCCAATGACCACGGTGGCGAGCGGCTTTTGCACTTCGGCGCCAGCCCCCGCGCCGATCGCCATCGGCACGAAGCCGAAGCTGGCGACCAGCGCCGTCATGACCACAGGCCGCAACCGCTGGACGGCCCCCAGCCGCGCCGCTTCCGCCCGATCCATGCCCGATCGCATCAACTCCTGAATCGACGACACCATCACCAGCCCGTTCAGCACGGCTATGCCCGACAGCGCGATGAAGCCCACAGCCGCACTGATGGAAAAGTCCATGCCGCGCAGGAACAGCGCCAGCACGCCGCCCACCAGCGCCATCGGCACGCCGGTAAACACGATTGCGGCGTCCCGCATCGATCCCAATGCGGCATGGAGCAGCAGCAGGATCAGTACGAAACAGGCCGGGACGACCAATTGTAGCCGTTCACGCGCGGCCGCCAGATTTTCGAACTGCCCGCCCCATTCCAGATAGCTGCCTGCTGGCAGGCGGACGTCTTTCGCAATGGCTGCCTGTGCGTCTTCCACCACGCTGGCGATGTCGCGGCCGCGTACATTGGCTTGCACGACGACGCGGCGTTTGCCATTTTCGCGGCTGATCTGGTTGGGTCCGTCGATGATACGGATCGCGGCGACGCTGGCCAGCGGCACGAACCGTCCGCCGGCAACAGGCACCTGGATCTGGCCTAGCGCCGAAAAGTCGGCCCGCTGTGCATCGGACAGCCGGATGACGACCGGGAAGCGTCGGTCGCCTTCGAATATCATGCCCGACACCCGGCCGCCGATGGTTGCCGTCACCACATCTTGCACGTCCTGCGCCGTGACTCCGACACGCGCCATCGCGTCGCGATCGACGCGAATGTCCAGCATCGGCAGGCCGGCGGTCTGCTCCACCTTGACGTCGGTGGCGCCTTCCGTCCGGCGCAGCACGCCAGCGATCTTCGCCGCGGTGCGGTTCATGGCATCGAAATCCTCGCCAAACACCTTGACCGCCACGTCGCCGCGCACGCCCGCAATCAGTTCGTTGAAGCGCATCTGGATCGGCTGGGTGATTTCATAAGCGTTGCCCGGAAACTGGGCCAGTTTCCCTTCCAGCCGCTCGACCAGGTCCGCCTTGCTAAGGCTTGGATCGGGCCATTGGTCGCGGGGTTTGAGGATCACGAACATGTCGGTGGCGTTGGGCGGCATCGGGTCGGATGCCAGTTCGGCCGTGCCGGTCTTGGAAAAGACGAACTGCACTTCCGGCTGCTTCCCGATCATCCGCTCGATCGGCCCTTGCATCGCCTGGCTTTGCTGCACCGACGTCGCGGGAATGCGCAGCGCCTGGATCAGCAGGTCACCCTCGTCCAGTTGCGGCAGGAACACCTGGCCCAGCGAAAGGAACGCCGCGACCGCGACCGCACATCCGGCAATGCCGGCGCCGATCGTGGCAGTCGGCCGCTGCATCGCCCGGTCGAGGCCCGGTTCGTAACGCGCCTTCAGCCAACTGATGATCCGCCCGTCCTTCTCCTCTATCCGCTTCGACAGCCAGATGGCGATCGCGGCCGGTACGGCGGTCAGTGACAGGATGAAGGCGAAGGCGAGCGCGATGATGACCGTCGCCGCCATGGGCACGAAGCTCTTGCCTTCGACCCCCGTCAGCGTCAGCAGCGGGACATACACCAGCATGATGATCGCCTGACCATAGACGGAAGGCCGGATCATCTCGCGCGACGCCATCGCCACCATATGCAGCCGTTCGTTCTTCGTCAGCAGACGGCCTTGCCTGTGCTGCGCCTCCGCCATGCGCCGCAGCGCATTTTCCACGATGATGACTGCGCCATCGACGATCAGGCCGAAATCCAGCGCACCCAGGCTCATCAAATTGGCGGACACGCCTATCTTGAGCATGCCGAAACCCGTGAGCAGCATGGTGACAGGTATCACCATGGCGGCGATCAGCGCCGCACGCCAGTTGCCGAGCAGCGCGAACAGCACGACGATGACGAGCAGCGCGCCTTCGGTCAGATTCCGGGCCACCGTGCCGATCGTTGCGTTGACCAGGGCGGTGCGGTCCAGCACCGGCTGCACGATGACGTCGGGGGGCAGGGATGCGTTGATGCTCTTGAGGCGATCGGCAACGGCGGTCGCCACGGTCCGGCTATTCTCGCCGATCCGCATCACCGCCGTACCGACCACGACCTCCGTGCCGCTTTCCGATGCGGACCCCATCCGCACCGCTTGTCCGGTCCTCACGGTCGCCACCTGACCAAGCGTGACCGGCACGCCTTCGCGCGTGGCGACCACGATGCGCGACAATTCACTCGCATTGCGGATCAGCGCGTCCGACCGCACCGCCAGCCCCTCGCCATTGCGGTCGATGAAGCCGCCGCCAACGCTGCTGTTGTTCCGCTCCAGCGCGGTGCCAAGGTCGGTCAGCGTCAGCCCCAGCGCTGCGAGGCGCGGCACGTCGGGCACGACCATATATTGCTTGCTGTAACCACCGATGGAATCGATGCCAGCCAGCCCCTTGGTATTCTTCAGCAGCGGCGCGACGATCCAGTCCTGCGCGGTGCGCAGATAGGTTGCCTTGTCGATGTCGCTTGTCAGCCGATCGCCTTCGGGCGTGATATAGCTGCCGTCGGGCTGCATTCCCGGTTCGCCCGGCAGATGTTTGTCGTCCTTGCGATGCTCCAGCCGGACGGTCCACATATAGACCTCGCCAAGCCCGGTCGCGATCGGTCCCATTTCCGGCATCACGCCGTCGGGCAGGCCTTCGGCGACGCCGCTCAGCCGTTCGCCGACCTGTTGCCGCGCAAAATAAATGTCGGTGGATTCATCGAAGACCGCGGTGATCTGGGCGAAGCCATTGCGGCTGAGGGACCGTGTGTGGTCCAGCCCGGATATACCCGCGAGTGCGGTTTCGATGGGAAAAGCGACCTGCTTTTCGACCAGTTCGGGCGACAAGGCAGGCGCGCGGACGTTGATCTGCACCTGATTGTTGGTGATGTCCGGCACCGCGTCGATCGGCAGGCGATACAGGGCGATGCCGCCGATGATGGCGGCGATGGCGGTCAGCAGCAGCACGAGCCAGCGCTTGTGGACCGCCCAGTTGACGATGGGGGCGATCATGACTCAATGGTCCTCATGCGTGGCTTCGCCCTTGCCGAGTTCGGCCTTGAGCGTGAAGCTGTTGATGGTGGCGATCCGTTCGCTGCCGTTAAGGCCCGCACGCACGATCACCATGCTACCGTTGGTGTCGCCCAGCGTGACGGGCATCGCCTGGAATCCGTCGGGCGTCCGCACGAAGATGACGGGCTTGCCCTCGACCGTCTGCACCGCCGTAGACGGCACTTTGACCGCATTGCCGCCACCATCGCCGGACAGTTGTACCGCAGCGGTCACCGGTTCGCCGACGCGCCACTGGCCGTCGCGATTGTCGAGCAACGCGACCACCGGCACCAGCCTAGTCTGGACGTCCAGCACCGGCGACACGAAGCGAACCCGCGCGGTCGCCTGTCGTCCCGGTGCGGTGACGAGAATGCTGTTGCCTGGCCGGACCCGGCCGGCATCTGCGGGCTGGAGATGGAGCGAAAGCGACAGCGTCGACAGATTGGCGACGCGATAGAGTTCGGCATTGGCGTCGACCGCCTGGCCCAGCGCGACGCTGCGCGCAATCACCTGGCCCGACGCGGGCGCGTTGATGCCGATCCGGTTTAGGCTGCCACCACCGCCGCCCGCCGCCGACAATTGGCCGATAGCCTGTTGATAGGCAATGCGCGCCTCGGTCGCGGCAGTCCGCGCCGCGATCAGATCCTGTTCGGGCGACACGCGCTGCGCGAACAAGCGCTGTTCGCGGCCAAGATTGCTGTTGGCGAGCGCAAGCCGCGCGCGCGATGCCTCGACCTCCCCCTTCATAAGCGCGGCTTCCCGGCTCTCGATCACGGCCAGCGTCTGCCCGCGGCCTATCGTCTCGCCCAGATTGCGCGTCAGCGCCACGATCCGCCCGCCGATCGCGGCCGATACGACCTGCATCGCCTGCGGATCGCTCTCGATCATGGCGGGCATTTCCAATGTTCCAGACCCGCCCGTCGAGGGGCGACCAATCTGGATACCCGCGGCCGCGATCTGGTCTTCGCTCAGCACGATCTTGCCTTCGTCCGCATGGGATTCTTCGGCATGATCGCCTTTTTCGGCCGGTGCAGTCTCATTGCCTGCTCCCGTGCCGCCGCCGCAGGCGACAAGCATCAGGGACAAAGGCAGGGCCAGCAGCGCTGCCGAAATTTTCATCGTCGTCATCGGTCAATATCCCTGTTGCGGCGCGGGAGCGGTCAGCCGCTCCAACCGTGCCTTGGCATTATGATAGGCGGCGAGCGCATCGATCATGGCCAGCCGCGTGTCGGCAAGCGTGCGTTCGGCATCAAGCAGGTCGAGTTGGCCGAACTTGCCCTCGCGATAGCCTATCCGCGCGATGCGCGCGGCTTCCTGCGCGGCGGCCAGCGCTGGTCCATTGGCATTGCGCGCGATCGTGGCCGCAATATCCGCCTCCGCTTGCGCGTCGGTGATCGCCTGCTCGACGTCGAGCGCGGTCATCCGCCGTTCGGCCTCGGCCTGGCGTCGTTGCGCGCGCGCCTGGGCGACCGATGCCTTGCCCGCGTTGAACATCGGGATCGGTATCGAAACGCTGAACACTGCCGCCATGTCATTGGAGGCCGACAGGCGCCGTATGCCTGGCTCCACGGTCAGGTCGGGAACGCTTTGCGACCGGGCGAGCCGGATGCCGGCATCCGCCATCGACAGATCTGCATCCGCCGCGGCCATCGCTAATGTGCCGCCGCTTTCCGCTTGAGTAGGACCATATAGGACTGCCGGGACATGATCGAGCATGACCTCGTCAAGCGGTGCGTCGATGGGTTGACCGATCCGCCGGGCCAGATTGGCGCGCGCCGCGCTCGCCAGCCGCTGCGCTTTTTCCACGCCTGCCTGGGCATTGAGGCGCGCGACGTTTGCGCGTTGCTCCTCAATCGGCGATGCCCGGCCTGCGCGCACCCGCAGCGCTGCTGCGTCCAGCGCATTTTGCGCGATCCGCAATTGATCACCCGCTATCGCGACGCGCCGCTGGGTAGCGATAGCCCCGATATAGAGCAGCATGACCTGAAGTCGCGCATCGGCCTGAATGATCGCGGCCGTCAGGGTCGCGCGATGGGCCTGGGCGTCGGCCACGGCCACCCGCGCCGGTCGTTTGCCGCCCAGTTCGATCGGGATACTCATCCCGACGGTGGTTTCGGCCTGGCTGAAGCCGCCATAGGGGCCGGAACCCGCGATATTTTCCACCTCCGTCTGGATGGTGGGGTTGGGACGCAGGCCGGCGACGGCGCGCGCAGCCTGGGCGGCTTCGATCCCTGCGCGCGCGGCGTCGCCGGCAGGGGCGATTATCCCGGCGGCGGCCAGAGCCTGGTCGAGTGTGACGGGCGTGCGGGAAGGGGTGACCGCCGTTGCGGCACCCTCCTGCGCCTGCGCCATTATGACGCAGCTTGTGGCAGCCCAAAGGACCGCGATGATTTTGTGCATGGAAAATATCCTGATCGAATCGCATCGGGTCGCGTCCTGCAAGACAGGGCGCGACCGGTGAGATGTCGATCAGGCGATGGGTGGTCTTAGGTCCGGGCCGGAAATCCAGCGGCCCAGCGCAGTTCTGTCCTGCGGATTCTCCGGGGCGTTCAGGAAGGCGAAGATATTGGGGGCGACGCTTCTGGCAGGCAGGAAAGCCGCCGCGCCATGGCAGTTGCCATGATGATGGGCGACGGCCTGGTCAGCGTCTCCGGGGGACCGGTCGCCGTCGCTTTCGTTATGGACATAGCCCGAACATTCGATGTCGAACGATCCCGCCAGTTCGCGCGCATGGATTGCGGTCGCCGTAGCGAGCGACGCCAGTAACATGCAGAAGAACAGGAAGCGCCCGCGAAACATGGGCACCGCCCTAAGAGCCCGATCCGAAACTAAGTTGAGTGGTATCAGCGGGTTAGCTTGACGCTTGCCGCAGTCGTTGATTCAGGGGTTTTGCAACAAACTTCCGGAGATCAACAATGTGGACCGATACCACTCG
>NZ_JABBFV010000031.1 GCF_012927105.1 Sphingobium psychrophilum | reverse complement strand
GCGCGATCAGCCAACCCGACTTCAACAAGGCAAACGGAAAACACACCTCCAGCTGTCCCGGAATTAGCGAAACCGCTGTCCGCGATTTAGCGAAACGAATGTCCCGTTTTTACGAAATACGCACCATACTGATCGGACGCGAAGCCGTAGAGTTCGAGCCATGGCTCGCCCAGGCACTTGGAAGCGCCATCGCTTCGTTCGCGCGCGGCCTCCGGCGCGATATCGATGCGGTGCGCGCCGCATTGATTTTACCGTGGAGCACTGGACCGGTCGAAGGCAAGATCAACAAGCTCAAGCTGATCAAGCGTTCCATGTACGGCCGGGCTGGCCTCGACCTACTCCGGGCGCGTATCATGGCATGACACCTGCACCAAAATTGCGGGAGAGTCCCGTTCCGGGGAAAATTACAGTGCCATTGACAACACCGCCGCGTTCTGGCTGATGTGGCGCATCCCGCAGGAAATCCCCAAGGCCACCGCGCCCAATACCACCACTCTGGCCACCGCCGAGTTCACGACGCTGCGCGTGCGGCTGCTCCAGGTCGCCGCCCGCGTCATCAAGAATGCCTCACGCATCCGGGTTGCGTTCGCATCCGCCTGCCCCGACGCCGCCCTCTTCCGGTCTATCGCCCTCGCGCTCAGGCCCACTCCGGCATAGCCGACGCGGCCGCGCCGCCGAAAGCCTCAACCCCGTCCATCAACCTTGCAAGCCTCTCGACCACCAGCGATGCAACAGGCGCAGCCGACACGCTCGCCTTGATCAAGCCGACAGTGCCGTCGGGTGCCAAACGCGACCAAATACGGCACCGTCATGAATGCGAGGGGTTAAATCGCCACGCGTTCGCCTGGCGATGCTCATTGGCGCGATCTTACTGCTCACTGGTCTCCTTGACGTCCGGCGAGATCCTCGTCGCCCCCAGATATTAACACCGACATTGTCGTTTCCGGCCCGCCTGCTCACATCATTCGAACAGCGGAAAGCAACAGTCAATCGCGCAGTCCGTTCCGGATCCGTTCTACGAGTTTGCCGCTTTTCAACCTATGACGTCAATGGGCCTTTTAATGACCCTGGCTGAGTGCAGAGTACTCAACCATCAGGACGATTGCCGATTCCGCTACCGCCATCACTGAGCAGCACAGTGCCAGTCATGTACGAAGAGTCCCGGCGCGAAGCCAAAAGCGCGTAAAGACCAGCATGGTCGGCTGGTTCGGCTATCCGCCCGAGCGGGGTCATGCTGGAAATCATTTCGTCAAGCCCGGGCATCTGTTCCATCTTCATTTCTGCAAAGCCACCCGTCTGAGTACCGCTGAGTGGGGTCCGGGTCCCTCCCGGTGCAACGCCGTTAACCCGGATTTCGGGTGCCAGTTCCCAGGCCAGTTGCTTGATCAGCCCGAGTACTGCGTGCTTAGAGGCGACGTATAGCGTGCCGCCGCCTCCGGTATAATAACTCGAGGTCGAGGCCGTGAAAATGATGCTTCCCTTAACCTTCCTGAGTTCGGGGATGGCGGCGCGGGCACCAAGAAAATAACCCTTCAGGTTGACGTCGAAGATTTCGTCGAAGACCTTGCCGAGTTGCTCGGGATCCTGCTGTTCGAGCGGGACCATAAAATCCCAGATCCCAACGTTCCCGACAAATACATCGAGCTTGCCGAAAGCCGCCACGGTTTCCGCCACGGCGCGGGCATTGTCTGCATAGGAACGCACGTCTCCCGCCACGGCCACCACGCTGTCCCCATGCCGCGAACGTACGAGTTCTACCTGCTCATCGTCCTTGACCAGGACGCCAACCTTGGCGCCCTCCTCAATATAACGCGCGACCACCGCCGCCCCGATCCCGGTGGCGCCACCGGTAAGTAGCGCCACCTGTCCATCAAGCCTGTTAGACAATTTTCTCTCCTCCGCCTCCGGTTATCGATCAGTCTGGGATTAATGATCGAACATCCCGGTGCGACCTTCTTGCAAGTTCACCACGACCGACTTGGTCTGGGTGTAGTGGTTGAGCACTTCATGGCTGAACTCACGACCGAACCCGCTCTGCTTGTAGCCGCCGAGTGGCATGTTGGCCTTCAGATTGTAGTAGCGGTTGATCCACACCGTGCCGGTTTCGAGCTTGCGTGCCATGCGGTGCGCGCGCGCAATGTCGCGGGTCCAGATACCACCGGCTAGGCCGTAATTGGTATCGTTCGCCACCTTCATCATGTCGTCTTCGTCCTTCCAGCTAATCACGCTGGTAACGGGGCCGAAGATCTCTTCACGCGCAATACGCATCGAGTTGTTGACGTTGGTAAAGACCGTCGGCCTGATGAAGTTCCCATCGGCAAGCTTGTCGTTGCGGCTGCCGCCGGTCAGAACGTTGGCGCCTTCTTCCGTCGCCAGTTCGAGGTAGCTTACGACCTTGTCCATCTGCATCTGGGACGCCTGCGCGCCGAGCTGTGTGGCGAAGTCGAGCGGGTCGCCCTGGCGAATGCCTTCGAGTGCGACCTTGAACTTGGCGAGGAATTCATCCTGGATCGACTCGTGCAGGAACAGTCGCGATCCGGCCAGGCAAACCTCGCCCTTGTTGAGCACGGTCGACATCGTGGCGCTTTCGACCGCGGCATCGATATCGGCATCGGCGCAGACGATGTGCGCGGACTTGCCGCCCAGTTCCAGCGTCTGCGGGATGATATTGGTGGATGCATACTGCATGATCCGACGGGCTGTCCCCACCGAACCGGTGAAGGCGACCTTGCGGACGTCCTCATGAGTCACAAGCGCCTCTCCGACGTCGGCACCATAGCCGGTGACCACGTTGATCACGCCGGGGGGCAGAAGATCGGCCATTTCCACGAAGAATTCGATCACCGAAAGGCAGACCGTCTCGGCGGGTTTAAGCACAACCGTGTTACCCGAAGCGAGCGCGGGCGCGATCTTGCAGGCCATCATCAGCATCGGAACGTTCCACGGGATAATCTGCGCGCAGACCCCCAACGGCTCGCGATGAACGATGCCGACGGCATCGGGATAATCCATGGTCTGGCCATGGAGGCCGTACGCAGCGCCCGCGAACAATTCGAACTGGCCGATTGCCTGGGGCATGTCGAAATGCATCGATTCGCGGATCGGTTTGCCGTTGTTCAACGTTTCGAGCGTCGCGTAATGCTGATGCCGTGCCTTGAGTCGGCGCGCGACCTCGATCAAAATTTCCTGGCGTTCGGCGGCCGAACTATCCGCCCACTTCGGGAAAGCAGCCTTCGCGGCGGCCACTGCGCGCTGGATATCCTTGGCATTGCCAGCCTGGATTTTGGTCAGCACCGCCCCGGTGGCAGGGTTAATCAGGTCGATCGTCTTTCCGCTATCACTGGAAATCCACTCGCCGCCGATAAAGTGACCGTATTCACTCTTAATTCCGTACTCGTTAGTACCACTTTTCAACTGTGTAGCCATTGCATCTCTCCTTAGAATTCATCCAACTTCGATCAAAAGGTCGCTCACCGGAAACACTCTGCAGGCTAGGGCAAAGCCCGCCGCACGCTCGGTCTCCGAAATCTTCGCCACGCTCATCTTACCGGTCGTGTAATCTCCGCCGACCACCCTGACCCTGCAAATTCCGCACCCGCCGCCACGGCAACCAACGCCGATATCGCTCGATCCGCATCGCTCCATGGCAAGCAAGATCCGCTCGTCCTCACCGCAGCTGAACTCTCCGCCGCCGACGATCCGGATCCGGTGCAGCCCGGTTGTCACGCTATACCTTCTCAGCTGCCTTTGCAGCCGCTTTCGCCGCAAAGGACTGTCCGCCGACCGCGAAGTGGCCGCTCGGCATCTCGCGCAAGATAATGCGAACTGATTCACGCGGCGCCCCAATCGAAGTGATGGCAGCATCGGTCAGGGCTTGGATCAGCCGTTCTTTGTCGTCCGTCGATCTACCCTCGAGCATGTTGACCTCGATGATTGGCATTCACGCCTCCACCTGAAACATTACGGCACCAAGCCCCTGGATACTCGTGCGGACGGTTTGACCGGGCGCGAGATTGGGAGCGGCGGTGATGCCACCTGCCATCACGATGTCGCCTGCTGAGATTTCTTCTCCGCCTTCAGCGACAAGTCGCGCTGCGGCGACCAACGACCGCAAGGGATGGCCGAGAATAGCTGCAGTCGAACCGACCTCGATCACATGGCCGTCGATTTCGAGAATAACCCCGAGGTTCGAGAAATCCTTGGCCGGATCGTTCCATTGTCCGATCACAAGGCCAGAGGACGAGGTGTTGTCGGCAATAACATCGGACAAAGCGAACTTGAAGTTCTCGTACCGGCTATCAATGATTTCCATTGCCGGAGCAATCGCTTCGACCGCCGCCAGCGCCTCCATCGCTGTGACCTTTCCGGAAAGCGGTGCCTTCATAAGGAAGGCCACTTCCGGTTCAACCCGTGGGTGAACGAAACGTGCGCGAGACATCGACGCGCCTTCCTCGATCAGCATCGCGTCGGTCAGGCGGCCCCATGCCACCTCGTCGACCCCGACCTGCAGCATCTTGGCCCGGCTCGTCAGACCCATCTTGACTCCGATTCGGCGTTCACCGCGGCTGAGGCGACGATCGACCGACAGCTTCTGCACCAGATAGGCATCTGCCACACTCAGATCGGGTTCGGTATCCGTGAGTTGGGGCGTTGCGCGCGCATGAAGCGCCGCGCTGTCCAGAATTTCCGCGTAACGTTCAATCTTGTTCATTGCCATCGCCTATGCTGCCCGCACAGAAACGAGATCGAGCGCAACATCGACAATCATGTCTTCCTGCCCGCCAACCATACGCCGCTTACCCAGCTCGATCAGAATTTCGCGGGTGTCGAGGCCGTATTGTTCGGCCGCCTTTTCCGCGTGACGAAGGAAGCTTGAATAGACACCGGCATAACCCAGGCTCAGCGTCTCGCGGTCGACCCGCACCGGGCGATCCTGAAGTGGACGGACCAGATCTTCCGCTGCGTCCATTAGTGCCATCACGTCGCATCCATGCTTCCAGCCCTTTCGGTCGGCCGCAGCAACGAACACTTCGAGCGGGGCGTTGCCCGCCCCTGCCCCCATGCCTGCAAGGCTGGCATCGATCCGTACGGCGCCTTCCTGAGCGGCAACGATCGAATTCGCGACTCCGAGCGACAAATTGTGGTGAGCATGCATGCCGCGCTGGGTTTCTGGCTTGAGAACGCGTTCGTAAGCCCGCAGCCGATCGCGCACACCGTCCATGTCGAGCGCCCCGCCGCTGTCGGTGACATAGACGCAGTGTGCGCCATAGCTTTCCATCAGCAAGGCCTGCTGGGCCAGCGCCTCGGCGTCGATCATGTGGCTCATCATCAAAAAGCCCGATACATCCATACCAAGATCGCGGGCGATACCGATATGCTGCTTGGCAACGTCTGCTTCGGTGCAATGGGTTGCGACTCGTACCGAGCGAACACCCAATGCGTAAGCGCGACGAAGCTCTTCGACAGTGCCGATGCCAGGCACCAGCAGCGTGGTCAGCACCGCCCGTTTGATCACGTCGGCTGCCGCCTCGATCCATTCCCAGTCGGTGTGGGAGCCAAAGCCATAATTGAATGACGTGCCGTTGAGACCATCGCCGTGCGACACTTCAATGGCGTCGACACCGGCATCGTCCAGGGCCTTGGCGATCGTGCGGACACTGTCGGTGCCGTACATGTGGAGGATGGCGTGCATCCCGTCACGCAGCGTGACGTCCTGGATGTAAAGCTTGTCGGTTTCAGGGTTGAAGGTCATGCTGCCACCTCTTCTAGGTTCTGCATTGCAAGCCGCTCGCCGGCCGCCTTGGCCGCAGCGGTCATAATGTCGAGGTTGCCGGAATATTTTGGCAGGTAATCGCCCGCCCCCTCTACCTCGAGGAAAACACTGGTCTTGAGACCGTCGAACTCGCCATAGCCAGGAATCTTGAGGGGCCGGTTCGAGCCGAACCGTTCGAACTGCACTTCCTGCTTGAGGCGATAGCCGGGGACGTAGGACTGAACGGTCTCCACCATGTCCAGAACCGACTGGCGGATAAGGTCCTCATCGACCTGATCGGTCAGCGTGAAGATCGTGTCGCGCATGATCATCGGCGGCTCTGCCGGATTGAGGATGATGATCGCACGCCCGCGGCCCGCACCGCCGACGATCTCGATCGCCTTGGCCGTGGTCCGGGTGAATTCGTCGATATTGGCGCGTGTTCCCGGTCCCGCCGAGCGCGATGAAACCGATGCGACAATCTCAGCGTAATGGACCGGAGTAACGCGCGCGACGGCGGCTACGATCGGGATGGTAGCCTGGCCTCCGCAGGTGACCATGTTCACGTTGCGGACGCTGCTGTCGAGCACATTTCCTACCGGGGGCACGAAAAACGGCCCCAAAGCAGCCGGCGTCAGGTCGACGACCAGCTTCCCGTCCTGCTGCAGCGCGGCATCATGCTCCTTGTGGGCGTAAGCCGAGGTTGCATCGAAGACGATTCCGATCTCCGGATAAACCGGCAGCTTACGCAGCCCGTCCATCCCCTCATGGGTGGTCGTCACACCGCGCTCGCGGGCCATCGCCAGCCCCTCCGATGCTGGGTCGATGCCGACCACCGCAGCGAGTTCGAGCACATCCGAACCCTTGAGCATCTTGATCATCAGGTCAGTACCAATATTGCCTGAGCCGATGATCGCACATTTCATCTTGGGCATACGCTTGCCTTTCATCCAATCCTCAGTTGCCGTCCGCGGCGAATTCTGCGCGAACTGTTCCAACTCCATTGATTCTCGCCTCGACGACATCGCCGCGGTTTACCCCGGCCATCGGACCGAGCGCACCAGACAGGATCACGTCGCCTTCAAGCATCGGCCGACCGACCCGCGCCATGACCCGTGCCAGCCACAATGCTGCGGTGATCGGGCTGCCCAGGCAGGCGATACCAGCGCCGACCGAAATGGGTTCGCCCTTGATCTCCATCACCATGCCGCATTCACGCAGATCGAGCCCATCGAGCTTGCGCGGAACCGCGCCCAGCACGAACAGCCCGCTCGAGGCGTTATCGGCCACGGTGTCCCAGATGCGGATGTCCCAATTGGCCACCCGGCTGTCGACGATCTCGATGGCCGGCACGACATATTCAACCGCGCGGATCATTTCTGCGGTCGTCAGATCGGGATGCGGCAGGTCGCGACCGATGACAATCGCGATCTCGGCTTCGACCTTGGGCTGGATCACCTGATTGAGCGAGATCGGTATGCCTTCGGGCACGTCCATATCGGCAAACAGCATGCCGTAATCGGGCTGGTCGACGCCAAGCTGCCGCTGGACCGCAAGCGAAGTGAGGCCGATCTTGCGGCCTACCAGTCTTCGTCCGCTGTCGACATAGTGCCGGGTATTGACCTCCTGCACGGCATAGGCAGCATCAACCCCGCCCGCCGAAATGAGATCGCGAACCGGCGCCACGGGTGTTCCGCTTGTCGCAGCTCCACGCAGCATTTCGGCGGCTTGTTGAATGACCCGAGGGTCTATCGTGGTTTCCATGGTCATAATCTCAGAGCTTCACGCAAATGTTTGCGGTTTCGGTGTAGAATTCGAGGCTGTGGACACCACCCTCCCGGCCGATCCCGGAATGGCCAGACCCGCCAAACGCCGTGCGCAGATCGCGCAGGAACCAGCAATTGACCCAGCACACACCGACCTGCATCGCCGCTGCCACCCGGTGCGCGCGCGAAACGTTTTCGGTCCACACGGTCGCGCACAATCCGTAGTCGGTGTCGTTGGCCAGCGCGATAACCTCGTCTTCGGAGTCGAACGGGATTACCCCGCAGCACGGACCGAAGATTTCCTCGCGGATCACCGTGGCATCGTGCGCAAGTCCGGTCCACAGCGTCGGCTCCACGTAGAAGCCGCCCGCCTGATCGCCTTCGACTTTCGGAACGCCGCCGCCGGTGACAACCGTCGCCCCTTCTTCGACCGCTTTCGCGTAATAGCCTAGCACCTTATCGCGGTGCTCTGCGCTGCTCAACGGCCCAAGGTAGGCCGGATCGCCCATGGAACCGGGCTTGAATGCCTGCGCCGCCAGCGTCATCCGCCGGACAAACTCATCGAACAGCGGCCGCTCGACATAGACCCTCTCTGTGCCGAGACAGACCTGCCCGGTGTTGAGGAAGACCGAGCGTGACAGGCCCTCAATCGCCTTGTCGAGATCAGCGTCGGCGAAGACGATCGCCGCATTCTTGCCGCCGAGCTCGAAAGAAACGTCGCGGACCCCGACTGCAGCCTTTTGCATGATCGCCTGCCCGGTTCCGGTCTCGCCGGTAAAAGTGATCGCATCGACATCCTTGTTGGAGGTCAGAAACTCGCCTGCCGAGCCGCCGCCGAAACCATGGACGACGTTGTAGACGCCTTGGGGCATCCCCACCGCGTTCATGACTTCGCCTAGTAGCGCTGCTGTTCGGGGGGTTTCCTCCGAAGGCTTGACCACCACTGTGTTTCCGCAGGCTAGCGCCGGTCCGACCTTCCAGGTCATCAGCAGCAACGGGAAGTTCCACGGGCAGATCACCGCGATCACGCCCTTGGCCTTGCGCACGGCATAATTGATCGCCTGCCCACCATCGGGCGTCGGCGTGGTGAAGGATTCACCTGGCATCGTCGCGATAACGTCCGCGAACATGCGGAAATTCGCCGCGCCGCGAGGAATGTCGATGTGCGAAGCCACGTGACGGGGCTTGCCCGTATCGGCCACTTCGGCATCGAGAAAATCATCCGCACGGCGCTCGATTTCGGCGGCCACCGCGACGATCAACTTAACCCTCTCGGCAGTCGTCATCTTGCCCCAAGGACCATCAAGAGCCGCTTTAGCGGCCGCCACTGCATCGGCGACATCGGCTTCGCTTGCCTCATAAACCGTGCCGATTGTTTGGCCCGTTGCCGGATTGACGTTGTCAAAGGTCTTTCCTTGGCTGCCCTTGCGATAGGAACCCCCAATGAAATTGAGTATGTGGTCGGCTACAGGTCGAGGCGAATTGGTAGTCATTTGATTTCTATCGTCCCAATGTATTATTGCACTGGCCGCTCACTGCTGCTCTGCGCCGATTGCGGAGAGGCCAGCGTTGGCGCAGGCAATGTCGAGTTCTTCAGATCCACCAGAGACGCCGATTGCACCGACGAATTCGCCATCGATAACGATGGGAAGTCCCCCGCCAAACATCACGATCCCCGGCTGAACGGTTATCCCGTCGCTCAGCGCCGGATTGCCCGAAACCATCTTGTACACGTCAGGCGTCGCAACCCGAAAGCTGGCGGCGGTATAGGCCTTGTCCTGGGCAATTTGTGACGAGGGAAAGGGTGTACCGCTCGCGCGCAGCAGAGCCGCCAGTTCGCCTCCTCCACCGATGATGGCGGCAACGACCGGGTAACCGGCTTCCTCGCCCTTGGCGACGGCGGCCGAAACCGCTTGTGCGGCCAAGCCGTGTCCGATTGTCCGGATTGTCACCAAACCGTCCATGATCAGGTGTTTACCGTCATGAAGCGTTCGTTCAGCGCCTTCTCGTAATAGAAGATCGCCTTACCCGCGTTTTCTGCCTGCCACATACGGCGCGGGTTGTCGGGGTAATAGATATAGCCGCCGCTGAACGTCTCGTTGCGGTTGCCCGACGGATCGAAGAAATAGATCGTCTGGCCGCGAGTGATCCCGTGGCGCGTCGGGCCGATGTCGAGCGAAATATCGTAGCGACTGATAATGTCAGCCGCGTGCCCAACATCGTTCCAGGATTCGAGGTTGAACGAAGTGTGGTGGATCCGGCCATCTTCCGGATAACCCAGAAAAGCGACATCATGGGCCTTGTTGCTGCATGAAAGGAAGATACCGAGACGTGCCCCGGTACTTTCGTCGACCAGTTCCTCGGTTACTGAGAAGTCGAGAACTTCCACGAAGATCTTGGCGCTCGCCGAGATGTCCACGCCGTTGAGCGCGCAGTGATCAAAGCGGGTTGCCCGCATGCCACGCGGTTCGGCTATCCAGACATCAGGATTGCGGACCGCCGGCCCGGTTTCGGACAGCTCCATTTCTGCGTATAGGTCAAACACATGCGCGGTCGGCGCGTTGAAGCGGATTTTGCGTCCGACACCCGGATCTTCGCCAGCGGGAATGACATCGACGTTCACTCCCGCATCGAGCAGGCGTTCGGCAAAATGATCAAGATCGGAGTCTTTCGCGACCTTGAACGCCATGCGGTCAAGCCCAGCGGTATCGGCTTCGCGCAGGATAATGCTGTGGCGGTCGAATTCGTCGAACGCCTGGAAGAAGGCACGCCCATCCTCGACGCTGACGAGATTGAGACCAATCCGGTCACGATAATGAACAATAGCCTCATCGAGATCGAGGACCCGCAGTTGCACATATCCAGGGCGAATTACACCGGTCAAAGCCATTTCAGTTCTCCTTGCATGCGTCAGCCCTTGAGGCCGTTGCTGAAAAATTCAGACACAACTCGGTTAAAGCTGACCATGCGCTCAATCTGGACCCAGTGCCCGCATTCGCCGAACACGTTCAAGTCAGCACGAGGCAGCAGCGTTGCCAAGCGCACGCTCGACTCCAGTGGAATAACCTCATCGAACCGGCCATGCAGCACCAGCATTTCGTGTTGCAGCGCCGCAATGTCTTCTTCGCGGCTTGCCAGCATCGCGATATTGGCTTGACGGTCCGCGCCGCCAAAGGTCGCATGATACGGTTCCTGTGCACCAGGACGCATACTTGCTTCGTATCGCGACTTGATCAGATCGTCGGTCAGCCTGCTGTGATCCCAGGCAAGATATTCGAGCGACGAGCGCATGGCCTCGACCGAGGGAACATAGCCCCAGACCTCATCGAGCGCTGGCGTGATCGGGAACTCAAGACCGGCCGGTCCCATAAGGACCGCCCGCTCGACTCGATGAGGATGCGCGATCGTGAAAGCCAGCGCAATGCCGCCACCGAACGAATTGCCCACCATTGACACCTTGTCGATGCCAAGCCCGTCAAGCAGGGCGGCAATCTGGTCGACCCAGATCTGCTTGTCTTCGATACGGCCCTTGGAATCGGAATAACCAAATCCGTACATGTCCGGCGCAATCACCCGGAACTGTTTTGCAAGAGCTGGCATATTGAGCCGCCAGTTAGCCCATGCCGTGACACCTGGTCCCGATCCATGGATAAGCACGACTGGCGGCCCTTCGCCCACATCATGGTAGTTGGTAACACTGCCATCGACTACCAGCGACTTGCCAATCTCGGGGCGTGGATCTTCTTTCGTTGCGGTGACCATATCTCTCCCGATCGCGCCTTTACCGCCTTCAAGCCTAAGCGCCTCCCGTCGTCTTGACGGAAAACATTATAGGCGGGCGCTAGAATCATTTTCAGATTTATTGCACAAAACAGAACGCGTTGGCAATTAGCGAATGCATTATACTCGCCGTATACCTGCGAGCGGTGCGCGAGCTACCTCATGCTAGGCCTTCGGCCTTTAGCGCTGCACCCACAGCGGGACGCTGCGCGATCTTGCCGGCATAAGTGCCGAGCGCGGGATATGCAGACATATCGATGCCCACATGTCCGGGCCATCCAAGCATCACGAATAGGTAGATATCGGCGACGCTGAACGAATCTCCGACGTAGTGATCGCGTCCGTCCAGCTCCTTGTCGAGCGCTGCCAGGTGATTCTTGACCAACACCGCGGCCGCCGCCTTGACCTCATCGGACGTTCCGGGAGTGAACAGGGGCACAAAGGCCTTGTGGAATTCCGAGCCGAGAAAGCTGAGGCGGCTCAACAGCTGATAGCGCTCAATGCTGCCCTCGGCTGGCGCCAAGCCGACTCCGGGATTTTGATCGGCGATATAGAGCAGAATTGCTGGGTTCTCGGTCAGGCTCTGACCGTTGTCCAGGGTCAGCGCCGGTACCTTCCCGGATGGATTAACGGCCAGAAAATCGTCGCCTGCTTCGGTTTTGCGGGTTGAGAGATCGACCTTGACCGCCTCGAAATCCGCGCCGGCTTCGCGCAGGGCAATATGCGGTGCAAGCGAACAGGCGCCCGGACTGATGAACAACTGCATTGTGTTTCTCCTCTTGTCTTTTGTCGGTAAAAATTACGGCCGTCAGATCGGGGTCGCCAGCAGGGTCGCGATCCGATGGGTGTCGTAGACGCACGTCCGGCTAATCAACCTTGCCGCGCCATCCTTGACCAGCAACCTGTCGATATACTTCCCGGCATTATAGATGCGCGTTTCACCGTCATTGCGGGTTTGCAGCACAGCATAGCTGGCCTCCGCCGTCACCGTGTTCCCGTCGCTCCCGGTCACCACCGCCCGAGAGATTAGATGACGACTGAAATGTTCGGGGAACACGTTGGCATGGCGCAGGGCCACCACGCGATCAACCAGCATCCCCTTGCTATCACAATACATCACTGCGGCAGGCAGGCCATTGTCGACATTCTCGCGAGCGATCACCTGGTAGAGGCAATCTTCAACAAAGAACTCGGGCCAATCTTCAAGGCGCCCGTCATCGAGGCATAGGCCGTAAGCGGCGTTCAGGGAATCGATCAGACCTTGCAGAACGGGATCGGCGATTGTCATGCTGGCACCCCCACTGTCGAGGCCGACAAGGCATCACCCATCAATTCCAGATACCCTTTCCAGAATCCACGCACGGCGTTCTCATCCATGCCCATCGGCGCGTAATATTCGCGCACATCGTCGCCACCCATTTCGATGAAATTAAACTTGCCTTCCGCCCCGATGGTACCCTGCTGGCAAAGCTCGACCGCTTCGCCGTCCTCCATCGATATCAGCCCGGAGGGCCCAACAAGATTCAGGTTGCGCAGGCGGTGCCGCGTTGTTTCCTCATCATCGTCGGCATAGCCAAAGTAAGTCCAGACCAGCTCTGTCTTGTCAGGGCCAAGCGTCACGATCTGACGGGTCGCCAGCGTGTTCTGGATTTGCTGCAACACCACGTTGGGGAACAGCGACTGGATGTGCAGCCCCACATCGTCGTCAATTTCGGGCCGGAATTGCAACAGTCTTTCATCCTGCAATTTCGTAGCTCCTTGCATCTCCCGATTGGCTTCGTCGCCGAACGACGTGTAATCGATGTCGCCCTTGGGCTTGGACACGGTAAAGACGTTATGGAAGCCCTGCTCGGTAAGTTCCCCCGCGCTGTCCTGGCTTTGGCGGTAAATGCCGAAGGTCGGGTAGAAAAGATGTAGCAAGGCTCCGTGATAGCTATCACGGCTGTTTTCGGAATAGAGCTTCCAGTTGCCAGACATATACTGACGCGCGTAGCCCAAAACCTTGATCGGGCGATGAAAAACCCGGTCGATATATTTGCGCATCACGGGGCCTAGAAAATCTTCGAGCGGCTCTATCTCGGACGAAAACGTGCCGAAAACCATGCCCTTGTAGCTCTCAACCCGCAGCTTCTCGAGCGAGTGATTGGCCGGATCGAAATCCTTGTCATAGCCGCCGACGCCCTTCATGCCGCGCCGGAACGGCACGCCAACCAGCGTTCCTTCGGAATCGTAAGCCCACTGGTGATAGACGCAGACGAAAGCGCCATCGGCCTGGTTACCGCGCAGCGAGCGGCACACGGTTGCCCCCTTGTGTGCGCAGCGGTTGACCCAGGCGAAAATCTTGCCGTCCTGACCGCGCACCAGGACCACTGGTGTTTCACCGACATGGCTCGTCCGAAAATCGCCTGCATTGGCAATTTCGGCTTCTAGTCCAAGGTAACACCAGGTGCGCCCTTTGAAGACGTTGCTCTGTTCCGCAGCGAAGATTTCGGGGTCGTGATAGACCTTATAGTCGATCGCCGTGGGGATTGATCGCTGGGCCTCAACCCGTGCTTGAGTGTTCATTCCATCTCTCCTTCACGTTCAAATCCCTGCCCAGATGCGAGCCGCCCACAGGTGCGCATCGCGCTGAGCATCATCGCCGCGTCCGCCTTGCCTGAACCGACAATGTCGTAGGCGGTGCCATGGGCGACCGACATGTGGAGATAGGGCGGCCCCATTATGATTACGCAGTTGCCCGAAAATCCCCAGGTCTTGACCGCAATATGGCCCTGATCGTGGAACATCGCGAGAACCATGTCGTAACGGCCCTCGATGCACTGGCGAAAGACTGAATCCGGCGCGACCGGTCCTTCGACGGCAATCCCCATGGCCTTGGCCCGCTCGACACCCGGTGCGATGGCCAGCCGCTCCTCATCGCCCATGGCGTGCGGATTGAGCCCGGCAACCGCAATACGCGGCTTGGCAATTCCCCAGGACCGCATGGCATCATTCACCTGACCGATGGCCTTGGCCACCAGATCAGCGGAAATGACATCGATCACCTGACGCAAGGACATATGATCAGTCAGATGCGCAACCCGCAAGGGGCCGGTCAGCAAAACGAGATAGCTTTCGCCGGGCGTGGGGCTGATAACCTTGTCCAGCTTGCCGGCCATCTTCAGCGAACCGCTACTGATCGGTCCCATGATCGTCGCCGCAAAGGATCCGTCTCGCGCCAGCGCATCAAGCTCATCAAGCCATTGCGCCGTCGCGTGCCCCGCCGCCTCAGTGTCTTCGCCCAGCGGCAGAACCCCGGCAAGCAAGGCACCCGTGTCGATCACGTCAATCACGCCCGGATCGTCACTGGGCGTCTCGAGCGACTTCATGGCACGCACGCGCGCTTTGACCCCAGTCATGTCGATGGCCCGTTCGACGGCGGCAGACGACCCGACCAGAACCGGGACCGACACCTCGTGAACCTGCCCGCTCGCAAGCGCCTTGACCGCAACCTGCGGACCGATCCCGGCAGGGTCGCCGATCAGCGTTCCAACGACCGGCCGTGCGCCAAGCGAACCCATTGGCCGGTCAGATACTGTAGACATCGAGCATCGTCCTTGCGACGTCGTTGATCACGATCGTCTTCTTGCGTTTGATCACAAAGGAATTTCCTGCTGGCGCAAGGTCGTAGTGCGCGGATCCGCTGTAAACGGTGACATCTCCCTCAAGCACCGAAGTGACGGTCCATGAGGTTCGCACCTGCAAACCAGCAGCGGTATCCTCGACCGACAGCAGCGTGAACATATGCTGCGTCCGTGGAGCAGGCGTACTGGATGAAGACCGACCGGTCCGGATGCGAAACACCCGATCTTCCAGCCCGCCCCGGTTATGATAATAGATCAGCGAGATTTCACGCTTCGGATCGGCGGTCAGGCGTTCACTATCATCCCAGGCAGGCACCCAATATTCAGCCTCCTCGTCGTAGAGCGACAACCAGGAATCCCAGTCCTTCTCGTCCAGCGCCTGGGCTTCTCGCCCAAGGAAGCGCAACACCGACAGCCATTTTGCATCGACGTCATTCACAAAACCGGCTCCTTGTCCCCAAACGCCATCAGTTCAGCGCCTTCGCGATCGATCGCCGAATTCATACGGTTCACCCACTCATCATGGATCGCGACATAAAGGCCTTCGTCAGCCACGGAGGGACTGCTGAGGACGGCGTCCACACCCAAGCCTGCACCAAAATGTCCAGCGTCCTTCTCCCACCTTGTGGCGCCACGCGACATGTCGTTCATCCGGCCTTCACCGGCAGCGAAACCGGCCTGGCAGTTGTTGAACTCGGTCAGGTCATCGGGCGTCGCCATGCCGCTGGCGTTGAAGAAGTCTTCATACTGCCGAAGCCGCAAGGCCCGGGCCTCAGCACTCTCACCAACAGGCGCGATGCAATAGGTCGTGACTTCCGTTTCATCGACCGAAATCGGGTGAATGATTCTGATCTGGCTACTGCTCTGGTCCATCAAGAACACATTGGGGAAAAGTTGGAGATTGCGGATCCGCTTGTTCATCCACAACGACTTCTCCTCTCCGTGATTGGCAGTCAGCCAGTCAAGAATTTCAAAGTTCGGCCGGTCAATGAAGTTGGCGTAGTCCATCCACAGGACTGCATGACCATTCTCGAAAGAGAATGACCCACCATCCTGTCGATTGTAATTGGCCAAATCGATAGCTTTCGTATCGTTCTTAGATACGCCCAGCACACGCCTTTGAACGGTCATGAAGTAGTTCGCATGCACAGTGCTGACGTGGTATCCGTCCAGACCGTTTTCAACCTGCAACTTCCAGTTGCCCCGATAACGATATCGGGTCGCGCCAGGGATTACCTCAAGCTCTCCGGTCTTGGATTGATCGACCAGCAGATCGATGAACTTTTTCGACCCTGCAAGATAATCCTCAAGCGGCAAGACGTCGTCGGAAAGGCTGGCGAAGATGAAGCCGCGATAGCTTTCAAGGCGCGCAATTTGCGGCAGACCAAGATCAGCCTTGTCGAATCCAGGCGCGTAGCCACCAGCCGCCTCTTCCGTCACATCAAGCAAATCGCCTGCCGATGAATAGGTCCATCCATGGAACGGGCACATGAAATTCTTTTTATTTCCGGCCTTTTCACGGCAGACGCGCGCGCCCCGATGCGCGCAAGCATTCACCATTCCGCGAAGCACCCCCGTCTTATCACGGGTTATAATGACAGGCACTCTGCCAATTTTGGTTGTGATAAAATCGTTGGGCTTAGCGACCTGACTTTCATGCGAAACGAACACCCAGTTGCGTTCGAAGACATACTTAAGCTCAAGCTCGAAAATCTCGGGGTCGGTAAAAGCTGCACGATCTACTTTATAGACGCCGCGCGTTTCATCCTTGGCCAACCAGGATTGGAGCCGTCCCCGCAGGACCTGCAGGTTGGCGATACGCCCAACCAATCGTTCTTTCGCGTTCATTACCTGTCTCTCCCGCATCGTCCTTTTGACCCGACGTCGCTTCTGCGATCACTTGGCCCCGGCGCCATTGCAAATGCCGGTCGCTGAACAGTTACCAGTTCGCCAATCACCTGTCGGCGAATCAACCAGCCAATGCCAGGCCGCTATCCTACCGCTAAAAATTATTCAGTGCAACGTATTGCACCCAGCGAAACATTCGCCTAATAGATTTTCCAGATTAGGTGCCGAAGCCGCATGTTTAGCGTCGTCGAGCATGCTGGACACAGCGCCAAAAAAGGCGGCAATTTTGGGAGAGCAGTCAATGTCATCGGTCAGCGAACTTGGATATCTCGGCATGTCAGTGACAGATCTCGATGCGTGGCGAGCCTACGCAGCAGAGGTTGCCGGAATGGAAGTCGTCGACGAAGGTGAGAGTGATCGCATCTATCTCCGGATGGATCTGTGGCATCATCGCATAGCACTTATCAAAGGCGACACTGACGATCTCGCCTACATGGGCTGGCGGCTTGGTGATCCGACCGAGTTCGAGGCAATGGTTGAAAAGCTGACCAACGCCGGGATAGCAGTGACTGTGGCGAGCGATGCCGAAGCCCGCGAGCGCCGCGTGCTCGGCCTGGCCAAGTTGACCGATCCCGGTGGAAACCCCACCGAAATCTTCTACGGCCCGCAAGTGGATGCCCACAAGCCTTTCCATCCCGGACGCCCCATGTTCGGCAAATTCGTCACCGGGTCGGAGGGGATCGGTCACTGCATCCTGCGCCAAGACGATGTCGAAGCCGCAGCCGCGTTTTACCGCCTGTTGGGGCTGCGCGGATCGGTTGAATACCAGTTGCATCTGCCCAACGGCATGGTGGCCATGCCGTACTTCATGCATTGCAATGAACGGCAGCACTCGGTCGCCTTCGGCCTCGGCCCGATGGAAAAGCGCATTAACCATCTGATGTTTGAATATACCGAACTGGACGACCTCGGGCTCGCCCACGACATCGTGCGCGAGCGTCAGATTGATGTCGCGCTTCAGCTCGGCAAGCATGCCAACGATTTGGCCCTCACCTTCTACTGCGCCAACCCTTCTGGCTGGCTGTGGGAATTTGGTTGGGGTGCTCGTAAGGCGCCTGCCCAGCAGGAATTCTACACCCGCGACATTTTCGGTCACGGCAATGAGGCCCAGGGGTACGGCATGGATGTTCCTCTCCAGTAAGCCGCCTCCAGACTGGCTGCTATATCAAATACATCAAAGGATTACGAAGCACGATGACAAGTAAGGTACGTCTTTGCCCGGTTGCTGACGTCAAGGATGGCGAACCGGTCGGAGTGTTTCTGGAGCAACTGCCCGCGCTGGCTGTCTACAACGTCGATGGTGATATCTTCGTGACCAACAACATGTGCACCCATGGAAACGCAATGCTGACTGATGGGTACCAAGATGGCGGCATCATCGAATGCCCATTTCATGGTGGATCGTTCGATATCGCCACTGGGGCGGCGAAGGCCTTTCCTTGCCAGGTTGCGATCAAGACTTACCCCGTCAGGATCGAAGACGGGTGGGTCTGCATCGATCAACTGGAAGGAGTGGCCTGAGATGCATCCGAACATTTCCGAGCGCCTTCGCTTGCAGTATCTTGCAACCGAAATCAACGCCATCCATGCCGAGTGGATAGATGATGATCGACTTGAGGAATGGCCAGAGCTGTTCGCGGACGACTGCATTTACAAGGTTATCGCGCGCGAGAACCATGACCGCAATCTGACCGTCTCGGCGATATTCTGCGATAGCAAAGGCATGCTGGTCGACCGCATCGTATCCTTGCGCAAAGCAAATATCTTTCCGGTGCACAGCTATCGTCATATTCTTGGGCCTACTCGCATCGTGTCAGAACACGAATTAAAGATCACGGCTCAAACAAATTACACCGTATTCATGACTCGAGCGGACGGTCGTACGGAAATATACAATTCCGGCAAATATATCGATGAAATCGACTGTAGCGGAGAGAAACCGCTCTTTACATCGAAAGTCGCTGTATTTGACACGAATGTCATAGATACAATGATGGTACGTCCAATATAAGCCGATTGTGAGATTTTACTTATGCCAGAAACAGTGCTTAAGGGTAGTCAAGATTCGGATGCATCGGACGTTGCCGGGTGCCGTGTACCGTATCGCGTATTCACCGATCCGGAATATTATCGGCGAGAGCAAGAGAATATCTTCCAGGGTGAAACATGGTCTTTCGTTGCCCTGGAAGCGGAAGTGCCCGAACCGGGAGACTTCAAATCAACCTTCGTGGGCGAGACTCCGGTCATAGTGACCCGTGCCAGTGACGGTAAAGTGCATGCCGTGGTCAATCGTTGCGCGCACCGCGGTGCACTGGTTTGCCGCGAAGTGCGCGGCAACCGCCCAAATCTGGAATGCGTATACCATCAGTGGGCCTATGATCTGGAAGGCAATCTGATCGGAGTCCCATTCCGGCGTGGCCTCAAGGGTCAGGGCGGCATGCCCGGTGACTTCGACATGAAGCAACACGGCCTGAGAAAGCTCCGTGCGGAAAGCATTGGCGGTCTGGTTTTCGCCAGTTTCTCTGAAACCGTTGAACCGCTGCGTGACTTTTTGGGGCCGATCGTGATCGAGCACATCGAGCGCATCATGTGCAAGCCAATCAAGGTGCTGGGCGACCAGCGCCAGCATGTGCATGGCAACTGGAAGCTCTACGCCGAAAACACGCGCGACCCATATCACGCAAGCCTACTCCACCTGTTCCACAACACATTCGGATTATACCGATCGACACAGACGGGCAAAAGCGTGATGGACGCGAACAAGCGTCATTCGCTGCTTTACTCGATCGCTGCCAGCAACGACGATGCCGCGGATAAGCAGGCCTATGGGGATTCTCGCACCTTTAACACCGATTTCAAGCTGCAGGACATGTCGCTCCTTAAAGGTCGGCAGGAATTCGATGATGGCATAACCCTCGTTATCCTCGCAGTGTTCCCCAATCTGGTGCTCCAGCAGATTCAGAACACCCTGGCGGTGCGGCAGATACTAACCAAGGGCACCGACGGCTTCGAGCTTGTCTGGACCCATTTCGGCTACGCTGATGATGATGCCGAGATGCAGGCTATCCGGCAAAAGCAAACCAACCTGATCGGTCCGGCCGGGCTGATCTCCATGGAAGATGGTGAAGCTGTCGAAATCGTCCAAAGGGCCGTCATTGGCGAAATGGAAGCAGAATCTTACATCGCCATGGGCGGAGGCCGTGCGGACGATGCAGATCACCTGGTCACCGAGGGCTCAATCGTTGGATTCTGGGAAAACTACGAAAAGCTAGTGGGTTACGGAGCCGCGTCATGACCAAAAAGATCGATTTCTATTTCGATTTCATCAGTCCGTTCAGCTACCTCGCGCAGGCGAAACTGCCTGATTTGGCCCGCAGGACCGGCTGCCTGATCGAATATTGGCCGATCGACATTCCGGAGGCGAAGATTGCTGCCGGAAACTATGGCCCGTCCAACCGCGAAGTTGTTCCCAAGATAAAGGTCCTGATGGCCGATTTGGAGCGCTGGGCGGTCAAGTACGGGGTACCTTTGACGTTTCCCGCGAGCTTCGCCTGTTCGGATTGGAACTGTGCAGCGCTTTATGCCCGCAGCCAAGGCCGGGCGGAAGCATTTGTTAGTGCCGCGTTCCACCGAATCTGGGGGATCGGGATTGATCCGCGCGATCGGAATGAGTTGCGCGGCTGTGCCGAAGACGTTGGATTGGACGCAGATGCATTGTGCGAATTCGTCGCTTCACCCGTGGGCCGGGGCGAATACCGCAAGGCCCGTACGCAAGCCTACCAGCGAGGCGTATTCGGCGCGCCGATGATGTTTGTCGATGATCAGATATTCTGGGGCAACGATCGCCTCGATTTTCTTGAAAGTTATCTTCTTGATTAAAATTCAAAGTATGAAGTTTATAAAAGATTAATATGGATGGGAGCTTCCGAGGTGTGGGTCCAAAAACCATCGTCGCTCTCGACAGCATGGCGTTTGGCCGCGCTCGATGCAAAGTCGCACGTATTTAGCGTCGTAAAGGCTGCTTTCAGAGAGAGGGTGTTGGGTGCAATGAAGGAAGCTTTCCTTTACAATTTTAAGAAACTCGTAGCCCCGCTTTTGGCAGCGTAGTGTGGTCGATAGGAAGCCCCCAGTTAGCATGACCGCTCTAAAAAAGAAGCTTTTGATCCCAATTCCTCTTATAATCTTATTCGTTCCAATGATTTAATTAAAACAAGTATTTAGGGAGATGGAAATGAACCAGAATAGGCACAGAATATTTCTTTTGGCTGGCAGCGGTTTAGCTATGGTCGTGTCATCCGCCCCCGCTTGGGCGCAAGATGCGGCAAATGTCCAAGCAGCCGTCGAACAGAGCAGCGGAGGTCTCGATGAAATTGTGGTGACCGCACGCAAACGTGAAGAAAATGCGCAAGACACCCCAATCGCAATTACTGCGATGAGCGGTGACATGATTGAAGGTCGGCAGATATCCAACGTCGCGCAGGTTGCATCCTACGCGCCGAACGTCGCTATCCAGCCAGTTGCGAATATCTCCGGATCAAGCGCGTCACTCACCGCTTTCATCCGTGGTGTGGGGCAAACTGACTTCAATATCACGGTAGACCCTGGCGTGGGCATCTATGTTGATGGTGTCTATGTGGCGCGGTCGGTTGGCGGTCTCTTGGAAATGGCCGACATCCAAAGTGTACAGATCCTTCGTGGGCCCCAGGGAACGCTCTTCGGCAAGAACACCATTGGCGGCGCGATCGTCGTCAACAGCCGCGAGCCTTCCAACGAGTTTGAGCTCAAGCTCGAGGCCGCTACCGGTCGGTTCAATCGGGCGGACATCAAGGGGATCATTAATATTCCCATCAGCGACACGCTCGCCATGCGAGCGGTCGCATCCTATGAAACGCGCGACGGCTACCAGTTGCGGCTGGTTGACGGTGACCGGCAGGGCGACAAGGACAGTTTCTCAGGACGCGTAGCCTTCAAGTGGGAACCAAGTGATGTTTTCACAGCGACCTTGGCAGGCGACGTTAACATTCGTCGCGAAGGGACCGCCTCAAATACTCTTATCGAAAACCGGGATTCCCCCGATCTGTTGCAGTTCGTCACCACTCCCAACGGTACGTTCGCTTTCCCAAGTGCGAATTTTGGATACAACAAGCTCGGCGGCGGGGCCGGTCAGTGCGGTGCGCCCGGCGAACTGGCACCCCTTGATAATCCCAACTGTGTCTCCTCTCGCTGGGTTACCGGTGACATCGACACGACATGGGCTGGCAGCAACAACCAGTCCGATTTCGACCTTTGGGGTACAAACCTCACGCTGGAGTATAATTTAGGGAATCTGACCCTGAAATCGATCAGCGCCTATCGCGAACAAAATTCAATCATTGAGTCAGACTTTGACGCAACGCCACACGTGGTACTCCAGAATACCAACAAGCTCGACCTGTGGCAGGCCTCCCAGGAACTTCAACTGAACGGAAGTGTGCTGGACGACCGGTTGAAATTTACTCTCGGCGCGTATTACCTTAAGGAGAAGGGGTTCGGCGACGAGCTGCTGCAGTTTGGCTTCGCCGATTTCTTTAGCGGCGGCGGGATCGACAATGACAGTTACGCCGCCTTCGCTCAGGCGACATTTGAGGTTACGGACCGGCTTTCGATCACCCCGGGCATTCGCTACACTGACGAAACAAAGCGCTTCGATCCGTCTGTGCAAGTCATCACCGTCGATCGGACGGCCGGTTTGCCTGGCCCATATCCAGATGGTGTGTTCATCCAGTTTGCTCGCTGTATCACCGGACAGGCTGCGCCAGTGCTCGGGCCTGATGGGTTCCCCGATCCAACCTGCGTTCCCTCGGCAACCAATCCGGGCGGCAACCACGTTGTCCCCGCTGTCGAAGTTGCCGCCAAGGCCAAGGAGTGGACCCCGGCAGTGTCGGCAAACTACGAGTTCAGTGATGATGTCATGGGCTATGTCTCTTATTCGAAGGGATTCAAGAACGGCGGTTTCACCCAGCGTATCTTCCCGGGCGAACTGGTAACCCCCTCCTTCACGCCCGAATTCGTCGAAACCTACGAGGTCGGCCTCAAGACCGAGTTGTTCGATCGCCGCCTGCGGTTGAACATGGCGGTGTTCCAGTCTGATTATACCGACATCCAGATCGTCGTCAGCGAGGGCATTGCACCCAAGGCACGCAACGGTGGTGTCGGACGGATCAGAGGCTTTGAAATCGAGGGACAGGCTGCCCCGACCGATTGGTTGCGGATTGACTACGGCCTGGGCTATCTGGACGCTGGCTATCGCTCGGTGCTTGCGAGCGCGTTTCCTGTGAACATCGACTCCAAGTTCGCTATGGTGCCTGAATGGACAGGAACCGTTGCAGCGAATGCGACTGTGCTCGACAATGAAAACGGCAAGCTGGTACTCCGTGGTGATTGGTATCATCAGAGTTCAACTTTCAAGGACGCTATCAACAACCCGCAACTTTTCCAACCCGCTTACAGCGTGTTCGGTGCGAACGCTTCATACACCCTCCCTGGAGATCATTTCACGATCACCGGAGGCGTTACCAATCTGACTGATAAGCGGTACATCCAAGGTGGCTTTGTCGATCTTGATGTGGCTGGTCTGGCAACTGCCAACTTTTCCCGCCCACGGGAATGGTTCCTCAGGGTCGGTTATGAATTCTAAAACTTAGGATCGGGGGGCGGCTTAACTTGCCGCCCCCTTTTGTCTCAGACGAAGCGGAAGGGTGACAGATTGTTGACAAGTGTATCTTGTCCATTCGTTGAAGTTTTAGAACCAACCTTTGTTGGCGCTGTGCGCTCGTGAAACGGATGGTCGTTGCCATAACCGGAGCAACCGGTGCGATCTACGGGTTGCGTCTGTTGACAATGCTGAAAGATCAAGCTGGCTGGGAAACGCATTTGGTCATGTCGCAGGCCGCCTTGCTCAACATCCGCGAAGAGCTTGTCGATGGGCGGCAGCAATTCGAGGATGCTGCAAACGTCGTGCACAGCAGCCGCAATGTAGGGGCGAGCATCGCGAGCGGTTCGTTCCTGTGCGAAGGCATGGTGATCGCGCCATGCTCAATGCGGACATTGGCTGCAGTCGCCAATGGCCTGTCCGACAATCTGATTACACGCGCGGCGGACGTCATGCTTAAGGAACGGCGCAAACTGGTGCTGATGACGAGAGAAACGCCGCTTAATCTGGCACACCTTCGCAACATGACTGCGTGCACAGAAATGGGCGCGGTGATCTTCCCCCCCGTACCAGCGTTTTACAATCGCCCACTCGAAATCGACGAAATTATCGATCACAGCTGCATGCGGGTGCTTGATCAATTCGGACTTCATCGCAACCTGGAGAATCGTTGGCAGGGATTGACTGGCGAAAACCCCGATCCGGCATTGCCAGTCAAGAAAATCGAAAGGCAGGCATGATGACTTGGTATCTAAGGCGTAGGGATGTTTTGGGAGCCGGAGCGCTCGGCACCGCTGCCGTTGGGCTGGATACACTTGCGCGGTTTGAACCGGGCCGGAGCCGCACTGTCACCGTGGTTGAGGAAAGTGGCGTGCCTGAAAGCCGCCAGTTCGCTTCCGCTCTGATCGACAGCGGCTTTGCAGGTGAAGTGATCCGCATCGACCAATCGCTCAATGGCTTACTGCACGAACTTGAAGCAACGACGGGGACGGTTATCGGAATGACATCTGATCCCGTCGCGATGATCGCAGGGCAGCTGCTGGGCGAACGCGGCGCGCATGCGCGGCAGTTCTGGCAGCATCACTATGCGGGCGGCAGATGGGGTCATCGCACCGAAGGAAGCGTACGCCTGATTGAGAACACGACACACGCTTGGCCGGTGGCAATTGCTCACCAGTTGCAGAGCGCCATTGGTAGCAGATCACGTCAATTCCCAAACGCCTGCACTTCCGGGGCCTGCGCGTTAGTTGTCAGCAGCCCTGGTATGCTGGTGTCATGGGTTCATGAATTTGAAGGATATCAATCGTGAGCAGCATTGTTCCCCAAGGAGTTGCCGCCTCCGATTTCTCCAATGCGCTCGACGAGTTCGCAGGAGTCGTCGGCAAGGACCGTGTGTACGTCGATGAACAACCGCTGTCGAGCTACAGGGACGCTTATTCACCCCTCGCCGACGGTGAGTTTCTGCCTTCAGCGGCTGTTGCTCCTGAAGGCGTCGAACAGATTAAGAAGATCCTGAAGATCGCCAACGCCTATAAGATACCCATTTGGACAATCGGCACCGGGCGCAACTTCGCTTATGGCGGCCCTGCCCCGCGCAAGTCCGGCTATGTGATGCTTGACCTGCGTCGGATGAACCGGATTATCGAAGTCAACGAGAAATACGGTTATGCCCTTGTCGAACCAGGCGTTTCGTACATGCAGCTTTACCGCCATTTGCGCGCGATCGGCAGCAAGCTCTGGATCGATCCCGCAGCGCCAGCATGGGGCGGTGTGATGGGCAATGCGCTGGAACATGGCGCAGGCTACACCCCTTATGGCGACCATTTCACCATGCAGTGCGGCATGGAGGTGGTGCTGGCCGACGGCGAAGTAATACGGACCGGCCAGGGCGCACTCGCGGGGTCGAAACACTGGCAGGTGACCAAGCACGCCGCCGGTCCGCAGTTCGACGGCATGTTTACCCAGTCGAATTTCGGCGTTGTTACGAAAATGGGCATCTGGCTGATGCCTGAACCTCCCGGCTACAAGCCGTTCATGATAACCTACGAGCGCGAGGAAGATCTCGAGGCGATCTTCGAGATCACCCGGCCGCTGAAGGTCAACCAGATCATCCCGAACGCCGCCGTGGCGGTCGATCTTCTGTGGGAAGTCTCGGCCAAGACCACACGTCGCCATTACTTCGACGGCAAGGGCCCGCTGCCGCAGTCGATCCGCAAACAGATCGCCTCGGACCACAAACTGGGGATGTGGAACTATTACGGCGCACTCTACGGCCCGCCGCCTATTATCGAGAACAACTGGAAGATCGTCGAGGATGCCCTGATGAGCATTCCCGGAGCGAAGCTGTACCTCGATCGTGAGAATGATCCCGCCTGGGACTATCGCGTACGCCTGATGCGCGGTGAACCGAACATGACCGAATTCAGCATCATGAACTGGATCGGCGGCGGTGGACACGTCAATTTCTCTCCGCTCTTGGCACCGAACGGTTCGGAAGCACTTGCCCAGTACAACCTGATCAAGAGCCGCTGCCACGACCATGGCTTCGACTATATCGGTGAATTCCTGGTCGGCTGGCGCGACATGCATCACATTCTGATGATCATGTACGACCGGGCCGACGAGGCTATGCGCAAAGGTGCCTACGACCTTTTTGGCGTGCTGGTCGCCGAAGCGGCAGAGAGTGGTTTTGGCGAGTACCGCACCCACCTCGCCTTCATGGACCAGATCGCCAAGACCTATAAGCACAACGATGGCGCACTGTGGGACCTTCACCAACGCATCAAGGACGTGATGGACCCCAACGGCATTCTCTCACCCGGCAAGCAGGGCATCTGGCCCAAGTCGATGCGCACGACATCGTGATCGAAACGGCGGCATGTCCACCTGAATCAAGGATCGTAGTACGATGAAGAATCTCGACCACTGGATAGGCGGAGCCCGGGTAGCGCCAGGCAGTGGCGTCTATTTCGACGATCTAAATCCGATCGATGACAGTGTCTACGCAAGGGCCGCCGCAGGCACCGCCGACGACGTCAACCGCGCGGTCGAGGCCGGCGTGGCAGCCTTCCGCATGCACCGCGACCTCCCTGCCGCAGTCCGTGAGGGCTGGATGTTCAAGGCGGCGGAAATCATGGAACGAGACGTCGCCAAGTTCCAGGAAGTGCTGATCGATGAGGTCGGCTCGCCGGTTGCCAAAGCAGGCTTTGAGACCCGCTTTGCCATCGGTTTCCTTCGTGCTGCCGCCGGGGTTCCGCGCCGGGTCCGCGGCGAAACCATTCCTTCGGACACACCGGGCCGCTTCAGCATGAGCCTGCGTCAGCCGGTGGGTGTCGTTGCCGGCATAACGCCGTTCAATGTTCCGCTGATCAAGGGTATCAAGCAGTCCGCCATGGCGCTTGCGACCGGCAACGGCTTCGTTCTGCTCCCATCGGAAGCCGCGCCGCGCCTGGCTGACCTGCTCGCAGATCTGTGGCGTGAGGCCGGCGTTCCTGATGGCCTGTTCAACATCGTCTACGGCAATGGTGCCGAAATCGGCGATGCACTAACCGGGCATGCCAATATCGCTGCGATCACTTTCACCGGCTCCTCGCGCGTCGGCAAGCACATTGCCGGGATCGCAGCGAGGAACCTCAAGAAATATACGCTTGAGCTCGGCGGCAAGAGCCCGCTGATCGTCTGCGCCGATGCCGACCTGGAAAAAGCGGTTGGAGCGGCACTGTTCAGCATTTTCATGTTCCAGGGCCAAGTCTGCATGGGCGCGTCGCGCATCTATGTCGAACGCTCCATGTTTGATGATTTTGCGAAGGCCTTCGCCGCCGCAGCTTCCAAAGCCAAGATGGGCGACCTGCGCGAACCCACCACCATGCTTGGCCCAATCATCTCCGAACGCCAACGCGATCGGGTGCGCAGCCACGTCGATGATGCCCGCGCAAAAGGGGCCGAAGTGCTGGCCGGTGCGGAGTGGACTGGCAACTGCTGCTCCGCCACGGTGCTGCGCGGCGTTACTGCCGACATGACCGTCTGCTACGAAGAAACCTTCGGGCCGGTCACCTCGCTCTATCCATTCGACACGCTCGACGAGGCGATCGAACTGGCGAACGATACCGAATACGGCCTATCCGCCTCGATCTTCACCCGTGATCTCGACAAGGCCTTGCGCTTTGCTCACGAGGCCGAAAGCGGCATGGTCCACATCAACGCTCCGACCCTCTATGACGAGCCGCACGTACCGTTCGGGGGGACCAAGTCTTCCGGCTTCGGACGCGAGGGCACCGAGGCCGACCTCGAGATCATGACGGAGTGGAAATGGGTTACGATCCAGTCCGCCACGGCTAATCCCAGTGGTCACTAATGCCGCCCGCGTAAGGAACCGAATATGAACGACTTGGCCAATAAAGCGCGCGGCATTTCCTCGTTGCGGGACTTTCTTGAACTCCTTGAAGGCGAAGGCCAGGCGATCACCTGGAGCGAACGGGTGCTTCCGGAACCCGACCTGCGCAATATCGCGGTCGCGGCCTCGCGCGATGCCAATGGTGCACCCGCAATCTTGTTCGACAACATCGCCGGCTATCCCGGCAAGCGGACAGTGGTGGGCGTCCACGGTTCGTGGGACAATATCGCGTTGCTGCTGGGGCGACCCAAGGGCACGACAATCCGCGAGCTGTTCTTCGAGATCGCCGGTCGTTGGGGCGATGCCGATGCTCAGATCAGTTACGTTCCCGAAGGGCAGGCTCCGGTCCACGAGTGCCGGGTCGAAAGCGGAATCAATCTCTACGATATCCTCCCGGTTTATCGCATCAACGAATATGACGGCGGCTTCTTCATGGGCAAGGCTTCGATCGCATCGCGCGATCCGGAAGATCCCGATAATTTCGGCAAGCAGAATGTCGGAATCTACCGGCTGCAGCTGCAAGGCCCGGATTGCTTCAGCCTAATGACCATTCCCTCGCACGACATGGGTCGGCAGATCATGGCCGCTGAACGTACCGGTCTGCCGCTCAAAATTGCGGTAATGCTCGGTAATCATCCTGGGCTTGCCGTCTTCGCAGCCACTCCCATAGGTTATGATGAATCCGAATACTCCTACGCATCCGCGATGATGGGTGCGCCGATCAGACTGACCAAGTCGGGAAACGGTGTCGATATTCTCGCGGACAGCGAAATCGTTATAGAAGCTGAAATGCAATTGGGCGAACGAGTCTTGGAAGGACCATTCGGCGAATTCCCTGGCTCCTATAGCGGCGTCCGGAAGGTGCCAATCTTCAAAGTCACGGCTGTCTCACATCGTCGAGACCCGATCTTCGAGAATATCTACATCGGCCGTGGCTGGACCGAGCACGACACGCTGATCGGGTTGCACACCTCCGCGCCTATATATGCCCAGTTGCGCAAGGACTTTCCCGAAGTCACTGCCGTCAACGCGCTCTACCAACACGGTTTGACCGGGATCATCTCGGTCAAAAACCGGATGGCGGGCTTCGCCAAGACCGTTGCTCTGCGTGCGCTGAGCACGCCGCACGGCGTTATGTATCTCAAGAACCTGATCATGGTTGATGCCGATGTTGATCCTTTCGACCTTAACCAAGTCATGTGGGCGCTGTCGACGCGTACCCGCGCCGACGATATAATCGTGCTTCCCAACATGCCTGCCGTGCCGATCGACCCGTCTGCGGTCGTGCCTGGCAAGGGCCACCGGCTGATCATTGACGCGACAAGCTACCTGCGGCCCGATCCCATCGGCGAGGCACATCTCGTTAGTCCACCGACTGGCCCGGACATTGACGCGTTGAGCAAGGCAATCCGGTTACTTCAGCAAGGAGTTGCAAAATGAGCGATATGCTGTGTCCACGCTGTTCGAGAGCTAACGCGATAGTAGACTATCAAGGGTGGCAGGACGACACCGTCGTTTGGACGATCTTTCGCTGTATTACATGCTGTTTCTCATGGCGCGACAGCGAGCCCGCTAGCACCATTGGGGTTGGTGCGCGTTCGGCGGACTTCGCTGTCGATGCGGCAAATCTAGATCGCTATCCCAAGATTCTTCAGCAAGTTGGCAAGTGAGGAAGACACGATGACAGATCAAGCCCGCCAGAAGGCTGCGCTTGCAGCGCTCGAAGCCGTCTTGGGTACCGCAGCGGTAGAACGATCTGCAAAAATACTGTCTCGTTACGCTACAGCGCTTGCGACTCCAATCGGTGTCGTGATGCCTAGCGATGTGGGACAGCTGACGGCGGCACTTGCCACAGCAAAAAAGGCCGGTGCTGTGCTGCAGCCCGTCTGTAATGGTGCGCACGGACTTGAAAAAGTTGGCCTGGATCAGGTCATAGTGCTTGATTTGCAGCGCATGAACCGAGTCCTCGAGGTGAATGAGTCACTGGCGTATTGCCTGGTCGAACCCGGCGTCACCTTTCGCGAGCTTGACGCCTATATCAAAGGCAAGGGAATTAAGCTGTGGATCGATTTTACCGGCAATCCCGACGCGAGCGTGGCTGCCAGCTTCGTTAGCCGTAGCGCAGGGTACACGCCCTATTCTGATCATTTCCTGATGCAGTGCGGACTTGAGGTCATGCTTGCCGATGGCAAGATCGTTCGCACCGGCATGGGTGCCATGCCCAAGAGCACCTGCTGGCAGCTGTTCAAGTTCGGCTACGGCCCTTGGATTGACGGACTGTTCACGCAATCTGATTTTGCCGTGCCGACCAAGGTTGGGACCTGGTTGATGCCAGTACCGCCAGCGTCCAAGACATTCATGGTCACTGTCTCCGACGAGGAAGGGCTAGCGCCGATGTTTGACGTGCTCGGACCGCTCAAGCTCAACATGGTCGTCGCCAATGGCGTAGCCGTAGGTAATGCCTTGCATGAAGCCGCTTTGCTCGGCAGAAAGCGTCGCGACTTTGCCGGTCAGGGTCCCATGGCGGCAAGTGCCGTCAAGGCGGCCGGCCAGTTGATGGGGCTAGGATACTGGAACCTCTATGGCGCGCTTTACGGTTTGCCGGACAACGTTTCGCTTCTGTGGGATAGCGTAAAGAGTGCCTTTGGTTCAGTTCCTGGAGCGAAAGTCATTGCAAACGGAGAGGGTGTCGATCCCAGGCTTTGGTCATGGAGGATGGGCACGATGACCGGTGCTGTGGCAAGCCCACCCACGCAGGTCGCGGGATGGAGCGGCGGCCAAGCGCTCACAGTGAATCCGGTGAGCCCGGTCGATGGGGAAGAAGTGATGCGGCTCTACGCGCTTTCACGTGACGCCTGCGCGCAACACGGTTTCGACCTCCTCAGCGAAACTGTTGCCATCTGGCGGTCCGCCAATCACCGCCAGTTTCTACCTTCCGCTGGCGGGGACAAAAATAGTGTTGAGCGCAGTCGCCAATGTGCCGAAGCTTTAATTGCGATGCAGGCGACCGCCGGGTTTGGTCAAGCGTTCACCGAACCGGGTCTGCGTGCAACCGTCGACAAGACGTTCGCTGAGGGTGGACTATCGATACTGCACGATAAGGTTAAGAAGGCTCTCGACCCCACGGGGCTATTTGCATCCGCCTGATTTGGAGGGCGATCAATCGAGTTGGAGGCATAATGAAAATAGTCTTTGCCATGTCGCTTCTAGTTACGCTGAGCGGCTGCATCGCCGAAGCGAAAGATCAGAAGGCTGACGGCGCGGAAAACTATGCGTTGATGTGCGCCGGATGCCACGATCCTGGCCCAGGACACCCGGCAACCATGTTACTTCAGCAAGCAGGGCGACCAGTGCCAGCACTGATCGGTCGGAAAGATCTTGAGCTTGAATATTTGCGCGCGGTTGTGCGGCAGGGATTAATCGAGATGCCGCCATTTCGTCCAACGGAATTAAGCGAAGCGGAAATTGATGAAATTTATGCTCACATCATGCGCGGAAAGCCCTCAAAACCAGCCACTGCGATTCAGACAACGAAAGAGCCGTAAGAGAGAGAGATTCTATGCAGGACCATAGTTTTCCCAAAGTCGGTAGCTCCAACGGGTGCAGAGCTGTCGATCCTCATCTGGTGCGGCAGATGCAAGCGATGGTAACCCATCTCACCGATGAGGCGCTCAACGCGCAGTTCGGCATAAGTTACAATACGTGGCGTAAGCTGATAGCTGGAAAGCCGGTGCGTGCATCGCTCCTCGCTCGGTTGGAGGCGCGCCTAGCGTCGCTCGGAGCAAAAATTGTGCGAGAGAGCACGTGATATGGAACATAAAAGTTAAGTCTCGGGATTTATCGGATTTAACGAACCAAGCATTACAGTTAGCACTAGCCCGTATAATTCATCGGGGGTTGGCGGATGTAGCGTAAGCATCTGATTTAACGTATGATTTGGTTGTCTAATCCGATCAACGTCATTTCAAGAAAGCTACACCCGCCATGGACGATCCTACGC
>NZ_JABBFV010000030.1 GCF_012927105.1 Sphingobium psychrophilum | reverse complement strand
ATATCCTTTGTCACGGTTGCCGTCCTTTCCGCTCAGTGGCCTTTCAACACCACTATCTTGGCACATTGCGATGCCGTCTGGGGAGGGCGGCAACCACCCCATCTGTTTGGAAAAGCCGGTTCCAGCCCGCTCCCCCGCCCAACCACACGATCCAGTATCATCCTGTCGGGTGGTTGGGCGGGGGAGCGGGCCGGAACCGCACTTGAAAAGCGCCCTTTCGCGCTTTTCCAAACAGACTCTAACACCAGGAGAGAGAGAGCATGACCGCCTATTTCGTCGCCGTCCGCAACAGCATTTCGGACCCCGCAACCTTCGCCACCTATGGCGACCTGGCCGGCAAATCCATGGCGGGCCATGCGATCACGCCGCTCGCCGTCTATGGCAAGACCCGCGCCACCGATGGGCCGGCGACCGAAAGCGCGGTCATCATCGCCTTCCCGACCTTCGAAGAGGCCGAGGCCTGGTATGACAGCCCCGCCTATCAGGAGGCGCTGAAGCTCCGGCTGGCGAGCGGCGACTATCAGACCTTCATCATCCAGGGCGTCGACTGACCCTTCCGCGCGAAATGTCCACTTTATAGTGCCTTTTTAGATAACCGTAAGCGACTGTTTATAGAGAAAAATAGGAAATCATGCGTTCAGATCTGGCGCATGGTTTCCTAAAAATCGTTATTTAACAATGGCTTGAATTTCACCCATCTAAAACAACTGTCCAACTCGCTGTCGCATTCACGGCACATCCACCCGCGGCAGCAGCGCCGCCTCCAGCCCCGGATAAAGGTGCGACACACTGCGTTGCAGTTCGTAGCGGGCGGCGGCCATCTTCACGAACCGATCCGGAATGGGCCGTTCTCCCGCCTCGACCATGTCCAGCCCGTCCCGCACCGCCTGGGTCAGCGTCGCTTCCAGCCAGTCGATCCAGTCGCGCGTCTGGTCGATCGCCGCCGTGCCGCCCGGATCGAAGGGACCATGCCCCGGCACGACACCACCATGGGGCATCGCTTTCAGCCGATCGAGGCTGGCGCGCCATGTGCTCAGGTCCGCCGTCGGCGTGCTGGGCGCGCGGTCGTGAAAGACCAGGTCGCCGCCCATCAGCAGGCCCGTCTGCGGGTCGAGCAGGGCCAGGTCCGCCGCGCTATGGCCGGATAGCGCCAGCAGGCGCAGCGTCCGACCGCCGAAATCCTCCTCCGACGCCATGATCGCCCTGCCCGGCAGCAGCAGGTCGGTGCCGCGCATCCAGTCGCCCAGCAGCCGGTACATGCCATCGGCATAGCCCTGCCCCTGCGCCCGCAGCGCATCGATCGTGCCGGGCAGCGCCGCGACGATCGCCGGATCGAAGGCAGCCAGGCCCAATCCATGATCGGGGTGAAGATGGCTGACATAGACCCGCACGACCGGCTTGCCGGTCAGTTGCTCCGCCGCCTGCCGCAGCGCGCGGGCGTAGCGGACGGAGGGGCCGCAGTCCCAAAGGACCGTGCCGGCCGGGGTGGTGATGATCGCGATATTGGCGATGGCGCCGCCATTGCCCGCCTCGATCGGTTCGTCCGCGCCGCGCACCAGCCAGACGCCCTGCCCGATCGCTTCGGGGGCGATCGCATAGTCCGCCGCGCGCGCTGGCGCCGACGCCAGCGCCGCCACCCCGCCCAGCAGGGACCGCCGCGACAGGATCATCGGCCACCCGGCATCGGAGACTGGCGCGCCATGGGCAGCGCCGCGCGATAGTCGCGCCCATTGGTGTCCCGCGCCTCCGCCGTCAGCTGCGCCCCTGCCCCATCCTCGACCATCAGCGTGATCGCGGGATCTTCGGCCACCGCCGCCCAGATATCCATCTCGCCCAGCGTCCGGCCGCCGCTGTCCTTCACGCGCAGCGCTTCGAGATGATAGGTCGCGATATTATCGACCAGGCCGGTGTCCATCGGATGGCGGAAATTGAGGCGCACGCGGGCCAGCCCGCCCGGCAAAGGCCAGGCTTCGCCGCGTATCTCGCCCAGATGCTCGGCCCAGTCGCCCTTGACCCGGCTGACCGGCGGGGCGGAGCAGCCGCCGCCAGCCGCGTCGATCCAGCCGCCCGACACCAGCCATTCCCCGCTGGCCAGCTGCACCGCGCCGCGTACCGGGGTGCGCTGGTCCAGCTTGATGCGGGTCGCGACATAAGGGGCGGCATGAAGCGGGCGATAGTCGATGGCGATCGGAATGGGATTGAGATCGACCAGGATGACGATGCGAACGACGCCGGGGATAGCGCGGGCGTCGATCGCGACCGGAAAGGCGCGCTGATTTTCCGCGATCATCGGAAAGTCGACCTTGACGCGCGGGTCGAAGCGGACCGGATCGTCGCCGAACAGCGTGCGGGCATGGGCGGCCCACATCGGCGACCCCAGCGGATCGACGGGTGCTGTCGCCCTGGCGTCGGCCGCGACCAGCACCAGGGCGAGCGCGACCCAAAGGCTTGCCTGCCTTTGCAACATCCTTCTCCCTTTAGTCGGGGTCTATTCTCCTCCCGCGTCGGTTACCATTGGCCCTTGGGTCACCCCCGGAGACGATCATGCGCCGCTTCCTCATCCCTGCCCTACTGATCGCTTCGCCGGGAATCGCGCAGGAACCGCTGTTCGACCCGGCGGGCTATCGCATCGCCCATTATCGCGCACCGGTGCGGCAGGCGCCGGTCGGCGTCGGCCGGATCGCCCCGGCCGCCGCCGCGCAGCTGAGGCCGGGGCGCGACGCCCTGTTCATCGACGTGCTGCCGGCCGAGGGTGGCCATCGCGAGGCGGACGGGCGCTGGCGGCTGGCGGTGCCACACGAGTCCATTCGCGGCGTGCACTGGTTTCCCGAGGCGGGGCGCGGCGCACTGGGTCCGGGGATCGATACCTGGTTCGCGCAAGGGATCGCGCGCCTGACAAAGGGGCGCCGCGATACGATGCTGATCCTCTTCTGCCGCGCCGATTGCTGGATGGGATGGAATGCGGCCAAGCGGCTGCGCGCGGCGGGCTACACCAATGTCTGGTGGCTGGCCGAGGGCACGGACGGGTGGAGCGACCTGCAAAAGCCGCTTTCCCGCGTCGAACCGAACGGCGGCATCGTGCCATAGGACCAAAGGTCAATTGTGCGCGCAGCCCCTGTGGCCGCACTCTCCCATCAATCCGGCAGAGAAAGCCGTCCGATTCCATGGAGAGTGATTTGACTGACCTGCGCATCCCGGCCTGTTTGCTGACCGCCGCCGTCCTGGCCTTTTCGCTGCCAGCCGCGGCGAAAGAGATTGTCGTCCAGATGAAGAATCAGGGCGCCGATGGATCGATGGTGTTCGAGCCAAGCTATGTGAAGGCCGCGCCCGGCGACACGATCCGTTTCAAGCCGACCGACGCCAGCCATAATGCCGAAACGATGGCCAACATGCTGCCCGCCGGCGCGACGGCGATGAAGGGGGGCATGAACAAGGAAGCGGTGCTGACCGTCGGCAAGTCCGGCCTCTACGGCATCAAGTGCATGCCACATTATTCAATGGGCATGGTCGCGCTGGTGCAGGTGGGCAAGGTGACGCCGGCAGACATCGCCGCGGCCAAGGCCGTGAAGCTGCCGCCCTTCGCTGCCAAGCGGATGACCGCGGCGCTGGCCAAGGTGAAGTAAGGGCTGCGCCCCTTTTCAATTTTTACGCATAGCAATCGGGAGTAGACACATGCTGCAGCAGGCGATGGAGCGTTTCGCGGGAAAGACGCTGATCCGCGACCAATATGACAATTATATCGGCGGCGCGTGGGTCGCGCCGGTGCAGGGCGGCTATTTCGACAATATTTCGCCCGTGACCGGCCAAGTGGTCGGCAAAATCGCACGCGGCACCGCCGGCGATATCGAACTGGCGCTGGATGCCGCGCACAAGGCGAAGGACGCCTGGGGCAAGACATCGTCCACCGACCGGTCGAACATCCTGCTGAAGATCGCCGATCGGATGGAGGCCAATCTGGACCTCATCGCGATGGCGGAGACGATCGACAACGGCAAGCCGATCCGCGAGACGACCCATGCCGACATCCCGCTGGCCATCGACCATTTCCGCTATTTTGCGGGTTGCGTCCGCGCGCAGGAAGGGTCGATCAGCGAGATCGACCATGACACGATCGCCTATCATTTTCACGAGCCGCTGGGCGTGGTCGGCCAGATCATCCCGTGGAACTTCCCGATCCTGATGGCGGTGTGGAAGCTGGCCCCGGCGCTGGCCGCGGGCAACTGCATCGTGCTGAAGCCCGCCGAACAGACGCCGATGTCGATTCTGGTGCTGCTGGACGTGATCGGCGATCTGCTGCCGGCCGGCGTGCTGAACGTCGTCAACGGTTTCGGCGTGGAGGCGGGCAAGCCGCTCGCCAGCAACAAGCGCATCAGCAAGATCGCCTTCACCGGCGAGACGACCACAGGCCGCCTGATCATGCAATATGCGTCGGAAAATCTGATCCCCGTCACGTTGGAACTGGGCGGCAAGTCGCCCAACATCTTCTTCGCCGACGTGATGGACGCGGACGACGATTATTTCGACAAGTGCCTGGAGGGTTTTGCGATGTTCGCGCTGAATCAGGGCGAGGTCTGCACCTGCCCCAGCCGCGCGCTGATTCAGGAGTCGATCTACGAGAAGTTCATCGAGCGCGCCATCGCGCGGGTGAAGGCGATCAAGCAGGGTAGCCCGCTCGACCCCAGCACCATGATCGGCGCACAGGCGTCGAACGACCAGTTGGAAAAGATCCTCTCCTATATCGAGATCGGCCTGAACGAAGGCGCGGAATTGCTGACCGGCGGTGCGCGTGCGCATCTGGATGGCGAATTGAGCGAGGGCTATTATGTCACGCCCACCGTCCTCAAGGGCCACAACAAGATGCGCATCTTTCAGGAGGAGATTTTCGGCCCGGTGCTGGCCGTCACCACCTTCAAGGACGAGGCCGAAGCGCTCGCCATCGCCAATGACACGTTGTACGGCCTGGGCGCGGGCGTATGGACCCGCGACGGCAGCCGCGCCTATCGTATGGGCCGGGGCATCCAGGCGGGCCGGGTGTGGACCAACTGCTATCATGCCTATCCCGCCCATGCGGCGTTCGGCGGCTACAAGCAGTCGGGCATCGGGCGCGAAAACCACAAGATGATGCTGGACCATTATCAGCAGACCAAGAATCTGCTGGTGAGCTACAGCCCCAAGGCGCTTGGCTTCTTCTAAAAGCCGTTGACGGTTCGTCGAAGGCGGATTCCTCTCCATAAGGCCTTTGACGGCGGCGGGCATCCTTTCCCCGATGCCCGCCGCATCGTCGTTTTTCAGGAGCATGATCATGACCGGGCTGCCCCCACGCATATTGGCGACGCCAGAGGCGCAGGCGCTGATGCACAGCCTGACGCAAAAGCATGGGCCACTGATGTTCCACCAATCGGGTGGCTGCTGCGATGGGTCCGCGCCGATGTGCTTCCCGCGCGGCGAATTCAAAGTTGGCGGGCAGGACGTGCTGCTAGGCCATGTCGCGGGCGACATAGCGGTGTGGATCGGCGCGGCGCAGTTCGATTACTGGCGCCATACCCAGGTGACGATCGACGTCGTGCCGGGACGCGGTGCCGGCATGTCGCTGGAAAGCCCCGAAGGCGTCCGCTTCATCGTCCGATCGCGTATATTCGACGACGCGGAAAATGCGCTGCTGGAAGCGGCGGGCGAACCGCCCAGGGGCGACGGGATTACGGGATAGGACGAGCGTGACATTGGGACGCGACGCGGTGCATAACCCCCGGAAAAGGGGGAGGCCATGGGGGATAGGAACATGACCATGTTAGCGTCGGAAATCGGTTTCGCATCGAGCCATTCGCCCGATCCGGCGAAGGCGATGGCGGACGTCGCACGGCAATTGGGCGATGCGCCGCTGGCCGGGATGCTGCTCTTCTGCTCGCACCGCTTCGATCGCGATGCACTGGCGCGCGCGGTCAACCGGCATAGCGAACATGTCGTCGCGATCGGTTGCACCAGTTCGGGCGAACTGACCGAGGCGGGCTATGACGAGGACAGCCTGAGCGTGATCGGCTTTCCGGCCGACGCTTTCCACCTGACATCCCATATTTTCGACGATATCGATGCGTTCGATCCTGTTGCCGCGCGCGAGGCGATCCGGTCGCTGGCTGCGGTTGCCGACCGGGACAGCCGGCGGCTGGGCGAGGCGGTCAATCATGTCGCGCTGTTCCTGGTCGATGGCCTGTCCCACCGCGAAGAATTGCTGACGATGACGATTCAGGATGCGCTAGGCGACATCCCGCTGATCGGCGGTTCGTCAGGCGACGGCCTGGCGTTCCGCGAAACCGCGATCTTCGAGGGCGGCCGTTTTCACAAGCGGGCCGCGGTGATCGCGATCCTGTCCACCCCGCGCCCGATCCACGTCTTCAAAGCGCAGCATTACAGGCCCGGCGCGGCGAAGATGGTCGTGACCGGCGCGATCCCGCAGGACCGGATCGTGACCGAGATCAACGCAGAGCCGGCCGCGCAGGAATATCTGCGGCTGGCGGGCCATGCCGGCGAAGCGCTGGGCCTGGCCTTCTACGCCGCACATCCGCCGATGGTGCGCGCGGGCGGCGACTATCATGTGCGGTCGATCCAGAGCGCCAACCCGGACGGCAGCCTGACCTTCTACTGCGCGATCGATGAAGGGATCGTGCTGACCGTGGGCGAGCCGATCGACCGGATCGCGGGGATGGAGACGATGTTCGCCGATATCGGCACCCATGTCGGGCAGGTCGACCGCATCATCGCCTTCGATTGCGTGCTCAACCGCATCGACGCGGAACAGCGGCAGATCGGCCGCGCCGTGTCCGAACTCTATGGCCGCCATCGCGTGATCGGCTTCAACACCTATGGCGAGCAATATCATGCACTGCACGTCAACCAGACGTTCAGCGGGCTGGCGATCGGGCGGTGACGGAAACGACCCTTCCCTCGACCGACGCGGACCTTGCTCAACTGCGCGAAGACAATCGCAAGTTGCGCAAGATCAATGCCGCGCTGATCGATCGGGTGGAACGGTCCAGCGACATGGCCGGCAACGCCTTTTCGATGTTCGAAACCGCGATCACGCTGGAAGCGATGGTGCGCGAACGGACGACCGAGCTGGAAGATGCGCTGGGACGGCTCGCCACCGCCAATGCCGAGCTGGCCCATGCCCATGCGAGCGCCGACGCGGCGCAGCTGCGCCTGCGCGACGCGATCGATTCGATCAACGAAGGCTTCGTGCTGTTCGATGCGGAGGATCGGCTGGTCCTGTTCAACGACGCCTATCTGGGCTTCTGGCCCGAAATCGCCGACCAACTGCATGAAGGCATGTCGTTCGAGGATGTCGCGCGGCTGGCCGCGGCGCATCACCGCCCGCCTGGATCGGTGGTCGCCCCGGATCGCTGGGTGTCCGACCGGCTGGCGCGCCACAGCGTCGCTGATGGCGGTCATGTCCAGGCGCTGGCCGACGACCGCTGGGTCCAGATCAACGAATTGCGCACCAGCGAGGGCGGGATCGTCGGCATCTATACCGACATTACGGAAGTGAAGGCGGAAGACGCCCGCAACCGCGCGCTGGAACTGGCCGAACGCAATCTGGTGCTGCAATCGACGCTCGACAATCTGTCCGAGGGGGTGTGCCTGTTCGATGCCCACGGCCGGGTCGCCGCCTGGAACGAGGCATTGCAGCATATCCTCCATTTGCCCGACGACTGGGCGCAGGAAGGGGCCAGCCATGGCGCGCTGCTAGGCTGGTGCCGCGATCGGCTGGGCATGGCGGACGGGGGGTGTCTCGACTGGCGGGGCGACCAGCCGGGCGCAGCGCGCCATGCGCTGGTCGCGGCCGGAGACCGCCAGTTCGACGTCCGCAGCACGGCGCTGGAGCGCGGGGGCCAAGTGATCGGCTTCACCGACGTCACGGACATGCTGCGCGCACAGGCGGGCCTTCAGGAAACCGCCGAGACGCTGGAGCGCCGCGTCGCAGAACGCACCGCCGAACTGCGCGCCGAAGTGGCCGAACGGCGCGAGATCGAGGCGCAGCTGCGCGACGCGAAGACGGCGGCGGAGAAGGCGAACCTGTCCAAGACCAGCTTCCTGGCCGCCGCCAGCCACGACCTGTTGCAGCCGTTGAACGCAGCGCGATTGTTCGTCGCGGCGCTGGGCGACCGGCGGCTGGCGTTGCCCACCCGTGCGCTGGTCAACCAGACATCGACCGCGCTCGATTCGGTCGAGGATCTGCTGGAGGCGCTGCTGGAGATCAGCCGGCTCGACGCCGGCGCGATCCAGCCGGAGATTATCGACTTCCGGCTCGACACGCTGCTGGGCACGTTGCGGGTGGAATTTGCGCCCGTTGCCCGCGCATCGGGCCTGATGCTGGACATGGCGAGCGAGCCGCTCTGGGTCCGGTCCGACATAAGGCTGGTGCGGCGCATCCTGCAGAATTTCCTGTCCAACGCGCTGCGCTATACCCAACAGGGTTCAGTTCGGCTCGATTGCGTGGTGGGCGAACGGACCATCCGCGTCAGCGTGATCGACAGCGGTCCCGGCATCGCGGCCGACAAGCAGGCGCTGGTGTTCGAGGAATTTCGCCGACTCGACACCCGCACCAGCGGCAAGGGACTGGGCCTGGCCATCGTCAAGCGGGCGAGCGACATGCTGGGCCATCGCGTGACGCTGGAGTCCGCGCCTGGCCGCGGATCGACCTTCGCGATCGACCTGCCGATCGGCGAGCCGGTGGCCGATCTGGACAGCGGGCCGGAGCCGATCGGCCGCGACCGATCGATGCGCGGGCTCAACGTGCTGGTGATCGACAATGAACGGGCGATCCAGACGGGGATGCGCACCCTGCTGGGCGGCTGGGGCTGCACCGTACTGGCGGCGGGCGGCTTTGCCGAAGCGACCGGCCTGTTTGCACCGGACAGCGCGCCGGACATCATCCTGATCGACTATCATCTGAACGAGGGCGAAACGGGCGACGTTGCGCTGGACCGACTGCGCGACCATTTCGCCATGCCGATCCCCGCCGTGATGATCTCCGCCGATCGCGGCAAGGAGTTGAAGGCGCGACTCGACGCGCACGGCATCCCGCTGCTCAACAAGCCGGTCAAGCCCGCGCAGCTCCGCGCGCTGTTGCGGACCATGCTGAAATAGCGGGTTCGCGCTCCTCTGGACCTGCGGCGATCAGGCGTTAGTAGAGGAACAAAGCTGGACGTAGGGGGACGCGATGCATCCGATGCAATTGTTCGAATTGCTGGTCGTCATGCTGCTGGCGATCATCCTGTTGCATTATGCGGCGCACAAAATGGGCCTTCCGCCCGCCGTCGCGCTGTTGACCGGCGGCGCGCTCTTCGCCTTTCTGCCGGGCCTGCCGGTCATCTCGCTCGACCCGGAACTGGTGCTGGTCATCTTCCTGCCGCCGCTGCTGATGGACGGGGCGTGGTTCATCGCGCTGCGCCACCTGCATCGGCACATGTTGGGCATCATCGCGCTGGCGGTGGGTGCGGTGGTCTTTACCACGGTGATCGTGGCGGTGGTGACGCATTGGCTGGTGCCCTCGCTGCCCTGGGCCGCCTGTGCGGCGCTAGGCGCGATCGTGTCGCCGCCGGATGCCATATCGGCGCGCGCCGTGTTGCAACATGTCCGCCTGCCCCGCCGCTTGGCCATTTTGCTGGAGGGCGAAAGCCTGTTCAACGACGCCAGCGGCCTCGTCCTCTTCCGCTTCGCGATCGCGGCGGGCGTCACCGGCGCGTTCAGCATGGTGGAGGCGATGGAAAGCTTCGCGCTGCTGGCGATCGGCGGCGCGCTGGTCGGCGCGGCGGTGGGCATCGCCTGGGTCCGGCTGACGCCGCGGCTGGACGATAAATATCTGATGATCGCTTCTTCGCTGCTGGCGCCCTGGGCATCCTATCTGCTGGCGGAGACGGTGCATGTGTCGGGCGTGATCGCCACGGTCACGACCGGCCTCATCTGCGGCTGGTATCAGCATGTCGTCTTTTCCGCGACGGTGCGGATGAATGGCACCGCCTTCTGGGCGGTGATGATCTTCCTTATGGAGGCGTTCGTCTTCCTGCTGATCGGATCGTCCCTGCGCGGGGTGATCGACCGGGTCGGCGGGTTCGAACTGGTGCTGGCGCAGATGGCGGGGCCGGTGCTGGCCATTCTGGTCGCGCTGACGCTGGCGCGCTTCGCCTGGGTGTTCGGGTCGGACGGCGTCACCCGCCTGCTGCGGGCCTGCGGATTGCGCCGCTACGCACCGATCGGCGCGCGGTCGGCCATTGTGCTGGGCTGGGCCGGGATGCGCGGCGTGGTGACGCTGGCGGTGGCGCTGAGCGTGCCGGAGGGTTTTCCCGGCCGCGACTTCATCCTGGTCGCGGCCTTCGGCGTCATCATCGGCACCGTGCTGATCCAGGGGACGACCTTGGGCGCAGTGATCCGGTGGATGCAGTTGGAGGAACCGGAAAGCGACAAGGCGCGCATGAGCATGAGTGAGGCCGAAGCCGCCATGGCGCAGGCGCAGGTCCGGGTGGTTGAGGCCCATGCCTATGATGCGGACGGCACGCTGCTGCATCCGCGCCTGCTCGATCGATACCAGCGCCATGCCACATTGTCCGCCAACTATGCCGGGCAGGAAGCCGAACATGCCGACACATTGCACGCGCATTTCAACCTTGTCCTGAAGGCTGTCGCGGCCGGGCGGGCCGAACTGCTGCGCCTGCACCGTGCTGGCGAGATTGACGAGGCGACGTTTCAGGAACTGGAACGCGACCTGGATATCGAGGAACTGGGAGCGCTGTCGGCGAAAGCCTGAAGCCTCAATCCGCGCCGAAATGCACGCGGTTGGCCTTGATCACCGCCTGTGTGCGACTCAATACGCCCAGTTTCTGCAAGATCGCCGACACATGCGCCTTGATGGTCGTCATCGACACGTTGAGGTCATGGGCGATCTGCTTGTTCAAGCGGCCGTTGACCAGATGGCCCAGCACCGTCTTTTGCTGCGGCGTCAGGCTGTCGATCCGGCGCGCAATATCATCCTCCTCCGCTGACGGCGCAGCACCCTCGCCCATGGTTTCGGGCAGGTAGATTTCGCCCGACACGACGCGATGCAGCGCCTCCACGATCGCGCTGCGCTTCAAGGATTTGGGGATGAAGCCGGCCGCGCCTGCGGCCAGCGCTTCCTGCACGATCGAACGGTCGAATGCGCCCGACACCATCACCACCGGCAGGATCGGAAAGCGATCGCGCAGCAGCTTGAGCCCATCCAGGCGGCGCACGTCGGGAATGTTCAGGTCGAGCAGGATGAGGTCGAAATTTTCCTGCTTTTCCAGCGTTGCGACAGCCTCTTCGAGTCCCGCCGCCTCGAAAATCTCGATATTGTCGAAACTGATGGCGATCACGCTGCGCAATCCGTCGCGCACCAGCGGGTGATCGTCGATGATCAACACCCGCTCCATGACCGCTTCCCCGCCCATATAATGCCCCATGTCATGCCCCTGCCGCTGATGATCGGACACATCGTGGGACGTGGCAAGCCGCAATGCGCCGGGCGGGATGGCCGGGGCCGATTGCGCATAATGTCCACGTCCCATGACGATCATTTGCCTAGTTCCTCACTTGGGCAGTTTGAACACCCAGAGCGCACCGCCCTGGTTGATGTCCTTGAACGACTTGGCGACTTCGCCGCCCCACAGCGGCACCGCGCCGCCCCAGCCGGACATCACCGCCACATATTGTTCGCCATCCTGTTCCCAGGTGACGGGCGATCCGACCACGCCCGAGCCGGTCTGGAATTTCCACAATTCCTGGCCGGTCTTGGCATCGAACGCCTTGAGATAGCCTTCGGGCGTGCCGGTGAAGACCAGGTTGCCGCCGGTGGAGAGCACCCCGCCCCACAACGGCGCCTTGTTCTTATATTCCCACACGATCTTGCCGGTCTTGGGGTCCATCGCCCGCAGCGCGCCGATATGATCCTCCGCGATCGACTTGATGGTGAAGCCCGCGCCCAGATAGGCCGCGCCCTTCTTGTAGGCGATCGGTTCGTTCCAGATGTCCATGCCCCAGTCGTTGGACGGGATGTAGAACAGGCCGGTATCCTGGCTGTAGGCCATGGGCATCCAGTTCTTGCCGCCCAGGAAGGATGGCGAGGCGAAGACCGACTTGCCCTTGCCCTCGCCAGGGGCTGGCGGACGGCCTTCGGGGATGACGTTGGGCTTGCCGGCCTTGTTGAAGCCATTGGCCCAGGTCGTCTGCATGACGAACTTGTTGGCGCTGATGAACTTGCCGTTGGTGCGGTCGAGCACGAAGAAATAACCGTTGCGGTCGGCCTTGGCCCCCAGCTTCATCGGCTTGCCGTTGATGGTGGCGTCGAAGGGAATGAATTCATTCACCCCGTCGAAATCCCAGCCGTCATGCGGGGTGGTCTGATAATGCCATTTGATGACGCCGGTTTCCGGGTCGATCGCCAGGGTCGAGGCGGTATAGAGATTGTCGCCGGGGCGCAGATGGCTGTTCCAGGGCGCGGGATTGCCGGTGCCGAAGAAGAGCAGGTTGGTGTCCGGGTCATAGGTGCCGCCCAGCCATGTCGCGCCGCCGCCGCTCTTCCACAAATCGCCCTGCCAAGTGGCGTTGAGCTTGCCGGTGACGCCGTTATCCTGGCCCTTGAGCGTGCCCATATGGCCTTCGATCACGGGACGATGCCAGATCAGCTCGCCGGTGTTGACGTCGCGCGCATCGACCGCGCCTACGACGCCGAATTCGCCGCCCGAATTGCCGGTGATGACCATGCCCCGCACGATCAAAGGTGCGGCGGTGGCGCTATAGCCTTCCTTATAATCGGCGATCTGCTTGTTCCAAATCACCTTGCCAGTCAGGCGGTTGAGCGCCACCAAACGCGCGTCGAGCGTCGCGAAGATGATCTTGTCGCCATGGATGGCGGCACCGCGGTTGACGACGTCGCAGCATGGCATGATGCCGTCAGGCAGACGGGCGTCATATTGCCATTTTTCTTCCCCGGTGCGCGCGTCGAAGGCGAACAGGCGCGAATAGCTGCCCGTTACATAGATGATGCCATCGTAGACGATCGGTTGAGCTTCCTGGCCGCGCTGCTTTTCGCCGCCCAGCGAGGCGGAAAAGGCCGGCACCATCTTCGACACATTGCCGCTGTTGATGGCGTTAAGGGTGCTGAAGCGATGCGCTTGCGGTCCCATGCCATAGGTCAGCACGTCACCGGTCGATTTGGCGTCGTTCATCAAATCCGCATCGGTCGGCCCTTGCGCCACCAGCGGCGCGGCGCCCATCGCCAGCGTCATCGCGGCAACGCCCGACAGCGCCCGCATGATCGGTCCCTTCATAACCATCCTCCCTAGTTGAACGGGCGCTCTACGCCCCCCGTTTATGTGCAGACTATGCCACCCAGACGGGGCGGCAATTGGACCTTTGGTCGGAACATTGTCCGGCCTTCACCCCGCGGCGTTCGCCGGTGTCCAGGTGACGCCGTAGCGCGCGAACAGCGCCTTCATCTCGCCGTTGGTTGCCATAGTGGTGGTGATTTCCTCCACCGCATCGCCCAGCGTGCGGCTATTTTCCTTCACCGCCATGCCGATGTCCCAGCCGGGCGAGGTGAAGGCGGGCAATGGCCCCTTGCGCAGCGCGATCCGGCTGGCGCGCTCGCCCGCGCGGTGCAACCCCTCCTCGATCTGGGCGCGGCTGGCGAGCACGGCGTCGGCCTTGCCGCCCGTCACCGCATCCACCGCCGCCGACCCCGTCGGGTAATGGGCCACATCCTTGGTCAAGACCCCACCGAAGCTACCGATCAGATAGAAATCGGGGATGCTGTCCAGTTCGGCCGCCAACCGGCGACCACGCCATTCGGTCGGCATCCCTTCCAGCGGCACCGCGCCGCCCAGGCCGGCCAGTGCGAAACTCTCGCGATAATAGGGTGCGACGATCGCCACCTGATCGTTGCGCGCGGCGAAGCTGCGGTCGAAGGGGACGTGCAGCATGACGTCGCCTGGCGTGAAGCCCAGCAGGCCGCCCTTCCAAACGCCGTTGCGCAGATCGTCGTCGGCGCTTTCGTCCGCGACGAGTTCCGCCACGTCGGCGCGCACGCCGAGCTTGCCGGCGATCGCCTGCGCCAGATCGACGTCCAGGCCGACGAGCTTGCCGCCTTCCTCCCACGACCAGGGACGGTTATCCTTGTAAACGACCACCCGCAGCGTGCCGAGCGCCTTGACCTTGGCAAGCGGCGCGGCTTCGCTGCGGCCCGGTAGCAGGCCCAGCGCCAGCGCCGCCCCTGCCCCGCCCATCCATGCGCGACGGCTGAGCATCGCGATCAGCCTTCGTGCTTGGTTTCGAGCCAGGCGCGGATCGCCCAGCCGGCCTTTTGCCCCAATACGTCGCCGAAGGGCGGCATATAGACTTTGCCGTCATGGCTGGAGCCGTGCCGATAGCGTTCGGCGAACCATTGGTCGCCCGTCTCGCCTGCTTCCAGATAGCGCAGGTCAGGGGCGATGCCGCCGCTTTCCGCGTCAAGCCCGTGGCATCGCGCGCAATTCTGGCCATAAGCGGACTGGCCGATCTCGATCGCCTTCGCGTTACCGCTATAGGGATTTTTCTCCAGCCAGGTTTCGCCGATTTCCGGCAATGCCGTCGTATCCACCGCCTGCGGCGTCACGTCGCCATGCGCCAGCAATGCACTTGCCGCAGTCATGCCCAGCGTGGCGATGGCACCCAGCAATGCGACCCTACCCAATATCTTCATTCTATCCTCACCCGGTCAGTTTTCCCCTGCCAACCGCCAGTGTAGGGAAGGGCGGGCCACACCCCCATTGGCCATTGGTACTATCCCGTAGCGCGTGGGCTGCGGATAGACCCTTGGACCCAGAAGAGGGACGGAGAGGAAGAAATATATGAAGCGCGTCATGATCGCAGGGCTGATGCTGCTGCCCGCCGCGGCCCCAGTCCCAATCCTGGCAGAAACTCTCCCAGAAACTCTCTATGTCTCCAACGAGCGGGGCGATAGCGTCAGCGTGATCGATGCGACGTCGGGCATGGTGACGGCGACCTGGGCCGTAGGCGGCCGGCCGCGCGGCATCACCGTGTCGAAGGACGGCAAATATCTCTATCTTTGCGCCAGCCTTGACCATGCGGTGCAGGTGATCGATCGGGCGAGCGGCAAGGTGGTGGCGGAACTGCCGTCCGGGCAGGATCCGGAGCAATTCTTCCTGTCCCGCGACGGCGCGACCCTGTTCGTCGCCAATGAGGACGACGCCGCACTGACCGCAATCGACCTGGCCAGCCGCACCGTCGCCTTCCAGGTCGATGTCGGCGGCGAGCCGGAGGGTGTGGCGCAAAGTCCCGATGGCCAATGGGTGGTGGTTACGTCGGAGGAGGATAATGTCGTCAACTGGATCGACGTCAAAGCCAAGGCGATGGTCGCCGAAACGCCGACGGACCAGCGTCCCCGCCATGTCGAATTCACCGCCGACGGCACGCAGTTGTGGGTTGCCGCCGAGATCGGCGGGACGGTGCAGATCATCAACACCGCCAGCCGGCAAGTGACCGAGACGTTGCGTTTCGCCATCCCCGGCGTGCCCGATCATCGCATCCTGCCATGCGGCATCCGATTCACGCCCGATGGCAAGACCGCCGTCATCGCGCTGGGCCGGGCCGACCATGTCGCGTTGGTCGATGTCGCGACCCGCAAGGTGCGGGCCTATGTGCCGGTCGGCAAGCGCGTCTGGCATGTCGCGATCAGCGGCGATGGGACACGCGCCTATGCCGCCAATGGCCTTTCGGACAATGTCTCCGTGATCGACCTGGCCAAGGGTTCGGTGGTGCAGACCATCGCGGTTGGCGCTGCGCCGTGGGGCATCGTCGCCGCGCCCTGATTCGCATCTTGTCCGAAGGGACGAGAACCTAAGTCCAATTTCTCGGCACCCCCATCCGTCCCACTCTCCGCCCCAGCCGGACACAAGCCGGCGTTATGCAGGGAGGATGATATGAAGGGGACGTTGCGCCTGATGAGCGCGGCTGGAGCATTGATGCTCGCCGCCACCGCAGCACCGGCCATGGCCGGAACCACCGCGGATTTGCTGAAGCGGCTGCACGAAAAAGGCATCCTGACCGACGACGAATATCAGGAACTGTCGAAGGGCCAGACCGCCGAGGCGGCGCAGGTCGCGGCCGCCCCTGCCCCGGCGGTGACGCCGGACGCATCGGGCGGCGCCGGGTTCGTGCGGATGACCCAAAGCGGCATCGGCCTGCAAATGGGCGACGTAACGCTGAAATTCTCCGGCTCGGTCAATGGCTTCTACGTCCATGACAATGGCGATACGCCCAGCGCCACGACGGCGGTGACAGGCGGGGTCGCAACCGTGGGCGGCAGCACATCGGCCGTGCGCAACGGCCTGCTCCCCGGCTTCCTGAAGGTGGAGGCCTCGACCAGCCTGGACGGATGGGACGTGGGCGCCCATTTCGGCATGTATCCGGGCATCAACTCGGTCAATTATGCGGCCGGCGGCGGCGCCAATAGCGCCGGTAATCCCCGCGCGTTGCAGACCGCGGGTATCGATTTCCGCCAGACCTACCTGACCTTCGGCCGCGCCGGCTTTGGTGAGGTGAAGATCGGTCGCGACATCGGCCTGTTTGCGTCGGAAGCGATCCTGAACGACATCACCCTGCTGTCGTCAGGCACGCCTGCGGGCAATGTCGCCCCGTCCAACACCACGCTAGGCCGCATCGGCACCGGATATATCTACACCGACTTCCAGCCGCAAATCACCTACACCACGCCCAATTTCAGCGGCTTTACCGCCAGCGTCGGCATTTTCGAGCCGCTCTCTTCGTTGACTGGCCCGGCCGAAACCAACAAGCAGCCCGGTTTCCAGGCGAAGTTCGTCTATGATGGCAAGTTCGGCGATGTCGGTACCCGGCTGTGGGTATCGGGCGTGACGCAGAAGCATAATGTCGATGTCGGCCCCGACTATACCGGCTGGGGCTGGGACGCGGGCGCGAAGGTCACTTTCGGGCCGGTCACGGTCGTCGGCACCTATTATGACGCATCGGGCCTTGGCACCACCGCGCTCAACCTGTTCGACACCGATGGGCTGGGCAACAAGCGCGACAGCCATGGCTTCTATTTGCAGGGGCTGGCGACCTTCGGTAAATTCTCGGTCGGTGGCAGCTATGGCGAGAGCAATCTCGACTATGCCAATATCGCCGATGCGCTGGCCAACCCGACGCTGGTCGACAAGAATAGCAGCTGGGTCGGACAGGTCCGCTACGGCCTCAACAGCTGGGTCACGCTGCTGGGTGAATATGTGCGCAGCAATTCGCAGGCGCATAACGGCAACGAAGCCACCTCCAGCGCCGTTGCGGCAGGGGCGATCCTCTTCTTCTGACCGAAGGAACAATGTCACGGGGCGGGGGCTGCATCTTACAAGGATGTGGCCCCTTTCCGTTTGCAAAAGGCATGGAAAATAAGGAGAGGGGCGTCGAGGGGATCGCCATGAAGACTGTCATATTGCACGCTATCTTATTGTCCGTTCCGACGCTGGCTTTCGCCCAGGCGCCCGATGATGCGCCGGGCGAGGCGTCACAGATCATCGTCACCGGCGCGGGGCTGGACCTGCCCCCCGGCACGCCGGCCTATGGGTCGGTGGTGATCGACCGGCAGCGACTGCTGGACAGCGCGTCAGGGCGGATCGAAAGCGTGCTGGCCGACGTCGCGGGCTTCCAGCAATTCCGCCGGTCGGACAGCCGATCATCCAACCCCTCCAACCAAGGCGCGACGCTGCGCGCGCTGGGCGGCAATGCGTCCAGCCGGACCTTGGTGCTGCTCGACGGCGTGCCGATTGCCGATCCGTTTTTCGGCTATATTCCATTCAGCGCGCTGGTGCCCGAACGCCTGTCCGTCGTGCGCGTTACCCGCGGCGGCGGCATCGGCGCGTTCGGCGCGGGCGCGGTCGCCGGCACGATCGAACTGGCCAGCGCGACGCGCGCGCAACTGCCCGATTTTTCCGCCAGCGCTTTTTACGGCAGCCGCGATTCGACCGAAGTTTCCGCAGGCCTGACCCAGGATCTGGGCGGCGGCTATGTCTCGCTGTCGGCCCGTTGGGACCGGGGCGACGGGTTTCAGACCACGCCCAAGGACCAGCGCGTCGCCGCCACCGTGCCGGCCGCCTATGACGGCTGGTCTACCAACCTGCGCGCTGTCGCGCCGATATCCGCCACGTCGGAACTGCAATTCCGCGCCACCCTGTTCGAGGATAATCGCACGCTGCGCTTCGCCGGGGCGGACAGCATGAGCCAGGGGCAGGACGCCAGCATCCGCTACATCAATCGCGGCGCGTGGCAGGTGGATGCGCTGGCCTATATCCAGGCGCGCAACTTCTCCAACATCGTCATCTCTTCCTCCACGTTCCGCAAGTCGCTGGACCAGCGCAACACGCCGTCCACCGGGATCGGCGGCAAGATCGAAATCCGGCCGCCGGTCGGCCCGGACCATGTGCTGCGGCTGGGGGTCGATACCCGCTTCGCCACCGGCGACATGTATGAGGATGCTTTCAACGCCAATATCGCGGCCAACCCGCGCACCTTCCTGCGCCATGCCGGTGGCGACCAGTGGACGACCGGCGTCTTTGCCGAGGATGACTGGACGCCAGAAGGTCTTGGCGGGAAACTGGTGCTGACCGGCGGCGTGCGGGGCGATCGCTGGTCGATCCGCAACGGCTTCTACCAGGAGGTCAATGCGACGACGAGTGCCGCGACGAGCGGTGCCTTTGCCGATCGTTCGGACTGGGAATTGTCCGGCCGGGTCGGCGCGCTCTATCGCGCCAGCAACGCCGTCGCGCTGCGAGCGGCGGCCTATAGCGGCTTCCGCCTGCCGACGCTCAACGAACTCTACCGGCCATTTGTGGTCTTCCCGATCAGGACGGAGGCCAATGCCGCACTGCGCCCCGAAAAGCTGAAGGGCGTGGAGGCCGGGATCGACCTGACCCCGCTGGCCGGCGTCACCCTGTCCGCCACCGCCTTCTACAACCGGCTGGACGACGCGATCGCCAATGTGACTGATCCGTTGATCGCCAACTTGCGCAAGCGCCAGAATGTCGATCGCATCGTCGCCAAGGGGGTCGAACTGACCGCGGCGGCGGCGCTGGGCGATATCCGTCTGTCGGCCTCCTACGCCTATAGCCACAGCACCGTCCGTGCGCCCGGCGCCGCGTTTAACGGCTTCACGCCGGCGCAAAGCCCGCGCCATGCGGCCAGCGCCACGGTCGCCTATAGCCCCGCTTCCGGCCCGTCGCTGTCGACCACATTGCGTTATGTCGCCAAACAATATGAGGACGATCTGCAAAGCGACATATTGCCCGATGCGTTGACGCTGGACGCGGTCGCGCGCCTGCCGATCGGCCATGGCGTCAGCCTGGTGGCGCGGGGCGAGAATCTGTTCGACGAGACGGTCGTGACCCGCAATGCCGGCGGATCGATGGATCTGGGGACGCCGCGAACGCTCTGGATCGGCGTCAGTTTCGGCGGCTGACGCAATTCCGGCGACGCTGCTCCTTACGGCTTTGCTGCTGGCGAACCTGATCGCCTTCGCCCTGTTTGGTATGGACAAGCGGCGCGCGCGGCTGGGCCTGCGCCGCTTGTCCGAACGCATGCTGCTACTATGGGTGCTGGCGGGCGGATCGGCAGGCGCGCTGGCCGGTCGGCGCTTTTTTCACCACAAGACGCGGAAGCAACCCTTCTCGACCCTGTTGTGGCTGATCGTCGCGGCCCAGGCGACAAGCGTCGCCATTTGGGCGATGCTTTGACAATCCAATGTCGGGGGGGGGGGGGGAGAAATGGTGCTGCTGGGGAGGATTGAACTCCCGACCTCGTCATTACCAATGACGCGCTCTACCACTGAGCTACAGCAGCACTCTATTTCATCATTTCGTCGCCTTGGCGCTGTTCGCGCTTTGGAGGCCGGGCCTATGGCCGCCCCCCGGTCCGATGTCAAGGCGGGTTGCGGCCGATGGCGCATTTTGCTTAAGCGCGTTCATGGCTGAAACGCAGGACGAGAAAAAGACAAGGCTGGCGCAGGCGCTGCGCGACAATCTGCGCCGGCGCAAGGCCCAGACGCGGGAGGCTTCGCGGGAGGGGGCCACGTCGCCCCCTCCCGCAGCAGAAACCAAGGACTGACCCTTAAAGCGGCGCGCAGGCCGCCTTGAGCCAGGCGAGCGCATCACCCTCCAGTTGCGGGCCGATCACGTCCAGCACCCCTGCATGATAGGCGTCGACCCAGGCGCGCTCGTCGCCGCTCAGCAGGTCGGTGGCGATGAGGGCGCGGTCGATCGGGGCGAAGGTCAGCGTCTCGAAGCCGAGCATATCTTTTTCCGCGCCGGGGACTGCGCGTTCCTCGACCAGCACCAGATTTTCGATGCGGATGCCGTACTCGCCGGTCTTATAATAGCCCGGCTCGTTGGACAGGATCATGCCCGCCACCAACGGCTCGTCGCCGCCGCCGAAGGTGGCGATGCGCTGCGGTCCTTCATGCACCGACAGGAAGCTGCCGACGCCATGGCCAGTGCCATGGGCGTAATCCAGCCCCTCGGCCCAGAGATATTGGCGGGCGAGCACGTCAAGCTGGCCGCCGCGCGTCCCCTTCGGAAAGACGGCGCGGGCGAGCGCGACATGGCCCTTAAGGACTAACGTAAAGCGGCGGCGCATTTCTTGCGTGGGCGTGCCGATTGCCAGCGTGCGGGTGACATCGGTGGTGCCGTCGCGATACTGGCCGCCTGAATCGACCAGATAGAGCGTGCCGGTTTCGATCGGACGGTTGGTCTTTTCCTCGGCGCGATAGTGGACGACCGCGCCGTTCGGTCCCGCGCCGCTGATCGTGTCGAAGGACAGGTCTTCGAGCAGGCCGGTATCCTGGCGGAACGCCTCCAGCCGGTCGGAGGCGGAGAGTTCGGTCAGACCGCCTTTGGGCGCTTCGACCGAAACCCAGTGGAGGAAGCGGCTGAGCGCCGCGCCGTCGCGGGCCTGCGCCGCCTTGTGCCCGGCGATTTCGGTGGCGTTCTTGATCGCCTTGGCCAGCACGGCCGGGTCGCGCAGCGACAGCACGGTCGCGCCGCCCTGGTCCAATCCGGTGAAGATCGCGGCGACCGCCCGTTCGGGGTCGGCGATGACGGTCTTGCCGGCGAAATCCTGGAGCGCAGCGGCGAAGTTCACACCGTCCATGACACGCACCGCATTGCCCAGATGCTGGGCGACCGCTTCGTCCATCTTTTCCAGCGCGACATAGAGGTCGGCGGTCGCATCGGCATGGACGACGGCATAGGCGAGCGCGACGGGCGTGCGCTCCACATCCTTGCCACGGATGTTGAAGGTCCAGGCGATCGAATCGAGCGCCGACAGCACCACGGCATCGGCCTTTTTCTCCGTCAGCCAGTCGGCCATGGCGGCGCGCTTTTCGGCTGCCGACTGCCCCGCAAAGCGATCGTCATGCACGACCAGCTTGGCATCGCTGCGCGCCGGGCGATCGGGCCAGATGGCGTCGACCGGGTTGGTGTCTACCGCGACCAGTTCCGCGCCCTTCTCCGCCAGCGCCTGCGTCGCCTGTTCCGCCCAGGCGCGGGTGTGGAGCCAGGGGTCGTAGCCGATCCGCGCGCCCTGCCCGGCATGGTCCTTGAGCCAGGCGGCGATCGAGGTCTGGGGCACGCTTTCATATTGCCAATGGGCGCCGTCCACCTGCTCGCGCACTTGCAGCGTGTAGCGGCCGTCGACGAAGATCGCGGCCTCCTCCGGCAACACCACGGCGCTGCCCGCCGACCCCTGGAACCCGGTCAGCCAGGCGAGCCGCTGCGCATAGGCGCCGACATATTCGCTCATATGCTCGTCGGTCAGCGGCACCACGAAACCATCGAGCGTCTGACGCACCAGTTGCGCGCGCAGGGCCTTCAGGCGGTCTTCATAACTGGACATCACTATTCCCTTGGATCATGTCGGGCCTCTTGCATCGGCCATCATGCCGACAACATAGAGGGGTACGCGCGCTTATTCCAGCGCATGACCTCGTCTGGACCATGGATAGTTAATGACCGATCAAATGCAGCCCGCCCTTCTGCCCCCCGTCGCCGAGCACCGTGCGCATAGTTTCATCCTTCACGGTGTCACGGTGAATGATCCTTACGCATGGCTGCGCGATCCCAATTATCCCGATGTTCAGGACAGGCAAGTGCTGGCCTATCTGGAGGCGGAGAACGCCTGGTTCGACGGGGCGATGGCGCCGCACAAGCCCCTGCTCGACACGCTGTTTGCGGAAATGAAGGGGCGGATCAAGGAAGACGACCAGTCGGTGCCGCAGAAGGATGGCGACTATATCTATTGGCGCGCCTTCGAAACCGGGGCGCAATATCGCAAATGGTATCGTAAGCCTGTCGCAGGTGGCGACGATCATCTGATACTGGACGAACCGGCACTGGCCGACGGGCATGAATATTTCCGGCTGGGCGCGATGTCGGTCAGCCCGGACGGCCGCTATCTCGCCTATGCGATCGACACCAATGGGTCGGAGCGGTTCGAAGCGCGGATCAAGGATCTGTTTTCCGGCGAAATATTGCCCGAAGTGATCCCCGACACGCTGTCGTCGCTGGTGTGGACCGCGGACAGCAAGGGGCTGCTCTATGGCCTGGCCAACGAAAATTGGCGCACCGACAATGCCCGACTGCACTGGCTGGGCCAGGATGTAGCGAGCGACGTCGAGCTGTTCCATGAGGATGACGAGGGGTTCCGCGTTTCGATCGGCCTCACTTCCTCCGAAAAATGGATCGTCATCGCGACCGGCGACCATGTCACCAGCGAAGCCTGGCTGATCCCGTCCGACGACCCCACGGCCAAGCCTTTACTGGTCGCGGCGCGCAAGCCCGGCCGCGAATATGATGTCGATGAGCATGAGGGCACGCTCTACATCAAGACCAACGATACCCATCCCAATTTCCGGCTGGTGAAGGCGACGCTGGACGCGCCCGACCAGTGGGCGGAAGTGATTGCGCCCGACGATCATTTCTACCTGACGGATTTCACCCTGTTCAAGGGCTTTTACGTCACCGAAGGACGGCAGGATGGGCTCGACCAGATCGAGCTGCGCGATTATGCGACGCATAGCCCGAAACGCATCCCCTTCCCCGAAGCCAGCTATTCGGCGTCGCTCGATGACAATCCTGAATATGATGTCACGAAGCTGCGCATCGGTTATGAATCGATGGTCACGCCCGACACCATCTACGATTATGATCTGGCGACCGGGGTGCTGGATGTCCTCAAGATGCAGGAAATCCCGTCGGGCTATGACGCCAGCCGCTACGCCACCGAGCGGCTGATGATCACCGCGCGCGACGGGACGCAGGTGCCGGTGTCGATCGTCTATCCCGCCGACCTGCCCCGCGACGGCAGCGCGCCGCTGCATCTCTATGGCTATGGCGCCTATGGGCTGGCGATGGAACCGGGCTTTTCGACCAGCCGGCTTTCGCTGCTAGATCGCGGCTTTGCCTTTGCCCTGGCGCATATTCGCGGGGGCGACGATCTGGGCCAGCAATGGTATCTGGATGGGAAGCTGGACAAGCGGGTCAACACGTTCAGCGATTTCGTGGACGTGGCGAAGGGGCTAATCGACCTTGGCTATACGTCCAAGGGCAGGATCAGCATTTCGGGCGGGTCGGCCGGCGGCGAGTTGATGGGCGCGGTGGTCAATTCCGATCCCGACCTGTGGGGCGCGGTAGTGGCGCATGTGCCGTTCGTCGATGTGCTCAACACCATGCTGGACGAGACATTGCCGCTGACGCCGGGCGAATGGCCCGAATGGGGCAATCCGATCAAGGATGAGGCTGCGTTCCACACGATCCGGTCCTATGATCCCTATACCCATGTCACGGCGCAGGCCTATCCGCCGATGATGGTGACGGCGGGGCTGAACGATCCGCGCGTCACTTATTGGGAGCCGGCCAAATGGGTGGCGAAGCTGCGCGCGACCAAGACCGACGACAATATCCTGCTGCTCAAGACCAATATGGGCGCTGGCCATGGCGGCAAGTCCGGCCGGTTCGAAAGCCTGCATGAAACGGCCGAGGAGTTCGCCTTCATCCTGTGGCAGCTGGGGGTCGAGGGATAGTGGCCGCATCCTTCACCAAGACCTTCACCGCCCTGCCCGCGCATATCGACATATTGGGTCATGTGAACAATGCCGTGTGGGTCCAGTGGATGGAGCAGGTGTCGGTCGAGCATTGGGAACGGGATGCCGATCCGGCCCATATCGACGCCTATATATGGGTCGTGACCCGGCATGAAATCGACTATCGCGGCAATGTGACGCAAGGCGAGACGGTGACGGCCCGGACCTGGATTGCAGAGCCGCCACGGGGCGCGCGGTTCGATCGGCTGATCGAATTCACCGGTAAGGACGGCAAGGTCAAGGTCGCCGCCAAATCCACCTGGGCGATCATCGACAAGGCGACGGGGCGCATATTGCGTGTGCCGACAGAGGTGGCGGCGAACTTCATCGATTGACGGGTCAGGGCGTCACCACCTCGAACATATCCTCGATGCCCGGCTCGCTTGGCATCTCCTCCCGCTCCGCCGCCTGGCGGTTCCACATCAGGGCGTAGAGGCCGTCGGCGCGGACCAAATCGGCATGGCGGCCGCGTTCGACGATCACGCCCTTGTCCAGCACGATGATCTCGTCCGCATCGACCACGGTCGACAGGCGGTGCGCCACGACCAGGGTCGTGCGCTTGCGGCTGATGTCGCGCAGCACGGTCTGGATCTCCGTTTCGGTGCGGCTGTCGAGCGCGCTGGTCGCTTCGTCCAGCACCAGCACCGGCGGGTCTTTCAGCAGGGTTCGGGCAATGGCGACGCGCTGCTTTTCACCGCCCGACAATTTGAGGCCGCGTTCGCCGACGCGGGTATCATAGCCCTTGGGCAGGCTGAGAATGAAGTCGTGGATCGACGCGGCTTTCGCCGCAGCCTCGATCTCCTGTTGGCTCGCGCCTTCGCGGCCATATCCGATATTATAGCCGACCGTGTCGTTGAACAGCACCATGTCCTGCGGCACGATGCCGATCGCGGCGCGCAGCGACTGTTGCGTGATCTGTGCGATGTCCTGGCCGTCGATCGACACCTGGCCGCTCTGAATGTCGTAGAAGCGGAACAGGATGCGGGCGATGGTGGACTTGCCCGCGCCGGACGGGCCGACGATCGCCAGCGTCTTGCCAGCCGGCACGGTGAAGCTGACATCGTGCAGGATTTCGCGTTCCGGGTCGTAGCCGAAGCGGACATGGTCGAAGCGCACTTCTCCGCCGCGTGCCTGAAGATCGGCCGCGCCGGGCGCGTCGGCGATTTCCTGCGGCGTGTCGATCAGCTTGTACATCGCTTCCATATCGATCAGCCCCTGGCGGATGGTGCGATAGACCATGCCAAGCAGGTCGAGCGGGCGGAACAGCTGGGACAGAAGCGTATTGACCAGCACCACGTCGCCGGTGGTGAACTGCCCCTTGCTCCAGCCCCAGACGGTATAGGCCATGGCGCCCGCCATCATCAGGTTGGTGATGAGCGATTGGCCGATATTGAGCCAGGCCAAGCTGTTCTCGCTCTTGACCGCGGCCTGGGCATAGCGGCGCATCGACGTGCCGTAGCGGGTCGCTTCGCGCTGTTCGGCGCCGAAATATTTCACCGTCTCGAAATTGAGCAGGCTATCGACGGCATGGGCGACGGCATTAGTGTCCATGTCCACCATGTCGCGGCGCAACTGGTTGCGCCATTCGGTGACGGTTCGGGTGAAGCCGATATAGAGCGCCACCATGACCAGCGTCGCGACGACCAGGCCAGGGCCGAACTTGACGAAGAAGATGGCGCAGACCGCGACCAGTTCCAAGATGGTGGGCGCAATGTTGAACAGCAGGAAATAGAGCATCGTGTCGATGCTCTTGGTGCCCCGCTCCACAATCTTCGTAACCGCGCCAGTGCGGCGGTCGAGATGGAAACGCAACGAGAGGCGGTGGAGATGGACGAACACATCGTCCGCCAGCCGCCGTCCGGCCTCCTGCCCGACCTTTTCGAATACGGCGTTGCGCAGGTTGTCGAACAACACGCTGCTGAACCGTGCGCCCGCATAGACCGCGACCAGCGCCATGGCGAGGCCGACGGCCGGCTCCAGCCCCGGTGCCATCCGGTCGATCGCGGCCTTGTAGGCGAAGGGCATGGCGAGGCTGACGGCCTTTGCCAGCAGAACCAGCCCCATGGCGAGCGCGACCCGGCGGCGCAGCGCGGCCGAGTCCGCAGGCCAGAGATAGGGGAGGAAGCGGCGCAAGGTCGCCCAGACGGGCGGGATCGGCGCGGAAGAAGCGGTATCGGGGGGCATTGGCCGCATGTAGGCGCTTTGGCGCGGCAATCCAATGGGATCGGCACATGGCGAACCTGCTGATCGAACCAGCGCCCTGACGCCAGCACCCTGACGACGGAACACCCGATCGGAACAAAGCGACGCCTGCCCCCTTTTCCTTTGCAGCGACGCGGGGCATGATGGCCGCGTCGAGGCGCATCGCAGGAGGCAAGGCAGGCGCATGTTCGGGTCATTATGGAATCGGATGTTCGGAAACAAAGCCGATCGCCCGGAACGCAAAGCGCCGCAGCCCGCATTGGAGGCCAGTTACGATCCGGTCGTCGCGCTGCGCGACCTGGTGCGGCGGGACGTCGCGGGCGGCTTTTTCGACGACGACGCGATATTGACCAACGCGAACGACATGTTCGAGGAGGAGTTGCCCCGGCCGCTGTTGCGGGTCGAGGCGTCGGCGGCGTTGCGCGTGGCGCTGGCCGAGCATCGCGCCGCCGAACAGGGCTGGTCCGACACCACCGATTGCGACCGGCTGGACGCCGCCTTCGCCGTGCTGGACGAACAGGGCGTGGTCGCACGGCAGAATTTCACTTGCTGCGGCACATGCGGCGCGACCGAGATCTGGGACGAGATCGAGGCCGCGCAGGAGGAGGGCGTGGCGGTGGAAGGCTATGCCTTTTTCCACATGCAGGACACCGAGTCCGCGGTGGAGGGCCATGGCCTCTATCTGAACTATGGCGCGTGCGAGCAGGGCGAGGAGGCCGCGGTCGCCATGGGCCATCGCATCGTCGCCGCGCTGGAGGCGCAGGGGCTGAGAACCGGATGGGACGGCCGGCTGGAGCAGCGGATCGGCGTGACGCTGGACTGGAAGAAGCGGCGCAGCGTGCGCGTGCTGGAGAGTTGATCGCGGGCGGCGCGACGGCATAGTCCCAGTCCGAAGTTCACACCGTTGTCGGCCTTTTCGGGCCGATTGCGCCGGCTTTGCGTCTGCGACGCGCCTGCCGCGCCACCGATAAGTGTCGGCGACGCGACAGCGGCCCGACCCGCAACGCGCGGCCGACGCGCCCGTTGAGTGACGATCGCGCGTCTGTCCCGCCCTGGACATGCGTCAGCCACGCGCCGAAGCGTGCGGGTGGAGATGGCCGGCAATCGGATCGGCCATGGCGCGGGCATGGAGCGTCAGCGCGTGGCTCCAGTCCCGGTCGAAGGCGGTGCCGGCCAGCCGACGCCGCAGGCGATGCGCGCTGGATGGCGACATGCCCGCCGCGCGCGCCGCGCGAGCGACGCTGCCACATTCGAACAGGGTGGTAAGGAAGAGGCGCTGCCGGGCCGGAGTCCAGTGCGCGCGGGCGGTGGGGGATGCGGGTTGCTGTTCCATCCGACAGGATAAACCAGACGAAATCCTACATTGGAAGCAAATAGTATTCAGGCGGGGCGGAGATGCTGGCGGAACCAGTCGGCCAGGTCTTCTTCCGAAAGCGAACCCGCCGCCAGGTCGAGAAAAGCGACGACCAATTCGGCGTCGGTCGCATCCAGGCTATAGCCGTTCAGCAGTAGGAAAGTTTCGCTGACCACCGCCGCGATCCGCTTGTTGCCATCGACGAATGGATGGTTGCGCGCGAGGCCATAGGCATAGGCGGCGGCCAGCGCGGCCGCGTCCCGCGCGCCATAGGCTGCCAGATTTTCGGACCGGGCCATGGCGCTTTCAAACAGCCCGCGATCGCGCAGGGCATCGCCACCGCCGCCATGTTCGGCAATCTGTTCGGCATGGGCGGCCTCCGCCACGGCCAGCCTGACCCAGACCCAGTTTTGCCGCGTCATTATTTGGCGAGTTCGCGCAGCGCCCGTTTGCGCCGCGCCATCACATCCCGTGCGGCCGCCATCTGGGCGTCGAAGTCCGGTTCCGCAGCCGAAAGCTCGATCCCGCGCGGGGTGACGACGACGGACAGGCTGTCCCCGGCGGCTGCGTTGAGATGCGCCAGCAACTCCTTAGGCAGGATCACCCCGGCGCTGTTGCCGATCTTCGTGATTTTAAGAGGCATGTTCATACGGGGGTTATAACATGCCTTGCGCCGGTCCTCAATCGGGGTCGATCTGATCACCCAGCCCGGCATTACGAAGCAGTTCCGCCCAGTCCGGTCGGCAATTGCGGGCTCGGATGCAGTCAACTTCGCCGACATGCATCGCATCCATCATTCGCGACAATTCTTCGTCCGTTTCAGGCTGCCGTGCGACATAGCAATGGGAATATGATCCATCCGGCAGCCATGCCAAAAGGTCTGGTGCCACATCCTACCATACACCACAGGATATGCAGCACCCATCCTCAACATAGAAGGTGCCCTGCACGTTAGCCGGGTGCGGCGGCAGCGGCTTGTAGCCCCGCTTCACCGGAGCTTTGCGGGTGAACCGTTCAAACAGCTCACCCAACCAAGTTCGGATCATCGGCGGTTCACTTCAATCATGCTCTCTGCCGCCAGCGCCCATATACAGCTCGCTGCCGCTGTCCTTGAAGACCTTGCTCATTTCTTCCATGCCCTTGAGCGCGGCGGCCTTGCTGGCGGCGGCGGTTTCTGCGCCGGTGGGGCCGGTGGCGATGAAGCCTTCGACATTCTGGTTCTGCTTGGCGGCGAAGTCGCGGACTTCCTGGCTGATTTGCATCGAGCAGAATTTGGGGCCGCACATCGAGCAGAAATGCGCGCTTTTCGCGCCTTCGGCCGGGAGCGTCTGGTCGTGATATTGTTCGGCCGTTTCGGGGTCGAGGCTGAGGTTGAACTGGTCGCGCCAGCGGAATTCGAAGCGGGCGCGGCTGAGCGCATCGTCGCGGACCCTGGCGGCCGGATGGCCCTTGGCCAGATCGGCGGCGTGGGCGGCGAGCTTGTAGGTGACGACGCCGACCTTCACATCGTCGCGGTCGGGCAGGCCCAGATGCTCCTTGGGCGTGACGTAGCAAAGCATCGCCGTGCCGTACCAGCCGATCATCGCCGCGCCGATGCCCGACGTGATATGGTCATAGCCCGGCGCGATGTCGGTGGTGAGCGGCCCCAATGTATAGAAGGGCGCTTCGCCGCAGACCTGCAACTGCTTGTCCATATTCTCCTTGATCTTGTGCATGGGGACATGGCCCGGCCCTTCGATCATCACCTGAACATCCTGTTTCCAGGCGCGGTGGGTCAGTTCGCCCAGCGTGTAGAGTTCGGAGAATTGCGCTTCGTCATTGGCGTCGGCGATCGATCCGGGGCGCAGGCCGTCGCCCAGCGAATAGGCGATGTCATAGGCCTTCATGATCTCCGTGATGTCGTCGAAATGCTCGTAGAGGAAGCTCTCCTTGTGATGAGCGAGGCACCATTTCGCCATGATCGAGCCGCCGCGCGAGACGATGCCGGTGACGCGCCTGGCCGCCATCGGGATGTACGCCAAGCGGACGCCGGCATGGATGGTGAAATAATCGACGCCCTGCTCCGCCTGCTCGATCAGCGTGTCGCGGAAAATCTCCCAGGTCAGGTCTTCGGCGACGCCGCCGACCTTTTCCAGCGCCTGGTAGATGGGGACGGTGCCGATCGGGACGGGCGAGTTGCGGATGATCCATTCGCGGGTGTCGTGGATGTTGCGGCCGGTGGACAGGTCCATGACGGTATCCGCGCCCCAGCGGATCGACCAGACCAGCTTGTCGACTTCGGACGCGACGTCGGAGGCGACGGCGCTGTTGCCGATATTGGCGTTGATCTTGACCAGGAAATTACGGCCGATCGCCATCGGTTCGGATTCGGGGTGGTTGATATTATTGGGGATGATGGCGCGGCCGCGGGCGATTTCGTCGCGCACAAATTCCGGCGTCACATAGTCGGGGATGGACGCGCCAAAGCTCTCGCCGTCGCGGACATATTCAGCGAGGCGGGCGCGGCCGAGATTTTCGCGCTCAGCCACATATTCCATTTCCGGGGTGATGATGCCGCGGCGGGCATAGTGCATCTGGCTGACATTCGCGCCGGGCTTGGCGCGCAGCGGGCGCTTGACCAGGTTCGGGAAGGGCTGGACGCCGCCTGAGCGATCTGGCCCCTTGAGGCCATTATCCTCCGGTTTGATTGCGCGCGCGTCATATTCTTCCACATCGCCGCGCGCCATGATCCAGTCGCGGCGCAGCTGGGGCAGGCCAGCCATGATGTCGATGCGGGCGTCCGGATCGCTGTAAGGCCCGGACGTGTCATAGACGCGCACCGGCGGCTCGCCGCTGCCCGGTTCCAGATGGATTTCGCGCATCGCGATCTTGAGCGGGCCGACGTGGATCTTCTTCGACCCGCGAATGGGGCCGGTAGTGACGCGCATTTCGGTGCGGGCGGGGACATCTGCCATGAGGATACCTTTCAGACGGAAAATGTGGCGCGGCCGGTGAGGCCCGCGAGGAAGAGGAGGAGGCCGAGTATCAGGGCGATCAGCGCCCAGGTGCGGATGAAGCCGGTTGACCAGTGGCCGATGCGGATCAGGGGACCGGGTACGGCCAGCAGGGTCGCGCCTTCGATCAGGGCGACATAACCGATCAGACTGACGATGACGGACAGCGGGTCGGTCCAGATGCTGTGAACCAGCACCAGCGTCGCGCCGACCGCGAAGACGGCGAAGCCCAGCGCGACGACCAGTCCCGGCGACCGGTTGAGATCGTCCATGATCGCGCGCCAGCGCTGCGGACTGGCCAGGCCGCCCAGGCCGATGACGATCATATAGAGGCCGAATATCTCCGCCAGGCGCAGCGTTAGAACGCTTATCGTGTCCATGGGTCCGCCTTTCTTCGCCTCTTCACAAGGGCGACGGGCGGGTGCGGTCTGCTGGTCCAACAAGCCGTCCCTCCCTACGCCGGTCTCAACCAGATCAGGTTCAACGGGTCGTGGCCATATCAGCCACCTCTCAACCGTCTATGGACGGTCCCCCGGGGATGCTAGACAGGATAGGGACGAACGGCCACAAGGTCCAGCACCATATGTTCGATCACCCTTCCTCCGACCGGTCTAGCCCCGATCTGTCCACCAAAGCGGGCCGCAAGGCCTGGCGGCACGAGATGCGGATGGTGGCGGTGCGGCCGCGCCGTTGGGGATTGTGGCTGCTGACGCTGGGCTTCCTGCTGGTGATGGCGCCCTCCGCCTTTGGGATGCACAGCCTGTGGGGCTGGTCGCCCAGTTTCATCGGGAGCCTGTTGATGCTGGGTGCGTTACCCCTGCTGGTCGCAGGCGCGCTGTTGCGGCGGCGCTATCGGCAGGGACGGACGGGCCGGCCAGAGGGGGATGAGTCATGAAAAAGAGGATGCTATTGTTGGTGACTGCGGCGATGTTGACAGGCGCAGGCGCGCCCCCTGCCCCCGTCCCTGCGGACGATCCTTTCGTCTGGCTGGAGGATTGGACCGGCCCGCGCGCGATGCAATGGGTGGAGGCCGAGAATAAGGCGACGGTCGCGACCTTGCAGGGCGATCCGCGCTATGCCGGTTATTTCAGGCAAGCGCTGGCCATAGCGTCCGCCAAGGACCGGATCGCCATGCCGATGCTGATCCATGGCCGCATCTATAATTTCTGGCGCGATGCCGATCATCAGCAGGGGATATGGCGCTATACCAGCGAGGCCGACTACGCGACCGATACGCCGCATTGGACGACGGTGCTGGACCTGGATGCGCTGTCGAGCGCCGACGGCAAGAAATGGGTGTGGAAGGGCGCGACCATTCTCGACCCCGACGAGCGGCTGGCGCTGATCAACCTGTCCGATGGCGGCGAGGATGCCGTAACCCTGCGCGAGTTCGACCTGGTGACGGGGCGCTTCGTGGAGGGCGGGTTTGCGATTCCGACCTCCAAGCAGAATGAAGCCTGGCTGGACAAGGACACGCTGCTGCTTGCCCGCGATTGGGGCGCCAATGAACAAGCCGGCAGCATGACCGTGTCGGGCTATCCGTTCGTGGTGAAGACATTGAAGCGCGGGCAGACGCTGGCGGAAGCACAGGAAATCTATCGCGGCGCGGCCAGCGATCAGGTCGGGACATTTCCGATGCTGCTGTCCGATGGCGCGGGCAATCGCGCGGTATTTCTGTATCGCGGCGTCACTTTCTTCGGCAACGAAACCTATTTGGTGACGGATGGCGGGGTGAAAAAACTGCCGCTGCCCGCCAAGAGCCAGTTGCAGGGCATGGTGCAGGGTCAGGTGCTGATCCAGACCAGCGAGGCCTGGACCAGCGGCGGCGTGACCGTGCCGGCGGGATCGCTGGCAGCGGTGCCGCTCGCCGCCTTGCAATCCGGGGCTACGCTGAAGCCCGACATATTGTTCGCGCCCAATGCGCGCCAGTCGATCGACGGCGTGGCGGCGACGAAGGATCGGGTGATCCTGACGATCAACGACAATGTGCGCGGGCGGGTGCTGGTGCTGACACCGGGCAAGGACAAGTGGACCACGGCCCCGGTCGCCCTGCCCGACAATGCGACCATCTCGATCGCGACCGCCAGCGACAAGAGCGACAAGGCCTATCTGTCGGTTGCCGGCTTCCTGACGCCGACGACGCTCTGGGCGCTGGACGCCGCCAACCCCGCGCCGCGACAGGTCAAGGCGATGCCTGCGCGCTTCGATGCCGACGGGTTGGTGGTCGATCAGTTCGAGGCGATATCGACCGACGGAACGAAAATCTCCTATTTCATTGTCCACGCCAAAAACATGAAAGCGGATGGATCGACGCCGACCATCATGACCGCTTATGGCGGCTTCGAGGTTCCGATGACGCCCAGCTATGCCGCGATCACCGGCAAGCTGTGGTTGGAGCGGGGCCATAGTTTCGTGCTGGCCAATATCCGCGGTGGCGGCGAGTTCGGCCCGGCCTGGCATGAGGCGGGGCTGAAGACCAAGCGGCAGATCATCTATGACGACTTCGCCGCGGTGGCGCAGGATATCTTCGCGCGCAAACTGTCCAGCCCGGCCAAGTTCGGCATCTATGGCGGGTCCAATGGCGGGCTTTTGATGGGCGTGGCGTTCAATCAGCATCCCGAGCTTTGGAATGCAGTCACGATCCAGGTGCCTTTGCTGGACATGGTCCGCTATGAGCAGATTGCAGCGGGCGCGTCGTGGGTCGACGAATATGGCAGCGTATCGGTGCCGGAGGAGAAGGCGTTTCTGGAAAAGATTTCGCCTTATGCGAATATTCGCCGCGGCGTGAAATATCCAACGCCCTATATCTGGACAACGACGAAGGACGACCGTGTCGGCCCGCAGCATGCGCGCAAATTTGCGGCGCGGCTGAAGGATTATGGGCTATCCTATTATTTTTACGAGGACATAGCCGGCGGGCATAGTGGGGACGCGGACATCGCGCAGGGTGCGCGTTTGCAGGCGATGCAGATGGTGTATTTCAGCCGGCAGTTGGAGGGGACTGACCGGTGATGGGGTGATGGAGAGGCGGCTGGATGGGTCGCTTTTCCATTTGCTAATGGCGCGAAGAAGGGCAGGCGATAAAAAACCCCGCTTTGTGGGCGGGGTTGTGTGTATTGTTCCGGGTACCCGCCTCCGCGGGGACAACGCAAAGCCTAAGCTCATTGCGTTCGCTAAACGCTTTACGTTGGTTGCGGGAGTAGGATTTGAACCTACGACCTTCAGGTTATGAGCCTGACGAGCTACCGGGCTGCTCCATCCCGCGCCAATGTTTGTTTGGCCTCAAGCGCCGGCGGGAACATGCGTTCCCTTGGCTTTCCTCGCATAAGCTAGGGCGGCCGTTCGGCCTTGCAGGCCTACGGCCCGTTGGTACGAGCCGCGACGTTGTGAATGGGTTTTTGTGTCCGATATATGCGCGAGCTTCAATGCCTGGCGACGCCCTACTCTTCCAGTGCTTGAGCAATAGTACCATCGGC
>NZ_JABBFV010000003.1 GCF_012927105.1 Sphingobium psychrophilum | reverse complement strand
CGGATCACCATACCGGCCAGCGGCTTCTGGAAAACGCTGCAATCAAAGGCCTGACAGAAGACCGCGCTCGATCACCTGTTCACCGGTTCAAAAACTTCTTGCCTCACGGGCGGCAACCACAGAAGACTCTTAGCCGTGCCCGCTCAGGGGTAGAGCAGCCCTTCGCTCCATCTGTCGCCGGCCCGTTCGAACAGGCGGCGTTCGTGCAGCCGATGTTCGCGATCCTGCCAGAACTCGATCCGTTCGGGGGTGAGGCGGAAGCCCGACCAGTGCGGCGGGCGCGGCACCGGGCCGCCTTCGAAGCGGGCGCTGACCGTGTCGAACCGGTCCATGAAGGTCTGCCGGTCGGGCAGGGGGCGGGACTGGTCGGATGCCCAGGCGCCCAGCTGGCTGTCACGGCTGCGGGTCGCGAAATAGGCGTCGGCGGTGGCATCGTCGACCGGGCCGACCGCCCCTTCGATGCGGATCTGGCGGCGCAGCGATTTCCAGTGGAAAAGCAGCGCGGCATGGGGGTTTTCCAGCAGATCGCCCGCCTTGCGCCCTTCGAAATTGGTGTAGAAGACGAAACCGTCGGGGCCATGGCCCTTGAGCAGCACCATGCGGACGGACGGCCGCCCGCGCGCATCGGCGGTGGCCAGCGCCATGGCGTTGCTATCGTTGATTTCGGTGTCGCGCGCCTGCGCGTACCACTCGTCGAACAGGGTGAAGGGATCGGTCATGCCCGACCCTTAAGCGGCGGCCCCGCTGCTGTCGATACGCCGTTGTCGATCAGGCGAAGCGCCATTCGGGGCGGCGAGCGGCCACCCCGGATCGCGTGTCAGGATCAGAAGCGGAAGCCAAGGCCCGCCGACCAGCTGGTATAGCTGCCCGCTTTGATCAGGTTCATGTTCAGGCGGATGAGGTCGCGGGCGTTGCGCGCGCTTTCCTCACGGCCGCGCAGGCCCAGCGACAGCGTCACTTCATGGAAAGTGTCATAATAGAGCTTGTCGCCGGCATAGTTGGTCAACGTATAGCTGACCCGCGCCGACGTGTTGCGCCCCAGGCCGCGGAATTTGAGCGGCAGGTCATAGGCCAGGCCGTTGCGGAACGCCCAGTTCTTCAAGCCCGGATTGACGTTGTAGCCAGTGATGCCGGTGCTCAGCGTTGTGGTATAGCCGACCATGTTGCCGATCACGAGCCGCCCGCGGCCCAGACCATCGAGCACATAGCGGCTGGCGATGGTGGTCGACAACATGTTGCCGACCGATCCCAGCTGATCCGACGCCGTGATGCCATAGCCCACACGCGGCTCCAGCGACCAGCGGCGCGCGATGACCGGAAATTCTACGCCTACGCCGAACTGGGCGGTGGCGGCGCGCGCGCCGTTCACTTCCGAATAGCTGACCGGCAGGTCGAATTTCAGCAACGCGCGGCCGCCTTCGGTCAGGCGAAAGCTGCGGGCGACGCGCCCGTCTACCCGCATGAAGTCGTAACGGCCGCCATTCGACGATCCGCCGCTATAATTGGCGCCCATGATCCAGGGGTCGCCCGCCGTGTTGGTGCCGCCGCTATTGGCCGCATCCTGCTCGATCGCCGAATCGCCCGACGACAGGTCCAGGCTCGATCGGACCAGGCCGCTCTGCACCGAACCGGGATTGCCCGCGAGCGGATCGACCGGCGAATAGCGCGCCAGCGACTTGAGCAGAAGGCGGACCAGCCGTTCGGCCTCTGCGCTGTCGATATCGTTGAGATAGCTGTCGAACAGGTCGTAGGACGCCTGGCGCGTCACCCCGTTGAAGCGATTCTGATAGACTTCGCCTTCCGCATCGAGCGCGGGGATGGCGATGCGGAACACCGCGCTGTTGGTGTCGTAGAAACCATAAATGGGCAGGCCGCGAAAATCGATCACGCCGCTGACCGGCAGCCGGTCGTTGTAGCGCGCGCCATAGCGTTCGCGCAGCCGCTGCGGATTCATGAAATCCTGGCCGTCATTGGCGATGTCCAGGCCATAGCTGTCGGTGATCGTCGCGCCGCCACCCACGCCCAGCGTCACGCCGATGCGGAACAGGCTTTCAATGTCGTCCAACTGCTGCGGCGAGGGCGGCGGCGGCCCGACCTGCGCCTGTGCGACAGGTGCGATCGCCCACAGCGCTGCTACGGCGCCAAGCGCGCTCCATCCAAATTTCTGCATATATGTTAAGCCCCCAATTGTCCCGCCATCCCCCGGCGGGCGGTAGGTCGGTAACAGGCCAAAGGGTTATGCGCATACCCCATGCGGGGTATGGCAGGCATTCGGGGACATCCCCGGCTTGAATGTCGGCGCGGCATCGTCCACATAGTCGGCAAGTGATGCTTTTGTGCAACAGGTAGAATGATGGCCGATCCCTATTCCCTTTTGGGTGTGACGCGCAGCGCGACCGAGGCGGAGATCAAATCCGCCTATCGCAAGCTCGCCAAGGAACTGCACCCCGACAAGAACAAGGATAACCCGAAGGCGGCGGACAAGTTTTCCGCCGTGACCAACGCCTATGACCTGCTGTCCGACAAGGACAAGCGCGCCCGTTTCGACCGGGGGGAGATTGACGGCGATGGCAATCCGGCAGCCCCCTTCGGCTATGGCGGCGGCGGTGGTGGTTTTCGCGGTCAGCCCGGTGGTGGCCAGCCGGGCGGCGCGGATTTCGGCGATATTTTCGAAGGGCTGTTCGGTGGCGCGGGCCGTCGTGCGGGCGCGGGCGGCGGTTTCGGTCGGCAGGCGCCGCCGTCAAAGGGCGCCAATGTCGCCTATCGGCTGGCGGTGCAGTTCACCGATGCGGCGACCCTCGCGCCCCAGCGGATCACCTTGCAGGACGGCAAGACCATCGACCTGAAGCTGCCCGCCGGGGTGGAAAGCGGCACCCAGATGCGCCTCTCGGGCAAGGGGCAGGCCGGGCCGGGCGGGGCGGGCGATGCGATCGTCACGATCGAGGTCAAGCCGCACCCCTTCTTCACGCGCGACGGCGACAATGTGCTGCTCGACCTGCCCATCACGCTCGATGAGGCGGTGAAGGGCGGCAAGGTCAAGGTGCCGACCGTGGACGGGCCGGTGATGCTGGGCGTGACCGCGGGTACATCCTCCGGCAAGACGCTGCGCCTGCGCGGCAAGGGCTTTACCGGCAAGGATGGCCAGCGCGGCGACCAGCTGGTGACGATCCAGATCGACGTGCCGGCCGACGACCCGGCGATCAAGGCGCTGGTCGAAAGCTGGCAGGACGAACGGCCGGTGCGCGCCCATCTGGGCGTGTGATGCGTTAGGCCATCCATGCCGATGCCATCGCCCCTGTCGCCCGAATCCCGTCGTCAGCATGGGCATGGCGCGCGCGCGCACTTCCATCGGCAGATGGACCGGGTCAGGCCGGGATCGCATATTTTCGAGGTGGCAAAGCGGGTCGCGGTTGGCACCTATAGCGACGGCTTCATCCACGCCGGGAACCTCGCCTATCTGTCGCTGATGACGCTGTTTCCCTTCTTCATCGTCGCGGCGGCGGTAGCCAGCATCTTTGGTCGCACCCATGACGGGGTGCAGGCGGTCAACGCCTTCCTGACGACGGTCCCGCGCGGCGTCGCCGATGTGGTGCGCCAGCCGATCAGCGACGTGCTGACCGCGCGCAGCGGGCCGTTGTTGTGGCTCGGCGGCCTCGTCGGCCTGTGGACGGTGGGCAGTCTGATCGAAACGATCCGCGACATATTGCGCCGCGCCTATGGCACCAAAAGCACCAAGCCCTTCTGGCGCTATCGCCTGGGCGCGATCGGCATTACGCTGGTCAGCGTCTTCGCACTGATGTTCGCCTTCTCGTTGCAGGTCGCGATCACTGGCCTCGACCAATTCCTCACCAATATTCTGCCCTGGGCGGATGACGCCATCGGTCTGGTCGCATCGGCCAAGCTGGTGCCGATGGCGATCACCTGCCTGGCGCTATGGTCGTTGTTCGCGGCCTTGACGCCTACCCTCTACAAGTCCCGCCGCTTCCCCAAATGGCCCGGCGCGGTGGCGACATCGCTCTGGTGGTATGGCACCGTCCTGCTGTTGCCGCCGACCCTGTCGCTGCTGGGCGGCTATGGTCGCACCTATGGCAGCCTGGCGGGCGTGATGATCAGCCTCATTTTTTTCTTTCTCGTTGGGCTTGGCGTGGTAATTGGCGCGGAATTGAATGCGGCGCTGGCGGAATTTCCCGAAGAGGAACTGGAGGCGGCGGCGAAAGACCCAGGGAACGGAACGACGATATGAACGGCTTGATGGCAGGAAAACGCGGCCTCATCATGGGGCTGGCGAACGACAAGTCGCTCGCCTGGGGCATTGCCCAGCAATTGCACGCGCATGGCGCGGAACTGGCCTTTTCCTACCAGGGCGACGCGCTGGCGAAGCGGGTGCGGCCGCTGGCGGAACAGGTCGGGTCGGATTTCCTCATCGACTGCGACGTCACCGACATGGACAAGCTGGACGCGGCCTTTGCCGAGATCGAAGCACGTTGGGGCGGCCTCGACTTCGTCGTCCATGCGATCGGCTTTTCCGACAAGAACGAGCTGCGCGGCCTATATGTCGACACCAGCCTGGAGAATTTCCTGCTGACCATGAACGTGTCTGCTTACAGTTTTGTGGCAGTCACGAAGCGCGCGCGCGCTTTGATGCCCAACGGTGGCAGCATCCTGACCCTGTCCTATTATGGCGCGGAAAAGGTCATCCCCCATTATAACGTCATGGGCGTGGCGAAGGCGGCGCTGGAAACCTCCGTCAAATATCTGGCGATGGATCTGGGGCCGGAAAATATCCGCGTCAACGCGATTTCCGCCGGACCGATCAAGACGCTGGCCGCCAGCGGCATCGGCGATTTCCGCTATATCCTCAAATGGAACGAGCTGAACTCGCCGCTGCGCCGGAACGTCACGATCGAAGATGTGGGCGGCGCTGGCCTGTACCTGCTGTCGGACCTGGCATCGGGGGTGACCGGTGAAATCCACCATGTCGATGCGGGCTATAACGTCATCGGCATGAAGGCCGAAGACGCACCGGACATCGCGCTGGATAACTAGGAAACGTGCCGACGGTCCTGCGTGAAGGCAATCTGCGGGTTGTGATCTACACGGATGACCATCCGCCGCCGCATGTTCATGTGTTCGGGGATGGCGAAACCAGGATCGCCCTTTTGGGGCAGGATGGTTCGGCAGAAGTGGTGCGGATCGTCGGGGCAGACCGGCGCGAGAGTCGACGCGCTCTCTATATTGTGCGAGAAAAGCGGGACTATCTGCTCGAAAGGTGGCGAGACATTCATGGGTGAGTTGACCCAGACGCAGTTCGAAGAAGCCGTCAGGCGCGGCGAGCATGATCTGGCGATCAAGCCGCGCGCTCGTGCTGCGCGCTATGACCGGGACAGCGGCCATGTCGTGATCGATCTGGTCAGCGGGGCCACCTTCTCCTTCCCGGCCACCTTGGGGCAAGGGCTGGAGCAGGCGAGCGCCGATCAACTGGACAAGGTCGAGATTGCAGGGGCCGGATTCGGCCTGCATTGGGAAGAACTGGACGCCGACTTGACCGTGGAGGGCCTGATGGCCGGCCGTTTCGGCAGCCTGCGCTATATGGCGCAGCGTTTCGGCTCCGATTGGGATAGCGAAGCAGCAGAATGAGTTTCAACAGTTTCGGTCGCGTCTTCCGCTTCACCACCTGGGGCGAAAGCCATGGTCCTGCCATCGGTGCGGTGGTGGACGGGTGCCCGCCGGGTTTGTCGCTCAGCGAAAGCGACATCCAGCCATGGCTGGACCTGCGCAAGCCCGGCACGTCAAAATTCACCACCCAGCGGCGCGAAGCGGACGAAGTGCGCATCCTGTCGGGCGTGTTCGAAGGGCGGACCACCGGCACGCCGATCAGCCTGATGATCGAGAATACCGACCAGCGGTCGAAGGATTATTCGGACGTCGCCAAGGCATACCGCCCCGGCCATGCCGATTACGCCTATGACGCAAAATATGGCTTTCGCGACTATCGCGGCGGTGGGCGCTCCTCGGCACGCGAGACGGCCAGCCGGGTCGCGGCGGGCGCGGTCGCGCGCGCGGTCATCCCTGAAGTGGATATCTTCGCCTATGTCAGCGCCATCGGTGGCGACGCGATCGATTATGCGAATTTCGACCCATCGCAGATCGGCCAGAACCCCTTCTTTTGCCCTGACGCGGAAGCGGCGAAGCGCTGGGAAAAGCTGGTCGACGATGCGCGGCTGGATGGCTCTTCGCTCGGCGCGGTGGTCGAATGTATCGCATCGGGCGTCCCCGCCGGTTGGGGGGCGCCGCTCTATGCCAAGCTCGACAGCGAACTGGCGAGCGCGATGATGAGCATCAACGCGGTCAAGGGCGTCGAGATCGGCGACGGTTTCGCCGCCGCCAACCTGCGCGGCGAGCAGAATGCGGACCCGATGCGCCCCGGTAACGACGGCCCGGTCTTCCTTGCCAACCATGCCGGCGGCATCGCCGGGGGCATTGCCACCGGCCAGCCGGTCAAGGTGCGCATCGCCTTCAAGCCGACCAGCTCGATCCTGATCCCGGTCGAAACGGTGACGCGGGAAGGCGAAGCGTCCAACATCATCACCAAGGGCCGTCACGATCCCTGCGTCGGTATTCGCGGCGTGCCGGTGGTCGAGGCGATGATGGCGCTGGTGCTGGCCGACCAGAAGCTGCTGCACCGCGCGCAATGTGGTGAGGAAAAGGAATAACTCCAAGCCCGTTCGCTTCGAGCGTGTCGAGAAGCGTGTAGCGCGGCGTTGCCCGTTTCTCGACTGCGATCGAAACGAACGGAGGTCGGCAACTTCGACGCGGCGAGCCGCGCGAATCCCGCGCCCAATGTCGATTCGATGCGAGACGACTCGGCTCCACTACGATAGCATGACGAACATCGCCCGCGAGAGGGCAAGCGGCAGAGCGTAAGCACAGGGAGCGTCATTACGCGCCAAAGCGTTTTTCTCGAAAAACGCTGCGATTAAAAAGTGTGAATTGACGGTCAAAACGTCCCTAAACGCCGCGACACGGGCCAGCCATGCAACCATGGCTGGCCCATTTCGTTCCACCCGTGGATGGACACGCGACCACGCGATCCGACGGGGGATTCTATGCATTTCATCACCGCGCTGCTGGGCGTCTACCGCGCGGAAATCGGCCTGCTGATCCTCGCCTGCATGTTCGTCGCCTTCGTGCGCGAACGCTATTCGCCAACCGTCATCGCCGTGGTCGGCGCCTGCGCCTATGGCATATTCGGGATGCTGGATGAAAAGGCGATGTTCTCCGTCTTTTCGAACAGTGCGCCGCTGACGGTGGGCGCAATGTTCGTCCTGTCGGGCGCGCTGGTGCGCACCGGCGTCATCGGCCGCGTCGCCGACCTCATCATGACCCGTGCGGAGCGGCATCCGCGCATTGCGCTGGCCGAAGTGGCGCTGGGTGCGCTGCTGCTGTCGGCCTTCCTCAACAACACGCCGGTCGTCGTGCTGTTGATCCCGATCATGTTCAAACTGGCGCAGGCGACCGGCTACCCGGTCAAGAAGCTGTTGATCCCGATGAACGTCATCGCGGTGCTGGGCGGCTGCCTGACGCTGGTCGGCACCTCCACGAACCTGGTCGTCGCCGGTATCGCCGCCGATCAGGGCATGGACCGGTTCGGCATTTTCGACATCACGCTTTATGGCGCGGCGGGCGCTGCGGCGGGCATCGTGGCGCTGCTCTGCCTATCCTTCCTGCTGCCCAGCGACCCTCCGTCGATCGCGGGCGAGAATGGCGGGACGGCGGTGCAGGATTATCTGACCGAACTGGTCGTGCCGCAGGACAGCGAGGATATCGGGCGCGAAATCGGCGCTTTGGGGCTGTTCGGACGATCGGTGCAATTGCTCGGCCTCAAACGGAGCGGTGACATAAGGCGGCAGGGGCTGGAGACGGAGGAATTGCGATCCGGCGACCATCTGATCGTGCGGGCGGATGGCGCGGCGATCATGACGCTGCGCGAATCGGGCCAGTTCGAGCTGGGCGTCGCCGCCGATTCGCGCACCAGCGCGCAGGACGGCACCGTCGTCGAGGCGATGGTCGCGCCCAGCCACCCGTCGATCGGCGAGCGGTTGGGCGACATTCCTTTCCTTCATGCGCTGCGGGTGCGGATCATCGGCATCCATCGCGCGCGGCATTTGCCGGGTCCGGACCTCGCCGAAACGCGCGTTCGCGGCGCGGACCGGTTGCTGGTGGCCGGCGGTGACGATGCCATGCGCGCGCTGAAGGATAATCCACACCTGATCGGCGTCGACATCAGCCGCACCCGCGCCTTCCGCCCGCGCAAGGCGTGGATCGCGATGGCGGCGATGGCGGGCGCGGTGCTGCTGTCCGCCTTCGACGTGGTGGGCATCGGCATGGCCGCCGTGATCGCGGTCGGCCTGATCCTGGTCACCCGCTGCATCGACCCGGAAGAAGCCTGGGGCGCGATCGATGGCGACACGCTGATCCTGATCTTCGCGATGCTGGCCGTGGGGCTGGCGCTGGAGCAGGCGGGCAGCGTCACGCTGATGGTCGGCTGGATCACGCCATTGATGGAGGTCGCACCGGCCTGGACGCTTGTCTTCATCGTCTATTTCGCGGCCCTCATCCTGTCGGAACTGCTCAGCAACAATGCGGTGGCGGCGCTGCTGACGCCGATCACCATCGCGCTGGCGCACCAGTTGGGCGTGGAGCCGCGCCCCTTGGTGATCGCGCTGATGATCGGCGCATCGGCCTGTTTCGCAACGCCGATCGGCTATCAGACCAATGCGCTGGTCTATGCCGCGGGCGATTATCGCTTTGCCGATTTCGTGCGGATCGGCGTGCCGATCAACATCGTCGTTGGCCTCGCGGTGTGCAGCGCATTAGTCCTTCTGGGCTGAACTGGCCCTGTTCTTGGCCATCCCGCCGCGCCATCACGGCGCAAATGCATAAGGATCAGCCCATGACCAGACCCGTGACCAGCCTAGCCTTCACCCAGGTCGATGCCTTTGCCGACGCGGCCTTCACCGGCAATCCCGCCGCGGTGATGCCGCTCGACGCCTGGCTCGACGACGCTGTACTTCAGGCCATTGCGGCGGAGAATAACCTTTCCGAAACCGCCTTTACCGTGCCGACGTCGGATGATCCCGATGCAGATTACGCCCTGCGCTGGTTCACCCCGACGGTGGAGGTGAAACTGTGCGGCCATGCGACGCTGGCCAGCGGGCATGTGTTGCTACAGGGGGAAGAGATCCGTTTCCGTACCCGCCATTCCGGCATCCTTACCGTCACGCGCAATGGCGATGGCTATGCGTTGTCGCTCCCCGCCTGGGACATGGCGGCCAAGGCGCTGCCGGAGCTGGCGGCAGGCCTCGGCGGCGCACCGGTCGAATCACACTGGCACGATGGCGGCTACAGCCTTTTCCTCTTCCCCGATGCTGCCGCCGTGCGCGCACTCACCCCCGATTTCGCGGCGCTCAAGCGCCATGGCGATGTCATGCTGATCGCCACGGCAAGGGGTTCGGGGCCGGGCGAGGACAGAGATATCGTCAGCCGGGTCTTCGTGCCGGGCGGCGGCGTGGACGAAGACCCCGTCACCGGATCGGCGCATAGCCTGCTCGTGCCCTTCTGGGCTGCGCGGCTGGGTAAGGCGCAACTCAGCGCCTATCAGGCATCGGCGCGGGGCGGGCGGCTGGGCTGCACCCTGGCCGGGGACCGCGTCATCCTGACCGGTCAATGCCGTACCGTGATCGAAGGGCGCTTTTTTCTCTGACACCCATTCCGTTCGCCCTGAGCCTGTCGAAGGGCTGTTCTTTTTTACCACGCCGGAAGAAGGCAGGGCTTCGACAGGCTCAGCCCGAACGGATGTAGGTAAGACCGGCTGTCCCTACCCCGGAAACAACCCCATCAACCGCGCCAGCGCGCCGCGCACCGCGGCGCGCTGTTCCTTCTCTGGCGACATGCCGATCCGCACCACGGTCAACCGCTGCGATGGGGAGATCAATATATATTGCCCGTTATGCCCGACGCAGCCGAACAGGCTGTCGGGCGCGCGGCCCGGCATCAGGGCGCTCTCGCTGCTTTCCCGGTTGAGCCACAGATGCGCGCCATAGGCGGGGTTGCGCGGCGATGGCGTGCGCATGAAATCGACCCATTTTTCCGGCAATATCTGATGGCCGTTGGGCGATCGGCCGTGGTTGCGCAGCAATTCGCCAAAGCGCCCATAATCGCGCCCGGTCATGTGCAATATGCTGCCGCCGATCATCGTGCCCGCCGCATCATATTCGGGAGTCAGGCTGGGCAGGTTGCCCGGTGCCTTCAGCCGCCCGTCGATGAACGTCGCCATCGCCCGCCGCCGCACCGCGGGGTCCGCGCTGCTGGTCAGCATCCGCGTCATCAGGTCGGACAGGATGACGCTGCTGCCGGTCGAATAGGAAAAGACCGCGCCCGGCGCATGGGCGATCGGCTTGGATTCGGCATAGGCGCGCATGTCCTGCGCGCCGTCCATGAACAACATGCGCGGCGTATCGCCACGGGTGATCGGTTCGCCATCCTCGACATGGTCCAGCCCTGACCGCATTTGCAGCAACTGGCGCAGGGTGATCTTGCCGCGTGGATCGCCCGGCTGGCTCCAGGCCGCGACCGGCACCGACGAATCGAGCGCCAGCCGCCCGTCCGACACCATCAGGCCGACCAGCACCGCGGTCACGCTCTTGGCGATCGACCAGGACAATAATTTAGTGTCGGGGCTGAAACCGGGGGCGTAGCGCTCCGCGATCACCTGGCCGTCGCGCATCACCAGCAGGGCGCGCGTCTCGCCCATCGCTTCATCCTCGAACAGCGGGTCGATCGCGGCGCGCAGCGCGTCTGCGCCCACGACGGCGTCGCTGGCCACGGCATAGACGGGCGCGGGGGCAGGGGCCGCGCGGACGACCAGCGTCCCGGCGACCACGACGCCCGCGGCGCCCAGCGCCAGTCCAAGGCGCTTTACGATTCGGCTATAGATCGGCATAAGCCGCCGCCCTTACGCAACGGAATCGAAAAGGGCCATGGTGGTTCGACGGAAATGGTGGTTATCGGGCGGCTTGCTCCTTCTGGCGCTGCTCGCGCTTGTCGCGTGGCAATGGACGACGCTCAGCGCGCGGGCGCGCCTGGGCGCGGCCTATGGCGCGCGGATCGGCTGTTCCTGCCGCTATGTCGAAGGGCGCGACATGGGCAGTTGCGACGCGGACAAGGAACCAGGCATGGAATTGGTGCGCCTGACCGACCTACCCGACAGCCGCGCGGTGGAAGCCAGCGTGCCGCTGCTCGCCAGCCGCACCGCGCGGTTCAAGCCGGGCTGGGGGTGCCTGCTCGACCCGGTGGGGTGAGGGGAGGCTTCTTAACGGTCTGGAGACGACCATTTTTTGCCTTCAAAACATGGTGTGCCTTTGTCCGGAAGCGGCCGTTTCCCTCATCGTCACCCCAGCGAAGGCTGGGGTCTCAGGCGGTCACGAGATAGCGTCTGACATATCGCGCCAACTTGGATTCCTCTCTTCGACAAGCCGGATTTTCCATTCCCGCTTCCAGGCTTTGAGCGCCTTCTCGCGGGTAATGGCGCGCATGATGTCATCATGTGGCTCGGCTAGAACCAAGCGGGTCAGCCCGTATTTTTTGCAAAAAGCCGAACCAGTGCCGTTTCGATCTTGTTCGGCGCGTGCTGCAATGTCGGCTGTGACGCCGATATAGAGAACACCCCTCGGCTTGTTGGTCATGATGATAGGTGTAGCCGCCTCGCGCCATGCCCTACCGTAGCGCGCGGCCGCCTGAGACCCCAGCCTTCGCTGGGGTGACGGTGGATTTTATGACTGCTCTACAACAATTGCTCCTGTAAACCCGCCAGTCCCCTTTCCACCCAAATCGGCCGCCAACCGTCGTCGCTTAACTCGCAGCCATTCGGCTCCGCGCAGCCTACGCCGCCTTCCCCTTCAACGCCTTCTGCCGCCGCCTTTGCACCGACGAACCGATCCCCAGCGCCTCGCGATATTTGGCGACGGTGCGGCGGGCCAGGTCCATGCCTTTGGCGCGGAGCAGGTCGACCAAAGTGTCGTCGGACAGGATCGCCTGCGGGTCTTCGGCGGCGATCAGTGCCTTGATGTGGCTCTTGACCGCTTCGGCCGAGACGGAGCCCCCATCGCCGCCCGATGACGACACGCCGCTGGTGAAGAAATATTTGAGTTCGTAGAGGCCACGCGGACAGGCGAGATATTTGTTGGAAGTCACGCGGCTGACGGTGCTTTCGTGCATCCCGATCGTGTCGGCGACCGCACGCAGGGTCAGGGGTTTGAGGTGCGCGACGCCCTGCTGGAAAAAGGCCTCCTGGCTGCGCACGATCTCGCTCGCCACCTTGATGATCGTCTTTTGCCGCTGGTCCAGCGCCTTTACCAGCCAGTTGGCGCTGGCGAGGCAGTCGGCGAGCCACGCCTTGGCGCTCTTGTCCTGCGGCCCGGTGGACAGTTCGACATAATAGCTGCGGTTGATAAGGACGCGGGGCAGGGTGGCGCTGTTGATCTCGATCGCCCAGCCGTCCTTGGTCGGCCGCACGAACAGGTCGGGCGTGACCGGGGCGGCGCGATCGTTGGCGAAGCGCAGGCCGGGCTTGGGATCATAGCCGCGCAGTTCGGCGATCATGTCGGCCATATCCTCCTCATCCACGCCGCAGATGCGGCGCAACTGGGGCAGCGCGCCCTTGGCCAGCAGGTCGAGATTGGCGAGCAGCCGCGCCATGCAGGGATCGTGGCGGTCGGCCTCCTTCGCCTGGAGCGCCAGACATTCGGCCAGCGAGCGCGCGCCGACGCCGGTGGGATCGAATGTGTGTATGACGCCCAGCACCCGCTCGACGTCGAACAGGGGGACGCCGAGGCCGTGGGCGGTCTGGAGCAGGTTCGCCTCCAGATAGCCGGCCTCGCTGATTTGGCCGATGAGTTGGGTGGCGATGAACAGGTCCATGCCTGTGCACGCGGCGCGGGCCTGCCCCATCAGATGTTCCTGAAGGCCGATGTCGGGGGCGGCGAAACTGTCGAAATCGGGCGCGTCCTCGCTGTAGCCGCCCGACAGCGCGTCCATGCCGCCGCCGCCGGTGCCATGGGCGTCGGCCATGCGGTCGCCGGGTCCATCGTCGATGAAGCTGCTTGCGCCATGATCTATGTCGAGCGGGCTGTCCGCGCCGCCCAACCCCTGTGCGATCAGATCGTCGCTGGCGCCCGTTTCTGCGGACAGGGTGGGGGTGTCCACGATGCGGTCGATGCCGTCGGGCGTGGGCGGGGCGTCGTCGCCGCTCGATTGTTCGAGCAGCGGGTTCTTTTCCAGTTCGCCCGCGACGAAGGCTTCGATTTCCAGATTGGACAGCGCCAGCAGCTTGATCGCCTGCTGAAGCTGGGGCGTCATGACGAGCGACTGGCTCTGGCGAATGTCGAGGCGGGGGCCGAGCGCCATTATCGCGCTACTTCGCCAGAACGCGCGAAAGAGCGCGTTCTGGAGCCGCACCGGCCTTCAAATGAGGCACGTGACTCGTTTGAACCCTCACCCGGCCGCCCATAGGCTACTGACGTCGGGCCACCGGCTGGGGGTGTGGGCCGGTGCGGCGTGAGAAGATCGCGCCCCCGCATCATATCAAAGCTGGAAATTCTCGCCCAGATAGAGGCGGCGGACGTCGGCATTGGCGACCAGTTCGGTGGGGTTGCCCGCGAACAGCACCTGGCCGTCATAGATGATGCAGGCGCGGTCGACGATTTCCAGCGTCTCGCGCACATTATGGTCGGTGATGAGGACGCCGATGCCGCGGGTCTTCAAATCCTTCACCAGGTCGCGAATGTCGGCGATGGAGAGCGGATCGATGCCCGCGAACGGCTCGTCCAGCAGCACGATCGACGGGTTGGCGGCCAGCGCGCGGGCGATTTCGCAGCGGCGGCGTTCGCCGCCCGACAGCGCCATCGCGGCCGAATCGCGCAGGCGGACAAGGCCGAACTCGCTGAGCAGCTGCTCCAGCCGGGCGGCGCGGGCGGATTTGTCCGGCTCGGCCTGCTCCAGCACGGCGCTGATATTCTGTGCCACGGTCATGCCGCGAAAGATGGAGGTTTCCTGCGGGAGATAGCCCAGGCCCAATATGGCGCGGCGATACATGGGCAGGTTGGTGATGTCCTGCCCGTCCAGCACGATGCGGCCGTGATCGGGGCGGACGAGGCCCATGACCGAATAGAAGCAGGTGGTCTTGCCCGCGCCATTGGGGCCGAGCAGGCCGACGACCTCCCCCTTGCCCACGGTCAGCGACACGTCGGACAGGACGACGCGCTTGTCATAGCTTTTGGCGATCGAAATGACCGACAGGCCGTCGCTCACTTCCTGCGGGATTTGCGGGCGTTGCGCCGTCCGTTCCGGGGTCATCACGTCGTCCATGCGTCTATCCTTGCAGCCGTTTGACTAAGCACCCCTTAAATTTCGGAACGCATACGGCAGTTGGCAAGCTTTGTGCATGGGATTGCCGCCGGGGCAAGGGGAAAATGCGCCGATGCGCGCCGATCGGGCGGCAGGCGGCTTCAGCGGTCCCAGTCGAGCAAGGCCGGTCCCAATGCCTGTTCCAGCGGCCCCAGCCAGGGGATGAAGCGTTGCCAATGGTCGACACCGTCTGTGAAGATCGGCTGGCGCACCTGTTCGCTGCTGGCGGTCCGCACGGCGCGCTTGTTGGTCCAGAAGGCGAGGCAGGCATCCTCGAACGGCAGGTTCAGATGGGCGAGCAGGCGTGCGACTTCGCCCGGCGTGTCGGCGACCATCTGTTCATAGAGGACGCGGTGGACCCGGCCAGGCGCTGCGGCATCGAAGGCCGCCATCAGGGCGAAATAGTCGCGATAATAGAGGCCGATGTCGGTCAGGTCGTAGCTGAACGCCTGGCCACGGGCGAAATGCTGTTTCCAGGCCGAATAGCCGCAAGCCATCGGATGACGGCGGGCGTCGATGATGCGGGCGTTGGGCAGGATCAACTGGATCAGGCCAACATGCTGCCAATTATTGGGCATCTTGTCGATGAAGTACGGCCGGGCGGTCTGGCGGTGGACGCGGGTCCGATCGATATATTCCTCGCCCAGCCGCAGCCGGTCGGCTGGCGTGAGCGAGGCGATCATCGTCGCGAAATCGGGAAATTCGCCATCGTCTATGCGCGACTGGAGGCGGCCGGCGATCATCATCATCTCCGGCAGCTCCATCGTGCCTTCGACCCGGCTGTGGCTGGAGAGGATCTGTTCGACCAGCGTCGATCCCGCGCGCGGCAGGCCGACGATGAAGATCGGGTCGGGGGCGGGGCAGCCACCCGTCCCCTGGGCGGCGATGAAGGCGCTGGTGAAGGTGTCGCGCGCGGCGGCTACTTCGGCGGACAATTCGGCGGCGTCATGGCGGATCATCGTGCGGCGCAGGCGATTGCCCTGGTCATAATGGCTAAAGGCGGCTTCGTCCTCGCCTGCATCCTCCAGCGCCTTGCCCAGTGAGAAATGGAGGTGGAAGACATCCTCCTGCCGGGTCGCGGCGTCCGGCGCGAGGGTGGCGAGCGCGCGGGCCATCGTGGCGATGTCGGCGGCGTCCAGCTTCACGGTCTTGAGGTTGGCGAGGCTCCACCAGGCTTCGCCCATGGCCGGTTGATGGGCCACCGCCTGGCGATAGGCGTGGACGGCGTCGTCCTGCCGCCCCAGCGTCTTGAGCGCGTGGCCCAGATTCTGCCAGACCTGCGGCTGGTCGGGCTTGATGGCCAGCAGATGTTCGTAGATCGCCCGTGCGCCATCCTGATCGCCCAGCCGCACCAGCACGGAAGCGCGGATCAGATCATAGCCGGGATGCTTCATCGGCGAGGCGGCGAGGATGTCGGCATGGTCCAGCGCTTCGGTCAGCCGGTTATTCTGGAGCAGCAGTCGGATCAGGAAGTCGCGCGCCAGGTCGAAGCCGGGGGCGAGCGCGACGGCGCGTTCGACCAGCGCCAGCGCCGCGCTCATGTCGCCGCGCCGCCACTGGACTTCGCCGACCATGCGGATCGCGGGTGGATCGTCGCGGGCCGCCAGCCGGGCGTCGGCAGCGTCGAGATCGCCTGCATGCATCGCCATTGCGGCTTCGAGCAGGGTGCGGTCGCGGGAGGAGGCATGGACGCCGGACAGGTCGGCGCGCCAGGCGTCCTGATCTTGGCCCGCCTTGCGCAATTGCGCGGCGAGCAGGAACCAGCCGGCGGCCAGGGCAGGCTGCTGCCGCAACAGGCTTTGCAGCAGGGCGATGGCTCTGGCGGTATCGCCGGCCGCGATGGCGGCGTGCGCCGATGCCCATGGCGGAAGGGGCGGGCGGGCGGCGGCGGTCGAAACAGGGTTCATCGTCTGTCCTATTTCCTTTCTGCCTTGCAGCATGACCGGGATTTTGCGGCGGCGCAACAAACTATGAAAGCGACTGCAACTAAGCTGTTGACTCCTGCTTTCGTTGCCGCATTATCAAAGCTGGACAAGCGTCATGGAATGGCGAAAGTCCAAGGGGTAGTCATATCATCATGGATGTCGCGCGGTCGCGCGGCTGGTCTGGAAGCCACTGGGTTTCCGGTCGCGGGGGCATGTGCTTTTGCGAGGGCCAGCGGATTAATATGCCTGCCAAGGGCAGGGTGCAGTGCGTCATAAGCACGCGGGCAAAACCGCGGGACGGGGAGAGTGAGGCGGAAGGCGCTGTTTATTCAAGGGGGAGTCAAAACAAGATGAAAGTCCCGTCGCGTCGCCGGTCGCAGTTCATGAAGATTTTGGGGGTGACCACCATATTGGCGGGCCTGTCCGTGCCAGCCGTCGCCTTTGCGGCCGAGCAGGTCACCGCCGATCCGGCCGCAGTCGCCGCTGCCGATGATGCCGGGGGCGGCCTCACCGAAATTGTCGTCACGGCGACGCGCAGCGCCCAGTCGATCCAGAAAGTGCCGATCTCCATGCAGGCGCTGGGCGCCGAGACGCTGGCGCAGCGGCAGGTCAAGGGTTTGAGCGATTTCGCGGCGCTGCTGCCATCCGTGTCGTTCGAAGGGATCGGGCCGGGCCGCAACACCGCCTTCTTCCGCGGCATCGTGCCGGCGGGCGGTGCCTATGCCTCGGTCGGCTATTATCTGGACGACATTCCCATCACCGGCACCGAAGTCCCCGATATCCATGCCTATGACATGGAGCGGGTCGAGGCACTGGCCGGGCCGCAGGGCACGCTCTACGGCGCAGGGTCGCTGGCGGGCACGATCCGCCTGATCACCAACAAGCCCAATCTCGACAAGTTCGAATTCGGGTACGACGTCGAAGCCAATAAATATGGCAAGGGTGATTTCGGCGGCCAGATCGAATCCTATATCAACATTCCGCAGGGCGACAATATGGCGCTGCGCGTGATGGGCTATTATCGCCGCGATGGCGGTTATATCGACAATACGCCCAACAACGGCCTGCTCAACAACGGCAACCCGGCCGTCTATACGCTGGGCGACAACAACCCGAACACCAATTTCGCGCTCGACAATAGCGACATCGCGAAGGACGATTATAACACGATCAAGGAATTTGGCGGCCGCATCCAGATTCTCTGGCAGCCGGCCGACGATTGGGAAATCACGCCGCAATTCACCGGCCAGCGCCAGGTGTCCAAGGGCTATTTCGGTTATGACCCGCGCGTCGGCGACCTGGAAGTCCATGACTATGACCAGACCAAGAATGATGATCGCTGGTATCAGGCGGCACTGAGCATCCATGGCCATATCGGCGACTGGGATGTCGTGTCGGCCACCGGTTTCTTCAAACGCCGCACCAAGACGCTCAACGACTATACCTATTACACCGTCACCTATGACGGTTTCGGCGCGGGCTATGAAAGCTATCTGCAATTTTTCGACAATTGCACCGGATCGGGCGCGTCGCAGCAATGTTCGCTGATCGACCCGACGCAATATTATCACGCTGACACCCACCGGAACAAATTCACCCAGGAATTGCGCATCTCCACGCCGAAGGACTGGCCGTTCGACGTCACGGTCGGTGGCTTTTACCAGCGGCAGAAGAACGAAACGAACACCTTTTACGCCATTCGCGGGCTGGACACGATCACCGGCTATACCGCGACCGGCGGCGGCGATGTGGCGGGCGGCCTGATCGGCGTGCCGGCGATGTATGGCATCGGCTATGACGAGGATGGCAATCCCTTTTTCGACACGACCGACGTGATCAATCCCAACGGCAATCCGCTGGGCACGATGTTGCTGGGCACGCAGGCGGTGAAGGGCGACGGCTTCTACATCACGGAGCAGAACCAGCTGTATCATGACAAGGCGATCTTCGCCGAAGGCCATTACAACATCACGCCCACGCTGAAGCTGACCGGCGGCATCCGCTATTTCTGGACGGACTTCAAGGTGAAGGGCTTTGCCGGGGTTGCGGGATCGGCTGCGGGCGTTGGCTGCGCGACGCCGCTGCCGGTCGACGAGCGCCTGACCTGTATCAACACCAATACCAATGCAGCGGACGGGACTGGCCGCTACAAGGAGGATGGCGAAACCCACAAGGTCGCGCTCGACTGGCAGTTCCAGCCCGACAAGATGGTCTATGCCAACTATTCGACCGGCTTCCGCCCCGGTGGTTATAACCGGCCGCTGCGCATCCGCAGCCTGGGCAAGATCGTGGATGTGGCCCCGTTCGAGTCGGAAAAGCTGACCAATTTCGAACTGGGTGTGAAGACCACATGGAACAACATGTTCCGCTTCAACGCCTCGGTCTATTATGAGAAGTGGAACAACATCCAGTATAGCGTCGTCGTCGCGGGCGCGCAGGGTGCGGGCATGACCGGCAATGCGGGCAAGGCGGTGGTCAAAGGTATCGAATATGATGCCGACCTGAAACTGGGCAAGTTCACCTTCTCGACCTCTGGCGCCTATAATGACGGCAAATTGAAGGGCGACTTCTGCAATTTTGCGCTCAACGATGCGGGCACCGCGATTGGCCAGCTCAGCAGTTGCGCGCCGGGTGTCGATGTCGGCGCGAATCCGCCTATCCCATCCGTTGCCGCGGCCAACGGCACCCGCCTGCCGCGCCAGCCCAAGTTCAAGGGCACGTCGTCGATCCGCTTCGATACCTATATGGGCGATTACAGCGCCTATTTGCAGGGCGCTGCGCTCTATCAGACCGGGGCATCGCAGGATCTGAACGTCGACAGCAATGCGCTGCTGGGCAATACCAAGGGCTTCGTCAGCTTCGATTTTTCCGGCGGGATCAAGAAGGATAATTGGAGCCTGACCCTGTTCCTCCAGAACGCCTTCGACAAGCGGGGGCAGCTGACGCGCAACACCTTCTGCTCGATCGATTTCTGTTCGGGATCGTCGCGCACTTTCACCATCAAGCCGCAATTTTTCGGTATCCGCTTCGGCCAGAAATACTGACGGCCTGATCCTATCGACCAAGGATGCGCCGCCGCCGAATCGCAGGATTCGGCGGCGGCTCTTTTTTGGGCGGTGGCGATGAAGCGGGCATCACCTCGGACCGACGGAAAGCGCGATCCCGCACTAAGTTCATCCACAATTCATCCTGGTTTTCGGCGGAATAGCGCGCTTTTCCGGATCGCTCAGTTCAACCGGGCCAATGCACGCCCGGTCATAATCACGTTGCCGAAACGGTCTTGGGCGGCCTCCAACGAGTGGGTCATTTCGACTATCAGGAGAATAATATGTCGCCCTCTTTGACGAAAATAGGGGCCCTGACCGCGGTTTTGGCAGGCTCGATGGGCCTGACCGGCTGCGCCACCAAAGGGTTTGTACGCGAACAGGTCGCCGTCGTGAACCAGCGCGTCGATGCGCTCGACGCGAAATTGCAGACGACCGACGGCACCGCGCAGCAGGCGTTGGCGGAGGCCCGCGCCGCATCGGGTCAGTCGCAGCAGAACAGCCAGCGGCTCGACCAGCTGAACGGCCGCGTCGATGGCGTCGAGCAGCGGATGCAGGAAGCCCAGCGCAAGCGCGCGCGCAACTGATACGCCTCACAGATCAAGGACGGCCTGGCCGTCCTGATCGCGATCGGGCCGGCGCTTCCCTTGGTGCCGGCCCTTTTTGCCGAACCCCTCTTCGAGGTTATCCCATGAAGTTTGCGATATTGGTGGCGGTTGCCGCGCAGGGCCTGGCCTTGGCCGGGCCGGTGCGCGCGGTGGAAACGGGAAAGGCCGCCGCCGCCCAAGCGCCTGTGACCGACGCGCCGGTGATCCTGTCGGATGGCGCCACGCGCGTTGCAGACTGGGTCGCCGGGGCGCAGGACAATCACGCGCTGCCCTATATCATCATCGATAAGCCGGGCGCTGTGGCCTATCTGTTCGATGCCAAGGGTAAGATGCTGGCCCATGCGCCGGTCCTGATCGGCATCGCGCCGGGTGACGAGGCGACGCCGGGCATCGGCAGCAAGAATCTTTCCGAGATCGGTCCGGCGGAAAAGACGACGCCGGCGGGGCGCTTCCTGGCGAAATTCGGCGTGGCCGCAGGCAAGCAGCGGGTGTTGTGGGTGGATTATGCGACGTCGGTGGCGTTGCACGTCATTCCGCCCGGCAATCCGAAGGACAAACGCAAGGAACGGATGCTCTCGCCCGCGATCGACGATAACCGCATCACCTTCGGCTGCATCAACGTGCCCAAGATTTTCTACAATCAGAGCGTCAGCCCGCGTTTTCGCAAGAAGGGCGGCTATGTCTATATCCTGCCCGACAGCAAGTCGTTGGAAGACGTGTTCCCCCGTTTGCGGGTGCAGCCATTCCTGAACGCGGGCGGCGGCGCAGATGCGGTTGCCGGGCAGTAAGAGGCTTAGCCCTTTTCGCCTGGATAGAGCAGTCGTAGTGAGGCCGGCGCCTTGCACTGGCGGATCGCGGCGTCGACATGGCGGGCGCGTTCGGCCTTGAGCGCGGTGGTGGACAGGGGGTGCAGCCGTTCGCGCGCGACTTCGTCCGCCGTGAAGGGTGCGGCTCCCGATGGCGCGCTGGCGCCGCCCAAGCCGAAGACGACGAAATTCATCATGTCGGCGAGTTGCTGATTATCCTTGATCCGGCTGTGCGCGACATTGGGCAGGCGGATGAGATAGGCGCGGGCTTCCGGTGTGCACAGGAACCAGCCGACCCGGCCGCGCAGTTCAGGCAGCCGGGCGGGCGCGACGCTGCCGGTGACGCCATGGCAGCCGGCGCATTGTTCGACATAGTCCGCGCGCGCCATGTCCGGGTCCGCGATCGCCGCGGGGAGCAGGCCCATGGGTGGGAGCGCCGCGCGGACGCCGATGGCGGTGCCGAGCAGGAGCAAGGCGGCGCAGAGCGCGGCGATAGGCGTTTTTGGAGACAGGCCGAGCACTAGCGAGATACCGCGCCACCACCGGTTCGTTTAGAACGGAGTCGAGAAACGGTCGCGCAAAGGCTTCTCGACTTCGCTCGAAGCGAACGGTGACTTGGACGATGCGCCATAAGTGGCCTTAGCTTGCCGCGCCTACCAGAACCGCGGTGGAACAATGATAATCCATGCTGCTGGTGCCGAAGCACCAGATCACGTCATTGTTGAGTTGCGGCACATAGAGTTGCGTCTCGCGATCGGTATTGTCGCAGCCGCATTGGCCGCAGGCGGGTTTGCCGCAACAGTCGCGATAGGCAATCAGATAGGCCTTGCCATCATCCGGGTTGATGCAGGTGCCGACCCAGGAAACGGGGGAAGGCTCCGCGCCGGGCGGGCAGCTGTGGATGCCGCCGCCGCAACAGGTGCAGAGCGCCCCGTCGATCGCGCAATAGCGCCAATAGTCGCATTTGGTATCGTCCTTCGTCTGCGCGGTGCGGGCGAAGAAAGTCTTGGTTTCGGGCGAGCGATCGGGCTTGGCGGCCTCTGCGCGGCTGACCGGCAGCAGCGGGAAAACGGGGGCGGCGACCAGCGCGGCTCCCAGGCGCGAGAGCATCGAGCGGCGCGAACTGGCCCCGGCGAATTTGCGCAGCAATTTTTCGCCCATGCTGTCGGCGTTGAACTTTTTCATGAACTTGCCCCCATTTCTGCCGTCAGGCCGCCTGCGCCTTCAGCCCGCCAATATAATCCTGCACCGTGGCGATGCCCATTTCATGCGCGACCACCAGGCTTTCGAGATGTTCGCGGCTGTTGACCAGCCCCTTCGACAGGATCGTCCCTTCTTCGTCCAGCAGCACCGCGAAGGGCAGCTTGGCGACCTGGTACGCCTGGCCCACTTCGGGTCCGTTGAGGAAGGCATGGCCCTCCAGCCCGTGCTGCGCGATCATGGCGCGCTGTGCTCCGGCGTCGTCATCGCCCACGAAGGTCAACGCCACGCGCTCGGCGCGGGCGAAGCTGGTCGCCATCGGGATCACCGCCTTGCACAGCGGGCATTGCGCCGACACGAACAGCAGGAGCCGCAACGGCACGCCATGGGCATGGCCACCGACGCTGACCGATTGGCCGTCGAGCGTGGTGGCCGGGATCGCGCCGATCGCGCCGCCGACTGCCGGGCCGCCGCTGGTGGCGAGCGCGCCGGCAGGCGCCACGCGGATGTGCAGCACGCCGACCTGCCGCGCCAGCGCCAGCAGCGCGACGACGAGGCCGATAATGACGATCCATGACAGGATCTGGGAGACGATCAGCGAGGTGAGCATGGTTATCTCCGATGAGCGGGCGAGGCGGCGAGCGCGGCCAGCGACTGGAAGAGCAGGCAAAGGAGCGCGATGGCGACACCGGCGGCAAAGGCCGTGGCGAGGTCGATCGCGCCGAAGGCGGGTGGCGTGGGCAGGCGGAGCGCCAGCAGCGCGGCGAGCGCGCCGTTGCGGATGACCAGCGGCCAGCCTATCGCATGGCGCAGCGCGCCATGGCCGCAGCCGCAATCGATATGGCCGCGCCCCCGCAGGATGTTGATCGCCATCGCCGCGGCGAACAGCAGCAGCAGCGCTATTCCCAGCAATTGCGGCAACGGGCGCAGGCCGACCAGCAACGCCGCGCCGGTGGCGACCTCCACCACGGGCAGCAGCCGGGCGGCGGGGACGATCAGCCGCCGGGGCAGCAGGCGATAATTGGCGATCACGCCGGGCAGCAGCGCGCGATGACGCCACTGGTCGATGCCCGCGACCAGGAAGAACAGGCCGACGGCGATCGAGGCGGCAAGGCCTGACAGGGCCAGCATCTGCTCCGCCAAAGCCATGGTCAGGACGGCTCCAGCACGGTGATGATGCCGCCACCGGCCTTCTCGATCTTGTGCTTTTCCTCGCCGGTGGCGACGTCCATCACATGCACTTCGCCCTTTTCGCCGTTCATGTAGAGCAGCGGATTTTCGGTCTGGGACACTTCGATATTGTTCATCGGCTCCTTGAGCACGAAGCGCTTGACCACCTTCTGCGCGGCGACATCGACCTGCCATACTTCGTCGCCCGACGCCTTGTGCGACCAATATTCGCCCTTGTGCATCAGCACGAACAACATGCCAGTCGCGCGGTGCAGCGCCATCGGTTGACGGCCGCCCGGATACCAGTTGACGTCGAGCGGCTTGGCGTCGCCGACGCGGATGCCGGCTGCCGCCTGGATCGAAAAGGGCGCGGACACGGTCGGCGTCGCGCTGATCTTCGCGGTGTAGATCTGGCCGGTATAGGTCAGGAAAGTCGTCTGCTTCTTGATCCGGTCATAGGCGAAATTGTCGAAGATCGGATCGTCGCTGGCGGCGAAGAAGGGGGCGGTGTGGGTGATGTCCCCCTTCGTCCCCTTGATCGCCACGGTTGCGATCGATCCGTCGGAACAGAGCGCGGAGAAGCCGACGCCCGGATTGGGCATCAGGCTGGCGCAGCCGGGCAGTTCGATCGCGGTGATCAGCTTGCGCTTGGCCAGGTCGACGATGTTCACACCCGATGTCGGGCTGAAATCATAGATATAGCCGGTCTTGCCATCGTCGCTGATGATGAAATTATTCTTGCGCGATCCGATCAGCAGGCGACCCGGCATCGCGATTTCCGTGACCAGGTTGAGCGTCTTGCTGTCATAGACGGTGACCATGTCCTGCCGCGTGCCACGGTCGTTTTTCGACCAGATGGTTTCGGCGACATAATAATATTTGCCGGCCGGATCGATCGCCATGTCGGCGAGCCGCCGGGTTTCGACCATCCCCTTCATCTTGCCGCTTTCGCCGTCGAAGATGCTGGTGCCCGGCATGTCCCATCCGCCGTCGACAAAGAACCATGTCGGCTTGGGCGGGTCGATGGTCAACGTGTCGGATTCTTCGGGTTCGACCGAAGCCTTGGTGTCGGCCGGTGCGGCCTGCGCCAATGCGGCGCTGGCAAGCAGCGATCCGCAGAGGGCGGCGGCGAATATCCTGAAACTGGTCTTCGACATGCTGGCTGATCCCCCTGATCCCTGCTGCGCCGGGGACAAGGTTTGACAGCTGTCCAGATTTGGTCAAGGGGGCGAAATGACGTAGCAACAAATAAATGTTGCGACGCAGCGTTTGCCGTCAGGCCAGTTCGGGTTCGCGCGCCGGGGCGAGGGCGGCGATGTCCGCCGAGGTTGCATTGCGGGCCAGCGCCACCAGCGATTGCACAGCGAGCGCGGTGAAGGCGGGCATCTTGTCGGCCCAGGGCTTGCCATGGCCCAGGAAGGGCGTTGCGCCCTCCATCGTCGCGCTGATGAACAGGGCCACGGTACGGACGTCGTCGGGCGACAGCGCCGGATTGATCGCGGCAACATGGTCGCCGATCACGCCATGGACCCGGTCGTAGAAAGCCTTGACCCGGTCGGCGACGAAGGGGTTGTGATTGGCCAGCGCCCAAAGTTCGGTGAACAAATGGGTCGTGCGTTTCGACCCGATATCGTCGAGGCAGAGGATGATGACCAGCTTCAGTCGTTCTTCCGCGGTCAGGCCGGGCTTGTGCACGACGGCGTCGAGCAGCTTGCCATAGCTGTCGACCAGCTCATCCAGAAGCACCTGGATCAGCATTTCCTTGCGGGGAAAATGATAGCTGACATTGCCTACCTTCATGTCGCAACGCGCGGCGATGCGGCGGATGGTGAAGGCATCCGCCCCTTCGTCAATCAGCACGTCCATCGCCGCCTTGAGGATGGCGTCGACCGTTTCGGTGCCGCGAGCATAAATGCCGGGGCGGGAAGGGGCGAGTATCTGCGTCATTTAACTTATTTCGAGGTGTATCATCCCTTTCCTGCGGTGGCCAGAGAAGATCGGGCGGCAATGGAGGGTTCCGGCCGCTGCTTCGTCTTTCACCTTTCAAACAGTTTAAATTCCGCCAGGCGGGTCGCCTTTCCCCTGGGCTGGGTGAAGAGCAGGCGGACCTTGCCGGTGCGCAGTCGCGGCCAGCTTATGTCGGTGATGCCGTTGGCGATCGGGCTGCCCTTGGGCGTGGCGACGTCGCGCCAGTCGCCATCGATCCAAGCCTGGAGCCGGTAGCTTTGGGGGACGGCGAAACCCTTGCCGTCGGCGAAGAAGGCGAGTTCGGCACGGGCGAGATCGACCGGCTTGCCCAAGTCGATGGCGTACCATTGCGGGGCCGGAGACGGCGACGACGACCAGCCGTTGGGCAATTCGGGCAAGAACCATGTCCGCCCGTCTATCGCGTCATGGATATTTTCCGGGTCGCTGTTGCTGGAGGCCGACCCGATCGGGAACTGGCCGCGGACCAGTTGCACCGCGCGGTTGATCGGGCGGGCGATGGCCGGGGTGGCGGCGCGCGCGACCGGTACTTCGACGCGGCCCAGCGTGTCGCGGCGGGCGACTTCCTGGCCGTCCACTTCGATCGACAGACCCTTGCCACGCTTATAATGGCGACCGTCCACGTCCCATGTCACCGCGACCTTGTGGCCATGATAGGGTACGTCCTGCACCCGGAACCAGGCGAGGGCCTGGGCGTCGGCCGTATCGGGCAGCAGCGGGTTTACCTCCAGCAGGTCGTCGGCGCGGGGGCGGATGCCGACCAGTCCGGTCAGGACAAGATCGTTGAAACCGGAATGGAAATAATGGTGGCTGCGGTCCAGGCCCACGATCGGCGTGCCGGTTTCGGGGTGATAATCCTCCTCGATGTCCAGGCGGTCCCCCTGATAATGGAGCGCGGCATATTGGCGCAGCAGACGCATATAGGCGCTGCGGGTGATAGGACCGGTCGCCTTCGCATGATCGAGCAGGTTCGCCATGCCATACAGTATCTGCGTCGTCTGATAGGGCCAGATCGGGCCGTTCCACTGACATTCCGGCGCGGTGCCCAGATAGCGATATTGGCGCATATAATATTCGTAATTCGCCTCGACCGTCCGCATCCCCGCGTTGCCGGCGAGCGAGGCGGGGTCGAGCAGGTGTGCCCAGGCCGCGGCATATTTGGCGTCGTCGGGGACGAGGTCGAACATCCAGGGCAGATAGCCGACCAGTTCGCGGTTGCGGATCGGCTCCCAGTAGCGGACGAAATCATTCTTGCGCGATTGGTGGCGGTCGATGAAATGGGTGAGTTTCTCGCTCCACAGGTCGGCCAGCACGCGCTTTTGCAAGGCTTCGGCGCGGGTAGTGTAATCGGCGGCGAGTCCCGTGTCGCCCGCCATCGCCGCCATTTTCGCCAGTGCGCGGGCATTGGCGAACATATAGGCGTTGACTGAGGGGCGGAAGGCGTCGCCGCCGCGGAACCCATCCTTGCCGCCCGATGCATCGATCGAGGAGACGGTATATTCGGTGGCGTCGAGTAGCGGCTCTACGAAATAGAGGCCCTTGTCGAAGTCATATTTATCGTCCCACAGCCGGTAGATGTGGTTCATGACGGGCAGATGTTCCACCACATCCGCGCGGTCGCCGTCGACCAGATAGCGGCCCCAGACGCTGTCGGCCATATGATCGGTGAAATGGCGATCGTTGCCGCCGCTGCGATACATGAAATTGATATAATCGTCGGCGAAGCGGCGGTCGTTCAGCCAGCGCCCTTCGCCGATATGGAATCCGCTGGCGTCGTTCAGGCTGGCATAGGGATGGCGTTGCCAGTCGACATCGTCGGCAAATTCGGTGGTGATATAGCCCTCAGCACCCAGGTCGCGCTGATGCGCGCGATAGACCTGCCAGCGATAATAATAGACGGCGTCGATCTTGGGATCGGCCGATTCGAAGAAGGGGATGCGGTCCCGATACCAGGGCGCGTCGTTGCCGAAGCGCTGGGCGGCGATGGCAGCCACGTCCATCGCTGGTTGCGGTGCCGCTGCGCCGATCCCGCTCGTCGCGGCCCCGGCCAGCAGCAGCATCTTCACGGCGCGCATCGCATCCTCCCTATGATCCACAAACAAATATGGCGGCCGTATCGGAACTGGAGAGTGTCCCGATACGGCCGCCAATCATGGGACGCGGCGAGGAGACGCCGCGTCCCATGGGGCGCTTAGTCGAACTTGAAACGGACACCCAGAGCGAAGGTGCGGTCGATCAGCAGCGTGCTGGAGTTGAACTCGGTCGGGTTGCCGACATCGCCGAACTTGTAATAATTCTGCTGCTTCGCCTTGGTGATGTTCACCGCGTCGAAGGTGATGCCGATATCTTCGTTCAGGTTCAGGGTGAGCTGGAAGTCCAGGCTCTTTTCAGGCGCACGCCACATGCCGATCGGGTTGGCGAATGCGCGGGCTTCATTGTTGTTCAGGAAGCCCTTGCGCCAGATATAGGACAGGCGGGCACCGACCGGACCCTTATCGTAGGCCAGCGTGGCGTTGTAGGAGAGCTTCGACACACCGAAGAAGGCGGACTTGGCCGTGCCGGTGATTTCGCCTGCATTGTTGACGACCGGGATCGTCTGTTCGGAATCCAGGATCGTCGCGCTGCCGGTGAAGCCCAACCCGTCGAGGACGGGGGGCAGGTAGGAGGGGAAGTAGGTCAGCCCCAGTTCCAGACCCTTTAGCGTACCGTTGGAGGCGTTCGCCGGACGGGTGATGTTGAAAAATTCGGTATAGGTTTCGTTGCGCGGCAGATAGTTGTCCGGGATGAATTCCCGCACGGTCAGCGGCACGACCAGACCTTCGATCTTGCGGCGGAAGGCGGTGGCGTAGATAGCGCTGTTGCGGTCGAAATACCATTCGATCGCCAAATCCATATTCTCCGACTTGGTCGCCCGCAAATTGGGGTTGCCCGAAGACCCGGTGCCAAAGCCGATGCGCGACAGATCGCCGCCGAGCGCCAGATTGGGGTTCAGGTCGCCGAATGCCGGACGACGCAGCGTTTTGCCATAGTTGAACCGGATGCGCAGATTGTCAGTGATGGCATAGCGCGCGGTGAACGACGGCAGGAAATCGTCGGAACCGGTCGATACCCCGGTCCGGGCGAAATTCGCGCCACGGTCGAAATATTCATAGTCGGTGTCGATCGCGACATAGCGCACGCCGCCCTGCAATTGCAGCGGACGCCCGAAAATCTCGACCTCTGCATCGGCTACGATATAGGCGGCCAGGTTGCTTTCCTTGATGCCGAACACGCGGCCGAAGCTCAGCTGGTCCGACAGGAGCAGACCGGGCGCGACGGCGCGATACAGGTTGCGGACGGCATCCCTGTCCATGCTGCGCGGATCGGCCAGCACCCAGCTGGTCGGTATGTCCGCCCGACCGTCGAAGAAGCCTTCGTTGGTGAAAGGGGTGCCTTCGCCAAAGGCGTCAAGCGTTATGCCAAGGCCGCCTGCACCCTGATCGCGGACATAGCTGTCGGCCGAACGCTTGTCGTAGCGCCAGCCCGCTTTAATGCGGCGCAGGAAGCCTTCGTCCCATTTATATTCGCCGTCCAGCATCATCGTCAGCGCGCTACCGGTATTCTTGGTGCCGCTATCGAACAGGTTGCCGACGGTCCACTTGCTAGCGTCGGTCAGGACGTCCTGATTGCCGAAGCTATAGGCGGGCAGGCCACCACCGGCGTTGAAATCGACATCGATGTCGAGCGGGCCGCGGTCGGTGCGGATGGCGAAGAAGCTCGTCTCGTTCTTGCTGTCCTGATAGGCGATATCGGCCGAAATCTTGCCGCGTTCGCCCACATCCCACTTGGCGTTGAGGGCATAGACATAGCTATCGGTGCGGCTGGTCGCCCTGTCACCGCTGTTGAAGCCCGCGACGGCTCCTGCCCGACGCGATTTGATGATGTTGGTGCCTTCGAACAGTTCGAAGCTGTTTGCCACGTCAGTAGGCAGGTTGCCCCACCAATCGACGAAGCTGAAGTTCAGGCTGTTGAACGTCTCGCCTTTGAACCCCGTGTAGAACACTTCGGCGGTATAGACCGAGCTGTCGTTGGGTGCCCATTGCAGCGCGGCGTTGATCGCCTTCCGATCGCGCTTGCCATAGACATCGGATGCGATGACAGCGTCGCGGGCGAGATAATAGGGCGTTTCGACGCCATTGATGTTGAGCGTCGATCCGGGCGCGGTGGGCAGGCCCGCGTCGAGGCCAGGCGTCCAGTTTTCATTGGTGGCGCCGGGGAAGATGCGCTGCAGCGGCGTCAGGCCTGATCCAGCAGGCGGAGTTTCGGTGGCGAACGGCACCATGGCACCTGCCTGCAAATTCTGGTTGCGGAATTCGGCGCGGGTATAGCTGCCATTCACCAGGAAGCCGATGTCGCCGAGGCCGGTTTCCCAGCGGTTGCTGACGAGCAGGGCGACGTTGGGATTATATTTGTCCGCCAGTTCCGAATAGACGCCGCGCGCCAGGCCCGAAATGGTGAAGCCGTCAAAGTCGAGCGGGCGACGGGTCTGGACGTCGATCTGGCCAGCGAGGCCGGTTTCCAGCTGGTCGGCCGAACGAGTCTTGTAAACGTCGACCTGCTTGACGAGGTTGGCGGAGATATCCTGCAACGCGAAGGACGTGCCAGCCGCCGTAAAGATGTTGCGGCCATTGAGCGTGGTGAGCGGATCGGTCAGGCCGCGAATGGTGATGGTCGCCGCTTCGCCGCCGGCCCGGTCGGTGACCTGGATGCCGGTCACGCGCTGAAGCGCTTCGACGACATTGTTGTCGGGCAGCTTGCCGACGTCTTCCGACACGATCGAATCGACGATCTGGATCGAATTTTTGCGGACGTTGAGCGCACCGACGATCGAGGCGCGGACGCCGGTGACGACGATGTCGGCGGCTTCGTTATCCGCCGCCTGCGGCGCGACGGGGGTCGGCGTGGTCTGGGCGTGGGCGGCACCCGCCAGCATCAGCGCGAACATGGACGCGGAACCCAGTGCAATCGGCTTGATAGCCATTTCAAAATCCTCCCCTATCGCTGGCCATCGGCCATGCATGAATTACTCAGACTAATTATTGCTCCGACAAATGAATCGCAAGCGGAATTTTGCAGTTCATTGCAGGGAAATTTCAGCGATGTGATATTATTGCCGCACCGCAGGGTTGTAGGGTTTTCCGGCCTGTTTCCGTGAGGGCATGGATAAAAATAGGGCGTCCTGCATAACGCAGGACGCACGCCGAGCATTGAATTGTCAGACTTATGTCGTCAGTCGATATGCCACCAGGCGCTGGGGTCGCGGCTGGCGACCAGCGTCAATCGGTCTGCGGACAGGCCGATGGCCTTGCCGGGCACCGCAATGGACACGAAGCGCGCGGCGTGCAGCGCCTTCTCGTCGAAGCGGACGAACTGGCTGCGCAGCGCGAAATCGGCGCTCTTGCTGTCCTGTTGCAGGGTCAGCGATCCATCCTGGCCCGCGACCAGATAATGGTCAGGCATCAATATGGGGGACAGCATGACGCTGCGGGCACCGGCGCGGCCGGGCAGCTGGCGGAATTGCGTCTGCGCCAGCGAAGGGTTGCCCGCGATCAGTTGCGTGCCGTCATGCGCCATCAGCCGCGTCGGATCGGTGGACGAAATGAAGCGTTCGGGCAGCGGGCCATTGCCCACCGGCACGCCAAAATCGGGGGTGCCGTCGGCGGTGTAATAGAGGCGCTGGATGCGGGTGTGGCGGTCGGGATTGAACAGCGGATCGCCCTGGATCGCCTCATAATCGCGGCCGTGATAGACTAGGATGTCGCGGCCTTTTTCATCGACGGTGAAGCTGTTATGGCCAGGGCCATAGACGCTGGTGGCGCCGTTGGTGACGAAGACCGGCTGGGGCGACTTGGTCCAGCTATTTGCGTCCAGCAGGTCGGCATTTTCGTCCGCGCTCAGCATCCCCAGGCAGTAGCGGGCGTCGGTGGCGCTGGCCGAATAGGTCATGAACAGGCGGCCGTTACGGTTCAGGATGGCGGGCGCTTCGGCGACCTTGTAGCCGCGCACTTCCCAGTCGAGCGTCGGCACGGTCAGGCGCGTGACCTGGCCCAGTTTCAGCGGGGATTCCAGTTTCGCGATGTAGAGGTTGCTGTTCGTCTCGATCCCCTGTTCGCGCTGCGCCCAGGCCATGTAGCGAACGCCCTTGTGGGTGAAGACGGTCGAATCGAGATTGAAACTGTCCCAGGGCGTTTGCAGTTCGCCCAGCAGGCTCCATTTGCCGGTCATCGGATCGGCGCCGTCGCAGATGACGGCATAGGTGCGGATGCGGAACACGTCGTCCCCGCCGCCGCTGGGGCCGGCGGCGAAATACATGATCCATTGGCCGTCGATCTGGTGCAGTTCTGGCGCCCAGAGGAAGCCGGAGCGCGGGCCGCTGGCTTCGTGCCGCCACAGCACGGCTTCGGTCGCGGTGGTCAGGCCCGCGATCGTCTTGGACCGGCGCAGCACCAGCCGGTCATATTCGGGGACGGAGCCGGTAAGGTAGTAGAAGCCGTCGTCATGGCGAAAGACCTGGGCGTCGGCGCGCTGCTTGACGAGCGGATTGACCGGGCCGGCGGCGTCGGCCGGGGTCGATGCGGCGCGGGCGATGGCCGGTGTGGCCGACAAGGCCGCGGCGCTGCCGATGAAGCCGCGGCGGGATAGAGATAGGGACATGGGTGTCTCTCCGAAGATGTTAGTCGGACTAATAGATCAATATTCGGCTTGCGGCCAACCGTCTGTGCCCCAGCGCACCGGCGCGATGCGCAGGGTGGGCGCGCCGTTGGCCTGCTTGTCGTAGGCGTGGTAGACGACATAGTCCTTCCCGTCGCTATCGTGCAGCCATCCGGCATGGCCGGGACCGCGGAAACGCTGCTCTTCCTGAAGGTCGGCGCGCAGGAAGATGGTGCCGCCACCCTCCATCAGGGGGCTGCCATCCTTGCCCAGATAGGGGCCGGTGATCGCCTTTGATCGGCCGATGACGGTGTAATAGGTGCTGTTCACGCCCTTGCAGCAATAGTCGTAGCTGACCATCAGCCAGTAATAGCCGCCATGGTCGACGATGAAGGGGGCCTCCACCGGGGCAGGGCCGCCGGCGGGGGCGGGACGGCGGGCGATGCTGACGGGCTTGGCCTTGGGATCTTTTGGCTTGCCGCTTTTTGGGTCCAGTTCGAACAGCTTGATGCCGGTCCAGAAACTGCCGAGCGACAGCCAATGCCGGCCTTCGCGGTCGATGATGAAATTCGGGTCGATGGCGTTGTAATCATCGTCCCTGGTGGACATGACGACTAGCCCTTCGTCGCGCCACCCGTAATTTTTCGCCTTGGGGTCCAGCGTCGGGCTGGTGGCGAGGCCGATGGCCGATCGGTTGGAGCCGAAGGTCGAGACGGAATAGTAAAGCCGATAGCGGCCGTTGACGTAGCTGATATCGGGCGCCCACATGCCGTCGCTGCCGGGGATCGTGTCCTTCGCCCAGGCGGGCAGCGCTGTGAAGATCGGGTCGCCCGCGGTCCAGGTCACCAGATCGGGCGAGGTGCGGGTTTCGATCAGCCGCTTGCCATGGCCGGTGCTGAACACATGATAGGTGTCGCCTTCACGCGCGATGACCGGATCATGGGTGGGGACGAGGTCGCCGGTCAGGCGGCTGTTAAGCGTATCGCGCGGCGGCAGTTGCGCGCTGGCGGGGGCCGTCGCTGCGAGAAGGGCGAGGCCCGCCATTATCGACATGATCTGCCTGGTCATCCGGGCCTCTCCTTGAATGAACTACATGTTCCTGCCTGCGCAGGAGCCGCTTCCCTTTGGGGATTGGAGCGGGCGGTGATTCCACCCGCCGCCCGCTCCAAACTTTTATTGCAGTTCCAGCACCACCACCGACTTGGCCGGCAGCGTCACGGTCAAAATGCCGCCGCTAACCTGCGCGCCGGTGAAGGCGGCGGGCTTGACGGTTTCGGGCGCATCGAACGTGTTGTGCGCATTCATCGCGCCTGCGGTCAGGATGCGGCCAGTGACGCTGGCGGCATTGAGGCTGCCCAGCTTGACCGTGACCGTGTTGGCCTGATTGGGATCGAGGTTGGACAGGCCGACATGCACCTTGCCATCCTTGCCCCGCACCGCAGAGCCGCTGACGGCCGGCATCACGAACTGGTCCTTATTATACCAGGGCGTATCGATGCTGATCGGCAGCACGGTCGCGTCCTGCCACGGCTTGTACATTTCGAAGACATGATAGGTGGGGGTCAGCACCATCTTCTTGCCATCGGTCAGGATCATCGCCTGGAGGACGTTCACCATCTGCGCGATCGCGCTCATCTTCACGCGCTCGGCATGTTTCGCGAAGATGTCGAGATGGATCGACGCGACGAGCGCGTCGCGCATCGTGTTCTGCTGACGCAGGAAACCGGGATGGGTGCCGGGGTCTTGCGCATACCAGGTGCCCCATTCGTCCACCGCCAGGAAGATGCGCTTGGCCGGGTCATATTTGTCCATGATGGCGGTGTGCTTGGTGATCAGCTCATCCATATGCACGGCCTTGGACAGGGTGTCGGCCCAGAGCGTCTCGTCGAAATTCACCGGATCGGCCTTGGGCGGCCAGCCGCCCTGGGGCAGGGTGTAATAATGGAGCGAAACGCCGTCGAGCTGCGCGCCGGCCTCCCGCATCATCACTTCGGTCCAGTTATAATCGTCGACATTGGCGCCCGCCGCGATCTTCAGGATCTTGGTGCCGCTCGGCGCCTTGATGAAGGTGGCGTAGCGGCGGGTGAGGTCGGCGGCATATTCGGCGCGCATATTGCCGCCGCAGCCCCATAGTTCGTTGCCGACGCCGAAATAGGGGACTGCCCAGGGCTCCTTATGGCCGTTCTTCGCCCGTTCGTCGGCCAGCGTGCCGGCGGGCGAGGTCATATATTCGACCCATTCCGCCATTTCCTGCGGCGTGCCGTTGCCGACATTGCCCGCGACATAGGCTTCCGCGCCGATCTGACGGATCAGTTCGAAAAATTCATGGGTGCCCACGGTGTTGGGTTCGGTCACGCCGCCCCAATGGGTGTTGATCTTGACCGGGCGCTTGGCTTTGCCGCCAATGCCTTCACGCCAATGATATTCGTCGGCGAAGCAGCCGCCGGGCCAGCGCACGACGGGAACGGCCAGGTTCTTGAGCGCGGAAATCACGTCGTTGCGAAAGCCGTTGGTGTTGGGGATCGACTTGTCGTTGCCGACCCACAGCCCGCCATAGATGCCATTGCCCAGATGTTCGGCGAACTGGGTGAAGATGCGCTTGTCATAGACCGGGCCGGGCTTGGCGGCGTCGATCGTGGCGGTCGTGGGCTTGCCGCCGGTGTCGGCGGCGGCCGGCTGCCAGATCAAAGCGCTGGCGCACAGCATCAGCGCGCTGGCGGTGCGGCGCAGGGTTTTTGTCATATCCGTCCTCTCCTGTTCAGTTCAGTCGTGAAATGCTTGGGTCGTCTCGCGCTTGCCGCGCAGGAAGGCGTCGGCGACCAGCCGCAGCGGGCTGGTGTCGACATCCGATCGGCCGCCCCGGATCAGCGTGGCGAAACGGGCGTAGAGGCCGGCATATTCGACATCCTCGCCATGTTCGGTGCCGCTGGGCAGGGTCAGCACCGCGCCGCCCTGCGCCAGTTTCAGCGTCCCGGCGTCGGTTTCGACGATAATGTCCCAGCTTTGCGGCCCGGTCTGGCGCCAGTCGAGGTCCATGTGGATCGGTGCGCCCGCCGTATCGCGAAACGCCAGGTCGGCGGCGATCGGCGCGGCGCGGTTTTCCGGCAGCACCAACGTCGCGTCCTTCAGGAAGAAGGGGCGCGGCAGGATGTGGGTGACGATGGACAGGGCGTTGATCCCCGGATCGAACACGCCAAGGCCACCGGGTTGCCAGATCCAGGCCTGGCCCGGATGCCATACGCGCACATCCTCCCGCCAGATGATCGACACCTTGTCGATGCGGCGTTCCGCCAGCCAGGCGCGGGCCGGGGCGACGCCAGCGGCAAAGCGGCTGTGCCAGGCGGCGAACAGGCTGACGCCGACCTTGTCGGCCTGGGCTTTGAGCGCTTCCACCTCCGCCAGGGTCGCGCCGGGCGGCTTTTCCAGAAACAGGTGGATGCCCTTGCCCAGCGCCTGCGCCGCCAGGTCATAACGGACCTGGGGCGGGGTGCAGAGCGCGATCACGTCCACCGCCGGACCCTGGGCGAGCAAGTCGTCCAGGCTGGCATGATGGGGCACGCCGTCGAGGCCCGCATCATGCGGGCTGACGGTGGCCGCCAGGCTGAAGGCGCTATTGCCTCTTATCGCCGGCACATGCTGATCGCGCGCGATCTTGCCTATGCCGACGATCGCGATACGGATCGGGTCCATGGAAATCAGAGCGCCTGGACAGCGACCTGGACAGCTTGCGCGCGTTGCAGCGGATTGCGCACCGGGAGGGTGAAGGGCGCGGCCAGGATTTCGAACACGTCGCCTTCTTGGCAGGCTATGCCGTCGCTGAAGGAGAGGGTGGCGGTGCCGAAGAAATGGACATGGACGTCGCCCGCGCGACGGAACAGGTCATATTTGAAATGATGATGTTCCAGGTTCGCAAAGCTGTGCGACATATTGCCTTCGCCCGACAGGAACGGCTTTTCCCAGATGACTTTGCCATCGCGCAGGATGCGGCTCGATCCTTCGATATGCTCGGGCGGGGTGCCGACCAGCAGTTCCGGGCCAAGCGCGGCCTGGCGCAGCTTGGAGTGGGCGAGCCACAGATAATTGTGCCGCTCGGTGATGTGGTCGCTGAACTCATTGGCGAGCGCGAGGCCGATGCGATAGGGGGTGCCGTCCTCGCCGATGATGTAGATGCCGGCGATTTCCGGTTCTTCGCCGCCATCCTGGGCGAAGGCGGGCATGGTGAGCGGGTCGGTCGGGCCGACAAGCTGCGACCCGTCGCCCTTGTAGAACCATTCGGGCTGCTGGCCAGCGACGCCGGGGGCAGGTTTGCCGCCTTCCAGCCCTTCCAGAAACATGCGCATGGAATCGGTCTGCTTTTCGGCGGCGGCGGCTTCGCGGTGCATCTTGTCGCGACCCTCGGCAGAGCCAAGGTGTGTCAGGCCGGTGCCGGTCAGCAGTATATGGGCGCCATCGTCATGATCGATCGGGGCGAGCAGGCGACCCGCCTCGAACTCGGCGGCGATATCCACGGCGGCACCCTGGCCGGCGGCCTCGACTGCGGCGGCCAGGCTGATCTTCTGCGCGATCGCATGGAGCGCCAGCGCGCGGATGGTGGCGAAACCTGGTACGACATGCGCGCTGTCGCCCTGCGCGGCGATGACCGTCCGCTCGCCACTGTCCGAACGGTGCTGCAACAGGCGCAATGTCATGAAAACTCTCCTCCCGCGCGCCTGGAAACGGCGCTCAATTGAAATCACAAGCCTTTTGCCGCGCGCCGAACCATCGCCCTGTCGGGCGAGGCGGCGGCGGTGAATCTGCTAATTACTCCGACATATTACAGGATGATGGTAATGGCAATGCTTGTATTATAGGGACGGATATGCCTGATTGGGGAAAGGCGAGAGGAACGGAAATGGTGAAGGAAAATCCGTCTTTGCAGAATATTGAGGCGGAAAATGGCGGTGCAACCAAGGCGGTTCGCGGCCCTGGACGGCGGCTGCACGGTGCGATCGCGCACAAGTTGGGCATGGCGATCTTGTCCGGCCATTATGCGCCCGGCGACGTACTGTCTGGCGAAGTCGCCTTCGCCGAAGAGCTGGAAGTCTCCCGCAGCGCCTATCGCGAGGCGATCCAGGTGCTGACCGCCAAGGGGCTGGTCGAAAGCCGGCCCAAGGCGGGCACCCGCGTCCTGCCGCGCAACCGCTGGAACCTGCTCGACCCCGAAGTGCTGGCCTGGGCCTTTGCCGGGGAGCCGGACATCCAGTTCGTGCGCGATCTGTTCGAACTGCGCGCCATCGTTGAACCCGCCGCAGCGCGGCTGGCGGCGGTCCGGCGCGACAAGGATGACCTCAAGATCATGAAGGATGCGCTGTCTGCGATGCGCCGCCATACGCTGGCGACCGAGGCGGGCCGCGCGGCCGACCGGGATTTCCATAATGCGATCCTGCACGCGACGCGCAACGACGCGCTGCTGGTGCTGACCGCCAGCATCGGCGCGGCGGTCAATTGGACGACGCAATATAAGCAGCGCGCCCGCGCGTTGCCGCGCAACCCGATCCCCGACCATGTGCGTGTCTATGACGCGATCGCGGCGGGCGATCCGGCTGCGGCGGCCGAAGCAATGGGTGTACTGGTCGATCTGGCGCTGGAGGATACGGCGAGCGCGATGCAGCGGTAAATCCTCCCCGGCACGGTTCGGCAGAGTCATGCGCCTCTGCCGAAGGGGGCCGCGCCCAAAGGGCGTGGTGGAGGGGGTGCGCGGTCTTGGCGTTGCGTCTGGTCGTTACCCCCCTCCGTCAACCCTGCGGGTCGCCACCTCCCCTTGCAGGGCAGGAATAAAAAAGGCCGGAGCGGCATGTCCGCTCCGGCCTTTTTCACGCCACAGGTGCGACCCTCGGCTTTATTCCGCCGCGACCTGTTGGTCCGGCAGCGCGTGGGTCGTCTTCGACCCCCACAGCGCATAGAAGAGGATGTACAGTTCGCAGATCGCGGTCAGCAGGAAGCTGGTCTGCAACCCATAATGATCTGCCAGCCAGCCCTGCACGATCACAAGCGATCCGCCGGCGATCGCCATGATGAGCAGGCCCGATCCTTCCTCGGTCAGCGGCCCAAGCCCCTTGATGCCGAGCGTGAAGATGGTCGGGAACATGATCGAATGGAACAGGCCGACCAGGATCAGCGACCACATGGCGACCGGGCCGGTGGTGAACACCGTGACCAGCATGACGATGAACGCGCCGATCGAGAAGGCGGCGAGGACATGACCCGCGTCGAACTTCTGCATGATCGCGGAACCCGCGAACCGGCCGATCATCATGCCACCCCACAGGAAGGTCAGGTAGCGGCCCGCCTGCTCATGGGTCAGGTTGGCGATGTCGGGCTGGCTGACGAAGTTGACGAACAGGTTGGCGACACCGATTTCCGCGATCAGATAGATGAAGATCGCCGGGATGCCGAACACCAGATTGCGGTGGTTCCAGAGCGAATAGTTCTTCCGCTCCTCCTTGCTGTGCCGCTGGGTAGCATTGCCCATGGCGGGGAGTGGGAAGCGGGCGATGACGATGGCCAGAACTGCAAGCACCGCGGCCACGATCACATAGGGCAGGATCACCGACTGGGCGTCGGCCAGCCGTTCGGCCTGCGTCAGGACGACGTCGCCTTGTGCCGTGCCGCCCTTCGACCGGCCCAGAATCAGATAGGCGCCGAACAGGGGCGCCAGCATCGTGCCCGCCGAGTTCATCGCCTGCACCAGGTTGAGGCGCGACGATGCGGTTTCCGGCTTGCCGACGATCGCGACATAAGGGTTGGCCGCGACCTGCAACAGGGTAATGCCGCTGGCGATGACGAACAGCATGACCAGGGTCACGCCATAGGAAGGGATCGACGCCGCGACCGTCATGCCCAGCGCGCCCGCCGCCATGACGAGCAGGCCGATGACCAGCGATTTTTGATAGCCGACCCGTTCGATCAGCTTGGCCGACGGAATCGACGCCACGAAATAAGCGATGAACCACACCGACTCGATCAGGGTCGTCTGGGTATAGCTGAGTTCGAACACGCTGCGCAGATGCGGCAGCAGCGTGTTGTTGATGACGGTGATGAAGCCCCACATGAAGAAGAGGCTGGCCAGCAACGCCAGCGCAGGGCCGTAGCGCGTGCCGGGATTGTGCGTCGCGGTCACGCCCGCGCCTGATGAGATCGGTCCTGCCATTCATCCTTCTCCACTGCAGTTCCAGTAGCAAGCCACCCGATCAAGGGTTGCGCCTGCTTATTTTGTCGGAGTATATCCCCCTTAACCGCCCGTCAATGGGCGCAGCTATCAGGGAGGAAGTCCATGCGGAAGGTCGTCGATTTGAAAACAGCGTTGTCACCCGCTGTCGGTCTGTATGCGCTTGCTGTCACGCTCGCAAGCGGCACGGCGCTTGCCGCCGACGCCAGCCGCGCGCCCGCCGGCACCGCCAATGGTGCCGCGGTCGAAACGATCACGCTGAAAAATGGCGCTGGCGTGTCTGCCAAGATCCTGACCTATGGCGCGACGCTCCAGTCGCTGTCCGGCCCCGACAAGGACGGCAAAGTCGCCGACGTGTTGCTCGGCTATGACGATCTTAAAGGCTATGTCGATTTCCCCAATTATTTCGGCGTCACCGTGGGCCGCTATGCCAACCGCATCGCCGGTGGCAAGTTCAGCCTCGACGGCAAAGCCTATCAGTTGCCGCTGAATGACAAGGTCAATTCGCTGCATGGCGGCGGCAAGGGTTTCGACAAGCAGGTGTGGAAGGTCGTGTCGCTCAAGAGCGGTCCCAAGGCGTCGCTGGTGCTGGGGCTGACCAGCGCGGACGGCGATTCGGGCTATCCCGGCAAGCTGGACGTGACCGTCACCTATACGCTGGACGACGCCGGCAACCTTGGCATCGCGTTCGACGCGAAGACCGACAAGCCGACGATCGTCAACATGACCAATCACGCCATCTTCAATCTGGCGGGCGAAGGGGCGCCCGACGGCGCGATGGGCCATATGCTGACGATCCCGGCCAAGGCCTATACGCCGGTCGACGCCAACCTGATCCCCACCGGCGCATTGAAGCCGGTCGAAGGCGGTGTGTTCGATTTCCGTGCGCCCCGCCGCGTTGCCGATGGATTGCGCGACGGGCGCGATGCGCAGATCATCGCGGGTCGCGGTTACGACCATAATTTCGCGCTGGACAAGGGCGCGACCAAGACGCCGGAACTGGCCGCGCGGCTGGAAGACCCGGTGTCGGGCCGGGTGCTGGACGTGCTGACGACCGAACCGGGCGTGCAATTCTACACCGGCAATTTTCTGGACGGCACTTTCATCGGCAAGAGCCAGCACGTCTATCGCATGGGCGACGGCATCGCGCTGGAGCCGCAAAAATTCCCCGATGCGCCCAACCAGCCTGGCTTCGTGTCGGCGCGCGTCGATCCCGGCAAGCCCTATCATCATGCAATGGTCTATCGCCTGTCGGTGGCGCGCTGATGCCGGAATGGCGGTTGATCGACCGCGGCGTCGCGGACAGTCTGGGGGAGGGGACGCTCTGGTCGGCGCGCGATAACGCCGTCTATTGGGTCGATATCCTTGCCCCCTCGCTCAACCGCTTGTCGCTGGAGAGCGGCGCGGTCGATCGGTTCGCCATGGCCGAGCCGCTGGGCTGGGTGGCGGAGCGCGAGGCCGGTGGGTTCATCGGCGGCTTCCAGAGCGGCTTTGCCGAGATCAACTTCGATCCGCTGGTCATTACGCCGTTCGGCGACCCGGAACCGCACTTCCCCGGCAACCGGATGAACGACGGCAAGGCGGATGCGCAGGGCCATATCTGGTGCGGTACGATGGACATGGCCGAGGAGCATGACCGCGGCGCGCTCTACCGCCTGGCACCGGATCGCAGTTGGAGCATTATCGACAGCGACTATCGCGTGCCCAATGGCCCCGCCTTCTCGCCCTGCGGCCGGTGGCTTTATCATAGCGATACGGCGAAGCAGCAGATGTACCGCTTCCGCCGGACCGAGCATGGCGCGACCGATCGGGAGCCGTTCATCCAGTTCGGCGAAGAGGATGGCTATCCCGACGGCATGACCGTGGATGCGGAGGGGCATATCTGGGTGGCCCATTGGGGCGGCAGCCGGATCAGCCGCTTCACGCCCGACGGCAGGCTGGACCGCGCCATCGCCCTTCCGGCGCGGCAGGTGACCAACATCACATTTGCCGGTCCCAATCTCGACCGCATGTTCGTCAGCAGCGCGACTGTGGGGCTGGACGATCCGACGCCCTATGATGGCGGCTTTTTCGAGGTGGAGAGCGGCGTCCGCGGCCTGCCGACCAACCTTTATATGGGCTGATCTGGCTCACCAACGCCAAACGGGCGCGGCCGTCGCAGGCGGGCCGCGCCCTTTCCATTTTTACCGATCAAAGCCGGTTGCGTCGGTTGCGCTTATCCTCTAAAGCGCCAGGACAGCGTTGTCATGACTTCTCCAAAGTCGGATGATGCTGCGACCCCGGACGGCCTCTTGATGAACTGCACGCATCATCGGCCGTCCGGGGCGATTTTCCCCAAACATGCGCGCGCTGGCGTCCGTTCTGCCAGCGGCGTGCCACGCGCACTGGCTTCCACAGGTCCGGTCCCATCAGCAGCAGCGCGATGCCGGCCGCAGCGCTCATGAAGCAAGATGACGCCAGCATGAGTTGCAGGGGCGTGACCGACGGCGACTGCCGGACCAGAAGGTGCAGCCACGCCGCTTGCGGGCGCAAGCTTATGAGCAGCGCCAATCCGATCAATCGCAGGCCGATTTGCGTGGCGGGGCGGGGACGCCATTGGGACATGATGTAGCCTCCATGCTGGGGAGGCGCTCCATCTACCCATGGGCGCATAGCAATGCGAGAGCGCAAAACCTCCCCCGCCGTAGGGATCGCATATAAATTGTTGGGGCAAGCACCGGGCTGGACGCCGAATCCTATGAAAATACTATGCGCCTGCCTGCTTATCCCTATGGAAATGCAATGTCGGTTCATGGCATCGCGGGCGGACCTACGCAGGCAAGGATTGCGACAATGTATTCTCCGACCGACGACGCGCGGCCCCATGATGCCGGCGCGGGGCAGCCGCTGGCGCCGCTGGCGCTTGGCGCGCTGGGCGTCGTCTTCGGCGACATCGGCACCTCGCCGCTTTATGCGCTCAAGGAAAGCTTCGTCGGCCATCATCCCCTCACCGTGGACATGCTGCATATCTATGGCGTGCTGTCGCTGATCTTCTGGACGATGACGCTGATCGTCACGGTCAAATATGTGTTCATCGTCATGCGCGCCGACAATCATGGCGAAGGCGGCAGCATGGCGTTGCTGGCGCTGATCGGGCGGCGGCTGGGGCCATCGCGCTGGACGCCGTGGATCGCCATGCTGGGCGTGCTGGCGACCGCGCTTTTCTATGGCGATGCGATCATCACCCCGGCCATTTCCGTGCTGTCGGCGGTGGAGGGGCTGACCGTGGTGCAGGCCAGCCTGACCCCGCTGGTGCTGCCGATCGCGATCGTCATCCTGGTGGGGCTGTTCCTGATCCAGCGCCACGGCACGGCCAAGGTCGGCGCGCTGTTCGGGCCGGTCATGGTCGTCTATTTCCTGGTGCTGGCTGCGCTGGGTATCCTCAACATCGCGCGCCATCCCGACATCATCGCCATCGTCAACCCGGTCTGGGCGGTGCGCTTCTTCGCCTATGATCCCCAACTGGCGTTCCTGGCGCTGGGATCGGTCGTGCTGGCGGTGACGGGGGCGGAGGCGCTCTATGCCGACATGGGCCATTTCGGGCGCAAGGCGATCAGCATCGCCTGGCTCTACGCCGCCTTTCCCTGCCTGTTGCTCAACTATCTGGGACAGGGCGCGCTGCTGCTCGACGAACCCGCCGCCGCCGCCAATCCCTTTTTCCTGATGGCGCCGGAATGGGCGCGGCTGCCGCTGGTGATCCTGGCCACGATGGCGACCATCATCGCCAGCCAAGCGGTGATTTCGGGCGCTTTCTCGGTCACGCAGCAGGCGGTGCAACTGGGCTTCCTGCCGCGCCTGCGCATCCTGCACACCAGCGCGTCGGCGGCCGGGCAGATTTATGTGCCGCTGGTCAATGTCGCGCTACTCATCTTCGTCATCCTGCTGGTGCTGGGCTTCCGCAGTTCGACCGATCTGGCCGCGGCCTATGGCATCGCCGTCACCGGCACGATGCTGATTACCGCCTGCATGGTCGGCGTGCTGACCTTCAGCGTGTGGCGCTGGCACCCGCTGGTCGCGGGCGGCGTGACGCTCGCTTTCCTTTTGGTCGACGGTGCCTATTTCGCATCCAACGCAACCAAGATCCCCGATGGCGGCTGGTTCCCGCTGCTGGTCGCGGCGATCGCCTTTGTCGGCCTGACCACCTGGGCGACCGGCCGGCGGATCATGCGCGAACGGCTGCGTGACGGGGCGATGGAACTGGACCTGTTCATCCGCTCCACCAGCGGATCGCTGAAACGGGTGCCGGGCACCGCGATCTTCCTGTCGTCCAGCACCGATGGGGTGCCGCCCGCGCTGCTCCATAATGTGAAGCACAATCGCATCCTGCACGACCGCAACATCATCTTGACGGTGCGGACCCAGGGCGTGCCCCATCTGCGCGAGGAGAGCCGGGTGGCCGTGACCGATAACGGCCAAGGCTTCTACCGCGTCGTGCTCAACCACGGTTTCATGGAGGAAGTCGATATTCCCGCGGCATTGAAATCGGTGCAGGATTGCGGCGGCCCGATCACGGTCAAGGACAGCAGCTATTTCCTCAGCCGCCAGACGCTGATCGCTTCGGCCCGCCCTGGCATGGCGATCTGGCGCGAAAAGCTGTTCGCCTGGATGATCCGCAATGCGGAAAGCCCCATGGAGTCCTTCAAGCTGCCGGTGAACCGCGTGGTCGAACTGGGGTCGCAGCTGGAGATTTAGGGTTTGCGTCGCCAGCGCCGGAACAGCGACACGCCCAGCACGCCGCTACCCACCACCGCGGCAATCGCGCCGCCGGCCGACGCCAGCGCCCAGGCGCCGGCCGCCAGCAGGCCCGTCAGGAAATCGACGATGATGAGGGTGAGATGGATCATGCCAAGGGCAGGACGGAGCTACTGCCCCAATTCCTTGGCTTCCTGATATTTCAGTTCCAGAAAACGGTTCTGCGTCGCCAGCTTGTCGAGATCGCCGCTGGCCAGACTCTCGCTCATCCGGCCGATTTCGGCATCGATCACGGAAAGGCCGTCCACCAGCTGCTTTTCCGGCACGCGGCCATTGCGCTCCTCGCGGCGCAGCGGCTGCGGGATCGACTGATAGCCGGTGACGAGTTCGGGCAGATGATCGGCCAGCAGGCGACGAATCTCCTGCGCGGCCGGCTCCTGATCGTTCAGCCGCTCCAGTTGCGGGGCCAATATCTCCAGCTTCACGCCGATGCTGTCGACCAGGGTGATCGCCGGGGCGGGCAGGGCCTTGCGCTGGTTTTCCAGCCAGATTTCGGTCTTGAGCGGCAAGGCGGTGAGTTCGGTCGCGGCCAGCGCCTCTGTCTTCACCCGGCTTTCCGTCGGCGCGAGCGCGATCAGCAGCAGCGCGGCGATCATCACGCCCAGCGCGATCATGACGCCTGTGGTGCCCAGCGGCAGGATGAAACCGGCCACCGCGCTGGCCAGCACTACCGCCAGCACCGCCCAGAAGGCATATTTGACCTTGCGCATCAGCCCGGCATTGCGCCGCTGCCGTGCGCGCGACGAGAGGCTTTGGCCGCGATCGCTATGGCGGCGCAGTACGGCCTCGGCGTCGGCCAGAACGCGGTCGGATCGGCTCATGACGCCCGCCTCAGTTCGCTTCGAGCGTGTCGAGAAGCGGCGAACGCCGTGCCTGCGTTTCTCGACTTCGCTCGAAACGAACGGACGTTGATGGCGATCATCTTCACCCCTCGATCGCGCTCAGCAGCGGATTGTCGGCCCGCACTTCCCTGGCGGCCTGCGCCTGGCCTTGCGCGCGGGCGATATAGCCCTTGGACTTTTCCACCTCGCCCGACAGGGTGTTCACCGTCGTCTTCATATTTTCCAGCGCCTTCAGCTTGAAGGCGTCGATATTGTCCATCGTATCGTAGATATTCTGGAAAGCGCGCTGGAGCGTTTCGATCGGGATCGTGCTGGCCGCGGCCTGTTCGTGGATTTGCGCGGTCTGGCTTTTGAGCAATTCGCCGGTCCGGTCGATCATGTTGGCGGTGGTGGTGTTGAGCGCCGTGATCTGCTCCAGCACCAACCGCTGCCCGGCGAGCGCCTGCGCGACCGTCACCGCCGTCCGCAGCGCGGCGACCGTGGTGGTGCTGGCGCGGTCCACGCCCTTGACCAGTTCGACATTGTTCTTCTTCACCAGATCCAGCGCCAAATAGCCCTGCACCGTCACCGCCATCTGCGTCAGCAGATCCTGCGTGCGCTGGCGGATGTAGAAGAGCGCGCTTTCGCGGATCGCCTTGGCCTTGGTCGGGTCGGTCGAATCCAGTTCCAGCGCCTTGGATTCTAGGCGTGCGTCCATGGTCTTGCTGATATGGATCATCTGTTCCAGACGACCCATGGTGGCCCACATATTCTGCCGCTCGACGTCGATCGCGGCATTATCCTTGATCAACACATCCTTGCCGCTGGCCAGCGACCCCAGGATCGAATTGATATGGCCCTGCGCGCTCTTATAACCGTCGAAATAGTCGCGCATCTTGTTGCCGAACGGGATGATCCCGAACAGCTTCTTGGGCGCGAGCAGATTGCCGCGCTTGCCCGGATCGAGATCCTCGACCGTGCGGCGCAGTTCGGCCAGGTCCGCGCCGACCTTGGTATCGCTGTCCATCGCGCGCACCGGCCGGTCGAGGAAGCGGTTGGAGTGGCCCGCGGCCTCGGCGATTTCCTTGCGTCCCATATTGGTCAGCTGATCGACGCGCGCACCGAACTCGGGCGAATTGGCGTCCTGCGCGACCAGGTCCGCGACGAAGGCGTCGACCTTCTCGTCCAGCTTGGACTTTTTCTCGTCCTCGATCGGGACCAGACCCGCCGCCTTTTCAGGCGCGACCACCGGCACCGGATCGGGCGCGGTCAGGTTCAGCGTGTCGGCAGTAACGGTCGTGGTGGGCGCGGTCGTGGCCATATCGTCTCCCAACGGCATTGCGAACCAGCTGTCATATGTGACTATTACAGTGGCGCTTCAATGGCGAATATGGCCCGGCTCCGCGCCCGATGCAATCAGCGCGCGCCTTCCGCGTAATAGCGCTCCATGTCGAGCCGCATCTGGTGCAGTGCTTCCGGGTTCAGATAGACCATGTGGCCTGCCGGATAATATTTGAACTGGAGGTTCTGGCGCAGCTGCGGCTCCAGCATCATGTGCTTCAAATCGCGCTCGGTCGAGAAGAAGGGCGTCGCCATATCGTACCAGCCATTGAGCGACAGCACGCGCAGATGCGGGTTGGTGCGCATCGCGGCGCTCAGGTCTGCGGTCACGTCCGCGACATTCTGCTTGCCGCCTTCCGGTGCCTGATGGCTCCAGTCCCATTTGAAATCGCCGCCCTCGCGCGCGCTCAGGCGGTAGTTAAGGTCGGTCTTGTAGCCGATCTGGCGCGTTACCTGATCCAGAAAGCTGCCGACATAAAGGCCGGTGATGCCGGTGCTGGACGGATCAAATTCCGGCTCCTCGCCCGCCGCGTCGGCGTCTATGCCCTTGTAGCGGCTGTCGAAGCGGCCCACCGTCTCATGGCCATCGCGCAGCAATTCCTTGCGGAAGCGCGACAGGCTGACGCGCAAATTGGCGCGCTTGAGATAATCGACCGACAGGCCGGTGAAGCGGCTCAATTGCTGGGCGATCTGGTCGGTTTCCTGTGGGCTGATGTCAGACCCCTTGAGCAACGCTGTGGCATAGGGGCCATTGGCGAACTGGCGCGCCTCCTCGACAAAAGCTTCCAGGCTGGCGGGGCGGCCGCCCGGCACGCGGTTATGATACCAGGCGGTCGCGGCGTAGCTGGGGATATAGCCGATATGGATGGTGTCGAAGCCCGACTGGCGCACGCCATAATTCATGATCGACGACAACAGTACCACGCCGTTCAGCGCCAGCCCGCGATCCTCCAGCTGATAGGCAAGCGCGCCCGACCGGGTCGTGCCATAGCTTTCGCCGAAAATATATTTGGGCGACGCCCAGCGGCCATTTTTCGTCGTGTAGCGGATGATCGCCTTGGCGAAGGCGTCTACATCCCCATCGACGCTGTAGAAATCGGACGGCTTGGCGTCGCCCAAAATGCGCGAATAGCCCGAACCGATCGTGTCGAGGAACACCATGTCGGTGCTGCCGATCAGGCTGTCATTGTTCGGGCCGACGTCGAACGGGGCGGGCTTCACCGCCTCCGGATTGCCGGTGCGGACATGCTCCGGGGCGAAGCTGCCCATGCGCAGCCAGAGCGACGAGGAGCCGGGACCGCCATTATACAGGAAGGTGACAGGACGGTTCTTACCCGCCGCGGTATAGGCGGTGTAGAACATGCTGGCGACCGGCTTGCCCTTTTCATCGCGGATGGTGAGCGTGCCGGCGGTCTGGGTGTAGGGGATGGCCTTGCCATCGACGCGGGCCGTGCCCTTGCTGCTCTGCGTCACTTCCTCGACCGGGGCGCTGGCCCAGTTGGCCGCGACCTCTTCGGCGACCTTGTCGGCATGTTGCTTCGCGGCGTCGGGCGCATCCTTCTGCGCGAAGGCCGGGGTGGCGAGGGCGATCAGCGAGGCGAAAGCTAAGGTGGCGGCAGACCGCATGAGAGGGAAGCTCCTTGGCATCAGGCTATATTATTGGCGACGCGGGGCACCATAGAAATGTCGTCGCGGGGGGCAAGGAGATATTGCACTGACGTAAAGCAGCGGTGGATTGAGAGGGAAGGGGACGGTCTGCTGCCTAGCCCTCTCCCGCTTTCGTGGGTGAGGGTCTGTCTTTCTATTGACTGGTCACCCCCAGAAAGAGGAAAGACCCTAACCGACATCGACTAGGCAGCAAGCTACCAAGTCTCCGTAGCCTCTCCCGTGAAAGCGGGAGAGGGCAAAAAGGAACAGTCCCCTTACTATCGCAACCTGCGCGCTACTCAGCTACCCCGCGCGCAGCCCCTCGATCACCGCCGCCACATCATCGTCGCTATTATAGATATGCGGCGAAAAGCGGATCGCGCCGCCCTCCAGCTTCGACGCGGCGGTAGCGATCTTGCCCTGCCACAGTTTCGCGCGCATCGCCGGCACGTCACGGCCGGGGAAGGCGACGGTGATGACCGGCCCGGTGATCGCGGCCGCACCGCTGCCGATGACCCGCGCGCCCGCGACGCCGGCTATCGCCTGCCGCATCGCCGCCGCGCGCTGGCGCACCGCCGGTTCGATCACCGCGTCGCCGCCCACGCCGTCCAGCACGTCCAGCGTCGCGGCGATCGCCATCAGCTTGGGATCGTCGCGCTGCCCCGAAATCTCATATTTTTGCGCCGTCTCCAGATTGGCCGGATCGGTCAACCAATAGCCATGGCTCATCATGATCGGCTGGAGTTCGGCCTGTCGCGCGCGCTTTACATAGAGGATGCCGCCCTCCAGCGGCCCCATCAGCCATTTATGCGTGCTGCCCGAATAGCTGTCGACGCCCAGCGCGGGCAGGTCCAGCTGCATCCAGCCGAAGGTCTGCGCGCCGTCGGCATGGAGCCAGATATTCTTCGCCTGCGCCAGCTTCGCGATCTCAGCCACCGGATATATGATGCCGGTGATGTTGCTCATGTGCGACAGGAAGATCGCCTTCGTGTTGGGCGTGATGGCGGCGGCGATGCCGTCCAGCAGCGTCTGCGGCGATTCGGCGTCGACCGGCACCGGCACGACATGCAGGTCCAGCCCCTCCCGCTCCGCGCGCAGTTTCCAGCTGTCCCAGGTCGATGGATGATTATGGTCGGTCAGGATGATCCGGTCGCCCCGTTTCAGCGCCAGTCCGCGCACCGCCACCGTATTGGCCTCGCTCGCATTGCGGACCAGCGCGATTTCCTGCGCCGTGACCTTCAGCCGGACGGCGATCCGCGCGCGCAGGGCGTCGGCCACCTTGGGGTAGAGGGCGCGCCGTTCGACCGACGGGTCCATCTGGAACGCGCGCGTCTCCTGTTCATGGATCGCCGCCACGCTGCGGAAGGTCGGCGCGATGTTCGCGGCGTTGAAATAACGGATCGCCGGATCGAGCAGCATTGCCGCGCGCAAGGCCGGTTTGCCCGCCGCGCTCAACATCTGCGGTGAAAGGGCCAGCGGCGCGGCGACGGCGGCCGCCTGGATCAGTGTACGGCGGCTGATGTCGGTCATGGGCGTCTCCTGTGCTGGCGCCATGTTCGACGGATCGGGCGGCCCAACCCGCCATCGGCCCGCTCGACGCGCCCACCCTTGCCGCATCGCGTCATTTCCTGTAGGGGCGCGCCCGAAGCCTCTTGCGTGACCTTGTGTCGGCCGGGGGAACCCATATCCCGAAGGCAAGACATGTCCCTGCGTAATATCGCGATCATCGCGCACGTCGATCACGGCAAAACCACCCTCGTCGACCAGCTTTTCCGCCAGTCCGGCACTTTCCGCGACAACCAGCGCGTCGAAGAGCGCGCGATGGACAGCAACGACCTGGAAAAGGAGCGCGGCATCACCATCCTGGCGAAGCCGACCTCGGTCGAATGGACGCCCGAAGGCGGCGAACCCGTCCGCATCAACATCGTCGACACCCCCGGCCACGCCGACTTCGGCGGTGAAGTCGAGCGCATCCTCTCGATGGTCGACGGCGTCGTCCTGCTGGTCGATTCGTCGGAAGGCGCGATGCCGCAGACCAAGTTCGTGACCGGCAAGGCGCTGGCGCTGGGCCTCAAGCCCATCGTCGTCGTCAACAAGGTCGACCGTCCCGACGAGCGCATTCAGGAAGTGCTGGACGAAGTGTTCGACCTGTTCGTGTCGCTCGACGCGACCGACGAACAGCTCGACTTCCCCGTCCTCTACGCATCGGGCCGCAACGGCTATGCCAATGACGACGCCACGCTCCGTTCGGGCACGCTGATCCCGCTGTTCCAGAAGATCGTCGATCATGTGCCAGCGCCGGCCGTGGAAGTCGAAGGCGTGCCCTTCACCTTCCTGGTGACGTTGCTTGACCGCGACAACTTCCTCGGCCGCATCCTGACCGGCCGCGTGACCAGCGGTTCGGTGAAGGTGAACCAGGCGATCCACGCGCTCGACATGGACGGCAAGGTGATCGAAACCGGCCGCGCGTCGAAGATCATGGCCTTCCATGGCCTGGACCGCGTGCCTGTGGACGAAGCCAAGGCGGGCGATATCATCTCGCTGGCCGGTCTGGCGGTCGCGACTGTGGCGAACACCATCTGCGACATTTCGGTGACCGAACCGATCCAGGCCCAGCCGATCGATCCGCCAACGCTCTCGATGCGCTTTGCCGTGAATGATTCGCCGATGGCGGGCCGCGAAGGCACCAAGGTCACGAGCCGCATGATCCGCGACCGCCTGGCCCGCGAAGCCGAATCCAACGTCGCCGTGAAGGTCACGGAAAGCGCCGACAAGGACAGCTTCGAAGTCGCCGGCCGCGGCGAGCTTCAGCTGGGCGTGCTGATCGAAACCATGCGCCGCGAAGGCTTCGAGCTGTCGATCAGCCGCCCGCGCGTGCTGTTTGGCGAAGACGAGAATGGCGGCAAGACCGAGCCATATGAAACCGTCATGATCGACGTGGACGAGGAATTTTCCGGCACCGTTGTCGAGAAGATGAACATCCGCAAGGCCGAGATGACCGACATGCGTCCCTCGGGCGGCGGCAAGACCCGCATCACCTTCTCCGCCCCGTCGCGCGGCCTGATCGGCTATCATGGCGAATTCCTGTCCGACACGCGCGGCACCGGCATCATGAACCGCCTGTTCGAGAAATATGGTCCCCACAAGGGCAAGATCGAAGGCCGCAAGAACGGCGTGCTGATCTCCAACGGGTCGGGCGAAGCCAATGCCTATGCGCTGGGTCCGCTCGAAGAACGCGGCATCCTGATGGTCGGCGTGGGCGAAGCGCTTTATGAAGGCATGATCATCGGCGAAAACGCCAAGCCCGACGATCTGGAAGTCAACCCGATGAAGAGCAAGGCGCTCACCAACTTCCGTGCATCGGGCAAGGACGACGCCGTTCGCCTGACCCCGCCATGGAAGCTGACGCTGGAACAGGCGATCGCCTATATCGACGATGACGAACTGGTCGAAGTGACGCCCAAGACCATCCGTCTGCGCAAGCGCTACCTGGACCCGAACGAGCGCAAGCGCATGAGCCGTTCCAAGGCGGCGTAAGTCATAGAGTTCCTCCTCGGCATGGGGAGGTGGCGGGCCGAAGGCCCGCCGAAGGGGGCGGGCGGCAACGCACCGCCCCCAATCGGTTTGCAGGAGTCCGCACATGGCCGACCTCTATCTTAAGGCGCTGACATCCGAGCGCCGCGCCCTTTGGGCCGAATGTCGCCTGAAGGGCTTGGCCAAGGACACGGTCCAGCGCCTGCGCATCGTCGAGATCGACGCGCTGCTCGCGGCGCATAAGGCAAAGCAGGGCGGGGCGAAGCCGGACGCCTGATTCGGACGCTCAATTCGGACATGTGAGTCGGGGGCGGACGTTCCGCCGCCCATCCGCATTGCATCCCTGCATCCTGTCGTGTCACTTTAGGGTCCGGTGCAAACCGAATCGCAACCTTCTATGGTGAATGAAGATGTGGGTGGCTGAGCCTTCCCGTCCGGTCGTTCGTTGAACCGGCAGGCGGCTCACGCAGGAGGAATGATGAAGTGGCGGAAACCCTTCCGGCCTTGAGCGAGGGGGAAAAGCAGTGTCTGCGGCTGGTGGCGCAGGGCTTCAATTCCAAGGAAATCGCACGTCAGCTCCGCGTGTCGGAGCATACGGTCGATCAGCGTGTCCGCACCAGCCTGCGCAAATTCGGTGTGCCGTCGCGCAAGGAGGCCGCCCGCCTATTCGTTTCGGTTGATCAACGATCGCCCCAAAGTGACACATATCAGCCTTTGATATATCAGCCGGAGCCGCTTGCCTCCGGCCCCGAACCTGCGTCATCCCTTGGTCAGCCGGACAAGCCGGATGAGGAGACGGAGCGCCCTACGCTCCTGCGCCGCATCCTCGCCTTCGGCCCGCCGCTAGGGGGATCGACCAATGAACTGAGCATTGATGGCCGCATATTGGCGATGATCCGGGCCGCTGTCCTGACCGGGGTTGGTGTCGTCGCTTTGCTGCTGCTCATTCGCGGGGCCTTCACGGTCCTGGGCTGATCTTTCCCAAATCGCCATGCTGAACACGCACCGCTCGGTGAAACGAGCGTCGTGCGAAGGAGATGACTTGTGCTCAACCTCGATTCCACCAAGACCCAGGCCGTCGCCGACCAGACTCGCCAGGCCTTTGCCGCGCTGGACAATGCACTGGTCGACGCCGCGCAGCTGACCGCCGCCTTCCTCACCGCGTCGCAGGGATCGGGGCTGACCGCCAGCGAGAGCCAGCGTATCCTCAAGCAGATCCACGACAGCGCGACCAAGATCATCGAGGGCCGCAGCGACATGGTCCGCGCCACCGCGCTGCTGACCCGCTGCATCGAACGCAGCCAGCATGAGGTGACGGCCTTTGGCTGCCCCATCGGCCTGGAACTCGAACAGCGCGAAACCGCGCGTCACCTGACCCTGGTCGCCTGATCGGGGTGAAAGCCGTCGGCATCTGTATGACCATTGTTCTCCCTCTCAATCGGAAATGCGGATGCTGGCGGCTTTCTTCTGGCTTTTGATGCTCATGACCTGCGCCTTCGCCGTGTGTTTCGGCGGGCGCGAAGGGCGGCTGCTGGTGGTGATTTCGGTCATAGCGGCGCTGCTTAGCATCCCGGCGCAACTCGCCGGGACATGGCACGCCACCCAATATTGGCTGCTGGTCGTGGATATGGCGACCTTTGCGGCGTTGCTGTGGCTGATGCTGCGCAGCAATCGCTATTGGCCGATCTGGGTCGCCGCCTGCCAACTGATGACGGTGCTGACTCATGTCGTCACCCTGTTGCGGCCCGATTTTCCGGACATGATCTATGCGGGCCTCAGCACGGTCTGGGTGATCCCGCTGATGCTGTTCGCCATCATCGGCATCGAACTCGACCGGAAGGCGTCGCATGACCGTGCATATCCCGCCTGACCGCCACATGCCGAGTCAGGAGGCGGTCGACCTAGTGGTCGCGCTGCAACGATGCCTGACCAATTTTCACGCCCGGCAGGAAGAGCCGGCGATACTGGACGGCGAGGGGAACGACCAGCGACCCGCGCTGGCCCGCTATGTCGAAGCGCGGCGGATGCGCTCAACGCTGTTCGGGCATGATCTGTTCGCCGATCCGGCCTGGGACATATTGCTGCTGCTGTATCAGGCGGAACTGGAGGGCGGCGGGCTGACGCTGGAGCAGTTGAGCGAGACGCTGCGCTTGTCGCTAAGCGTCGTCGTCGGCCAGGTCGGGGTGATGGAACGGCGCGGCCTTCTGGATGAACATCGCAGTTCGCCCAGCAGCCGGCGTCGCCGCGCGATCCGCCTGTCGCCATTGGCGGTGGATGCGATGGCGTCCTGGGCCTCGCTCGCCTTCGACGGCGGCGACTGATCGGCGACTCCGTCGGGTTCAGCGTTCCAGGGGCAGGGTGATGCTGGCCCGTAATCCGCTGGTGCCGCCGGCGCGGTTGGCGAAGGCCAGTGCGCCGCCATGGCTGTCCGCAATCCGCCGCGCGATGGAGAGGCCCAGGCCCACGCCGCCCGTCTCCCGGTTACGCGATGCTTCGCCGCGATAGAAAGGCTCACACAGCCGCTCGATCGCGACATCGGGCACGCCCGGCCCGTCATCCTCGACCGCCACCGTCACGCGCTCATCCGCCACTGTCATCGCGATTCGGGCCGATCCGCCATAGCGCACCGCATTTTCGACCAGATTGGCGATGCAGCGGCGCAGCGCCACCGCGTCGCCGCGCACCACCGCGCGGCTGCTATGCGTCACCGCCACATCCTGCCCCATATCGGCCAGGTCGTCGGCCAGCGTCTCGATGATGGCGGACAGGTCGATGCGCACCCGCGCCGCGCCCTCGCCCTGGCCGCGCATGAAATCGAGCAGGTCGGTGACCATTGCGCGCATTTCCTGCACATCCGCCTGCGCCTTGGCGCGCGGCCCGTCGGGCAGCGCCTCCAGCCGGAACGACAGGCGGGTCATGGGCGTGCGCAGATCATGCGCGATCGCGACCAGCATCGCCGTGCGTTCGTTCAGATAATCGGCGATTCGCGCGCGCATATGATTATAGGCCGCGCCGACCGCGCGCACCTCCGGCGGGCCGGTCAGCGGCAGCGGGTCCGCGCGTTCGGGCCGCTCGGTCGCCGCGCCGTCGGCCAATTGCCGGATCGGCTGGGTAATGCGCCGCGCCACCCAATAAGCAGGCAGCAGCAGCAGGATGAAGATGCCCGCCATCAGCGACAGGGTGATGGCGTACCAGCGCCCGTTCGCCCCCTGCCGCGCCTGCACCACCTGCCAGCCGCCCGTTGTGCGCCTCGCCAGCAGGAATGCGCCATGCAGCATCGTGCCGTCAGGACCGAAATTAGGCCGTGGCCAGACCTTCCGATCGGGATCAGCCATCCGCATCGGTGGCAGTTCGCGCATCAGGCGGACGTCGGTCGGGCGCACACCCAGCAGCGCGGCGACCTGCGCGGCGGCGCGCCGGTCCTCCATCTGTCCCGGCTCGACCAGCGGTGCGGGATCGGACTGATAGCGCGCTACCGTCCAACTACCGGCCGGGGCCGCTGCGCCCTGCAACAAGGCAGCGGCCTCGCCCAGCATCATCGGCCGGCTGTGCGGCGGCGGCCCGCGAAAGGCGACCAGCATCATAGCGCCCAGCGCCAGCAGCAGGGTGGCCGCGACCAGCGCGACGATCCGGGTGAGGATCGACGGGTTCAGGCGGTCCAGGCGCGGGTTCACGCCGGGCGGACCTCGGCGGTGAACATATAGCCTTCGTTACGGATGGTGCGGACCAGTTCGTCCCCGCCGTCGGCCCGCGCGCCGCGCTCCAGCTTGCGCCGCAATCGGCTGACCTGCACGTCGATCGCCCGGTCATAGCTTTCGCTCTCATTGCCCGCCGAATAGTCGAGCAACTGGTCGCGGCTCAGCACCCGGCGGGGATGGTCGATGAAGGCGCGCAGAAGCCGGAACTCGCCATCGGTCAGGGTGACGACCACATTGTCGGGATCGGTCAGCAACCGCCCGGTCATGTCGACATGCCAGCCGGCGAAGCGCAGCTTCCTGCCGCTCGGCTCGGCCGTCTCCGCCACCTGTCGCCGGTGACGGCGCAGGACGGTGCGGACGCGGGCGAGCAGTTCGCGCGGATTGCACGGCTTGGGCAGATAATCCTCCGCCCCCATTTCCAGCCCGACGATCCGGTCGATGTCGCTGCCGATCGCCGACAACATGATGACCGGCAGGCCGCCGCGCGCCGACAGCCGCCGCAGGATCGACAGCCCGTCCTCGCCCGGCATCATCACGTCGAGCACCGCGATATCGAAATCCTGCGCCGCCAGGACATCGTCCATGGCCGCGCCATCGGCCACCGCGGTTACGGCAAAGCCGTGCTGCTCCAGAAAATCCGACAGCAGCGTGCGGATGTCCGCATCATCGTCGACCACCAATATGCGCGAACCATCCATGGGCGCCAGCATATCGGCGGAATGCGCCTCCTGCAAAGTCATCTACACGCTGCTCCGATCAAATCGCCAGGCCGACCGTTACCGCGCCGGTATAGCCGTTGGTGACGTCGCCGGTCATTGTCGGCGTCATCGCTGTCACCTGCGCTGTCGTATTGTCGCCGAACACATTGTCGCTGCCGGTCGATATGCTGGCGAAATTGCTCTTGCTGCTGGCATAGCCGCTGGTGGCGTAAACCGTGGTGCAGGCATCGGCCGGCATGGCGAATTGCGACGTCAGCACGCGATTGGCGTAGCTGGTGGCGCGGGCCAGGCTCGGATAGACTTCGAAATGGATATGCGGATAGCGCCCGTCATAACAGCCGGGGAAGATGCTGGTGAAGGTCACCTGCCCATTGGCGTCGGTCACGCCCACGCCGCGGAGGTAATTTTCGCCCGGCACGGTGTAGAGCGAATAAAGCCCGTCACGGGTGCAGTGCCAGAGATACACGGCATAGCCCTCCAGCGTCGCGCAACTGCTGTTGACGTTGACGACGGTGATGGTCAGTTCCATCGTGATGCCCGCCGCGGTGCCGCTGGACGATCCGAAGCTGGACCGGATGTCGGTCCGAACGATGCCGGTGTCGTCCAGCACATTGACCACGCTGCCGTTGCTGCTGTTGGACCCGTCGGCCGGATAGGGGCCGTTGGTTTCGGTCGGATCGGCGACGCAGGTGCCGGTGGGTGTCGGCGTAGGAGTTGGTGTGGGCGCAGGGGTAGGAGTCGGCGTTGGCGTCGCGGTCGATCCGCTCGACGATCCCGATCCGCCGCCACATGCCCCGATGAGCGCCGCGCCGCTCGCCGAAAACAGCAGCCGCAAGGTGCGCCGCCGTCCGATGCTCTCCCGCGCCAGCGTGCGCATCTGTTCCAGGTCGTGCATCAACCCATGGTCGTGCGCGTCATCATGTCCGGCCATCTACCCTGTCCCTCTTGTCTTGTTGCTCAAAGACCCTCGGGATCGTCCCTAATCGCGGCATGTCTCCGGCCAATTGCCCAATGTAGCGGCTTTGTAGCCGTCAAACGCTCTGGCCTCCCCGCGACATGGCCCATATAGTCGCAGGGTTTGTCCTCCACGCGAAAGCGCTTCATGCATCTTCTCATCGGCCTTGCCGGCATTCTCCTGATCCTCGCCATCGCTTTCGCTCTTTCGTCGGATCGTCGCGCCATCAAGCCGCGGGTGGTGGGCGCGGCCTTCCTGTTGCAGGCGGGGATCGCCCTGCTGGTGCTCTATGTGCCCGCTGGGCGCGGCATCATCGCTGGCATGTCGCGCGGGGTCGCCAACCTGCTGGGCTATGCGCAGGCGGGGACCGACTTCATCTTCGGCCCGCTCGCCAGGCCTGACATCGGCGGGGCCAGCTTCGCCATCGCGGCGCTGCCGGTCATCATCTTCTTCGCCAGCCTGGTGTCGATCCTCTATTATCTGGGGATCATGCAGTTCATCGTCCGCTGGGTCGGCGGCGCGATCGAATGGGTGACGGGCGTGTCGAAGGTGGAAAGCCTGTGCGCGGCCGCCAACATCTTCGTGGGCCAAAGCGAAAGCCCGCTCGTCATCCGTCCCTATCTCGCCGGCCTCACCCCGCCGCAACTATTCGCGGTGATGACCAGCGGCATGGCGGGCGTGGCGGGTACCATCCTGGCCGCCTATGCGTCGATGGGGATCAAGATCGACTATCTGCTCGCGGCCAGCTTCATGGCGGCCCCCGGTGGGCTGTTGATGGCCAAGATCATGATGCCCGACCCGCGCGTGCCGGTGCAGGGCGAATTGCCGCTGGGCGACCATCCCGACCTACTCCTGCCCGAAACGCGGATCAGCGGCGCAGGCCCCGCCGCGCTGCTGCCCGAAGGCACGCCGGGCGAACCCATGCCGCAGGCCAGCCATGACGAGGAAAAGCCCGCCAACCTCATCATGGCCGCGGCGCAGGGTGCGCAGACAGGTGTCAAACTCGCCGTCGCAGTCGGCGCCATGGTGCTGGCCTTCGTCGCGCTGGTGGCGCTCGCCAACGGCATATTGGGTGGCATCGGCGCATGGTTCGGTTATCCCACGCTCAGCTTCCAGATGCTGCTCGGCTATGTGTTCCAGCCGGTCATGTATCTGCTCAACATCCCCTGGGCCGAAGCGCAGGTGGCGGGCGGCCTGTTCGGGACGAAGGTCGTGCTCAACGAATTCGTCGCCTATATCAACCTTGGCCAGGTGCAGGGCGCGCTGTCGCCCGCGACCATCGCCATCATCACTTTTGCCCTATGTGGTTTCGCAAATTTCAGCTCGATCGCGATCCAGATGGCGGTGACCGGTAACCTTGCCCCCAATCAGCGGCCGATGATCGCGAAGCTGGGGCTGAAGGCGCTGGTCGCCGGCAGCCTCGCCAATCTGATGAGCGCGGCGCTGGCAGGACTGATGCTCAGCCTGTGATGTCGATCAAGTCGGCATCGTAACGGAAACGCTACCGCTGCCGATGCAAATCGGTTATGGTTAACCCATGGGGGCAAAACATTATTTCATGGTCGCTCTGGCGGCCCTGGGCTGGTCGGGGATGGGGGCTGCGCAAGCGCCCAAGCCTGGCGCATTGGAAACCTATAAGGACTGGACCATCGGCTGCGACAATCGCAACCGCTGTGAAACCGTGTCGCTGTTGCCCGAAGGCGGCGAGTGGCCGGACAGTCCGTTGATGGTCGGTATCGTGCGCGACGCCGGGCCGGATGCTGCGACGGACGTGTGGGTCAGCCGCGACGCCAAAGGCGGGGGCGAGATCAGCTTCCATGTCGATGGCCGTCGGATCGCCAGCGCGATGAGCCGGGACGGCGACGCCACCATCAGAGGGCCTCAGGCCGCCGCGCTGGCGATCGCCATGGCGCGCGGCAATGCGCTGGAACTGCGGCTGGGCAATCGGTCGCTCGGCAAGCCGTCGCTGGCCGGGTCAGGGGCGGCATTGCGCTATATGGATGCGCGGCAGGGGCGGGCTGGAACAAGCACCGCGCTGGTCGCCACCGGGCCGCTCGGCCCGCTCGCTGTGCGCGCCGCGCCGCCACCGCCGATCATCCGCCGTGCGCCCCTGCCAACTGCGACCGCGCCTGCGGCCTTGTGGCGGGAGGAACTGACCGCGCTCGGCAAATTTACCCGTTGCACGGAAGAGATGAAGGGCGCGGAGCCGCCTCAGCTTTACCGGCTGTCGCGCACCGAAACGCTGATTCTGGTCCCCTGCGGCAGCGGTGCCTATAATTTCACGTCGGTCCCGGTAATCGCGACCGGAGAAGCTGGCCGCCGCGCCTTCCGTCTCGCCAGCTTCGACCTTAAGCCCGGCTGGAGCGAGGAGGAGGCCCGGCCGATGCTGGTCAATGTGGGCTGGACCGCCGACAAGTTGCGGCTCGACAGTTTCGCCAAGGGGCGTGGGCTGGGCGATTGCGGCGGCAGCGAAACCTATGTCTGGGACGGCACCCGCTTCCGCCTGACCGAAGCCACCAGCATGGGCGAATGTCGCGGCGCGTGGCACTGGATCAGGACATGGTCGGCGCAGGTGGCGGAATAGACCTATCATCGGCAGGGTAATATATCGCGCAACCGCCGCGCCGCGCTTTGCAATGGAATTGGAACAGGACGCGGCCATATTGACGCCATGAGCCAGCCGTTACGCCAATCCACCTCCAAGACTTCCGCATCCAGCCTGCCAGACCCGATCCGCGCCGTCATCTTCGACATGGACGGCACGCTGCTCGATACCGAGGCGGCGCATCGCCGCGCCTTTGCGCAAACCGGCGAAGCGATCGGCTGGCCGATGGCGGACGATCTGCTGCTGTCGATGGTCGGCATCCACCGCGACGAAAATGAGCGGATGTTGGCCGCGCATCTGGGACCGGACTTTCCGCTCGCCCGCTTCTACGCCGACAGCGACGCGCTGTTCGAGGCCGCGGTGGACGCCGGCATCCCCCTGCGCCCCGGTGCGCGGCTGATCCTCGATCATCTGGCGCAGGCGGGCATCCCCATGGCGCTCGCCACCTCCACCGCCGCGCCCTATGCACAGCAACGGCTGGAGAAGAGCGGCCTGCTCCATTATTTCGACGTGGTGGTGACGCGCACCGATGTCGACCGGCCCAAGCCGCACGCCGAGCCCTATCTGCTGGCGGCGCGCCTGCTGGGCGTCGATCTGGCGCATTGCGTCGCGGTGGAGGACAGCCATGTCGGCGTTCGCTCCGCTACGGCAGCAGGCATCGCGACGGTGATGGTCCCCGACCTGTTGCCGCCAACCGAAGAACTGACGCTGGCCTGCGCGCAGATATTGCCCAGCCTCACCGACTTGCGCGACCTGTTGCTGGCGACCGCCTAACCCGCCTCCGCCAGCACCAGCGCGAACAGCCCGTCATCGTCGGTCCATTCCGCGGCCGGCGCCCATCCGCCAGCGCGCAGCAGCAGCCGCCCGTCGCGCGCGCCATATTTATGGCTGCTTTCGGTATGGATGGTCTCGCCCGCGTCCATGTGGAAGGATCGGCCCGCGACCTGGAAATGGAGCGCACGCTGCGCCTCCAGATGCATTTCGATCCGCGCCTTTTCATCGTTCCAGATCGCGCGATGGGCAAAGCCGTCGATCGGCAGGTCGCCCTCCAGCTCGCGGTTGACCCGCTCGATGAGGTTCATGTTGAAGGCCGCAGTCACGCCCTGTGCATCGTCATAGGCCGCGATCAGCCGATCGCGATCCTTGATCCGGTCCATCCCGATCAGCAGCTTGGCCCCATCACCCAGCAACCGGCGCATCGCGCGCAGCAGGTCGACGGCGGCGTCCGGTTCCATATTGCCGATCGTCGATCCGGGGAAGAAACCCAGTCGCGGCATCCCCCCGATCGCGGTTGGCAGGGCCAGCGGCCGGTTGAAATCGCCCACGACCGGCAGCACCGGCAGGCCGGGAAAAGCCTCCGCCAACGCCGCGCTGCTCGTGTGCAGAAAGTCGCCGCTGATATCGATCGGCACATAGGCTGCGGGCGCGATCGCGCGCAGCAGATGCGGGGTCTTGCGCGAACTCCCCGCGCCAAATTCCACCACGGCCCGCCCTTCGCCCACCGCTGCGGCAAAATCCGCCCCATGGCGCGCCAGCAGCGCGGTTTCGGTGCGGGTGGGATAATATTCGGGCAGGTCAGTGATCGCTTCGAACAATTCCGAGCCGCGCCGGTCATAGAACCATATCGGCGGTGTCGCCTTGGGACTGCGCGACAGGCCGGTGACGATATCATGGCGGAAAGCCGGATCGATCGAACCAGCGATGTTGGCGGCGTCTTGGGTCAGCAGCATGGCGGTCAGAGATCCTTGGCCAGCCGTAGTCCGGTGAACTGCCAGCGCTGGTGGGGGTAAAAGAAATTGCGATAGCTGCCCCGCGCATGGCCGCGCGGGGTGGCGCAACTGCCGCCCTTCAGCACGAACTGGCCGGACATGAACTTGCCATTATATTCGCCGACCGCGCCCGGCGCGGCGCGAAAGCCGGGATGGGGGCGATAGGCGCTGCCGGTCCATTCCCACACGTCACCGAACATCTGCGTCAGCGCAGACCCGTCCTCTGCTGGCTTGGGCCGGGGGCAGGCGGGGCCGTCCAGCTGGTTGCCGCTGACCGCCGCGACATTCTGCGCCGCGCTTTCCCATTCGGCCTCGGTCGGCAATCGCGCCTCGGCCCAGCTGGCATAGGCGTCCGCTTCATACAGGCTGATATGGGTGACCGGCGCGGCCGGGTTCACCGGCTGGCGCCCGTCCAGGCCGAAGCGGGTCCAGCCCTGCTCGCTCTGCTTCCAGTAAAGCGGCGCTTCGATGCCTTCGCCCTGTACCCAACCCCATCCGTCCGACAGCCAGTGCGCCGCCGTGCGATAGCCGCCATCCTCGATGAAGGCGATCCATTCGCCATTGGTGACCGGCCGGTGCGCCAGTGCGTGCGGACGCAACACCGCCTTGTGTCGCGGCCCTTCGCAATCGAACGCGAAGCTACCCCGCCCGTCCTCGCCGATTTCGACCAGCCCTTCGCGCCCCTCGATCCAATGGAGCGGGCCGGGCAGATCGACCGGCGCGGCGCTGGGCGCGCCAAACAGCGCCGGCTCCAGCGGATTGAGCGACAACAGGTGCAGCAGGTCGGTCAGCAGCAATTCCTGATGCTGCTGCTCATGCTGCAACCCCAAAGTCACCAGCGCCCGCGCAGGTTGCTGCAGCATCCCCAGCGCACCAGTCAGCGCCGCATCCACATGGGCGCGATAGGCGCGGATTTCGGTCAGCGATGGGCGAGTGAGCATGCCGCGCATCTGGCGGGCGTGGCGCGCGCCCTCCGCCTCATAATAGCTGTTGAACAAAAAGGCGTAGCGCGGATCGAACGGCCGATATCCCGCCACATGGTCGCGCAGCACGAAAGTTTCCAAGAACCAGGTCACATGCGCCAGATGCCATTTGGCGGGCGATGCGTCGGGCATCGACTGGACCGTGGCGTCAGCGTCCGACAGTGGCGCAGTCAGAGCCTCGGTAAGGGCGCGGACGGCGCGATAGCGCTCTTCCAGGTCGTCCTGATGCGCCTCCGTCCAGCTTTTCGCCATGCCTGCCCTTTCCGATACGGTTGCGCCGCTCTCTTGCAGGGACAAGCGCATAAGCCCGCATGCGGTTCCGGACAGTGATCTTTAGGGCAGGATCACAGTTCCTGAAGGATCGGCGCGGCGCGGCAGACGCGGTCGCGGCCCGATTGCTTGGCTTCGTAGAGCGCATCGTCGGCGCGGCGCAGCGCAACGTCCAGGTCGCCGCCGGTCCAACGGCATACGCCGGCGGAAAAGCTGATTGGCCGGTCCTGCACGCGGCCGATCGGCTCGCTGCGCATCCGGCTGGCGATCCGCGCCAGCGACCAGCTCGCCTCATCCTCGATGCAATCCTGAAAGAAGATGGCGAATTCCTCGCCGCCCCAGCGCGCGACCATGTCGACGCGGCGGACCAGCGCAGACAGGCGGGTTGCGAAGGACGCCAGCACGCGATCGCCCTCCTCATGGCCCAGCAGGTCGTTGACCCGCTTGAAATAATCGATGTCGATGATGGCGATACAGCCCCGGCGACGATCGTCCGGCAGCGCGTCGATATGGGCCAGGAAGCCGCGCCGGTTGGCGATGCCGGTCAACGGGTCTTCGTGCGCGGCCTGATGCAGGTCGTCCATCCGCTCGCGCGTCACGCTGGCAGCGCGCTGCACCCCGGCATAGAGGGTGTGGATGACGTCGCCGACTTCTGGCAGGGCGGGCGCTTCGCCATCGCGGTGCAGCGTTTGCGCCAGCGCGTGAATGGGATTGAGCAACGCGCCGATGCCCAGCAGGGCGATGCCGGTGCCGACCACCGTGGCCAATGTCAGCAGGACGAATTCGGCGAGCGCGATCCGGCCGCTGGCGAAACCCCAGCCCAGATAGGCCAGCAGCGGCAGATGGGTAGCGATGAAGCAGAGGGTGAAGAGGCGCAGGCGCAGCGAGCGCGGAAAGATGAACGACGTGGCGAGGTAGAAATGCATGGCGGTCCCCGAATGGCGCGATTGGCCTGCACCGTCGGAAAAGCGTCTAAATGCGGCCTGAAGAAACAGGGTTAAGCCGATATTACCGGCTGGCCCGTGCAGGGGCCGAGTCGAGTGGAGTCAGCGCGACGCGCCCGGCACCCATTTGACGTCGCCTGCGCCATTGTCGTTCACCCGGCGCGCCAGCACGAACAGCAAATCCGACAAACGGTTGAGATAGGCCAGCGCCTGCCTATTGAGCGCCACCTCCACCGCGGCGGCGGTCGCGCTGCGTTCGGCCCGGCGCGTGATCGCACGGGCCAGGTGGATGGCGGCGGCGGCGGGCGAACCGCCCGGCAGGATGAAGCTGTCGAGCGGGGTCAGATCGTCGTTCATCGCATCGATCTGCTGCTCCAGCCGGGTCACCTGACTGGCGATGATGCGCAGCGCCCATGGTTCGTCGGCGCCGTCCGGAATGGGCGTCGCAAGATCGGCGCCCAGGTCGAACAGGTCGTTCTGGATGACGGTCAACCAGGCGGCTTCGTGCCGGTCGCCCATCGCGACGATGGCCAGCCCGATCGCGCTGTTCGCCTCATCGACGTCGCCCACGGCCTGCATCCGCGGCGCATATTTGGGCAGGCGCGATCCATCGACCAGGCCGGTCGTCCCGTCGTCCCCGGTCCGGGTGTAGATTTTGTTCAGCTTGACCATAGGGTCTTGTCACTCCCCGGTGCGACATATGTTGGACGAGATACCTCTAGAACCCCGTTCGCCCTGAGCCTGTCGAAGGGCTATTCTCGTTCAACAAAGGCGGGTTGCTCAAGAAAGGCTGGGGCTTCGACAGGCTCAGCCCGAACGGTTCTATTGTGCTGTGGCAGTCTTGATGCCTCAGCCATGCCCCTTGGCCATCAGCAGGATCGCCACGATGATGATCGCCGCGGCCTGGAACAGGATGCGATTCATCATCATCTTATTCTGTTTCAGGCTGGACGGCCGCACCACGCCTTCAGGCAGGTTCAGCTCTTCCTTCGTGGTCTGAAGAAAGGCGACGATGCCCCGGATCAGCGCGTACAGGGTCGCGGCCATGGCGAGGATCAGGGCGATGACGAGGATGGTGTTCATGGCCCGATGCTAGGCCTTTGCGAGACTGATGCCAATGGGAAAGCGCCCTGTCCGAAGGTGTAGCGCCAGCACGTCCGCCGCCATCCCCTGCGCGCGTAGGTCGGCCAGCGCGATCGACCCGCTGCGCTTGGCCAGGCGCTTGCCGTCCGGGCCGACCAGCAGCGGATGATGGACATAGGCGGGGCTTGGCAGGTCGAGCAACGCCTGGAGCAGTCGGTGGATGTCGGTCGCGCCGCGCAGGTCGTCGCCGCGCAGCACATGGGTCACGCCCATCGCCGCATCGTCCAGCGTGCAGGACAGATGATAGCTGGCCGGTGCATCCTTGCGCGCCAGCACGACGTCGCCATGGGCGAGGGGATGGGCCGCTACGTCGCGGTGGATATCCAGGTCGGGCGGGAAGGGGAGGTCTGTCCAAGTCAACGCCCCAACCCGCGCCACCGCTTCGCTCATGTCGATTCGCCAGGCATGAGCCTCCCCCGCACCGATCCGCCGCGCACGGTCCACCTCGCTCAAGCCCCGGCACGTCCCCGGATAGACCGGTCCCTCCGGTCCGTGCGGCGCGGTCAGGCTGGCCTGGATGTCGGCCCGCGTGCAGAAACAGGGATAGAGCAGTCCTTGCGCGCGCAACTTTTCCAGCGCTGCCTCATAAGCGTCCAGCCGCTGCGACTGGAAGACGAGATCGCCGTCCCATGCTACGCCCAGCCAGGTCAGGTCGGCTATGATGCCCGCGATATGATCGGGCCGACTCCGGGTGGCGTCTATATCCTCGATCCGCAGGCGAAAGGCGCCACCGGCCGCGCGGGCCATGTCATGTCCCATCAATGCCGACCAGCCATGGCCGACATGCAGCAACCCAGTGGGGCTGGGGGCGAAGCGGGTCACCATATGCGGTAGTGCGGCGGATAGAGTCATACAGGCTCTTGACGAGAGATATTCGTTAATGCTGTCATGCTCATGTCACGTTGTTGGTGGATCAGCGGCGTCGGCAAGGGGGTAGAAGCGTTTCTATGTACCATCCCGACCTTATACGGCATCCGGAAAACTGCCCGGCGCTTGTTCTCAATGCCGATTACACGCCGCTTAGCTATTATCCCTTGAGCCTCTGGCCTTGGCAGACCGCGATCAAGGCGGTGTTTCTGGACCGGGTGGACATCATCGCCAGCTATGAACGGCAGGTCCACAGCCCCAGCCTGGATATGAAGATCCCGTCGGTGATCGCGCTCAAACAATATGTGCGCCCGTCCGAACATCCCGCCTTCACCCGGTTCAACCTGTTCCTGCGCGACAAATTCTCCTGCCAATATTGCGGGACGACGAACGACCTGACTTTCGACCATGTCGTCCCGCGCCGCGCAGGCGGGCGCACTACCTGGGAAAATGTCGCCACCGCCTGTTCGCCCTGCAACCTCAAAAAGGGCGGGCGCACGCCCAAGCAGGCGGGGATGCGCCTGCATGTCGAACCGATCCGCCCGACCAGCTGGCATTTGCAGGAACATGGCCGTGCCTTCCCGCCGGGCTATCTCCACGAAAGCTGGCATGACTGGCTCTATTGGGATGTCGAGCTAATGGCGTGAGGGCGCGCGCGGCGCTGGCGGCGCTCCTGCTCCTGCTGCCAGGCGCGGCCTTCGCGCAGGAGGATCATTCGGCGCTCACCCGCGCCAAATATGTCCGCAACTGCCTGATGTGCCATAATCGCGCTGCGCCCGAAGGCGTATCGCCCGCGATCCTGGCCGGCCTGTATCCCGAACGCGACCTGCGTCCGGCGATGGCAATGCCCGGCGTCACCTGTTGGCGTCGCTGCGATCGCTGCTTCGCGCCCGATCGCAAGGGCGGCAAATAGCTCAGCTGACCGGCAACCAGTCCAGATCCATGTCCTTCATGCGATTGGTATAATGGCCAACCTCCTCCAGCCGCGCCACATCGTTCAGGATGATGCGCCCGTTGGAACGGCTGATCAGGCCTTCCTGCTCCATCTGCCGGATCATCCGGTTCACATGGACGGACGTCAGGCCGATGGAATCGCCAATCTCCTCCTGCGTCAGCTTCAGGTCGAAACTGTCGACGATGCTGTCGTCGGTGACACGCAGCCGGTCGAACATGTCGAGCAGGAAAGCGGCGACGCGCGCCTTGGCCGATGTGCGGCCCAGGGCGGCCAGCCGGTCGGTCATCGCCACCCGTTCGGCGTTGGACAACAGGAACAGCAACGCCGCGACCCGCGGCGATTCCTCCAGCAGCCGGCGCAGCGCCTGTTTGTCGAACGGGCACACGACCACGTCCGACAGGGCGACCAGCGATTCGGGCGCCTTGCTATAGATGGTGCTGGCCGATCCGATGAAATCGCCGGGGAAATAGACGCGCAGGATCTGACGACTGCCGTCGGGCAGGATGACGAAGCTCATCACCCGGCCTTCGCGTAGCACGAACAATTCCGTCACCGTGTCATTGACCCGCTGGATCATCCCGCCGCGCTTGATCTTGCGAGGATTTTCCTCAAGCCGGATCAATGCCTTCTTTTCCGCGTCGGACAGGGGCACCTGTTTTGCCAGCCTTTCCGCGAAACAGCTTGTAGCCACCCAATACACCTTTTTCCAATTGTCGTTACGATGGCAGAACGCCCCATGCGCCTTTTGGCTGCATTTTCAGGATGCGCACTAAACTCGATCAAGCCTGCCGCCCGCTTTGCAATTATGTTGCCGATGTTTGCCGTCCGGCCGGATTAACCATCACGAATGGCGGTCAGCTGCCTTGCACGGCGCGCTGGAGGCGCTATGAACCCTGTCCAATGGACCGTATTCACATCCGCGGCGGCAATATGCTCAACGGCCGCCTCCCCATCTCCGGCGCAAAGAACGCCGCCCTGACGCTGCTGCCCTGCGCGCTGCTGACCGACGAGCCGGTGACGCTCCGCAACCTGCCGCGGCTGGCCGACGTCGACAGTTTCGGCCATCTGCTGAACCAACTGGGCGTGTCGACCATGATCGAAGGCGCCCGGCCGGAGGATTTCGGCCGCGTCCTGACCATGCGCGCGGGCCGCGTCACCTCGACCGAAGCGCCCTATGACATCGTGCGCAAGATGCGTGCGTCGATCCTGGTGCTCGGCCCGTTGCTGGCCCGCGCCGGTGAAGCCCGCGTGTCGCTGCCCGGCGGCTGCGCCATCGGCAACCGCCCGATCGACCTGCATCTCAAGGCGCTCGAAGCCTTTGGCGCGACGCTCGAAACGACGGCTGGTTATGTGCGCGCCAGCGTGCCGGATGGCGGCCTGCCCGGCGGCATCTTCACCTTCCCCGTTGTGTCGGTCGGCGCCACCGAAAATGCGGTGATGGCGGCGTCGCTCGCCAAGGGCACCTGCATCCTCGAAAACGCCGCGCGCGAGCCGGAAATCGTCGATCTCTGCAATCTGCTGGTCGCCATGGGCGCGGATATTGAGGGCATCGGCACCGACAAGCTTATCATCCACGGGCGCGAACGGCTGCACGGCGCAACCTACAGCGTCATGCCCGACCGGATCGAAGCGGGCAGCTATGCCTGCGCCGCCGCCATCACCGGCGGGTCGGTCGACCTGATCGGCGCCAATGCCGACGACATGCACGCCATCCTGGCCGCGCTGCGCGACGCGGGCGTTCAGGTCGATCCGCACAAGGACGGCATCCGCATATCGTCGGATGGCAAGCTCAAGCCCCTGACCTTGTCGACCGCGCCCTTCCCGGCCTTCCCGACGGACATGCAGGCGCAGTTCATGGCGATGCTGACCAAGGCGGACGGCGCGTCGGTCCTGACCGAAACCATCTTCGAAAATCGCTACATGCACGTCCCCGAACTGGCGCGCATGGGGGCGGACATCGCCGTCAACGGCCGTACCGCCGTCGTCCGCGGCGTCGACAAGCTGGTCGGCGCGCCGGTAATGGCGACCGACCTGCGCGCCTCGATGAGCCTCATCCTCGCGGGTCTTGCCGCCGAAGGGGAAACCCAGGTGCAGCGCGTCTATCATCTCGATCGCGGCTATGAGCGGCTGGAGGAAAAGCTGTCGGCCGTTGGTGCCGATATCGAGCGGGTCAGCGATGGCTGAGGCGCACGGACTGGCGACGGATCGAGCGGCTTTGCTGTCGCTCTACGATCTGGACGCCGGCGGCTTTCGTAACCTGGACGAAATCACAGGTTTCGCAGCGCAACTATGCGGCGCGCCGATCGCGCTGGTCAGTATCGTTGAAGATGTGCGGCAATTCTTCCTGTCCCGCGTCGGCATCGATGCGGAGGAAACGCCGCGCGATGTTTCGTTCTGCGCGCTGGCGATGCTGGGCGGGGACATCTTCCTCGTCCCTGACGCCACCCGCGATCCCCGCTTCGCCGACAATGGGCTGGTCACCGGCCCGCCGCATATCCGCTTCTACGCCGGCGCGCCCCTGATAGGGGCGAATGGCGAACCCCTGGGCGCGCTCTGCGTGATCGACACCGTCTCGCGCGCCGACCTGACGCCGTTGCAGCGGCAGGGCCTCACCCTGCTCGCCCGACAGGTGATGGTGGAGTTGGAAGGACGCCGCCGCGACCGCGACATGATCCTGCGGCAGCGGATGGATGCCGCCGCCGTCGCCGAAAGCGACCGCATGTTTCGGACCCTGTCGGATGCGATGCCGCAGATGGTCTGGTCGACGCTGCCCGACGGCTATCATGATTATTATAACGCCCGCTGGTATGACTATACCGGCGTACCGGCCGGATCGACCGATGGTGAAGGCTGGAACGGCATGTTTCATCCCGATGACCAGGACCGTGCCCGGTCGCGCTGGCGCCACAGCCTGGCGACGGGCGAACCTTATGAGATCGAATATCGGCTGCGGCATCATAGCGGCGACTATCGCTGGACGCTGGGCCGGGCGCTGCCGATCCGCGATGGTGCCGGCACGATCATACGCTGGATCGGCACCTGTACCGAAATCCACGAACAAAAGCTGATGATGGAAGAGCGCGAGATGATCGCGCATGAACTGTCGCACCGCATCAAGAATATATTTTCGGTGATTGCGGGCCTGATCGGCCTGTCGGCGCGGCAGCATCCTGAAATTGCCGATGTGGCCGACGATCTGCGTGACCGCATCCTGGCGCTTGGCCGTGCCCATGACTTCGTGCGGCCGCACAGTGCCGAATCCGCGCCGCAGGCGGGCGGGGGGCAGGGCAGCCTGTGGGGCATACTCGACCAGATTTTCGCGCCCTATCGCGGCGCGGCGGGATCGCGCATTGCATTGTCGGGCAATGATCCGGCAATCGATGATCGCTCGGCGACGCCGCTGGCGCTGCTATTCCACGAACTGGCGACCAACACGGCCAAATATGGCGCGCTGTCGGTGGCCGACGGCATGGTGCATCTGCATGTGTCGGTTGAAGGGGGCGACGTGCGCATCGACTGGCGGGAAGAAGGCGGTCCGCCGGTCGCGCCTGGCCGCGTCGATGGTTTCGGCAGCCGATTGATGACGCTCAGCGTCGAACGGCAATTGGGTGGGCGGATCGAGCGGGACTGGCGGCCGGACGGCCTGCGTCTCAGCCTCTGGATTCCATCCCGTTCCATGAGCCGGGCGGCGGAAACGGCGTAAAGCCGACAATTTCAGCAGCAGTCAGGTCGGGTTGCTCGGCGGCCGCCAGCTGTAGCGTGGCGCTGATGCTTTGCGCGCGGAACGGCTTGGTGATGACGCCCAGCGCCGCCACTGACGCCGCGCCGATTTGGGACGGGTTTGCGGTGACATAGATCACGCGGATGCCATGGCGCGTCGCCAGTTCCATGCCGATCTGCGGCCCGGTCGGGCCGTCGCGCAAGTTAAGATCGACCAAAGCGATATCGCAGTCTTGCGCGCAGGCTAGGGCACCTTCCCGGTCGGCGGCAATCGCCCCGACCTGGAATCCGGCGTCCTCCACGATCTGCTCGATCTCCAGTGCGACGAAAATCTCGTCCTCGACTATCAGAACCTTCTTGCTCATGACCTGACCCGTTAGACTTGGAGCCAATAAAGTCCCTGACCGCCGCTTGGTTCCGTTGCGGTGCAAAAGACGCGGCTATCTGACCCAAAGAACAGGTCAGCCAAAAACTCAATCCGTAACGCTGGTCCACAAAGTTTCGAACTGCGTCCCCTGCATCAGCAGCACCGACGCGGGATAGCCCGCCTCGCTCGCCTGCCGGGCCGTGCCGGTGGCACTGTCCACGGCCAGCGCCTGGGTCGGGAAGGGGCCGTAATATTTGTTGTCCAGATTGATCTTCCACACGCCTTCATGCTGAAGGACGATGTAGCGGGCATGAGGGAGATTGGGGGGGAGAGTCATGTCAAAATACCTCGGTGTTATAATGGTGCCAGGCCATGATCGCGGCGGCGCCGCGATGCGGGCGCCAGGCTTGGGCGACCTCACGGGTCAGTTTTTCGCTCGGCCGTTCGGGCAGGCCCAGGATGCGGCCAATCTCGATCTGCACCGCCAGGTCGCCGGCGGGCCAGATGTCGGGTCGCCCTTCGGCAAACAACAGGTAGATTTCCGCCGACCAGCGCCCGACGCCTTTAATACGGACGAGTTGCGCGATCGCTTCCTCGTCATCGGCGGGCAGGGCGTGCAGGTCCAGCGTGCCCGACAGGATCAGTTCGGCCAGACTGCGGGCATAGCCCTGTTTCTGGCGGGACAGGCCGCAGGCGCGCAAGGCGTCGAAGTCGCGCGCCAACAGGGCGTCGGGCGCGCAGCCTTCGCCCAGCTCCGCCTCCAGCTTGCGCCACACCGCCGCCGCGGCCGCCACGCTGACCTGTTGGCCCACGATGGTCCGCAGCAGCGTTTCGTATCCGGGTGCCCGCACCCGCGGGGCGGGATAGCCCACCCGGCCGATCGCCGTGCCAAAGCCAGGCTCCAACAGGGCGATGGCGTCCAGGCTGGCGCGTAACTGTTCCGCACTCGTAACCATAACTCTGCTGTCCAGCCCTTGATTTCCCGGCGTCTCTGGGTCAGAGCGGCGGAGAAAATTCGAGGGGATTGGATAGATGCCGAAATTGATCGTGGTCAACCGTGCAGGTGAAGAACAGGCTGTCGATGGTGATAATGGCCTGTCGGTGATGGAAATCATCCGCGACAACGGTTTTGACGAATTGCTGGCGCTGTGCGGCGGTTGCTGCTCCTGCGCGACCTGCCATGTCTATGTCGATCCGGCCTTTGCTGACGCGCTGCCGGCCATGAGCGAGGACGAAAACGACCTGCTCGACAGTTCCGACCATCGCAACGAAACCAGCCGCCTGTCCTGCCAGGTGATGCTGAGCGATTCGCTCGACGGCCTGCGCGTCACCATCGCGCCGGAAGACTGATGCGTCTTTGAACATGGCGGGTGCGATAGTTCTTGTCGCACCAAAGGCCTGCCCTGTGATGCAAGCATAATGTGTTCCCGCGCAGGCGGGAACCCAGTCGAAACGTCCGAACTGGGTTCCCGCCTGCGCGGGAACACGCCATTATGCCATTATGGCTGGACCCGCAGCGTGGCCGCGGGCGCGTCGCTGGTCAGCGGTGATATCGCCCACACGATCCGCTTGCCTTGGGGCGTGGTTTGCGCGCCCTCTTCCTGATTCTGGCTCATGATCTCCGCATCGGTGGTCATGGTGAAGCGGCCGTTCAGCGCCTTCGCCGCCTCGTCCCCTGCTCCGCTCCCCATGCCGCCCATCCCGGCCGGTCCCTGGCTCTTGTCGAACCCGTTGGCGAAGCCCGGCGCCTTGACCCGCACACGGTCGTCCCCGCGCAACTCCACCGCGACGAAGGGCAGTATGATCTGTGCATCGATGTTGAAGGGGAAGAGGAAGGCGTGGGTCAGCTTGCCCGTGATCGCATAATCGATCTCGAACTTGCGGTTGCCCATATAGCGGGCCGACCGAAATCCCTTTTCCTTGGTCAGCGCGGCGGCGATCGCCTGCATCTGCGCCTCGTCGCCCTTGTCTGCACCATCGGCGAGCGCATCGCTGAAATCCTCGTCCCGCGCGGCGATCTGCATCAGCGTCGGCGCGGCTTCTGTCTCGCCTTCGCTGTCATCGTCTGTCGACGGCGCGCCGCCGGTCATGCCGGTCTTGCCCATCTCCGACGCCAATATCTCCCCCTTGTAGGTGAAAGCGAAGCTGCGGTCGGCGCGGATGTCCAGGCTCGATTCGAACGTCCCCGGCGTCACCAGGCAGGCGGAGAGCGCCAGCAGCCCCGCCAACGCCCCCAGGGTGCGATACAGCTTGGCAGGAAACCGGCGGTCCATGGCGCTCTCCTTCCCGGGCGGATCAGCGAACCGTCGCGGCGTACAGCGCGATCGCCGCAGCGTTCGATACGTTCAGGCTCTCCATCCGCGGACTGATCGGCAGCTTGGCGATGATGTCGCAATGGGCGATCGTATTGTGGCGCAGCCCTTCGCCCTCCGCCCCCAGCACCAGCGCGACGCGCGATTCGCCGATCGCCTCGCCCAATGTGGTGTCGGCGTCGCCATCCAGCCCGATGCGCCAGTAACCCGCTTCGGCAATCTCTTCGAGCGCACGGGCCAGGTTCACCACCCGCACCCAGGGCACATTTTCCAGCGCGCCAGACGCCGCGCGCGCCAGCACGCCGGATTCTGGCGGGGCATGCCGGTCCTGCGTGACGATGCACAGCGCGTCGAACGCGGCGGCGGAGCGCAGGATCGCGCCGACATTATGCGGGTCCGTCACCTGGTCCAGCACCAGGATCGGCCGTTTGTCGTCCTGCCCTTCCAGCAATATCTCGCCCAGCCAGACATCGTCCAGCGCCTCGACTTCGGCAACGATGCCCTGATGCGGCGCGTCGGATGGGACCATCCGGCCCATGTCGGCGACGTCGGCATAGACGATCGGCAGCACTGGCGGCAGATCGAGGGCGCCGAGCGCTTCGCGCGTGCCCCATATCTTGCGCACGATGCGGTTGGGGTTGGCGAGCGCCGCTATAACGGCGTGACGACCATAGAAGCGCGGGAAGGCGCCCTTGGACTTAGTGGAGCGATTGGGCTTTTTCATGAATGCGCTCTTTTCACATCACCCCATTGACAGGCAAGTCTCCTTTCGCCATTGAGCCGCCTCCAGCGGGGCGGAAACGCAAATTTCTTTGTCGCGCAGGGCACTGGACAGGTGGCCGAGTGGTTAAAGGCAGCAGACTGTAAATCTGCCCGGGTTTCCCGTACGCTGGTTCGAATCCAGCCCTGTCCACCACTGCATCGGGCCGATGCAGTCGGTTCTATATGGACCGGAAACAGGCCGGTGTGGACGCATAGCTCAGTTGGTAGAGCAGCTGACTCTTAATCAGCGGGTCCTTGGTTCGAGCCCAAGTGCGTCCACCATAGCCTTTCAGACATGCCCCTCATCGCTGCCGTGCCGCAGGTTCATTGCCGCAGTGCAACAAAAATCGTGCCGTCGCGTTGGCTGGACAAGTTTCATTCATCCTTGTCCGGTTACGCCCTCCCCACATGACCTTCGATCGCCGCGACCTCCTGATCCGCACGCTGGGCGGCGTTCTCGCCCTCGGCCTCCCCCGCCACGCCCTCGCGCAAACCGATGTGGAGCGCGTCGACGCCCTCATCGCCAGGATGACGCTGGAGGAAAAGGCCGGGCAGATGACCTGCCTGGCCGACAGTTTCCGCCCCTTCAACCCGCCCAACCCGCAGGTCGGCATCCAGGACGAAAAGCGCCTGTCAGGGGAAATCCGCAAGGGCCGGGTCGGCTGCCTCTTCAACGGCATCGGCGTCGCAGGCGGCCGGCGCGCGCAGGAGATCGCGGTCAAGGACAGCCGCCTCGGCATCCCCTTGCTCTTCGCAGGCGACGTCATCCACGGCCTCAAGACCATCTTCCCCGTGCCGCTCGCCGAAGCCTCCAGCTTCGACCCCGCTTTGTGCGAGCGCACCGCCCGCGCCCAGGCGATCGAAGCCACCGCCGCCGGCCTCCACCTCACCTTCGCCCCCATGGTCGATGTCGCCCGCGACCAGCGCTGGGGCCGCGTGGTCGAGGGGGCAGGGGAGGACGTCACCCTCACCGGCCTACTGTCCGCTGCCCGCATCCGTGGCTTTCAGGGCCGCGACCTGCGCCGCGACGACAGCTTGCTCGCCTGCCCCAAACATTTCGCTGCCTATGGCGCGGTCGCCGCGGGCCTGGAATATGGCAATGTCGACATCAGCGAGGAAACACTGCGCGAAACCCATCTGCCTCCTTTCGGCAAGGCGTTCGCGGCCGGCGCGCTCACCACCATGGCCGCCTTCAACGAAATCAACGGCGTCCCCGCCACCGCCGACAGTGAACTGCTCACCGACATATTGCGCGGCGAGATGCAGTTTCGCGGCTTCGTCTTTTCCGATTACACCGCCGACGAGGAACTGGTCGCCCATGGCTTTGCGGAGGATGACCGCGACGCCGCCCGGCTCGCCGTCCTCGCCGGCGTCGATATGTCGATGCAGAGCGGCCTCTATATCCGCTATCTGCCCGAACTGGTGAAAAGCGGCGCGGTGCCGATGGGCACGATCGACGTCGCCGTGCGCCGCATCCTCTATGTAAAGGCCGCCATCGGCCTGTTCGACAACCCCTATCGATCGCTCGACGAGGAAGCAGAAAAGACCCGCATCTTCACCCCCGCCCACCGCGCCCTGTCCCGCGAAGCCGCCACTCGCTCCGTCGTGCTGCTCAAGAATGAAGGCGTCCTGCCGATCGACCCGGCCAAGGGGCAGAAGATCTCCCTGATCGGTCCCTTCGCCAACGACACCGCCAATCTCTACGGCCCCTGGGCCTTTTACGGCGACCCGGACAAGGGCGTCGACATCGCCACCGGCCTGCGCGCCGCGCTCCCCGACCCGGCAAAGCTGACCGTCACCCGCGGCAGCGAGATCAGCGGGCCGATCGACGGCGGCATCGCCCAGGCGGTCGCGGCGGCCAAGGCGGCGGACATCGTCCTGCTCGCCATCGGCGAATCGCAGGCCATGTCGGGCGAAGCCCAGTCCCGTACCGTCATCGAAATCCCGCCCGCGCAGCAGGCGCTGGCCGACGCCGTGGTCGCCACCGGCACCCCGGTCGTGATCCTGCTGCGCCACGGCCGCGCGCTTGCGCTGCACGACGGCGTCGCCAATGCGCAGGCGATCCTCGCCACCTGGTTCCTGGGGAGCGAGGCCGGCCACGCCATCGCCGACATCCTGCTGGGCCGGGTCGATCCGTCCGGCAAACTCCCCGTCAGCTTCCCCTGGGAAAGCGGGCAGGAGCCTTTCTATTATGACCGCAAATCCACCGGCCGCCCGGTGATCGACAACCGCACCGAATATAAAGCCCGCTACGCCACCACCGACAACAGCGCCCGCTTCCCCTTCGGCCACGGCCTGACCTACACCGATTTCGTGTTGGACCAGCTGAAACTATCCGACACCGCGCTCCGGTGGGACGCCGCGATCGAGGTCACCGCCCGCATCACCAACAAGGGCGACCGCAAGGGCAGCGAAGTGGTCCAACTCTACACCCGCGACCGCGTCGCCAGCCGCACCCGCCCGATCCGCGAATTGAAACGCATGGCCCGCGTGACGCTGAATCCAGGCGAAAGCAAGACCGTCCGCTTTTCTCTCTCGCGCGTCGATCTGGAGTTCGTCGGCGCCCGCAGCCAGCGCATCGCCGAACCGGGCGCGTTCGACCTGTGGGTCGGACAATCGAGCGTGGGGGGATTGAAGGGGGCGTTTACGCTGTATGCCGAGGGACCGGCGAAGGGGTAGGGCAGGGGGCGTTCCCTAAAGCCCCTCCCCTTCAGGGGAGGGGTTGGGGTGGGGGCTGTCGGGTTTGCGCCATTCGTTGCCGTTCCACTTGGCAGCCGACGACCCCATGAGCTGACATTATTCGCTACGTCTGCTATGACATTTATGTAAAACGGCATGCTTTATTGTCTAAATGTGCCAGATTTTATTATATCCTACCTTAGCTAATTCAATGCCACGATCTGAAATTTGATCATCCGTCCACTCGGTAGCATCTTTAAGAAATTCATCCATGTACACATTGTGTTTGGACGAAAATATTTTCTTTTTTTCTACGAACGACTTATTACCAAGTTCGCCATTGATAGCTTCGTTAACAAAAATCAGGTTTCCGATTGCACCAACGTCAGACTCATCATCTGTCTCGGTCCCTTGTTCTTGAGGAAGGATATGCTCTATCGTCAGTGCTCCGATATCAACCTCTTCCGGAAGCCCATAATGCTTTGCTAACTTCGTCAAAATATACCGGACAAGCGCACGATCGCGCGTGTAGGTATTTCGAAATATGATGCGCGAAAATGGAAGAGTGAATTCAGTCTCATCAGGAACTCGCTCACTAAACTTGGCCCGCATGTCCTTGAAGACAGCAACAAATTCCTGCGCGTTTGTACATTCCATCGTATTTTGGGCAAGACGGGCGTACATATTGGCCACGCCTCCGCCACCCCGAGATTGAGTGAGTGCGTTAAACTGGAATGCGAAATTTTCGATCATTCCAATCGAGGCTTTGGTTGATTTCAACGAAATTGTTTTTCGCTCGTACTGGGTCATGACTGCTAACATAAGAGGCGCCGCTTGTGCCACGCCAAAGATGCGAAGTGCTTGCAGCGATTCGCGCAAATCGCGCTCTTCTTTGGCCCATGTTCCGTCAGAGGGCGAGATGCACCTGATGTACGTCTTGGATGCCATCCTGAGATCTTCTAGCCAAGATTTCGCATTCGTTTTCTTGATTTCATTTTTATAGTGAACAAATAGACTGGCCTTTGACACAGAAGATTCGCGAGAAAGCCAATAATGTAATAGAAATGAGTCAGTATCAACTGTGTATGTAGAACTATTTAGTTTCTCAACAATTTCGGACCATGCGTCTTTTACTACGTCATGGCCTTTAGTTTTGGCAGGAAGCAATCTCATGAAATGATTTTTCAAAAGATCCGAGGCTCTAAGATCTTTTCCACGCGTATTAAGCGTTTCAAAAATGAGATACGCGTCGTCTTCATTATCTAATTCAATAGAAATGAAATGCATCTGCAGGAGGCAATCGCGTAAGTGCTTTAGATAGGCTACCGCCTTGCTTGGGTTATCCAAAAAATTTTTCTTAACGTGATCTTTGACGGATGATTCAAGAAATCGAAAAGCCATCTGCAAATTCTGCTGCTGCACGCCAACAGGACTCACTTTTTTGTCAGGCAATCTTGACTGTATAGCATACTGAAAATATTTATCCGCTGGATCGTGCTCCAGTGTATAGCGACTTTTATTGTCGAGATCGCGGGTTTCGATCAACTCATGCAAAGCTGCAGAAGGGCCAGATTCGCCTCGTTCTTCTAGCGCATCTCTCAGGACGGCGAGCAATATCGTTATCGTTGTGATGCGCTGTTGGCCGTCTACAAGGGAGATTAAATTTTTTTCCTTTTGGTCTCCAAAAACGACGATCGATCCCATGAAATACTCTGGGTCTCCTCTGTCCCTAATGTCGTTCCAAAATTCAGTAAGATTGTCTCTGTCCCAATCATATGGACGTTGAAATCTTGGAACTTTCAGAAAGTTACCGCGAAGCACCTCGGATAACGTCTTGGAAACCGGAGTTACCTTCATAGATTTAGGTGCCTCATTTTGCTTCATGTGAGCGGAATTTGTAGCGCATCTAATATATTCGTTAGCTAAGGTCAAAAAGCTAAGGCAGCGTGGACCCAAGGTAAGGTCAGCTATCCGCTGCTAGAAACGCGAGAGTTGCCGATCCGCAATCGGCCACTTCCCCCTGTCCTACACCCCATCACTCATGCCATAATCCACCCCGCTCTTTCCCACCGTCAGCCTTCCGACCACCGCGCAGCACCCCAGCGCGGCCCACCCCCATTTCGCAAAAATTCTCCTATTGCGAAATCCACTCCACCCGTCCGTCCCCACGCTTTTGCGTCGGCCACGACAGTGTGAACTTCGCAACGCCACGCCACCTTGCAAAACGCCGCGTCCACGCCTTTCCGACCCGCTGCACCTCTGCTACAGGCGCGCCCATGCTGAATCTCAACTCTATCACCGTGCGCCTTGGCGGCCGCGTCATTCTCGATCGCGCCGCTGCCGCCTTGCCGCCGCGCAGCCGCGTCGGCCTCATCGGCCGCAACGGCGCGGGCAAGTCCACGCTGATGAAGGTGATGATCGGCCAACTCGACCCGGACGAGGGGTCGTGCGACATGCCCCGCGACACGCGGTTGGGCTATATCGCGCAGGAAGCCCCGTCCGGCACCGCGACCCCCTTCGACACCGTGCTCGAAGCCGACAAGGAACGCGCCGCCTTGATGGCGGAGGCGGAGCATACCGAAGACCCCGATCGCCTCGGCCATATTTACGAGCGGCTGACCGCGATCGACGCCTATACCGCGCCCGCCCGCGCCGCCCGCATCCTCGTCGGCCTTGGCTTTGACGAGGAAATGCAGGGCCGCCCGCTCGACAGCTATTCGGGCGGCTGGAAGATGCGCGTGGCGCTCGCCTCCTTGCTTTTCTCCAACCCGGACCTGCTGCTGCTCGACGAACCGTCGAACCATCTCGACCTCGAAGCCACGCTCTGGCTGGAGAATTTCCTCAAAGCCTATCGCGGCACCGTGGTCGTCATCAGCCACGAACGCGACCTGCTGAACAATGTGGTCGACTATATCCTGCATCTGGAAGGGGGGAAGGTTACCCTCTATCCCGGCGGCTATGATGCGTTCGAGCGGCAACGCGCCGAACGGCTCGCCCAGCTCGAATCCGCCCGCACCAAGCAGCAGGCCGAGCGCGAGAAATTGCAGGAATATGTCGCCCGCAATTCCGCCCGCGCCTCCACCGCGAAACAGGCCCAGTCCCGCGCCAAGGCGCTGGCCCGCATGCAACCCATCGCCGCCGCCAGCGAAGACCCGACGCTGCATTTCGGCTTTCCCAGCCCCGCCGAACTGCGCCCGCCGCTCATCACCATGGACATGGCCTCGGTCGGCTATACCGAAACGCCGATCCTCAAGCGCATCAACCTGCGCATCGACCCCGACGACCGGCTGGCGCTGCTCGGCCGCAACGGCAATGGCAAGACGACGCTGGCCCGCCTGATCGCCGCGCAACTCGCCCCGATGGAAGGGACGATGCAAAGCTCGCCCAAGATGAATGTCGGTTACTTCACCCAATATCAGGTGGAGGAACTGGACGTCACCGACACCCCGCTGGAACATATGACCCGCGTCATGAAGGGCGCGACGCCCGGCGCGGTGCGCGCCCAGCTCGGCCGTTTCGGCTTCTCCGGCGAGCGCGCGGTGCAGAAGGTCGGCTCCATGTCCGGCGGCGAGCGCGCCCGCCTCGCCCTCGCCCTCATCACCCGCGACGCGCCGCACATGCTGATCCTGGACGAGCCGACCAACCATCTGGACGTCGACAGCCGCGAGGCGCTGGTCCAGGCCCTGAACGACTATAGCGGCGCGGTGGTGATCGTCAGCCACGACCGCCACATGATCGAACTGGTCGCCGACCGTCTGGTGCTGGTCGACAACGGCACCGCCCAGCCGTTCGACGGATCACTGGACGACTATACCGACATCATCCTGCGCAAGGCCGACGGCAACAGCGGCGGCGGTGACGCGCCCAAGGTGGACCGCAAGGCCGACAAGAAGGCCGCCGCCGAATGGCGCGAGAAGCAGAAGGTCTTGAAAAACGCGGTCAACAAGGCGGAGCGCGAAATGACGACCCTGATCGCCGAGCGCAAGCGCATCGACGCGGTGCTGTCCGATCCCAAGGCCGCGACCGGGGCAGAGGCGAAGATGACCACCAGCCAGCTGATGGTGAAGCGCGCCGAGGTGGAAAAGAAGCTGGAGACGGCGGAGGAAATCTGGATGGAGGCCGGCGCGGCGCTCGAAGCGGGTTAACGCCCCATCAGGATGAACGGCGCCCAGATATAGGGCTGGGCGGCGTCGGGCCGCTTCGACCCGATCAGTTTGAGCATCGCCCGCTGCAACGCCACGGCGCGGGGCAGGCCACGCGCGGCGCCCTTCACCGTCTCCAGCGTGACGAAGGCGCTGGCGTCGTCCCGCACCGGCCAGTGCGATACCAGCAGCGATCCCGCCCCGGCATAGCGGAACGCCTGCGCCAGCCCCGAATAGGCCGGGGCCTGCGCATCATTCCCCGCTGCGGTGTTGCACGCCGACAGGATCACCCAATCCGCGCCGATCCGCATGGATGCCACTTCCGACGCGGTCAGCAGCCCATCCTCGCCCGCCGTGGCGGCGTCGGGCGGAGACAGGACCAGCGCCGGCTCGGCCACGCCTTCCATCTCGCCGCTCACCAGGCCATGGGTGGCGAACAGGATGACGCCATAGCTGGACAGGTCGCGGTCCCGCAGCCGGGCTTCACTGGCGTCCGCGCCGATCAGCAAGGTGGCGTGATCCGAACCGAAACGGTGGGCGATCGCCCGCAATTCGGTGACTGATCCCGGCAGCGGCGGCAATTGGGACAATGCGCGCGTATCGGTGCCGCCATTGCGGAAATAGGAACTGGCGGCCAGAAGCGCCCCTGTTCCCCGCGTCACGTCGGCCGGTTTGGCGTCGGCAAAGGCCAGCGGCGCGCCGATGCCCAGAAAGCGCTGGCCGCGCATGGCCATCTGCCGCCGCCTGTCGCCGCCTGTCGCGAAACCGGGTTGCACCTCTATCGCGAAGCGGCGGATCAGCCAGGGCGTATGGCGCGTCACCGCAGCGACGGGGTGCTGTAGCAACATCCCGAATGGCAATGACGCGAAGGCGCCGGTCGGCACGATGCGCAGCGTGCGGGCCTGGCCCAGCGCGGTGAGGATGCCGGGCGTGAAAATCTGACGGTAGAGGTCGTGCGCGCTGCTTTGGTCGAAACCGGCCGGGGTCAGCGACGATCGCAGCCGACCGACCAGCGCCACCAGTGCAGCGCGATCCATCCCCGCTCGCTCAATATGTGTTCCATCAGTCCCAACGGCCAGCAGATAGACGCCGTCAAAGGCCGGCATCACCGCCAGCAACGCTTCGCCCTGGCCAAGGCTGGCACGCACGGCGGCCAGATCGGGCTGCGCACCCCCATGCGCATCCACCCAGCGCGGATAGTCGCGGGCGATGGCCGCGCGCTCGGCCTCCACGACCGCCGCGATCGTCGCCCGTTCCGCGCGGGCCGCGGCGACGCCATTGTCCGTCGCCAACGCCTTCAACAGGCGGCGGTCGGCGGCTTCCAGCGTCTTCACCTTATCCTGCAGGCTGCGCACCCGACCGCCCAATCCGGGGTCGGTCACCATGCGCTGGGACACCAACCGGTTTGCCTGGGCAATGCGCGACCCCGCCAGCACCGCCATCGTGTCCAGCGCCAACGCGGCATCCTGGGTCTGTGCGGCGACGGCCAGCACAGCGTCGAGCGCGGCGCGTTGTTCTTCCGTCAGTTCGCCATTGTCGTTCATGACGGTGCCGTCACGCAAAACCCCGGCGAGCCGTTCCGCCGATTCATGCAGCTTTGCCGGGTCAGATCCGGTCCAGGCCGACAGCATGGCCGCCTGCGCCAAGGGAATCGCAGGCGCATTATCGAGTTGGCGGGTTTCCGCGGCGAAGGCGGCGGCGGCGGCGCGGGATGCTTCGCCCTGTCCGGCAGCGATCAAAGCCGGGATCAGATAGGGATAGACGCGCTGGCCGATATCGCGGTCCTTGTCCGATCCTGCGCGCACCCGCGCCAGGGCAGCGTTAAACCGTTCGATGGCCTGATCGCGCCGTCCTTCCGCCAGGGCAGCCGATGCGGCGAAGGCGAGGGCGCGGGCCGATTGCGGGCTATTGTCGCCCTCGATTCCGCGAAAGCCCCGTTCGGCCTCCATGAAGAGCGTTTCAGCGTCGGCATAGCGTTCCAGCGGCAGCAACACCGTGCCGAGATTTTGCAGGCCGAACTGGAAATAGAGGCTGCTGGTCCCCACCGTGTCGCGTTTGATGGCGATGGCCCGCTGGAGATAATCCAGGCTTTCGTTGCGTCGCCCCGTCCGCGACAGCAGCAGGCCCAGCGCCTCCAGCGCGCGGGCGTAGCTGGGATGTTTGCGGTCGACATGATCGGTGGCGATATCGACCGCCATGCGCGCATATTTTTCCGCCTCGACATCGCGGTCGGCGCGCTGGAGCATCTGCGCATAATTATAATAGGAGCCGATCGTATCGGGGCTGTTTGGTCCGACCGCCGCTATCCGGGCCTCCATGCTGGCCCTTTGCGCGTCCACCGCCTCGTCATTGCGGCCAAGGCGGGTCAGCGCTTGCGCGTGAGAGAAGGCGATGTTGGACCGCAACATATGGGTCGATTCGTCCAGCTTGTCCGGCGGGGTGCGGGCGATATAGCCGTCCATGTACCGGCTGGCCTGCGCCAATATGTCCGCGCCGCCGGTGACGTCGCCCAATGCGGCCTGGACATAGCCCTTGATCGACAGGCCCTGCATCCAGGCCACTGGATAGGCGTCGGCGAACGGCGCGACCAGCGCCAGCCCTTCCGTCACATGGGCCAGCGCATCGGGATTCTTGCCGTCGATCTGGTCCATGGAGGACAGGTTGATCAACGCGACGCCGGCCAGCGGATGGGGCTTGCCCGCCACCTTCGCCTTCAATGCGGCGGCGTGCAGGCGGGTCCAGGCGTCGCGGGTCTTTTGCGACATGGACAGGGCATAATCGTCATTGTCGAACAGGGCGAAGGCCTGGCGTTCGAGTGAGTAAAGCCGGACGTGGCGTGGGTCGGTGGGCGAGAAAGCCACAGCGCTTGCCGGGGCAGCCGCCGACGCCGCATGGGTCGGCACGGACAGCGCCAGAAGCATAGCCGCATACCGCGTGGAAAGCTGCATGACACCACCCCCGCTCTTCAATCGACCCGCTTGCCTCTTGTGTCGGCGGAAGGCGGGCGTCAAGGCCGATGCGCGCGCGCGACCGTCAACCCAGTGTCAGCCGCCAGTCCCATCGCAGCGGATCGCCGTCCATCACCTCGACCCCGCGAGCGATCAGGGCGTCGCGAATCTCGTCCGACAAGGCGAAATCCTTTTCGGCGCGGGCGACGGTGCGGCGTTCCAATTCGGCCTCGATCTCCTCCGGCGTGATCTGGGCATCCTTCGGCTGCACCCGCAGGTCGGCGCGGGACAGCGTCAGCAGGTTGAGGCCCAGCGCCTGGTCGAAGGCGGCGATCAGGCAGAGCTTTTCGTCCACCGGCACCTTCTTGATGCCGATGGCTTCTTCCAGCATGGGCAGAGCGCGCGGCGTCATCAGGTCGTCGGCGATCGCCGCGTCGAACTGTTCAAGTAATGGCACCAGCTTGGGATGCAGGTTGGCGCGCAGATAGTCGAGCCGCGGGGATTGCCAGGTCACGCCCTCGGCGCGGGCCTTCAACCCCTCGACACCCATGACCAGTCGCTTGAGCCGGGTCAGCGCCGCGGCCAGATTGTCGGCGCTGAATTCCAGTTCGGACCGGTAATGCGCGCCCAGGCACAGCAGGCGATAGGCGATCGGATGCACGCCCGCGTCGATGAGGCTGAATAGGGTGGTGAAACCGCCCTTCGACTTCGACATCTTGCCCTGACGGTCCACCAGGAAATTATTGTGCATCCACCATCGCGCGCCAGTGAAGTCGGCCGCCGCCGCGTCGGGATCACCACAGCAATTGTGAAACGCCTGGTTTTGCGCAATCTCGTTGGGGTGGTGGATTTCGCGATGGTCGATGCCGCCGGTGTGGATGTCGAACGGCTGGCCGAGGCGGGCCTGGCTCATCACGGAACATTCCAGATGCCAGCCCGGCGCGCCCTTGCCCCAGGGGCTGTCCCATTCCATCTGGCGCTGCTCGCCCGGCGGTGACTTGCGCCAGATGGCGAAGTCTTGAGGACGCCGCTTGCCTTCAACAGCTCCAATTCGACTCGCTAATTGTGCACGCTCATGGGCATGTTCGGCGGCCTCATTTACTTTAGTCCAATCACCACCACTGACCCTTGCATTAAAGGCTGCTATAAATTCTCCACTATCTGCCTCCTTCATATAAAAAGGGACACTGGAGACATCAAAATAAAGTCCCGTAGCGATTTCGTAGCAATGTGTCGGCGCGATCTTTTCGGCAAATTCGATCATCTGCGGCACATAGTCGGTCGCGACCGTCCATTCGCTGGGCGACAGGATGTTGAGGTCGGCGATATTCTGCTTGAAGGCCTGCGTATAATGGGCGGCGATATCCCAGATGCTCTTGGCCGACGCGCGTGCGGCCGCCTCCATCTTGTCGTCGCCCGCATCGGCGTCGCTGGTCAGGTGACCGACATCTGTGATGTTGATGATGTGGGTGACGGCCAGCCCCTTCCACAACAGCGTCCGGCGCAGCGTATCGGTGAAGACATAGGCGCGCAGATTGCCGATATGGGCGTAATTATAGACGGTGGGACCGCAGCTATAGACGCGCGCATGATGATCCTCGATCGGCGCGAATGGCTCGATCATGCGGGTCAGGCTGTTGAACAGGCGCAGCGGCGCTGGGATATGCTGGTCTTCGGACATGGGGATACGCCATGTCGCGAAGCGTCGTAAGGGTCAATCCTTCCCTACCATCTCCAGGGGGTTAATAAGTTAGTTAGCTAAGTAACAAAATTGGATGACGCGATACAAATGTCCAACTTGCTGTCTCTTTCGCGCATGGCTGCCCCTGTCCATGACCTTCTGTCCATGACCTGCGCGACATGGGCTGATTGTAATAAAATGTTGCAGGCGGGGCGATCCCTTGCGCCCCGGCGTTTCCCACCCAATATTCTTGATGCGGGCCGGGCCCCTCTGGCGATATGGATTTCCCCCCTGATCCATGTCGCGATGTCGGACCGCATCGGGTGTGCCCGGTGCTGGTTTTGCGGTAATTTGCCCCCTTTCTTTGCCGCAAGAAACCGCACCGGGCCACTCGAACCACATTGGATGATGGAGTGAGTGTTTCCCATGAATAATCCCGTTCGCATGCCGGGCTATGGTGCCAGCCAGACGGCGCAGACCGACGCCGGCCTGCGCGCGCACATGCTGGGCGTGTTCCGCAATATGGGCCTTGGCCTGGTCATCACTGGCCTGGTCGCGGCGCTGGTCGGCAACACGCCGGCGCTGGCAGCCGCCATTTACGGCACGCCCTTGAAGTGGGTGGCGATCTTCGCGCCGCTGGCCTTCGTCTTTTTCTTCAGCTTCCGCATCGAGACAATGTCCACCGCAACGGCACGCCTGACCTTCTGGGCGTTCGCCGCCGTGATGGGCGTGTCGCTGGGCAGCGTGTTCCTGGTGTTCACCGGCGGCAGCATCGCCCAGGCCTTCTTCTCGGCCGCGGTGATGTTCCTCGCCATGTCGCTGTGGGGCTATACCACCCAGCGCGACCTGACGAAGATGGGCAGTTTCCTGATGATGGGCCTGATCGGCATCATCGTCGCCAGCCTGATCAATGTCTTCCTGGGGTCTTCGGCGATGCAGATGGTCATCTCGATCATCGGCGTGGTGGTCTTCACTGGCCTGACCGCCTGGGACGTGCAGCGCATCAAGTCGGACTATTTCGTCTATGCCGGGCATGAGGTCGCGCAGAAGATGCAGGTGATGGGCGCGCTGTCGCTGTACCTGAACTTCGTCAACCTGTTCCAGATGCTGCTCAGCCTGACCGGCGAGCGGGAGTAAGCGGATGCGGGATCAGGCTGCCGTATCGGCCATGCTCTGCCCGGTCTGTCATGTCGGATTGGCAATGACGGACCGGCAGGGGGTGGAGATCGATTATTGCCCGCAATGCCGGGGCGTCTGGCTGGACCGGGGCGAACTGGACAAGATCATCGAACGGTCAGGGCAGGGGAACGAGCCACCTCCCCAGCCCGCGCCCTTCGGACAGGCAAGCTACCGCCCGGATCGCGATTATCGAGACGACGGGCGGGGATATCCGAAGAAGCGCAAGAAGAGCTTTCTGGAAGAGCTGTTCGATTGAAAAAAGGCTGGCCCAACAGGGCCAGCCTTTTGCTTATCAGTGCGCCGCGCCCCAGCTTGGCCCGGTGCCGATCTCCACGCCCAGCGGCACGCTGAGCGTCACGATCGGTTCGGCGGCGTTTTCCATCACCCGGCGGATCACCGCGCTCGCGGCTTCGATGTCGCCTTCGGGCAATTCGAACACCAGTTCGTCATGGACCTGGAGCAGCATCCGAACGCGGTGCAGCCCCGCCTGCTCCAGCGCCGGTCCCATACGCGCCATCGCGCGCTTAATGATATCGGCGCTGGTGCCCTGGATCGGGGCATTGATCGCGGCGCGTTCGGCGCCCTGGCGTTCGTGCTGGATCGGTGCGGTGATGCGCGGGAACCAGGTCTTGCGGCCGAACAACGTCTCTGTGAAACCGTTGGCGCGCGCCTTTTCCAGCGTCTCATTGATATAGACGCTGATGCCGGGGAAGCGCTCATAATATTTGGAGATCATGTCCTGCGCCTCGTCCGCGCTGATTTCCAGCCGACCTGCCAGGCCCCAGCGCGAAATGCCGTAGAGGATGGCGAAGTTGATCGTCTTGGCGCGGCCGCGGGTTTCGCGATTGACCTCCCCGAACAATTCCTGCGCGGTGCGGTTGTGAATGTCCTCGCCCTGCGCGAACGCCTCCTTCAGCGCGGGCACGTCGGCCATATGGGCGGCCAGGCGCAGCTCGATCTGGCTATAGTCCGCCGCCAGGATGACATTGCCGGGTTCCGCAACGAAGGCGTGGCGGATCTGCCGGCCGATTTCGGTGCGGATCGGGATATTCTGAAGGTTGGGATCGGTCGAGGACAGGCGGCCGGTCTGCGCCCCGGTCAGCGAGTAACTGGTATGGACCCGGCCGGTGTCGGCGTTGATCTGCTGTTGCAGGGCGTCGGTATAGGTGGATTTGAGCTTGGACAGTTGGCGCCATTCCAGCACCAGCCCGCTGATTGCGGACCCTTCGGCCTTGAGCTTTTCCAGCACGGTGACGTCGGTGGAATAGGTGCCGCTCTTGCCCTTCTTGCCGCCCTTCAGCCCCATTTCGTCGAACAGGACGACGCCCAGTTGCTGGGGCGATCCGATGGTGAAGGGGTGGCCGGCGAGGTCGAAAATCTCTGCCTCCAGCCCCGCCATCGATTGCGAGAAGGTGCCGGACAGGCGGGAGAGCTGCTCGCGATCGACCTTGATGCCGTGGCGCTCCATGGTCGCAACGACGGGGATCAACGGCCGGTCGACCAGTTGATAGACGCGGGTGACGCGCTCGGCCGCCAGCCGCTGCGACAATCTGTGCCACAGCCGCCAGGTCACTTCGGCATCTTCCGCTGCATAGGCGGTCGCCCGGTCGAGGGGCACATGGGCGAAGCTGATCGCCTTCTTGCCGGTGCCGGTCACTTCCTTGAAGCTGATGCATGTATGCGCCAAATGGACGCTCGCCGCTTCGTCCATGCCATGGCCACCGAGCGATTTGCCCGCGTCGAGGTCGAAACTCATCACCATCGAATCGTCGATCGGCGTCACCTCCAGCCCGACGCGGGCGAGGACGTTGAGGTCATATTTGATATTATGACCGACCTTGAGCACCGCATCGTCGGCAAGCAGCGGGCGCAGCAGGCGGATCGCGGTGTCGAGCGGGATTTGCGGCGGGACTTCGCCGAACATGTCGTCGGCGGAGCGGTGGGCGAGCGGGATATAGCAGGCGCGACCCGGCCCGGTGGACAGGCTGATGCCGACCAGGCCCGATTCCATGCTGTCGAGGCTGTCGGTTTCGGTGTCGACCGCAACGACGCCCAGCGCCTGCGCCTCCGCGATCCAGGCTTCCAGCTGCGCGACCGTGGTGACGGTTTCGTAGAGGGCGCAGTCGATCGCGGGGTGTTCGATCGCGGCTGGCGCTACGGGGGCTGAGGTCGTGGCGGCGATGCTGGCGACCGCGACGGCGGCGGCTGGCGCGCCGAGGCGATTGAGCAGGGTCTTGAAACCGTGGTGGGACAGGAATTGCTGGAGCGGCTCCTTGGGGATGCCCTTGAGCGTCAGGTCTTCGAGCGGTTCGGGCAGGTCCATGCTGTCATGCAGCGCCACCAGCCGTCGCGAAAGGCGGGCCATGTCGGCGTTGGCGATCAGGTTTTCCTGCATCTTCGACTTTTTCATCGCCGGCGCCGCGGCCAGCACCGATTCCAGATCGCCATATTCGGTGATAAGCTTTGCGGCGGTCTTGGGGCCGATGCCGGGCACGCCGGGGACATTGTCGACGCTGTCGCCCATCAGCGCCAGCACGTCGCCCAATTGTTCGGGCTGCACGCCGAATTTGCCGACCACATAATCCGCGCCGCGTCGTTCATTCTTCATCGTGTCGTACATGTCGACGCCGGGCTGGATCAGCTGCATCAGATCCTTGTCGGAACTGACGATGGTGACGTGCCAGCCCGCTGCGACCGCCGCCTTGGTATAGGTGGCGATGATGTCGTCGGCTTCGAAGCCGGCTTCCTCGATACAGGGGAGGGAGAAGGCGCGGGTGGCGTCGCGGATCATCGGGAATTGGGGGACCAGATCCTCCGGCGCGGACGGGCGGTGCGCCTTATACTGGTCGTACATATCGTTGCGGAAGGTGTGCGATCCTTTATCAAGGATCACCGCCATATGGGTTGGGCCTTCCGCCTTGCCCAGTTCCTCGGCTAGCTTCCACAGCATGGTCGTATAGCCATAGACGGCGCCGACCGGCTGGCCATGCTGGTTGGTGAGCGGAGGAAGCTGGTGATAGGCGCGGAAGATATAGCCGCTGCCATCGACGAGATAGAGGTGATTCTGGGTCATGGGGAGGGGGATAGCGGGTTACGCGCCGCCCCTCCAGTGGGCAGCGGCGATGGGCCGGTCAGCGGCGGTTGGCGTGCTGTGACGCCCCATTATTTCTGCATCATTTCCAACAGGAAAGTGCATATAGCGTGGCGGTCACGGGGGAAACGGCAATGCGATTGGGGCGGCGAATGATGCGGATGATGGCGGCGGCGGCTTTGGCCTTAGCGCCGGGCATGGCGATGGCGCAGGAGCCGCGCGACCTGTGCGCCGACCGGCCGGGTCTGGGCACACCGGCCTGCACCGTGGAGCCGGGGCGCATGGTGGTGGAACTGGGGCTGGGCGATTGGACCCGCCAGCAGGATATATCGACCCGCACCGACACGATCCAAGCTGGCGATGCGCTGGTGCGGCTGGGGCTGGGTGACCATCTGGAGGCGCAGGTCGGCTGGACCGCTTATGGTCATGTCCGCACGCGCGACCGTCTCAGCGGGCTGGTCGAGAAGGATAGCGGCGTGGGTGATGTGCAGGTCGCGTTGCGCCGGAACCTATCCAGTCCCGACGGGTCGGGCTTTTCGATTGCGATCATGCCCTATGTTTCGCTGCCGGCCGGCGGATCGGCGATTGGCGCTGGCGATTGGGGCGCAGGGCTGATCGTGCCGGTGAGTTTCGACCTCGGCGGCGGCTTGTCCCTGGGCCTGACGCCGCAGATCGACGCGGCGGTCGATGGGGATCGCGATGGCCGCCATGTCGCCTATGGCAGCGTCGCAGGGCTGGGCTTTTCGCTGAGCGACAGCGTGTCCGGGACGATCGAAGCGCAGGTGACGCGCGACGAAGATCCCGCCGGTCATGCAACCGAGGCGCTCGCCGGCCTGTCCTTCGCCTGGCAACCGTCGGACGACATGCAGTTCGATATCGGCACCAATATCGGCCTGAATGCGGACAGCCCGGACAGCCAGGCCTATCTGGGCGTGGTACGGCGGTTTTAGAGCGCTATGACATTAGTCTAACCCAGCCCGTTCGTGCTGAGTAGGGGCTGAGCGAAGTCGAAGACCCGTATCGAAGCATCAGGCGCTACGTGTGATCCTTCGATACGCCATTTCGACTTCGCTCAATGGCTACTCAGGACGAACGGATATAGCCAATGTTACAAGCGCCTTACCGCGGTTCGTGGTTCGCCGCGACCGCCTTCGCCACCGCCTGCATCAGCGCCCAGCGTTCGGGGATCGACACGGTGGTCGATCCGATCATCACCGCCACGGCATAGTTGGTGCCGTCGGGGGCGGTCATGATGCCGATATCGTTGAAGCCGGTCGATCGCGGGGGAAGATCCTGACCCGTGCCGGTCTTGTGCAGATAATGCCAGCCCGGCGGCACACCGCCTTTGATCCGCTGCGGTCCGGTCTTGGCTTCCGCCATGATCGACAGCAGCAGGCGGGAGGAGGCGGGGGAGAGCATCTGGTTCTCCTTCAGCTTCGCCAGCGCCTGGACGATCGAGGAAGGGGCCGCGCCGTCGGGAGGGCTGGCGAGATAATTGTCGAGCGCCTTTACCCGCACCGACATGGGCAGCTTGTTGCGGGCGGCGTAGAAATTGCGGCCGATCGAATAATCCTGCCGCCAGTCCATGCCGGCCGTCGCCGATTGCAGCAGCCGTTCGCCGGGGCCAAAGCGGATATCCTTGATCATCCGCCGCGCCAGGAAGCCGCGTACCGCGTCCGGCCCGCCAACAGCGCGCAGCAGCGTGTCGTTGGCGGTATTGTCGCTCTGCGTCATCGCGCGGCGCATCAGGTCGGAGTAGCTGGTGGTCCAGCCGCCCTCCTTGGCCACCAACGCCGCGGTCGGCTGGTGGAAGAGGGTCAGGTCGTTGCGGGTGATGGTGGTCGTGTCGGTGATGCGCAGTTTGCCGCGATCCACTGCGTCGAGGAAGGTCATCGCCACCCACAGCTTTGACACGCTCTGCTGCGGGAACAGGGCATTGCCGTTCCACGCCACGGTCCAGTCCGCGCCGATGCGGCGGACGGCGATGCCGACCTTGCCCCGGAAGCTTTGGCCCAGATTACGCACGACGCTGACCAGCGCGGGCGGCGGCGTTTCATTCTGGTCGATATCGCGATAGGGCAGGGGTGGATTGGCGACCTGACGGATCGGCCATGTGTTGGTGGTGGGTTGCGGCTTTTGCGGCACGGCAGCGGCCGCCTGCGCCGCTGGCGGCTCTGGCGCGCTCACACAGGCCGACAGCGCCGCGATCAACAGGACCAGGCGCGCAGAACCGCCCCGGTTTTTATGCAATGTCATTAGCGTCCCCGCACTCTCTTGGCGTCATAGGGGCGGCCTGCCGCTTGTCCGGCAAGACCGATGCGACGAATGATTCCACAAATGCGATGTAAGGAGCATGAACGATGCAACTCTTTGATCGGTGGCCAAGCCGCTCAGTTGCGGTTCAGGGCAGGGTGGGCAAGAAGGCGGCATGATCGATGCAAGGATGAACAGGCGCATGCTGATGCTCGGCGCGCTCGCGACGGGTGGCGCTTTGTGGAGCGGGGTGGCGCAGGCAGCGCCGTTCGTGTCGCGCCGAATTGCGATGAATATACGCGGGGCGGGCGCCGACGTGATCCTGATCCCTGGCCTCGCCAGTGGTCCGGGCATCTGGAACGGGGTGCTGGGCGGGGTGCCGGGCTATCGTTATCATCTGGTCCATATACGCGGCTTTGCCGGCCTGGCCCCGGAAGCCAATGCCAGCGGCGCGCTGATCCAGCCGGTCGCCGACGAGATCGCCCGCTATATCGTCGCGGCAGGGCTGAAGCGGCCGGCAATCGTGGGGCATAGCATGGGCGGCACGCTGGCGATGCTGCTGGGCCTCAAAGGACTGGCGCGGCGCGTGATGGTGGTCGACATGCTGCCTGCGGGCGCGGCGATGGTGGGCGGAACGGCGAGCGGCATGGGCTTTCTCGCTGACCAGCTGAGGGGTTATCTGACCGGCACGCTTGCGGGTCGGCGCTATCTGGGGCAGATGGTCGCGCAGACGCCCGGCGCCAAGGGCAGCGATGCCGATGTCATCGCCAATGCGCTGCGCGACCTGGCCAATATCGACCTGACGCCGCAATTGCCGCGGCTCGCCGCGCCGCTGGAGGTGGTCTATGCCGTGGGCAGCGACGCCGAGCAGGCCGCCGCCATCACCAGCCGCTTCCGTACCGCTTATGCGCCGCGCAAGGCCACGCTGTTGAAAGCGATCGGGCCGAGCGGCCATATGGTCATGGGCGACCAGCCGACGCGCTTCAATGCGGCGCTGAAGGAATTTCTGGCGGTCTGACATGCGTCGGATCATGTCGTGGAAGACGCATGTAGGAAAGAGCCGTCCGTTTTAAGGTGCCAACACCGTATCCACCGCTTCGGCCAGGGTGTCGAGATAGTCGAGCGTATAGTGCAACCCGCGGCTTTCCTTGCGATGGAGCGCGGAGCGGACGATCAACCGGGCGACTTCCAGCAGGTTGCGCAGTTCGATCAAGTCCGGGGTGACGCGGAAATTGCCATAATAATCGTCCACTTCCTGCGCTAGCAGGGCGACGCGGTGCTGGGCGCGCTCCAGCCGCTTGGTGGTGCGGACGATGCCGACATAGTCCCACATGAAGCGGCGGATTTCCTTCCAGTTGTGCTGAACGATGACTTCCTCGTCGCTGTTGGTGACGCGGCTTTCGTCCCACGGCCGGATCGGCGGCGGGGCGGGCAGGTCGTCCCAATGGGCGCGGATATGTTTGGCCGCCGCTTCACCGAAGACGAAACATTCCAGCAGCGAGTTGGAGGCGAGGCGATTGGCGCCGTGCAGGCCGCTTTCGCTCACTTCGCCCGCGGCATAAAGGCCGGGCAGGTCGGTGCGGCCGTCGAGGTCGATCACCACGCCGCCGCAGGTATAATGCTGCGCGGGGACGACCGGGATCGGCTCCTTGGTGATGTCGATGTCGAGGTCGAGCAGCCGGGCATAGATGGTGGGGAAGTGATGTTTTACAAATTCCGGGTCTTTGTGACTGATGTCGAGATGGACATAGTCGAGGCCCAGCCGCTTGATCTCATGGTCGATAGCGCGGGCGACGATGTCGCGCGGGGCCAGTTCCTCACGCGGATCGAAGCGGGGCATGAAACGCTCGCCGCCGCCCGGCACGCCGGGGGGAAGTTTGAGGTGACCGCCCTCGCCGCGCACGGCTTCGGTGATCAGGAAATTCTTGACCTCCAGATTATAGAGGCAGGTCGGGTGGAACTGGTTCATTTCCATGTTCGACACGCGGCACCCCGCGCGCCAGGCCATGGCGATGCCGTCGCCGGTCGCGCCTCTGGGCGCTGTCGAGAAGAGATAGGTGCGGCCTGCGCCGCCGGTGCACAGGATCGTCGCGCGGCCCAGCAGCGCGTCGACATGCTTGGTCTTTTTATTGAAGGCGTAGACGCCCCAGACATGGCCATCGCCCGAATAGCGCTCGCCATGGCGCGAGGTGATGAGATCGATCGCGATCAGATCCTCGACCAGGGTGATATTGGGGTTGGCGCGTGCGGCCTTGAGCAGGGCGACCTGCACCGCATGGCCGGTGGCGTCGTCGACATGGACGATGCGGCGGTGGCTGTGCCCGCCCTCGCGCGTCAGGTGCCAGCGTTCGCCGAACTGTTCGCCATCCTCGCTGGCGTTGAAGGGGACGCCCAGTTGCGCCAGCCGATCGATCGCGGCGGGGGCTTCGGAGACGACGAACTCGACCGTGGCGCGATCGTTGAGGCCAGCGCCCGCGACCATCGTATCTTCGACATGCGCCTCGAAACTGTCACCGGCGTCGAGTACTGCGGCAATGCCGCCCTGCGCCCAGTTGGTGGACCCGCCGTCGAGCGCGCCCTTGGCCAATACCAGCACCTTGCGGTCCTGCGCAAGGTTGATGGCGGCCGTGAGGCCGGCCGCGCCGGAGCCGATGATGATGACGTCGTGGGTGGTGGTCATTAACTCTTCTCTTTCCAACCGGCCGTTTGTACTGAGTAGGGCTGAGCGAAGTCGAAGTTGAACAGGTCGGATCGTCCCCCGGACGATCCTGAACCATCCGGGGGATGGTTCACCTGTTCAAGTATCGAAGCATCGAGCGCAGCGCGTGATCCTTCGATACGCCACTTCGACAAGCTCAGTGGCTACTCAGGACGAACGGAAAATCATAGTCCGATAGCTCATGCCGCCGCCGTCAAGTTGAGGAACACATCCTCCAAATCCGGGTCGCGGGTCACCACGTCCACGATTGCCAGCCCGCTCGCTTGTACTGCGCTGAGCACCTGGCCTGCATTGGCGCGGTCCTTCAGATAGGTGATGGTCAGGGTGCGGTCGCCTGACAGCTCCACCTTTTCGAAGCAGGGCGCGTCGGGCGCGACGGTCACATCGCGGTCCACCGTCACCTGTACGACCTTTTCCTGCGCCATCGCCAGCAATTCGCGGGTCGGCTTGTCGGTGATGACCTTGCCATGATTGATGATGGCGATGCGGTCGCAGAGTTGCTCGGCTTCCTCCAGATAATGAGTGGTGAGCACGATCGTCACGCCGAGCGCATTGAGTTCGCGGACATAGGCCCAGAGTTGCTGGCGCAATTGCACGTCCACGCCCGCGGTCGGCTCGTCCAGCACCAGGATCGGGGGGCTGTGCACCATCGCCTTGGCCACCAGCAGGCGGCGCTTCATGCCCCCGGAGAGCGTGCGAGCATAGGCATGGGCCTTGTCGTCCAGATGCACCGCACGCAGCAATTCCATCGTGCGGCGGCGGTCCTTGGGCACGCCGTAAAAGCCGGCGGTATTTTCCAGCGTCTCGAACGGGGTGAAGAAGGGGTCGAAGACGATTTCCTGCGGCACGATGCCGATGCTGTTGCGGGCATTGCGCGGATGCGCGTCGATGTCGAAGCCCCAGATGCTGACGTCGCCGTCAGTCTTGTTCACCATGCCGGCCAGGATGTTGATCGTGGTCGACTTGCCCGCGCCATTGGGACCGAGCAGGCCGTAGATCTGGCCGCGCGGGATGGAAAGGTTGATGCCGTCGAGCGCGCGCTTGCCGCCCTTATAGACTTTGGTGAGGTTGCTGATCTGGATGGCGGGCGCGGGGCTGTCGGTCATGGCTGATCTCTATGGGGATCGTGGGCGGCAAAAGGAAGAGGATCAAAAGTCTTCCGCGATATCCATCAGGCCCAGCAGCTTCTTCGGTGCGATCTGGCGCCAGCTGGAGCGGAGGCGGTCCGCGATATGGTCCCAGTCGGTGTCGCCCAGGTCGAGGCGGATGCCGACCCAGTCGGTGCCGAAATAGGCGGGGCGGTAATAGCGGTCCGGGTCGGCTTCCATCAGCGTCGCCTGTTCTTCCGGCGCGTTGGTCTTGACGAGGACGGCGATGATGCCGTCGCCATGATGGTCGCGGGTGAAGTAGGCGAATTTCTTGCCCTTGACGATGCCGAAGCAGGGCATGCCGTGGGAGACGATCTCGTCCGCTTGCGGCAGGGCGAGGGCTGTTGCGCGCACCTTGTTGAGCAGCCAGTCGGGATGGCGGTCGCGGGTAACGAAGTCGGCGAGGGTGCGGGAATAGAGCTGATGCTCGGCGATCAGGATGCGGGCGGCTAGGCTGTCTTCGGTGTCGCCGGGCAGGATCGCCACCGGGGTCTGGCCCAGCACCGGGCCGTCGTCCAGTTCGGCGGTGACGATATGGACCGAGCAACCGGCATGGCTGTCGCCCGCGTCGATCGCTCGCTGGTGGGTGTCCAGCCCCTTATATTTGGGCAGCAGGCTGGGGTGGATGTTGAGCATACGACCTTCCCAGCCGGCGACGAATGCGGGCGAGAGCAGGCGCATATAGCCGGCGAGGGCGACATAGTGCGCGCCGGACGCGCGGAGTTGCGCGTCGATGATCTGATCAAATTCGGCGCGCTTGAGGCCCTTGTGGCTCTGGCCGAAGGTCGCGATGCCCTCTGCGGCGGCGAGGGTCAGGCCGGGGGCGTCTGGATCGTTGGCGGCGACCAGCACGATCTCATAGGGGCAGTCGTCCGCCTTCGCCGCGTAAAGCAGGGCCGCCATGTTGGAGCCGCGGCCGGAAATCAGGACGCCGACTTTTGCTTTGTGCATAACAACTTCCGTTCGGTTCGGGCGAAGTCGAGAACCCTGGCGCGACCGTTTCTCGACTTCGCTCGAAACGAACGGAGGGTGGTGATGTTAGCCCAGATGCGTGGCCGACCAGTCGGCCTTGGCGCTCCAGGTTTCAGTGCTGCCCTTGACGGTGCAGCCCTTGTCGCCTTCGCTGACCGCGCCGATGCGGAAGGCGGTTTCGCCCGCATCCTCCAGCGCCTTGGTGACGGCAGCGACATGGGCTTCGTCCACGGCCAGCACCATGCCGACGCCGCAGTTGAAGGTGCGCGCCATTTCTGCCGGCTCGATATGGCCCTGCGCCTGGAGGAAGGCCATCAGCCGCGGCTGTTCCCAGCTATCGGCATCGACGGTGGCGTGGCAACCGTCGGGCAGAACGCGGGGGATATTTTCGAGGAGGCCACCGCCGGTGATGTGGGCGAGGGCGTGGATCATGCCGGCGCGGACCAGCGGCAGCAGGCTCTTCACGTAAATCTTCGTCGGCGCCATAAGCGCATCGATTAGCAGCACGTCCTGATCGAAGATCGCCGGGCGATCGAGCCGCCAGCCCTTGTCGGCGGCGAGGCGGCGGACCAGCGAGAAGCCGTTGCTGTGGACGCCCGAAGAGGCGAGTCCGATGAGGACGTCGCCGGCCTTTACCTTGTTACCGGTCAGCACCTTCGACCGTTCGACCGCGCCGACGCAGAAGCCGGCCAGGTCATAGTCACCATCGGCATACATGCCGGGCATTTCGGCGGTTTCGCCGCCGATCAGCGCGCAACCGGCCATGCGGCACCCTTCGGCGATACCGGCGATGACGCGCTCGGCGACGCCGCTCTCCAGCTTGCCGGTGGCGTAATAGTCGAGGAAGAAGAGGGGTTCGGCCCCCTGTACGATCAGGTCGTTCGCGCACATGGCGACCAGGTCGATGCCCACGCCGTCATGGCGGTCATGGTCGATCGCGAGTTTCAGCTTGGTGCCCACGCCGTCATTGGCCGCGACCAGCAACGGGTCGTCATAGCCCGCGGCCTTGAGGTCGAAAAAGCCGCCAAAGCCGCCCAGTTCGGCGTCGGCACCGGGCCGGCGGGTGGCCTTGGCCAGGGGGGCGATGGCGCGGACAAGGGCGTTGCCCGCGGCGATGTCGACGCCGGCCTTGGCGTAGCTGTAGGATTCGTTCTCGCTCATGAGGCAGCGCCCTAGAGCAAGCGGCGCGAAAACGGAAGTTTGGATGTTGGCGGTTGCATCTCACATCCGTTCGCCCTGAGCGAAGTCGAAGGGGCCGACCGAGCGCAGCGAGGTGCTTGCCTGCGTTCAGCAGAGGGCTTCGACTTCGCTCAGCCCGAACGGGAGGAGGACTGAGGGATGGTGCAGGTTCGCGCTTGGCATGGCGGGCAATTGTCGCCAAAAGGGCGCGCGTGAGCCTGAGCCAGTCCCTAACCCGCCCCGCAGCCTTTGTGCGCCTGCTCTCGCGGCCCGTCCAGATCCTGTTCGCCATCGCGCTCGGCCTCGCCGCCGCGGCGCTGTTCGCGCAGATGGAGGGGGAGCGCGGCGTGCCGCCGATCGCCAGCGGCGGCGATTTCGAGGTGCGGGGGGTCAAGGTGGACGTGTTCGCCAAGGATGCCGATACGGCCCGCTACACCGGCTGGCGCATGGCGCAGCGGCAGGCGTGGCGGATGCTGTGGAACCGCACCCATGGCGGCGGCGGCGCGCCGGCGCTGTCCGATTCGCAGATCGAGGCGATGGTTTCGGGGATAGAGATTGATTATGAGCAGGCCGGGCCGACGCGCTATGTCGCGACGCTGGGCATTTTGTTCGATCGCGCGCGCACCGGCGCGCTGCTGGGCGTGTCGGGCAATGTGATGCGATCGCCGCCCTTGCTGGTGATTCCGGTTCTGTGGGACGGCGGATCGGCCGTATCCTATGAGCGCACCAATGAATGGCAGAAGGCCTGGGCGCGATACCGCACCGGCGACAGCGCGATCGATTATGTCCGCGTGGCGGGATCGATCGCCGATCCCATCCTGCTGAACGCCGGGCAGACCGGGCGGCGCGGGCGGCTGTGGTGGCGGGTGCTGCTCGACCAATATGGCGCGGCCGACGTGGTGATCCCGATCGCGCGGCTGGACCGCGCCTATCCCGGCGGGCCGGTCACGGGCGTCTTCACCGCGCGCTACGGTCCCGACAACAGCCTGATTGGCAGCGTGACGCTGCGCGCGTCGAACGACAGCGGCTTGCCTAAGATGCTGGACGAAGGTGCGCGCCGGATCGACGAGCTATATATCCGGGCGCTGAACGACGGCCGTCTGCGGCCCGACCCCTCGCTCATCATCGAGGAGCCGGTCGATCCGGCCGCGCTGGAGATCGAGAATGCGGTCGATGCGCCGATCGATGCGGTGGAACTGCCGAGCGTGGTCACGACCGGCACAAGCTTCTCCATCCAGTTCGACACGCCCGATGTCGGATCGATCGGCGCGGGCGAAGCGACGGTGCGGTCGATCCCCGGCGTGCGGACCGCCAATACCAGCAGCCTGGCGCTGGGGGGCACGTCGGTGATGCAGGTCAGCTTCGACGGGACGGCCGACATGCTGCGCGCGGGATTGCAGGCGCGGGGCTATAGCGTCGCAGCGTCCGGCACTACGTTGCGGATCACGCGGCGACAGGCGTCCCCGCCGTCGCAATGAGCCAGATCAGCCTGCCCTTCGAATGGCATGGTGGCGCAGGCAATGGTGACTTTCTGGTCAGCGACGCCAATGCCCAGGCCGTCGCGCATCTGGAACGCTGGCGCGACTGGCCGTTGTCGGTGAGCGTGCTGACCGGGCCGCCGCGGTCCGGCCGATCCACGCTGGCGCGTCATTTTGCGCGGATGAGCGGCGGCGAGATCATCGACGATGCGCAAGGGCAGGACGAGCATCGGCTGTTCCATGCCTGGAACGCGGCGCAGACCGAACGGCGGCCGTTGCTGATGGTGGGGAATGCGCCGCCAGCGACCTGGACCGTGGCGCTGCCCGACCTGCGATCGCGGCTGGCGGCCGCGCCCCATGTCGCGATAGATGAGCCGGACGAGGTGCTGGCCCGCGCGCTGATCGAACGGGCGTTCGATACGGTCGGGGCGGGCTATGCCGCCGACCTGCCCGAATGGCTGGTGCGCCGGGTCGAACGCAGCTATGGCGGCATCGCGGCGGTCACGCATTTACTGGATCGCGCCGCATTGTCATCTGGACGCAAGATTTCTGTCGCACTGGCGAAAGAGGCTCTGCAAGTCGCAGGCTTTCTGCCTATAGTCCCGCCCGATCCCCCTCCTCAGCAACGCGAGTAATCCGTGGCCGAAGCCGATCCCTCCGCCAGCCTGGCGCTGCCCAGCGAGCGTTATTTCAACCGTGAGCTGTCCTGGCTGGCGTTCAACCAGCGGGTGCTGGAGGAGGCGATGAACCGCGCTCATCCGCTGCTGGAGCGGCTGCGCTTCCTGTCCATTTCCGGCGCGAACATGGACGAGTTCTTCTCCGTCCGGGTCGCGGGGCTGAAGGGGCAGCAGTTGCAGGATGTCGACCTGCGTTCCGCCGACGGCCTCACCCCGGCGCAGCAACTGGGCGCGATCAGCGAGGAAAGCACCCGGCTGATGCTGGCGCAGCAGAAGGTGTGGGGCGCGGTCCATGACGAGCTGGCGCAGGTGGGCATCGAAGTCATCGGGCCAGCGAGCGAGATGGACGCGACCTGTGGCCAATGGCTGCGCGAGCATTTCCTGACGCAGATCTTCCCGATCCTGACGCCGCAGGCTCTGGACCCTGCGCATCCCTTTCCCTTCATCCCCAATCAGGGGCTGTCGATCATCTTCGACCTGGAGCGCCTGTCGGACAAGCAGCCGATTCGCGAATTGGTGATGATCCCCCCGACGCTGACGCGGTTCGTGCGCGTGCCCGGCGATCCGGCGCGCTACATGGCGCTGGAGGCGGTGATCCGGCGTTTTTCGGCGGACCTGTTCCCCGGATACCGCGTGCGCAACAGCGGCGTGTTCCGCATCATCCGCGACAGCGACATCGAGATCGAGGAAGAGGCCGAAGATCTGGTCCGCCATTTCCGCAGCGCGATCAAGCGCCGCCGGCGCGGCCGGGTGATTCGCATGGAGATTGAAGAGCGCATCCCCGCGCCGGTCGAGGAGATGTTGCAGGACATGCTCCAGGGCCATGAGGCGGTGGTGGTCGAGGTCGAGGGGTTTGTGGGCATCAGCGACCTGTCCGGCATCGTCGACGCCGACCGACCGGATTTGAAGTTCGAGCCTTATGTTCCGCGTTTTCCCGAACGTATCCGCGAATATGGCGGCGACTGTTTCGCCGCGATCCGGGCCAAGGACATCGTCGTCCACCATCCCTATGAGGCGTTCGACGTCGTCGTATCCTTCCTGAAACAGGCGGCGATCGACCCGGATGTGGTGGCGATCAAGCAGACGCTATATCGCGCAGGCAAGCAGTCGGCGATCATCCGCGCGCTGATCGACGCGGCAGAGGCAGGCAAGTCCGTGACCGCGGTGGTCGAGCTGAAGGCGCGGTTCGACGAGGAACAGAACCTCATGTGGGCCGACGCGCTGGAGCGGGCGGGGGTGCAGGTTGTCTATGGCTTCATCGACTGGAAGACCCATGCCAAGATTTCGATGGTGATCCGGCGTGAGGGCGAGCAGTTCCGCAGCTACTGCCATTTCGGCACCGGCAATTATCATCCGATTACGGCGCGGATTTATACCGACCTTAGCTTCTTCACCGCCGATCCGGCCTATAGCCGCGATGCCGCTGCGCTGTTCAATTATATCACCGGCTATGTCGAGCCGGAGCGGCTGGAAAAGCTTGTCATGTCGCCGCGCGATTTGCGCGATACGCTGTGCCGCCTGATCGACGCGGAGATCGACCATGCCCGCGCCGGACGGCCGGGCAATATCTGGGCCAAGATGAACAGCGTGGTCGATCCGGCGATCATCGAGAAACTCTATGCGGCGAGCAATGCGGGAGTGCAGATCGACCTGATCGTGCGCGGCATATGCTGCCTGCGGCCTGGGGTGCCGGGCATGTCGGAGAATATCCGGGTGAAGTCGATCGTCGGGCGCTTTCTGGAGCATAGCCGCATCGCGGTGTTCGGCAATGGCAAGGCGCTGCCCAATAATGGCGCGAAGGTCTTCATCAGTTCGGCCGACTGGATGCAGCGTAATTTCGACCGGCGGGTCGAGTTCATGGCGCCGATAGAAAACCCGACCGTGCATGACCAGATTTTGGACCAGGTGATGGTCGCCAACCTGATCGATAGCGAACAGAGCTGGTCGCTGGACAGCGATGGTCATTATACGCGGCTGGATGCGGGGGAGAAGCCGTTCAACCTGCATCGCTATTTCATGACCAACCCGTCGCTGTCCGGGCGCGGCGCGGCGCTGGATAATGAAGCGGTGCCGACGTTGCGCCTGCGTGGGCGCGCCTGATGAATTCGATGCTGAGCCGGGTTCGCGCCGCCGCCGAAAGCATGGCGACGTCGCCGCAGCCGGCGCATGCGCGTACCGCCATCATCGACATCGGATCGAACAGCGTGCGCCTGGTCGTTTATGACGGGCCGCGCCGCATCCCCTTCACCCTGTTCAACGAGAAGGTGATGGCGGGGCTGGGCGCGTCGCTCGCCAAGACGGGCGCGATCGAGCCGGAGGCGATGGACCGGGGGCTGCGCGCCGTGGGGCGTTTCGCGCATCTGTGCCGGGCGATGAAGGTGACGGAAATACGCTGCGTCGCCACCGCCGCGGTGCGGGATGCGACCAACGGGGGCGTGTTCATCGCCCGCGCCAAGGATATGGGCCTGACGGTCGAATTGCTGACCGGCGCGCAGGAGGCGATCGGCGCGGCGATGGGGGTGTTGTCGGGCATCCCGAACGCAGACGGGATCGTCGGCGATCTGGGCGGCGGGAGCCTGGAGCTGGCGCGCATCCGGGGCGGGGCGGTGGAGCAGACGATTTCGCTGCCACTGGGCGTGCTGCGCCTGCCGCAGATCCGGGCCAAGGGGCCGCGGATGCTGGAGCGGATCGTGGTCAAGATGCTGGAGAAGGCGGGATGGACGCCGGAACCCGACTTGCCATTCTACCTGGTCGGCGGGTCTTGGCGCGCGCTGGCGCGGTTCGACATGCAGTTGACCAGCTTTCCGCTGCCGGTCGTCCACCAATATGAGATGACCGCGGCGCGGGCCGAGCAACTGACCCGGATCGTCAGCCATGTCGATCGCACCCGGTTGAAGCAGATTCCCGCGATGACCGGATCGCGCGTGCCGACGCTGCCCGACGCCGCGGCATTGCTGTCGGTCGTGGTGCGGCAGTTGAAGGCGAGCCGGCTGGTCGTGTCGGCCTATGGCCTGCGCGAAGGGCTGCTCTACGAGGCTTTGCCGGAGGATATCAGGGCGGATGACCCGTTGCTGGTTTCGGCCGAGGCGGAAGGGGAGGCGCAGGCGCGCTTTCGCGGGCATGGCGACCGGATCGACAAATGGATCGCGCCGCTGTTCGCCGATGACGATGGTGCCGCGCGGCGTATCCGCAGGGCCGCCTGTTTGCTGGCCGATGTGGGATGGCGCGCCAACCCCGATTTTCGCGCCGAAAGGGGTGTCGAGATTGCGCTGCATAGCAATTGGGTAGGGATCACCGCGCCGGAACGGGCGATGCTGGCGCAGGCGCTGTATAGCCATTTTGGCGGGGGGATGAGCTGTCCGCCGGGCGTCGAGTTGCTGGCGAAGCCCGAAGAATTGCGCCGGGCGGCCCTGTGGGGGCTGGCGATCCGGCTGGCCCAGCGCCTGTCGGGCGGGGTCGAGGGGCCGCTGGCCGTGTCGCAGCTAAGCCGGACGGAGGGGCAGATTGAATTACTGCTGCGCGACGGGGACGCCGATCTCTATGGCGAGACGGTCGAGCGGCGATTGCGCAACTTGGCGCAGGCGATGGGGGTCAAATATCGGTTGTTGCGGTGAGGGGGGGCGTTTGCCCCTCATCCAACTTCGCCTAGCCGCTGCGCGGCAAGGCTGCGTATCCTTCTCCCCCAAGGGGAGAAGGGGAAGGACCAACTCCATCTTCCCCCGCGCGGCAAATGCCGGTAAGGGCGGCCGATGACTGCTTCCCCCGCGCCCATCAGCCGTTCGCTCTTCGCTTTCTGTATCTTCTATGGCGGCATGGTGTGCATCGCCGGCGTGCTGGGCAACAAGCAGGTGGCGTTGGGGCCGTTGGCGGGGATCGGGCCTATGGTCGGGCTGGGGCCATTGGCGGTGGAGGCGGGGATTTTCGCCTTCCTGCTGCTGGTCACCATTTCCAGCGCGGTGGCGGAACTGCATGGCCGCGCGGTCGCCAACCGGCTGGTGCAGATCGGTTTTCTGCCGCTGATCGCGTCGATCCTGCTGTCGATCGTGGTGCTGGCCGCGCCGGCGGCGGGCGACATGGACCCCAAAAGGGCCGAAGCCTTTGCCATGATGATGGGCGGGACGCCGCGCATCTGGCTGGGCGGGATCATCGCCTATGGCATTTCCCAGACGCTGAACGTCACCCTGTTCGCGATGCTCAAGGGGCGGGAGGGTGCGCGCCTGTTGTGGCTGCGGGCGGCGGTCGCCAGCATCTTGTCGCAGATCGTCGATACCTTGCTGTTCGTGACCATCGCCTTTTACGGGGTGTTCCCGATCGGCGAATTGCTGCTGGGGCAGATGCTGGCCAAGGTGCTGCTGTCGGCGCTGTTAGTGCCGCCGGTGATCTATCTTCTCGTGGCGCTGGGGCGGCGGCTGGATCGCAACTGAGACGGCGAGTGCGACAGTTGTGGGCGGTTTGCGATTCTCGTTAGTTAGCGAACTAACTATTTTGAGTAGGATGATTTGCTTCGCTTCGCTCGCGATGTCATGCGCTAAATCCGTTTGTCCTGAGTAGCCATTGAGCGAAGTCGAAGACCCGTATCGAAGCATCAGACGCTGAGCGCGATCCTTCGATACGCCACTTCGACTTCACTCAGACCCTACTCAGCACGAACGGGGTGGGTTAGGGTATAGGTTCCCGCTCCAAAGAGCGCTGGCGGGGTGTGCGCAAACCTTGCGGCGGGCCACATATGGCCTTATGCGCCCGCGCATGAACAGCAAGCACGCTCCCGATCCCGCGCTCCTGGCGAAGGCCGAAACCCTGGTCGAGGCGCTGCCCTATATGCAGCGCTATGCCGGCAAGACCTTCGTCGTCAAATATGGCGGCCATGCGATGGGCGATCCCGAAGCCGCGCGCGATTTCGCCGAGGATGTCGTGCTGATGAAGGCGGTCGGCATCAATGTCGTCGTCGTCCATGGCGGCGGGCCGCAGATCGGCGCGATGCTGAAGAAACTGGGCGTCGAATCGCAATTTGTTGGCGGATTGCGGGTCACCGACGCGGAAACCGCCAAGATCGCCGAAATGGTGCTGGCGGGATCGATCAACAAGGAAATCGTCGGCTGGATCGCCGGGGCTGGCGGCCGCGCGGTCGGTATTTCGGGCAAGGATGGGGGCCTGGTCCTGTGCGAGAAGGTTGGCGGGCGGCGCGAGGCGGACCCCAATTCGGGGATCGAGCGCAATGTCGACCTGGGCTTCGTCGGCGATCCGGTGTCCGTCGACCGGCGCATATTGGACACGCTGGCGCAGGCTGGCATCATTCCGGTGGTCGCGCCGGTGGGCATGGGCGTGGACGGCCATACCTATAATGTGAACGCCGACACGATGGCGGGGGCGATCGCGGCGGAACTCAAGGCGTCACGGTTTTTTCTGCTGACCGATGTCGCGGGCGTGCTGGACAAGCAAGGGCAGTTGTTGAGCGATCTGGACCCCGCGGCGATCGCCGTGTTGCAGCAGGACGGCACGATCAGCGGCGGCATGATCCCCAAGCTGGAAACCTGCGTCCGCGCGGTCGAGGGCGGGGTGGATGCTGCGGTCATATTGGACGGGCGGGTGCCGCACGCGATGCTGCTGGAAATCTTCACCGATCAGGGCGCCGGCACGCTGGTGCGGAAATAAGGGGCTTAGATATGACGCTGACCAGCCTGATCGTCCCGACCTATGTGCAGATGCTGACGACGCTGTCGGGCTGGCTGGACAAGGTGCAGGCGCAATTGCCCGCGGCCGACGCCGAGGCTCTGCTGTCGGCGCGACTGGCGCCGGACATGTTTCCGCTGGCGACGCAGATCCGCTTTGCCTGCGTCCAGGCGCATGAGGCGGTCTATCGGTTGCAGGGCGCGGCATTTCCCGCATTACTGGACGAGTTGCTGAACGAGGGGCGCGATGCGGGGGAGCGGCCCGGTTCGATCGCGGACGCAAAGGCGCGGATCGGCGAGGCGGTTGCGTTGCTGGAGAGCCTGCCCGCCGATGCGCTGGATATGGCTGATGGCGCGGCGGTCGAACATGCGCTGCCCAATGGCATCATCCTTGACCTGACAGCGGAGCAATATGCGCGGGACTGGACACTGTCGCAATTTTATTTTCACCTGATGACCGCCTATGCGATCCTGCGGGCGCAGGGGGTGGCGCTGGGCAAGGCGGACTATGTCGCGCATATGTTCGGCCATATCCGGCCGGGGACGATGCCGGCGGGCTGAGCGTGTGTCTTTATCCGCGTCGGGCGCTTGTGGCGGGATGGTCAGATAGCTAGATACGACATTACATTCGCGGCAGCGCAGCATGGAAGGCCGGTAGCTTGTTGGAATTTCTCAACGCCCTGAACGGGATCGTCTATATCGTGCTGGAGGCGATCTGGTGGATCATCATCGTGCAGGCGGTGTTGAGCTGGCTGATTGCGTTCAACGTGATCAATACGTCGAACGAATATGTCCGCAACGGCCTCTATGCGCTCGATCGGATGACCGAGCCGCTCTATCGCCCGGTGCGCAAGGTGCTGCCCGATCTGGGCGCGCTGGACCTGTCGCCGATGGTGGTGTTGCTGGCGGTCATCATCTTGCAGGGCCCGGTGCGTGAGAATCTGTTCGCGGCGCTGATGCGGGCCGCGGCCTGACGCCAGCCCCGACAAGCGTCTGGACGGCGGCGGGGGACGACCTGTTGATCGCCGTCCGGCTGACGCCGGGTGCGGCGAAGGATGCGATCGGCGGATGTTGGGTTGACGAGCGCGATGCGCATTGGCTGTCCGCGCGGGTCCGCGCCGTGCCGGAAAAGGGCAGGGCCAATATTGCGCTGATCGCGCTGCTGTCGAAACGGCTGGATTGGCCGCGCAGCGCGATTTTGCTGGAATCGGGCGACACCAACCGGCTAAAGCGGTTGCGGATCATCGGCGGAGGCGCGGCGTTTGCGCGCCTGACCGCTCTCCTCGACACATGGGTAGAATTGACATGACCATCGGCAAGCTCATCGACGGCAAGGCGTTCGCCGCCACCCTGCGCGACAAGGTGGGCGAGGGCGTTGCGGGCTTTGTCGAGGCGACCGGGCGCAAGCCGGGGCTGGCGGTGGTGCTGGTGGGCGAAGACCCGGCGAGCAGCGTCTATGTGCGGTCCAAGGGCAAGATGACGGTCGCGGCCGGCATGGAGAGTTTCGAGTTCAAGCGGCCCGACAGCATCGGCGAAGAGGATCTGCTCGACCTGATCGAAGAGCTGAACCATGACGACCGGGTCGATGGCATATTGGTGCAGTTGCCGCTGCCGGGGCATATCGACGAGGCCGCCGTGATCGGCGCGATCGATCCGGCCAAGGATGTCGACGGTTTCCATGTCGTCAATTCGGGCAAGCTGGCGACGGGGCAGGAGGCATTGGTGCCCTGCACGCCGCTGGGCTGCATCATGTTGTTGAAGGACGAACTGGGCGACCTCAGTGGTCTGGAGGCCGTGGTCGTGGGCCGGTCCAATATCGTGGGCAAGCCGATGGCGGCGCTGTTGCTGGCCGAAAGCTGCACCGTGACGATCGCGCATAGCCGCACCCGCGACCTGGCGAGCGTCGTCCATCGCGCCGACATCGTCGTCGCCGCCGTGGGCCGTGCCGAGATGGTGAAGGGCGAGTGGATCAAGCCGGGCGCGACGGTGATCGACGTCGGCATCAACCGCGTGACCGATACCGAGGATGGCAAGGCCCGGATCGTGGGCGATGTCGCCACCGCCGAGGCGCTGGCCCATGTCCGTGCGATTACGCCGGTGCCCGGTGGCGTCGGGCCGATGACGATCGCGGTGCTGCTGCGCAACACCCTGGTCGCGGCCCATGCGCGGGCGGGGCTTGGCAAGCCGGAGGGATTGTGAGGGCGCGGCTGGCGCTGCTGGCTTTGGCGGCGGCGGCTTTGGTTGCTGCGAAACCGCCTTTGCGTTTTCAGCCTGATCCCAGTTCCGTCATTGCGGCGGAGATCGCGTTCAACCGGCTGGCGCAGGAAAAAGGGCAATCGACCGCCTTTGCAGAAACGGCCGCCGACGACGCGGTGATGTTCGTGCCGCAGAAGGTTTTGGCGAAGGAATGGCTGAAGAAGCAGGCCAATCCAGCGGCGTCGGTCCGCTGGTCGACGTCGGTCGTCTATGTGTCGTGCGACGGCAATCTGGCCGCGAGCACTGGTAACTGGACCCGGCCGGACGGGTCGGTCGGCTATTATTCCACCATCTGGCGACGCGGCAAGAAGGGGCGCTGGCTGTGGATCATGGATCATGGCGACACGCTGACCAGCGCGCGCGCGGCACCGGAGTTTCTGAGCGGGAAGGTCGCGACGTGCAAGCGCGGGCCGCAAGGGGACGCGCCGCCGCCGCCGCCTGCGCCGAGCAAGAAGGGCGACGCGCCGCCGCCGCCCGACGAGAGCCTGCTGTGGAGCGCCGACGTCGCGACGGACGGCAGCCGGCAGGTGACGGTGCGGATGTGGACTGGCGCTGCCTATGAAACGGTGATCGACGACACAGTGAGGGCGGGATCATGATCGAGCTGTTCATTTCCGCGTTCGTGACGTTGTTCGTCGTCATCGATCCGCCCGGCTGCGCGCCGATCTATGCCAGCCTGACCAATGGTGCCAGCCCGGCGCAGCGGCGGGCGATGGCGATCCGCGCGGTCGGCATCGCCGCGGCGATCCTGTTCGTGTTCGCCTTGTGGGGTAAGCAGTTGCTCGGCACGCTGGGCATCGCGCTCGACAGTTTTCGCATCGCGGGCGGGATCATGCTGTTCCTGATCGCGATGGACATGGTGTTCGAGAAGCGCACCGAGCGGCGCGAGGACCGGGCACAGAAAATCGCGGAGACGCCGGAGGTGGAGGATGTCTCCGTCTTTCCGATGGCGATGCCGATGATCGCGGGGCCGGGGTCGATCGCCACGGTCATGTTGCTGATGTCGCGGGCCGACGGTTTGTCGGAGCGGCTGGTGGTGCTGGGCGCGGTGCTGTTGACGTTGCTTCTGATGCTGGGATCGTTGCTGGCGGCAGGGCCGTTGATGGCGATGCTGGGGCACAAGATCGAGGCTGTGATTACGCGCTTGCTGGGCGTGCTGCTGGCCGCGTTGGCGGCGCAGTTCGTGATTGATGGGTTGAAGGCGAGTTTTTGACGGAACAATTCCGTTGGCTTCGAGCGTGTCGAGAAGCGGTTAGCAATGCGCCTGGCGTTTAGCTTCGCTGAACTCGGCTTTGCCTTGTTTCTCGACTTCGCTCGAAACGAACGGATATTGTGGTTTAGCCCTTCACGTCGGCTTCCGTCACCGGGGCGATCTTGATTTCGACACGGCGGTTGGACGCCTTGCCTTCTTCGGTCGCGTTGGACGCGATCGGTTGGGTTTCGCCGAAGCCGCGGGTGCCGATGCGGGCCGACTGGACGCCCTTGCTTGCCAGGTAACTGGCGACGGCCTGAGCTCGGCGTTCGGACAGGGTCTGGTTATAGGCGTCGGCGCCGTCGCTGTCGGTGTGGCCATAAACGTCGATATAGGTCTTGGGATATTGCGCCAGGACCGAGGCGACGTCGTTCAGCGTCGGCTGGAACTGCGGCTGAACATCCGCTTGATTATAGGCAAAGGTGATGCCCGAGGGCATGCGCAGCAGCAGATTGTCACCGTCGCGAATCACGTCCACGCCGCTGCCGGCGGTTTCCTCGCGCAGCTTGCGTTCCTGGGCGTCCATATAGGCGCCGATGCCGGCACCCGCGACAGCACCAATGCCCGCGCCCAGAATCTTTTCGGTGCGGTCGTTGCGGCCGCCGACCAGATCGCCCAGCAGATAGCCGCCCAGCGCGCCGCCAATGCCGCCGATCGCCGCCTTCGAAATGCTGCGCTGGCCCGTGGTCGGGTCAGTGGTGCAGGCTGTGGTGGCGAGCATGGCGGCCAGCCCTGCGGCGCCGATGATGCGGTGAGAAATCCTCATTGTCCTATTCCCTTGTCTTCTCGCGCTCCTGAGGAGCGACTGATCCCATAATGGGCGAGTATGACGTTTGTTCCACATGCGAACTGAACGGATAATGAGGGGGATGTTGTGAAATTGAAAGATTAGCGGTTATAGGAGGTAGTTGACCACCATGGCCACGATCCCCCTCCATAATCCGACGCCCTTTCCATGGGCCGATCTTGTCATCATCCTGGCGCTCGTCGCCTTGAATGGTGTCTTCGCCATGTCCGAGCTGGCCATCGTGTCGGCGCGCAAACCGCGCCTGCAAGGGCTGGAGAAGGCCGGGCGCAAGGGCGCGACCACGGCACTGAAGCTGGCGAGCGATCCGGGCAAATTCCTCTCCACCGTGCAGATCGGCATCACCCTGATCGGCATCGGCACCGGTGCCTATTCGGGTGCCAGCCTGGGCGGGCCGGTGGGCGAACGGATGCAGATGCTGGGCCTGGCACCCAATCTGGCGGAAAATGCCGGGTTCGCGCTGGTCATCGGCCTGACCACCTATGCGTCGCTGATCGTGGGCGAGTTGGTGCCCAAGCAGTTCGCGTTGCGCGCGCCGGAACCGATCGCGGTGGTGATGGCGACGCCGATGCTGTGGCTGTCGAAGATCACCGCGCCGATCGTGTGGGTGCTGGACGGGTCGAGCAGCCTGATCTTCAAGCTGCTGCGGCTGGACCGCGAATCGGAACATCATGTGACTGCCGAGGAGTTGCACCTGATCGTCGCGGAGGCGAGCAAGTCGGGCATCATCGAGGAAAGCGAGCGGGCGATCATATCGGGCGTCGTGCGGCTGGCCGACCGGCCGGTGCGCGAGGTGATGACCCAGCGGATGGACGTCGACTGGATCGACATCGCCGCTGACGACGCGACCATCCGCGCCAAGTTGCTCGATACGCCGCATACCCGCCTGCCGGTGGGGCGCGGGTCGGTGGAGGATATTATCGGCATCGTCCAGGCGCGCGATATCATGACCGCGCTGTTCCGGGGCGAATCCTTGAATGTCGGCGCGTTGATGCGCCGGGCGGAGGTGGTGCCGGACCAGGTCGACGCGATGGACGCGCTGGAAGTGCTGCGCCGGTCGGACGTGCCGATGGTGATGGTGCATGACGAATATGGCCATTTCGAAGGGATCGTGACCCCGGCGGACCTGCTGTCGGCGATTGCGGGCCATTTCGCGTCCGACCGTGACGCTTATGACGAGCCGGACATGGTCGAGCGGGACGATGGCAGCCTGCTGGTGTCGGGGCAGATGCCGATCGACCAGTTGGCCGAGCGGATCGGCATCGACCTGTCCGAAGACCGCGACTATGCGACGGTGGCGGGCCATGCGCTGTGGCTGCTCAAGCGGTTGCCGGAAGTGGGCGACTATATCGACGACCAGGGATGGCGATTCGAGATCGTGGACATGGACGGGCGCAAGATCGACAAGCTGCTGGTGGCGGAGCGGTAGGGGGCTGCCCTTTTCGGCAAAGCGACGAAGCGTGGCTGCACTGACCGTAGCAGATCGTTAATTTGACCTTCATCGATGCTCAGAAGCGGACGCCGACGCAAAGCACCTGATTTCTGGACAGATTCCAGATAGGCATTCATCCACTTAATTGTTCTGCAATCGAAATCGGCGATCACGATCAAGATGGACCCGATCTATTCCCTCTTCTTCGTCTGCTACGCCATAGGCTTCCTCTTGGTCGCTTTCTTGTGGCGATGGTATCTCCTGCCAATCGGCGTAGGTCTCTTGTTGCTGCTATGGTGGGTCATAAGGGGTGTTTTCAATGAGGATTCGCCCGGCGTCATTGTTGCAGCGCCTATGGTCGGCCTCGCGTTCCTTGGCGTCCTTGCCGGGCTCCTCGCGGCGCTAATTGTCCTATTAACGCGAAAATTGGCGCGTCGTTGGGCGTCGCCGGTAGTCATCCTGCCAGCCACGTTCTTTACGGTGCCGGTAGTGGTGTTCGGGCTACTCTTCTGGCAGCAGACGAGCTTAAAGGCCCGTAGAGCGCCGCCCTCGGCTTCATGCCTTGCGCGTCTGCATCCCGTTGTCCTGGGCGGCACGCCATTGGCGCTGCCGCTCGCCCCGGCACTTTCGGTCGGACAGGGCCGCGAATATGATCCCAACTATCCGCTCGACTTGAACGAAAAGGCCCGCAAGTTCTGTGCTGAAACGTCAGCCGGACCTATCAAAATCACGAATTTGACCGCGCGGCTGACGCCCGACTACTCGCGGCATCTCGCTGTTCGCAGGTCGACCTTCTGCGCCAGCGCGAAACCCTATGGATGGTGGCATGATCTCTGCCGCCGCGAACATGGCGACAATCCGCCCTCCGAATATCCGCGCGAAGTTTCATTTTATGTGCTGGGCGAATACAACGCGCGCAAGATGCACGCGTTTTCGGCGGACGAACTGGAAAGATTGAAGGTGGACAGCCTAACGGCCAAGGAACTGGGCCGGGGCGTGCGGCGCTATGGCGATGGACACTACTCATATTTCACCCGCCGCGATGTGCCCGGCTATTTGGCGCGCTGCTATTCAACTGGACCCGTGAAGACCGATCTGGCGTGCGTCGCTGGCTATCGGCTAACACCCCGGATCGGGATCATCTATGAGTTCGCAACGCCAGCAGACGCCTTCGCCGAAAAGTCTGTCGCATTCGATCAGCGAGCACGACAAGTTTTCGAAAGTCTCAAATGACAGGCGCAGCTTTTTGATATTGTAAGGTGATCTCCTGACGCCAAACACACGATTGTCAGGCGTAGTTCGGCAGTTTGAATGAACGGCGCTGCACGCCTGATTTGATGTTCGAAAAACACCGTCGGATTGTGAAAGTGCCCGACAACCCCACGGGCGGTGTTTTCCGTTGCCGTGAAACGGCCGCCATCGGGCTACACCTAGCCGTAACCCGCAAGTCCCGCTTCCCGCCCCTTTTCGTCATTGTCGCGCGAATAGTCGCGTGCCTCTTCACCGACCCGCCTATGCGGAGATGACGGCATAGGAGTGGGGGGTCTGTAACCTACCCCAAATCCGTCATCACGTTACACACCAAGGTCGCTTCGCTGCGGACGCAATCAACCTAAACGACAAAGGGCGCGGCAACCAGTGCCGCGCCCTTTGTCGTTTGGTCTTTGACGCCGCTTATTCGCTGGCGTTGGTCGCGTTCGCTGCGGGGGCTTCGGCCGCATTGGCGGCGTTGCCGGCTTCGGCAGCATTTGCGCCTTCCGCTGCGGCCGGCGCGGCGTCGGCGGCGGGGAGGGGGAGGTTGGAGCCCTGCGTATTCAGCCAGGCGATGAGGTTCGCGCGGTCGGCGGGGTTGCCGAGGCCCGCGAAGGTCATCTTGGTGCCGGGGGCAAATTCACGCGGGCTTTTCAGCCAGTGGTCGAGATTATCGAACGACCAGTTGCCGCCCTTGCTCTTGAGCGCGTCCGAGAAGGCGAAGCCGGCCTTGCCGACAGCGATAGCCTCACCCACGGTGCCGTAAAGGTTGGGACCGATGCCGTTGGCGCCGCCCTGGTTGACGGTGTGGCAGGCAGCGCATTTGGCGAACACCTTTTCACCGGCCGCGACGTCTGCGCTGGCGAGCAGGGTGTTGAGGCCGGGACCGGTGTCACCGCCGCCTTCGCCCTCGGCTTCGACGCCTTCGATCGCATAGCCCATCTTTTCGGGCCGTTCGTCATGGAAATATTTGGAGCTGACGATTGCACCGCCAAGCGCGATGATCCCCGCAAACAAAGCCCAGCCCGCCACGGTGTTGAAACGATCGCCCATTTCGCTCGATTTCCCTTGCGCTTCTGTTCTGGCGGCTGTCTTCCGCGCCCCCTCTTGTGCGCTGCCATAATGGCGGACACGCCACCATGCAAGCCGGGTTGGCACGGTAAATCGCCCTTTGCGTGCGCGGACGCCGCGGCGATGCTTGCGTGGGGGCGGGTGAAACCCTAAGCGCGCAGCCAGCCATGGAAAATTATCCCGCCCCCGCCCGCGCGATCGTCGCGCAACTCGCGCAAAAGGCCGCCGCCGACCCGGCGCGCGCCGTCGCCTATCAGGGCGCGCCCGGCGCCAATTCGCATCTGGCCGCATTGGGCTATGCCCCCGATTGCGTGCCGCTGCCCTGCTTTGCGTTCGAGGATGCGATCGATGCGGTGCGTAATGGCCTGGCGGCGCGGGCGATCATTCCCATTGAAAACAGCCTGCACGGCCGGGTGGCGGACATGCATTTCCTGCTGCCCGAATCGGGGCTGGCGATTGTGGACGAATATTTCCTGCGCATTCGCCATTGCCTGATGGCACCCGACGACAGCCCGGTGAAGAGCGCGATCAGCCATCCGCAGGCGCTGGGCCAGTGCCGCCATTATCTGCGCGAGCGGGGCATCCAGCCGGTCGCCTATGCCGATACGGCGGGCGCGGCGGCGCTGGTGGCGGAAACGCGGCTGCCCGGCGAAGGCGCGATCGCGCCCTATCTGGCGGCGGAACTCTATGGCCTGCGCCTGATCGCCGAGAATATCGAGGATAGCGACGATAATATGACCCGCTTCCTGGTGCTGGCGCAGGAGGGCAAGATGCCGGTCGCCAATGTCGGGCCGGTGATGACGACATTCCTGTTCGAGGTGAAGAATGTGCCCGCCGCGCTCTATAAGGCGATGGGCGGCTTTGCGACCAACGGGGTCAATATGACCAAGCTGGAAAGCTATCAGCGGGGCGCGAGTTTCGCCGCGACCGAGTTTTTCTGCGATATCGAAGGGATGCCGGGCGACCCGGCGGTCGATCGGGCGCTCGCGGAACTGGAGTTCCACACCAAATGGGTGCGGCAGCTGGGGAGTTATCGCCAGGCGCGGCCCAGAACATAGGCTGTTGGGGCAGCGTTCCCCGGCGAAGGCCGGGGTCCAGTTCTGACCGTGGAACTGGACCCCGGCCTTCGCCGGGGAACGCTTCGTTGATTGATTAGTCTGTTGTGCTTCCACAGCGACGCATCAGCGACTATGGCCTCACCATGGTCGCAGCCATCCTCCTGTCCGCTCTGGCGATGAGCGTCATTGTTGGCGTCCGCTATTTGCTGGCGAGCGGCGGGTTTGCGCTGGCGACGCGGATTCGCCAGCCGGGCCTGTATCACGGCCTGGAAAAGCAGATGGGGCGGGAGATCGGCTGGTCGCTGGCTTCCGCGCTGATTTATGGCGTGCCAGCAGGCGTGGTCGCATGGGGCTGGCAGGAACGGGGCTGGACGCGCATCTATAGCGACGTGCATGTCTTTCCGCTGTGGTGGCTGCCGGTGTCGGTGCTGCTGTATCTCGCCGCGCACGACACATGGTTTTACTGGACGCATCGCTGGATGCATCGGCCGCGGCTGTTCCGGATCGCCCATGCGGTGCATCATGCCAGCCGGCCGCCGACCGCCTGGGCGGCGATGAGTTTTCATCCGTGGGAGGCGCTGACCGGGGCGGTGGTGATCCCGGCTTTGGTGTTCCTGATCCCCATCCATGTCGGCGCGCTGGGATGCGTGCTGACGATCATGACGGTCATGGGCGTGAGCAACCATATGGGGTGGGAGATGTTTCCCCGCTGGATGGTGCGCGGGCCGATGGGCGGGTGGTTGATCACCGCGACCCATCATCAGCGGCATCATGACCAGTATAACTGTAATTACGGGCTGTATTTCCGTGTCTGGGACCGTTTGTGCGGCACCGATAAGGGATTGGGCGATTTCAAGAAGGTGGGTGCGTGAGCCTTGGACGACGGGTGCTGTTATTGGCCATGGCGGGATTGACGGCGGCGGCTCCTGTTGGCCAGCCACAGATGCTGACGGTCGTTCTGGAGGGGCTGCGGTCCCACAAGGGGCAGATATTGGTGTGCGTCACCCGATCGGCCGACCATTTTCCCGATTGCACCAAAGACCCTGACAAGCGGCATTTCGCGGTGCCGGTCAAGAACGGGCCGATCCCGCTGGGCACGGTCGCGCCGGGCGATTACGCGATCGCGATCGTCCATGACGAAAATGGCAATGGCAAGCTGGATACGTTCATGGGCATCCCGCGCGAAGGGGTAGGCTTTTCGCGCAATCCGGTGTTGCGCTTCGGTGCGCCGAGTTTCGGGTCAGCAAGCTTTTCGGTTGCGGGCGCCCCGGTGGAGCAGGCAATCAGGCTCAAATATTTTCTTTGAGGGATTCATCGCTTATCCTTTTCGTAGCCCGGACAGCCAACCAGGTCGCTTAAAGTCCGGCCGTCTTGTCCGTGAGGGGTGACGCCCCACATAAGGCGCGGTATGACGGCGGCGGATGACCGCATGGACAGGAGAATGAAGCGTGGCGACCCTGGGATTGAGCGAGGCCGACAAGGCGGCCGTGGAGGCGTTTCGCCAGGACGTGGTGGAGCCTTCGCGCACGCAGTTGGTGATCGTCGATTTCTGGGCCGAATGGTGCGGCCCGTGCAAGCAACTGGCCCCGGTGATCGAGAAGGTGTGCGCCGACTATGCGGCCAAGGGCGTCAAGCTGGTCAAGGTCAATGTCGATGAGAATGGCTTCATCGCCAGCCAGTTCCGGGTGCAGTCGATCCCGACCGTCTATGCCGTGTTCCAGGGCCAGCCGGTCGCCGACCTGACCCAGGCGCGGACCGAGGGGCAGCTCAAGCAATATCTCGATCAGTTGCTGGCGCAATTGCCGATCGAATCGGACGAAAAGGCGCAGTTGCAGGAAATCGCGCCGCTGATCGCCATGGGCGAAGAGGTGCTGGCGGCGGGCGACGCCGAACGCGCGCTGTCGGTGTTCGGCCAGATCGCCGAGATGGTGCCCGATAATGTCGAGGTGGTGTCAGGCCTGGCGCGGGCGCTTGTGGCGCTGGGGCGGCTGGAGGAGGCGGAAGCGGTGTTGGATGCCCTGCCCGCCGATGTCGCCAAGAATGTCGCGATCGACCAGGCGCGCGCGGCGATCGCGCTGGCGCGGGACGTGAAGCCGGTAGCCGACCTGTCGAGCGTGCAGGCGAAGGTGGACGCCGATCCCGACGATCATGAAGCGCGGTTCGAACTGGCCGGCGGGCTGATGGCCAATGGCGATCGCGATGGCGCGGCCGATTCGCTGCTGGAGATCGTGCGGCGCGACCGGACGTGGAAGGACGGCGCGGCGCGGGCGCAACTGCTCACCATATTCGAGGCTGTGGGCCTGGAAGATCCATGGGTATCGGGGCAGCGGCGCAAGCTGTCCCAGATCCTGTTTTCGTGACCGTCATGGCCCCCAAGCTATGAACCGCGCGCGCGTCTCCATCTTTCCCTTGCCCGGCGCGCTGCTGTTGCCCGGGATGGACCTGCCGCTGCATATTTTCGAGCCGCGATACCGCGCGCTGATCCATGATGCGATGGCGCGCGACCGGCGGATCGGCATGATCCAGCCGCGCGGGGCGGGGGCGGTGCCGCCGCTGTTCGATATGGGCTGCCTGGGCCATGTCAGCCAGATCGAGGCGCTGGACGACGGGCGGTTCAATATCGTGCTGACCGGCCTGGCGCGGTTCCGGCTGGTGCGCGAATTGCAGGTGCCGACGCAATTTCGCCAGATCGAGGCCGATGTCGAGCAGGCGCCGCAGGAGGATGAGGTGCTGCACATGGTCGAACGCGCGGCCCTGGAGCAGGAATCGCGGCGCTTTGCGGATTCCTTGGGTTATGTGGTGGACTGGACGGCCGTGTCGCAGCTGGACGATACCGCGCTGGTGAATGGCATCGCCCAGATCGTGCCGTTCGACCCGGCGGCCAAGCAGACTTTGCTGGAGGCCGATACGCTGTCCGAACGATGTGAGCGGATCATCCAGTTGATGCAGATCGTTGGCCGGATCGAGCGCGACGGCGGGGCGACGATGCAGTGAATGGCGGGGCAACGAGTGGCGAGGTTGCGCCCATCGATCCATGGTTGCTGGAGAAGCTGGTCTGCCCGGTGACGCGGACGCCGCTAAGCTGGGACGCGGCGCGTGGTGCGCTGGTCTCGGAGGCGGCGGGGCTGGCCTTTCCGGTGCGGGATGGCGTGCCGGTGCTGGTGGTGCGGGAAGCTGTGGCCGTCGATTTTCCTGACATCCGTTCGTCCTGAGTAGCCATTGAGCGAAGTCGAAATGGCATATCGAAGGATCGCGCGTAGCGCTTGATGCTTCGATATGGGTCTTCGACTTCGCTCAGACCCTACTCAGCACGAACGGATCGAACTAAGCTGAGGCTATCTCAATCTAGGTGGGCGCGTCCTTCTACAGGCTCGGGACGAACGGAGGTGGGTGATATTCCCGCCCTCACTTGAACGCGGCGATGCATTCCACTTCCAGCGGCGCGCCCAGCGCCAGGCCGTCCGCGCCGAAGGCGCTGCGGGTGGGGAGGCGTTTGCCTTCGAAATAGGGAAGGTAGGCGGCGTTGAAGCGGGGCCAGTCGGCCATGTCGTCGAGCATCACGGTGCATTTGACGACGTGGCCGAAGTCGAGGCCATTGGTCGCCAATATCTTGCCGATGGAGTCCATCGCGCTCTTTACCGCGGCGTCGAAGCCTTCCTTATGCTTATCCATACCTTCGGGCGCCTGGCCGATCTGACCGGACATGAAGAGGATGTCGCCGACCCGGATCGACGGCGAGAAGGGCAGCTTGGCGGGCAGGGCCTGCGGCGCGGCGGCGGGCTGGGCGAAAGCGGGGGTGGCGGTTAGCAGCAGGGCGGTGGCGAGCAGGCGCTTCATAAATCTCTCCCTAAAAAATCAGGCGCGGGGCAGCGCGGCGAGCAGGCGGTCTACATCATGCATATCGTTAAAGATCGACGGTGCGATGCGGAAATGATGGTCGTGCAGCGAAAGGCGGACCTGCGCCCTCGCGAGCGGGTCGGCGAGGCGGGTCTTCGCGTCGGGCAGCAGGGCGGTTAGCAGCGGCGTAGTTGTGCCGGGCGGGGTGATGAGGCGGTAGCCCTTGGCGGTCAGGCCCTCGCGCAGCGGGGCGATCAGGCTTTGGGCATGGGCCTGGATCGCGGGCACGGTGAGCGCGGTGATATGGTCGAGGCCATGGTCGATCGCCGCGACCACCGCCTGCGCATAGGTGCCGGTGCCGAAATGGCCGAGCGCGCCGGGGCGGATGGCGTAGCTGGTGGGTTCATTGCCTGATGAGAGGGGATTGGGTGGGTCCATCGGATAGACATGGGTTTGCGGCGGCGACAGGCCGATGCCGGGCGGAGCGCCGGGCGCAGCGAAGCCATAATAGCCGAAATCGGCGAGTGGCAGCGCCTCCAGCACGCCGCGCCGGGCATAGAGGAAGCCCAGGCCAAAATCGCCCATCAGCCATTTATAGGTGGCGCAGGCGGCGAAATCGACGCTGCTGGCGTGGAGATCGACGGGAACCGCGCCCGCGGCATGGATGATGTCGGCATAGACCAGCGCGCCCGTGGCATGGGCAAGGTCGCACACCGCCTTTAGGTCGTGGTGGAAGCCATTATAGGTGGAGACGAGCGACAGGCTGACCAGTTTCGTGCCGGGGGTGATGGCTTTGGCCATGTCGTCCATGTCGATGCGGCCGTCGCGCGCCTGGACCCAGGCGACATCGACCCCCTGCTTGGCCAGTTCCTGATACATGGGGAAGCCAGCGTAGAAATGCAGCGTGTCGGTGACGATGCGGCCTTTATCGTGCGGAAAGCCCAGCGCGCGCAGCACCGCCTGTTCGCCCATGGTGGTGGATTGGACCCAGCAGAGTTCGTCCGGGTCCGCGTTCACCAGCCGCGCGAATTTGGCGATGGTGGCGGCGCGGTCCACCGGCTTGCGGGCGGCGGCGGCGGGATCGAGCGTGCGGGCGGCGACATAGGCGTCCATCGCGGCGCGCGCGCCCAGGCTGATCGGGTGGGTCGAGGCGCTGTCGAGATAGGCGATGGGGGTGGGGGCGAAGCTGGATCTGTCGGGTAGGCCAATTTTTTCGGGAAGGCTGGGCGTAGTGGCGCTGGCGCGGGCCGCCTGCGCCGCCAGCGGGACGGCGATCGCCGCGCCCAATGCCTGACGGCGGCTGAGGGTCACGCCATGACCTTGAGGAAAGCGGCCTTGAATGCCTGCATTTCGGCCGGGCTGCCGAAGGAGACGCGGACCCAGTCGTCCATATGCTTGCGCGGGCCGCCGATGAAGACGCCTGCCTGCGCCAGCGCAGCGGTGACGGCGGCGCCGGGGCGGCCGACATGGATCATGGCGAAGCTGGCCTGGCTGGGCAGGTAGCGCAGCCCCCTTGCATCGAGCCAAGCAAACAGATCGTCGCGCACCGCCTTATTTTCCGCCTTGCGGGTCGGGAGCAGGGTCGGGTCGAGCAGGCTGGCCTCCGCCGCCAGCACGGCCGGCATCGGCGTGATGTTGGTGCCATAGCGGGCCATGCCGTCGAGCAAATCCTTGCGCCCGGCGATCAGGCCGCAGCGCAGGCCGGCCAGGCCGTAGATTTTCGAGAAGGTGCGGGTGACCAGCAGGTCGGCGCCTTGGGCGACCAGATCGAGGCAGCTCTGCGCGTCGCTGAAATGGATATAGGCTTCGTCCACCAGCAGGATGCTACCCTTGGGCTTGTTCGCCAGCAGCCAGTCGATGTCGGCGCGTGCGGTGGTGAGGCCGGTCGGGTTGTTGGGATTGCAGAGGTAATAGACGCCGGCGTCGGGCGCGGCGGCCAGCAGCTTGCGCGGGTCGGCGGCGAAATCGCCCGACAGTGGGACGGCGACCGATCGGGTGATGCTGGCATTGTCGAGGCCGAGAAACCCCTGGTCGAAGGTTGGTTCGAAATAGGCGATCGGACGGTCGGCGCTGGAATAGCTGAGCGCCACGGAGCGGAGCGGCATGAAGGAACCGGGGTGGACCTGCACCTGGTCGGGGGACAGGCCGTTCTGGCGCGCGAACAGGCTTTCAAGCTTGCCCGCAAAGGCCATGCCGTAGCGGCCGGAGAGCGGGGGGAGCTTCGCCAGCGCGGCGAGCGCGGCGGGGCAGGGGCCGACCGGATGTTCGTTGCTGTTGATATAGACGGCGTCGGTCAGCGTGGCGGCCATGGCGGCGGGATCGTCGGGCAAGTCGACCTTGCGCCCGCGCTGGGCGAGGACGGGGGCGGTGGTGCCCGCGACGGCGGCGACGCCGATTGCGCCGTGCATCAACATTCGGCGGGAGAGGGCGGTGTCGGTCATTCTTCGCTGCCCTTGATAGCGGCGGCGATGCGCTTCACATCCGCTTCGGCGACCGGATCGGCATAGCTGTTGTCGAAATGGGTGCGGACATAGCCGACCACGGCGGCGACCTGGCCGGGGGTGAGCATTTCGGAGAACCAGGGCATGCCGCCTTGCCCCTTCATCACCACGCTGATGGGATAATCGGCCGTTGCCAGTTTCGCATTATGGGCCAGCGCCGGGACGGCGCCGTCGGGCGACCCTTGTGCCTGGGCCAGGTGGCAGGCGGCGCAGACCTGTTTATAGACCTGCTCGCCATCGGGCAGCGCCAGCTTGACCGGGCGGCCGCCGGGCGAATCGGCGAGCGCAGGGGCGGCGGCCAGCGCGGTCAGCAGGGCGAGGCGGATCAGGGTGCGGCGCACCTCAGGCCGCCTGCGTGCGTTCGTGGATCTGGGTGATCGCGTCGATGCCCGACAGGATCGATCCTTCCATCCAGCCGCCATAGTAGCTGGCATGTTCGCCCGCCAGGACCACGCGGTTGTCGAGCGTGACGAGGTTTTTGTAATGCGCCTTGCGGTTATCCTCGCTCCAGGCGGAGGTGCAGCCCAGGATCCAGGGCACGCGGCTCCACGGCACGGATACGCCGTTCATATATTCCTTGCGATATTGCGGGTGGAATACCTCGCCCTGCGCCAGGGCCGTTTCGATGCGTTGTTGCGGCGTCATGCCCGCCAGCTGGAAACCGGCCAGATCACGGGCGAAGGCGCCCAGCAGGACGGCGGGGCCACGCCCGAACATCTTGTCATTGGGATAGGATAGCTGGGTGATCGACTGGTCGGTGAAGCTGTGGCCGCCATAGATATTATCGTCTTCCTCCCAGAAGCGACGCTTAAATTCCAGGCCGATCTTGACGTGGCCGCCATAGGGAACCGCTTTCATCGCGGCTTTGAGCGCCGGGGACACCTGCATGTCGACCTGGCTGATGATCGAGAGCGGGATGGTGCAGACACAATAGTCGGCGCTGACATCGTGCATCTGGCCGCTTGCGACATCCTTGTAGCTGACGGTGACGCCCTTATCCGACTGGGCGACCTTAACCGCCTTGGCGTTGTAGGTCACGATCTTGCCGATCTTCTTGGCGAAGGCCTTGCCGATCATGTCCATGCCGCCGACAGGTTGGAACATCGTCGTCTGCATCACATAGCTGAAATAGAAGGACATGGCGGTCCAGACCTGCGGGTCGAGCACGTCCTGCAATTTGGCGATCTGCGAGGGGGTGGGGGCACCGTTGCGGCCGCCGCCGGGCGCTTGGTCGTAGCCGCGCTGGGCGGAGACTTTGAGGCTGCTGGTGTAGGCCATATTCTTGTCGAGCACGCCCCAGCCGCGCAGCGCCTCCATCAGTTTTTCCTGGTCCTCGGCCGACAGTTTGTCGTCCAGCGCCTTGGCGCTGATCGCCTTGGCCAGCAGTTCGGACGTATGGCCCTTGAAGTCGGTCGCGACTTCCTTGTAGCGCATCGGCTTGCCACCGAAGGCTTCGGACGAATGGATGAAGCCATTATGGTTCAGCTGGATGAAGGGTTCCAGCGCGACGCCGAACTGGCGGCAATAATGGAGCAGCGCCTTGTGATGATGGGGGATGCGCCAGGGGCCCGGGTTGAGATAATTGCCCGGCGCAAACTGCACCTTCTGCACCGTGCCGTCGCTTTCGGTGAAGCTGTCGCCGCCGCGCAACGAGTAATTGCGGCCGCCGGGGCGATCCTGAAATTCCAGTATCTTGACGCTATAGCCGGCCTTTTGCAGCTCATAGGCGGCGGCCATGCCGGCCAGGCCAGCGCCCAGGATGACGACCGAGGCACCGGGCTTTGCGCCGGTCAGGACGGGCGGGCCGGTGAACTGGGTTTCGGCGGCGTGGCCGAGCGCGGTCATCGCCTGATACATGGCGGCGGCACCGCCGACCTTGCCGATCATGGTCAGAAGGTCGCGGCGGCTGGGTGCGGTGCTGTCGGTCATGATGTCCCCCCTTTTGTGAATGTCGTTCAGGGCGCCTTGGCGGCGATCGCTTCGATCTCGACCAGTTGCTGCGGCCGGGCGAGGCCGGCGATCTGGAAGGCGGAACGGGTCGGCAGGTTGGGCTGGTCGGCGGTGCCGAAGAATTTCTTGTAGGATTTGGTCATGCCGTCGCGGTCCATCTTGCCCCCCAGCTTGGGATCGCCGACCAGGAATACGGTGAGCTTGACGACGTCGCTCATGGTGAGGCCCAGTTCGGCGAGTTGCGCCTTCATCTTGGTGAAGATGGACAGGGTCTGCGCTTCGGTATCGCCGAAAGCGTCGGGGCTTTCGACGTCCTTGGGGTCGATCGGCGCGCCGGTCGCGCCGGAGAGATAATAGAGGGTGCTGCCGGGCGGGATGATGGCCGCGCTGGCGATCATGGCACCGGGCGCCTGCTTATGTTCGACGGTGGCGGCCTGGGCGGAAGGTACGGCCATGGCGGCCAGCAGGAAGGCGAAACGCGCGGTCATGGACAATTCCCCATAGGAACAATGGTAAGAAAAAGGGCCGGTCCTTGCCGGACCGGCCCTTCCCTCGTGACTTCGATCAGAATTTGAAGTCGATGCGGGCGTAATAATAGCCGCCCGACGTGCTGTAGGCGCTGTGGCCGTAGGAGGCGCTGTAGGAGCCAGAGCCGTTTTCATAGGGCGACACGCCGGTCGGCACGACCACGCCCTTCAGAAGCTTGGGGATTTCCGGCTTCTTGTTAAACAGATTGTTGGCGCCCAGCGAGAAGGTGACATTGTCGGTAAAGTCGTAGTTCACCTCCAGGTCGGTGATGGCCGCTGCCTTGGCCACGCCGTTGAAGTAGAGCTGGTTGGCGTTTACCCCGTTCACCAGAGAGCCGTCGGCGATCAGGAAACCGCCTTCGGGGATCACGATCGATCCGTTGGCCGACGTGGTGAAGGCCGGACGCACCAGGACGCTGGTCTTGCCGTAGAAGGTTTCGCGCAGGTTGACGGCGAAACGGCCGCTTTTGAACAGAGCGTTGGCAACGACCTTATAGTCCGGGCTGGCGCGTTCGATATTGCTTTCCGATGCGGCGTTGAACAGCGGATAGCCCAGCTTGTTGTTGGTGATCTTCGTCTTGTTATAGTTGGCGGTCAGCGACAGGTTGAGCTGACCAAAGTCCAGCGCGACCGGATAGCTGGCCGAGAAGTCGATGCCCCAGGTGCGGGTATCGACGGCGTTGGTGAAGCTCTGCACGCCGATCGTGCCGTTAGTGAACAAAGCACTGTCGAGGACGATGCCCGCGGCGTTGAGGGCGGTCAGAATGTCCGCGCCGCCGGGCTGCGCCACGCCGTTGAGGACGGCGTTGCGGGCCGCGGTGCCGGTGATCCGATCCTTGATCTTGATCAGATAACCATCGACCGTGACGGTCAGCTTGTTGGTTGGACGAACCACGAAGCCGGCCGAGAAGTTCTTCGACTTTTCAGGCTTCAGCGAATCGAAGCCCAGCAATGCTGCGGCAGGCGACCCGGCGGGAAGCTGTGCGATGGCGCTGGTCGGGCCGACGTTGATGGTCGAATATTTCTGTTCCTGCAGCGTCGGCGCACGGAAGCCCGTGCTGGCGGTGCCGCGGATGGCGAAGGCGTCGGAGAAGTCGTAGCGGGTCGTGACCTTGCCGATCAGCGTGTCGCCGAAATCGGTATAGTCTTCGTAACGGCCCGCAAGATCGACGCTCCAGGCATCGGTCGGCTTGACGATGAAGTTGAGGTAGCCGGCCTTGGAGCTACGCTGAAATTCGCCAGCGTCGCTCGCCTTGTAACCGGGGAAGGACTGAACGCCGGTCTTGTAGGTCGAGATGGAATCACCAGCGATGATTTCATACTCATCCTTGCGATATTCGCCACCGAACGCCATCGTGATCGGCGTCGCCATGCCGACGTCAAATTCCTTGCGGATGTCGGTGGTCAACGTCGTCTGGGCGAGCTTGAAACCGCCATCATAGGCGCTGTCCGGCGTGTTGGCGACGCCGATGCCGCGCAGCTGATTCTGGTAACTTTCCTGCCAGATTTCGCGATGGGCCGACGCTTCGGTCCAGATATCGTCCTTTTGCGACCCATAGGTGCCGGACACGTCATAGTTCCAGCCGCCGCCAAATTCGCCTTTGACACCAACGGTGAAGCTATATTCGTTTTCGATCACATGCTGGAGCGGGACCATGCCGACGACGCCGGTGTCGCCATAGCAGATGCTGGGATCATAGGCGGCCGAGGTGACGTTGCCGCCCGTGTTGCCGGCTTCGTAGCAGATCCGCTTGGGATGGCGGTAACCCTGCTTGGCCCAGCCTTCACGGCGGCTATAGTCGCCGAAGCTGTAAAGTTCGACGCCGCCGAAATCATAACCCATATTGTAGAAGGCGACGTTGAGGTTGGTCTTGGGCTGGCCGCCGTTGATGCCCGACAGCGCGTCGCCGGTCAGGTTCGACCATTGGGCAGGCGCATTGGATTGTAACGTACCGTCCTGCTTGGTCACCAGAACCTGGCCCTTGCCGACGGTGGTGTAATCCTGGCGGCGATGGAACAGGGTCAGGTTGAAGAAGCCGTCCTCGCCCAGTTTGAAGCCGACATTACCGGAGGCGGAGAAAAGTTCGCCCTCGCTGTCATAATATTGGCCGCCGGTGACCTTGAACGTGCCGCCGTCGGTCTGGTCCTTGAGGATGAAGTTCAAGACGCCCGCGATCGCGTCGGTGCCGTAAACGGCCGCTGCGCCTTCCTGCAACACTTCGACGCGCGAAATGGCGTCAGGCGGGATGACGTCGATGCTGGGCGCGGCCGAACCCTGGAACGCGCCGGAGATGACCTGAAGAATGGCGTTGCCGTGGCGGCGCTTGCCATTGACCAGGATCAGCGTGTGGTTGGGGCTGAGGCCGCGCAGGCGGGCCGACAGCGAGAAGCTGGACAGATCGGTGCCCTGGGTCTGGGCGGTGAAGCCCGGCACCATCTGGGTCAGAACCTGGTTGAGGTTCGGCTGGCCGACATGGCTGATGGCTTCTTCGCTCAATACCTGAACCGGCGCGGCAGATTCGGCGGCTGAAATGCCGACGGCGCGGGTGCCGGTGACGATGATGGCGGCACCTTCATCGGTCTGTGGTTCCTGGGGTGCGTCCTGCGCGATGGCGCAGGCGGACCAGGACGAAGCGAGAATAAGTGAAAGTTTGAGCGCGGACAGTCGCGTCATTCATGCCCCCTGTTTTTGCATTTATGATGACAAGGGGGATGACGGACGGGCTGTAGCAATCCTCTATTGCAGTGCAAAAAAATGCGCTAAAACGCAATATTTCTCAATTGTTTCCATGACAAAAGCGTTTGAGAATATTATCGGGATCGGACGGTGGACAAGTGACAACTGTGCATCACCGCCACGCCAGTTTGCAATCAACTGGCATGGCGGGTTTTTGACTCTGGTTCGTTATCGGTCCCTCTTATTGATCAAGACGCCATCGCCGCGTCGATCAACGCCTTCGCCTCCGGCCCTTTCCAGTCCATCGCGCCGATCACCCGCACCATTTCCTTGCCTTGGCGGTCATAGATGACGGTGGTGGGCAGCAGGCCGGTGGCATAGTGGAAGCCGAACTGGTTTTCCGGGTCGGCCCAGCCCTTGAGATGGGGCAGGTCATGTTTGGCGAAGAAGGGCATGGCGGCTTTCAGTCCCTGATTGTCCTGCGAGATGGTGAGGACGGCCAGCCCCTTGGGACCGTAGGTCGCCGCGATCCGGTCCAGCGTGGGCATTTCCGCGATGCAGGGCGCGCACCAGGTCGCCCAGAGATTGACCAGCAGCGGCTTGCCCGCGAAATCCTGCAACGTCTTTTCGCCGCCTTGCGGGTCTTGGAAGGCGAAGTCGGGGGCTGGCGTGCCCGCCTTGCTGCGGTCGAGCCGATAGTCGAAGGCGCCATCCTTCTTCGTGGCACCGCCGGTGGCTTCGCCCGTCGTCGCCGGAACCTCGCCGGGGAGGGCGGCATTGGCTTGCTCCTTAGGCGGCGATTGCCTATCGCAAGCCGCCAGAGCGGCAGGCAGGAGCAGTATCATTAGCGCGCGGAATGACGATATCACGGAAGCAGGCTCCAACAGCATGTGGGGCGGCCGGTTCGCCGCCGGCCCGGCATCGATCATGCGTGAGATAAATGCCTCCATCCCCTTCGACAAGCGATTGTGGAAACAGGATATCGCCGGGTCCAAGGCGCATGTCGCGATGCTGGCCCAGCAAGGCATCGTCGAGGGCGAGGATGCGCAGGCGATCACCGAGGGTTTGAACCGGATCGCGGCCGAATATGAAGCGAACGGCGTACCGGTGAATCTGGACCTGGAAGACATTCATATGGTCACCGAGTCGCGGCTCGCCGAGCTGATCGGGCCAGTGGCGGGGCGGCTGCACACGGCGCGCAGCCGCAACGACCAGGTGGCGACCGATTTCCGCCTGTGGGTGCGCGATGCGATCGACGAGGTCGAGGCGGGCTTGCTGAGTCTGCAACGCGCGCTGGTGACGCGGGCGGAAGAGAATGCCGATGCGGTGATGCCGGGCTTTACCCATTTGCAGTCGGCGCAGCCGGTGACGCTGGGGCATCATCTGATGGCCTATTATGAAATGGTGCGGCGCGACCGCAGCCGCTTTGCCGATGCGCGCGTGCGGCTGAACGAATGTCCGCTGGGCGCGGCGGCGCTGGCGGGGACCGGATTCCCGACCGATCGCCATGCGACGGCGGCGGCTCTGGGTTTCGCCAAGCCGACCGACAACAGCCTGGACAGCGTGAGCGATCGCGACTTCGCGCTCGATTATCTGATGGCGGCGACGCAGGCGTCGCTGCATCTGTCGCGGCTGGCCGAGGAGTTCATCATCTGGGCGAGCCAGCCCTTCGGCTTCGTGAAACTGCCCGACGCCTATTCGACCGGCAGCTCGATCATGCCGCAGAAGCGCAATCCCGATGCGGCCGAGCTGGTGCGTGGCCATGCCGGGCGCATCATGGGGTGCATGACGGCGTTGTGCGTGACGATGAAGGGGCTGCCGCTCGCCTATTCCAAGGATATGCAGGACGACAAGCCGCCGGTGTTCGAGGCGCACGACCTGCTGGCGCTATCGATCGCGGCGATGACCGGGATGGTCGAGACGGTGACGTTCCGCACCGACCGGATGCGGGGCCTGGCCGAAAGCGGCTTTGCGACCGCGACCGACCTGGCTGATTGGCTGGTGCGGGAAGGGGGCATCCCCTTCCGCGAGGCGCATCATATCACCGGGCGCGCGGTGGCGGCGGCGGAGGCGGCGGCGGTGCCGATGGACCAGTTGCCGATCGCGACGCTGAAAGAGATCGACGCGCGGATCGACGAGCGGGTCTATGCGGTGCTGACGGTCGATGCGTCGGTCGCCAGTCGCCAGAGCCATGGCGGCACGGCCCCGTCGCAGGTAAGGGCGCGGATAGCGCAGGCGAAAGAGGAGCTGGGATCATGAAGACACGGACGCTGGCTGGCCTGTCCATGATCGCGCTGGCGCTGGCCGGATGCGGCGGGCGTCAGCCGTTGAAACCCGTTACCGGGCAGAATGTGGCCGCGGTGCCGACCGGGGCGGCGACGGCGCCGACATCGACGGAGTTGATGACGCCATCCATCCAGGCGCGGCCGCAGCGCAATGTCGAATTGCTGACGCAATCCCGGCAAAGGGCCGACGATCCGTTCGACCTGCCGCCTGAAAAGCGGCCGCAATAAGCTTTTAAGGACGCAAAGTTGGACCATTTTGACTATGTGAACGGCGCCATGCAGGTGGAGCAGGTGCCGTTGGACGTGATTGCCGATGCGGTCGGCACGCCCGTCTATGTCTATTCCACCGCGACGCTGGAGCGCCATGTCAGCGTGTTTCGCGACGGGCTGAGCGCGCTGGAAAATCCGCTGATCGCCTTTGCGGTCAAGGCCAATCCCAATGCCGCCGTGCTGGCGACGCTGGGAAAACTCGGCCTGGGCGCGGATGTGGTGTCGGGCGGCGAGTTGCTGCGCGCGATCGCGGCGGGCATCCCGGCCGACCGCATCGTCTTTTCTGGCGTCGGCAAGACCGCGCAGGAAATGCGGCTGGCGCTGGAAAAGGGCATCTACCAGTTCAATCTGGAGAGCGAGCCGGAAGCCGAGATGCTGTCGGCGGTCGCGCTGTCGATGGGGAAGCGCGCGGCCGTAGCCTATCGCATCAATCCCGATGTCGATGCGGGCACGCATGCCAAGATTTCGACCGGCAAGTCCGAGAATAAGTTCGGCATTCCCTATGACCGGGCGCTGGAAAGCTATGCCGCGGCGCGTGATCTGCCGGGGCTGGATGTGCAGGGCGTGGCCGTGCATATCGGCAGCCAGCTAACCGACCTTGCGCCGCTGGAAGCCGCCTTCACCAAGGTCGGCGTGCTGATCGAGAAGCTGCGGGCGGCGGGGCATGACATTCGCACCGCCGATCTGGGCGGCGGCCTCGGCGTGCCCTATGATCCGTCGCAGCCTTTGCCACCCACGCCCGCCGCCTATGGCGCGATGGTGTGCCGGGTGACGCAGGGTTGGCCGGTGCGGTTGATGTTCGAGCCGGGCCGGGTGATCGTGGGCAATGCGGGCGCTTTGCTGTCGCGCGTGGTGCGGGTGAAGCAGGGCGCAAAGGCACCGTTCGTGATCGTCGATGCAGCGATGAACGACCTGATGCGGCCGAGCCTCTATGACGCCTGGCATGATATCCGCGCGGTAAAGCCGGCGGGTGTGCGCGAAACCGCCAATGTGGTGGGTCCGGTGTGCGAGACGGGCGATACCTTCGCCATGCATCGCGACATGGATGTGGTGCAGGCGGGCGACCTGGTCGCTTTCATGACTGCGGGCGCTTATGGCGCGACGATGGCGGGCACCTATAACAGCCGGCCGCTGACGCCCGAAGTGTTGGTGTCTGGCGACAAATGGGCGGTGGTGCGCGCACGGCCGCCGATCGAGGCGCTGATCGAGGGCGACATCATCCCCGACTGGGTCGGCCGCTGATGCAGAGCCTGCCCGTCTTTTTGCGGCTGACGGGCCGGCCGGTCATATTGACGGGCGAGGGCGAAGCGGCCGATGCCAAGCGCCGGCTGCTGGAGCGGGCGGGCGCGATCGTGGTGGGCGAAGAGGATGCGGCGGCGCGGATCGCGATCGTGGCGGATGGTGACGCAGCGACCGTGGCGCGGCTGCGGGCGCGGGGCGTGCTGGTCAACGCGACCGATGTGCCCGACCTGTGCGACTTCACCCTGCCGGCGATCGTGGACCGCGATCCGGTGCTGATCGCGATCGGCACTGGCGGGGCGTCTGCGGGGCTGGCCAAGGCGTTGCGGCAGCGGCTGGAGGCGATGCTGCCGGCGCGGTTGGGCAACCTGGCGACGGCGCTGTTTGCGGGGCGGGCGGCGATCCGGGCGCGCTGGCCGGATGCGGCTGAGCGGCGGCGGGCGATCGATGCCGGGCTGGCCCCTGGCGGGCCGATCGATCCGCTGCGCGACGGGGCGGTCGATGGCGTGCCGGGCTGGCTGGCGGCGGAGGGCGTAGTGACGCCGTCGCGGCTGGAGGTGATCCGGTTGCGGTCGGGCGATCCCGACGACCTGACATTGCGGGCGGCGCGGCTGCTGGGCGAAGCGGACTGCGTCTATCATCATCCGGTTGTGGCCGCGGCGATATTGGACCGGGCGCGGGCGGATGCGGTGCGGATCATGGCTGATGGGCCGCCCGAAATGCCGGGTGAAGGCTTGTCGCTATGGCTGGAGATGGATCAGCCCTGAGCGGCGTGGAGGCGTTCAACCTCGTCATGCAGCGCCTGGATGGAGGAGACGAGACGGGCGCGGTCGAGCTGCATTTCGCGCAGCGCTTCGCGGGTTTCGCCCAGTTCCACCGCGCGGCGAGCGATGCGGGCGTCGAGTTCGGCATTGTGGCGGGTGAGGGTGCCGACCTGTTCGGCGCGCTGGCACAGATGGCGCAGGCGGGCGTCGAGCACGTCGAAATCAAAGGGTTTGACGACATGGTCGTCGGCCCCGGCGGCGAGCGCCTCTACCGTGGACTGGCTGTCGAGCCGTCCGGCAATCATGACGAAACAGGCGTTGCCGCCCAGATTGGCGGCGCGGATCTTCTGCATGGTGGCGACCGCCGGCAGCATCGTCAGGCCCATGTCGATCAGGATGACGTCGACCGGGCGGGTGACGAGCAGATTAAGCGCGATGAAGCCGTTTTCGGCCAGCACCACGTCATAGTTGAGATGCGACAAGCGGCGGGCGACGACGGCGCGCGCAGTCGGATTTTCATCGACCAGAAGCAGGCGCAGGCGGCGCGGGGATCGCGACGTTTCGGCTGCGCCGTCCTGTTCGCCATGGCGGATGCGATTGCGCTTGAAGATCGGCATGTCGTCCCACTTTTTCCGATTTTGGCCTGACCAGGAAAAGGATAGGAAGCGCGCCCGAAGAAATGGTTAACGCGGGGATCAGCGATTAATTTGATTTAATTGGTCCAGGCGCGGCGCGGGCCATAGCCTCCATCCGACAGCGAAAGAGGAGGTCATTATGCCTGAACAGATCACACAGCTTGCCATCGACGATATTGCAGACCTGCACGACGGCGCCAGCCTGTTCGGCCTGGAGGATCGCGACGCGCTGGAAATCAGCGTGATGGACGTGGTGATCGCTGTGATCGTGCGGCCGTGATCCCGGCGGCGCTGGCCGAGGCGGTCGATACGGCCGAGGCCGCGCCGATCGACCGGGCGGTGGCGCTGATCCGGCCTTTCCTGTCGGACATTGGCTGGTTCGACGCGCTGCTGGCCGAGGAAATACAGGCGATGGCGGGCGACCCCCGCCATTTGCCGGGCTTTCGCGCCAGTCGGCAGGGGGGAGCGCGCCATCTGGTGCTGGCGCGGACTGAGCGAATATGGCTGACCGCGAGCCTGCTGGATGGCGGGCAGGCACCGTCTGAACGGGTGCATTTTTCCGGGCGGGTAAGCCTGTGCCGTCCTTTGAACGGGCCGTTGGCGGGCGACGCCTGGCGGCTGGAGGGCGCGCGGGCGATGATGGCCGGCGCGCGGATCTGTGCGGCGGGGGCAACGATCGAACTGGACGAGCGGCGGGAGGCGCTGTGGGTGCGGCCGACCGACGCGCCGCTGATGCTGCTGCGCGCGCAAGTAGCGCCGACCGGGCCGGTGCAGGCGCGCATCCATGATCGCAGCGACGGACGGACGATCGCCAGCGCGCAGGCGGATGAAGGCCATGCCCGCGCGCTGATGCTGTTGTCGCTGCTGCGGCTGCAAGGCCGGCGCGACGCCGCCGACCAGTTTGCGCAGGCGCTGGACGCGCCGCTGCCGGGCCAGCGCTGGGCGGTGATGCGGGAATATCTGGCGCTCGACACGGCGCGCGCCTTGCCGGCGCTGCGGGCGATGGCGGGGCGGGAGATCGATGCGGTCGTGCGCGGACTGGCGACGCGGACGTTGCGGCAGGTGGAGGGCATGCCATGCCCCGCCTGATCGAGCCGCGGGAGGACGAGGCGGTCATCGACCTGGAGGCGCTGATCGACTGGTGCGAGAGCGCGGCGTTCGACCCGACATGCGAAGAGGGGCTGGCGGCGGCGGCGCCCATGCTGCGCGCGCTGTCGCGCAACCGTGATTTCCTGTCGGACCTGGCGGTGGCGGAGTTGAAGGATCGCTGCGCCGGGCAGAGGCGGGTCAATCCCTATTCGGCGCAAGTGCTGCTGCTCCATCCTCCGACCGACCGCTATGTGCTGCGCGCCGCCTTCTGGCCGGCGGAGCGCGACCATGTGGTGCGGATGAGTGGAGCGTCGGCGTTCCTTTATCATGTGCCGCATGACCATAGTTTCGACTTTCTGACTATCGGCTATCTGGGGCCGGGCTATGCGTCGGACTATTATGAGTATGATCCCGACGGCGTGGCCGGTTCGGATGGAGAGATGGTGGCGTTGCGCTTCGTCGAGCGCAGTTGCCTGTCGGAAGGCAGGATGCTGCTCTATCGCGCTAATCGCGACGTGCATGCGCAATTGCCGGCGGAGTCGCTGTCGGTGTCGCTCAACATATTGGCCAGTGCGCCCGATCAGGGGTGGCGGCGGCAATATCGGTTCGATACGGCGCGCGGCGCGATCGCTCAATGTATGACGGTGGCGAGCGCGCAACTGCTGCTGGAACTGGCGGTCGGGTGCGGCGGCGGCAATGCGATCGACCTGGCGCATGAATTTGCCGCTGGGCATCCCGTTGACGCGATTCGCTGGACCGCCTGGCGCGCCATCGGCGCAGCGCTGGAAGATGACGCCGCGCGGCTCAGCCATGCCGAACAGGGCACGGGCAGCAGCAGTCCGCTGATCCGCCACGGGGGCGAGACGGCGCTGCGAAACATCCATAACGGACATGAAATGGCTTGTTTTTAACCCTCCCCACGGGTCGGATGTAGAGGACGAAAACATGGCGGGCCGATTGTGGGCAGAAGGGTGGAATGCCATGGCATGGGGGCGGATTTCGCGCCGGTCGCGAGGGCGCTGAGCGCGCGCGGAGTGGAACTGGCGATCCAGCCGGGTCGGGACAAGTGGCCGCTGGTGCGGGTCGGCGACGCGACCATATTATGGCAGGGCATAGACGATCCGGCCGCCCGCGCCCGCGCGCTGGAGGCGGGGGTCCAGGAGGTGGTCGGTCCCTGGATGCATGAGGCCGAGACGGTGGCGCGGATCATCCGCCTGGCCGATGCGGAACAGCCCCGGCTTCGGCTGGGCGCGTTGACGATCAAGCTGGTGGATCGGCGGGTCGAGCGGAACGGCCGGCCGATCCCGCTGCTCGCGCGGGAATATGCGCTGCTGCTCCATCTCGCGCGGCTGCCGGGGCAGGCGGTGAGCCGGACGGAATTGCTGCGCGCAGTCTGGCAACTGGACTTCGATCCTGGCACCAATAGTGTCGAGGTGCATATGTCGCGCCTGCGCGGCAAGCTGGATCGTGGCTTTGCCGTGGCGATGCTGCATACGATCAAGGGGCGGGGCTATGCGCTGTGCCCGGACGGATATTGGCCAGACCCCGGCTGATCATGGGGGATGGCGCAGGGTGTCAGACGATTGCGGCGTCCGGCTGGGGCCGGGATTGGGGCGCATAGGCGCGCAAGAAGATATCGACGGCGAAGGCGGCGTCGGCGGCGATTTCATTGGGCGCGGGACGGTCGATGCGGCCGATCAGCATCTGTTGGTGGCAACCGGACAGCGACAGCGACAATAGTGCGCGTGCGGCGTCGATCGGGTCGGCCGACCGCAATTGCCCGCGCGTCATTGCGCCGTGCAGGAAGTCGGCCAGCAACAGCCGGGTGTTCTGCGGTGCCAGGTCGAAGAAAATCTTGCTGAGTTCAGGAAAGCGGCGTCCTTGGGCGACGATCAGGCGATGCAGGGCGCTGGCGTCGGGCGAAGTAACCTTCTCAATCAGGCTGCGGCACGCGCTTTGCAAAGTAGGCTCCAGCGAGCCATGGGGATCGAGGATTTGCGAGAGTCGGCCCTGATAGGCTTTGGCCGCCCGCTCGACCACGGCGGCGAACAGGGCTTCCTTCGATGGAAAATATTTCCATAAGGTGCCCTTGGACCCGCCCAGTTCCGCCGCAATGCCCGACATGGTGGTGTCGGCGAAGCCATGTTCGAGGAAATAAACCTGTGCCACGCTCAGGATCGCGTCGCGCCGATCCTTGCGACGAACTTCCCTTCTGCTGGGAATCAGGGGCGTGTCAGGGGGGGTCATAAAATCGTACCATAGAGTACGCTATTTCAGTTGACAAGGCCAGGCGGGGGCGGCAAGTGCAATTTTCATACTAGGTGGTACGGTTTGATATGTCCGTGAGTCGCATTGCCCTGGCCGCCCGCACGGGCGGCATGGCGTCTTCCATCCTGCTGCTGGCCGCCTGCGCCACAGTCCCCGATCTGGGCGCCAAGCCCGAGATGCGCACCCCCGCCAGCGTGGCGGCGGAACGCAGCCTGGCGGCTGCGCCTGTGGCCTGGCCGGGCGATGGCTGGTGGAGCGCCTATGGCGATCCACAGCTGGAGGCGCTGATCACCGAAGGACTGCGCGCGTCGCCCGACGTCGCCGCCGCCAGCGCCCGTTTCCGCAAGGCGGCAGGCATGGCGCAGCAGGCGGGTGCGGCGTTGTTGCCGTCGGTCGATCTGGAAGCGAGCGGCGCTGCGACCAAGCAAAGCTATAATATGGGCATGCCCCAGAATTTCGTGCCGAAGGGCTGGCTGGGCACCGGCCGCGTAGCGCTGGACATGGGCTTCGACCTCGACCTGTGGGGCCGGAACAAGGCGGCGCTGGCGGCCGCCACGTCCGAAACGCGCGCGGCACAGATCGACGCGCAGCAGGCGCGGCTGGCGCTGACGACGGGAATAGCCGACGCCTATGCCGACCTGGCGCGGCTGCATGACGAAGCGGACATCGCCCGGCAGACGCTGGACATCCGCATGGCGAGCCAGAAGCTGGCCGCGGACCGGCAGCGCAATGGGCTGGATACGCGCGGCAGCGTGCGGCAGGCGGACGCCACCGTATCGTCAGCGCGCGCGCAATTGAGCGCCGCGACGATGGCGATCGAACTGCGCCAGCATCAGATCGCGGCGCTGATCGGGGCGGGGCCGGACCGCGGTCTATCGATCGGTCGGCCAAAGATCGGCGCGCTTGCGCCGCTGGGCCTGCCCGCCGACGTCACCACCAATCTGGTCGCCCGCCGTCCCGACATCGCCGCCGCGCTGGCCCGCGCCGAGGCGGCGGCCAAGCGGATCAAGGTGGCCCATGCCGACTTCTTCCCGGCGCTGCGGCTGAGCGCGCTGATTGGCGTGCAGTCGCTGGGCTATGACACGGTGTTCACCGGCACGTCGGCGACCGGCACGCCCAAGCCGTTCATCAACAGCCTGTTCGACAAGGGATCGCTGTTCGGCACGGTCGGCCCGGCGTTCAGCCTGCCAATCTTCCATGGCGGGGCGTTGCAGGGCCAGTATCGCGGCGCGCGCGCCACTTATGACGAGGCGGTCGCGTCCTATGACAAGACCGTGCTGGCCGCCTATCAGGAGGTTGCCGACGCCGTGACCATGCGCAAGACGCTGGACCAGCGGCTGGTGGATGCCCGCGCGGCGGTCGCCGCGTCGCAGGATGCCTATGGCATCGCGCAGAAGCGCTACAAGGGCGGGCTGTCCACCTACCTCGACGTACTAAATGTCGAGGACCAGTTGCTGGGCGCGCGCCAGTCCCTTGCAGGGTTGGAGGCGAGCGCCTTCTCCACTGATATTGCCCTTATCCGTGCGCTGGGCGGCGGTTTTGCCGCCAGCGACTTCCAGTCCAAGGATCGACCCCATGGCTGACGCCAATCCGCAAACCACCGCGCCTGATAGCGACGACATGCAGCAGGAAGGCCGCCAGTCGGCGCGCAAGACATGGCTGACCCGGCTTGGCCTGGTCGTCATTGTCGGCGGACTGCTGTGGGGTGCCTGGTATATGCTGGTCGGGCGCACGCATGTCGCCACCGACAATGCTTATGTGAACGCCGAAATGGCGCAGGTGACGCCGCTGATGTCCGCGCAGGCGATCGAGGTGCTGGTCAGCGATACCCAGCAGGTCAAGCGCGGCGACATATTGGTGAAGCTGGACCCCACCGACGCGCAGATCGCCGTGGCGCAGGCGGAGGCCGACCTGGCCGAAGCCAAGCGCAAGTTCCGCCAGACGAGCGCGACCAGCACGTCGCTGGCGGCGCAGGTGGATGCGCGCGGCGCCGACATCGTGCAGGCGCGCGCGCAGCTGGCGACGGCGCAGGCCGACTTTGAAAAGGCGCGGATCGACCTGCAACGGCGCGAGGCGCTGGTTGGCGATGGCGCGGTGTCGGGCGATGAGGTGACCAGTGCGCGCAAAGGCTATGCCGCCGCGCGGGCGGCGCTCGACCTGGCGCGCGCCGGCGTTTTGACCGCGCAGGCGACGCGCAGCGCGGCGAGCGGGCAATTGGCGGCCAATGATGCGCTGGTGCGCGGATCGACGGTCGACAGCGATCCGGGCGTCATGGTGGCGAAGGCGAAGCTGGATTCAGCGAAGCTCAATCTCGACCGTGCCATCATTCGCGCGCCGATCGACGGCGTCGTCACCAAGCGGCAGGTGCAGGTGGGGCAGCGCGTGGCGCAGGGTAGCCCGATCATGAGCATCGTGCCGCTGGCCCAGGTCTATGTCGACGCCAATTTCAAGGAAAAGCAGTTGCGCGGCGTGACCGTCGGCATGCCCGCCAAGGTGACGTCCGACCTGTATGGCGGGGACGTCGTCTATCATGGCAAGGTCGTCGGCTTTTCCGGCGGAACCGGATCGTCCATGTCGCTGATCCCGGCGCAGAATGCGACCGGCAACTGGATCAAGGTGGTGCAGCGCCTGCCGCTGCGCATCGCGCTCGACCCCAAGGAACTGGCGGCGCATCCGTTGCGCGTCGGCCTGTCCATGGATGTCGAGATCGACCTGTCCGAGAAGTAAGACCAAAAAGGAAACTGCGGGCAATGAGCAGCGACGACGATATCTTTTCGCGACTCTCCCCGCGCGCCCGGACCCTGGCGGGGCTAGTGCTGGCGATGAGCAATCTGATGGTCGTGCTCGACCTGACGATCGCCAATGTGTCGGTGCCCCATATCGCTGGCAACCTGGGCATTTCGCCGGATCAGGGCACCTGGATCATCACATCCTATGCGGTGGCGGAGGCGATCTGCGTGCCGTTGACCGGATGGCTGGCGCAGCGATTCGGCGTGGTGCGCATGTTCACCTGGGCAATGATCGGCTTTGGCCTGTTTTCCGTCCTGTGCGGCCTGTCCTCGACGCTGACCATGCTGGTCGCCTGCCGCATCGGGCAGGGCATTTGCGGTGGGCCGATCATGCCCATGTCGCAGACATTAATGATGCGCATCTTTCCACCCGAAATGCGGGGTCGAGCCATGGGGTTGTGGGCGATGACCACGCTGATGGGGCCGGCTTTGGGACCGATCGTGGGTGGTTATATCAGCGACAATTGGAGCTGGCACTGGATCTTCTTCATCAACCTGCCGATCGCGGTGATGTGCATATTGGCGGCGCAGGCGCTGCTGAAGCCGGTGGAGACGGAGACGGCCCGTGTGCCAATCGACAAGATGGGACTATTCCTGCTGGTTTTCTGGATCGGCTGTTTGCAGATCATGCTGGATATCGGCCGTGACCATGACTGGTTCGCCGATCCTTTGATCGTGGCGCTGGCGCTGCTGGCGGTCATCGGCTTCATCGCTTTCGTCATATGGGAATTGACCGAGGAGCATCCGGTGGTCGACCTGCGGGTGTTCCGCCATGTCGGTTTCAGTTCCGGCCTATTCACCATGTCGCTGTGCTTTGGCGCCTATTTCGCCAGCATCGTGGTGATTCCGCAATGGTTGCAGATGTCGATGGGCTATACCGCGACATTGGCGGGCATCGTCACCGCGCTGACGGCGATGGCGGCATTGTTCACGGCCCCCATCGCGGGTTACCTGCTGTCGCGGGTCGATGTGCGATTGATGATTTCGGGCGCCGTCGCCTGGATCGGCATCATGTCCCTGGTGCGCGCCCATTGGACCAGCGGCGTCGATTTCGACACGATGATTATTCCGCAATTCGTGCAGGGCTTTGCCTTGCCTTTCTTCTTCATTCCGCTGACCACGCTGACGCTGGGATCGGTGCTGCCCAGCGAAACCGCGTCGGCCGCGGGCCTGCAGAATTTCGTGCGGACCATGGCGACGGCGATCGCGACGTCGCTGGTGCTGACCAGTTGGGGCGATGCCCAGCGCGTATCGCGCAACGACATGGCGGGCGTTTTGCAACCCGAGCAGACGCAATCGCTGCTGTCGAGCCTGGGCTTTTCCCCCGAACAGGCGCGGCAGACGATTTCCAACCTGGTCGAGCAGGAGGCGATTGTCATGGCGGTCGATCATATCTTCTTCCTATCGGCAATGATCCTGTTCGCGGCGGCGGTGATCGTGTGGATCGCGCCCAAGCCGCGGAGCGATGTCGACACCTCCGCCGCGCACTAAGCGTCAGGATGGCCGCAGGGCGATCCGCCGCCCGATTGACGCGGCGCAGCATCGCGGCCAGTGAAGGGGCGAAAAGAGGCCAAGGTAGATGCGAATCGTCATCATCGATGACAGCGGGCTGCGCGCGACGGTTCTGGAGGAGGGGCTGCGCGAGGCGGGCTATGACGATATCCACATCGTCCCCCCGCGTGGTGCGTTCGTCGCGCGGCTGGAGCGCATGGCGCCCGATGTCGTGCTGATGGACCTGGGCAGTCCCAGCCGCGACACGCTGGAGGAAATGCTGACCGTCAGCCGCGCGCTCGCCCGGCCGATCGCGATGTTCGTGGACCAGTCGGACGAAGCGATGATCGGCGCGGCGATCGACGCGGGCGTGTCCGCCTATGTCGTCGATGGCCTGCGCAAGGAGCGGGTGAAGCCGGTGCTGGAACTGGCGGTGCGGCGGTTCAATGCCTTCGCCAAGATCCAGGGCGAACTGGACGAGGCGCGCACCGCGCTGTCCGACCGCAAGATCATCGACCGGGCCAAGTCGATCCTGATGAACCAGCGGTCGCTGAGCGAGCAGGACGCCTATGCGCTGCTGCGGTCCGCGGCGATGAACCAGGGCAAGAAGATCGTGGAGGTGAGCCAGGCGCTGATCACCGCGAGCGACCTGTTGGGCGGAGGGGGATTATGACGACGGACCTGAAAATCGCCTTCCTGCCGTTGACCGATGCCGCCGTGCTGGTGGCCGCGCGCGAGCAGGGCTTTGCCGAAGAAGAGGGGATCGCGCTGGAACTGGTGCGATCGACCAGTTGGGCGACGCTGCGCGACCGATTGGTCTATGGCCAGGTCCATGCCGCGCAGATGCTGGCGCCGCTGGCCGTCGCGGTGACATTGGGCCTGAGCCAGCAGCCCGCCGCGTTGGCCGCACCCTACAAGCTGAACGTCAACGGCAATATGCTGGTGATGACCAGCGATTTTGCCGCCGCGCTGGAACCCGATGTGGCGCGCCGCATTGCTGATCCGCTGGGCACGGCGCATGATTTCGCCGCCGCGATCGGCCTGTGGCGGCGTAAGCCGGTGATCGGCGTGGTGCATCGCTTTTCCAGTCATGCGATGATGCTGCGCTATTGGTTGGCGAGCGCGGGGATCGACCCCGACAAGGATGTAGTGTTGCGCGTGCTGCCACCGTCGCTGACGGTGGAGGCGATGCGCGCGGGCGAGATTGACGGTTTCATCGCGGGCGAACCGTGGGGCAGCGCCGCAGTCGAGGCGGGACTGGCCGAGACGGTGGCGATCGGCGAGCGCATCTGGCGGCGGGGGGTGGAGAAGATACTGGCCTTCCGCGAGGCATGGCTGGAGGAAAATCCCGATACCGTCGATCGGCTGCTGCGGGCGCTGGCGCGGGCGGCTGCCTGGTGCGACGATGGGGGCAATCATGCGGCGCTGGCGGAACTGCTGGCGCAGCCGCGCTATGTCGATCAGCCGGCCGACCTGATCACGCGCGCGCTTTCCGGGCAGATGGTGGCGCGGGCGGGCGAAGCGCCGGTGGCCAATCCCGACTTCATGTTGTTTTCGCGCGAGGCGACGCCCTTTCCCTGGCGCAGCCAGGCGCTGTGGATCTATTCGCAGCTGGTGCGGTGGAACATGGTCGAGCATGACGCCGCCACGGCGGCCAAGGCGGGCGCGGTGTTCCGGCCGGACGTGTATCGCCGGGCGCTTGCGAATAGCGATGTCGCCATGCCGGGGGCGAGCATGAAGCTGGAAGGGGCGGTCGACCTGCCGCTGGCGGTGGGATCGCGCCGGGGCGAATTGACGCTGGGGCCGGACCGCTTCTTCGACGGGCGGGTGTTCGACCCCGAACGGATCGAGGATTATCTGGCGGGCTTCGTCGCTGGGCGGTGATGGATTCGCCGACAATGACGGATCGACAGCTGCCGGACTGAAAAGCCACGCAATTTTGTGCCTTGCAACATGATGCGAATCGCGAGATAACATAGGTGTCGCGCGATGAAGCGCGCGTTTCGGATGTGCCGTCCCAATGTGGGGACCAGCATCCTCACCGACATTCGCAGCAAAGCCGCTGACCGGATTTACCGCCAAGGTAACGTCCGGCCTGCGGCTTTTTTTCGTGTCCATTTCCGTTTATTGGGGGACGTAGCATGGCAACCGCTTATTGGGATCGTGAAGGGGAGGGTGCAGCGCCTGTACCCGCGACAAGTTTTTGGAAGGCCGGCCATACGCCGACCTTGATCGCCGCATTCCTGTATTTCGACCTCGCCTTCATGGTGTGGGTGCTGCTGGGGCCGCTTGCGCCCATGATTTCCAAGACGCTGATGCTGACCCCGGCCGAAAAGGGCCTGATGGTCGCGGTGCCGACGCTGGCGGGCGCGCTGCTGCGCGTGGTCAACGGTTTGCTGGTCGATCGGATCGGACCGAAACTGTCGGGTGCGATCAGCCAGGTCATTGTGATCATTGGCTTGTTCACTGCCTGGATGATGGGCGTGAACAGCTTTGGCGGCACATTGGCGTTGGGCGTCATATTGGGCTTTGCGGGCGCGAGTTTCGCGATCGCGCTGCCGCTGGCGAGCCGCTGGTATCCGCCAGAGCATCAGGGCAAGGCCATGGGCCTGGCTGGAATGGGCAATTCGGGCACGGTCCTGGCGTCGCTGTTCGCGCCGGTGCTGGCCAAGATTTTCGGGTGGAACGCGGTGCTGGGCCTGGCCTGCATCCCACTGACGATCGTGTTCGTCGTCTATATGATCATGGCGAAGGATGCGCCCAATGCGCCCCCGGCCAAGAAGCTGGTCGATTATTTCGAACCTCTCAAACAGGCTGACGCCTGGTGGCTCATGGGCTTTTATGCGGTGACGTTCGGCGGTTTCGTCGGCCTGGCCGCGAGCCTGCCGATCTACTTCACCGACCAGTTCGGCCTGACCCCGATCGTGGCGGGTTATTGCACTGCGGGCTGCGTCTTTGCCGGGTCGCTGGTGCGGCCGATGGGGGGCGCGCTGGCCGACAGGATCGGCGGCGTGAAGACGCTGACCATGGTGTTGATCGTCGCGGCGCTGGCGCTGGCCGGGGTAGCTTTTGCCACAACCTTGGTCGGTGCATTGGGTCTGTTCGTCCTCGCCATGCTGGCGCTGGGCACCGGCAACGGATCGGTCTTCCAGTTGGTGCCGCAGCGGTTCCAGGCGGAAATCGGCGTGATGACTGGCCTGGTCGGCATGGCTGGCGGTATCGGCGGCTTCTACCTCGCCAGTTCGCTGGGGATCGCCAAGCAGTTTACTGGCAGCTTCGCATCGGGCTTCCTGATCTTTGCCGGGCTGGCGGTGGTCGCCCTGCTTGGCCTGCTGCTGGTCAAGGGCAAGTGGCGCGCGACCTGGACCACGGGCGCGCGCATCTAACAGGGTAGGAGAGGAGGCGGCGGCCCATCGTCAAGCATCGCACCAGCGATGCGACACAATGAAAGGCTGCCGCCCCAAATGTAACACCGTTCGGGCTGAGCGAAGTCGAAGCCCCTCACTGAGCGCAGCGAAGATGCTTCGCCTCCGCTCAGCAGAGCCCTTCGACTTCGCTAAGGGCGAACGGGATTGTATCCGAATCTTCGTCCGAGGGGGGACGATTTCCCATGAAAAATATTATCATATCGGCGGCCGTACTGGCCGTCGCAGGGACGGCCATGTCCGCGCCGGTCCGTGCCCAGGAATTTACGCTCAAGCCCGTCGCCGAAGCGCGGTTGCGTTATGAGCAGGTCGATCAGGACGGCCTCGCCAAGCAAGCCGACGCCCTGACCGTTCGCGCCCGCGCCGGGCTGGTGGCCACCAGCGGCGCGCTGTCAGCGAGCGTGGTGGGCCAGGGGACGCTGGCCGTCATCGACCGCTATTATGACGGGGTGAATGGCGCGGCGACCCGGCCGATCGTGGCTGATCCGGATAATATCGCGCTCTATATCGCGCAGCTGCAATATAAGACCAAGGCGCTGACGCTGACCGGCGGGCGGCAGAAAATCGTGCTGGATGACGAACGGTTCGTGGGCAATGTCGCCTTTCGCGACAACGCGCAGACGTTCGACGCGGTGCGGGCCGAATGGGCGCCCGCCAAGGGGCTGAAGCTGGACGTAAGCTACGCCTGGAGCGTGCGGACGATATGGGGTTTCCAGGGCAAGGGCGCGCGGCAGCAGGCGGTGAGCGGCGATAATATCCTGGCCAACCTGTCCTATGTTACGCCCGTCGGCACGCTGACCGGCTTTGGCTATATGGTGGATCAGGACGAGGCGGCGATGCAGGGATTTCGCATGTCCAGCCAGACCTATGGCGTGCGGCTGGCGGGAGGGCGGCCGCTCTCCAAGGTCGCCAAGATCAGCTACCAGTTCAGCTATGCGCGGCAGTCCGACCATCATCGCAATCCCAATAATTACAGCGCGGATTACTGGCTGGCGGATGCCACACTGGACGTGCGGGGGTGGAAGCTGAACGCGGGCTATGAGGTGCTGGGCGCCAGCAGCGGGGCGGCTTTGACCAGTTTCCAGACGCCGCTGGGCACCAACTTCAAGTTTCAGGGCTGGGCCGACAAGTTTCTGGTCACGCCGGCCAATGGCGTGCGCGACCTGTATGTCGGTGGTGGCTATGGCTGGAAGCAGCTGGGGCCGATGACGGGCGTGGCGCTGGCGGCGACGTGGCACCGGTTCGACAGCGACCGGCTGAACCTGCATTATGGCAATGAGTGGAACCTCATTGCATCTGCCAAGGTGAAGAAGACCGCCTTGTCCGTGCGCTATGCCCATTATGACGCCAAGGCGATGGCGACGGACACCGACAAGCTGTGGTTGCAGGCCGATTGGGCCATCTGATTGAAATCGCATGAGAGGAATCGCTTGAGTGGTCGAGCGATTCCCCATATGCTGCACTGCAAGGGACAAGGATGTCCTTCTCACATAGCCGCGGCGGTTCAGGGTAGAACCGGCAAGGCGCATATGATGGCAAAGCCGCCATCCTGACTTTCGGTTCTTACCGGGGGTCAGGATGGCGGCTTTTTTGGTTTCTGGAGCGACGGGGATGGAATTTCAGATCGAGACGCAGGCCGGAACGGGGCCAGTGGCGGGCAGCGAGGACCAGTTGCTCGTGCCGATGGACGATGTGCGCGAACATCTGGTCGTGGTGGGCAACGGCATGGCCGGGTGCCGCGCGGTCGAGGAACTGCTGGCGCGGGACGGGACGCGCTACCGTGTCACCATCTTCGGCGCAGAGCCTTATGTGAATTATAACCGGATCATGCTCTCGCCGGTGCTGGCGGGCGAAAAGACGTTCGAGCAGATCGTCATCAACGACCGGGCCTGGTATGACGATAATGGCATCGCGCTGATCGCGGGCGATCCGGTGACGGCGATCGACCGGGCGGCCAAGAGCGTGACCGCGCAGAGCGGCCGGACGGTGCATTATGACAAGCTGCTGATCGCGACCGGCTCCGATCCGTTCATCATTCCGGTGCCGGGCAAGGATCTGCCGGGCGTCATCAGCTTCCGCGACATGAAGGATGTCGACACGATGGTCGAAGCCGCCGGGAAGGGTGGCGATGCAGTCGTGATCGGCGGCGGGCTGCTGGGGCTGGAGGCGGCGCATGGCCTGACGCTGCGCGGCATGAAGGTGACGGTCATCCACCTGATGGACACGCTGATGGAGCGGCAGCTCGATGAAGCGGCCGGCTGGCTGCTCAAGAGCGCGCTGGAAGGGCGGGGCCAGACGATACTGACCGGGGCGAACACAGCCGAAATATACGGTGAGGGCAAGGTCGAGGGCGTCCGGTTGAAGGATGGTCGCCACATTCCGGCCAGCCTGGTCGTCATGGCGGTGGGCATCCGTCCTTCGACAGCACTGGCGCGCGAAGCGGGGCTGGCGGTCAATCGCGGGATACAGGTGGACGACCATATGGTCACCAGCGATGCGGACGTGCTGGCGGTCGGCGAATGTGTCGAGCATGACGGCAATGTCTATGGCCTGGTCGCGCCGCTGTGGGACATGTGCCGTAGCCTGGCCGACGGGCTGACCGACCAGCATACAGGCTATAAGGGGTCGGTGACCTCCACCAAGCTGAAGGTCGCGGGGCTGGACGTCTTTTCCGCCGGTGATTTTTCGGGTGGCGAGGGGTGCGAGGATATCGTCCTGCGCGATGCATCGCGCGGCGTATACAAGCGGGTCGTGGTGAAGGATGATCGCGTCATCGGCGCGGTCCTTTATGGCGATACCGCCGATGGCGGCTGGTATTTCGACCTGCTGAAGCGCGGCGAAAATGTCGCCGAGATGCGCGACCTGCTGATCTTCGGCCAGGCTTTCGCCCAGGGAGGGGGCGCGCTGGACCCTAAGTCGGCCGTTGCGGCGCTCTCGGACGATGCCGAGATTTGCGGCTGCAACGGCGTGTCCAAGGGCCAGGTCGTCGCCTGCATCGGAAAGGGCGCGTGCAGCCTGGACGCGGTGCGGGCGGGGTGCAAGGCGTCGGCGAGTTGCGGTTCCTGCACCGGGCTGGTCGAAAATCTGCTGGCGGTGGTGTTGGGCGATGACGTCCAGTCTGGCCCCAAGACGATGTGCAAATGCACCAGTTTCGGCCATGACGATGTGCGACGCGAGATCGTGGCGCAGGATATGCGGTCGATCCCCGAAGTGATGCAGAAGCTGCATTGGTCGACGCCCGACGGCTGTTCGTCCTGCCGCCCCGCGCTCAACTATTATCTGCTCTGCGCGCTGCCGGGTGTTTATGTCGACGACCAGCAGAGCCGCTTCGTCAATGAGCGGATGCACGCCAATATCCAGAAGGATGGCACCTATTCGGTGGTGCCGCGCATGTGGGGCGGCCTGACCAACCCACGCGAATTGCGCGCGATCGCCGACGTAGTCGATAAATATGACGCGCCGATGGTGAAGGTCACCGGCGGCCAGCGGCTCGACATCTTCGGGATCAAGAAGGAAGATTTGCCCGCCGTCTGGGCGGACCTGAATGCGGCGGGGATGGTGTCGGGCCATGCCTATGGCAAGTCGCTGCGGACGGTGAAGACCTGCGTCGGGAGCGAATGGTGCCGCTTTGGCACGCAGGATTCGACCGGCCTTGGCGTCAAGACCGAGCGGATGACCTGGGGGTCGTGGATGCCGCACAAGTTCAAGATCGCGGTATCGGGCTGCCCCCGCAATTGCGCGGAAGCCACGATCAAGGATTTTGGGATCGTGTGCGTGGACAGCGGTTATGAGCTGCATGTGGGCGGCAATGGCGGCATCCATGTGCGCGTCACCGACTTCTTGTGCAAGGTCGGAACAGAGCAGGAGGCGCTGGATTACTGCGCCGCCTTCACCCAGCTTTACCGTGAGGAAGCGCGCTATCTGGAGCGGACCGCGCCGTGGATCGAGCGGGTCGGCGTCGATTATGTGAAACAGCGCATCGTGGAGGATGATGCCGGGCGCGAGGCGCTGCGGGCGCGGTTCCTGTTTTCGCAGCAGTTCATGCAGGACGATCCCTGGGCGTTGCGCGCCGCGGGCGCCAATAGCGACCTGCACCAGCATCTCGACCCCATCTCCATCGCGGCGGAGTGAATCATATGACGGATTGGATCGACATCGGCACCCTGGCCGACATTCCCCAGCGCGGCGCGCGGACTGTGCGGATCAGCGGTGAGAAGGAAATCGCGGTGTTCCGCACCGGCGACGATCGGGTCTTTGCGCTGGTCAATGAATGTCCGCACAAGAAAGGCCCGCTGAGCCAGGGCATCGTCCATGGCCATAGCGTCGCCTGCCCGCTGCATAACTGGAACATCGCGCTCAGGACCGGGGAGGCGCAGGGCGCGGACGAGGGGTGCACGCCGACGATCGCGGTCAGGCATGAAAGCGGACGGATTTGGATCGCACGGCCTGCCGCGATGCAGGCGGCGGCCTGATGGCGGAGCCGATCCGCACCACCTGCGCCTATTGCGGTGTCGGCTGCGGCATATCGGCCACGCCGACCGGGCCGCGATCGGTCGTCATCAAGGGGGATGAGGCGCATCCGGCCAATGCGGGGCGGCTCTGTTCCAAGGGCACGCATCTGGGCGAGACGGTGGGGCTGACCGGGCGCCTGCTGCATCCGATGGTGGGCAGCAAGCGGGCGAGTTGGGACAAGGCGCTGGACCTGGTCGCGAAGAAGTTTCGCGAGACGATCGAGCGGCATGGGCCGGACAGCGTGGCCTTCTATGTCTCCGGCCAGTTGCTGACCGAGGATTATTATGTCGCCAACAAGCTGATGAAGGGCTTCATTGGTTCGGGCAATATCGACACCAACAGCCGCCTGTGCATGTCTAGCGCGGTGGCGGGGCATATGCGCGCTTTTGGCGAGGATGTGGTGCCGGCCAGCTATGACGATCTGGACGAGGCCGACCTGATCGTCCTGGTCGGGTCCAACACCGCCTGGTGCCATCCGATCGTCTATCAGCGCATCCAGGCGGCGCGCGCAGCGCGGGGAACCAAGCTGGTCGTCATCGACCCGCGGCGTACCGAAACCTGCGAGGATGCCGACCTGCATCTGGCGGTGAAGCCCGGCACGGACGTCGCCCTGATGAACGGCCTGCTGGCGTGGTGCGCGGCCGAGGGGATGACCGATCCAGCGTTTCTGGGCGACAGCGTGCGCACGCCCGACGGCTTTTGGGAGCATATCGGCACCGGCCATGACTTGTGGACGACGGCCAAGACCTGCGACATCGCGCCTGCGCTGCTGGAGCAGTTCTTCCGGCTGTTCGCCGCGACGCCGCGCACCGTCACGCTGTTCAGCCAGGGCATCAACCAGTCGATCCGCGGGACCGATCAGGTCAATGCGATCATCAACGTACATCTGGCCACCGGCCGTATCGGCAAGCCGGGCGCGGCGCCCTTTTCGATCACCGGCCAGCCCAACGCCATGGGCGGGCGCGAGGTCGGCGGGCTGGCGACAACGCTGGCGGCGCATATGGATTTCGCGCCCGAAAACGTCGCGCGCGTTGGCCGATTCTGGGCCGCGCCGACAATGGCGACGAAGCCGGGGCTAAAGGCCGTGGACCTGTTCCGCGCCATCGGCGAAGGCCGGATCAAGGCGCTGTGGGTGATGGCGACCAATCCCGCCGTGTCGCTGCCCGATGCGGGGCGGGTGCGCGATGCGCTGGAGGCGTGCCCCTTCGTCGTGGTGTCGGACGTGATCGCCGACACCGACACCAGCGTCCATGCCGACGTCCGCCTGCCCGCCGCCGGATGGGGCGAGAAGGACGGCACGGTCACCAACAGCGACCGCACGATCAGCCGCCAGCGGCCTTTCCTGGCGCTGCCGGGCGAGGCGAAGCCGGACTGGTGGATCGTCACCGAAGTCGCGCGGCGCATGGGGTGGCGCAATGCCTTCGCCTATGATCGGCCCGCCGATATCTGGCGTGAACATGCGCGGTTGACCGCTTACCAGAATGACGGCGCGCGGCTGCTGAACCTGCGTCGCCATGCGACGATCGGCAATGACGCCTATGAGGCGATGGCGCCGTTCCGCTGGGGCGACACGCCCTTTGCCGACGGGCGTTTCCCGACACCCGACGGCAAGGCGCGGCTGGTGCTGACGAAACAGATGGAGGTGCAGGCGCCCCTCAAGGACTGGCCGATGACGCTCAACACCGGCCGTTATCGCGACCAGTGGCATACGATGACGCGCACCGGCCTGTCGCCCAAGCTGGCGCGGCATCGCGAGGAGCCGCTGGTCGAGATTCATCCCCGCGACGCGGTGGCGTTGGGCATTGGCGAGGGCGACCTGGCGCGGGTGCAGACGGCGCAGGGGAGCAGCCTGTTCCGCGTGATGCTGAGCGAAGGACAGCGGGTCGGCGAGATTTTTACGCCGATCCACTGGACCGATCAGGTGTCGAGCGGGGGGCGTACCGGCCTGCTGCCCCGGCCGCTGGTCGACCCCCATTCGGGCCAGCCGGGCTTCAAATCGACCCCGGCCAGCGTCGAGCGAGTCGCGACCGAATGGAAAGGCTTCCTGATCCTGCGGGGGCAGGAGCCGGTGCAGCTGCCCTGCCTGTGGGCGACCAAGATCAGTGTGCCGGGCGGCGCGCTCTATGAGGTGGCGGGCAATGGCGATGCCGCGCGGCTGGAAGCGTGCTTGCCCAAGGGCGAGCGGGTCGAGGCGATCGACCAGACGCGCGGCACGCGACGGGTGGCGATCATCCGTGAAGGCAAGCTGGCGGGCGTGTTGTTCATCACCCGCACTGGCCTGCTGCCGTCGCGCGACTGGCTGATCGCCCAGTTGTCGGTCGAGGGTGTGGGCGCTTCGGTGCTGGCGGCGCGCGGACCGGGCAGCCAGCCGGACAGGGGGGCGGTGGTGTGCGTCTGTTTCGACATCGGCCTGAACCAGATCGTCGCGGCGATCCGCCAGCAGCAACTGGTGGACGTGCCTGCCATCGGCAAGGCGATCGGCGCGGGGACCAATTGCGGATCGTGCCGGCCCGCGCTCGCCAATCTATTGAAAGAGACTCGTCAGGAGACGCTTCATGCAGCCGAATGAAATGATTTCGCCCGGTGAGGTATGGCTGGTCGGTGCGGGGCCGGGCGACCCGGACCTGCTGACACGCAAGGCGGACAAGCTGATTGCGGCGGCCGATGTCGTATTTTACGATGCGCTGGTGGGGCCGGGGGTGCTGGACCTGATCCCGCAGGGCGTGGAGCGGGTGAGCGTGGGCAAGCGGTCCGGGCGGCATAGCAAGCAGCAGGGCAGCATCAACGACCTGTTGCTGGCGGCGGCGCGGGCGGGCCGGCGGGTGGTGCGGTTGAAGGGCGGCGATCCGTCGGTGTTCGGCCGGTCGGCGGAAGAAATGGCGCATCTGGGTGCGGCGGGGGTGCGGGTGCATATCTGCCCCGGCATCACCACCGCCAGCGCGGCGGCGGCGAGCGGCAGTGCGTCGCTCACGCTGCGCGGCGTGGCGCGGGGGCTGACCTTGGTGACGGCGCATTTGAAGGCGGGCGAGCCATTGAAGCTGGACTGGGACGCGCTGGCGCGGCCGGGCGGGACGCTGGGCATCTATATGGGGCGTGCGGCGGCGGGCGAAATTGGTCGGTCGCTGATCGCGGCGGGGCGCGACCCGGAAACGCCGGTGATGGTGGCGGTGAATGTGTCGCTGCCCAGCGAGCGGCTGATCCGGGGGAAGCTGTCGGCGCTGGCGTTTCTGGTGCAGACCATCAGCGATGACGATCCGACCTTGCTGCTGATCGGTGAGGCGGTAGCGGGAACGCCGGTGGGCGTGAATGTGGCGGTGGGTGAGGCGCTGACGGTCTGAAATAATGGTGGTGTTCCCGCGCAGGCGGGAACCTAGTCCCGCCGTCTGAACTGGGTTCCCGCCTGCGCGTGAACACGGGTCATAGACCCGCCAGATCCCCCGGCCGGTTGATGTTGGGGAGGACCAGGCCCGGTATCTCCACCACGCGCGCGTGCACGCGGTCGATCCAGCCATAGATTGACCGATTATTCTCCTCCGCCAGATGGGCGTCCAGTTCGAAGGCGAAGGTAGCGGGCCACCAGCCGAGTAGTTGCTGGCCTTTGAGGATCGCCGCGCCTTCGCCGATCAGGGCGGCGGGCAGGGCGGCGGGGTAGAAGGGCATGTCGCAGCCGGTGGTCAGCACGCCGGCAAAGCCGTGGTAGAGCGCATGATGGAGCGCGGCGTTCAATCCGCCCAGTGGTCCCATATGGGGTGCCGGGCGATCGGATAGTCCGCCTTCCCGCCCGCAGATGACGACCGCCGCGACATGGGAGGCGAGGCCGGTCATCGCGTGGTCGATCAGGGTGCGGCCGTCGGCCATGCGGGCCAGCGCCTTGTCGCTGCCAAAGCGCGTGGCGCGTCCACCCGCCAGCACGGCGCCCAATATCCTTGTTTCGTCCATAGCCGCTCCCTTGATAGCTATGCTCTATAAGGCATAAGGTGGTGATATGCAGACCCGCCTTGTCGAATATTTCTTGGCGCTGGAGCGCGAAGGCCATTTTGCCCGCGCCGCCGCGCATTGCAACGTGTCGCAACCCACCTTGTCCGCCGGGATCGTCACGTTGGAGACGCAACTGGGCAAGCGGCTGATCCGGCGCGACCGCAAATATGCCGGGCTGACCGCGGAGGGGGAGGCGATATTGCCCTGGGCGCGGCAATTGGTGGCGGCGGCCGAGGCGCTGGGGCAGGCGGCGGAGACGGCGCGCGGGCCGCTGAAGGGGGAACTGCGGCTGGGCGCGATCCCTGCCGCGATGCCCGCCATCGGGTGCCTGGTCGCGGCGATGCAGGCGCGGCATCCGGGTTTGAACGTGTCCATCCGGGCGCTGACGTCGCGGCAGATCGAGCGCGATCTGGCCGCGTTCGAGCTGGATGCGGGGCTGACCTATCTGGATTTCGAACCGCCCGCCCATGCGCTGTCGGTGCCGCTCTATGTCGAGCGGACGATGCTGGTGAGTGCGGTAGACGGCGTGGCGGTGCCCGATCCGCTGGACTGGGCGGGGTTGGCCATATTGCCTTTGTGCCTGCTGCATCAGGGGATGCAGAACCGGCGGATTCTCGATGCGCGGCTGGCCGAGCGGGGGCTGGCGCTGCGGCCGCTGGTGACGGCGGACAGCTATGTCGCGCTACTAGGACTGGTGCAACAGGGGCGGCTCTGTTCGATCATTCCCGACAGTCATGCGACCTTGCTCGACGGGCTGAGTTGGGCGCGGACCCACGCCATGCCACAGGCGGATGAGGGCAGCCGGGTCGGCGTGATCGTGTCCGACAGTGCGCCTATGGGACCGCTGGCGCAGGCGGTGTTGGGGGTCGCGCGCGAGTTGCGCCTGCCACAGGGATTTCGGACGGGGTGATAGGGAAACTCTATCAAAGATATCCGACTTCGATTTGACCCGCAGATCGCGTGGGCGCAGGATTGCGCGCAAAATCGGGCCAAAAAGGCAGGGTAGAGATGGATGAGTTTATCGGCGCATGGACCGCGCGCCACGGCGCGACGCGCGACCGGCTATTGCCGCTGCTGCACGCGATGCAGGAAGAGGTCGGCTATATCGACGATGCGTGGGTGCCGGTGATCGCCAAGGCGCTGAACCTGAGCCGCGCGGATGTGCATGGGGTCGTCACCTTCTATCATGATTTTCGGCGGGTCGCGCCGGGGCGGCATGTGGTGAAGCTGTGCCGCGCGGAAAGCTGTCAGGCGCGTGGCGGCGCGGGAATCGAGGCGGCGGCGGCCAAGCTGTTGGGCGTGGCGATGGGCGAGACGCGGGCCGACGGGCAAGTCGCGCTGGAGCCGGTTTATTGCCTGGGCCTGTGCGCGATCGGCCCCAATGCGCTGGTCGACGGGCGGCCGGTGGCGCGGATCGACGCGGCCACGCTGGAGCGGATCGCGCTGGAGGTGGCGGCATGAGCCGGGTTTTTATCAGCCGTGACATGGCGTCGGTGGCGTTGGGTGCGGATGATGTCGCACGGGCCTTTGCGCAGGCCGGGTGCGAGGTGGTGCGGACCGGGGCGCGCGGGTTGTTCAGCATCGAGCCGCTGGTCGAGGTGGAGACGCAAGCAGGGCGGATCGGCTTTGGTCCTGTGGGGCCGGGCGATGTGGCGGCGGTGCTGGACGGCACGCACGCGGCGCGGCTGGGCGAGGTTGAAGCGCTGCCCTTCTTTGCAGGGCAGCAGCGGTTCACCTTTGCGCGCTGTGGGGTCATCGATCCGCTGAGCCTGGACGATTATGCGGCCACTGGCGGCTGGCAAGGGCTGGACGCGGCCCGGGCGCAGGCTGCGCAACAGGTGGTCGATACGGTCAAGGCGTCGGGCCTGCGCGGGCGTGGCGGGGCGGGCTTCCCCACCGGGATCAAGTGGCAGACGGTGCTGGATGCGTCCGCCGGAGACAAATATATCGTCTGCAACGCGGATGAGGGCGACAGCGGCACCTTTGCCGACCGGATGCTGATGGAGGGCGACCCCTATTGCCTGATCGAGGGGATGGCGATCGCCGCCCATGCCGTGGGCGCGGGCCATGGCTATATTTACATTCGATCGGAATATCCGTTCGCGATTGCGACCATGCGCGCGGCGATCGCGGCCTCGGCGCATATCGTCGCGCCCTTCACGCTGGAGGTACGCGAGGGGGCGGGTGCCTATGTCTGCGGCGAGGAGACGGCGCTGCTCGATTCGATCGAGGGCAAGCGCGGGCAGGTGCGCGCCAAGCCGCCGCTGCCCGCGTTGCAGGGGCTGTTCGGGCGTCCGACGGTCATCAACAATGTGCTGAGTTTGGCAGCGGTGCCGTTTATTTTGGCGCACGGCGCTGAGGCTTACGCCGCGGTCGGGTTCGGGCGGTCGCGCGGGACCATGCCGGTGCAGTTGGCGGGCAATGTGCGGCATGGCGGGCTGTATGAGGTCGGTTTCGGCATCACGCTGGGCGAGTTGGTGAACGCCATCGGCGGCGGCACGGCGAGCAGGCGGCCGGTGCGCGCGGTGCAGGTGGGCGGGCCGCTGGGCGCCTATTTCCCGCCATCCATGTTTCATCTGCCGTTCGATTATGAGGCGTTCGCGGCGGCCGGTGGCTTGATCGGCCATGCGGGGATTACCGTGTTCGATGATAGCGTGGACATGGCGCATATGGCGCGGTTCGCGATGGAGTTCTGTGCCGCGGAGAGTTGCGGGAAATGCACGCCCTGTCGGATCGGATCCACGCGCGGGGTGGAGGTTATGGACCGGATCATAGGGGCGCGTGGGACTTTGAAGCCCGTTCGCCCTGAGCCTGTCGAAGGGCGTCTCTTTTCTTCGCAGGAGAAGGGAGGGGCTTCGACAGGCTCAGCCCGAACGGGGGAGGGGTATTTGGATAGAGCCCTCTATTCGCGCGCGCCGGACCGGATCGATGTGTCGATCGAGGCGCAGACCGCGCTCCTGCGCGATCTGGCCGATACGATGAAATATGGGTCGCTGTGCGCGCTGGGGGGCTTCACGCCTTATCCGGTGCTGAGCGCTCTCGATTATTTTCCCGAAGATTTCGGTGCGCCTGCACCTTTGAAGGAGGCTGCGGCATGAGCTTCACCCGCGAAACCGATCATGGCACTCCGCCCGCGATCGTCACCGGCAAGTCCGTCACCCTGACCATCGACGGGCAGAGCGTGACCCTGCCCGAAGGGACCAGCATCATGCGCGCCGCGTCGCTGACCGGCGGGTCGATCCCCAAGCTGTGCGCGACCGACAATGTGGAGAGTTTCGGATCGTGCCGCCTGTGCCTGGTCGAGGTGGAGGGGCGCAATGGCTATCCGGCGTCCTGTACCACGCCGGTTGCGGACGGCATGGTGGTGCGGACGCAGACGGAGCGGCTGAAAAAGCTGCGGCGCGGGGTGATGGAGCTTTATATCTCCGACCATCCGCTCGATTGCCTGACCTGCGGCGCGAACGGGGACTGCGAATTGCAGGATCAGGCGGGCGCGGTGGGGCTGCGCGATGTGCGCTATGGCTATGATGGTGCGACCAATATGGGGCAGGCGAAGGACCAGTCGAACCCCTATTTCGATTTCGATCCCAGCAAGTGCATCGTCTGTTCGCGCTGCGTCCGCGCCTGCGACGAAGTGCAGGGGACGTTTGCGCTGACGATCGAGAATATGGGGTTCGATTCCAAGGTGTCGGCGTCGCAGGGCGAGGATTTTCTGGGGTCCGAATGTGTGTCCTGCGGGGCGTGCGTGCAGGCTTGTCCCACCGCATCGCTGATCGAGAAGGCGGTGGTGGAGATCGGCACACCCGACCGGGCGGTCGTCACCACCTGCGCCTACTGCGGCGTGGGTTGCACGTTTCGCGCGGAAATGCGGGGGGAGGAACTGGTGCGGATGGTGCCGTGGAAGGACGGCAAGGCCAATCGCGGGCATAGCTGCGTCAAGGGGCGCTTCGCCTGGGGCTATGCCCAGCATCAGGACCGTATCCTCAATCCCATGATCCGCGCGTCGGTGAGCGAGCCGTGGCGGGAGGTGTCGTGGGACGAGGCGATCGCCTATACCGCGAGCGAGTTCCGCCGCATCCAGAGCCAATATGGGACGCGCAGCATCGGCGGGATCACGTCGAGCCGCTGCACCAACGAAGAAACCTTTTTGGTTCAGAAGCTGATCCGGCAGGGTTTTGGCAATAATAATGTCGATACCTGCGCGCGGGTATGCCATTCGCCGACCGGCTATGGGCTGAGCCATACATTCGGCACGTCGGCGGGCACGCAGGATTTCGACAGCGTGATGCAGGCCGACGTCATATTGGTGATTGGGGCCAATCCGACCGACGGGCATCCGGTGTTCGCCAGCCGCATGAAGCGGCGGCTGCGGCAGGGGGCCAAGCTGATCGTGATGGACCCGCGCCGCACCGATCTGGTTAAATCGCCGCATGTCGAGGCGGAGCATCATCTTCCCTTACGTCCCGGCACCAATGTCGCGATGCTGACGGCGATGGCGCATGTGATCGTGACCGAGACGCTCTATGACGAGGCGTTCATTCGCGAGCGGTGCGATTGGGACGAGTTTGCCGATTGGGCGGATTTCGTGTCGGAAGCGGCGCGGTCGCCGGAGGCGATCGAACCGCTGACCGGGGTTAAGGCGGAGGAGGTGCGTGCGGCGGCGCGGCTCTATGCCACCGGCGGCAATGGCGCGATCTATTATGGACTGGGCGTGACCGAGCATAGCCAAGGATCGTCCACAGTCATGGCGATCGCGAACCTAGCCATGGCGACGGGCAATGTCGGGCGGGAGGGTGTGGGCGTGAACCCGCTGCGGGGTCAGAATAATGTGCAGGGCGCTTGCGACATGGGCAGCTTCCCGCATGAATTTTCCGGCTATCGCCATGTTTCCGACACGGCGACGCGGCAGATGTTCGAGGCGGCCTGGGGCGTCGCGCTGGACGCCGAGCCGGGGTTGCGTATTCCCAATATGCTGGACGCGGCGACCGACGGGACGTTCAAGGGGCTGTTCGTGCAGGGGGAAGATATCCTGCAATCCGACCCCAATACCAAGCATGTCGCGGCGGGGCTGGCGGCGATGGAGTGTGTGGTGGTGCAGGATCTGTTCCTCAACGAAACCGCCAATTATGCGCATGTTTTCCTGCCCGGATCGACGTTCCTGGAGAAGGACGGGACCTTCACCAATGCGGAGCGCCGCATCCAGCGGGTGCGCAAGGTGATGGCGCCGCTCAACGGCTATGCCGATTGGGAGATCGTGCAACTGGTGGCCAATGCCATGGGCTTGGGCTGGACCTATGATCATCCGTCGCAGATCATGGATGAGATTGCGGCGCTGACCCCGACCTTTGCGGGCGTGCATTATGGCCGGCTGGAGGCGGAAGGGTCGCTGCAATGGCCGGCGAATGATGCAGCGCCCGACGGGACGCCCACCATGCATATGGACGGGTTCGTGCGGGGGAAGGGCAAGTTCGTCGTGACCGACTATGTGCCGACCGATGAGAAGACCGGACCGCGCTTCCCGCTGCTGCTGACGACCGGACGGATATTGAGCCATTATAATGTCGGGGCGCAGACGCGGCGGACCGCCAATACCGCCTGGCACCCGGAGGATCGGTTGGAGATGCATCCGAGCGATGCGGACAATCGGGGCCTGAAGGATGGCGACTGGGTGACGTTGCGCAGCCGGGCGGGGGAGACGACATTGCGCGCGCTGGTTACCGAGCGGGTCGCGCCGGGGGTGGTCTATACGACCTTCCATCACCCGGAGACGCAGGCGAATGTCATCACCACTGACTATAGCGACTGGGCCACCAATTGCCCGGAATATAAGGTGACGGCGGTGCAGGTGATGGCGTCCAATGGGCCGAGCGACTGGCAGCAGAACTATGCCGATCAGGCGCGTCAGAGCCGCCGGATCGCGCCGTTGGAAGCGGCAGAATAATATGGCGGATATGCGCGACGACGGGCATGTCATGTCCACCACCGATCGGCTAATCTATATGGCGCACCAGATCGCGCGCAATATCGCGACCATGGGGGAGGCGAAGGCGACGGAAGCACTGGCCGAGCATCTGACCCGTTTCTGGGACCCGCGGATGAAGGCACAGATTGTCGCCATTGCGCAGGACCAGCCCGATCGCCTGTCGCCAATGGTGGCAGCGGCCGTCGCGCGGATGAAGCAGGGCAGGCCGGCACCGGATGTCGATGCGGCGCAGTTCAATGCGGTGGACGAGACGGGCCATTGCGACGCCGGTTGAGCGGCGCGCCGTCCATCGCTACGCCATGACGATGGAAGACGCCGCCGCCAGCCCGCTGACATTCGATCGCCTGACGCCTGATGGCGGGACGGCGGCGATCGATCGTGCGCTGGCGGAGGAAGTGCCGGTCGCAATCGAATTTAACGGTATCGGCTATGCGGTGCTGATGGCGACGCCCGCCGATATTGGTGACCTGGTGCAGGGCTTTGCAATGGCCGAGCGTCTGATCGGGCCGGATGATGCGCCGTTCGATGTCGATACGCATCGCACCGAACAGGGGATCGTCGCGCGCGCGACATTGCCGCAGGACCGGAACGACGCCTTGCTGGAGCGGGTGCGGCATCGTGTGTCCGAATCCTCCTGCGGGATATGTGGGATCGAAAATCTGGAGCAGGCGATCCGGCCGTTGCCGCCTGTGACCACTAGGACGCGGGCGGACCGCGCCGCCATTTTCCGCGCATTGGATGCGTTGTACGATCACCAGCCTTTGAATGCGGCGACCGGCGCCGCCCATGCCGCCGCGTGGGTGGGGGCCGATGGCGCGATCCGGCTGGTGCGCGAGGATGTCGGGCGGCATAATGCGTTCGACAAGCTCATCGGGGCGATGGCCTATGCGGGCGCGGATTGGGACGGCGGTTTTGCGCTGCTGTCGTCGCGCTGTTCCTATGAACTGGTGGAGAAGGCGGTGCTGAGCCAATGCCCGCTGCTCGTCACCATTTCCGCGCCGACGCGGTTGGCCGCGACCCGCGCGGAAGAGGCCGGGTTGCCGCTGGTCGTGCTGGCGCGGGGCGATGCGCTGTTGCTGCGCGGCCACAGGCTGTTGCCCTAAACCGGCGACGGCTTGGCATCGCATCCGCTTTCCCCTACAGCGCGCGGCGCAGGGGAGGCTTGGCTTCCCCTGCGACATGATCGCGCCGGTGCCCCGTCAGGGGCTTAATCGGGAATGCGGTGCGGGCGTGCGAACGCCCAATTCCGTGGCTGTCCCTGCAACTGTAAGCGGATAGTGCGATGCATAAGGTCGAAAGACCGGCCACTGGACGTTATGTCCGGGAAGGCTTTGCATCGTTGCTTTGACCCGCGAGCCAGGAGACCTGCCGGCGCTTGGTCGCTCTTGCTTTGGTCCAGGGGATGGCCGGGGCACGGTGGTTTTCCGTCGAGCGACGCCATGCGGCCGGGGCCGCATCGGGTTGTGGACGGGATATGGCGTCATCCCTTGCCTCCGCCTGACCGCGTTAGCGGATGCCCTGGCCCAAGTCGCACCGGCGCCGGGGGTATATATATGTTGAAAACAGGCATTTCTCTGGTGGCGCTGATCGTAGCGACACCGGTTCTGGCGCAGGATGACCAGATCGTCGTCACCGCCACCGGCATAGCGCAGTCGCGCGACGAAGTCGGCCAGGCGATCACCGTGATCGACGCGGAGACGATACAGACGCGGCAGGCGATCGATGTGGTGGACCTGCTGGCGACGACGCCGGGCGTGCGCTTCAGCCGCAACGGCAGTGTCGGCGGTCAGACCGGCGTGTCCCTGCGCGGCGCGGAAACGACGCAGACGTTGGTGCTGATCGACGGGGTGAAGGTCAATGACCCCAGCGGCATCGGCGACGGCTACGATTTTGGGCCTTTGCTGACCGGCAATATCAAGCGGATCGAAGTGCTGCGCGGCTCCAACTCGGTGGTGCATGGCAGCCAGGCGATCGGCGGCGTCGTCAATGTGATGACCGGCGTGCCGGCCGAAGGGTTTGGCGCGAACGCATCGGTCGATTATGGCTATAGCGACACGCTGAGCGCCAAGGCGGACGTATCGGGCACCAGCGGCATCGCGGCGGGCGGGATCGGCGCAGCCTATTTTCGGACCGACGGTATTTCATCAGCCGCGGGTGGCACGGAGCGCGACGGGACCGAAAATATCGCGACCAATGCGCGGTTGACGCTGAATTTCACCGAGGCGCTGAGCCTGGACCTGCGCGGTTACTATATCCACGCGGACCTGGATTATGACAGCTTCTTCGGCGCGCCCGCCGACAGCAGCGATGTGTCAAAGCTCGACCAATATGTCGGCTATGCGGGGCTGAACCTGGCGCTGCTGGACGGCAAGCTGACCAACCGCGCCGCCGTCACCTATCTACGCAACGACCGCGACTATTATTTCGTGCGCGGCACCGACCCGGACTATGGCTATTCGGGCACCAATTTGCGGTTCGAATATGAGGGCGTCTATGCGCCGGTCGAGCAGGCCAAGCTGCTGTTCGGTTATGAGCATGAACGGCCGGACTATGATTTCTTCGGCTTTGGCGACACGGCGAGCGCGCGGATCAACATCGATAGCGTCTATGCGCTGGCGATCGTCAAGCCCTTCGTGGGCCTGGCCGTCACGGGCGGCGTGCGCCATGACGACCATAGCCAGTTCGGCGGCGCGACCACCTTCGGCGCGAACGCCAATTATTCGCCCAACGGCGGCGCGACCAATGTGCGGCTAAGCTATGGCGAGGGGTTCAAGGCGCCCTCGCTCTATCAGCTGTACGACACCTATAGCGGCAACAGCGCGCTGCGGCCGGAACGGTCGAAAAGCTATGATGTCGGTTTCGATCAGAGCCTGGACGGCGGGCGGGCGATGCTGTCGGTCACGGCGTTCCGCCGCGATACGCGCGACCAGATCAATTATGACAACGCCACCTTCACCTATGGCAATCTGGACCGCACCCGCGTCAAGGGCGTGGAAGCGTCAATCGCGCTGAAGCCGGTCGATGCGCTGACCGTCACGGGCAGCTACAGCTATGTCGATGCGCGGGATCGGTCGTCGGGGTCGGCTAATTATGGCAATCGCCTGGCCCGCCGCGCCGCCAACGCCGTCAGCCTGTCGGCCGACTATGTCTGGTCGTTTGGCCTGTCGACCGGCGCGACAGTGACGATGGTGGACGATAGTTTCGACAATGCGGCGAACACGCGGCGGCTGGATGGTTATGCGCTGGCCGGGGTGCGGGCGTCGATGCCGCTGGGCGAGCATCTGGAAGTCTATGGCCGGATCGACAATCTGTTCGATGAGACGTACCAAACGGCCTATGGCTATGGCACCTATGGCCGCGCTGCCTATGGCGGCGTGCGTGTTCGCTTCTGATCTGAACGAGGGGGCGGGCGTGATGCCTGCCCCTTTATCGCGGCGCGTTCAGGCGCTGCGTGATCGTGCGCGCCGCCTGCACATAGGCGGGGCCGCCGCACACGGTCCAGCTTTGCGGCAGGCTGATGCGGGGGATGGTCGCGAGCGCTGGATGGTGCAGCATCTCGGTGCCCTGATCGACCACCTTATCGGTGGCGCTTTCCACGATCAGCCAGTCGGGGCGAGCGGCGACCATTTCCTCCAGCGGCACTTGCGCCAGGGGGGGCTTGCCGAGCTTACCCGCCAGGTTGGTGAGGCCGATGCGGCGCATCAGATCGTCGATCAGCGTGCCGGTGCCGGTCATATAGCCCCGCCGCTGGTAATAGGCGGCGACACCGCCGCGTTTGGGACGGGGCAGGGCGGCGAGATCGCGGTTCATGGCCGCGATCAGTTTCTCACCGCGATCGACATGTCCGACCGCGCGCGCGACCTGGCGGATTTGGTCGAGGATCGCGGCATAGCTGTCGGCGCTGGAGAGGCCCAGCGTGCGCCAATCGCCCGGCGGCGCACCCGCCACTTGATTGGGGCCGATCGGGAAGCCCAGGATCAGGTCGGGGCGGATCGCCAACACTTCCTCCGACGCCCGGCGCAGCGTGCGGAAACCGCCCGCTTTGGTCGCTGCGGCGGACAGTTCAGGATCGCGGGCGTTGCTGCTGAGCGCGGCGATCTGCGAGGGATCGGCGAGCGCCAGCAGATATTGGTCGGCGCAGACGTTGAGCGACACGATGCGGCGCGGGGCGGCCGATGCGGCGGTGCCGGTCAGCAGGAGGGCGGCGGTCGCAAAGATAAAAGGGCGGATCATGGGGCTTGTCTCATAGCAGAACATGTTCCCGCGCAGGCGGGAACCCAGTCCAGCCGTCTCAACTGGGTTCCCGCCTTCGCGGGAACACGGGGATTTGTCTATCAGGGATTGCGACGCAAGCCATGACCGCGCGGCGCCATCATCGCCTGTTGATCCCCGGCCTGCTGCTGCTGGTCGTCGGCGCCGCCTTCGGCTCCGTACTGCTGGGCGCGGTGGCGATCAGTCCGGTGCGGGTTTGGGCGGTGCTGACGGGCGGCGGCGATGGCATCGCCCGCGCCATCATCATCGACCTGCGCCTGCCGCGCATGATGCTGGGGCTGATCGTCGGCGCGATGCTGGGGCTGGCGGGGGCGGCGTTGCAGGGCTATCTGCGCAATCCGCTGGCGGAGCCATCTGTCCTGGGGGCGTCCAATGCCGCCGCGCTGGGCGCGGTCTGCGCGCTGTATTTCGGATTGGCGCAGCTGCACCCGCTGGCGTTGCCCGTGCTGGCGATCATCGCCGCGCTGGTCGCCATCGGCACGTTGTTCGCGCTGTCGGGATCGGCGGAAAGCCCGTTGACGCTGATACTGGCCGGCATCGCCGTCGCCACGCTGGCGGGGGCGGGGATCAGCCTGGCGCTGAACCTGTCGCCCAATCCCTTTGCCGCGATGGAGATTATGAGCTGGTTGATGGGCAGCCTGGAAAATCGCAGTTACGCCCATGTCTGGATCGCGCTGCCCTGCGTGGGCGTTGGCGCGGCGTTGCTGATCGCGGACGGGCGGACGCTCGACGCGCTGACCCTGGGCGAGGATGGCGCGCAGGCGCTCGGCGTCAACCTGTCGGCCGCGCGATTGCGCATGATGCTGGGCGTGGCGATCGGTGTGGGCGGCGCGGTGGCGGTGTCGGGGGCGATCGGCTTCGTCGGGCTGATCGTGCCGCATCTGGTGCGGCCGCTGACCGACCGGTCGCCTTCGGCTGTCTTGATCCCGGCCATGCTGGGCGGCGCGGCGCTGCTGACGCTGGCGGATATCGGCGTGCGGCTGATGCCCACCACCAATGAATTGAAGCTGGGCGTGGTGACGGCCTTGCTGGGCGTGCCGGTGTTCCTGGTCCATCTGATGCGGGAGCGGCGGCTATGGTGACGATCGCGGCGCAGGGATTGACGGTGCGGCTGGGCCGCCATGCAGCCGTGCAGCATGTGGACGTGACGCTGGAGCCGGGGGCTTTGGTGGGTGTGATCGGTCCCAATGGCGCGGGCAAGTCCACGCTGATCCGCGCGCTGCTGGGCTTGGTGAAGCCAGCGTCGGGGCGGATCACGATCGATGGACAGAATGTGGGCCGGCTGGACCGGCAGGTGATCGCCCGCGCCATCGCCTATCTGCCGCAGGGGCAGACCCTGCACTGGCCGCTGTCTGTCGAGCGGTTGGTGGCGCTGGGGCGATTGCCCCATCTGGGGCCATTGTCGCGGCTGTCGGCGGCGGATGATGCGGCGGTCGAGGCGGCTATGGCGCGGGCCGATGTGCTGCACCTGAAAGGTCGGATCGCGACCGAATTGTCGGGGGGCGAGCGGGCGCGGGTGCTGCTGGCGCGGGCGCTGGCGGTGGGCGCGCCTGGGCTGATCGCGGACGAGCCGCTCGCCGCGCTCGATCCGGGGCATCAGATCGACGTTATGGACCTGTTGCGCAGCGAAGCGCGCGGCGGGGCGCTGGTGGTCACGGTGCTGCATGACCTCAGCATGGCGGCGCGCTATTGCGACCGGCTGCTGCTGATGGACGGCGGCGCGCTGGTCGCCGATGGCGCGCCGATGGATGTGCTGACGGCGGATGCGCTGGCAAAGGTCTATGGCGTGACGGCGCGGATCGAGCGGGACGGGGACGTGCCGCTGATTGTGCCGACGGGACGAGTTTCCTGACCCCCCCCTCGCGGGGGAGGAATTATTCGCCGAAGCCTCTGGGCGCTGCGTCCACTACGCTTGATGCGCCAACTCCCACCTCATTCACTTCCAGCGCGCGTTCGGCGACGCCGGCGCGGTTGAAGCGGAAGGCACCGTCGATGCCGGAGAAGCCGCCCGCGTCACGCAGGCGCGCGGCGGGGAAGGGCGATCCGGGTTTCCAGTCCTGCGCTATCCGCACGGTCAGCAGCACCGAATCATAGCCGAGCGAGGACAGGCGGAAGGGGGATGTGCCGTAGCGGGCGCGATATTTGGTCGCGAGCTGGCGGTAGAGCGTGTCGGACACGCTGGCGAACCAGGCGCCGCGCAGGACGGGGCTGGCGGCCAGCGTGCCTTCCGTATTCCACAATTCCGTGCCGAGCAGCCGCGCGGTCGCGCCGCCATTTTTGCGCACGATGGGCGCGACCTGCAACGCGACCCGGCCGCTGTCGGCGATCAGCAGCGCGTCATAGCTGGAGGAGGCCTGCAATTTCTTGACCGCCGTGGTGATGGAGGCAGGGTTCCGGTCGAACGTCTGCATGGAAACCACCGTGCCGCCGGCCTGCTCGACCGCGCGGAGCAGCGCATTGCCCGCCCGTTCGCCATAGGTGCCGCGCGGCACCAGCGCGCCGAAGCGGGACAGGCCCTTGCCCCTGGCGAAGCCGACGACGCGGTCGATCGACTGGGCGGTGTTGTAGCCCAGCACATAGACTCCGCTGCCCGCGATGCTGGCGTCGTTGGAAAAGCTGATGACCGGCACATTGGCGCGGGCGGCGATCGGCCCGATCACGCGGGCGTCCTCCGCCAGCAATGGTCCCAGAACCAGGCGGTTGCCATCGGCCAGCGCCCGGTTCACCGCCGCTGCCGCGCCGAGCGCGGTGTCATAGGTGGTGATGCGGACCCGGTCGGTCTTTGTGTCCATCAGCGCCAGGGTGGTGGCGTTGGCGATCGATTGGCCCACGCCGGCATTGGGGCCGCTCATCGGCACCAGCAGCGCGACGCGATGGCGGGCGGCGTCGGTCGGCAGGCCCTGTACCACTTCGGGTCCGGTCGGCCGGGCCGGGCCGGTGGGCGCGACCGGCCCCGGCCCCTTTGGCACGATCGACTGACAGGCGGCCAGGAACAGCGCCGCCCCCATGAAGGCGCAACGCGCGCCGCGCTTCACCGCAGCGAACACATTTGCTTGCCGGGGGGCATCCGTCTCTGTCATCTGGCGTCCTTATGGAAACTCGAACTTCTGGGCTTGAGCCTGGGCTTTATATCGTCGCGGGGCCGATCGGCAACCTTGGTGACCTTACGCCGCGCGGGGCCGAAGTCCTGCGGCTGGCTGATGTGGTCGCCGTGGAAGATACACGGGTGAGCGCGCGATTGCTGCGCCATGCCGGGTCCGACAGGCCGATGGTACCCTATCATGACCATAGCGCCGATCATGTCCGCAATCGGCTGGTCGAGCGAATGGCGGGCGAATCGGTGGCTTTGCTGTCGGACGCGGGAACGCCGCTGATTTCCGATCCGGGCTACAAGCTGGTGCGCGACGCGCGGGCGGCGGGGCGCGCGATCACGACGCTGCCCGGACCAAGCGCGGCGATCGCTGCGCTGACCTTGTCGGGGCTGCCGACCGATCGCTTCCTGTTCATGGGGTTCCTGCCAAGCAAGGCGAAGGCGCGGGGCGACACGCTGGACGAGGTGGCGGCGTTGCGCGCGACCCTGGTCTTCTATGAAAGTGGCCCGCGATTGTCGGAAAGCCTGTCGGCCATGGCCGCGCATCTGGGGAATCGCGACGCAGCGGTGAGCCGGGAAATCAGCAAGACGTTTGAGGAAACCGCCTGCGGCACATTGTCCGAACTGTCCGCGCGCTATGCCGATGCGCCGCCCAAGGGCGAGATCGTGGTGACCGTGGGGCCGCCGGGCGAAGCGCCGCCCGCCAGCGCGGACGATGCCGACGCGGCGCTGCGCGAGGCGCTGACCCGGTTGTCGGTGTCGAAGGCGGCGGGCGAGGTCGCCAAGAAATTGGGGCTGGACCGTCGGACATTGTATGATCGGGCAACGGAATTGAAGGGGTGAAGACCCCGCCTGCTGCAAAATTGGCGGCGGAGAAGCGGGGGCGGCAGGCCGAACGCATCGCCGCCTGGTGGCTGCGGCTGAAGGGCTGGCAGATTGTCGGCCGCCGGATGCGGACGCCTGCCGGAGAGGTCGACCTGATCGCGCGGCGGGGGGCGATGTTGGCCTTTGTCGAGGTCAAGGCGCGGGGGAGTGCGGCGGAACTGGACCTGGCGATCGACGAGCGACGGCTGGCGCGGGTCGCGAAGGCGGCGGAAATCCTGTGGCATGAACTGGCGAAACCGGGGGACGACATGCGAATCGACGTCATCCTCCTTGCGCCCGGCCGCGCGCCACGCCATCTGGCCAATGTCTGGCATGAGGGTTAGGCGTTTCGCCTTCCCGTTCGTCCTGAGTAGCCGCTGAGCGAAGTCGAAGCGGCGTATCGAAGGATGGGTGCCGGGCGATGCTTCGATACGGGACTTCGACTTGGCTCAGTCCCTACTCAGCACGAACGGATATGGAAGGAAGCCGCGCGCATGACCCAACTCAACCCCCTGACCGTTGCCATGCAGATGGACCCGATGGAGGGGATCAAGATCGGCGGCGATTCGACCTTTCACATCATGCTGGCGGCGCAGGCGCGGGGGCACAGGCTCTATCATTATCTGGCGCCGGACCTGACATTTCGCGACGGCCGGGTGCTGGCGAAGGCGCGGCCGGTCAATGTGCAGAAGGTGGATGGCGACCATTTCGCCTTTGGCCCGGAAGAGGTGCTGGACCTGGGTCGCGATGTCGATGTCGTGTGGATGCGGCAAGACCCGCCCTTTGACCTCAGCTACATCACCGCGACCCATTTGCTGGAGCGGGTGCAGGAAGAGACGCTGGTGGTGAACGACCCCGGCAGCGTCCGCAACGCGCCGGAAAAATTGTTCGTGCTCGATTATGCGCGCTTCATGCCGCCCACGATGATTACCCGCGACCTCACCGAAGTGAAGTCGTTCCTGGCGCAGCATGGCGAGATCGTGGTCAAGCCGCTGTATGGCAATGGCGGCGTGGCGGTTTTCCATGTCGGCAAGAATGGTGCGAACCTGTCGTCGCTGGTGGAACTGTTCAAGGCGTCTTGGGTGGAGCCGTTCATGGTCCAGGCCTTCATCCCCGGCGTGGCGCAGGGCGACAAGCGCATCGTGCTGATCGATGGCGAGGTCGCTGGCGCGGTCAACCGCATCCCCGGCGCGGGCGAAATCCGGTCGAACCTGGCTGTGGGGGGATCGGCGGCCAAGACGCTGCTGACCGACAAGGAGCGGGAAATCTGCGCTGCCATGGGGCCGGAGTTGAAGGCCCGCGGGCTTTTGTTCGTGGGCATCGACGTGATCGGCGGCGAATGGCTGACCGAAATCAACGTGACGTCGCCCACCGGCATCGTGTCGATCGACGCATTTGACGGGATCGACACCGGCGGCATGATCTGGGATGCGATCGACGCCCGGCTGGCGGCGCGGGCGGCGGCTTGAAGGTGCCATCACAGATCCGTCCGGGCTGAGCCTGGCGAAGCGCTGCACTGTTTGAAGCAAAGTAAGACCCTTCGACAGGTTTAGGGCGAACGGAATAGAGGGTGGCGCGTTATCCTGTCCCTATGCCCTTTAAGAACCAAGTGAGTGACATTTCATGACCGACTGGGTTCTGCGCCTGATCGATGCGGGCGGCTATTGGGGCATTTTCCTGCTGATGATATTGGAGAATGTCTTTCCGCCAATCCCGTCCGAACTCATTATGGGCATTGGCGGCATCCGTGTCGGGCAGGGGCGGATGGATATGAGCTGGCTGTTGCTGGCCGGGACCATCGGCACCACGATCGGCAATTATTTCTGGTATCTGGTCGGGCATATATTGGGCTTTTCCCGATTGAAGCCGTTGGTCGACCGCTTCGGCCGCTGGGCGACGCTGGAGTGGCGCGATGTCGAGGCGCTGGACCGGCTGTTTGGCAAATATGGCCAGATCGTCGTCTTCGTCTTCCGCTTCATGCCTGCGCTGCGCACGATGATTTCGCTGCCCGCCGGGCTGTTCCGCATGGGGCATGTCCGCTTCCTGCTCTGGACCTGCGCCGGCGCGTTGGTGTGGAACGTGATTCTGGCCTATGCCGGCTATGTGCTGGGGCAGAATTTTCGGGAGATCGACCATTATGTCGGCCCGGTAGCGACCGCCTGCGTCGTAGGGGCGGTGATCCTCTATCTCTGGCGGCTCGCGACCTGGCGGCCGAAGGGTTAAGCTTAGAACGGAATTTTGACGCCTACCATCACCCGCTGGGATGTGGTGCCGTTGCCAAAGCTCTGGCTTTCGACATGGAGGTTCGCCTTCACGTCGCCGAATAGGCCCATCTCCGCCCGGCCGAGCGGCGGTTCGGTGCTGAGCGGTTCGCGCTCGAGACGCTGGCTCTGCCGGCGGGCGGTGACGATGATGGCATTGGCGTCTGGGGAGGGCCTGACGCTCTTGAGGTCGAAATCGGGCGGGATGCCGGTGGCGCCAACGCTCTGCAATGTCAGGACCAGATGCAGCATCATCGCATTTTCCCTCTCCTTGGAGATGCGATGCAGGCTGGCCGGGAAATGCGGCGCTATCGTGGCGCTTTCACGCCCTGGGATGGGCGTTGCGATAGATGTCGAGCAGATGCGCGGCATCGACCTGGGTATAGACCTGAGTCGAGGACAGGCTGGCATGGCCCAATAGCTCCTGCAAGGATCGCAGGTCCGCGCCCCGGCCCAGCAGATGCGTCGCGAAACTGTGGCGCAGCGCGTGGGGCGTGGTGCGATCCGACAGGCCCAGTCGTCCGCGCGCGCCCTGCACCGCGCGGCGGATGAGCGCGGGCGAGAGCGGGCCGCCGCGCGCGCCGCGGAACAGCGGCAGATCGCGGGCGGGCGGATAGGGACAGGCTTCGACATAGGCGTCGATCGCGGCGCGCACCTGCGGCAGCAGCGGGACGATGCGGGTCTTGCCCCGTTTGCCGGTGACGCGCAGCGTGTCGCCCAGTGGCAAGATGTCGCCATGCAGCCCCATTGCCTCCCCGATGCGCAGGCCCGCGCCATAGAGCAGCAGCAGCACCGCCCAGTCGCGCGCGCCGATCCAGCCTTCGCGGGCGGTTTCGGCAATGTCCTGCGCCAGGGCGACAGCTTCGTCGGGGGAGATCGGGCGGGGAAGGCCGCGCTTGACCCTGGGGCCTTTGAGTTGCGGGATGCGGGCGTCGTCGCCGCCGATAAATTTGAGGAAGCCGCGCATGGCGGAGAGTTCGCGGGCGGCGGAGAGGTTGCCGATGCCGTCCGTCCGCCGGCTGGCGAGGAAGGCGCGCAGGTCCGCCTGGTCGATCCGCGCGAGCGTAGCGGGGCTGACCGCTTCGCCGCGATGCTGTTCAAGGAAGGCGATCAGCCGCTCGGCCGTGGCGACATAGGCGCGGACAGTGTGGATCGAGCGCCGCCGGTCGAGGGCGAGATGCTGGCGCCAGCGTTCGGCGAGGGCGGGAGTCATGTTGGAGGGGCCGCGCTTAACTTCGCACATTTCCCGCTGGTTTCGACATTTTGGAACAGGAGTTGGACATATTGTTGCGAGGGGGCTTGGGCAGGGAAGGCGCAGGCGATGAACATGGGGAGGGCTTATCAGACGCGCGCCATGTAGGACAGGTGGATGGCGAGGAGGGGTGGATGGTCGCCATCCCGAATTTCCAACATCCGTTCGCCCTGAGCCTGTCGAAGGGCTTCACTTCCTTACAACGAGGCAATGTAAAGAGAGAATAGGGCTTCGACAGGCTCAGCCCGAACGGATGTTGGGTATCTCCAAGTGATCGCTTCCAAACCACCCGCATGCCTCACCCGCCGCGCACCACCTGCCCTTGAAATCCGAGCATAAATGGGCACATGGGATGCATGGCAACACCCTTCGATCCGGCGGACCTGCCGACCGGCGTCCTGATGGCGCTCTCTCCGCTGGTGGCGCGGGTGCTGGCGCCCAATCCCTCGCCTTTCACCTATACCGGCACGCAGACCTATGTCGTGGGGATCGATGCGGTCGCGGTGATCGATCCCGGTCCAGCGGACCCCGATCATCTTGGAGCGCTGACTGCGGCGATCGCGGGGCGGCCGGTGATGGCCATTATGTGTACCCACACCCATCGCGACCATAGCCCGGCCGCGCGGCCGCTGAGCGAGATGACCGGCGCGCCGATCATCGGCTGCGCGCCGCTGACGCTGGAAGATGACGGGCCGCGGTCGGACGCCGCCTTCGATGCCGCTTATCGGCCAACCCAAGTGCTGGGCGATGGCGAACAGGTGAGCGGGCCGGGGTGGACGCTGGAGGCGGTGGCGACGCCGGGGCATACGTCCAACCATCTCTGCTTCGCGTTGATGGAAGAGAAGGCGCTGTTCACCGGCGATCATGTGATGGGCTGGTCGACCAGCGTGATCTCACCGCCCGATGGCGACATGAGCGCCTATATGCGGTCGATGCAGCGCCTGCTGGAGCGGGACGATATCGTCTATTATCCGGCGCATGGCGAACCGATCGAGACGCCGCAGCGACTGGTGCGGGGCATGATGGGCCATCGCAAGCAGCGCGAGGGGCAGATATTGCGCTTTATGGAGCGCAATGGCGAGAGCGCCATCCCCGACATGGTGGCGGAAATGTACAAGGGCGTCGATCCGCGCCTTTATGGCGCGGCGGGGCGATCGGTGCTGGCGCATCTGATCGATCTGAACGGGCGGGGGCTGGCCGCGCCGCTGGAGGATGGGCGATGGCAGATGCGCTGAAGCGCCCATTGTCTCGCTATGCCGGGCCGATTGCCGCCGCGTTGCTGATCCTGTTCGTGGGCGCGGCAATGCTGGTCGGCTGGCAGCGCTATAATCGTGACTATGTGGTCGCGGTCGAGGATGACGGGTCGGCGGTGACGAAGATCATCGCGGAGAAGATTGCAGGGGCCAGCGATTTGCGCGTGTCGCGGCTGAACGGCACGATCCAGAGCACGGCGCAGGATGTGCGTGGCTTTGGCTGGCTCAAGTCCGACCAGGTGGTCAAGATGCCCTATTCGGTGGATTATTTCATCAATCTGTCGGGGCTGAGCGCGCGCGATCTGGAGTGGGACGAGACGCGCCGCACGCTGATCGTCAATGCGCCCGATGTGACGCCGGACAGGCCCAATGTCGATGAGGCGCGCCGGACGCTGGTGAGGACGAGTGGCCTGTTCGTGACGCGGGCGGCGGGCGAGGAGCTTAGCCGGAAGATATCCGCCCATGCGCAGGCCCGCGCTGCGGCGTCGGCCCGGTCGCCCGAACGCATGGCGCAGGCGCGCGAATATGGACGCGCGGCGGTGGGCAAGGTCATGGGCGCGCCGCTGGCCGCGATGGGCTTTAGCGATGCGCGGGTGATCGTGACCTTCCCGTCCGAACGGCGCAGCAAGGACCAGTGGGACGTCACCACGCCGATCAATGAGGTACTGGCCAACAAGCCGCCACAGCGCTAGGGCGCGGGCAAAGGGCCAGCCATGGGACCGAGGAGTATCAGGGTATGAACGCGATCACGGGAATCCCGCAGGGCACCGACCTGCGCGCCGAAATCGACCGGCTGCGCAAGGAGCGCAACGCCGTCATCCTCGGCCATTATTATCAGTCGCCCGAAATTCAGGATTTGTCGGACTTCGTGGGCGATTCGCTGGAATTGTCGCGCAAGGCGGCGGAGACGGACGCGGACGTGATCGCTTTCTGCGGCGTGCGCTTCATGGCGGAGACGGCCAAGATATTGTCGCCGCAGAAGATCGTCGTGCTGCCGGACATGGACGCCGGTTGCAGCCTGGAGGACAGCTGCCCGCCCGCCCAGTTCAAGGCATTCCGCGAGGCGCATCCCGATCATATTGCTTTGAGCTACATCAACTGTTCGGCCGAGGTGAAGGCGCTCTCCGACATCATCGTGACGTCGTCGTCGGCCGAAAAGATCCTGGCGCAGATACCCAAGGAGCAGAAGATCATCTTCGGCCCCGACAAGCATCTGGGCGGCTACCTCAAGCGCAAGCTGGGCCGCGACATGCTGTTGTGGCCGGGCGTGTGCATCGTGCATGAGGCGTTCAGCGAAACAGAGTTGTTGAAGCTCAAGGTCCAGCACCCCGGCGCCCCGGTTGCCGCGCACCCCGAATGTCCGCCCTATATCGTCGACCATGCCGACTATGTCGGATCGACCAGCGGCATATTGGATTTCGCCAAGACGATGCCGGGCGACACGCTGATCGTGGCGACCGAACCGCACATCATCCACCAGATGGAAAAGGCGGTGCCGCACAAGAATTTCATCGGCGCGCCGGGCGCGGACGGCAACTGCAACTGCAACATCTGCCCCTATATGGCGCTCAACACGATGGAGAAGCTGTACCTGTCCCTGCGCGATTTGCAGCCGCGCATCGAGATGGACGAGACGCTGCGATTGCAGGCGAAGAAGAGCCTGGACCGGATGCTGGAGATGGCCAGCGGGACGGTGGGGCAAGGGGATGTGGGCGCGCGGCCATGACCTTCTCGCTATCAGGTTTCGACCTGACCGCCTTCGTCGCGTCCACCCTGGCCGAAGACTTTGGCCCTGACGGTCGCGACGTCACGAGCGAGGCGGTAATCCCGGCCGATGCGATCTTTGACGGGGTGATGGACAGCCGGGATGATGTGACGCTGGCCGGGTTACCGATTGCGGTTGCTTTCTTTCGGGCGCTCGATCCCGATGTGGCGATCGAATTGCTGCATCAGGATGGCGACCGGGTGGCGGCCGGGACCGACATCCTGCGTATCCGCGGGCGGGCACGAGCGATGCTAACGGCGGAGCGGTCGGCGCTCAATACGGTGCAGCATCTGACTGGCATCGCGACCATGACCCGCGCCTATGTCGATGCGATCGACGGGACGGGCGCAACCCTGCTCGACACGCGCAAGACGATACCGGGGCTGCGCCGTTTGGAGAAATATGCCACGCGCATGGGCGGGGCCACCAATCATCGCATGGGGCTGTGGGATGCGGCGATGATCAAGGACAATCATGTCGCGGTCGCCGGGTCGGTCGAGGAGGCGGTGCGCCGTGCGGTGGCGGCTGGGGTCGCCAGCATCATTGTCGAAGTTGATCGCGTGGACCAGATCGAACCCGCGTTAAGCGCAGGCGCTACTCATTTGCTGCTGGACAATATGGACGTAGCGACGCTGCGCGGGGCGGTGGCTTTAGTGGACGGACGTGTGCCGACCGAGGCGTCGGGCGGCGTGACGCTGGAAACGATCCGGGCCAAGGCGCAGACCGGCGTCACCTATATCAGCGTCGGGCGACTGACCCAGTCGGCCCCCGCCGCCGACATCGGGCTGGACTTCGCTTATGCTTAAGATGCTACTGCCGTTGATCGCGCTGGCGACGCCCGGCATCGCCGAGGCGCAGGCCAATCAGTGCCGCTTGCCGGACGTCATCGCCCGGCCGCGCATCGAAGGGCCGACCGCCGACGAGCCCAAGCGCGTGCTGCCGATCGGCTATTACACGCTCGCGGTCAGTTGGACCCCGCAATATTGCAATACATCGCGCGGGGGCGCGCGCGATGCGTTTCAATGCCAGTCGAACAACAGTTTCGCCTTCACCCTGCATGGGCTGTGGCCTGACGGCTATGGCGAGCAATGGCCGCAATATTGCAAGGCCGCCGGCATTCTGCCGCGCAAGGTGATCCGCGATCATCTCTGCGCGACGCCGTCGGTCCAGTTGATCCAGCATGAATGGGTCAAGCATGGCACCTGTATGCCGACCAACCCGACCGCCTTCTTCGCCTTGTCGCGCAAGCTGTATCATGCGCTGCGCTATCCCGACATGGCGGAACTGGCGCAGCGGCCCAGCCTATCGGCGCGGGCGTTCGCAGAAGCCTTTGCGGCACGGAACAAGGGCATGGTCGCCGACGGCATTCGCCTGAATGTCACCCGCGACGGCGCCCTGAGCGAAGTGTGGATCTGCATGGACCGCAAATATCGCTATATCAGTTGCCCGCCGCAGCAGGGCGGCGTCAGGGACCGGGCGCAACTGCGGATCGAACCGGCGCGTTGACTAGAGCGGTTTGCGATCCGATCGCATTGGATCAACCGCTCCAGATTATTGTTTTTACGCGATTAGAAATCACTCTAGCCGTCGATCGTCACCGTCGAGGGATGATGGCGGTCGAGATGCTTGCGGATGATCCGCAGATTCTTCGTGTTCGACTTGTAGAGAAAATCGAAGACGTCGCCAGCGAAGGGAATGGCACCCACCAGCGTATCCACCCCGACATTGGCGGCCATGCGGGTGATCTGCCATTTCGACATGCCAAGGTTCCGGGCTTCCCACACGATCCAGGCCCCCATGGCGGCGGTAGCCAAGTCGCCGACAACTGGGATCAGCCCGACCAGGCTATCCAGGCCGACGCGGCGATTGGTGCCGGGAATGACGAACAGCCCCTCCAGCATCGCCTCCATCGCTTCGATCCGGCGGCGGATGGAGGCAGGGTCGCGGCCGAAGCCCGGCAATTCCCGCGCGATGCGGTCGAACTGGTTCTGCGAAATCGCCATCTGCCTGTCTCCTTGCCCGATATTGGACGGGCGCCTGATGCACATACGCGCCTGACGTTCAGGGGTTCATTGCGCGCACGATCAAACTCTTAATTGGTGGTGCGGAAGAGATGGTTCAATGGGTGACGCGCGCGGGCGGAGGGCTGGAACCCGGTCAGCCGCTTGGCCACGAGCGACCAGCGCACAGGCGCACCAAGCGCGATATAGCCGTCATGCGCGACCATCTGGGCTTCGGCTTCGGCAATGCGGGCGGTGCGCTCTTCGGGCGAACTGGCAAGGCTGGCGGCCTGAAGCTGGGCGTCTGCCACGTCGCTGCAATGGATTTTGCGGGCGCAGCCGATGCGGCCGAGATACCAGAGAGCGCTGTCATAGGCGGCGACTTCGTCGATCAGGCGCAAGTCCGCGTCCGCATTGATCGTCACACGCTGCGCAGACAGGCCGATCGCGGCCAGGTCGCGCCGCAGCAGCCCGAACAGCAGCGTGGCGCCCGGACCGGTGGGCAGGGCAATCCGCAGCGGCGAGGGTGCGCCATTGGCGGCGCGCCAGATGGAGACATTCGTCGCGCCCTGCGCGCGGCGTTGTGCCAGTGACAGGGCCGACCAAGACGGATCGGTGGGGCGGCGACCCAGATCCATCGCGTCGGGGAGGATGCGCTCGCTGGTCGCCCAGCCGCCCAGCGGGAACAGCGCTGGCAACTGGCTGCGGTCGATCGTCATGTTGATCGCCGCGCGGATCGCCGGATCATCCAGCAGCTTGCCCCGGCCGGTGACGGCGAGGCCGTGCAGGCCGCGCACCGGATCGACCCGCACATTGTCGCGGTCGATGCCCGCCGGCACCAGCAGCGGCAGATCGGTGAAGCGGCCGCCCAGCACCAGCGCGGCATCGCCTTCGCGAAACCGGATGATCGCCAGCGCCGCCCGTTCGGCGCGCAGGACGCGCGTCTGCCAAGGCGGAACCGGCTCGTCCACCGCCACGTCGTCGCCGCTGGTGCGGTCGATCGGGGTCAGGAACTGGGCATTGCCCTGCGTTCGGCGGCGGTAAGGGCCGGTGCCGCCATCGCGCGACAGCACCGCCATTTGCGGCTGCGCCAGCATTTGCAGCACATAGGGGCGTGGCGCGGCCATGCGAATTTCGATCACCTCGCCCGTCATGGGCACCACCGCCTGCACCGCGTCCAGCGGGCCGTCGGGATCGAGCCGTCGCAGCGATTCGATCCGCGCCATCAGCATCCTGGCGACATCGGGCGCGGTGACCCGCGTTCCGTTGGCCCAAAAGGCGCGACGCAGGCGAAAAATATAGCTGCGTCCGCCATCCTCGACGATCCAGCGCTGGGCCAGCGCCGGCAATATCTCGCCGCCCGCATCGAAGGCGACCAACCCTTGCGCGGTGGCCTCCAGAATGAGCTTTGCGCCAGGATCGGGCAGGTGGGCGAGCGGTTTCGCAAAATCGTCGCGATCACCCATTACGCTGACGACGACGGGGTCGCGGCCTTCGTCGGAACAGCCGCCCGCAAGCAGCGCCAGTCCGGCCGCCGCGATCAGGGCAGCGTAGCGATAGACGCGGGGGAAGGGGGGGACAGCGAACATGGTGCGCAAAGGCTTAGCCCGGCCAGCCCGTGCCGCCAACCGGGGATCGGGTCAAAAGCGATTGTCACAAAAACGACATGCAATAGACGCCAAGATGTAACCGAAGTTTCATACGGGCGTCGCGGAACAGGGAAGGTATAGGTATGACGCTCCGACTGCGACTGGCTTGCGGCACCGCGCTGGCGCTGCTGATGACATCGGTGCCGGAGGGCGCGCAGGCGCAGAGCAGCGCCGATTTGCAGCGGCAGATCGATGCGCTCAAGGCACAGGTGGAGGCGCTGACCGCGGCGCTGGCCGCGGGCCAAGGGGCGCAGCCGGTCGCCGTTGCGCCGGCGTCCGCCCCGGTATCGGCTTCCGCGCCGGTCGCGCTCGCCGCGTCGAGCGCGTCGCCGTCGGCCATCCCGGCATCGGCCGCCGCGCCAAAGGCCAAGGCCTGGTATGAGAAGCTGTCGCTGCGCGGCTATACCCAGATGCGCTATAACGGCTTCCTGTCCGGTGACGATACGGCAGCGGCGGGCGTGTCGCGCCTGCGTTCGGTCCACGACAGTTCGATTTCGGAACGCGGCGGCTTTTCGCTGCGCCGGGCGCGGCTGGTGCTCCAAGGCGATGTCTCCGATCGCGTCTCGCTCTATCTCCAGTCCGACTTCGCGACCGCCGTCAACAATCAGGCGGGCACGGAGCGGCGTGAGGGTTTTGCCCAGTTGCGCGATGCCTATGCCGACGTCTTCCTCGACAAAGAGAAGAGCCTGCGCCTGCGCTTTGGCCAGTCCAAAGTGCCCTTTGGCTGGGAGAATATGCAGTCATCGTCCAACCGGCTGACGCTGGACCGCAGCGACGCGATCAACAGCGCGGCGCCCAGCGAGCGCGATCTGGGCGTGGTGGGCTATTACACGCCGCCGTCGGTGCAGAAGATCTGGGACCGGTTGGGGCATGACGGGCAGAAGCTGTTCGGCAATTATGGCGCCTTTGGCGTCGGCGTGTTCAACGGGCAGGGCACCAACCGAACCGAGCAGAATCGCGGGCTGATGAAAGTCGCCTTTGCGACATGGCCATTCGCGCTGGACGGGCTGGGCGATGCGTTCGAAGGGCAGGTGGTCGAAATCGGCGGATCGGCGATGCTGAACAAGGTGCAGCCTGAATTGCGCAGCGGGGCGGTCAGTGGGATCGCCTATGACGATAATCGTGTCGGCCTCCACGCCATGCTCTATCCGCAGCCTTTTGGTATCCAGGCCGAATGGAATTGGGGCAAGGGACCGGAATATGACCGCGACAGCCTGTCCATTGAGACGAAGAAGCTGCGCGGCGGCTATGTCCAGATGATGTATCGGCTGCCCACGGAGTCGGTCGGTGCGTTGATGCCCTATGGCCGTTGGCAACATTATCGCGGCGGGTGGAAGGCCAGCACCAATGCGCCGCGGCTGGAAACCGACGAGTTCGAACTGGGCGTGGAATGGCAGCCGTGGAAGGCGCTGGAAGTCACTATCGCCTATGCCCGGATGAAGCGGGCCGAAGCCGACGAACGGCGCACCGGCCGGGCCGAAGGCGACCTGATCCGTACCCAGGTGCAGTGGAATTACTGATCGGGGGAAGCCACATCCACATGAAAAGGGCGGCGCCGTGAGGCGCCGCCCTTTTTCGTCCGGCCGGAGCCGGATCGGTTGCCCCGCGGCATAGAACCGCGGGGCGCTCCGATTACTTCAGCTCGACGGTCGCGCCAGCTTCTTCAAGCTGCTTCTTGACCTTCTCGGCTTCTTCCTTGTTCACGCCTTCCTTGACGGCCTTCGGCGCGGATTCGACCAGCGACTTGGCTTCGGTCAGACCCAGGCCGGTGATGGCGCGGACTTCCTTGATGACGTTGATCTTCTTGCCACCGTCGCCGGTCAGGATCACGTCAAATTCGGTCTGCTCTTCGGCAGCGGGGGCAGCGGCAGCGGCCGGGCCGGCAACGGCGACGGCGGCAGCGGCGCTAACGCCCCACTTTTCTTCCAGAGCCTTCGACAGCTCGGAAGCTTCGAGAACGGTGAGGGCCGAAAGCTGTTCGACCAGAGCGGTGATGTCTGCCATTTTTCTAGTTCCTTGATTGGGGCGATGCGCCCCGTCAGATGAGGGTCAAAGTTGATCCGGGTGAAGGACGGCTTACGCCGCTTCCTTCTCCGCATAGGCGTTGAAGACGCGCGCCAGCTGCGCTGCCGGTGCCTGGGTGACGGTTGCGAGCTTGGTAGCCGGGGCGACGATAAGGCCGATCAGCTTTGCACGCAGTTCATCCAGAGACGGCATCGATGCCAGGGACTTGACGCCCTCCGCATCGAGCAGCATTTGCCCCATCGCGCCGCCAACGATCTCAAGCTTGTCGTTGGTCTTCGCGAATTCGACCGCAACCTTGGCGGCTGCGACCGGGTCGGCCGAGGTGGCGAGGCCAACGGGACCGGTCAGCAGGTCGCTGAGCGGGCCATAGGCCGTGCCATCAAGGGCGATACGGGCGAGGCGGTTCTTCGTAACCTTGTAGGTGGCTCCCGCGTCGCGCATCTTCTGGCGCAGGACAGTCGACTGTGCGACGGTCATGCCGAGGTTGCGGGTCACGACGACCACGCCAACTTCTGCCAGCTCTGCGTTGAGCGCGGAAACGACCTCAGCTTTCTGATTACGATCCATGCCATTACTCCACTTCATGTCCGCGCCGCTTGCGCGGGCGAACGACTAAACCCACGCCGAAGGCATGGGGTACTAAGTCCGAGGGGAGAGATCGACTGGCCCGCATCCATCAAGGAACAGGCAGACCCGAATCGGGCCATAGGACCCGTTCGGCAAAGAACTTTTCCCCGTCTCGGCTGGAGATTAAGAGGGGCATATTCCCCTCACCAACTGTCTCGGACGGTGAACCCCGAAGGGTTCGCTGCGGCCGCCCATACAGAGTCGGGGCGGCGATGTCACGCGGAAACTGGCGCGGGGCGGGGGTGCGGGTCGCGGGTTGCGGGTCGCAGAGCGGCGTTGGTGGCGAAGTATACAGTGTCGTCGGGGTGGGACGACGCAAAATGTGGGAAAATAGGGTGGTGGGGTAACGGGAAAGGCGCTGTTGGGCCACAAGTGGGTAACGCCGAGGTCACGGACGCGCGCCTGTTGGGTCATGATTGGGTCACTTTGACGCGCCACCGACGCGCCTTGGTGCGGACGGCGCGGCGGGCCGGGCGGGGAGCGGCGGAAGGCGGCGGGGTGGTTCATCGACAAGGATAAACCAGAGAAAATCCTACTTTGGAAGGGTCAATCAGCCTCCGGTTCGCGCTTGTCGATTATGAGGATCATCATTGAAACTATGGCGATGATGCATACCCCCATCCCGGCGAATTGCGTCGTGATGCAATCATTACGGCGCGCCCATGGCTATCATCGAACCGAGCAGAGGGGGGATTGAAGCCCATGGCAATTTTTGCCATATCAAATTAGTTGGAGGTATCTGCCGATGGCTACCATGAATGTTTCTCTGCCCGATCCTATGCGGGATTATGTGCAGAACCGCATCGACAGCGGCCAATATGCCAGCGTCAGCGACTATGTGCGCGACCTGATCCGCCGCGATCAAAGCGCGATCGTGGATGAGGAACGCTGGCTGAAGGAACTTGATGCGTCGATTGACGAAAGCCTTCAGGAGATGAAGGCCGGTGGGGGTCATGATCTTGACGACGTGTGCGACACGATCATTGCCGACATCCAGAAAAGCGCGAGCGGTGCATCGCGTCGATGAAGGTCACGCTGTCCTCACAGGCCAGGCGCGATATCGAAGGCATTCGCAACTATATCGAGAAAGACAATCCCGCGCGCGCGATCTCGTTCGTCGGCCAACTGCGCGAAACCGCGAAACATATAGGCGATATGCCGCGCGCCTTCCCGCTGGTGCCGCGCTACGAACAGCATGGGATCAGGCGCCGGTCTTACAAAGGATATGGAATCCTCTATTCCGTCGAGCCGGACCGCATCTTCGTCCACCGAATCATCGGGCCAGGACAGGATCACGACGCTGCTTTGCAATTAAGTTGAGTGTGTGTTGGCCGATGCCGAATGACGGCAACATTTTATTGTCGCACAATGGCCGGTTGCCGTCTGTCCGCTTGGCAAGCATGGAATAGGATAGCCGCCATTAATCAGGTGTCGTGAAACATCTGATTGTCGGCTTGTGCATTTATGCTGGATTTGGCTGATTGAGGGATATTGGCACGCTATCGGACCTAAAGCGAAAACTGCGGCTGTTTGAGAGCGGCGATCTTCGAAGCCAACCCTATCTTCTTTTCGGCCTTCGCTTTCGCGATATCCGACATATTTTCCAGCAGTAATTCGAGCGTCTGATCATCCTTGACTTTCATAAACGTCTTGGCCTTATTCACGAACACCACCGATGTTTTCTTAGCCTTCAGCAACTCAATCACGTTGCTCAATGTGCCCGTGCTTTTGGTGTCCCAAATCATCAGGCCGTAATCTGCCCCCTCCGCCATCTTGACGTCTTTGGCCGTAAAATAGGCTCGTGTTCCCGGCTCGGCGTCTGGATAAACATGCTCAACAGTCCAATCACCGACATTGTTGCGCGGCCGATCACCACTGCAATAGACCGTCACATGCTCCGCGTTGATGCTGTCTAGGTGCTGTTGAATTGACGTGTCCGCGCCGTCGGCATCACCGACAGCCACGCTTAGGCCTGCTTCAACCGCTTTCGAAATTCGATCTTTCACGCGTTGATCGAGCCGACTGATCGCGATCGAGCCTGAAATGAAGACTGTTTCCATCTCTATCACCATGTGCAAGTAGCCACCAAAATCTGCCCGATCTTCGCATATGTGCGCAGGGTCGAGCAAGCCGCTTCCAAGGATGCCCCTGTGTCATATTTGTCATCGACTAGCAGCGCACCCCAATTCCCGTTATTGGTGATGGAGGCTTCGTTCAGGTAGAAACGCTCTGCAAGCGCCGCCACTTTCTCCTCTTTCGTCCCCAAATTCTTGATTTCCGGTGCGCCGGGTTCCGGCGGATTTTTGAGCAGCAATCCGCCTGCGTAAAAAGTGCCCGTCAGTTCACTCAGTTTTTTGGTGACTTCGTGGACCGGCTGACGAGTTCGTTGCTTTGTCGCTGGCATAGGAATGACCATCGCGAATTTGCCCAGCAATGGTACGATGTGATCCCGTATCGCCAGCGCGAGCGGCTCGACGTGGTTGAATTCGCCCTTATATTTGAGCTGGTACAGGGCCTCGCCTGGCTCTGAACGGGTGGTATCGAACTGCATATGCCCAAATTGGTTATTACCAATCGCAACGCTATTCAAAACGTGCTTGTGAAGAGCAAAACCCCTGTCCCAATTACCATGCAGTTCACGCAAACTGACATCCATAACGCCCCCCTCTTCACGCACAAAATGGTGACGGGTTCGTAATAAAGCAAGCTTCTCTAGAACGGTGAGTCGTCTGCTTCTGGGAAACTCGCCTTCTCCGTCCAACGACAGAGAATGGCGCAAAGCCGCCCTCGCCCCTAAACCCGATCCGCCTGCACAACCACGTCGATCGCGCGCAACGCCGACAAAATCCTATTCAAATGCTGCGCGTCGGCGACTTCCAGGTCGATGACGTCGGTGTGGAACGGCCCTTCGCGGTTGACCAGTTGCAGGTTGAGGATGTTCGCCTTGGTCGCGCCGAAGAGGTTGGCGACGGCGGCCAGCGCGCCGGGCTGGTTCTTGACGATGACGGAGAGGCGGGCGGTGCCGCCTTTCGACTTGCCGTCCCAGGCGAGGTCGATCCAGTCGTCGTCCTGCTCCACCTCCAGCGACCGGCAGTCGATGGTGTGGACCTCGATCGGTTCGCCGGTGCGGCGCACGCCGACGATGCGGTCGCCGGGGACGGGGTGGCAGCAATCGCCCAGATGATAGGCGATGCCGGGCGTCAGGCCGCGGATCGAGACGGGTTCATGCTGGCGGGGATGCGCCTCCTCCATGCCCTGCGCGCTGGTGGAGCCGGGCATCAGCGCCTCCATGACTTCGCGGTCTAGCAGGCGGTGCGTGGCGATGGCGACCATCAGGGATGCGCGGTCGTCCAGCTTGAGCCGCTTGATCGCGGCGGTCAGCGCCTTGTCGCCCAGTTCCTTGGCGAGGTCGGGGGAGAAGCGGCCGACGATTTCGGCATAGAGTTTCTCGCCCAGCGCGATTTCCTCGCCGCGCTGCTTCTGGCGGATATAGCGGCGGATGGCGGCGCGGGCCTTGCCGGTGATGGCGAAGCTCAGCCAGCCGGGCTGTGGCTCCTGCCCCTCCGATTTCAGAATTTCGACCTGGTCGCCATTTTCGAGGGAGGTGCGCAGCGGCACCACGCGGCCATTGACCTTGGCTCCGACGGTCTGGTTGCCGAGCGAGGTATGGACGGCATAGGCGAAATCGACGGTGGTCGATCCCTTGGGCATCTGGTGCAGCTCCCCCTTGGGCGAGAAGGCGAAGATGCGGTCCTGATACATGGCCATGCGGGTATGTTCGAGCAGCTCGTCGGCGTCCTGGCTCTGTTCCAGAATTTCAACGAGGTCGCGCAGCCAGGCGGCGTGGTGATCGGTGGCGTCGCCCTTCTGCTTGTACGCCCAATGCGCGGCGAGGCCGAGTTCGGCGTCATTATGCATGTCGCGGCTGCGAATCTGCACCTCGATCCGGGCATTGTCCTGGTGGATGACGGTGGTGTGCAGCGACTGATAGCCGTTACGCTTGGGCGTGGAGATATAATCCTTGAACCGGCCAGGGACCATCTTGAAGGTCTGGTGGATGATGCCGAGCGCGCGGTAGCAGGCCTCATGGCTGTCGGTGATGACGCGGAAGGCCATGACGTCGGTCAGCTGTTCGAAGCTGATATGGCGTTCCTGCATCTTCTTCCAGATGGAGAAGGGATGTTTTTCGCGGCCAGAGACGCTGACCGACATGCCCTTGCCCGCGAGCAGCAGTTGCAGTTCGGCGCCGATCCGGTCGACCTTGTCATGGCCGCCTTCCTTGAGCTGTTCCAGCCGCTTGGTGATGCTGGCATAGGCTTCCGGCTCGATCTCACGGAAGGCGAGCAGCTGCATTTCGCGCATGAAGTCGTACATGCCGATGCGTTCGGCGAGCGGCGCGTAGATATCCATCGTTTCGCGCGCGATGCGGCGGCGCTTGTCGGGGTTCTTGATGAAATGCAGCGTGCGCATATTGTGCAGACGGTCGGCGAGCTTCACCAGCAGCACCCGGATATCGTCCGACATGGCGAGCAGGAATTTGCGGAGATTTTCCGCAGCCCGCTCGTTCTCGCTCATCGCCTCGATCTTGCTGAGCTTGGTGACGCCGTCGACCATGCGGGCGACATCCTTGCCGAACGCGGCCTCTATCTCCTCATAGGTGACCAGCGTATCCTCGATCGTGTCGTGCAGCAGCGCGGTCACGATCGTCTGGTCGTCCAGGTTGAAGTCGGTGAGGATGCCGGCCACCTCGATCGGGTGGCTGAAATAGGGATCGCCGCTGGCGCGTTTCTGGCTCCCATGTTTCTGGACAGAAAAGACATAGGCGCGGTTGATCATCGCTTCGTCCGCATCCGGATCGTAGCGCTTTACCCGTTCGACAAGTTCATACTGGCGTAACATCGTTTCCCGATTGTGTTGGAAGACCCTTGTCGTGCAACAAAAAAATCCCATCTTGCATGAATTAGGCGGCGATTTTGCAACGCCAACAGCTTTGCGCTATGCGGGGCGACATATGAAACATAATCTGGCCCAGGATCTGGAACAATGTGCGCTGCCGAGCGCGCTGGAAATGATGGGCGAACGCTGGTCGTTTCTCATCCTGCGCGGCGCATTGTCGGGCATCCGCCATTTCGAGGAGTTTCAATCGACCCTGGGGATCGCGCGCAACATATTGGCCAACCGGCTCGCCCGGCTGGTCGAAAACGGCATATTGGTGCGCGAACCGATGCAGTGCGACCGGCGCAAGGTCGAATATCGGCTGACCGAGAAGGGGCAGGGGCTGGCCCCCGCCATGATCGCGCTGCGCCAGTGGGGCGAACGGTGGGGCTGCGGCACTCCCGCCTGCCAGGTGCTGGCGGACAAGCGCGATGGCCAGCCGATCCGCCCGATCGGCATAGTGTCGCATGACGGCCGCACGCTTGACCTGTCCGACTTGGTCTGGCTGTGCACCGACGAAGTGACGCCGATGGGCGAAGAGCCGGCTGTCGCGGCCTGAAACCGGCTTTGACCAGAGGCCCAAATCGCCTAAGCCTGCACGCAATGTCCGTCACCGTGCCCCGCATCAAGCCTCAGCCCTTTTTCGCTGACAAGAACCGCGCCTTCTGGAATTTGCAGTCGGTCGGATGGGCTGGCGCTTTCCTGCTGCGCGGCTCCTCCACCATCGCCAATGGCCAGCCGCTCTCCAGCCTGGTGCCGGTGCTGATTTCGACCGTCACCGGCTATTCGGTCACGCTGCTGATCGCGGTGATGTTTCGTTTTCTGGTCAAGAAACGCCCGATCGTGACCTGGGGCGTGTCGATCATCACCGTGGTCGCGGCCGCGGGGCTGGTCGCGTTCATCGACGCCTGGGTCTTTTCGACGCAGAACCGGGGGAGCGAGACGGCGGGGTTGCAACTGTTCCTGGGTGCTTTCTATCTGTCAATGACGCTGCTGGGCGCCTGGTCGTCGCTTTATTATGCGATCAATTTCTATCTGACGGTCGAGGAGCAGGCGGACCAACTGCTGCTGCTGGAGAACCAGGCGGCCAATGCGCAGCTGGCGATGCTGCGGTATCAGCTTAACCCTCATTTCCTGTTCAATACGCTCAATAGCATATCGACGCTGGTGCTGCTCAAGCAGACCGACCGGGCCAATGCGATGCTGTCGCGGCTGTCATCGTTCCTGCGCTATACGCTGATCAACGAGCCGACGGCGCAGGTGACGATCGAGCAGGAGATCGAGACGCTGAAACTCTATCTGGAGATAGAGAAGATGCGGTTCGAGGAGCGGTTGCGCCCGTCCTTCACCATCGATCCGGCGGTGGCGCATGCGCGGTTGCCATCCCTGCTGCTGCAACCGCTGGTCGAAAATGCGATCAAATATGCGGTCACGCCCAAGGAGGAGGGGGCCGAAATCGCCGTCAGCGCGCAGCCTGCCGGGGATAATGTCCGGATCGTCGTATCGGACAGCGGACCGGGATTGAACGAAAGCGGAATGAGGCCGCACATCCCGATGAGCGAGGGGACCGGGATCGGCCTGCCGAACATTCGGGACCGGTTAATTCAGGCCTTCGGGGAACGACAGAGCTTCGAAACGCGTTCCACGCCGGGTGGATTTTCGGTTATCATCGAGATTCCGCTGAACATGGATGAAACATCGAAAGTGGCCGCATGACCATCAGAACAATCCTCGTCGATGACGAAAGCCTGGCCATTCAAGGGCTGGCGCTGCGTCTGCAAGCGCATGAGGATGTCGACATTATCGAAACCTGCAACAACGGCCGTGAAGCGATCCGCGCGATCAAAACGCATAAACCCGATCTTGTGTTCCTTGATATCCAGATGCCCGGTTTCGATGGCTTTTCCGTCGTCCAGGGACTGATGGAGGTGGAGCCGCCGCTGGTCATTTTCTGCACCGCCTATAGCGACCATGCGATCCGCGCGTTCGAGGCGCAGGCGGTCGACTATCTGCTGAAGCCGGTGGACGAAGGCCGCTTGGCCGATGCGCTGGACCGGGTACGCCAGCGGCTCACCGAAAAGCGGCAGGTGCAGGAGATCGAGAAGCTGCGCGAAGTGCTGGCCGAGGTCGCGCCCCAGGCGATGACCGATTTCGCCGCCGATGATGATGCACCCGCGTCCAACCGCTTCGAAAAGCTGATCAATATCAAGGATCGCGGCCAGATTTTCCGCGTGGATGTCGATTCGATCGAGCGGATCGACGCGGCGGGCGACTATATGTGCATCTACACCGCCGACAATTCGCTGATCCTGCGCGAGACGATGAAGGATCTCGAAAAGCGGCTCGACCCGCGCAATTTCCAGCGCGTGCATCGATCGACCATCGTGAATTTGTCGCAGGTGCGACAGGTCAAGCCGCACACCAATGGCGAATGTTTCCTGGTGCTGGAAAGCGGCGCGCAGGTGAAGGTCAGCCGGTCCTATCGCGATGTGGTGGCGCGGTTCGTGCATTGACGCATTGATCCGGGGATAGTGTCAACGTATATACGTCGTCACTATCCTCAGGAGTGACATGGTCAAAGCCGCAGTCTTTACGATGAAATTGGAATCGGACCTCCGCGACGAGTTCATGGCGGAAGCCGATGCCTTGCATCGCCCGGCATCGCAGCTTGTGCGTGAACTGATGCGGGACTTTGTCGATCGGCAGCGTCAGGCGCGCGACCATGCAGACTTTCTGGCACAAAAGGTTGCGGCTGCGCGGCGTTCCGTTTTAGCGGGGCAGGGGTTGTCCCATGATGCAGTCGAGGCGGAATTTGCAGCGCGCCGCGCGCGGGTTGCCGATCAGGGGTGATCGTCCGTTGGACGCCGGAGGCGCGGCAAGACAGATCGGACATCTGGGACTATCTAGTTGAGCGCGATCCGGGTGCGGCCATGCGTATGGACGCAATGTTCAGTGTCGCTGTGTCGAGGCTGGCGGATTTTCCGATGCTTGGTCATGACGGCGCGGTGCCGGGCACGCGGGAACTCGCGCCGCACCCCAGTTACCGTCTGGTTTATGAAGTGGATAGCGACACGGTTTGGATATTGACGCTGGTCCACGCCATGCGCCTTTGGCCACCGCTTCGTTAGCTCAGCGAAACACCCATTGCCGGTTCAATCCGAACATCACCGCCGGCGTGACGAAAACCATGGCCGGGATGGGTGACCATTCGGGCCAGCGCATATGGGTGACGCACAGATAGACCCAGAGGGCGTTGAGCGCATAGCTGATGAGCGATACCGCCACGAATTTCGCCCCGCGCGTCGCATGGCTCGCGTCGCCGCCATGGCCGCGGAAGGTGAAGAGGCTGTGGCTGACATAGCCGATGGCGACCGCCGCGAGATAACCGATCAGGTTGGCGGCCTGCGGATGGAAGCCGGCCAGCGCCGCGAGGGTCCAGTAGATCGCCGCCTGGCAGGCGGTGACGAACAGGCCGGTCACGCCATAGCGGACGATCTGCCAGAACAGCACGCCATGCTCTGCATAATATCGTGACAGGATTTTCATGGGCACCCCGTTGCGCTTTGGTTCGCAGCCTCTAATCCACAGCCATGACCTTGCATAGTCGCGATACCCTGCGCGCCAGCGCCCTTCATTGGATGGCGATCCTGACCGCTTACGCGCAGCGGCACTGGAAATGGCTTACCCTGCTGATCTGGATCGTGATCGCGGTCACCATGGTCGCGACCCGCTGGCCCGCCATCCACTGGCTGGTGCTGAGCGATACCGACGACAATATCCGCTATGTGCAGGTGAAGGACTGGCTGGCGGGACAGGGCTGGTATGATCTGCGCCAATATCGGCTCGATCCGCCGGGCGGGGCCAATATCCACTGGTCGCGGCTGGTCGATTTGCCGATTGCGGGCCTCATCCTGTTTTTCCGGGCGTTCGTCGATCAGGGGCTGGCCGATCGTCTGGCTTGCGGCATCGCGCCGCTGCTGCCGTTATTGCTGTTGATGCTGAGCCTGGGCTTTATCGGGCGGCGGCTGGCCGGGCCGAACGGCTGGCTGCTGGCGGTGCTGGCACCGCTCGCCGCACAGATGGGGCTGGGCATGTATGCGCCGATGCGGATCGACCATCATGGGTGGCAACTGGCGCTGGCGGTGACGATGCTGGCAGGTGTGATCGACACCAACCGGCTGCGCGGCGGGGTGATGGCGGGGGTCAGCAGCGCGCTGTCGATCGCGATCGGGATGGAGATGATCGTCTATCTGGCGGCGGGCGGCGGGTTGATCGCGCTGCGATGGGTATTCCGGCCGGGGGCGGAGCGGCGGATGCTGCCCTATGCGCTGAGCTTGGGGGGCGCGATGTCGCTCTGTTATCTGCTGTTCGCCAGCTATGCCAATCGCGAAATGGTGTGCGATGCGCTGTCGCCGATCTGGGTCGCGGTGTTCGGCGCGGCGTCGGCAGGCATGGTGCTGTTGTCGCTGGCGCCGCTCCGTGGTTGGGCGGCGCGGCTGGCGGCGGGCGCGGTTGTGGGCGGGGCGGTTGCCGTCTTCTTCTATCTGAACTGGCCGCAATGCCTGTCCCCCTATCAGATTTCGCCGGAGCTGGAACGGCTGTGGCTGGCCAATATCCGCGAGGCCAAGCCGATCACGGCGCAGGCGCAGAGCATGGTCGTGCCGTTGCTGGCGATCCCGCTGGCGGGATTGATCGGGCTGGTCTGGGCCTTGTGGGATGCGCGGCGCGACGGCGAGCGGCTCTGGGCTTGGGCGACGGTCGGGCTGATGATGGTCTTTGCGACGGCCTTGCTCTTCTGGCAGCTGCGCGCTGGCCCCGCGGCGCAATTGCTGGCGATCCCGCCTGCCGCCTGGGCCGCGCACCGGCTGATCGCGATGATCCTGACGGGATCTCGCCGGGTGCGGATAGGGGCGGGGGCAGGGGTGGCGTTGCTGGCGGCGATCGCCTGCGCCTATCCGCTTTATCCGCAGGTGGTGAAGCTGTATCAGGAAGCTACGGGCACGAAGCCCAAGCCGTGGCGGCCGTCGGCGATCGCCCGCACCGATGCGATCAAGAAGGCAAACGGGCGGTGTCGCACCCTGCCCGCGCTGGAGGTGCTGGACCAGTTGCCGCCCGCGACGATCTTCACCATGGTCGATCTGGGGCCGCGGCTGATCGCCACGACCCATCATAGCGCGCTGGCCGGTCCCTATCATCGCAACGGGGCGACGATCCTCGATATCCATCATGCCTATGACGGGCCGGCCGACGCCTTCCGTCCGATCGCGGCGAAGCATCATGCGACCTATCTGCTGGTGTGTCCCAATTTCCCCGAAGGCACGATCTATCAATCGCGCAGCCCGCGTGGCTTCTATGCCGGACTGATGAGGGGCACGATACCGGCTTGGCTGGTGCCGGTCGCGCTCAAGACCGGCATGACGCTGCCCTATCAGCTTTACAGAATCGACTATTCAGCGCCGGGCGGCGAAAAAGGCGCGCAGCAGCGCTGAGGCTTCGGCCTCTGCCAGGCCGCCATAGACGTCCGGCCGGTGCAGGCATTGCGGCTGGGCGAAGAGGCGCGGCCCCTGTTCGATCGCGCCACCCTTGGGATCGCCGACGGCATAATAGAGCCGCGCGATGCGGGCGTGGGATATGGCGCCCGCGCACATGGGGCACGGCTCCAGCGTGACCCACAGGTCGCAGCCCGTCAGGCGATAGTCGTTCAGATGGATGGCCGCCGCGCGCATGGCGACGATTTCGGCATGGGCGGTCGGATCATGGTCGCGGCGATTGCGATTCTGGCCCTCGCCGATGATCGCGCCATCCTTCGTCACCACCGCACCGATCGGCACTTCGCCCGCCGCCTGCGCCAGTAGGGCGAGGTCAAGCGCGCGGCGCATGGGGACGGGGAGCGGGAAGGGCGGGGCCATAAGCCCCGCCGTTACAGGATTGGCACGGATCGCGAAAGGCGCGCCAGAGGTGGCTTAGGGCTTCCTGACCGCGACGGTGGGCACTTCGACCGTTTCGTTGCGGGTGCCGACTTCCACCTTGGCGACGTTCGCTTCATATTTAGGGAGCGCGCCTTCCTTGACCGCGATTTCGGGCAGGCGACCCTCGGCGGTTTTCTGGAGATCGATGAATCCGGTTGCTATCCCGACGCCGACCACGATAAGCGCGATCAGCAACAGTCCGCCAATGAAACGCATAAATTCCTCCTGTATCCAATTGGAGGAAAGAACGCCGGGGCAGGCGAAATGGTTGCGCAAGCGCCACGATCGACAGCTAAGACCGGCAGGGCAAATTTACGCGCGTGGTTGACGCTGGCCGCGAATCTGTTTATCGGCGCGGCTTTCCGAACGAACCCGAATTCAAAGGTTGAATGACTATGTCGCGCATTTGCGAGCTGACCGGCAAGGGTCGCCAGGTGGGTCACAATGTTTCCCACGCCAATAACAAGACCAAGCGCGTGTTCCTGCCGAACCTGCAGAACGTGTCGCTGATCTCCGAATCCCTGGAAACCAGCGTCAAGCTGCGCGTGTCGACCCATGGTCTGCGTTCGGTCGAACATAATGGCGGCCTGGACAACTGGCTGGTCAAGACCAGCGACGACAAGCTGTCGCTGAAGGCCCGTCGCCTGAAGCGCGACATCGTCAAGAAGAAGGCTGCCGTCGCAGCCTGATTTCTTCCGATTCGTTTCGGCATAAGAGCGGCCTGGCGACAGGCCGCTTTTTGCGTCGGGTGACGCCCTCTCTTTGCCCTCTCCCGTTCTCACGGGAGAGGCTAGGGAGACTTGGCAGCTTGCTGCCTAGTCGATGTCGGTGAGGGTCTTTTTTCTGTCTGCGGGCCTGCCGGGGCGAAGTCTAAAAGACCCTCACCCAACCCTCTCCCGTGAAGACGGGAGAGGGCTAAGTAGACGCCATCCACGCTTCGAGATCGTTCTGCCGTTCAATCCATCCCGAATTTCAGCATCCCTAACTTCAGCAGCAGCGTGCGCTGGAAAAATTCGTGATTGTCGTCCGACACGATCCAGATGATCGGCCGGCCGTGTTCGTGGCTGACCGCTATCCCTTCGAAATTGTCGGCCAGCAGCGGCGGCGCCAGTCGGGCGAGGGTGCGTGCTTTCAACGCCGTGCCCGACTCCAGCTTTTCGGGCAGGTCCACGATCGCGATGGTGGCGGTGAACAGTTGCTCTACCGTCAGGCGGCGGTTGAGCACCAGCAGGTGGCGGGCGTCCAGCGCGACCGCATCGGTCGGGCGATAGCCGCGCGGCGGCGTGTAGCGCAGGTGGACGGGGGCGGGCGTGTCCTTTTCCGCCGGGTCGCCCGCGAACAACAAGGTGTCGTGCCGTCCGTCGGGCGTCATCCCCATTTCACCGATTGCCAGGAAACGGCCGTCGGGCAGGCGGGCGAGCGATTCGATCGATCCGGTCTTGGGCCAGGCGAGGATTTCGGGCCAGGTCCGGCACGCCTCCACCCGCGCAAAGCCGGGCGCGTAGCGGCAGATCGCCTGTTGCAGTTCGAAGCCCACCCAATAGCGACCGGTCGCCGGATCGCGGGTCATCGATTCCGAATCCCAGGCCCACCAGGGACGATGGCGATCCTGCGCGCGGACAGGCAGGGGGGCGATGAAGGGATGGCCTTCGCCATCGCCGGGGCCGACGTGGAAGCCCATCAAGATGCCGGAATCGCTGAGGCCCAGCAGGTCGCCCGCAGGTGACACCAGCAGCGCCGACAGGCCGCCAAAGCCGGGATTGGCGCTCTTCAACTCCCAGCCACCCAGATAGGCGAGCGAGCCGACATGATCCAGCGCAGGATCGATGCTGCTGAGCGGCAGCGCGCGCGCCGTGACCAGCAGCGCCCCGGCCGTGACCGTTTCAGGCTTGCTCATATGCGGGGCCGGCAGCAGCAGCAGGGCTAGGGCAAGGACGATCAGGATTCGCTGCATCGCGCCTGCCATAGGGCATAATCCGGCAGGACGCAGCAGGGCTGTGACGGGTCGTTTCCATCTGAACGGCGGCTGTCACCCTTATTCAGGCTCGGCTCAACCCGACTCAGTCATAAGGACGTCAATCGAAGGGCAATCCCGTGTTTTTTCATGCGACCGCCCAAGAGGATGGTAATTGAGGAGCAACGCCATGAAGATGCAATTTCTGATGAAGATGGGAGCCGCTCTGGCATTGGGCGCTGCATCCCTGACGGCCATGACCGCCACCCCGGCGATGGCGCGCGATCATTATTCGCGCGGCTATGATCGCGGCGATTATTATCGTGGTGGTTATGACCGTGGTGGTTATGACCGGGGCTATCGCGGCTATGACCGTGGCGATCGCTACCGCGGCAATAATCGCGGTTATCGCGGCGACGGCTATTATCGCAATAGCTATCGCGGCGGATACCGTGGCGGCTATCGCTGTCGGGACAATGGCACCGGCGGCACCATCATCGGCGCGATCGCCGGTGGCCTGCTGGGCAATGAAGTCGGCCGGGGTTCGGGCCGCTATGGCCGTCGTGGCGATGGCACCGCGGGCGCCATCATCGGCGCGGGCGTGGGTGCGCTGGCCGGCCGGGCGATCGACCGCAACTGTTAAGATGCCGACGCATTGACGATCGGGAAGGGCCGTCCTGCAAGGGGCGGCCTTTTTCCTATGTCAGGGGGCGGGCTGTGGCGGCGGCGGTGGGCGGTTCCGGTCGGCGCGCGCGGCCTCGACGGCGGCGGGATTGAGGCCGGGATCGGCGCTCTGGGCGGCACCGGTACGCGCGTCCAGTTGGGCGGCGGCTTCATTGAGCGCCTTGGCTTCACCGGCGCTGACGCCGCCGACGCCGTCCTGCGACCCGGAACCGCAAGCCGCCAGCGCGCATGCGGCGGCCATCGATAGGAAGATGCGGATCATAGGCGGCACTCCAAAGAAAAGGGCCGCGCCGTTGCCGGTGCGACCCCCTTCATAACTTCAAGACCCGAACGGGACCTGATTACATCGCGTTGGCGACGTTGTTGGTCGCGTTCGACGCAGCGTTCGCGGCGTTGTCAGCAGCGTTCAGCGCAGCGTTCATGGCGTTGTCGGCAGCGTTCGACGCATTCTCGGCCGAGTTGGCGGCGTTGTTGGCGGCGTTTTCGGTGCCGCCCGAGCAAGCGGCCAGGCCGAGCGAAGCCGCGAGAACGAGCGAAAGAGCGATAGACTTGGTCATGGGCAGAAACCCCTCTCTGAGAAAAACAAATTGCAGACCACTCTCGGAGAAAAGCTCACCCCCCATTGCGCCTGCGCGCCGATTCGTAATGCTTTGAGCGGGGCAAGGCAATCCCATTCATGCGCGGGAAAGGTCGCCCGTTCCCCATTTTGTTGCAGTGCGGTCGAAAAATACCCGGAAAAATGCCCAATCAAACGATCGCATTGACGTATATAAAGATTTCTTTATATGATGCGCACATGCAGTCGGCACTTGATATTTTCCGGGCACTTGGCGACCCGACGCGCTTGCGCATCATCCATTTGTTGCGGGCGATGGAGCTGGCGGTGGGGGAGATTGCGCAGGTCGTTGGACAAAGCCAGCCGCGCGTGTCCCGCCATGTCCGCATCCTGGCGGAAGCGGGACTTGTGGAGCGGCGCAAGGAAGGCAATTGGGTGTTCCTGCGCCTGGGCAAGGCGCGGGTCGTCGCGCCCTTCCTGGCCCTGTTCGATCGGCTGGAGCCGTCCGACAGCGAGGCTTTGTGGCAGGCGGCCGACCTGGCGCGGCTGGCCGCGGTGCGCGCCGATCGCGCCCGCGCGGCCGAAAGCTATTTCGCCGAACATGCCGAGGAATGGGACGCGATCCGCTCGCTCCATGTCGCCGAAGCCGAAGTGGAGGCGGCGATGACCGCGCTGCTGGGGCGCGAGCCGATCGGCCATCTGCTCGACATCGGCACCGGCACCGGCCGGATGATCGAATTGCTGGGCGACGCCGCGGATGAGGTGACGGCGCTCGACCGCAGCCCCGACATGTTGCGGCTGGCCCGCGCCAAGCTGCCGCAGGATGCGGGCGACAAATATGCGCTGTTGCTGGGCGATTTTTCCGCCTTGCCGCTGGAGCCGGGCAGCGCCGATACGGTGGTGCTGCATCAGGTGCTGCATTATGCGCAGGCGCCCGAATTGGTCATTGCGGAGGCCGCGCGCGTGACGGCGGCGAACGGCCGTGTGCTGATCGCCGATTTCGCGGCGCATGAACGGGAAGAGCTGCGGCTGCGCGACCAACATGCGCGGCTGGGCTTTTCCGACGAGCAAATTGAAAGCTGGTTCGCGCAGGCGGGCCTGGCGCTGGAGCGGGTGGAGACATTGCCCGGCCAGGAATTGACGGTGCAACTGTGGCTGGGACGGCGCGGGAACGCGCACATCCGGCAACAAGACGAACGGATTTCCTCATGACCCTGAATGATCCCGCGGCACCGCTTTATGCGGATCTGGCCGGCGACGCCCAAGTGAGTTTCGAATTCTTCCCGCCCAAGACGGAGAAGATGGAAGCGCAGCTGTGGTCGGCGATCGAGACATTGGCGCCGTTGGCCCCTAAATTCGTGTCCGTCACCTATGGCGCGGGCGGCTCCACGCGCGAGCGGACGCATAATACGGTGGCCCGCATCGCGCAGGAAACCCCGCTGGCGGCGGCGGCGCACCTGACCTGCGTGGGGGCGAGCAGGCAAGAAATCGGCGAGATTGCCGATGCCTATTGGGAGGCGGGCGTGCGGCATATCGTCGCGCTGCGCGGCGATCCGCCGGAAGTGGGCGGCACGTTCGAGCCGCACCCGCAGGGCTATAGCGGCGCGGCCGACCTGGTCGATGGGCTGATGAAGCGGCACCCGTTCGAGATTTCGGTGTCCGCCTATCCCGAAGTCCATCCGGAGGCGGCGAGCGCGCAGAGCGATCTTGATAATCTGAAGCGTAAGCTGGACGCCGGGGCGACCCGCGCGATCACCCAATTCTTCTTTTCGCCCGAAGCCTATTTCCGCTTCCTCGACAAGACGGCGGCGGCAGGCATCACGGCGGACATCGTGCCGGGCATCATGCCGGTCAGCAATTTCGCCGCGACCCAGCGTATGGCCGCCATGTGCAATACCCAGCTGCCCAGCTGGATGGCGCGGTTGTTTGAGGGGCTGGACGATCATCCCGGCTCGCGCCAGCTGGTATCGGCGACGATCGCGGCGGAACTGTGCCGCAGCCTTTATACAGGCGGCGTGCGCGATTTTCATTTCTATACGCTCAACCGGGCGGAACTCAGCTTTGCGATCTGTCATTTGCTTGGGCTTCGCGCCAAGGCGGCGGCGGACGTAACTCTGTGATAATTTCCCCGTTCGTCCTGAGTAGCCATTGAGCGAAGTCGAAATGGCGTATCGAAGGATGCTTCGATACGAGGCTTCGACAAGCTCAGCCTCTACTCAGCACGAACGGATTTTAGTGGCGGGAAGAATACAATGAACGCTGAAGCACAATTGCGCGCCCTGGCGGCGGACAAGATCCTGATCTTCGACGGCGGCTATGGCACTTCCATCCAGAAACATGGGCTGACCGAAGCGGATTATCGCGGGGCGCTCGATCTGGCCAAGGATCAGAAGGGCAATAACGATCTGCTGTGCCTGACACGGCCGGACATCGTGGAAGGCATCCACGCCGCCTATCTGGCCGCCGGCGCGGACATGATCGAGACGAACACATTTAGTTCCACCAAGATCGCGATGGCTGATTATGGCTGCGAACATCTGGTGTGGGACATCAACATTGCGGCGGCCAAGTTGGCGCGATCGGCGTGCGAGAAGGCGACGGCGAAGGATGGCAAGCCGCGCTTCGTGTGCGGATCGATCGGCCCGACCAACAAGACGCTGTCGATTTCGCCCGACGTCAACGATCCGGCCTATCGCGAGGTCGACTATGATACGCTGAAGGCCGATTATCGCGAGCAGTGCGATGCGCTGATCGCGGGCGGGGTGGATTTCCTGCTGGTCGAAACCTGTTTCGATACGCTGAACGCCAAGGCGGCGGGCATGGCCGCGCGCGAGGCGGAGGAAGCATCCGGCCGGTCCGTGCCGCTGATGCTGAGCTTCACCATCACCGACATGTCGGGGCGCAACCTGTCGGGCCATACGATCAACGCCTTCTGGTATTCGCTGCGCCATTTGAAGCCGCTGACCATCGGCGTGAATTGCGCGTTCGGCGCGGACCTGCTGCGGCCGTATCTCAGCGAATTGTCGAAAAATGCCGACACGCTGATCCTGGCCTATCCCAATGCCGGCCTGCCCAACGAACTGGGGCAATATGACGAACTGCCGGAGACGACCGCGCGGCTGATCCGCGACTGGGTGGACGAAGGGCTGGTCAATATGGTCGGCGGTTGCTGCGGCACGACGCCGGCGCATATCGGTGCGGTGGCCAAGGCGCTGGACGGGCATCGCCCACGCGTCGTGCCGGAATTGCCGGTGGTGACGCGGCTCGCGGGCCTCGAACCGATGCATATCGCGGCCTGAACCCAACCGCCGTTCGTGTCGAGCGTAGTCGAGACACGGGCGCGAATGCTTCTCGACTTCGCTCGAAGCGAACGGATCTTAAAAAATGACCACCAAATCGACCGCCACCTTCGTCAATATCGGCGAACGCACCAACGTCACCGGATCGGCCAAGTTCAAGAAGCTGATCATGGCGGGCGATTATGCCGCAGCCATCGACATCGCGCGCGAGCAGGTGGAGAATGGCGCGCAGATCGTCGACGTGAACATGGACGAAGGGCTGCTCGACGCGGTCGAGGCGATGACGACGTTCCTCAAGCTCATGACGTCGGAGCCGGACATCAGCCGGGTTCCGGTGATGATCGACTCTTCGAAGTGGGAAGTGATCGAGGCGGGTCTGAAATGTGTCAGCGGCAAGCCGATCGTCAATTCGATCAGCATGAAGGAGGGCGAGGAAGCCTTTCTGTTCCATGCCCGCAAATGCATGGCCTATGGCGCGGCCGCGGTCATCATGGCGTTCGACGAGACGGGGCAGGCGGACACGCAGGCCAGAAAAGTCGAGATTTGCGAGCGCGCCTACAAGCTGCTCATGACCATCGGCTTCCCGCCCGAAGACATCATTTTCGATCCCAATATCTTCGCGGTGGCGACGGGGATCGAGGAGCATAATAATTACGGCGTGGACTTCATCGAGGCGTGCCGCGAGATCAAGAAGCGCTGCCCGCATGTCCATATTTCGGGCGGGCTGTCCAACTTCTCCTTCTCGTTCCGCGGCAACGAGCCAGTGCGCCGGGCGATGCATTCGGTGTTCCTCTACCACGCCATTCCGGCTGGGCTGGACATGGCGATCGTCAATGCGGGCCAGCTCGACGTCTATGACACGATCGACCCGGCGCTGCGCCAGGCGTGCGAAGACGTGCTGCTGAACAGCGATCCCGAAGCGGGCGATCGCCTCGTCACGCTGGCCGAAAGCTATCGCGGCAAGGATGCGGCGGTCGAAAAGGCGGCGCAGGAATGGCGCGGCTGGCCGGTCGCCAAGCGGCTGGAACATGCGCTGGTCAAGGGCATCGACATGTATGTGGTCGACGATACCGAGGAAGCCCGCCTGGCCGCCGAAAAGCCGATCCATGTGATCGAGGGGCCGTTGATGGACGGCATGAACGTGGTCGGCGACCTGTTCGGCGCGGGCAAGATGTTCCTGCCCCAAGTGGTGAAATCCGCCCGCGTCATGAAGAAGGCGGTCGCCCATCTTCTGCCCTATATCGAGGCGGCCAAGGAGCCGGGCGCCAAGGGCAAGGGCAAGATCATCATGGCGACGGTCAAGGGCGACGTCCATGACATCGGCAAGAATATCGTCGGCGTCGTCTTGCAATGCAACGGGTTCGACGTGGTGGACATGGGCGTGATGGTGCCGTGGCAGGATATCCTTAAGGCCGCGAACGACCATGACGCCGACATGATCGGCCTGTCGGGCCTCATCACCCCCTCGCTGGACGAGATGGTGACGGTGGCGCAGGAAATGCAGCGCGCGAACATGACCATGCCGCTGCTGATCGGCGGGGCGACGACATCGCGCGTCCACACCGCGCTGCGCATCGACCCGGCCTTCACCGGCCCGGTGGTGCATGTGCTGGACGCCAGCCGCGCGGTGGGCGTGGCGACCGCGCTCGTGTCCGAAACGCAAAAGGATGCCTTCGTGCAGAAGACGAAGGATGATTATGAGCATGTCCGCGTCGCCCGCGCCAACAAGGGGCAAAGCGCGCTGGTGAGCATCGAGGATGCACGCGCCAACGGCTTCGAGATGGACGAGAGCCTGAAGGCGCCGCGTCCGCGCCTGCCCGGCGTCCATCGCTTCCCCAACTGGGACCTGGCGGATCTGGTCCCCTATATCGACTGGACGCCCTTCTTCCGCGCGTGGGAACTGGCGGGCAATTATCCCGCGATCCTGACCGATCCGGTGGTGGGTGAAAGCGCGTCCAGCCTGTTTGCGGATGCGCAGGCGATGCTGGACAAGATCGTCAAGGACAAATGGCTGACCGCGCGCGGCGTCGCTGGCCTGTGGCCCTGCCGCCGCGAGGGCGACGACATCATCGTCCATGTCGAGGACGAAAAACACTATACGCTGCCGATGCTGCGCCAGCAGATCCAGAAGCGGGAAGGGCGCGCGAACATGTGCCTGGCCGACTTCATCAGCCATGATGGCGACTGGATCGGCGGCTTTGCGGTGTCGATCCACGGTATCGAGCCGCATCTGGCGCGCTTCAAGAATGCGATCGACGATTATTCGGACATTTTGCTCAAGGCGCTGGCCGACCGTTTCGCCGAAGCCTTTGCCGAACGCCTCCACCATTATGTCCGCACCGCTTTGTGGGGCTATGCCGAGGGCGAGCAACTGACCAACGAAGCGCTGATTAAAGAGCAATATCGCGGCATCCGCCCCGCGCCCGGCTATCCCGCCTGCCCGGAACATAGTTTGAAGCCGATCCTGTTCGACATGCTGGACGCCCATCATGCGACCGGCGCGACGCTGACGGAGAGTTTCGCGATGCTGCCGACCGCGGCGGTTAGCGGTTTTTACTTCGGCCACGCCCAGGCCGAATATTTCGGCGTCGCCCGCGTGGGCCGCGACCAGTTGGAAGATTATGCCCAGCGGCGCGGCATCGACCTTGAAACGGCGGAGCGCTATCTGCGTCCCAATCTGGATTAAGGTAAGGAAAACAACCGCTTGTTGCATTATCCAGAATAAATTATGCCGTCCGATGTCGATTCTTCCGGTCGACATCGGGGGGGATTCCTATGAAGATCATGTCTATTGCCTTGGGCGCTTGCGCCCTGATGCTTGCCGCGCCTGCTGTCGCTGGCGACCAGGACTTCACGCTGTTCAACAAGACCGGCTATGATATCGCCGAAGTTTATGTCTCGCCCGCCAAGTCGAAAAACTGGGGCGAGGATGTGATGGAGGATGAGGTGCTGGAGGACGCGCACTCGGTTCCGATCACCTTCAAGGCGAAGAACGCTATCTGCAATTACGACCTGAAGGTCATCTTCACCGACGGCGACGAAGCCTATTGGACCAATTTCGACCTCTGCACGATCAGCAAGATCCAGATTTTCTGGAACCAGAAGACGCAGAAGGCGACCGCCAAATGGGAATGATGCGGCGTTAACGCGGGGGGCTGCTTCCGTCCCGCGATGGGGCGGTTTTTCGTTAACCATGTCCGTGCGTTGGCGCATGGGGGTAGGCGCTGTAGGGCTGCCGCCATGCGCATATTGTCCACGACTCTGCTGCTGTCCGCAGCCATCACCGCCACCGCCTTTGCCCAGGGGGGCGGCGCGCCCTTCACCGTGGCGGAAACCGGCCGCGCCTATGCCCGACTGGGCGATGCGCTGGGCGCGATCGGCGACGGGCGCGGAACGGTCGTGGTCGCGCCTGGCACCTATCGGCAATGCGCGGTGCAGCAGGGCGGCGACGTCACCATCCGCGCGGCGACGCCGGGCACGGCGATTTTCGACGGCGTGGTATGCGAGGGCAAGGGTGGGTTCGTCCTGCGGGGCCGGGCCAGCACGGTCGATGGCATCATCTTCCAGAATATGCGCGTGCCTGACGGCAACGGTGCGGGCATCCGGCTGGAAAGCGGCAGCCTGACCGTGCGCAACAGCCTGTTCCGCAACAGCGAGGAAGGCATATTGACCGGCGACTATGAAGGGGGTCAGGTCGTCATCGACAAGTCGACCTTTCGCCATCTGGGCCGGTGCGACCGCGATCTGGATTGCGCCCATGGCATCTATATCGGGCGGCTCGCCAGCCTGACCGTCACCAACAGCCGGTTCGATCAGGGCGATGGCGGCCATTATCTGAAAACCCGCACCGCCCGCGTGACCATCAGCGGCAACAGTTTCGACGACAGCGCGGGCAAGCTGACCAATTATATGATCGACCTGTCCAACGGCGCGAGTGGCACGATCACCGGCAATGAAATGGTGCAGGGCAAGGACAAGGATAATTGGTCCGCCTTCATCACCGTCGCGCCCGAAGGCCGCGAACATAGCAGCGCCGGGCTGGTGATCGAGGGGAACAAGGCGGGCTTCGTGCCGGGCGTCGATCGCAATTCGACCTTCGTCGCCAATTTCACCGATGATGCGGTGCGGATTGGTGCCAACCAGTTGGCGCCGTCGATGAAGGTCAAGGATCGGCGCTGACTTGCCCGTAGTGGCGTGGTAGGATGGCGTCATGCGAACCACCTATGACAGCGCGACCGTGCGCCTCTATCATCTGGGCGACGATGGCGCGGCCATGACGATCATGTACGGACCGTTCAGCGAGGCGATGCGCGTGGCCGAGCAGCAGCCGGAAGATGTGCAGGACGGGCTGTATCTGGCGACCGACAATGATGTGGTCGCCTATCTGGACCTGATCGAGGAATAATCAGCCGCCGCCCAGCAGCGCGAGCTGTTGGCGCAGGACATCCAGATTATGCCGGGCGAGATGACTGCCGCGGCCTTCCACCGATCCTTCGAGATCCGGCCGTTCGCCGATTGCCAAGCAGCGTTCCCAAGCGGTCGCCGCCAGCGGTAGCCATTCGGTAAGGGCATGGGCCGGGTCGGCCAGCGCCCGGTCCATCGCGAGGTTGCCCAGCACGAAGAAGAAGTCGGGCGAGTCCGGCCAGATGGCGATCTCGTCCTGCGCTATGACCATGGCTTCTTCCGCCCCGCCTGATTGGCTGAGGCAATGGAGACGGCGGATCAGCAGGGCGTGGGTCCAGGGTGCGCCGTTCGGCGTGCGGGCGGCGGCTTGTTCGTACCAAATCGCGGCTTGCGGATAGTCTCTGGCGGACTCCGCCTCCTTGCCCAGCTGGTAGAGGAGATAGGGGTTTTCGGGATCGTTGCTTAGTTCCGCCAGCAGCATGGGCGTGTTGCGATCGCGCTTGGCCGCCGCCTGCGCGTCCTCATAGCCGTCATGGTCGATCAGCAGGTCGATCCGCTCGACTAGCAGGTCCGATTGGGGCTGTTCATGGATGCGCCCGGCGTAGCGGACGCCGCGCGGCAGCAGCCGTGCGATCCAGCTGCGGGTCGCAGGCGCGGGCGCGGTGGACGGTTGGGGCAGGTCGAAGCTGCTACGGATGCACAGCGCGCCCAGGCGTGGCGGGCCGTCGCACCAGCTGCGTAGCGCCTCGCCACCGGACGCGATCCATTCGTCGGCGTCGATCACCAGATTCCAGTCCGCGTCCGCCAGCGCTAGCACATGATTGCGCGCAGCGGCAAAATCGTCGGGCCAGTCGAGATGATGGACCTGCGCGCCGCACGCCTGCGCGATCGCGACGCTGTCGTCGGTCGATCCGGTGTCGAGCACCACTATGGCATCGACATAAGGCCGCACGCTGTCGAGGCAGCGGCGGATGCAGCGCGCTTCGTTGCGCATGATGAGCGTCGCGACGATCCGGGGTGGGGTGGCGGTCATGGCTCTGTTTCGCTTGGCCGACCTAAAAAGCCGTTAACCACGGTCGCTGGGACTGCCATAATCGTGACTCACGGGAACGAACATAGCGTTCCCCGGCGAAGGCCGGGGTCCAGTTCGACGTGTTGGGCTGGACCCCGGCCTTCGCCGGCGAACAACAGATGGTAGGTTCCCGTCGATATGCATTGGTATCAATCGGAGATTCACCCATCCGCAAAACCGAAGGGTGCGCGGGTGCGGCGATAATCGTCGGGGAGCATGTCGCGGCCGATCGGCGGAGCGGATCGGGCCATGCACTGGGCGCGGTGGCACAGGCGGCAGGTGACGCCGATCGGGGTCGGCTCCGGCGGCGGGGCGTCCTGCGTGTAGATCAGGCGATGCGCGTGCTCGGCCGCGCAGCAGAGCGCGATGGCGCGCTCCACCCTGGGCGCACCCCAGCCGCCACCGCCCGCCGTCACCGTGCGCGCGATCGAGAAGAAGCGCTGGCCGTCGGGCAGTTCCAGCCATTGCGTCACCACCTCCCGCGGGGTTTCGAACACGCGATGCACCGACCAGAGCGGGCAGGAGCCGCCATGGCGGGCGAAGGGGAAGCCTGCGCCATCCAGCCGCTTGGAGACGTTCCCGGCTGGATCGACGCGCAGGAAGAAAAAGGGGACGCGCTCCTGCCCCGGCTTTTGCAGGGTGGTGAGGCGATGGGCGGTCTGTTCGAAACTGGCGCCGAACTGGCGGGCAAGCGCTTCGACATCATAGCGGCGCGCCTCCACCGCCTTGGCAAAGGCGCTATAGGGCATCAGGATCGCGGCCGCGCCATAGCTGGCGAGCGCGCGGCGGGCGAGGCGCTGGCCGCTCGTACCGGCGAACTGGCCTTCCTTCAGGATGGTGTCGAAGAGTTTGCGCATTTCCAGATAGGCGATCTGGAGCGCCAGCTGGAAGGCGGAACTTGCGCCGTCGAGCGTATCGTCCAGCAGCACCGCGTCGCGATGGCGATCGAGCCGGCGCATCGACCCGGCCATGACGTCGGAGGGCAGGCGGCGGACGCGCAGATTGTGGCGCGATTTCAGCCAGGCGGTGAGACCGCCTTCGGCCTCCGCCTCGGCCGCCAGCTTTTCCGCCGCGTCGTCCAGCAGGGGGAAGCTGTTGCGGCGGGCGGCGAGGAAGCGGCGCGATTCGGCGACGGGATCGGCGACATCCTCTTGTGGCTCGGACCCCGCGCCGCGATCGGCCAGCGCGAGATGCTCCTCGCGATAGCTGGTGTAGAGGCGCAGCAGCGCTTCTGTGATGCCGGGATAATTGACCGCGACGTCGCCGGTTGCCAAGCCCGGCAGGTCGATGTCCGCGAACATCGGGTCTTTCAGCACCGCGTGCAATCGCGCGGTCTGTTCCGCGCCGCCGTCGCCCGCGACCTCCGCCATGTCCAGCTTGTAGGTGCGCGCCAGGCGAAGCAGCATATCGGCGGTCAGCGGCCGCTGGTTGCGTTCCAGCAGCGCGACATAGGAGGCGGAAATGTCGAGGTCTGCCGCCATGTCCGCCTGCGTCAGGCCGAGGTCGCGCCGCAGCCGCCGCAAGCGCGGCCCCATATAGACGGGTCGATCCTTGGCCATGAAATCTAACTCCTGTGCAGGCTTTACAACTTTACAGCAGATTTTTGTAAAGATCGACAACTGAACTTCAACAGGACTGCCGCACCGCAACAAGGGGGAATAGGGCGGGGGCAACAGATCACCGGACGCAAGGACAACGGCCATGACCTACCAGGATAATATCGCGCAGGCGCAAAGCCTCATCGGCAGCCACCCCGGCACCTGGGACGGCATCAACGCCGAATCCGTCGCGCGCATGAAGTTGCAGAATCGCTTCAACACCGGCCTGGACATTGCGAAATATACTGCGGGTGTCATGCGCCGCGACATGGCCGCCTATGATCTGGACCCGGCCAACTACACCCAGTCGCTGGGCTGCTGGCACGGGTTCATCGGCCAGCAGAAGCTGATCGCGATCAAGAAGCATTTCGGCACGACCAAGCAGAAGTATCTGTATCTGTCGGGCTGGATGGTCGCCGCGTTGCGCAGCGATTTCGGGCCTTTGCCTGACCAGTCGATGCATGAAAAGACCAGCGTCGCCGCGCTGATCGAGGAACTCTATACCTTCCTCAAGCAGGCCGACGCCCGTGAGCTGGGCATGTTGTTCCGCGATCTCGACAAGGCGCGCGAGGCCGGCAATGAGGTCGAGGCGCAGCGCCTGACCCATGCCATCGATAATTTCGAAACCCATGTCGTCCCGATCATCGCGGACATCGACGCGGGCTTCGGCAATGCCGAGGCGACCTATCTGCTCGCCAAGAAGATGATCGAGGCGGGCGCTTGCGCGCTCCAGATCGAGAACCAGGTCAGCGACGAAAAGCAGTGCGGCCATCAGGACGGCAAGGTCACGGTGCCGCATGAGGACTTCCTGGCAAAGGTCCGCGCCTGCCGCTACGCCTTTCTGGAACTGGGCGTCGATGATGGCATCATCGTCACGCGCACCGACTCGCTGGGCGCTGGCCTGACCAAGCAGATCGCGGTCAGCAAGGAAGCGGGCGACATCGGCGACCAGTATAATAGCTTCCTCGATTGCGAGGAGATCGACCCGGTGACGGCGAAGAATGGCGACGTCATCCTGAACCGCGACGGCAAGCTGTTGCGCCCCAAGCGCCTGCCCAGCAACCTGTTCCAGTTCCGCGAAGGCACCGGCGCGGACCGCTGCGTCCTCGATTGCATCACTTCGCTCCAGAATGGCGCGGACCTGCTGTGGATCGAGACGGAAAAGCCGCATATCGAGCAGATCGCGTCGATGGTCGACCGCATTCGTGAGGTCATTCCGAACGCCAAGCTGGTTTACAACAACTCGCCCAGCTTCAACTGGACGCTCAACTTCCGCCAGCAGGTTTACGATGCCTGGGTCGAGGCGGGCAAGGATGTGTCGGCCTACGACCGCGCCCGTTTGATGAGCGCCGATTATGACGCGACCGACCTGGGCCAGGAAGCCGATGAAAAAATCCGCACCTTCCAGCGCGATGCCGCGGCACGGGCGGGGATTTTCCACCACCTCATCACGCTGCCGACCTATCATACGGCGGCGCTCAGCACCGATAACCTCGCCAAGGAGTATTTCGGCGCGGCCGGGATGCTGGGTTATGTCGAGGGCGTCCAGCGCAAGGAAATCCGCCAGGGCATCGCCTGCGTGAAGCATCAGAATATGAGCGGCAGCGACATCGGCGACGATCATAAGGATTATTTCGCCGGGGAAGCCGCGTTGAAGGCCGGCGGCGCGCATAATACGATGAACCAATTCGCGGCCTAATCTGAGCCGCTTCCCCTCAACCCGTTCGGGCTGAGCCTGTCGAAGCCCTTTTCTTGTTTTCGAAGGCAGGCGGGCCCTTCGACAGGCTCAGAGCGAACGGAATTTGATAGCTGACGAACTTTGCGGCTCTGGCCGCTAACGAGCCAGTTCGCGGGCGCGTGCAGAGCGGCCCGCGATTTGGGTGGAAGAAACTGGACGACCCGGCGGCGCACCGCCGGGTCGTTTTTTGTGTTTTAGAATGCGTGTTTCTGCGCAGGCGGGAACACGCAGCGTATTTTATGCGACCCCCATCCGCTGCCGCACCGTCTGCTTCAATATGTCGAGCGGCATCGCGCCCATGGTCAGCACCTCATGGAAGGCCTTGAGGTCGAACCGCGCTCCTTGCTTCGCCTTCACCTCGTCGCGCAACTGCGTCCAGACGGTATGGCCGATCTTGTAGCTGCACGCCTGGCCCGGCCAGACGGTGTAGCGGTCGATCTCGCCCTGGCTGCGGCCGCGCGCGATGCCGGTGGTGGCGATCAGGTAATCGGTCGCCCTTTCTCGGCTCCACCGCTTGGCGTGCATCCCGCTGTCCACCACCAGACGGGTCGCGCGGAACAGGAGCGATTGGAGATAGCCGACCTGGCCCAGAGGATCGCCTTCATACATGCCCATCTCGTCGGCCAGTTGTTCGGAGTAGAGCGCCCAGCCTTCCGAATAACCGCTGTAGAAGCCGCGGCGGCGGATCATCGGAATGGAGTCGGATTCCAGCGCTACCGTGACCTGCAAATGATGCCCCGGCACCGCTTCATGATGGGTGAGCGTCGCCAGGCCGAATTTGGGTCGGTCGAATGTATCGCGCAGGTTGATGAAGTAGATGGCCGGGCGCGACCCGTCGAGCGAGGCGTTCTGATAATAGCCGCCCGGCGCGCCCGCCTGGATCGTCACCGGCACGCGGCGCACCTCTACCGGCGCCTTGGGCACGGTGTTGAAGGATTCGCCCAGCCGCGCCTGCATCGCCTTGATCTGGGTGTTGAGCTGCGCCAGCAGCGCCTCGCGGCCTGGATCGGTGTTGGGGAAAAGCTGGTCGGGACGCTGGTTGAGCGCCACCAGCCGATCGCCCACGCTGCCCTGGCTCATCCCTTCACCCTTCAGGATCATATCGATCCGCGCGCTGATTTCGGCCACCTGGTCCAGGCCCAGCTGGTGGATTTCATCGCCGGTCAGTTTGGTCGTTGTCGCGGCCTCCGCGGCGGCGGCGTAGAAAGCCTCGCCGTCGGGCAGGCGCCAGCAGCCCGCGTCATGGCTGGCCTTGGCGCGTAACTGCTGCACCAATGCGCGCTGGCGATCGACGGCGGGGAAGATTTTCTCCGCGACGATCTGTTCCGCCTGGGCGGCGCGTTCGGGCGGCAGTCCGGCGGCGGCGAGTTTCTTGACAAAACTGGCGACCAAGACCGTCTGCGCTGCGGGCTGATCGCGCAGCGAGGCCTGCATCTTCATCGTCGTGTCGAGAATATAGTCGGGCGCGAACACGCCTTTGGCCGCGTCCGCCTTTTGCCGGTCCAGTTCCCCGTCCATCGCGGCCGGGAAGGCTTCGAGGCGGGCGAGATAGGCGTCGGCGTCCGCGGCGTCCTTCACCCGATGCTGCGAATCGAGGAAATCGGGGATTTCGCGATAGCTGCCGGTCAGCTGGCTGAGGATATAGGGCGCATAGCGGCCCGCCGTTTCGCCATAGCCGAAGCGTTCGCCGCCTACGGCGCGGTCGAGTTGATAGGCGACGACGTCATAATCCAGCTGGCTGGGGGCGCTCAGCTTGGCGCGATCGACGCTGGCCAGTTGCTTGACCTGCGCCTTGGTGCGGGCGAGGTCGCGGGCCGCTCCGGCGGCGCTGGTGTCGGACAGTTTGCCGCGCAACGCCGCGCGCGCGCCGGTATCGAGGCCTAGGCGCGTCGCCTGTTCAGGCGATTCGGCAAGGCGGCCGTAGAAGAAATCGTCCAGCATGGCGCGGAAACGGGCGTCGGCGCTGCCCACCTGTGCGAAGGCGTTGGGTGTGGCGGAGGCAATGGCGGTGGCGCCGCTGGTGGCGAGAAATTGGCGTCGGTTCACGACAAAAGGCTCCATGGATCAGGGAGGGGCGGCAAGGGGGCACCGCCCGCGATGACGCCTTGTGCCGTGATGAGAAGGGCTTGGCTAGGCCAACCACATCCGTTCGTTTCGAGCGTGGTCGAGAAACGGCGAGGGCCGGGGCTTTCGGAAATCGGGCGGACATGCCGTGCCACACGCTTCTCGACTACGCTCGAAGCGAACGGGTGAGGGGGGGCTGATCGATAAGCCCAGCTTGTAAGCTGCCCAGATCGTTGCGGCTGTTTCGCCGCTACCCGATACGCTAAAGCGCGCGCACCTTGCACAGGGAGGAACCGCATGGCCTACACGCTCATCACCGCCAATCGCAATTACAGCAGCTGGTCGCTGCGCCCCTGGGTGCTGATGACGGCCCTGGGCATCGCGTTCGAGGACCGGGTCGAACCGTTCGCATCCGCCACCAACTATGCCGCCTTCCGCAGTTTTTCACCGACCGGGCAGGTGCCCGCGCTGATCGATGGGACCAATGGGGAACAGCGCACAGTCTGGGATTCGCTCGGCATCATCCTCTATCTCGCCGATCGCCATCCCGGCGTCTGGCCGGCGGACGAGGCTGCGCGCGCCTTCGCCCAATGCGCGACCGCGGAAATGCACAGCGGTTTTGCGACCTTGCGCAACGACTGCACCATGAATGTCGGCGTGCGCGTCGAGCCGCATATCCATTCGCCCGCGCTGGGCCGGGATATCGCCCGCCTGCGCGAATTGTGGGAGCAGGGGCTGGACCGGTTCGGCGGCCCTTTCCTGGCCGGTAGCGTCTTCACCGCGATCGACGCCTTCTACGCGCCGGTGGCGTTCCGGGTGCGCACCTATGGGCTGGATGTCGGCCCGCACGCACAGGCCTGGGTCGATCATATGCTGGCCCATCCCGCCATGCTGCGGTGGGAGGAAGCGGCGCTGGCGGAAACATGGCGCGAGGACAGCCATGAGGCGGAGATGGGCGCGGCGGGGAAGATCATCGCGGACTATCGCGCGGTGTAACTTGGCGCGCACTGTAACATTCTTGCCCGCCTGGCGGCAAAACAGGGTATTTCGGTCGCTCACCCCCTTTCCCGATCGGTCCTGCGGGTCTAGGGGGTGAGGACTATGGTTAAACCACGCACCCTCTACGAAAAGATCTGGGACGCGCACGTTGTCGAACGGCGTCCCGATGGCACCTGCCTCATCTATATCGACCGCCATCTCGTCCATGAAGTGACGAGCCCGCAGGCGTTCGAGGGGCTACGCCTTGCCGGCCGCAAAGTGCGCCGGCCCGATCTGACGCTGGCGGTGCCGGACCATAATCTGCCCACCACGCCGCGCCGCGACGCGGATGGCAAGCGCATCCCGATCGCCGATCCCGAAAGCGCGCAGCAGCTCGAAGCGCTGGAGCGCAATGCGCCGGAATTTGGCGTGCGCCTGATCGGCGACGCGGATGTGGAACAGGGCATCGTCCATGTCGTCGGCCCGGAACAGGGCTTCACCCTGCCGGGCACCACGCTGGTCTGCGGCGACAGTCATACGTCCTCGCATGGCGCGCTGGGCGCGCTGGCCTTTGGTATCGGTACGTCTGAAGTCGAGCATGTGCTGGCCACCCAAACGCTGCTGCTCAAGCAATCCAAGACGATGGCCGTCGTGGTCGAAGGCGCACTGGCGCCCGGCGTCACGGCCAAGGATGTCGCGCTGGCGATCTGCGGCACGATCGGCACGGCGGGCGGCACCGGCTATGTCATGGAATATTGCGGATCTGTGTTCCGCGATATGTCGATCGAGGGGCGGCTGACCGTCGCCAACATGTCGATCGAAGCGGGCGCGCGGTCGGGGCTGTTCGCGCCGGATGAAAAGACCTTCGCCTATATTGAGGGCCGTCCGATGGCCCCCAAAGGTGCGGATTTCGATGCGGCGGTCGCTTATTGGCGAACGTTGCATACGGACGAGGGTGCGGTCTTCGACAAGACCGTGGTGATCGACGCCGCGGACATCGTGCCCAACGTCACCTGGGGCACCAGCCCGGAGGACGTCGTCGCCGTGACTGGCGTGGTGCCCGATCCGCTGAGCTTCGCTGACCCGTCCAAGCAGGCGGCGGCGCAGAAGTCGCTCGACTATATGGGGCTGACGGCTGGGCAGAAAATGGCGGACGTCGCCATCGAACATATCTTCATCGGCAGTTGCACCAACAGCCGGATCGAGGATCTGCGCGCCGCCGCCGCGCTGTTGAAAGGCCGCCATATCGCGCCGGGCATCAAGCATGCGATGGTCGTGCCCGGTTCCGGCCTGGTCAAGCGCCAGGCGGAGGAAGAAGGGCTGGATCGCGTCTTCCTCGACGCCGGGTTCGAATGGCGCGAGCCGGGCTGTTCGGCGTGCCTGGGCATGAACCCGGACAAGGTGCCCGCGGGGGAACGCTGCGCATCGACCAGCAACCGCAATTTCATGGGCCGTCAGGGACCGGGCGCGCGCACCCATCTGGTGTCGCCCGCCATGGCGGCGGCGGCGGCCATCACCGGTCGGCTGACCGATGTCCGCGAATTGCTGCATAACAAAGAGGGTGTGATGCTGTGAAGAAGATTTTCTGGCTGCTGACGTTGGGCGCGCTGGCCAGCGCGGCGATGGCCGCGACCCTTGGCCGCGCCGAAGACATATCGGCCGCTGAGGCGAAGAAAGTTCACTGATGGACAAGCTGACGACTGTCGACGGCCGGGCCTATCCGTTCGGGATGAAGAATGTCGACACCGACATCGTCATCCCGGCGCATTGGCTCAAGACGATTTCGCGCAACGGGCTGGGGCGCGGCGCGTTCGAGGTGTTGCGCAAGGAACCGGGCAACGTCTTTGACGATCCCGCTTATACCGGCAGCCCGATCCTGATTGCGGGTGACAATTTCGGCTGCGGGTCCAGCCGCGAACATGCCGCCTGGGCGCTGGGCGACATGGGCATCAAGGTGGTGATCGCACCCAGCTTCTCCGACATTTTCTCCGGCAACGCCTTCAAGAACGGGATATTGACCGTGGTGCTGCCGCAGGACGCGGTGGATCGCTTGATGGAAGTGGCCCAAGGCGTGAACGGGACGCCCGATCCGATCCATATCGATCTGGAATCGCAGACCGTCACCACCCAGTTTCAGGATCGCTTCACGTTCGAGATCGATCCGTTCCGCAAACATTGCCTGCTGGGCGGGCTGGACGAGATCGGCCTGACGCTGGACCAGTCGGATATGATAGGTGGCTATGAGGCGAAGCAGGCGCAGGATCGCCCGTGGATCGTGCCCGCAGCCGTTGCGTAACGACGCGCTTCTGCCTATCTTTCGTAACCAGACGGCATTTCAACGGGGCTTTGACGCATGACCACCTTTGACGATCGCGAACGGGCGTTCGAAAATATGTTCGCCAACGACCAGGAGTTGCAGTTCCGCATCCAGGCGCGCCGCAACCGCCTGCTGGGCGAATGGGCGGCGGTGAAGATGGGCCTGACCCCCGAAGAAACCGACGCCTATGCCAAGGCGGTGGTGCAGGCCGATTTCGAGGAAGCGGGCGACGAGGACGTCATCCGCAAGCTGGTGGGCGACATGACGTCGGCCGGAATCGACATTGACGAGCCTGGCGTGCGCGCCGCGCTGGATGAGCAGGCGGTGGTCGCCCGTCGCATGTTCATCGAAGCGCAGTAAGGCAGCGCACCATGCCGATGGCCGCCGACGATATTGCCGACATGATCCGCTCCGCCATTCCCGATGCGCAGGTCGAGATTACCGACCTGGCCGGAGACGGCGATCATTATGCCGCGAAGGTCGTGGCGGAAAGTTTCCGGGGCATGAGCCGGGTCGCGCAGCAGCGCGCCGTCTATGCTGCGCTGGGCGGACGTATGGGGGGCGTGCTGCACGCCTTGCAACTGACCACCGCCGTTCCCAATTAGTCGTTCGATAGATTTGCGCTCCGCAGGCGGAGCGCCAGACAGGACTGGACCTTTAGACATGACCGACGCCGTGCATCAGCGGATTGCCGAACTTGTGGGCGCCCATGACGTGGTGCTGTTCATGAAGGGCACGCCGCTTTTCCCGCAATGCGGCTTTTCCAGCCGCGCCATCGCGATTCTGGAGCATCTGGGCGTCGCCTATGACACGGTCGACGTGTTGCAGGACCAGGGTGTGCGCCAGGGCATCAAGGCCTTTTCGGACTGGCCGACCATCCCTCAGCTTTATGTGAAGGGCGAATTCGTCGGCGGCAGCGACATCATGATGGAAATGTATGAAGCGGGCGAGCTAGAGCAGCTGATGACCGACCAGGGCGTCGCCGCCGCTGCGGGCTGAGCGGGGTCCGGTTTTGCGGGTTTGAGAAGGGCGGTTCGGGTTCGGGCCGCCTTTTTTTGTTTGGTTTGGATGGGACTAAACCGTCGGCTTTGCGCAAAGTTACACGCTAAAGGCGAATCCCGTAGCCCCAGCGAAGGCTAGGGTCTCGTGCTGGGGCACGCAGCGGTTGAACTTAGCACTTATTCGAGCGTAGTGCGCCGTCGCCTGAGACCCCAGCCTTCGCGGGGGTGACAGTAGTGAAGCCACTTGTCGGTCCCAAAGACCGGCCACTCAACACTGGCCGCACCTGGTCGTATCGCGATCATAGCGGGGATGAATGGCAAATCGCCACCGGGTGGGGGATGCTAGCGGATACGGCCTGCATCCCCCGATAGGTAAACGGTGGGAACGCGACTAAGGTCGCAAAGGCCATGCCAAAATGACGCGATTGCGGGAGAGTGCGGGTTCCAAAGGTTAACGCTTCAACCGCCTTCACCCGCTCTGTCAAAATTTCCGACATATCGGCTCTTTTCAAAGCGGAGGGCCACGTTTCGCCCACTGCGAATGGCTATTGACTACATCCGTAATCGATGCGACTACATCTGTGGTTGTTAAATATGCGAGTCGGGTGAAGCGAAGTGACCGAAAAGATCAGCGAAGCGGAACTGGTGGTGATGGAGGCTTTGTGGGAAACCGCGCCGCAGACCGCCAATGACGTATCCGATCGGGTCGCCGCCGACCGCGGCTGGAGCCTCCAGACCGTCAAGACCTTGCTGTCGCGGCTGATGGCGAAGGATATCATCGCCGCCGACCAGGATGGTCGCCGCTTTCTCTACCGCCCGATGGTGGCGCGCGACGATTATGTCGCGGGCGAGTCCGGGCGGCTGGTGAACCGGCTGTTCGGTGGGCGGGTGTCGCCGCTGGTCGCCCAGTTGGCGCAACAGGATCAATTGACGGCGGACGATATCGCCGAGCTTGAGGCCATCCTGAAGGGGTTGAAATCATGAGCGTCTGGCTGGCCGAAACGCTGATCGCCACCACTTTGCTGATGGCGCTGGTCATGGCGCTGCGACGGCCGGTGGCGCGCTGGCTGGGGGCGGGAGCGGCCTATCTGCTCTGGGTGCTGCCGCTGGCGCGGATGCTGCTGCCGACGCTGCCGCGCGACGTTAATCCCTCGCCCCTGCATGTCGCGGTTGATCAGGCGGGCCTGCCGGACCTGTTGGCGGTCGTGCCCGCCGCATCGGTCGCTACGGCCACGCCGTCTTTCCCCTGGCTGGAGGTCGGCATCGGCATCTGGTTTATCGGCTTCCTCGCTTTCCTCGCCGTGCAGGCCGTGGGCTATGCGCGGTTCCGCCGTCTTATGCTGGACGGCGCGACGCCGATTGGGGAGGAGGGGCGCATCCGCCTGATCACCAGCCCTCATGCGTCCGGGCCGCTCGCCTTCGGGGTTTTGCGCCCGTACATCGTGCTGCCCGCCGATTTCGCCCTGCGCTATGACGCGCAGGAACAGGATATGGCGATCGCCCATGAGCGCGCCCATCATGAACGCGGCGACCTGACCGCCAACATGATCGCGCTGCTGCTGCTGGCGGTCCATTGGTGCAATCCGGTCGCCTGGGCGGCCTATCGCGCCTATCGCGCCGATCAGGAAACCGCGTGCGACGCGCGCGTCCTTTCACTCTACGGCCGCGACCAGGCCCATGCCTATGGCCGCGCCATATTGAAGGCGGCGGGCGGTCGGCAGTTCGCCGGAGCCTGCCATCTCACCCGTATCACGACGCTTAAAGGGAGGCTGAAAATGCTGTCCAACCATGATGTTTCGCTCCAGCGTATCAGCTGGGGCATGGCCGCCGTCGCGGTCGTCACCGCCACGGGCCTCGCGCTCACCGCATCGGGCAGCCGCGCCGCGCAGCAGATGGCGGCGATCACCGACAAGATGGAAAGCGCCGACTTCGCCAAACTGTCTGACTTGGTGTCGCAGCCCGCCGTGGCGAGCGTGCCGGAGGTGGCCGACATGCCTGTGGTGCCTGCCGTCGAAGCGGTTGTCGATCCATGGCCGTCGCCTGCGCCCGTCGCTTCGACCGCGCCGATAGTCCCCGCCGCAGACATGATCGCCCCGGTGGCGCCCGTGCCGCCCGCTCCACCCGTCGTCCGCAATGAAAAGGGCCGGATAACCGTGACCCATGCCGACGGTCGGGTCGAAACGCACCGTATCCCGACCGAGGCGGACATCGCCCGCATGGTGCCGGTGGTCGATGTGCGCGAAGGGTGCGACGGCGGCAAGGATGCCACCACCCGCCGCGAGCGCGTGGACGCCAATGGCCGTCGCCATATCCGGGTGCGCATCTGTAGCGCCGGGATCGAGCGGACGGCGCAGCGCTCCGCCGACATGGCCGGGATGCAGGCCGACCGGGCCGCGCGTTACGCCGCTGCCCAGGCGGATCGCAATGCGCGCCAGGCGGCAGCAATAGCGGACCGCGCAACACGGCAGGCCGCAGCCCAGGCCGACCTTGCAGCACGTCGGGCCGATGTCGAGGCCGCGCGTGCGGACGTGGCGGCGCGCTCCGCCGATGTCGCCGCGCTCAATGGCCTGCGCGCGGCACGGGCGCAGATCGCCGCCAACCGTTCCATGCCTGCCGACGATCGGGCGGAAGCGCTGCGCGAGATCGATCAGTCGATCGCCGAGATTCGCGCGGAATGGAATTAAGGGCGACCTGACGCCCTAAACCGCGACCACTTCGGGCAGGATGGCGTCGAGCAGCAACATGCCGGCCGGGGCCACCTGCAACCGGCTGCCGGTCAGGTGGATGAGGCCGAGGCCGGTGAGTTGGTCGATCGCCCGTTCGTCGACCAGCCGGTCGGCCTTGATCCCCGACGCGGCGGCGATGTGGGCGAGGTCGACGCCTTCGCCCAGCCGCAATCCCATCAGCAGCGCCTCGCGCGCCCGGTCCTCGCCCGACAGCGGCTCTTCGCTCTGCGCGCCATGGCCGTTGCGGTCGACCGCGCCCATCCAGTTTTCCGGCTTCTTGTGACGCATCGTCGCCATGCCGCCGCGGCGGCCATGCGCGCCCGGCCCGATCCCGGCATAGTCGCCATAGCGCCAATAGGTCAGGTTATGGCGGCTTTCCTGGCCTGGCCGGGCATGGTTGCTGATCTCATAAGCGGGGATGCCGGCCGCGCCGGTCATCGCTTGCGTGAGTTCATACAGGGTCGCGCCATGATCCGGGTCGGCGGGCGTCAGCTTGCCCTGCGCGACCAATGTGGCGAATCGTGTGCCCGGTTCGATCGTCAGTTGATAGAGCGAGAGATGCCCGGTGCCGAAGGACAAGGCGCGGGCCAGTTCGGCCTGCCAGTCCGCCTCGCTCTGGCCGGGGCGGGCATAGATGATGTCGAAGCTCACCCGGTCGAACACGGCCTGCGCGGTGTCGAGCGCGGCCAGGCCCTCCGTAACGTCATGGGCGCGGCCCAGGAAATGCAGCGCGTCAATGTCTAGCGCCTGAAGGCCGAGCGAGGTGCGGTTGACCCCGGCGGCGGCCAGATCGGCAAAGCGCGCCGCTTCGACCGAATTTGGGTTGGCCTCCAGCGTGATCTCTATGTCGGGGGTGAAGCCCCAATGATCCTGCGCCGCGCCGATCAGCGTTTCGACCAGCGCGGGCGGCATCAGCGAAGGCGTGCCGCCGCCGAAGAAGATGGAGGAGAGGGGGCGGCCCGCGGTCAGCGCCGCCTCATACGCCATGTCGGCCAACAGCGCAGCCCGCCACGCATTGATGTCCACGCCGTCGCGGACATGACTGTTAAAATCGCAATAGGGACATTTGGATACGCAAAAGGGCCAATGGATATATAAGGCTTGGGCGTCGGCACGGACATTGGCTGGGGCCGTTGCGATTTGGGGGGAATGAGACGACATGGCTGGGGGCAGCCCTAAAGCGTTTTTGCGTGCTTCGCTATGGGCAGCGATGTTGCCGGTTCTGTTGGTGACGCCGACCGGCGTGCAGGCGGCGAGCGATAGCGACGGGGCAAGCGCGCCCAAGGCGGGTGCCGCGAGCGCGGCGATGCCGGCCGCATATTATGGCATGGCGGAGGCTGCGCGGGGCGACAGGCTGCTGCGCGCGGTGATGATGGACGCGCATAATGGCGAGCGGGTGGCGCTGGGCCTGCCCCCGCTGGACTGGGACGATGCGCTGGCGGCCGATGCGGCGCGCTATGCCGGGGAGATGGCGCGCAGCGGCGTGTTTCGCCATTCGTCGCGCGCCGGCCGGGCCATCCCCAGCGGCGAAAATCTGTGGATGGGGCCGCGTCGCCTCTATGGCTATCAGGCGATGGTAGGATCGTTTCTGGACGAGAAGCGCTTCACGCGAATCGCGGGCAAGCTGCCCGACCTCAGCAGCACCGGGCGTTGGCAGGATGTCGGCCATTACAGCCAGATGATCTGGCGTGGCACGCGGAAGATCGGCTGCGCGCTGGGCGAAGGGGGCGATGCCGATTATCTGGTGTGCCGCTATTTTCCGGCCGGCAACGCTTTTGGTCGCGGTCCGATGGACGCGGACGATGCGGCGCCGATGGCGGAAACGCAGGTCGCCAGCGTCGCCCAATAGGCGCGATGGATATTTCTCCCGGTGACGCGCATTGGACAAGGGCCAGTCGCCAAAAGGAGAAGAGGATGCGCATCGCCCTGCTGTCATGGACCCTGTCGGGCTGCACGCTGATCGGGCTGGCCGGGTGCGGCGCGCCGACGCAGCCCAAGGCGGAGGGCGGGTTCGACAACGCCGCGGCTTCCACCCCCGCCGCTCCCGTGATCGCGCCGGAGAATGGCGCGCAGACGCCCATGCCCGATGCGGCATTGGTCGCTAACGCGGCAGCTGCCGCTGCGCCGCTATCCTGCGCGGCGGATATCGGATCGGCCGCGGCGGCCAGGCGCGTCGCCATCTGCCGCAACGTGTCGCCCGCCACCCATCCGCCCTGCAATGCCGCCAATAGCTGCGCCATGATCGAGGATGAGATCGCGCGGAGCTGCGCGCTGTTCGATGGGCAGGGTGATCCGATGCCGGGATGCGATCCCGCGCCCAGGAGCATGGCGGCGGCCGTCGCGGTGGTGCAGCGTTATTATGCGGCGCTCAATGCCCGCGACTATGGGACCGCCTGGGCGCAATGGGGCGAAAATGGCCCGCCGAACCAGACGCTGGACAAGTTTCAGGCGGGGTTCGCCGGCACCCGATCGACGCGGGTGACGATCGGCACGCTGGAGCCGGGCGATGCTGGGGCGGGGTCGATCTACCAGACCGTGCCGGTGACGGTCGATTCGCAGCTACAGGACGGGACGCGCCAGCGGTTCGTCGGCGACTATGTCGTGCGGCGGGTCAATGATGTGGACGGCGCGTCGCCCGCCCAGTTGCGCTGGCATATCGGGCAGGCGAAGCTGAAGGCCGTGCCGGTGCGCTGAAACGCCGGCCGCCGTTGGTCAGAAAACCGCGGCCACCAGCTTTTCGAAGGCCTTGGCGCGGTGGCTCATGGCGTGCTTGGCGTCGGGGTCCATCTCGCCGAAGCTGATGTCATGGCCGTGCGGCACGAACATCGCGTCATAGCCGAAACCCTGATCGCCGCGCGGCGGCCAGACGAGCGTGCCGTCGATCCGGCCCTCGAATGCCTCGACATGACCGTCGGGCCAGGCGAGGGCTAGGGCGCAGACGAAATGGGCGTCATGGCCGGCATCCGGCCCCTTGGCCTCGATCCCGTCCCACACCGCCTGCATCGCCATCCCGAAATCCTTGGTCGGCCCGGCCCAGCGCGCGGAAAACAGCCCAGGATCGCCGCCCAGCGCCTCCACGCACAAGCCCGAATCATCGGCCAGCGCGGGCAGGCCGGACAGGTCGGCCGCCTGCATCGCCTTCAATTCGGCGTTCGCGATGAAGGTGGTGCCGGTTTCCTCCGGTTCGGGCAGGTCCAGGCTCGCGGCCGAAATCGGCTCGATCCCATAGCGGCCAAGCAAGGCGGCGATTTCGCGCACCTTGCCGGGATTATGGCTGGCGATCACCAGCTTGCCCGGCGCGAGCTTGCGGATCGCCTGTTCCTGTCCGAATTGGTCGGTCATAAATTTCCCAATCGTTCCGTTCGCTTCGAGCTTAGTCGAGAAGCGGATAGAGCATCCATAGCGTCTAGCTTCGCTAAACTTGGCTTTGCTTCGTTTCTCGACTTCGCTCGAAACGAACGGCGTTAGATGCTGTTACCGTCCCGTCGCCGCGTCCTGCGCCGCGAAGATCTTCGCGCAGCCGATGCGGGCGAGGCGGAGCAGGCGGAGCAGTTCTTCCTCGTCATAGGCGGCGCCCTCGGCCGTCGCCTGCACTTCGGCGAACTTGCCGTCGCCGGTCAGGATCAGGTTGGCGTCCGTTTCGGCATTGCTGTCCTCGGCATAGTCGAGGTCGAGGACCGGCGTGCCTTCGAAAATGCCGCAACTGATCGCCGCGACCTTCTGGATGATCGGGTCTTCCTTGAGCGCGCCCGACGCCAGCAGCTTGTCCACCGCGATCCGCAGCGCGACCCAGCTGCCCGAAATGGCCGCCGTCCGCGTGCCGCCATCGGCCTGGATCACGTCGCAATCGATCACGATCTGGCGCTCGCCCAGCTTCTTCATGTCGACAACGGTGCGCAGCGATCGGCCGATCAGGCGCTGGATTTCCTGGGTACGGCCCGATTGCTTCCCCTTGGCCGCTTCACGCGATCCGCGGGTATGGGTGGCGCGGGGCAACATGCCATATTCGGCCGTGACCCAGCCCGACCCCTTGCCGCGCAGGAAGGGCGGCACCTTTTCCTCCACCGATGCGGTGCACAGCACGCGGGTATCGCCGAAGCTGATGAGGCAGCTGCCCTCGGCATGGATGGTGAAGCCAGGCTCCATGGTGATGTCGCGCATCTGGTCGGGCGCGCGGCCGGAAGGACGCATATTCTTTACTCCGAAACGGTCAGTTGACGGCGCTTAACGTCCGATGGCGCGACTTGCCAGTGTCGCGAAAGAAATAAGGCGTTAAAGAGAGACAATGACAAGATATGCAATGATGGCCGGGTTGGCGCTGCTGGCGGGCTGCGTGGGTGGCGGTGATACCGAACTGGAAAAGCCCAAGGCGCCCGGTGAGACGATCCGCTTTACCGCCGGGCGCTGTTTCGGCGCATGTCCTTCCTATAGCCTGCGTGTGACGCCGGACGGATCGGGCCTGCTGGAGCCGGAGAAATTCACCGCCGTTCCCGGCCCGACCCGCTTTGCCGTGAGCATGGTGCAATATCGCCGCCTGCGCGCCGCGCTTGCGCCCTATCGCCCGGCGACCGGGACGGCCAAGCGCATCGGCAATGGCGAAAACTGCACCCGCTTCGCCACCGACATGCCGAATTATGGGATCGAATGGACCGGCAATGGCGGCAAGTCGACCCGGCTGGAGTTCCAGTCCGGTTGCATGGATGCGCGCTATGGCAAATTGCGCACCACGATCGCGGCGATCCCCAAGATGCTGGACATCGAACCGATGATCAAACCCAAGCCCGCCCGATAGGAGTGCATGATGCGCGTTCTTTTACAGATTATGGGCGTCCTCCTCCTGCTGATGGGGCTTCTATGGGTCGGGCAGGGGGCGGGCCTTATCCACTGGCCGCAATCCAGCTTCATGCTCGATCAAAGGCCATGGATGTGGCGTGGCGGGTTGCTCGCTGCGGTGGGCGTCGCGCTGATCCTCCTGGCGCGGCGCAGACGTTGAGGCGGCCGGCAACCCGTCCTATATTATCGCCATGACGCTGACGACGCCGATCTCCGAACTTAACGACCGCGCGCGCGATGTCTTTCGCGTGGTGGTGGAAAGCTATCTGGGCACTGGCCTGCCGGTCGGATCGCGCACCATCAGCAAGATCGCGTCGCTCAGCCTGTCGCCTGCGTCGATTCGCAACGTGATGCAGGATCTGGAGGAATTGGGCCTGCTGGCCGCGCCGCACACGTCGGCCGGGCGGATGCCGACCGAAACGGGGCTGCGCCTGTTCGTGGACGGGATGATGCAGGCGGCCGCGCCATCGGCCGAAGAACGGCGCGCGATCGAGGCGGGTCTAGCCGAAAGCGGTCCGATCGAGGAAGCGCTGTCCGCCGCCACCGCCGCGCTCTCCGGCCTATCGGCCTGCGCCGGCATCGTCATGGTGCCGCGGCGCGAGCCGGTGCTGCGCCAATTTGGTTTCGTGCCTTTGAATGATCGTCAGGCGCTGGCGGTGCTGGTGGGGCAGGACGGATCGGTCGAAAACCGCGTGCTGGACCTGCCGCCCGGCGTCACCCCGTCGATGCTGAACGAGGCGGCGAACTTCATGTCGGCGCGCTTTGCCGGGATGACGCTGCGCCAGGCGGGCGACCAGTTGAGCCGCGAGATGGAGACGGAGCGTGGCCTGCTGGATGGCGCGGCGCGCGAACTGGTGGAGCGCGGGATCGCCATCTGGTCCCACGATGCCGACGACCGGCCGGTGCTAATCGTGCGCGGGCAGGCGCATTTGATCGATGACGGCACCGCCGCCGACCTGGAACGGGTGCGGCAATTGCTGGAGCAACTGGAGGGCAAGCAGGAAATTTCCCGCCTGCTGGAAAGCGCGCTCGCGGGCAGCGCGACCAAAATCTTCATCGGGTCGGAAAACAAGCTCTTTTCCCTGTCGGGTTCTTCGGTCATAGCCGCGCCCTACCGTGGCGCGGACGGCCGGGTCGTCGGGGTGGTCGGCGTGATCGGCCCCACGCGCTTGAACTATGCGCGGGTGATCCCCATGGTGGATTTCACAGCACAGACGCTATCGAGATTGATGAGATGAGCGAAGACAAACAGAATATCGAAGACACCGAAGTCGTGGACGCGCTGCCGGAAGACGCCGCGCCCGCGGGCGATGCCGCCGCCGAGAAGATCGCAGCGCTGGAGGCGGAACTCGCCACCGCCAAGCAGGACATTCTCTACGCCCATGCCGATACGCAGAATGTGCGCCGTCGCCTGGAAAAGGAACTGGCCGACACGCGCGCTTATGCCGCGACCGCGTTCGCCCGCGACATGTTGTCGGTGGCCGACAATCTGAGCCGCGCGCTCGCCGCCATTCCCGCCGACCTGCGCGAGGATGAGAAGTTCAAGGGACTGGTCGTGGGCCTGGAAGCCACCGGCCGTGAACTGGAAAGCATATTCGGCCGTAACGGCATCACCAAGATCGAATCGGTCGGCCAGCCGCTTGACCCCAACAAGCATCAGGCGATGATGGAAGTCCCGTCGGCCGATGCCGCGCCGGGCACGATCCTGATCGAGATGCAGGCCGGCTACATGATCAAGGACCGCCTGTTGCGGCCCGCGATGGTCAGCGTGGCGAAGACGCCGGAATAAAGTCTTTCACCCGTTCGGGCTGAGCCTGTCGAAGCCCATTTCTTTCTTTAGAGAAGTGACGCCCTTCGACAGGCTCAGGGCGAACGGGATTATTCATGCTGCATAACGCAAACCTCACCACCGACCGTCCGACCTTCGTCACGCACCTCGAATGTTCACTGACCGGCGAGCGTTACGCGGCGGATGAGCTGCATGGGCTGTCAGCGGCGGGCAAGCCGTTGCTGGTGCGCTATGATTTGGATGGGGTGCGCGCGACGCTGACCAAAGAAGCGCTTAGCCAGCGGCCGATGGACCTGTGGCGCTGGCGTGAATTGTTGCCGGTGCGGCAGACCGCCAATATCGTCAGCCTGGGCGAAAATGCGACGCCGCTGATCCCGCTGCCGCGCACCGCCGCGCGGCTGGGCGGGGCGCATCTGATGGCCAAGGATGAGGGGCGGTTGCCGACGGCCTCCTTCAAGGCGCGTGGCCTGGTCATGGCGGTGTCGATGGCTAAGGAACTGGGCGTGACCCAGGTGGCGATGCCGACCAACGGCAATGCCGGCGCGGCGCTGGCCGCCTATGCCGCCGTCGCGGGGGTGGAGGCGATCATCTTCTGCCCCGACGACACGCCGGAGATCAATGTGCGCGAAATCGCGGCGCAGGGGGCGCGGGTCTATCGCGTCAACGGCCTGATCGACGATTGCGGCGCGATCGTGGGGCAGGGGGCGAAGGCGCGCGGCTGGTTCGACTTTTCGACGCTCAAGGAGCCCTACAGAATCGAGGGCAAGAAGACGATGGGGCTGGAACTGGCCGAGCAGCTGGGCTGGGAATTGCCCGACGCGATCTTCTATCCCACGGGCGGCGGCACCGGCCTGATTGGCATGTGGAAGGCGTTCGACGAACTGGAGAAGATCGGCTTTATCGGCTCCAAACGCCCCAAAATGTTCGCGGTGCAGGCCGAAGGCTGCGCGCCGATGGTCCGTGCGTTCGAGCAGGGTGTCGAGTTCGCCGAGCGCTGGGAGAACGCTCACACCATCGCCATGGGCATCCGGGTGCCGCGTGCGGTGGGCGACTTCCTGATCCTGCGCGCGGTGCGGGCAAGCGGCGGCGCGGCGCTGGCGGTGTCCGATGCTGCGATCATGGCGGCGGTACGCGATGTGGCGCGCGACGACGGGCTGCTGCTCTGCCCGGAAGGCGGGGCGACGCTGGCCGCCTATCAACGGGCGCTGGACGAGGGGCTGATCGGCCGTGACGATCGCGCCGTGCTGTTCAACTGCGCCAGCGGATTGAAATATCCGCTTGAAGACCAGAGCCACACGTTGAACCGGCACGCGCCGATTGATTTTATGACGCTCTAAAGGTCGTCAGGTTCCGTGTTCCCGCGCAGGCGGGAACTCAGTCCCGCCGTTTGAACTGGGTCCCCGCCTGCGCGGGAACACGCCTATCTCTACATCTGGCGGTAGTCTGCGATACAGGTTGATACACTTAAGATGTATCGTAACTCTTGACGGCGAATGTTTTTAAGATATATCGCAATACATCATGACACATATGAAAGATTCAATGATGCATTTTCCCCATTCTCATCGCGGCCGCCATGGCGGTCATCATCCTGGCGCTGGCCGATTCGGGTCGCCTGACGGCTTTGGTCGTGGCGGCGGATTTGGCGGCGATCCCTTTGGCGAGGACGGCCTGCGCGGCGGCGGACATGGCGGCCGGGGTGGGCGAGGCGGCGGTGGCGGCGGTCGCCGGCGGCTGTTCGACAATGAAACGCTGCGCCTGATCCTGCTGAAGCTGATCGCCGACGAACCGCGCCATGGCTATGAACTGATCCGCGCGATCGAGGCGCTGTCGGGGGAGGCCTATGCCCCCAGCCCAGGCGTCGTCTATCCTACGCTGACCATGTTGGCGGAAATGGACCTGATCGTCGAGGAACCGAGCGAGGGAAGCCGCAAGCGCTTCGCCATCACCGATGCCGGCAAGGCCCAGATCGAGGAGCGCAAGGCGGCACTGGACCTGGCGCTGGCCCGGCTGGCCGCGCTCGCCCAACATGCCGAGCGGGTCGATGGCGCGCCGGTGCGCCGGGCGCTGCACAATCTGCGAATCGCCATCCAGCACCGCCTTGAAAAGGAAGGCGCCGATAACCAGACCATGTTCGATGTCGCGTCGTTGATCGACGAGGCCGCGAGCAAGATCGAAAGGCTCTGATATGATCCTGACCGCCCGAGTGCCCACCCCCAATGCCAGCCGCTATCTCCAGCAATTGTGCAAGCATTGGAGCCACAAGTTCGAAACCGATTTCAACGCGGAGCAGGGCGTCATCGTCCTGCCCATGGGGCCGGCCCGCTTGACGGCGGAACCCGATACGCTGGTGGTGACGCTGGAGCCGAACGAAGACGCCGATATCGAGAAGTTCAAACAGGTGGTCGCCGCCCATCTCGACCGCTTTGCCTTCAAGGAAGCGCCGCTGCCGTTCGATTGGCAGTGAGCGGCGTTAACCCACCTCCGTTCGCCCTGAGCCCGTCGAAGGGCCTTACTTCTTGTCTGAAGTCAGTGAGCAGGGCTTCGACAAGCTCAGCCCGAACGGAGGTAGGCGTGTAACCGCCCTCACATATCCTCGATCATCTCCGCCAGCACGGCCAGGCAATCCTTGGCGAGTTGCATCGAGCGCGCCGGGGACCAGCCGAAATCGGCGTCCGGCAGGTCGTCATTATCCTTGAACGGCATTTCCAGCGTCATCGCCACCGCGCCGAAGCGTTCGGCCAACTGGTTGGTGGACATGGACAGGTTCGCCTTGCCCGCGCGCGCGACCGGATAGCCCAGCCGCGTCTGGAAATCGGGGGTGCGGGCGGCCAGCGTGTCGCGATAGCGGTGATAGAGTGCGACCTGCCGATCGGTGATCGACGGGATGCCCTCGAACCCTGCAATGAACACCGCGGGAATCGCTTCGTCGCCATGCACGTCCATCGCGAAATCGACGCCGGTTTCGTCCATCGCATTGCGCGCCAGTAGTACTTCGGGGCTGCGCTCCGCCGTCGGCTCATGCCATTCGCGGTTCAGGTTCACGCCGACCGCATTGGTGCGCAGGTGGCCACGGCGGCTGCCGTCCGGGTTCATGTTGGGGATGAGGTGGATCGTCGCCTTTTGCCGCAGCAAGCGGGCGACCGCATCCTCCTCGTCGCAAAGCCGCTCCAGCGCGCCTTCCATCCACCATTCCGCCATCGTTTCGCCGGGATGCTGGCGCGCATAGAGCCAGACCTGCTTTGGCCCCTCGCCGATCGTCAGCATGTCGAGCGGCTGGCCGTCCAGCGTCAGCCCCAATTCGCGATGCGCGACACCTGGCTGAGTCGCGGCCCAGGCGATCAGGTCATGATGCCGCTCCATAGAATAAGGCGCGAAATAGGCGATCCATAGCGCATTGCTATCCGGCTCCAGCCGGATCGTCAGCACGCCGTCGGCATAGCTGGTGTCGGCCTGCACCCAGGTTTCGCGGTCCTCGCTGACCCGCGCGCTATAGCCCGCCCAGCCATCGGGATAGGCCGACTTGCCTGCGTTGACGATTCGCAGTTCCACCGCGCGGCCCGCCGCATTGGCGAGCCGGAAATGGAACCATTGGTAAAAGTCGCTCTGATGATCCGTCACGATCTCCAGATCGGCGCGGACGCCGGCCGGGGTGTCGGTGATGGAGAGGACGCGAATATTGCCGCTGTCGAAGCCGCTGGAAGTGCTGATGGTCATTTGACCTTTATAGTGCGCCCCGATTCACCCGGATAGCCCCCGATAAGGGCGGCGGCGAGTTTCTGTGCGGCAATCCCCGGCTGCGCGGCGGGCGTGCCCTGCCGCGCCTGCGTCGATGCGCGGCCTTCCCACACTGCCGCCGAATCGGACCGGCGCCGCAACTGGACATGCAGTTCTGTGGTCACGATATCCTTGGGCTTGCCCGACAGGTTGATGCCGACACCCAGGCCCAGGCCGCCAAAGGTGCCGCCGCGACGCCCGCCGCCGCTGCCGATGCCGCCGCCCATTTCGACGCTGACCGGCCTATCGCTGCTGCGATCAACGCCGGACGGGCGGAAGGACCGGCGGAAGCTGACCGATGCGACATAGTCGCTGGGGCCGCCGGCCTGCGCCGGGGTGAATCCCACACGCTGCAATTCCTGTGATACCGCCGCGGCATAAGTCCGAAATTCCAGGCTGATGTCGGGGTTGCCGGGCATTTCCTCTACCGCGACCGTGCCGGTGCGGGCGGGATCATTGACATGGAAGCGAGTCACTTCCACCGGCGGTACGGCGGTCGCGCAGGCCGAAAGGGGCAGGGCAAGGCATGCGGCGAGAATCAGGCGCTTCGACATGGGTAAACTCCAACGGGCATATGCCGTAGTAACGGCGCGGAGAGCATAATCCCCTCCAACGCGTGAAGCCACGACCTGGCTGCACGGGGGATGAACGGCGGTAAAAGAGCGCCTGCCACCCTTGACTTTGGCCCGCCCGACCCATAGGGGCTGCGCTTCGAAATTCGACCACACCAGATTCATCAAGGGCCGTCTGCCATGAAGATCCGCAACTCGCTCAAGTCGCTCAAGGGCCGCCACCGGGACAACCGCGTGATCCGTCGTCGCGGCCGTACCTATGTCATCAACAAGACCAACCGCCGCTTCAAGGCCCGCCAGGGCTAAAAGCAGGCGCTTGTCGCCCCTCCGGGGTGGCGGGTCTTTATGCAATGTGGCAGGCGCCTGGTCGATGATCGGGCGCCTTTCCGCGTTGGCGTAGCGGGCGATGGGCCGAATCGGCAATTCTCGTCATGGCGAGCGGCGCGGGCCTTCTGCCTGCTCCGCTCACCATGACGATGTGATTCAGCCCTCGTCGCGCCCCTTCAACTCGTCGCCGCGAATCGCCGCGACATGGAGCACGTTGGTCGACCCCGGCGTGCCGAAGGGGACGCCGGCCAGCACCACGATCTTGCCGCCCTTGTCGGCTAAGCCATGACGCAGCGCCATGCGCCGCGCCTTGCCGACCATTTCTTCGAACGTGCCGATATCCTTGGTGCGAATGGCATGGACACCCCAGGTCAGGCCCAGCTTGCGCGCTGTATCGGTGCGCGGCGTCAGCGCCAGGATCGGCGCATTGGGCCGTTCGCGCGCCACGCGGCGCACGGTGCTGCCTGAAAGGGTGAAACAGGTGATGGTGCTGGCCCCCACCACCGCGACGATGTTCCCCGCCGCTTCGGCCAGTGCGTCGGCGGTGGTCGGGTCCGGCTTCGTCTCGGTATAATGAAGCCGGCCGAAATAGCCCGGATCGCGCTCTACGCTGTGGGCGATGCTGTCCATCATCGTCACCGCCTCTACCGGCCAGTCGCCCGCCGCCGTTTCGGCCGACAACATGATCGCGTCCGCCCCGTCATAGACCGCCGTTGCCACGTCCGACACTTCGGCACGGGTGGGGGAGGGCGACTTGATCATCGATTCGAGCATCTGGGTCGCGACCACCACCGGCCGCCCCATGCGCCGTGCGGTGGCGACAATCTGCTTTTGCAGCGGCGGCACGGCCTGCGGGGGAAGCTCGACGCCCAGGTCGCCGCGCGCCACCATCACGCCATCGGCCATTTCGATGATCTCCTCCAGCCGTTGCACGGCCGAAGGCTTCTCGATCTTCGCCATCAGCGCGCCATAGCCGCCCATCAGCTTGCGCGCCTCGGCCAGATCCTCTGGCCGTTGCACGAAGCTCAAAGCGATCCAGTCGCAGCCCTGCTGTATGGCGAAGCTCAGGTCGCGGCGATCCTTGTCGGTCAGCGCCGGCACCGGCACCACCACGTCAGGCACATTCACGCCCTTGCGATTGGACAGGGTGCCGCCGACTTCGACGATCGTGTCGATCCGGTCGTGGGCAATTCCCTTCACCCGCAGCACCATCTTGCCGTCGTCCAGCAGCAGCCGGGTTTCGGGCACCAGCGCGGCATAGATTTCAGGGTGGGGCAGGTTGACGCGATGGGCGTTGCCGGGCGTTTCATCCCGGTCGAGGATGAAAGGCGCGCCGCGTTCCAGAATCGCCAGACCCTTTTCGAACGTCCCGACCCGCAATTTGGGGCCTTGCAGGTCGCCCAATATCGTCGTGGGCCGGTGAAATTCCTTTTCCAGATCGCGGATGATCGCGATGCGCGCGGCATGATCCTCATGCGCGCCATGGCTCATATTGATGCGGAAGGCGTCGGCCCCGGCAATGAACAAGGCCCTGATCATTTCGGGCGTATCGCTCGCCGGGCCAAGGGTCGCCAGGATGCGGACCTTGCGGGAGCGGGGCGGTAACTTCGTCATGGTTTCTCCTGACCGTCATGATCGTCCCCGGCTTTGCCTTGTCGGCCTTGCCAGTGCGTCGTTATGGGTTATCCGTGCTGCACGACAGGATGATGTAGATCAGCGAAAGGTTCCTCACGCCGATGACCGACACCATAGTCACAGATGCTGTGGCCGCAACCGCCTTCCGCCGTCTGGTGGCGCATTTGCAGCACCGAACCGATGTCCAGAATATCGATCTGATGGGGCTGGCCGGCTTTTGCCGCAATTGCCTGGCCGACTGGATCGCGGAGGCGGACGTCGATCTGACGCGAGACCAAGCGCGCGCAATCATCCATGGGATGCCCTTTGCCGAGTGGAAAGAACGGCATCAGGGCGAAGCGACGCCGGAGCAGGTGGCGCGAATGAAAGAGAGTGTGGCGAAGAACGCCGACAATCACTAGGACGCCCTCCAACCGATTCACATTCCTTGTTGGAGACACGATCCCATGACCGAACCCAATGTCGCCGCCGACCAGCTCCGCCTGCTGATCGAGCGTATCGAGCGCCTGGAAGAAGAGAAAAAGGGCATCGGCGACGATATCAAGGACGTCTATCTGGAAGCCAAGGCGACCGGTTATGACCCCAAGATCATGCGCCAGATCGTCCGTCTGCGTAAGATGCAGCCGCATGACCGGCAGGAGATGGAAGCCATCCTCCAGACCTATCTGTCCGCGCTGGGTATGGAATAACCTTTTTATAATCAAGGAGAAGCGCCCATGTCCGAGATCATCGTCAGCACCACCAGCCGTCTGGAAGGGCGGCCGACGAAGGAATATCTCGGCATCGTCACCGGCGAGGTGATCGTGGGCGCCAACCTGTTTCGCGACCTGTTCGCCAGCGTCCGCGACATCGTGGGCGGGCGATCGGGCGCTTATGAGGACGTGCTCCAGCGCGCCCGCGAACAGGCGATCGGCGAAATGCGGATGCGCGCCGCGACGCTGGGCGCCAATGCCGTGGTCGGCGTCGATCTGGATTATGAAGTCCTCGGCTCCAACGGGTCTATGCTGATGGTGTCGGCGTCAGGAACGGCCATCCTCGTCTGAGTTGCGCGAACGGGCGCTGATCGCTAGAGAGCGCCCTTCGGTTTCACAGAACAATTGGGGAGAAGGCCGTGGCCGGCCATTCCAAATTCAAGAACATCATGCATCGCAAGGGCGCGCAGGACAAGAAGCGCTCGTCGATGTTCTCCAAGCTCAGCCGCGAAATCACCGTCGCGGCCAAGATGGGCATGCCCGACCCGGACATGAACCCGCGTCTGCGCCTGGCGGTCAACGCCGCCAAGGCCCAGTCCATGCCCAAGGACAATATCCAGCGCGCGATCGACAAGGCGAATGCGGCGGGTGGCGAGAATTACGAGGAAGTGCGTTACGAGGGCTATGGCCCCGCCGGTATCGCCATCATCGTCGAGGCGCTGACCGACAACCGCAATCGCACCGCGACCAATGTCCGCACGGCCTTCTCGAAGAATGGCGGCAATCTTGGCGCGTCGGGCGCGGTCAGTCACGGCTTCGACCGGGTCGGCCTGATCACCTATCCGGCGAGCGCGGGGGACGCCGACGCGATCTTCGAAGCGGCGCTGGAAGCGGGCGCGGAGGATGTGTCGTCCAACGAGGACGAGCATGAAATCTGGACCGCGATGGACGCGCTCCATGAGGTCGCAAAGGCGCTGGAAGCCAAGCTGGGCGCGGCCGACAGCGCCAAGCTTGCCTGGAAGCCGCAGATCACCGTCGATGTGGATGAAGCCAATGCGGCCACGCTGATGAAGCTGGTCGATACGCTGGAAGATGACGACGACGTCCAGACCGTCTGGGGCAATTATGAAGTGTCCGATGACGTGATGGAGAAGCTGGGTTGATCGCCAATTCCTCTCCCCTTGGGGGAGAGGGTTGCGCAGCCTTGGCGGCTTTGCCGCCTAGGCGAAGTCGGGAGGGGGGGCATTGCGCCACCTATAGGTCTCGCTCCCCCCTCCAAGCGCGGCTAGTCGGCAAGCCGACAAGCCTTGCTATCCTCTCCCCTGAAGGGGCGAGGATATTGCCATGATCCTGCTTGGCCTCGACCCCGGCCTTGGCACCACCGGCTGGGGCCTGATCGCCGCGGACGGTAATCGGCTGACCCATATCGGCAACGGCCAGATCAAGACCGACAGCGCCATGGCGCTCTCGACGCGGCTGCTGGCGCTCGACCTGGCGCTGACCGACCTCATCCTCGAACATCGGCCCGATGGCGCGGCGGTCGAGGAGGTGTTCGTCAATGTGAACCCGCAATCGACGCTGAAGCTGGGGCAGGCGCGGGGTGTGATCCTGCTCAACGCCGCGCGATCGGGCATGGAGGTGGGCGAATATGCCGCGCGCCTCGTCAAGAAATCGGTGGTCGGCGTGGGCAATGCGTCGAAGGACCAGGTCCACGCCATGGTGTCGCGCCTGCTGCCCGGCGCGAAGATCATGGGGCCGGATGCGTCGGACGCGCTGGCGGTGGCGATCACCCACGCCCATCATCTCGCCAGCGCCCGGCGGATACCGACGCGATAGGGAATAGCGCCATTTTTCGTCCGTTCGCCCTGAGCCCGAACGGGATTAAGATAGGCTATGGGATGGCGTCACCCAAATAACTCGCCCAGGAAATCGGCCATCGCGCGGAAGCTGCGCCGGTCGGCATCCGCGCTGTAGGCCAGACCCTTCTCAGGCATGTTGACGCCTTCGTCGGTGAAGGCATGGCCGGTGCCGCCATAGGCGTGGATTTGCCAGTCGCAGCCGGCGTCGGTCAGTTCGCGGGCCAGGCCGACGGTCGCCTCCGGCGGTGCGAACGGGTCGTCCCAGCCATGGCAGATCAGCAGTTTCGCGGTGATCGCCGCGTTAGCGAAGGGCGGCGCTTCATAAATGCCGTGGAAGCTGACGCCGCCGGCAATGTCCGCGCCGGAGCGGGCAAGGTCGAGCACGCATTTGCCGCCGAAGCAGAAGCCGATCGCCGCCGTGCGGCTGGCATCGACCTCCGCAAGCCCCTGGAGCACATCATGCGCGCCGTTCACCCGGTCGCGCAGCAACGCGCGATCGGCGTTGAGCTGCGCCATGTAGCGCCCGGCATCGGGATCGGCGCGGGTGGTGCGCTTGCCCTGGCCATATATGTCGGCGACCAGCACGGCATAGCCGAGCGCCGCGACCTTCTCCGCATAGGCGAAGTCGGCCTCCTTGGCGCCCAACACATTGGGGAAAAGCAGTACGCCCGGCAGCGAGCCGGTGGCGGCGGTATCGACCACGGCCAGGCTTTCGAACGGTCCATCTGGACCATCATGCAGGGTGACGCGACGGATGATGGCCATGACCAGGCTCCTCTAAAATACAGTCAGATACTACCGAAGCCGGGGGCTTCGCCGCGGGCAGCGGGATTGATGCGGCGTGGCCGTTTCCAGCCGATGCTGGGTCGCTTGCGAAGGCGCAACGTAGGCCATTCGCCCCGGTCGCTGCGTTCGGCAAGCCGCATCCCCTGCGCGCGATAGGCGGCGATCACTGCGTCCGCCTGTTCGTTGAGCAGGCCAGCCAGGACGATGGTGCCGCCATCCTCGACCAGCGCGCACAGCGTCGGCGCCAGTTCGATCAGCGGCCCGGCCAGGATGTTGGCGATCAGCAGGTCATAGGGCGCGCGGCCGATTAGTGCAGGATGGTTGCCGCCCGCTGCCGTCACCAGCGCCAGCCGGCCCGCGCCATAGCCGAGCGCTACGCCATTGGCGCGGGCATTGTCGGCGCTGATCTCCACCGCCACGGCGTCGATGTCGGACGCAATCGCATGGGCGCGCGGCCACAGGTTGAGCGCGGCGAAGGCGAGCAGGCCGGTGCCGGTGCCGATATCGGCGACATGGGCAAAACGCATCCCCACCCGGCGCATCCGGTCGAGCATGGCAAGGCAACCGGCGGTCGTTTCATGCTGCCCGGTGCCAAAGGCGCGGCCCGCCTCGATCAGCAGATTGACGTGACCGGGCAGTTCGGGATCGCTGGCGATGTTGCGGATATGGAAGCGGCCGGCGGTCACTGGCTCCAGCCCCTGCTGGCTCAGCGTCACCCAATCCTCGTCGGGCAGCGCCTCGACCACTGGCTTGGCGCGGCCAGCGCTGGGCACCAGCGTCTTGAGCAGTTTGATCGCGGCTGGACTGGGCTTGCCCTCGAAATAGGCGTCCAGTTGCCAGGCCTCTTCGTCATCCGGCGTCGCCTCGCTGGTCATCAGCACCGGCGGTTGCTCCATCATCGTGAAGGCGGCGATGTCCCCGTCCAGCGCCTCCGCTTCGGCACGGGTGCAGGGCAGGGTGACTTTCCAGCTTTGGACCGGCTTGGCGACATCGTTCATGCCGCCGCCTTTAGACCAGCGGAGGGGTGAGGGGAAGCATCGCAACAGCCCTGCACAAGCATCCGTTCGTTTCGAGCCCTTCGACTGCCTGCTAAGGCAGGCGCTCAGGACAGGCCAAGGCCAAGAAACGGTAGCGCCGAGTTTGCGTTTCTCGACTTCGCTCGAAACGAACGGAGATAAGGTTGCTTGAGCGCGCCGCTCAGGCGACCTGCCGACCAAAGTCGGATGAGGCGTGGCGCAGGCTGGCGAGCTTGCCCTCGACGCTGACGAAGCCGCGTTCAAGCTGGTCGATTTCCGACGCCACGACTTCGGTGTCCTGGCGGATCGCTGAAATGGTGGTCGACATCGAATCGGCGGCCAGCGCGGTTTCATCGACCGCGGCGGTGATCATGGTGACCGTCTGCGCCTGCGCATCCATGGCGTGGCGGATGCGTTCGGCGCTGGCCTTCACTTCGCCCACCGTGTCGCGGATGCGTTCGTTGGTCTGGACGGACAGGCGAGTGGAGGCCTGGATATCGGCGATCTTGCCGGCGATCTCGTCGGTGGCGCGAGCGGTCTGGTTGGCCAGGCTTTTCACTTCCTGCGCGACGACGGCAAAGCCACGCCCGGCATCGCCTGCGCGGGCGGCCTCGATCGTGGCGTTGAGCGCGAGCAGGTTGGTTTGCCCGGCAATGTCGCGGATCAGGCCCAGGATCGATTCGATCGATTTGGCATGGTCGGACAGGGTGGAGGACATGGACACCGCATCGCTCGACTGGGCGGAGGCGCGCTGGGCGACCTCGGCCGCGCTTTCGACTTCGGTGCGGGCGTCCTCGATCGCGCGAATCAACCCGGCGGAGGTGCGGGCGGCTTCGCGCATGGCGAGGGCGGACTGTTCGGCGGCGGCGGCGACTTCGGACGCCTTGCCCAACATGCCCCGCGTGGCGGCCGACGCATCCTTGGCCTGTTCGCGCAGCGATTCGCCCAGTTTGGACGCGCCGTCGATCTCGCCCACGATGCGCTGTTCGAACAAGGTGCCGTAACGCTGGCGCTCGGCACGCTGCGCGTCGGCCTGGTCGGTGGCCAGCACATTGCTCATGAAGCCCGAATCGATCATCGCGATCTGCAACATGATGCGCAGCAGCCGGCGGCAACGCGGCCCGTCATCATGGCAGCGTTCCCAAATGATGTCGGTGACGCGCTCATTGGCCGCGGCGACGGCGTTCAGAACCGCGCGCACCGGCACGTCATGCTTGCGGGCGTGGCGCACGCAGTCGGATGCCGACCGCGTCCAGCGCGCTTCTGCAAAATGCAGCAGCTTTTCGCGGACATAAGTGTCTGCTTCTCGCTCGATACGGGCGATGACGGCGCTGTCCAGCTGATCCTGAAGCCCGGTTTCGCGCATATAGCTGGCGAAAAAGGCGGCGCCGACGCTGGCTATATCGTCGCCGATCAATTCGCCCACCTCGCGGGCGGCGCGGGCGATGTCGCCGGTGGAATCGACTTCCGCCAGAAAGTCCGATGTGGCGGTGGCGGAAGGAAGATTGGACGGCATGAAGGAACGGTCCCTGCTGATGACGTGATCGGTGCGTGTTCCTGTCTATAATGCGCGTTGGTTAATCACTTCTTATGCCTGGCCATATGCCTGGTTGGCCGACCTGACCAAAGGGGCAGCGGCAATCTCCCGCGCTCCGCTTCTTGCCCTCTTGGCGTATCGCTCTTAAGGGGGGCGGACTCAGCGACACGTATCAGGGACTAGGGTAGACATGGCGCGATCCAACAGCCGGCCGCTCTCGCCGCATTTGACGATCTGGAAATGGGGACCGGCGATGGCCGTCTCGATCATGCACCGCGTAACCGGCAATGGCCTGGCCACTGCCGGCGCGCTTGGCCTCATCTGGTGGCTGATGGCCGCCGCGACCGGGCCGGAGGCTTATGCGACCTTCGTAAAGTGCGCGACGTCGCCGATCGGCTATCTGGTGATGATCGGCCTTAGCTGGTTCTTCTTCCAGCATCTCTTCTCGGGCCTGCGGCATTTCGTGCTCGACATGGGCGCGGGTTACGAATTGCGGAACAACAAGATGTGGTCGATCGCGACCTTCGTCGCATCGCTGCTCGTGACCGGCTTCGTCTGGCTCACCATCTTCGGAAAGGCGCTCTGATGGGCAACGGTACTGGTATCGGTCGCGTCCGCGGCCTCGGCTCCGCTCGTCACGGCGCGCATCACTGGCTGGCGCAGCGTTATACCGCCGTCGGCAACCTGCTGCTGACGCTGTGGCTGCTGTTCAGCCTGCTCAGCCTGCCTGGCCTGGATTATGAAAGCGTCGTCGGCTGGATCGCCAACCCGGTGGTCGCGGTGCCGCTGATGCTGATGGTCGTCAGCATCTTCATGCACCTTCGCCTAGGTATGCAGGTGATGCTGGAGGATTATGTTCACGACAAGGGCCTGGCCTTCTTCTCCATGCTCGTACTGAATTTCTATGCCTTTGGCGGCGCGGCCGCGGGCGTCTTCGCGATCGCCAAGATCGCCTTCATTGGGGTCGTCAAGCCATGACCGAAGCCTATAAGATTATCGACCACACTTACGACACGGTCGTCGTGGGCGCGGGCGGCTCCGGCCTGCGCGCGACCATGGGCAGCGCCGAAGCGGGCCTGAAGACTGCCTGCATCACCAAGCTGTTCCCGACCCGCAGCCATACCGTCGCGGCGCAGGGCGGCATCGCCGCGTCGCTGGGCAACAACAGCCCCGACCACTGGACCTGGCACATGTACGACACCGTCAAGGGGTCTGACTGGCTGGGCGACCAGGACGCGATCGAATATATGGTGCGCGAAGCGCCCGCCGCCGTGATCGAACTCGAACATGCCGGCGTGCCGTTCAGCCGCAACGCGGATGGCACGATCTACCAGCGGCCCTTTGGCGGTCATATGCAGAATATGGGCGCTGGCCCGCCAGTGCAGCGCACCTGCGCCGCGGCCGACCGTACCGGCCACGCCATGCTGCACGCGCTCTATCAGCAGTCGCTGAAATATGACGCGGATTTCTACATCGAATATTTCGCCATCGACCTGATCATGGAAAATGGCGAATGCCGCGGCGTCATCGCCATCTGCATGGAAGACGGCTCGATCCATCGCTTCAAGGCACATGCGGTCGTGCTGGCGACGGGCGGCTATGGCCGCGCCTATTTCTCCGCCACCTCGGCGCATAGCTGCACCGGCGACGGCGGCGGCATGGTGTTGCGCGCGGGCCTGCCGTTGCAGGATCTGGAGTTCGTTCAGTTCCACCCGACCGGCATCTACGGCGCGGGCGTGCTCATCACCGAAGGCGCGCGTGGCGAGGGCGGCTACCTCACCAACTCCGAAGGCGAGCGTTTCATGGAACGCTATGCCCCCTCGGCCAAGGATCTGGCGTCGCGCGACGTCGTGTCCCGCTCGATGGCGATGGAAATGCGCGAAGGGCGCGGCGTTGGCGAGCATAAGGATCATATCTTCCTGCACCTCGACCATATCGATCCCAAGGTGCTGGCCGAACGGCTGCCCGGCATCACCGAAAGCGGCAAGATTTTTGCGGGCGTGGACCTCACCCGCCAGCCGCTGCCGGTGACGCCGACCGTCCATTATAATATGGGCGGCATCCCGTGCAATTATCATGGCCAGGTCGTGACCAAGAAGGGCGACGATCCCGAAGTGATCGTGCCCGGCCTGTTTTCGGTCGGCGAAGCGGCCTGCGTGTCGGTCCATGGCGCCAATCGCCTTGGCTCCAACTCGCTGATCGACCTTGTCGTGTTCGGTCGGGCGACGGGTCTGTTCCTCAAGGACAATCTCAAGCCCAACGCGCCGCACAAGCCGCTGCCCGCCGATTCGGCCGATCTGGCGCTTGCGCGCCTCGACCACTACCGCAACGCTACGGGCAGCACGCCTACCGCGGACATCCGCCTGGACATGCAACGCACCATGCAGAAGCACGCCGCCGTGTTCCGCGACAGCGCGCTCTTGTCCGAAGGCGTCACGCAGATGCAGGCGGTCAACAAGCGGTTGCAGGACGTCAAGGTCACCGATCGCTCGCTGATCTGGAACACCGACCTCATTGAGACGCTGGAACTCGACAATCTGATGTGCCAGGCGATCTGCACGATGGAAGGTGCCGAAGCGCGCAAGGAATCGCGCGGTGCTCACGCGCATGAGGATTTCCCGAACCGCGACGACGAAAACTGGATGAAGCACACGATCAGCTGGTTCGAAGGCTGGGGCGGTTCTGGCGGCAAGGTGACGCTCGATTACCGGCCGGTCCACGACTATACGATGACCGACGAAGCGGAATATGTGAAGCCCAAGGCGCGCGTTTACTAACGCCGCGATCGAGGTTGGAAAAATGGGAAAGGCGGGCTGAAAAGTCCGCCTTTTTCGCACCTAAAGGTGGCTACCCGCGTCCATACGCTCATGCAGGATACGCACGACGTCTATACCGCCCTGCGATCGCCTTTTGAAAAAGCAAATGTGGTGCCCGGACTTTGTACGCCAATAGCCTGATCGGACATCGCCAATCGCGTAAGCTGACGGCGAATCCGTTGCCGCAGCATATAAGCTGGCATGTATCGCACCAACATAGGCATCGGCCTGCTCTATGCTCCAGCGATCTGCGGTATATGACCATATCTCGGCCAAGTCATGACGGGCCGTTGGCGCAAAATAGACTGACGTCATGCAGATTTACGGCGCTTGTCGTGCATCTCCGCAAGAAACGCGTCGAAATCAAACCGCTCCGCCGGACCGCTTCGCTCGCCCTCTATCAAAGCCGCCCGTAACGCCTCAAGCTTCTGTTCTTCCGATTCCAGCAGGCGTAGGCCTGCCCGAATCACTTCGCTGGTCGATCCGTAACGGCCCTCACTGACCTTGCGCTCGGCAAATTCGCGGAAGTGATCGCCTAGTGCGATGGAGGTGGTCTTGCTGCTCATGACGCGATATTACCAAATATTGGTAGCGGCTTCAACCAAAGGGTAGCAACGCCTCATACACATCCAGTCCCGGCTTCCCGACCACCGGGACGCCCCGCCGCAGCAAAAACGCATGGCGCACAATCTCCGCCTGTTGCTCGATGCCGTAGCGCGCGAACGGCCGCCCCGGCACGACGTCATAGCCATAGCGGCAGAAGGGATGTCGCATCAGCGGCAGCCACCACCTTCCCGACCGCTGCGCCTGCCACACATGGGTCATCTCATGGATGAAATGCCCCTGCAAATGCAGCGGCCCCTCGCAAAAATCGGCGCAGAACAGCCCGCCGTCAGGGTGAAACCACAGATCGCCGTCGGGTGCCATCGTCACGCCCCTAGGCTGGAGCGGCCACCATTTGCGCTCATGCACCCGCACCCGGCCATAGTCGATCACCCGCCCGAACACTCCTCGCGCAAGGGCGATCTCCTGCTCCGTCAGCGCGCGGCTGCTCAATGGCCCTCATGCCCTTTGGGCTTGGCGGCGGCGGCCGCGCCGGCTGCTTCGGGCTTGCGGATCACCGCGTCGACCAGCAGCCGGTCGCCATTGCCCATCAGGAAAGTGAGCTGCATCTTGCCCCGGCTGATCGCCGTATCGTTGACGCCCCACAGCATCAGATGTTTGCCGCCTGGCATGAAGGCGACCGTACCCTTGGGCGGCACGTCGACCCGGTCGACCGCCTGCATCGTCATCATGCCGTCCTTGTCGATGCTTTCATGCATTTCGACCTTGAGCGCATAGTCGGTCAGCACGCCGCGCAATTGCGTACCAGCGTCGCCGCCGTGGATGACGAAATAGCCGGCCGACGGCGTTTCTTTATTGGGCGACAGCCGCACCCAGGCCTGGTCGATATAGCTGGGGGCTGGATCGCCGCAGGCGCTGAGCAGCATCGGTGCGGCAAGGGCGAAGAGGATGAGGGGCGCGCGCATTGGATGCTCCATGACTGTCTCGTTTCCGGTCGGTGGCATAGGTAATCGCCACAACTTCTTGTGCCAAGCGAAAGCGCGCCTATATCCCACCTGCAAACCGGCCTTGCCTTGGCGCTTATGTGAGGTAATGGGCCGTCAACCGCTGAATAGAATTTGGGGTTCAAAGAGGACACAATGGCAAAAGTTATCGGTATCGATCTGGGCACCACCAACAGCTGCATCGCCGTCATGGACGGCGGCAAGCCCAAGGTCATCGAAAATGCGGAAGGTGCGCGCACCACGCCGTCGATCGTCGCCTTCGCCAAGGATGGCGAGCGCCTCATCGGTCAGCCGGCCAAGCGCCAGGCTGTCACCAATGGTGACAACACGATTTTCGCGGTGAAGCGCCTGATCGGCCGCCGCTTCGACGATCCCATGACCAAGAAGGACATGGAACTCGTCCCCTATGACATCGCCAAGGGTCCCAATGGCGACGCCTGGGTCAAGGCCGGTGGCGAAGATTACAGCCCGTCGCAGATCAGCGCCTTCATTCTGCAAAAGATGAAGGAAACCGCCGAGTCCTATCTGGGCGAAACGGTTACGCAGGCGGTCATCACCGTGCCCGCATACTTCAACGACGCCCAGCGTCAGGCGACCAAGGATGCCGGCCAGATTGCGGGCCTGGAAGTGCTGCGCATCATCAACGAGCCGACCGCGGCCGCGCTCGCATACGGCCTCGACAAGCAGGACGGCAAGACGATCGCGGTCTATGACCTTGGCGGCGGCACGTTCGACATCTCGATCCTCGAAATCGGCGATGGCGTGTTCGAGGTGAAATCGACCAATGGCGACACTTTCCTGGGCGGCGAAGATTTCGACGCCAAGGTCGTGCAGTTTCTGGCCGACGATTTCAAGAAGACCGAGAGCATTGACCTCACCAAGGACAAGCTGGCGCTCCAGCGTCTGAAGGAAGCCGCTGAGAAGGCGAAGATCGAGCTGTCCTCGGCCCAGTCGACCGAAGTCAACTTGCCCTTCATCACCGCCGACCAGAACGGTCCCAAGCATCTGGTGAAGACGATCACCCGCGCCGATCTGGAGCGTCTGGTCGCGGACCTGATCAAGCGCACGATGGAACCGTGCAAGAAGGCGATGGCCGACGCGGGCGTTTCGGCGAGCGAGATCAGCGAAGTCGTCCTGGTCGGCGGCATGACCCGCATGCCCAAGGTGCGCGAAGCCGTGAAGGAATTCTTCGGCAAGGAACCGCATACCGGCGTCAACCCGGACGAAGTCGTCGCCATGGGCGCGGCGATTCAGGCAGGTGTGTTGCAGGGCGACGTCAAGGACGTGCTGCTGCTCGACGTGACGCCGCTGTCGCTGGGCATCGAGACGCTGGGTGGGGTGTTCACCCGCATGATCGATCGCAACACGACGATCCCTGCGAAAAAGTCGCAGGTCTATTCGACCGCCGACGACAATCAGCAGGCGGTGACGATCCGCGTGTTCCAGGGCGAGCGTGAAATGGCAGCGGACAACAAGATCCTTGGCCAGTTCGACCTGCTCGGCATCCCGCCGGCCCCGCGCGGCGTGCCGCAGATCGAAGTCACGTTCGACATCGATGCCAACGGGCTTGTGAATGTCAGCGCCAAGGACAAGGGCACCGGCAAGGAACAGCAGATCCGCATCCAGGCGTCGGGCGGCCTCAGCGACTCCGACATCGACCAGATGGTCAAGGATGCCGAACGCTTTGCCGAGGACGACAAGAAGCGTCGCGAGGCGGCCGAAGCCAAGAATAATGCCGAAAGCCTGGTCCACACGACCGAAGCGCAACTGGCCGAACATGGCGACAAGGTCGACGTCGGCCTGAAGGGCGAGATCGAAACCGCGATCGCCGAGACCAAGACGGCGATAGAGGGCGGCGAGCCCGAAGCGATGAAGGCCAAGGCGCAGGAACTCGCGACCGTGGCGATGAAGCTCGGCCAGGCGATCTACGAGAAGGAGCAGGCTTCGGCCGCCGCTCCGGGTGCGGACGCGCCCAAGGCTGACGATGATGTCGTTGACGCCGAATTCTCGGAAGTCGACGAAAACAACAAGGCATAATCTATGCCCATCGCCCGTCATGCCGGTACCAACCGGGGTGACGGGCGAAGCGGGCGGGGGCCTCTATGACGACCGAAGTTGATTATTACGAGCTGCTCGAAATCGAGCGCACGGCCGATGGCGCTGCGATCAAAAGCGGCTATCGCAAAATGGCGATGAAATATCACCCGGACAAAACCGGGGGATGCACCGACAGCGAAGCCAAGTTCAAGGCCGTATCGGCGGCCTATGAATGCCTGAAAGACCCGCAGAAACGCGCGGCCTATGACCGGTTCGGCCACGCGGCCTATACCCAGCAACAGCAGGGCGGCAGTGGCGGCGGTTTTCATGGTGGCGGCGCGGGCGGCTTTTCGGACCTGGGCGATATTTTCGAAACGATCTTCGGCCAGTCCGGCTTTGGCGGGCAGGGCGGCGGGCGTCAGGCCAATCGTCGCGGCGCGGACCTGCGCTACGACATGGAGATCACGCTCGACGAAGCCTATCATGGCAAGAAGACGCAGATCGAGATAGAGGTGTCCACGGCCTGCGACAGCTGCGAAGGATCGGGTGCGCAGCCGGGCACCGGGGTCAAGACCTGCGCCACCTGTAAAGGGCATGGCCAGGTCCGTGCGCAGCAGGGCTTCTTCGTGGTCGAACGCACCTGCCCATCCTGCCATGGCGCAGGGCAGGTGATCGAAAGCCCCTGCCGGTCCTGCCGCGGCGAAGGCCGGGTGGACAAGCCCAAGAGCCTGTCGGTCAACATTCCGGCCGGCGTCGACGAAGGCACCCGCATCCGCCTGTCGGGGGAGGGCGAGGCGGGCGCGCGCGGCGCACCGGCGGGCGACCTCTACATCTTCCTGCATGTGAAACGGCACAGCCTGTTCGAACGCGACGGCACGACCCTGTTCTGCCGCTATCCGGTCAGCTTTACCACGGCGGCGCTGGGCGGATCGATCGAGGTGCCGGGCCTCGACGGCAACCGGCATGAAATCAAGATCCCGGTTGGCATCCAGTCGGGCAAGCAGATCCGCCAGCGTGGCGGCGGTATGCCGGTCCTCAACGGTCGCGGCCATGGCGACCTGGTCGTCCAGATCGACGTCGAAACCCCGACCCGCCTGACCGCCAAGCAGAAAGAACTGCTCGAAGCTTTCCGCGAAACGGAAACCGGCGAAGAATGCCCGCAAGTCAGCGGCTTCTTTTCCAAGCTCAAGGATTTGTGGGCGGATTAAGTGCCGCCTGGATTCCCATTATCCGTCCTACCAGCGAAGGCTGGAATCCATCTCCCAACGTCACCTCTGCGGATAGCGCTGGAGATGGATTCCCGCCTACGCGGGAATGACGGCATTTTTGTTGAGAGCGCAGATATTCAGCTGATTGGTGCTTAAGCCCGCCCGCGCCGCGCCCTCCAGTAGAAGGGCAATCCCGCCGCCATCAGCAGGATGCTCGACCCGCTGGCCACCAGCCCCGCGCCCCACAGCGTCCAGAGCGCATAACCCAGCCCGATGACCGCCGCCGGCACCACCAGCCGGAACCGCAAGCTGGCCAGTGCGCACCCGACATAGAGCCACAAGGTCGCCGATGTCGCCAGCAGCGCCATCGCCGTGAACAGCGCCACTAGCCCCTGCAAACTATTGGCGACCAGCAGCAGGCTGGCCAGCAGGGTCGACAGGATCAACCCGCGCACCGGCGTCCCCTTCGCGTTGGTCGCCGCCAGCCAGCGCGGCAATTCGCCCGCGCGCGCCATCGCCAAGGGCACTTCGCCCTGCAACAATGTCCAGCCGTTGAGCGCACCCAGGCAGCTCACCACCACGAAAATGGCGATATAGCGGGCCGGACCCGGCGACCAATAATGGCTGACGAACGCGGCGAATGGCGACCCGGTCTGGGTTTCCGCCGCGGGCAGGGTCAGCGCTATCCCTGAACAGACCAGCAGATAGATCAGACCCGTCGCCGCCGTGCCGATCAAGGTTGCGCGTGGGATGGTGCGGGCGGGGTCGCGCACCTTGTCGGCGGCGACGCTGGCGGATTCGAAGCCCAGAAGCGCCCACAGTGTCAGCGCGGCCGATGCGGTGATGCCCGCCCCGGTCAGGCCCTGCGCGGGGAAGGGCGCAACCTGCGCCTCGCCGCTGCCCAGGATCAGCACCAGCAGCACCAGGACCACGGCAATCGGGATCAGCTTGATGCAGGTGGTGGCGATCTGCGTCATCCCAGCCGCCCGTGCGCCGATCAGGTTGACGCCGGTCATCGCCCAGAGAAAGCCGATCGAGCAGAGCGCACCCGCCCCCGGAGCGGCGAGCGCGGGCAGCACGCTGCTCAGGTTCGCGGTCGCCGCCACCGCGATGGTGACGTTGGTGATGATGATCGACAGCCAGTAGATCCAGCCGATCGCGAACCCGGCCAGCGGCCCATAGGCGCGCGCGATCATCTGCGACGCGCTGGCGTCAGGCAGGGCTACGGTCAGCCGGGCGATGACGAAAGCCAGCACCAGCGACCCGGCGATGGTGAACACCCAGCCCGCCACCGCATCCCAGCCGAACGGCGCGAGCGCGGCGGGCAGCAGGAACACGCCCGACCCGATCATATTGCCCATGACCAGCGCGATGCAGGCGGCCAGGCCGAGGGTTCGGGCGGATGAGGGCGCTGGAGGCGCGGCGATGTCGGGGGTTGGCATGGGCGTATGCTAACGAGGGTGGGGGGCGATGGCTAGGGGAGCGTTGTTGCATGGGAAGGGGGGATGGGCGGTTAGCTGCCATTCCGCTTTTGGCGAAAATTCACGCAAAATACGACGTAAAAAACCCCGTCACCCCAGCAAAGGCTGGGGTCTCGCGAGGGGGTGCGCGGCGGTTGGGCTTTGCACTTACTCAACCGCATCGCATCGTCGCATGAGACCCCAGCCTTCGCTGGGGTGACGGAGTGGGGTAGCCGCTTGCCGGTCATGCAACCTATCTGGTGAGCGTCCACCTTTGATAGCTACCAGATCAACCCGCTACGCCGAATTACGCTAACTGCAATCGCCCTGACCCGCATTGCATTTGCGAACGCGCGCGCGGACGCCCAAATGAAGCTCGATGCTGCAACGCAGCAAAATCCATCAATCGAGGCTTTACGATGTTTTCCCTGCTGTCGCTCTATTTCGCCTATCGCCGTGACGTCGTCACCGCCGAACGCTATATGGCCGGTCTTGCCAAGGCGCAGGTGCCGGTCGCGGACGATGTGACGCCGACCCCGGTCGAAGAACAGCTGCCGCTCGCGGCCTGACGCAAGGAAGGGCGACCGATGGGCCGCCCTTCCTTGCGCTGACGCGGGTCGCCGGGTCAGGCGGCCAGGAACATGTCCGGGTCCAGCGCCATCAGCGCGTCGGCCCCGCCCTCGATCTTGCGACGCAGCGACCCTGCATCGGGCATAATCCGTTCCGCGTAGAAGCGCGCCGTCACCAGCTTGGCTTCCAGATACTTCGCGTCCCCTTCGCCCGCTTCCAGCAGCGTCACCGCCGCCTTGCTCATGCGCAGCCACATCAGGCCGGTCGCAACGATCCCCATGATGTGCATATAGTGATGCGCGCCGGCCCCGGCATGGTCGGGGTTCTTCATCGCGTTCTGCATCAGCCACATGGTCGCCGCGCCCAACTGCGCGCTCGCCTTTTCCAGCGCCTCGGCAAAGCCGCTCAGCTTCTCATGCCCCTTGGCGTCGGCCACCTCGTCCGCCACGATCTTCAGGAAGGCCTGGAGCGCCCGCCCGCCGTTCATCGGCAGCTTGCGACCGACAAGATCCATCGCCTGCACGCCATTAGTGCCTTCGTAAATCTGGGCGATGCGGGCGTCGCGGACATACTGCTCCACGCCATTTTCCCAGATATAGCCATGACCGCCGAACACTTGCTGGCAGGCGACCGCGACGTCGAAGCCCTTGTCAGTGCCGTATCCCTTGATGACCGGGGTCAGCAGGCTGATGAGGTCGTCGGCACTCTGGCGTTCTTCTTCGGTGGCGGCATGATGCGACAGGTCCACCTGCAACGCGCCCCACAGGATGAAGGCGCGCAGCCCTTCGGTGATCGCCTTGGCCTCCATCAGCATCCGGCGCACATCGGGATGGACGAACAGCGTGTCGGCCTTTTCCTGCGGCTCCTTCGGCCCGGTCAGCGCGCGACCCTGGCGGCGGTCGCGGGCATAATGAACGGCATTCTGGAACGCGATTTCCGCCTGGCCCAGCCCCTGAAGGCCAACGCCCAGCCGCGCCGCGTTCATCATGATGAACATCGCAGCCAGGCCCTTATTCTCCTCGCCCACGATCCAGCCGGTCGCGCCGTCATAATTCATGACGCAGGTGGCGTTGCCGTGAATGCCCATCTTATGTTCGATCGATCCGCAGGACACGGCGTTACGGTCACCCACCGACCCGTCGTCGCCGACGAAGAACTTGGGCACGACGAACAGCGAAATGCCCTTGCTGCCTTCGGGCGCGTCGGGCGTCTTGGCCAGCACCAGATGGATGATATTCTCCGACAGGTCATGCTCGCCCGCCGAAATGAATATCTTGGTGCCGGTGATGCTATAGCTGCCGTCGGCCTGAGGCACCGCCTTGCTCTTGATCAGGCCCAGGTCCGTGCCGCAATGCGGTTCGGTCAGGTTCATCGTGCCGGTCCATTCGCCCGACACCATCTTGGGAATGTAGCGCTGCTGCAATTCGGCGCTGCCCTTGGCGATCAGCGCAGCGACCGCGCCGGCGGTCAGGCCATGATACATTTCAAACGCCTGGTTGGCCGACAGCACATATTCATCGACCGCCGTCGCCAACACGCTGGGCAGGCCCTGGCCGCCAAATTCCGCCGGGCCGTGGATGGTGGTCCAACCGCCCGCGACGAACTGGTCGAACGCTGCCTTGAAGCCGGTCGGCGTCGTCACGCTGCCGTCGGGGTGCCGGGTGCAGCCTTCCTTGTCGCCGACCGCGTTCAGCGGGAACAGCACCTCGGCCGCCATCTTGCCGCCTTCGGTCAGGATCGCCTCGACCAGGTCGGGGGTGGCGTTTTCAAAGCCGGGCAGGTTGGCGTAACGGTCCAGCCCGACCACATGGTCCAGCACGAAACGGGTGTCGCGAACGGGGGCGGCATAGCTGGGCATGATCTTCTCCTGCGATATTTTTATGGGTAGGGTAGGGAATTAGCGCTGTTCGATGGCTGCGACGAAAGCGTCCAGTTCGGCGATGGCGGCGTCGATATCCTCTTTCTGCCGGGTCAAGAGGTCGATTCGCGCCTTGCACTTGTCCACGGTGACGCGGCGCTGGGCCTCGTGCTCCTCGTCGGCGTCGTAAAGGTCGATCATCTCGCGAATTTCGGTCAGGCTGAAACCCACGCGCTTGCCGCGCAAAATCCAGGCGAGCCGGGCGCGGTCGCGCCGCGAATAGATACGGGCCAGGCCGTGCCGTTCCGGTGAGATCAGCCCTTCATCCTCATAAAAGCGCAGCGCGCGCGCGGTCACACCAAACTCTTCGGACAGGTCGGTGATGCTGTAGCTCTGCCGTTCGCTATGGTCGGGCAGTTCGATGCCGGCGATGCTGCTGCGCGTGTTCATGAGACAGGATGTAATCAAGCTTTACGTTTACGTCAAGGTGAGTGAAGGGACAGGTTGGACCTTTTGACCGGATGACAGAACGCCCCGTCGCCGCTAGGGAAGCGCGATGATGGGGGCGATCAGACAATCGGAGAGGGCGCGTGGGCTGTTGACCGCACTCGCTTTGCTCGTCCTCGCCATCCAACTGCTGGCCCCGACCGGCTTCATGCCGGTGCGCACGGAAAGGGGCGTCATCGTCACGCTCTGCACCGGGCAGGGCGCGGTCAATGTCGTGGTCCCGCGCGGGGAAGCACCGGGCAAGCACGGCCAGCCCGACGATGGCATGACCGGCCAGCAACATTGCCCCTTCGCGGCCTCGGTCCAGCCGGTCGTGCCGCCACTCATCGTCGCCGACCTGTTGCTCCCGGCCTGGCAGATTGCCTTCGGCCCGATCGCCTTCGCGCTCAAGACGGGCGTCATCGCCCGCCTCGCCGCGCCGCCGCCGCCATCATCTGGGCCGCCCACGACTTTCTGATTTCCAATGCGCTTTCCGGTCAAGACGACGTGTTCCTGCGTAGGCGGGAGCCTAGTCCTCCCGTCCGAACTGGGTTCCCGCCGTCGCGGGAACACGGAGCGCGCATGACCTGATCGCCGCTGCCCCGCGCGCGCCGATCACGAATCCCTATTTTCAGAAAGTCGTTCCATGCGTCACACCCACGCCACGCGCAGCCTGCCGCTGTGCGCGCTCATCCTCGCCTTGTCCGCCGTTCCCGCCTTCGCCGAGGAGGCCGAGCAGAGCGCCATCATCGTCACCGCGAGTCCTGTCATCGAAGCCGCCGCCGCCCGCGTCCAGCAGACCCCCGGCGGCGTCGATGTCGTCGCGGCGGATGCGTTTGAAAACAAACTTGCCGTCTCGCTACGCGATGCGCTCGCCTTCTCGCCCGGCGTCTACACGCAGCCGCGCTTCGGGCAGGAGGTGCGGATATCGATTCGCGGATCGGGGCTTTCGCGCGGCTTCCACATGCGCGGACTGACCCTCTTGCAGGATGGCATTCCGATCAACCTGGCCGACGATAATGGCGATTTTCAGGAACTGGACCCGCAGGTCTTCCAGCATATCGAGGTCTATCGTGGCGGCAATGCGCTGCGTTATGGCGGATCGACGCTGGGCGGCGCGATCAATGCCGTGACGCCGACCGGCCGCAGCGCGCCGGGCGCGGAACTGCGCATCGATGGCGGCAGCTTCGACACGCTGCGCGGCAAGATCGCCTATGGCTATGCCGACGATCATGGCGACGCCTATGCTGCGATCACCGCCGATCTATCCGACAGCGACCGCGTCCATGGCGCGCGCAAGGCGCTGCGTTTCAACGGCAATGTCGGCCTCAAACTCAGCGACCGTATCGAAACCCGCTTCTACGCCAGCGGCCAGACGCTCCGTCAGAAACTGGCCGGTGCGCTCAGCGAAAAGGATGTGCTGAATAACCCGCGCAAGGGCAATGTCGTTGGCGATCAGGCGCGCGACATCGATTCATTCCGGCTCCAGAATCGCACCACCATCGATCTGGGGCAGGGCAGCCTGGCCTTCGGTCTGTTCTACAACGCCAAGCAGCTTTTCCACCCGATCTTCCAGGTGATCGACCAGAAGTCGGAGGATCGCGGCGTCTTCGCCAGCCTCGATCTTGCGGGCGATCTGGGCGGGGTGCCGGTCGAACTGACGCTGGGCAGTCAGGCCCGATTCGGCGAAGTGCAGGCGCGCCAATTCGTCAACATCGGCGGGCGCAGCGGGGCGATCACCGCCAATGTCCGGCAAAAGGCACAGACGATCAACAGCTATGGCGAAGCGCGGATCGCGCCGGTCGCCCATCTCTGGCTGATCGCCGGCGGCCTCTACAGCCACGGCGAGCGCTCCATCGCCAATCGTTTCGTCACCGCCCGCAGCGGCGACGCCGATTTCGACGCTTTCGCGCCCAAGATCGGCCTGCTCTACCAACCGTTGGAGGCGGTCCAGGTCTATGCCAATTACAGCCGGTCCGTCGAAATGCCCGGCTTTAGCGAACTCAGCCAGACGCCGACTGGCGGGCTTCCCGGCTTCACCCCGGTCGGCCTGCAAAAGGCGTGGACGGCCGAAGTCGGCACCCGCGGCCGGATGGGCATCGTCGGTTGGGACATCAGCCTCTATCGCGCTGACATACGGGGCGAGATGCTGCAATATAGCGTCGTCGCCGGCACCATTCCCGCCGCTACCTTCAATGCCGATCGCACCCGACATCAGGGGCTGGAGGCTGGCCTCGATCTGACCCTGACGCCTTGGGCGACGCTGCGGCAGGTCTATCAATATAGCGACTTCCGTTTCCGCGACGACATCCAGTTCGGGGACAATCGCTTGCCGGTGATCCCGCGCCACTTTTACCGCGCGGAACTCCGGCTGGGCACGGATCGCCTCAGCCTGTCGCCCGCCGTCGAGTGGCTGCCGCAGGGCGCCTGGGTCGATTATGCCAACACGAAGCGGGTGGGCCGCTATGCGATGCTGAACCTGAACGCGCAGGCGAAGTTGCGCGACGGCGTCACCCTGTTCCTCGACGCCCGCAACCTCACCGGGAAGCGTGCGATCGGCGATATCAGCGCGCTCGTCCGCTACACGCCGGACAATGCCGTGACCGCTGCCGACGAAGGCAGCGTCGCCTTCTATCCTATCGAACGCCGTGCATTCTATGCCGGCGTCCGCGCGCGTTTCTGACGGGAGGCGGACGATGGAAGACCGAGCTTTCTACCGGGCGATGTGGCGCTGGCATTTCTATGCCGGGCTGATCGTCCTGCCCATATTGGCGCTTATGGCGGTGACGGGCGCGCTCTATCTCTACAAGCCGGAGGTGGAGGCTTTGCTCTATCCGGTGCGGATTGCTGCGCCGCCCGATGCGCAGCCCTTGCCGCCATCACAGATAATTACGATATCGCAACGATATTCGGGCGATCCCGTCACCCAACTCCTGATCCCGGCCGCGCGGACGGAAAGCTGGCGGGTGACGACCAGAGCCAAAAATGGCGCTACTACTGTCCAACTCGTTGACGCATTTGACGGTCGCGTCCGCGGCGTCATCCATAATGGTGGCATTATGAAGACGATCAAGGATCTGCACAGCCTGGCGCTGACCGGCTCGATCGGCAACCGGCTGGTGGAGGTCGTGGCGGGCTGGGCGATCATCCTGTGCGTCACCGGCCTCTATCTGCGCTGGCCCCGGCGCGGCCAGCCCGCCCTGGCGATCCGGGGTCAAGCAGGGGGTCGGCTGTTCTGGCGCGACCTGCATGGCACGCTGGGCTTCCTGTCGGCGGGTGTGATCCTGTTCCTGGCGGTGACCGGTATGCCTTGGACCGATGTCTGGGGCGGGGGATTGCGCGCGGTCGTCGCCGCGAACGATTGGGGACGGCCGAAAATGGCGGTCATCCCCTGGGCCGCCCCGGCCAGGGATGCGCTCCCCTGGACCCTGCGCGAAGGCGGCGGCGCGGCGGGCGCGCCGGGCGACATCGGTGTCGATACGGTCGCCCGGATCGCCGCGGCGCGCGGCCTGCGCCATGGCTATCAGATCATCCTGCCCGCCACCCCCGGCGCGCCCTATCTGGTCGCGACCCTGGTCCAGCGCGCCGACGACGCCCGCGCCCTCACCATCGACGCGGCCAGCGGCGCGGTGGTGCAGGATATCGACTGGCGCATGTTCGGTCCGGGCGCAAAGGCGGTCGAATGGGGCATCGCCACCCATCAGGGCCAGCAATATGGGGAGGTCAACCGGCTGCTGATGCTGGCGGGCTGCCTCTGCCTGCTGGCGCTGTGCGTCACCGCACCGATCCTGTGGTGGAAGCGGCGCAAGCATGGCCGGCTGCACCCGCCGCCGCCGTCCACACCCGCCGCCCGGCGCATGGTCGCCGCGTTGATGCTGGGGCTTGGCATCCTCTTCCCGCTCACCGGCCTTTCGATGCTGGCCGCTCTGGCGGGGGAAGGACTGGCCTGGCGGATGCGAAGGGCGTGACCGCCATTTCATTTCCGGTCCCGACGCACTATGGGCGATCCCATGATCCGCCTGTCCGGCCTGAAACTGCCCCTCGACCATCCGGCCGAGGCGATGCCCGCCGCCATCTGCGACCGCCTGGGGCTGGAGCCGCATGAATTGCGCGGCCACAGCCTGGTGCGGCGCGGCAACGACGCCCGCCGCCGCAGCGCGATCCTGCTGGTCTATACGCTCGACATCGATGTCGCGGACGAAGCTGGCGTGCTGGCGCGCTTCGCCAACGATCATGACGTCCGCCCGACCCCGGACACCAGCTACAAATTCGTCACCCATGCGCCGGGCGGTTGGCAGGGCAAGCGCCCGGTCGTCATCGGCGCGGGACCATGTGGCCTGTTCGCAGGGCTGATCCTGGCGCAGATGGGTTTCCGCCCGATCATCCTCGATCGCGGCAAGGTGGTGCGCGAACGGACCAAGGACACCTGGGGCCTGTGGCGCCGCGCCGAATTGAACCCCGACAGCAACGTCCAGTTCGGCGAGGGCGGCGCGGGCACCTTCTCCGATGGCAAGCTCTATTGCCGCGTCAAAGACCCGCGCTTCCTGGGCCGCAAGGTGCTGGAAGAGTTCGTCGCCGCCGGCGCGCCCGATGACATATTGTGGGAAGCGCATCCCCATATCGGCACCTTCCGCCTCGTCACCATGGTCGAAGCGATGCGCCGCCAGATCGAGGCGCTGGGCGGCGAATATCGCTGGCAGCACCGCGTCGATGATCTGGTGCTGGAGCGCACGGCCGAGGGGGAACAGCGGCTGCGCGGCGTCGTCCTCCACGACGGCAGCGTGATCGACACCGACCATGTCGTGCTGGCCGTCGGCCACAGCGCCCGGCCGACATTCGATATGCTCCACGGCCGGGGCGTCCATATCGAACCCAAGCCCTTTTCCATCGGGGTGCGGATCGAACATCCGCAAAGCTGGGTCGATCGCGCCCGCTACGGCCCATGCGCCGGTCATCCGGATCTGGGCGCAGCCTCCTACAGCCTGGCCCATCACTGCGCCAATGGCCGCACCGTCTACAGCTTCTGCATGTGTCCGGGCGGCCGGGTCGTCGCGGCCACCTCGGAAGAAGGGCGGGTCGTCACCAACGGCATGAGCCAATATAGCCGCGCAGAATTCAACGCCAATTCCGGCCTGGTCGTCGGCATCGATCCAGCGCGCGACTATCCTGACGGGCCGCTGGCCGGGATCGACCTGCAACGCCATTGGGAATCGATGGCCTATGTCGCGGGCGGCTCCTCCTACTGGGCGCCCGGCCAGACGGTCGGCGACTTCCTCGCCCGCCGCCCCTCGACCCAGTTGGGCGATGTCGTGCCCTCCTACAAGCCGGGCGTGACCCCCACCGACCTGGCGCGCTGCCTGCCCGACTATGTGATTGAGGCTTTCCACGAAGCGCTGCCCGCCTTCGGCCGGCAGATCGCGCATTATGACCATCCCGACGCGGTAATGACGGGCGTGGAGACGCGAACCTCTTCCCCCATCCGCATCACCCGCGGCAAGGATTTTCAGAGCCTCAATGTTGTGGGCCTATACCCGGCAGGCGAGGGTGCAGGCTATGCCGGCGGCATCCTGTCCGCCGCGATCGACGGCATCAAGGTCGCCGAAGCGGTGGCGCGCACGCTGGTTTGATATCGGCGTTGTCGTAAGAATGTGCCGCGCCTAACGGTCTGCGACCCCGCCGCCAGCAAAGCCCACGGCATGAGGCCGGATTTTCAAGCGGATGGCAGATCAGCTATTTAGGTGGGTATATTTGGATGCCCGACAAGGACTCGAACCTTGATTGACGGAGTCAGAGTCCGCTCTCTTACCATTAGAGGATCGGGCATCAATCCTTAGCGCACCGCGCTTGGGAGGCCGCAGATAGGCGCGGTTTTTGTCCCGGTCAAGAGAAAATTCAGAAGACCGGACCGACTGTTAAAAACCCGGTCTGACCTACTTTTGCCCGCAAAAAGAAAGCCCGCCGGGCGCATGATGCATCCGGCGGGCATAAGCTTCTCTCCCTTGCGGGAGCGAAGGGCATGGGAGCCACCATCCATATAGGAAGCGGCTCCCATGCTTTCAAAGGGCTTATTCGCCGTCGCTCTTCAGCAGGTAATCGCCCGCGTCCGCATCGGTGCCGTGGGTTTCGCCTTCGACAGCGGCCAACGGATCATTGCCGATCGCCGCTTCCGGACCCTGCGCCAGTTCGGCCGCACGTTCGGCGGCAGCCGACTTGGGCGCGATCAGGTCGACCTGGCTGGAGGCCCGCAGCGCGGCCCGCATCGCCGCATCGCGCGAGGAGGCGGCAACGCGCAGGCGGTTCATGCCCGCACCGGTGCCCGCGGGGATCAGGCGGCCGACGATGACATTTTCCTTCAGGCCGACCAGCGTGTCCTTCTTGCCCTGGACCGCCGCTTCCGTGAGGACGCGGGTGGTTTCCTGGAAGGACGCCGCCGAGATGAAGCTGCGGGTTTGCAGCGACGCCTTGGTGATGCCGAGCAGCACCGGCTTGCCAGCGGCGAACGCGAAGCCCGGCTGGAGCTTGGCGTTGATCTCGTCCATTTCCTCGCGGTCGATCTGCTCGCCCACCAACAAGGTGGTGTCGCCGGACTCGATGATCTCGACCTTTTGCAGCATCTGGCGAACGATCGTTTCGATGTGCTTGTCGTTGATCTTCACGCCCTGCAGACGATAGACTTCCTGGATTTCGGCGACCAGATATTCGGCCAGCGGCTCGATACCCAGCACTTCCAGAATGTCGTGCGGATCGGGCGAACCACCGATCAGGTTGTCGCCGCGCTTGACGAAATCGCCTTCCTGAACGTCGATCACCTTGCTCTTGGGGATCAGATATTCGACCGGCTCGCCGCCATCTTCGGGATTGATGGCGATCTTACGCTTCGCCTTATAATCCTTCAGGAACTGGACGCGGCCCGACACCTTGGCAATGATCGCATTGTCCTTGGGCTTGCGGGCTTCGAACAGTTCGGCGACGCGCGGCAGACCACCGGTGATGTCGCGGGTCTTGGCCGCTTCACGGCTGACACGCGCCAGCACGTCACCGGCCTGCACCTGGGCGCCATCATCGACCGACAGGGTAGCCCCCACCGCCAGCATGTAGCGAGCGGCTTCGCCGGACTGGTCGTCCAGCAGGGTCAGGCGCGGGCGAAGGTCTTCCTTGGTGCGGGCGGCACCACGATGTTCCGTCACGACGCGCTGTGCGATGCCGGTGGCTTCGTCGGTCTGTTCGGTCAGCGTCTTGCTGTCGATCAGGTCGACATACTTAACGATACCCGGCTTTTCCGTGATCACCGGCATGGTGAAGGGATCCCACTCGGCGAAACGCTCGCCCTTCTTCACGGTGTCGCCATCTGCAAACAGGATGGTGGCACCATAAGGCAGGCGATGGGTTTCGCGCTCGCGACCTTCGCTGTCGATGATCGCGATCTCGCCGTTGCGGGCGAGCGACAGGCGACGGCCAAGCTTGTCGGTGATGGTCGGCATGTCACGCAGTTCGATCGTGCCGTCCGCCATCGATTCCAGGTTCGACGTTTCGTTGAAGTTCGCCGCGCCGCCGATGTGGAAGGTACGCATGGTCAGCTGCGTGCCCGGTTCACCGATGGACTGCGCCGCGATGACGCCAACCGCTTCACCGATATTCACCGGCGTACCGCGGGCGAGGTCACGGCCGTAGCATTTGCCGCATACGCCCATCTTGCTTTCGCAGATCAGGGGTGAGCGGATCTTCACGGCCTGGGTGCCGATCGCTTCGATCTGGGCGATCATCGGTTCGTCCAGCAGGGTGCCGATGGGGATGACGATGGTGCCATCCTTGCTGTCGACAATGTCCTGCGCGGTGGTGCGGCCCAGGATGCGTTCGCCCAGCGAGGCGATGACGGAACCGCCCTGGACGATCGCCTTCATCTCCAGCGCCTTTTCGGTGCCGCAATCTTCCTCGACGATGGTGCAATCCTGCGACACGTCGACCAGACGGCGGGTCAGGTAACCCGAGTTCGCCGTCTTAAGCGCCGTATCCGCCAGGCCCTTACGCGCGCCGTGGGTGGAGTTGAAATATTCAAGGACGGTCAGACCTTCCTTGAAGTTCGAGATGATCGGCGTTTCGATGATCTCGCCCGACGGCTTGGCCATCAGGCCGCGCATACCGGCCAGCTGCTTCATCTGTGCCTGCGAACCACGCGCACCGGAATGTGCCATCATGTAGATCGAGTTGATCTGCGCGAGGCGGCCGGTTGCGGGATCCCTGGGCTGGGCCTTGATCTCGTCCATCATGGCGTTCGCCACCTGGTCGCCGCAACGGCTCCAGGCGTCGATCACCTTGTTGTACTTTTCCTGCTGGGTGATCAGGCCGTCCTGATATTGCTGCTCGTAATCGGCCACCAGCGCCTTGGTTTCGGCGACGGTGCCTTCCTTCGAGTCAGGAATGACCATGTCGTCCTTGCCGAACGAAATGCCCGCCTGGAACGCATGCTTGAAGCCCAGCGCCATGATGGCGTCGGCGAACAGCACCGTGTCCTTCTGGCCGGTGTGACGATAGACCTCGTCGATCACGTCGCCGACGTCCTTCTTGGTCAGCAGGCGGTTGACGACGTCGAATGGAACCTTGTGGTTCTGCGGCAGGCATTCGCCCAGCAACATGCGGCCCGGCGTGGTTTCATACCGCTTGAGGTAGCTGTTGCCCGCCTCGTCGGTCTGCGGCACGCGGCTGATGATCTTGCTGTGCAGGGTCACCGCCTTGGCGAACAGCGCCTGATGGACTTCCGACATGTCGGACAGCAGCATGCCTTCGCCCGGCTCGCCTTCGCGCTCCATCGACAGATAATAGATGCCCAGCACCATGTCCTGCGACGGCACGATGATCGGCTTGCCGTTCGCTGGCGACAGGATGTTGTTGGTCGACATCATCAGCACGCGCGCTTCCAACTGGGCTTCCAGGCTCAGCGGAACGTGGACGGCCATCTGATCGCCATCGAAGTCGGCGTTGAAGGCGGAGCAGACCAGCGGGTGAAGCTGGATCGCCTTGCCCTCGATCAGCACGGGTTCGAACGCCTGGATGCCCAGACGGTGAAGCGTGGGCGCGCGGTTGAGCATCACGGGATGCTCGCGGATCACCTCGTCCAGAATGTCCCAGACTTCCTTGCGCTCTTTCTCGACCCACTTCTTCGCCTGCTTCAGGGTCATGGACAGACCCTTGGCGTCCAGGCGGGCGTAGATGAACGGCTTGAACAGTTCGAGCGCCATCTTCTTGGGCAAGCCGCACTGGTGCAGCTTCAGCTCAGGACCGGTGACGATGACCGAACGACCCGAATAATCGACGCGCTTGCCCAGAAGATTCTGGCGGAAGCGGCCCTGCTTGCCCTTGAGCATATCGGACAGCGACTTGAGCGGACGCTTGTTGGCGCCGGTGATGACACGGCCGCGACGGCCATTGTCGAACAGGGCGTCGACCGCTTCCTGCAACATGCGCTTTTCGTTGCGGACGATGATGTCCGGCGCGCGCAGTTCCATCAGGCGCTTCAACCGGTTGTTACGGTTGATGACGCGGCGATACAGGTCGTTCAGATCCGACGTCGCGAAACGACCGCCGTCCAGCGGCACCAGCGGGCGCAGTTCCGGCGGGATGACCGGGACGACGTCCAGAATCATCCATTCGGGGCGATTGCCCGATTCCAGGAAGGATTCGACGACCTTCAGGCGCTTGATGATCTTCTTGGGCTTGAGTTCCGACTTGGTGACGGCCAGCTCGTCCAGCAGGATCTGCTTTTCGCCTTCCAGGTCGAGGTCCATCAGCATCTGCTTGACCGCTTCCGCGCCGATGCCGGCGGAGAAGGCGTCTTCGCCATACTGGTCCTGCGCGTCGAGCAGTTCGTCTTCGTTTAGCAGCTGATATTTGTCGAGCGAGGTCAGGCCCGGCTCGATGACGATATAGCTTTCGAAATACAGCACGCGCTCAAGCTGCTTGAGCTGCATGTCGAGCAGCAGGCCGATGCGCGAGGGCAGCGACTTCAGGAACCAGATATGCGCGACGGGGGCAGCCAGTTCGATATGGCCCATGCGCTCACGGCGCACCTTGCTCACGGTAACTTCGACACCGCACTTTTCGCAGACGATGCCCTTATACTTCATGCGCTTATACTTGCCGCACAGGCACTCGTAATCCTTGATCGGACCGAAGATGCGCGCGCAGAACAGGCCGTCACGCTCGGGCTTGAACGTGCGATAATTGATGGTTTCCGGCTTCTTGATCTCGCCGAAGGACCAGGACCGGATGCGCTCCGGCGAGGCAAGCCCGATCTGGATCTGATCGAAAGTCTCGGCCTTGACGACCGGGTTCGCGAAGTTGGTCAGTTCATTCATATTTTTAGTCCCTCTAGAGGGTAAATCTCCGGGCGAAGCAGGGGAGGGGCGCTGCCAAAGGCTGCGCCCCCATCCTTATTCCGCCGCCAGCGCGACGCCGTCTTCGTCAACGACCGGATCGGCCGTCGCGAGTTCGACGTTGAGGCCCAGCGAGCGCATTTCCTTGACCAGCACGTTGAAGCTTTCGGGAATACCGGCCTCGAAGGTGTCGTCACCCTTGACGATCGCCTCATAGACCTTGGTGCGGCCGACCACGTCGTCCGACTTCACCGTCAGCATTTCCTGCAACGTATAGGCCGCGCCATAGGCCTGGAGCGCCCAGACCTCCATTTCACCGAAGCGCTGACCACCGAACTGCGCCTTACCACCCAGCGGCTGCTGCGTGACGAGGCTGTAGGGGCCGATCGAACGGGCATGGATCTTGTCGTCGACCAAGTGATGCAGCTTCAACATGTAGATGATGCCGACGGTCACCTTGCGGTCGAACCGATCGCCGGTGCGGCCGTCATACAGGTCCGACTGGCCCGATGTAGCCAGCCCCGCCAGCGACAGCATCGCCGACACGTCCGCTTCACGCGCACCGTCGAACACCGGCGTCGCCATCGGGATGCCCCGCTGGAGATGTTCGGCCAGATCGATGATCTGCTCTGGCGAGCGCGCCTCGATCTGTTCGGCATAGCGCGGACCATAGGAGGTCAGCAGCCGTTCCTTGACCGCGTCGGGCATGTCGCCCGCCGACGGGTTCGGATTGGCCTCACGCCAGTCTTCCAGCGCATGTTTGAGCTGTTGGCCAAGGCCACGGGCGGCCCAGCCCAGATGCGTTTCGAAGATCTGACCGACGTTCATGCGCGATGGCACGCCCAGCGGGTTCAGCACGATGTCGACATGGGTGCCGTCTTCCAGAAACGGCATGTCCTCTACGGGCAGGATGCGCGAAATGACGCCCTTGTTACCGTGACGGCCGGCCATCTTGTCGCCCGGTTGCAGCTTGCGCTTCACCGCCACGAACACCTTGACCATTTTGAGCACGCCCGGCGGCAGCTCGTCGCCGCGCTGCAGCTTGTCGACGCGATCCTCGAACTTGTCGACGATCGACTTCACCGCTTCGTCATACTGGCCCTTGATCGCTTCGATCTGCGCCTGGCGGCTGTCGTCCTCGACTGCGAACTTCCACCATTCGTGACGCTCGACTTCGGCCAGCAGGGCTTCGTCGATCACGACGCCCTTCTTGACCCCCTTGGGAGCCGCAGAGGCGGTCTGGGTCAGCAGCATTTCGTGCAGGCGGTTGAAGGTCGCCCGGTTGAGGATGGCGCGTTCGTCCTCGCGATCCTTGGCGAGGCGGTCGATTTCCTCCCGCTCGATCGCCATGGCGCGCTCGTCCTTGTCGATGCCGTGGCGGTTGAACACGCGCACTTCAACGACAGTCCCGGCAACGCCCGGCGGCAGGCGCAGCGACGTGTCGCGCACGTCAGACGCCTTTTCACCGAAGATCGCGCGGAGCAGCTTTTCTTCCGGGGTCATCGGCGATTCACCCTTGGGGGTGATCTTGCCGACCAGGATGTCGCCCGGCTCCACTTCCGCGCCGATGTAAACGATGCCCGCCTCGTCGAGGTTGCGCAGCGCTTCTTCACCGACATTGGGAATGTCGCGGGTGATGTCCTCTGGCCCCAGCTTGGTGTCGCGGGCCATGACCTCGAACTCCTCGATATGAATCGAGGTGAAAACGTCGTCCTTCACGATCCGCTCGGAGATCAGGATGGAGTCTTCGTAGTTGTAGCCATTCCAGGGCATGAACGCGACGAGCGTGTTCCGACCCAGCGCCAACTCGCCAAACTCGGTCGACGGGCCATCGGCGATGACGTCGCCGGCTTCGATCAGGTCGCCAACCTGCACCAGCGGACGCTGGTTGATGCAGGTGTCCTGGTTCGATCGCTGGAACTTCTGGAGCGTGTAGATGTCGACGCCCGACTGACCGGCTTCGATGTCGCCGGTCGCACGGATGACGATACGGGTCGCGTCAACCTGGTCGACGATACCCGCCCGCTTGGATGCGACGGCCGCGCCGGAGTCACGGGCGACCGTGCCTTCCATGCCGGTGCCCACGAACGGCGCTTCGGCCTGAACCAAAGGCACCGCCTGGCGCTGCATGTTCGATCCCATGAGGGCGCGGTTGGCGTCATCATTTTCTAGGAATGGAATGAGCGATGCGGCGACCGACACCAGCTGCTTGGGGCTGACGTCCATCAGGGTGATGTGGTCGCGCGGCGCCATCAGGAATTCGCCGGCTTCGCGGCTGGAGATCAGATCCTCGACGAAATGGCCGTCGGCATTCACTTCGGCGTTGGCCTGCGCGATCGTGTGCTTGGCCTCTTCCATCGCCGACAGATACACGACGTCGTCGGTGACCTTGTTGTCCACGACCTTACGGTACGGCGTTTCGATGAAGCCGTATTTGTTGACGCGGCTGAAGGTCGCGAGGCTGTTGATCAGACCGATGTTCGGGCCTTCCGGCGTTTCGATCGGGCAGATACGGCCATAATGGGTCGGGTGAACGTCGCGGACTTCGAAGCCTGCGCGTTCGCGCGTCAGACCGCCCGGACCAAGCGCCGACACGCGGCGCTTGTGGGTGACCTCCGACAGCGGGTTGGTCTGATCCATGAACTGCGACAGCTGGCTGGAGCCGAAGAATTCACGCACGGCCGCCACGGCGGGCTTCGCGTTGATCAGGTCGTTGGGCATCACAGTCGATACATCGACGCTCGACATACGCTCCTTGACGGCGCGTTCCATGCGCAGCAGCCCGACGCGATACTGGTTTTCCAGCAATTCGCCGACCGAACGGACGCGACGGTTACCGAGGTTGTCGATATCGTCGATTTCGCCCTTGCCGTCCTTCAGGTTCACCAGTTCCTTGACGACGGCAAGGATGTCCTCGACGCGCAGGGTGGTGACCGTGTCTTCGGCGTCCAGGTCGAGGCGCATGTTCAGCTTCACGCGGCCAACGGCCGACAGGTCATAGCGCTCGGGATCGAAGAAGAGGCCGGCGAAGAGGGCTTCGGCGGTTTCCTTCGTCGGCGGTTCACCGGGGCGCATGACGCGATAAATGTCGGACAGGGCCTGGTCGCGGTCTTCGGCCTTGTCGGCCTTGAGCGTGTTACGAATCCAGGGGCCGGTGCCAACATGGTCGATGTCGAGCAGTTCGAGACGGTCGATGCCCGCCTTGTCCAGCTTTTCCAGATTCTCAGGGCTGACTTCGTCGCCAGCCTCGATGTAGATTTCGCCGGTGCTCTCGTTGATGAGGTCATAGGCGCTGTAGCGCCCATAGACTTCCTCGGTCGGGATCAGCAGCGTTTGCAGGCCGTCCTTTTCCGCCTTATTGGCGGCGCGGGGCGAAATCTTGGTGCCGGCGGGGAAGATGGCTTCGCCCGTCTTGGCATCGACGATGTCGAACGCGGGCTTCAGGCCGCGCCAGGCTTCGGCGAGATAGGGGATGACCCAACCGCCTTCACCGCGAACATAGGTCACCTTGTTGTAGAATTCGCCCAGGATATCTTCAGGCGTCAGGCCCAGCGCGAACAGCAGCGCGGTGACCGGCAGCTTGCGCTTGCGGTCGATACGGACGTTGACGATGTCCTTGGCGTCGAATTCGAAATCGAGCCACGAACCGCGATAGGGGATGACGCGCGCGGCGAAGAGATATTTGCCCGACGAGTGGGTCTTGCCACGGTCATGGTCGAACAGAACGCCCGGCGAACGGTGCATCTGGCTGACGATGACGCGCTCGGTGCCGTTGACGATGAAGGTGCCGTTGCCCGTCATCAGGGGCATGTCGCCCATGTAAACGTCCTGCTCCTTGATGTCCAAAACCGAACGGGTTTCGGTGTCCTGATCCACTTCGAACACGATCAGGCGCAGGGTAACGCGCATCGGCGCCGCATAGGTGATGCCGCGCTGACGGCATTCCTCGACGTCATATTTCGGGTCTTCCAGCTCATAATGGACAAAGTCCATTTCGGCGGTGCCGGCGAAATCGCGGATCGGGAAAACGCTGCGCAGCGTCTTTTCCAGGCCCGACACATAGCCGATGGCGGGGTTCGAACGGAGGAACTGTTCATAGCTCTCCCGCTGGACCTCGATCAGGTTCGGCATTTGCACCACTTCGTGGATGTCGCCGAACACCTTCCTGATGCGCTTCTTCGCGCCGGTGTTGCTGATCGGGGGGAGAGCTTTGGTCGCCATGCGTTGTCCTTGCCTTCATTCGTCGCGTTTTTCCGCATCCCAGCGAAAACTCAGTCCATGCGCGATGGAATAGAAGGTGATTCGCACCCGCCATTCCACGCAAAAAAGTGCGGGCCGGGACTGTCCGATCCGCACTGTCAGCACCTGATGACCCGTCAGAAGTCGCCCAATTCCGCCAGCTTCGCGCGCAATTCGAAGCTGGACCCCGAGCGATCCGGGGGACGGCCTAACCCCTTACGCACAGCGCAGGGGACGACCGGATTGCCAGCCATATAGACGCCCGCTGGCGATTTGTGAAGGGGTGAAGGCAGTGTTCAAGGCGTCGCGTCGCTAGTCGCATTGGATGTGGCGCCCGATGCTGCATTCAATGGCGCAGCAGGCGGCGCGATCTTCACCGTCTCAAACCGCTCCTTACGCCGCACACCGCTCAACCCGGGATCGGTGGGAGAGGGAATGGCCAAGGTCGGCACGCGCTGGCGCATACATTCTCTCTTGGCGACGCGGGGCGTTTGGGTGCAATTCCACAGGGCGCGTTGCAATCCTGTCGCCGCATCGTGGATGTAGGAAAAACGCATGGTGGTGAGATCGGTCAGGGATAGCGGCAATTCCTTGGGCGCACTGCCCGCCACCCATCCCATGATGCGGCATTGGCCGCGCCCGGCGCAAAAGGTCCGCGCCGTCGCCGGCCAACTGTCGGCGGCGCTGCCCCTTGGCAATTCGACCAGAAAACTTTGGCCGCCGATGATGGAAATCAGGCGCACGCCTGCGATCGTCTTGCCTAGCATGCCCATTTCGATGGATTGTTGGGGCCGCGCAGCCAACGCAGCCGCGGCTTCGGCGGTCATCACCGGTTGCAGTAGCGACAGCATGCCCGATCCGCCCTGATGCGCGGGTGACAGGCGCGCTAGCTGGCCGATCAGCGGTTCTCCTGTATCAATGGTCCGGCGGAAGGCGGACGGCGTGCCCCACCAGCCGCGCCAGCGGAAGAACAGGTGCGTGCCGACCGCCCCGATCTTGTCCAGGCTGCTGCTCCAATAGGGCACGACCCAGTCAGTATGATAATGGGTGGCGTAGCCGACCGGCTTGTAGACCTTGCCCGCCAGCGCGGCGCGGGCGATGTCGCGCGCGCGGCCCCAAGCGGCTTCGCCGGGCGTGCGGGCCAGTGCGCCGTCGCAACTGAAGGTGAACTGGCATCCGGTGCGCCGTTCCTGCCCCTGGAACACTACGCCGCACACCGTCTTGGGGAAGGCAGGATGCCGCACCCGGTTCAGCACCACCTGTGCCACTGCCTCTTCGCCCACGGCATCGTCACCCGCCTCGAAGATTTCGGCCGCCGCCAGGCAGTCGGTCGCGCGGGCGAGGTCTGTTTCGGACCCGGCGAAGAGGAAAGGCCGGGCGGCCGGGTTGGGATCGCGCGAAAAGGGGATGGTCGCATTGAACGCGACCGCCTGATCCCGCTCCAGCGCGAAGACTTGGACCGGCTCGACCGGCGGCGGGGGCGTGGCGGGCCGTCTCATCCGTGCGGCTTCCACCACGGCCATGCGGCGCGCCCCCGCTTCCGAAGACGCCCGCGTGTCCCAGGTGGCGACTAATGCGGGCAGGCCGGCGAACAGAAGCGCCCAGACCAGCCACATCAACGGATGTGGCCGGGCCGAGGGAGATGATTCGGTCATGCCGCGCCTGCCGTTATCACCTTATTCAGGCAGGAAATCGGGGACCGACAGATAGCGTTCGCCGGTGTCATAGTTGAAGCCCAGAACCCGGCTGCCTGCGGGGAGTTCCTTCAGCTTCTGAGCGATTGCCGCCAGCGTGCCGCCTGAAGAGATACCGACCAGCAGCCCTTCCTCGCTCGCAGAGCGCCGGGCATAGTCCTTGGCATCGGCAGGATCGACCTGGATCACGCCGTCCAGCAACTGGGTGTGCAGGTTCGCCGGGATGAAGCCCGCGCCGATGCCCTGGATCGGGTGCGGGCCGGGCTGGCCGCCACTGATGACCGGCGACAGGGTTGGTTCTACCGCAAAGATCTTGATCGTGGGCCACGCCTTTTTCAGCACCTCGGCGACGCCGGTGATGTGGCCGCCGGTGCCCACGCCGGTAATCAGCGCGTCGATCGGCGCATCGGCGAAATCGGCCAGGATTTCCTGTGCGGTCGTGCGGACATGCACGTCGATATTGGCGGGATTTTCGAACTGCTGCGGCATCCAGCTGTTCGGCGTCTGCGACACCAACTCCAGCGCGCGTTCGATCGCGCCCTTCATACCCTTTTCGCGCGGGGTCAGGTCGAAACTGGCACCATAGGCCAGCATCAGGCGGCGGCGCTCGATCGACATGCTTTCAGGCATGACCAGCACCAGCTTGTAGCCCTTCACCGCCGCGACCATGGCCAGGCCGACGCCGGTATTGCCCGACGTCGGTTCGATGATCGTGCCGCCCGGCTGCAATTCGCCGCTGGCCTCCGCCGCCTCGATCATCGCCAGCGCGATGCGATCCTTGATCGACCCGCCCGGATTGGACCTTTCAGACTTGATCCACACTTCTGCATCTCCGAACAGCCGGTTGATGCGGACATGGGGCGTGTTGCCGATGGTTTCGAGAATCGTGGCAGCTTTCATGGGTTTTTCTCCTGGCTGTTCTCTTCTCGCCCGATGTCGGGTGGATCGAAGCTTCGTGCAAGGCGCAATTCGGGAAAGAGTCGCGCCCAGTAAAGGGTGATGAGGATAGCACCGACGCCGCCGCCGATCACCGCCGCGACCGGGCCGACCAGCGCGGCGAGAAAGCCGGATTCCGCCTCGCCCAGTTCGTTCGAGGCGGAAATGGTGAGTTGCGACAGGCTGGACACGCGCCCGCGCATCGCATCGGGCGTGTGCAACTGCACCAGCGACTGGCGCACGAACACCGACACCATGTCCGCGCTGCCCAGCACGACCAGCGCCGCGATGCCCACCTCGATCGCGATGCTGCGCGGCAGGAAGGCGGTGCAGCCGAAGGCGATGGTGGCCAGGCCGAACAGCATGACCGATCCCAGCATCTTGACCCCGACATTGGTCTTCATCGGGCGGAAGGAGAACCAGAGCGCCGTCAGCCCGGCACCGATGCCCGGCGCAGCGGCCAGATGGCCCAGGCCCGCCGACCCAACATGCAATATGTCGCGGGCATAGACCGGCAGCAGCGCAGTTGCGCCCGCCAGCAGCACCGCGAAGAGGTCCAGCGTGATCGTCGCGAGCACCAGTCGGTTCCCCCGGACATAGGCGAAGCCGTCGATCATCTGGCGGATGGGATGGCGGCTGGTGTCGCGCGGCGGCTGCGGCACGGGGCCGATCAGCATCATGGCGCCCAGCGCCACCCCGAACAGCGCCGACGCCAGCGCATAGGCGCCCCATGGCGTGGCTGCATAGGCATAGCCGCCCAGCGCCGGCCCGGCGATCGATCCGGCCTGCCAGACGACGCTGGAAATCGCGATGGCATTGGGCAGGACGGCGGGCGGCACCAGATTGGGAGCAAGCGCGCCATAAGCGGGACCATTGAAGGCGCGCGCCGTGCCGACAATGACGGCGATGCCCAGGATCAATGGCAGGCTGACCCAGCCCTCATAGGTCGCAAAGGCCAGCAATCCTGCCGCGATCGCCAAGAGCGCGAGTGTGATGCGAGAAATCCACCGCCGGTCATAATGGTCCGCGACCCAGCCAGTGACGGGAGTCAGAAAGAAAAGCGGCAGGAATTGCGCCAGGCCGATCAGGCCCAGTTGCGCTGCGGCCCCCGACGTCGTCATCGTCTCGCGCGCGATATTATAGGCTTGCCACCCCAATATGATCATCATGCCATATTGCGCCAGCACGGCACAGAGCCGCCCCACCAGATAGGCGCGGAAATTGCTGAAATGCAGGGGGTGGCGGGGGGAGGGGGCAGCCGTCATGGCGACGGCTTTAGCGGCGCTTATGTTGCCGAAGCAACAGGCGCGCGACCCACCATGCAACAAGATTTGCTTTACGACCTATGAGCGGGGAGGGCGGCGATCCATCCTGCCCGCCCCATACGGCCGATCAGCGCTTCAACAGCACGCCGCTGACCGATCCGTTACGCACGGAACAGACGAAAGGCACGGTGCCGCCATCGGCAAAGCCGATCTCGCCCTCCACCTCCCACCCGGTCGCCATGGTGCTGGCGCGGGGGCGGCCGATCAGCTTGCCGTCGGGACCGGCCTGGTAGAGCGCCTTGGCCGCGCATGCGTCGCGCGCGGCGGCGGCCGATGCGATCGGGCCATAGCCGGGCGAGGCATAAGGCGCGCGCCGGGCGTCGCGTTCGGCCTGCCGATCGCGCGCGATGTCGCTGGCGATCGCAGCGCCGATCACCTGATGCGGATCGATCGTCTGGGCGTGGAGCGGACTGGCCGCGACAAGCGCTACTATTGTCCAACTCGCTGTCTTTTGCATGACGCGCCGCCTCCCAGCCGGCGCGCCATCATAGCCTATTTGAAGAGGCTGCCCAATATGCCGCGGACCAGCTTGCCGGCGATCCCGCCGGAAGAAGATTTGCGGCTCGATCCGCCGAACACGGCGCGGCCCAGTTCGTTGGCGACCTGCCGCCCGACCGAAGATCCCGCCGCCCGCGTGGCCGACTGGATCGCCTTGTCGATGGCGCTGGGCTTGGCTGCTTCGCGCGCCTCCACCGTCGCGCGCCGTGCCTGCTCCTTCAATTCCGCCTCGCGCTGCTTGGCCTCTACCTTGGCCTGAGCGGCAGCGGTCTTGTCGGCTTCCGCCTGCGCCTTTTGCGCCTGCGCCGCCGCCGCGGCGGCCTGTCCGCGCGCCGCCAATATCTCTTCGGCCGATTCCCGATCGACCGCATCGTCATATTTGCCTGCAACGGGCGAGATCGACTGGATGATCGCGCGCTCCTTCGCATCGAGCGGCCCCAGCCGCGACCGCGGCGGGGCGATCAGCGTGCGCTGCACGATGCCGGGCGACCCATCCTCCTGCAACAACGACACCAGAGCCTCACCGACCTTCAATTGCGTGATCGCCGTCTCGACGTCCAGATCGGGATTGATGCGGAATGTTTCCGCCGCCGCCTTGATCGCCCGCTGGTCGCGCGGGGTGAAGGCGCGCAGCGCATGTTGCACCCGGTTGCCCAGTTGCCCGGCCACATCCTCTGGAATGTCGATCGGGTTCTGCGTGACGAAATATACGCCCACGCCCTTGGACCGGATCAGGCGCACGACCTGTTCGATCTTGTCGGTCAGCGCCTTGGGCGCGTCGTCGAACAGCAGATGCGCCTCGTCGAAGAAGAAGACCAGCTTCGGTTTGTCCGGGTCGCCCACTTCGGGGAGCGTCTCGAACAATTCGGATAGCAGCCATAGCAGGAAGGTCGCGTAGAGTTTCGGGCTCTGCATGAGCTTGTCAGCGGCGAGGACGTTGACATAGCCGCGCCCCTTCTCGTCCACCTGCAACATGTCATGAATGTCGAGCGCCGGTTCGCCGAAGAAATGATCGCCGCCCTGGGATTCCAGTTGCAGCAATTGCCGCTGGATCGCGCCGACGCTGGCCTTGGTGACATTGCCGTAGCGGGCCGACAGCGTGTCGGCATTCTCCGCGCAATAGGCCAGCATCGCCTGCAAATCGCCCAGGTCGAGCAGCAGCAGTCCTTCCTCGTCAGCATATTTGAAGGCGATGGTCAGCACGCCTTCCTGCGTTTCGTTGAGGCCCATCAGGCGCGCGAGCAGCAACGGCCCCATTTCGCTGACGGTGGTGCGGATCGGATGGCCCTGCTGCCCGTACAGATCCCAGAAGATCGCCGGATTGTCGGCATAGCTGTAATCGGCGATCCCCACTTCGGCAGCGCGCGCCACCAGCTTGTCGGCATTTTTGGCGGTGGGCGATCCGGCCATGGCAATGCCGGCCAGGTCGCCCTTCACATCGGCCATGAACACCGGCACGCCGAGCGCGGAAAAGCTTTCGGCGATTCCTTGCAGGGTGACGGTCTTGCCGGTGCCGGTGGCGCCTGCGATCAATCCATGGCGGTTCGCGCGGCGCAGGTTCAGCATCTGCGGAACGCCCCCGTCCTTGTCCGGTGCGCCAAGCCCGATGAAGATACCGTCGCTCATCTGAAATCCCCGAAAAAGAAAACCCGCTCGCCCCGGACCTGTCGAACGATGTCGACAGGTCCGGCCCGAACGGGTTTGAATTGGCTACCCCAACTCTAACGAGCCGGCCGCCATCGGCAAGTGCCGCTTACTTGTCGCGCAGGCGGATCGGCAGGAAGATGGCGGGCTGGCCGCGACGCAGCACCTGCAACAGGATGGCGGCGCGACCCTGGGCTGCGACGGCCTTCGCCTGCGCGTCCAGTTCCGCCTGGCTTGCGATCGGTCGGTTGTTGGCGCTGATGATCACGTCGCCGCGACGCAAGCCCTTGGTGCCCGCATCGGTCGATCCGTCGACAGCGGTGATGACCACACCCTTCGTGTCGGCGGCGATGCCCAACTGGCGGATGATGCCGGGCGTCAGCGGGATCGCCGAAATGCCCAGCGCCTGCTGCGTCGCCTGACCCGGATTCTGGTCCTGCTGGCTGAAATCCTCGTCGCCTTGTGGCTGGGCGAAGTTGTTCAGTTCGTCTTCGGACGGGCGCTCACCGACGATGGCGGTGACCGTTTGACGCTGGCCATTGCGGATCAGGACGATCGGCACGCGCGCGCCAATATCCTGATTGGCGACTATCGAGGACAGATTCTGATCCGCGGTCACTTCCTGGCCGGCAACGCTGACGATCACGTCGCCCGCCTTGATCCCGGCCTTTTCAGCGCCCTTGCCCGGCTCGACACCCTGGACGAACTCGCCGCGATTCTTGGCAAGGCCAAGCGAATCGGCCAGGTCTTCACCCAGCGGGCTGATCTGCACGCCCAGATAGCCGCGCTTGATCGCCTGACCCTTGCGCAGCGTATCAACGATCGGCGCCGCCTGTTCGGATGGAATGGCGAAGCCGATGCCGACATTGCCGCCCGACGGCGACAGGATCTGGCTGTTGATGCCGATGACATTGCCGCGCATGTCGAACATCGGGCCACCGGAGTTGCCCTGGTTGATCGACGCATCGGTCTGGATGAACTTGTCATAGCTGCCGCCGGTGCCGCGATGCAGGGCGGAGATGATGCCCGCCGTCACCGTGCCCGACAGGGCGAAGGGGTTGCCGATCGCCACGACCCAGTCGCCCACGCGCGACTTGGTGCTGTCGCCGAACTTCACGAAGGGCAGCGGCCTGGGCGACTCGATCTTCAGCACCGCCAGGTCGGTCGCGGCATCGCGGCCGATCAGCTTGGCGGGAAATTCCTGCTTGTCGGTCATCGTAACGGTGATCGAATCGACGCTCGCGCCCTCTGCGCCCGCCGACACCACATGGTTGTTGGTGACGATATAGCCGTCGGCGGAGATCAGGAAGCCCGATCCAAGCGACTGGGCCTGGCGCGTCTGCGGCTGCGCGCCGCCCTGCTGGCCCTGGCCAAACAATTCGCCAAAAGGCGTGCCGGCGAACGGGTTCTGCACCTTCACCCGCTGCTTGGTGGAGATATTGACGACGGCGGGTTGCAGCTTCTCGACCATGTCGGCGAGGCTGGCCGGCGCGCCCGCGGGGGCTGCTGCCGTCAGGCCTTCATTCTGCGCGGTCTGCGCCTCGACATTGGAACTGGTCGTGACCGCGATGGCGGTGCCGCCGAGCAGCAGGGCGCCGGTGATGGCATAAGCGTAACGCACTCGTGACGGTCCTCTTCAAAGCTTCAGGGGTAAGGAAGGCGGGACTTTTAGGAAGCCCTCAGATGCTCCGCCTTGCCTTAACCCTCATTGAATGACGCTGGTTCCGTAATGATCCCCGTGGACATCATGACGAAAGTTTAACGCCGTCCCTGAAATTGCCGCAGGAATTCATTGTCCGGCGACAGGATGATATTGGTCTGGCCCGGCCGATCGGGCGCGAAGGTGTAGCGATAGCTCTGCATCCCCCGATAGAAATCGTAGAAGGAAGGGTCTTTGCCGAAGCTTTCGGCATAGATGCGCGCGGCATTGGCGTCGGCCTCGGCCCGGATGATCTGCGCTTGCTTCGCGCCCTGGGCGCGGATGGTCAGCGCTTCCTGTTCGCGCGCGGTGCGCATCCGGGTGAAAGCGCTTTCCAGCGGCGTCCCGTCGGGCAGGTCGGCACGCTTGATCCGCACGTCCACGATCTCGGCACCATATTGGCGCGCGACCCGGTCCAGGCCTGCCTCGATATTCTGCATCACCTGGCCGCGTTCGGGGCTGAGCAGCGCGGCGAATGGCCGCTTGCCCAGTTCGTTACGCAGAGCGGAACCCAAGATAGGGCGCAGCGCCTCGCCTACGCGCTCTTCATTGCCCGCCGCGATATACATGCGCAGCGGATCGACAATGCGGTAACGGGCGAAGGCATCGACCTGAAGCCGCAACTGGTCGGTCGACAGCACCTGTTGCCGCTCCATCTCGACCGACAGGACGCGCTTGTCGATCCAGACGATCTGGTCGACGAACGGCCAGCGCCAGATGATGCCGGCACCGGTGTTGCCGAATGTTTCGTTGGGTCGATAGCGGTTGATGATCGCCTTTGGATCGCCGAAACGGACGACCACGCCTTGCTTGGTTTCGGGCACGATCGCCACGGTGCTACCGATCATGATCAGCAGGGCGAGCAGGATCAGTGCGAGGGCGACGGGATGGCGCAATATGCCGGGCATCACTGGCCTCCCGTGCTGGCGGCATCAGGTGCCGGGGTGGGCTGCGCCCGCCGCTTGATTTCGGGCAGCGGCAGATAGGGCGTCACATTGTTACCCTCGACGATGGTCTTGTCGACGTTCGACAGCACGCCCTCCATGGTTTCATAATACATGCGGCGGCGGGTCACGTCGGGCGACAGTCTATATTGTTCATAGACCTTATCGAAGGCCGCAGCCTCGCCCTGCGCTTTGGCCGTCACCTGCTGGGCGGCGGCACGCGCTTCGTTCAAGTAGGTCTGCGCGGTCTGTTGCGCGGCGGATACCGCCTTGAACGCATCGTTCACGGCGGTTGGCGGATCGGCCTGCTTGATCGCGACGCCTTGGATACGGATACCCGACTTATAGCCGTCCAATATTTCCTGCATCCGCAATTCGACCTGTTGTTCGATCGCGGTGCGCCCTGCACCCAGCGCATCGTCCAGGCTGACGCTGGCGAGCACGGCGCGCATCGCGCTTTCGGCGACTTCGCGCACGCTGGCGTCCGGGTCCGACAGCTGGAACAGGTAAAGTTCCGGGTTACGGATGTTCCAGCGCACCGAATAAGCGAGGTCGATGATATTCTGATCGCCGGTCAGCACCAGATTTTCGCTCTCCGCGCTGGCGGAGCCGACATCGATGGTACGGATTTCCTCGACATCGACCGTTGCCACCGCCTCGAACGGGGCCGGCAGGGTCAGGCTGATGCCCGGCGTCAGGGTGCGGCTATATTTGCCGAGCAGGGTGACGACGCCGCGTTCCTGCGGGCCGACGCGATGGAAACTCGTCAGGACCAGCCACAATATCACCACAAGGGCGATGGCGATCGGCCAGAGCGCCTTGCCCGATGCACGCGGGGGAAGCCCGCCAAAGCCGCCGCCATTCCCGCCGCCGCCTTGGCCGAAGCTTTCGCGGCCGCGACGCAGCAACTCTTCGATGGCCGATGGCCCCTTTTGGCCGCCGGACGGCCGGCCCGGTTGAGTCCACGGGTTGCGCGGGCCGCCGTCGCCGCCACCCTTCTGTCCGTCCCCTTCGGGTCCGTCATTCTTGCCGCCCCAGGGGCCTTGGACCATCGCTGCGATCGCGGGCATCCACCCGAACATTCTTCTCATGCCACCTTCTATAGGAAGGCTCTTCGCCGAAAAACAGTGCAAATGCCCTCGATTATTTCCTACAGGGCATCGCCATGACCGATCTTGCCGATTTCACCGCCCGTCTGACCGCCCTTACCGATGGCCGCGCCAGCGCGCCGCGGCTCAAGGAAGGGGTGATGACCATCGCCCTCGACGTCGGCGGACTGGACCCCGACCGGCGCGAAGGGCTGGCCGCCGCCATCCGCGAAGGCGCGCTGACCGTGCCCGGCGTCACCGACGTCCGCATCGCCATGACCGCGGAGCGTAAGCCCGAAGAAGCTGTGGCCGCCCCGACACTCCCCCCCAAAGCGCCGCTGCGCATCCTGGCCGTTGCGTCGGGCAAGGGCGGGGTGGGCAAATCGACCCTTTCGGCCAATCTCGCCGTCGCGCTGCACCGGCTGGGGCTGAAGGTCGGGCTGGTCGACGCCGATATTTACGGTCCGTCGCAGGCACGGCTGATGGGGAGCGAGGATCAAAAGCCCCAGGCCCGCGACAAGAAACTGATCCCGGTCACTGGCACGCTGGGCATCCCGATGCTGTCGATGGCGCATCTGGTGGAACCGGGCAAGGCGTTGGCCTGGCGCGGACCGATGGTCGGCAATGCACTGACGCAGCTGATCGACGCAGAATGGGGTGACACCGAATTGCTGGTGGTCGACATGCCACCTGGCACCGGCGACATTCAGTTGACCATGGTGCAGAAACATAAGCCCGTCGGCGCGGTGATCGTGTCTACGCCGCAGGATCTGGCATTGATCGACGCCACCCGCGCGGTCAGCCTGTTCCATCAGGCCGGCGTGCCGATGGTCGGCCTGGTCGAGAATATGGCCGGCTATGCCTGCCCCCATTGCGGCGAACTGTCCGATCCCTTCGGCCATGGCGGCGCGGAAAGCAAAGCGGGCGACCTGTCCATGCCTTTCCTTGGCCGTATCCCGCTGGCGATCGACATCCGCCGCCGCTCCGATGCGGGCGATCCTCCGGCGGCGGGCGAGGGCGTCCATGCCGACGCCTTCCACGCTATTGCGCGGAAGGTGGCGGACTGGCTCAAGGCATCGGCCTGATTACAGCATCAGATGCAAATACTGGCTGAAACCGTTGGGTTCATAATGGCCAAATGCGTCGCCATCGATGAAGCCATAGGCGCGATACAGCGCCAGCGCGGGTTCGAAGGCGGCGCCGCAACCGGTTTCCAGGCTCAGCCGCGCCATGCCGTGGTCGCGCGCGACCGTGACGATGTGCCGCAGCAGCGCGCCGGCCACGCCCTTGCGCAGATGGTCGGGATGGGTCCGCATCGACTTGATCTCCCCCTGATCGGCCGACAGCGTCCGCAGCGCGCCGACCCCGGCGACGGCCGCGCCGTCCCATAAAGTCCACACGCTGATATCGGCGGTTTGCAAGCCTGCCAGGTCAAGCGCGAACACGGCGTCGGGTGGGCTGTCAGCCTGCATCCCGGCCAGATGGAGCGCCAGCAGCGCGCGCGTCTGCGCATCGGTCAGGTCGTCGGAGCGGATGGCGAACATGGCCTGTGATTATAGCGAATGCGCGATGAAAGGAACGTCTTGCGTTCGCCTGCGTCCTTCCCATCTCGGTCGCAAAGGAAATACGCCATGCCGATTACCGCCCCGCAGGACATTGCCGCGTTGCTGTCCGAAACCCGCACGATCGCGCTGGTCGGCATTTCCGATCGCCCGGACCGCCCCAGCTACGGCGTCATGAAGTTCCTCCAGAACCATGGCTATCGCGTCCTGCCGGTCAATCCGCAGATTGCGGGCGAACATGTCCATGGCGAATTTGTCTGGGGGCGATTGTCCGACATCGGCGTGCCGATCGACATGGTGGACATTTTCCGCCGCAGCGAAGCCGCGGGGGAGGCTGTGGACGACGCTATCGCCGCCGGGGCCAAGGCGGTATGGATGCAGCTGGGCGTCGTCAACGAAGCGGCGGCCGCCCGCGCCGAAGCGGTCGGGTTGAGGGTGGTGATGGACCGTTGTCCCGCGATCGACATTCCGCGGCTAGGCGTTCCGCCGATCCTATCCGAATAGCCCTAGGCAGGGCAGGCCTGGGCCTCTATCAGGCAAGGCATGGCGCGCACCCCGCGGAAGCAATCCGGCAAACATCAGGGCATCAACCGCCGCACGCTGCTGATCGGCGGCGGCGCAGCGGCGGGGCTGCTGCTCGCCTGGGGCGTATGGCCGCGCAGCTACCAGCCCAATCTCAATGCCGGTCCCGGCGAAACCATCGTCAACGCCTTCCTGAAGATCGACGCATCCGGCCAGATCATCGTCGTCGTGCCGCAGACTGAAATGGGGCAGGGCGTCACCACCGTCTTGCCGCAGATATTGGCCGACGAACTGGGCGCGGACTGGCGCACCGTCGCGGTGCAGAGTGCGCCAATCAGCCCGCTTTATGCCAACACGCTGCTGGCGCGCGAATGGCTGGCGAGCGACTGGACGCGATTGCTGGGCGATGCCGGCGACTGGGCGATCGGCCAATATGCGACGCGCGGCGCGCTGATGCTGACCGGCGGCGGCACGTCCGTCCCGATGTTCCGTGCCGCCTATCGTGACGCTGGTGCGGCCGCCCGCATATTGCTGTGCAAGGCGGCGGCGGCGCGCTGGGCCATCCCTTGGGAAAGCTGCGACATTCAGGAAGGCATCATCTCCGATGGTGGTGCCCACCGTATGAAGATCGGCGATGTGGTCGCCGATGCCGCCCGGTTCGACCTGCCCGATATCCTGCCCTATCGCCAGGGACAGGATGGTCGCCTGTCGGGGCAGGATCTGCCGCGCCTCGATACGCCGTCCAAGATCGACGGCAGCCATAATTTCACCGCCGACATTCGCCTGCCCGACATGGTCTATGCCTCGATCCGGCAGGGGCCGATCGGCGACGCCGTGCTGGCCGGACTGGACGAACGCGCCGCTGGCAGCGTCATCGGCTTCCTCAAGCTTGTGCGGCAGGAACGCTGGGTGGCCGCAGTCGCCAGCAACTGGTGGGCCGCGAACAAGGCGCTCGACCTGGCCGATCCGGTCTTCACCCTGCGCGGCGTGCCGGTTAGCAGCGGTGGCATAGACGACGCATTGGAGGAGGCATTTTCGGGTTCGGCTGGCCGCCGCCTCTACGCCCAGGGCGATCTTGGCCCGGTGTTCGAGGGGGCGACCATCCTCGCCAGCGAATATCAGGTCGATGCCGGGTTGCATCTGGCGTTAGAGTCCATGTGCGCCACCGCCCGCGTCACCGATGCCGGCGCGGAAATCTGGATGGCGACGCAGGCGCCGGGCCTGGCCCGCGCGGCGATCGCTGATGCGCTGGACCTGCCGGAACGGGCGATCACCCTCTATCCGCTCCATGCCGGCGGGTCGTTCGGGCGGGCGATGGACTGGGACGCAGGCGTGCAGGCGGCGCTGCTGGCGCGCGACATGGGGCGGCCGGTGCAACTGCTCTGGTCGCGGCTGGAGGATGTGGTGCAGGATCGACCCAGCGCCCCGGCCCATGCCCGCATGGCAGCCAAGCTCGGCCGCAACGGCGCGATCGAGGGATGGCTGGCGAAGGTCGCCGCGCCCTGCGCACTGACGCAGACATGGGCGCGGATCGCCGACGGCGCATTGCCGCACGTCGCGGCGGCGGATGCGGCGGACAAGGCGACCCGGCTGGCCGTCACCGGCATGGTGCCGCCCTATGCCATTCCCCACTGGGCGGTCGATCATTTCCCGACCGATGTGGGCCTGCCGCTCGGCTTCATGCGCGGCAATGCGCATCTGCATGGGGCGTTCTTCACCGAAAGCTTCGTTGATGAACTGGCGCATCTGTCGGGGATTGAGGCCATGTCCTTCCGCATCCAGATGCTCGGTGGCAATCCGCGCCTGGCCCATTGCCTGTCGACCGCGGCGTCGATGGGCGGCTGGCAGGGCGGCATAGCGGGCAGCGGGCAGGGGATATCCGCGCATATGATGGACGGTGCCTATGCCGCGATCATGGTGGAGGCGGCGATGAACGGCGACAAGCTGAGCGTCAGCCGCATCGTCGCCGCGGTCGATGCGGGCGATCAGGTCAATCCCGACATCGCGCGCCAGCAGATCGAAAGCGGGCTGGTCTATGGTCTGGCCTATGCCATGGGCGCATCCGTCCCCTATGAACGCGGCCTGCCCACCCGCGCCATCCTTGGTCGCATGAACCTGCCGCGCCTCGCCGACATTGGCGAGGTAACGGTGGAACTGATGCGCAGCACCGCCAATCCCGCCGGCGTCAGCGATCTGGCCGCCCCGCTCGTCGCCCCCGCCATCGCCAACGCCCTGTACACATGGACAGGTCAGCGCATGCGCAGCCTGCCGCTAGTGGGAGCCGCATGAACAAGCCCGCCGATCATCCCGCCATCCCCACGCCCAAAGTGGGCGTCCTCCTCATAAATCTCGGCACGCCAGACGCGCCCGATCCAAAATCGGTGCGCCGCTATCTGGCGGAATTTCTGTCTGACCGGCGCGTGGTGGAAATCCCGCAACTGCTCTGGCAGCCGATCCTGCGCGGGGTGATCCTCACCACCCGTCCGAAGAAATCCGCCCATGCCTATCAGCAGGTATGGACGGCGGAGGGGTCGCCGCTCGCGGTCCATACCCGCGCTGCGGCTCACGCCCTGCAACAGGCGATGGGGGAAGGGGTGGTCGTCGAATGGGCGATGCGCTACGGCAATCCCTCCATTGCGGAAAAGCTGGCGGCGATGAAGGCGCGGGGTTGCGAGCGTATCCTGCTCGCGCCGCTCTATCCGCAATATAGCGCCGCCACCACCGCAACCGCCAATGATGCCGCCTTCGCCGCGCTGGCCGCAATGCGCTGGCAACCCGCCATCCGCACCCTGCCGCCCTATCATGACGATCCGGCCTATATCGCCGCGCTCAGGGCATCGATCGACCGGCATGTCGCCGCGCTCGATTTCGTGCCGGACGCCTTGCTCGCCAGCTTCCACGGCATGCCCGAACGCACGCTGCATCTGGGTGATCCCTATCATTGCCAGTCGGTCAAGACCGTCCGCCTGCTGCGCGAAGCCCTGTCTCTGAAAAACCCGCCGCTGCCGGTCCATATGAGCTTCCAGTCGCGGTTCGGCCGCGCCAAATGGCTGGAACCGGAAACGGAGGCTACGCTCGCCAAATTGGTGAAGGAAGGTGTCCGCAATATTGCTGTGGTCACGCCAGGATTCTCGGCGGATTGCCTTGAAACCCTAGAGGAAATCGCCCTGCGTGCGAAAGATGTTTTTTTGGCCCAAGGTGGCGAGAAATTTGCCCTTTTGCCCTGTCTAAACGCATCGACGGAAGCTATCACTCTGTACCAGAGGCTTGTGAGCCGCGAACTTTCGGGTTGGATCAACTGACCCGGTTGCAGGAAGAGGATACGCATATGTCGAGAGTAGCGATCGTGACCGGCGGAACGCGAGGCATAGGCGAGGCGATCAGTCTGGCATTGCAGGAAATGGGCTATACCGTCGCCGCCAACTATGGTGGCAATGAGGAGAAGGCGAAGGCCTTTACCGACAAGACCGGCATCGCGACCTTCAAATGGGACGTCGGCGATCACCAGGCTTGCCTCGACGGTTGCGCCGCGGTGGCGCAGGCGCTGGGTCCGATCGACATCGTCGTCAACAATGCCGGCATCACCCGCGACGGCGTGCTCGCCAAGATGAGCTTCGACGATTGGAACGAGGTGATGCGCATTAACCTTGGCGGTTGCTTCAACATGTCCAAGGCGACCTTCGGCGGGATGCGGGAACGCGGCTGGGGCCGGATCGTCAACATCGGTTCGATCAATGGCCAGGCCGGGCAATATGGTCAGGTCAATTATGCCGCCGCCAAGTCCGGCATCCATGGTTTCACCAAGGCGCTGGCGCAGGAAGGCGCAAAGTCAGGCATTACCGTCAATGCGATCGCGCCGGGCTATATCGACACCGACATGGTCGCCGCGGTCCCCGCCGCGGTGCTGGAGAAGATCGTTGCCAAGATTCCGGTCGGTCGCCTGGGCCAGGCCAGTGAAATCGCGCGCGGCGTCGCCTTCTTATGTAGCGAGGAAGGCGGCTTCGTAACCGGCAGCACCTTGTCGATCAACGGCGGCCAGCACATGTATTGATGACGATGGGCGACGCTGACGATGGCTCGAACAAGCCGGAAGGGTCGCCCTTCGCTCCGCCGGTCAAGCGGAGCGTGACCATTGCCGGCCATCAGACGGCGATCAGCCTCGAACCGATCTTTTGGGACGCCTTGCGTGCCCATGCCTTGCAGCAAAATCTTCCGATCAACGCGCTGGTCGCGCGCATCGACGCGGCGCGATTGGCCGTGTCGCATCCGCCCAATCTGGCCAGCGCCATCCGGTCCTGGCTGTTCGCAGAGCAATCTTGCGACAGTGATAAGAATTATTCGCAATAGCGTTGACTCTGAGAAGGACTCTCAATAGCAGGCCCCAACGACTAAAAGGGGATCTGTGAACATGTCGAAGTCTGGAAATATTCCATCCTTTCTGGCGCTGGGCTGCGTCGGTGCCATGGCTTTTGCAACGGGCGCCGGTGCGCAAGATGCTGAACGCGGCCCGCGCCTGGGCGGCATGACCGTCACCGATACGGCAATCGACGAATCGACGATCAAAGTGGAAAAGGCGGAATCGCCCAAATATACCCGCCGCCTGCTCGACACGCCGCAGACGATCACGGTGATCGGCAACCAGACCATTTCCAAACAGAATCTGTTGACCTTGCGCGACGTGCTGGCGACCGTACCGGGCATCACCTTTGGCGCGGGCGAAGGCGGCGGCGGCTATGGCGACAGCATCAACCTGCGTGGCCAGAGCGCGAACACCGACATCACCATCGACGGCGTGCGCGACAGCGCCCAATATAGCCGCACCGACCCGTTCAACCTGGAGCAGATCGAGGTCATTAACGGCGCGAATTCCGTATTCAGCGGATCGGGATCGATCGGCGGCACCATCAACTTGGTGACCAAGCGCCCCAAGGGCTATGACGAGACACTGTTGACCGCGGGCATCGGCACCGACGATTATTATCGCGCGACTATCGACAGCAACGTCAAGCTGTCGGATTTCGTGGCCGTGCGCCTCAACGCCATGTATCATGAAAATGACGTGCCGGCGCGCGACGTCGACCATTATAAGCGTTGGGGCGTGGCGCCGTCGGTCAAGTTCGGCGGCGACGGCCCGACCACGATGACGCTGCTCTTCTCGCATCAGGAAGACGAGAATACGCCCCTCTACGGCGTGCCCTATTATAAGAACGCGGTCTATGACGGCCCGCTGCCCGGCGTCCCCTATAGCGGCTATTATGGTTACAAGAATGTCGATCGCCAGGACCAGACGGTCGATCAGGCGACGATGATCTTCGAACATCAGTTCAGCGACCTGCTGACCATCCGCGACCTTGCCCGCTGGCAGCGGGTCGAACAGAATCTGGTGGTCAACCCGCCGCAGGGCGGCACCTACTGTCTGGCCGATGGCACGACGCAGACGGGCGTCGCCTGCGCGGCCGGTCAGTTGGCCAACACCTATTATCCAGGTGGGCCGCGCGGCACCTATCGCTTCTCGGAAAACCAGTCGCTCTATAACCAGCTCGACCTGACCTTCTCCATCCCCGGTGGCCATACGCTGGTTCTGGGCACGTCCGCGCTGCATGAGGATTACACGCTGAGCAGCGGCAACCTGTTGCGCAATGCGGGCGGCGCGACGCCCAACCCGACGCTGGACCCGATCAGCATCTCCAACCCCAATGCCATCTATACCGGTCCGATCAACCAGACCCAGACCGCCTATCAGGATAGCGTGCTCAACAATGTCGCGGCCTATGCCTTTGCCGCGGTCAAGTTGGCCGAGCAACTCGAACTAAATGGCGGCGTGCGGTACGAACATAACAAGGCGGTGTTCCGCTCCGACACGATCACGCCGTCCGCGCTGCCGATCCCGGCCGGTCAGACGAGCCGTTACCTGACCGGCGTAAACCAGGTCGCGATCGACGATCTCTTCTCCTACCGCATCGGCCTCGTCTACAAGCCGGTGCCCAATGCCAGCCTGTACCTTGCCTATGGCAACAGCAAGAACCCGACGGCGACCACCGTCCGGTCGGGTTGTGGCCTTGCGGCCGCAGCCAATTTCGGCACCGATCCGTGCGAAGCGAAGCCGGAGCAGGCGATCAATTACGAAATTGGCGGCAAGATCGACCTGTTCGACGCGAAGCTGCAACTGAGCGCGGCGCTGTTCCGCAACGAGCGGACCAACTATCGCGTCGCCAGCAACGATCCGCTCATCGGCACGCTGCCGGTCAATGATGGCAAAAACCGGGTCGATGGCCTTACGCTCGGCGCGACCGGCAACATCACCGACGCCTGGTCGATCTTCGCCAACTACACTTATCTGGACAGCAAGGTGATCCAGAGCGTTTCCGACGCCTGTATCGCCAACCCCGGCCCGCGCACCGTCAATGGCGTGACGACCAACGCCTGCGGCAATAATACGGCCATCCTCGACCCGCAGGCCGGGCAGGAATTGATCAATACGCCCAAACATTCGGGCAGCATCTGGACTACCTACACCCTGCCCTTCGGCTTGCAGGTCGGTTACGGCCTGACCTATCAGGGCAGCTTCCTGCTGACCAACCGGGCGCTGGTGACCCCGCTGGTGGCGGGCAGCACCGCGATCGCCCCGACCTATCGGTCCGACTCCTATCTGATCCATCGGGCGATGCTGTCCTATTCCTTCACGGAAAGTCTGACCGCGCAGCTCAATGTGCAGAACTTCACCAACAAGAAATATTATACCAGCATCCGCAACAATGGCTGGGCCAATCCCGGTGAAGGCCGGTCCTGGGTGCTGAGCCTGAACTACAAGATCTGATGGGTCCAGCATCTCCGGTCCCAGTGACCGGGGGTGGGACGGGGGGCGACACAGGCCCGACATGTGGCCGGACCGCCTTGGTTCGCCACCTGTCCGCATCCGGTTCCTTGCCTCTCCGCAAACATCGCAATTGATTCGCATTAGGCTTCGCGCTATCGGAACCGACACAGGCTCACGCAAAGGGAGGCACTGGCATGTTGCAGGCGGCAAGCCAGCCGATTGAGGATTATGACGGTGCGTTGGAGCAGGTCGTTGCTCCCATGCCCGTTGCTGCCTTGTCTCCGTCCTCCTTTGTGGCGTCGTCCGCCGAACGCTATGGTGCCCGGTCCCGTCCGAACATTCCGGCCATCGTCGCCATTCTGGTCGTCCATGCGTTGCTGATCGGCGCGCTGATCCAGGTGCGCAACCATGTGCAGCGGACGGAGGCGGCCAAGCTGACGGTGGTGAACCTGTCGCCGCCGCCGCCGCCGCCCGCAGCGGAAACCCCACCGCCGCCGCCTTCCGCGCCGCAGGTGGTCGCGCCGCCGCCGGTCGTGCAGACGCCAGTGCCGCCGGTGCAGATCCAGACATCACCCGAACCCGTGCAGGCGGCCGCGCCGGTCACCGTCATCGCGCCGGGGCCAAGCCCATCGGTCGCCGCGCCGCCGGCACCGCCCAGCCCGGCGCCCCCCAGCATGGTGCAGGGCGGCGACCTGGGCACCCAGATGGTCGCGGGCAAGCCGCCCCGCTATCCGATCGACAGCCGCCGCAAGCGCGAGCAGGGGACGGTGGTGCTGGCGATCACCCTGGCCGTGGACGGCGGCGTGGAAAGCATCGCCGTCAGCCAGAGCAGCGGCTTTGCCCGGCTCGACAATGCTGCCAGGGATGCAGTCAAGGGCTGGCGCTGGAAGCCGACGATCCGTGCCGGACAGCCAGTGCGGGTGCGGGGCGTGGTGGAAATCCCGTTCATCCTTCGCGCCGATGCCGCCTGACGGACGGACTTTTTCATGCTGATCGCCATACCCGACTTGATCGACGCGGCTGGCGTCGCCGCCATTCGTAGCGTGATCGACGCCGCCGACTGGGTGGATGGCAATATCACGTCCGGCCATCAGTCCGCGCTGGCCAAGCACAACCTGCAATTGCCCGAAGATTGCGCCGCCGCGCAGGAGGCGCAGCAGATCGTGTTCGATGCCGTTGGCCAGAACCCGCTGTTCATCGCCGCCGCGCTGCCGCAGCGCATCTTCCCGCCCCTGTTCAACAGCTATGCCGGGGGGCAGGCGTTCGGCACCCATGTCGACAATGCGATCCGCATCCGCAAGGGTACGACATTCCGGGTGCGGTCCGACCTGTCGATCACCGTGTTTTTGGAAGACCCCGACGCCTATGATGGCGGGGAGCTGACGATCGAAACGCAATTCGGGGTGCAGCAGGTCAAGCTGCCCGCCGGCCATGCGGTGCTCTATCCCTCCTCCTCGCTGCACCGGGTCGAGCCGGTGACGCGCGGGCGGCGGGTGGCGAGTTTCTTCTGGATTCAGTCGATGGTGCGGGACGACGGCGCGCGCCAGACCTTGTTCGATCTGGACAGCAGCATCCAGCAACTTGCGCAAACGCTGGGCCACGACAATGCGCAGGTGATCCGCCTGACCGGCGTCTATCATAATTTGCTGCGGCGCTGGGCCGACGCCTGACGGGTGGGGCAGGGGCGGGGCACCTGATCGTGTCTCGCCGAAGTTCACACCATTGTCGGGCTTTTTCGGCCAATCGCACTGCCCAAGCCCCTGTGACGCCATCGCTGCGTACCGCCGACGCGACAACCGGGGCACGTTCGGGTCACGCCGATGCGTCTCCTGCGCGGCAGGGACGCGCCACGCGGGCGACTGGCGATGCGCGGGTGGTGGGGGAAGGCGGTGCTACTCCATCGATCAGGATAGACCAGAGAAAATCCTACATTGGAAGGGGGGGAATGGCTTGGCAACGACCGGTTGCAGATCCCCAACATCCGTTCGGGCTGAGCCTGTCGAAGCCCTGTTCCTTCTTCAAATCCCCGCATTTTAAGGAAGAGAAGCCCTTCGACAGGCTCAGGGCGAACGGACGCTAGAAATTGGAGAATGGCAGCAATCCATCGCAATTCACCATTTTCGGTTACCGGACTGTGCATCACTCCAGCATCGCTGCCAGCGCGGGGGTCATATATTCCTGCGCGCCGTCGTCCATACGCAGTACCAGGCGGGCGGCGAGATCGTGGCGGGTAGCCAGCGCCATGCCTTTGTCCGGCCCCAGGACGGTGATCGCGGTGGCCCAGGCGTCGGCCAGCATGGCGCTGTCGTGCAGGACGGTGACGGACGCGACGCCGGCGGCGATCGGCGCGCCGGTCGCGGGGTCGATGCTGTGGGACAGGCGCGCGCCATCTGCGATGCGGAAGCGGCGATAGTCGCCGGAGGTGGCGACGGACAAGCCGCACAGCGCGATGCGGAGCGTGGGAATGGTGAGGTCTGGCGGGGATTCGACATCGACCCACCAGGGCTGGATGTTGGGCTTGATGCCCTCGCCGCGCAGCTCTCCGCCGATTTCGATCAGGAAATTGGCGACGCCCATGGCGCGCAGTTGCGCGGCGGCGGCATCGACGGCGAACCCCTTGGCGATACCGGAAAAATCGAGCGCTACGTCGGCGCGTCGGCGCGCGCGATCCCCTTCGACCTCTATGCGGGTCCAGGGGGCGGTAACGGACGCGGCGGCCGGTCCAAGACCAGGGCCGAAGCCCCATTGGTCGACCAGCTGGCCGATGGCGGGATCGAAAGCGCCGCCCGAAAGTCGCGCTATGTCCAGTCCCGCGCGCAGCACGGTCAGCATGTCGGCGGGCAGGGGCATCCATGCGCCCACGGCGGCGCGGTTGAAGCGGCTGATGGCGGAATCCGCTTCCCAATTGCTCATCTGGTCGATGATGCGGGCCAGCACCGCTTCGATGGCGCTTTCACAGCGGGCGGGCGGATCGACGATCTGCGCCGACCAGCTGGTCCCCATGGTGGGGCCGCCATAAGTGACGATAGCGCCCCTGCGCTGTCGCCCGACAAATTGGTCGGGCGACAGGCCGGGCGCTATCGCGATTCGGATGCCGTAGGGATGGGCCGGGTTCAGGGGGCCAGCACTTCCAGCGTGGTGATATAGGCGGCACGGCGCTGCGGCGGGCCGGCCTGCGGACGGGGCGGCGGCGGCGCACCTGCACCGCCCGGTGCGCCGGGACCACCCGCGCCCCCTTCGCCGCCCGGACCACCGGGGCCGCCTTCACGACCGCCGCCGATGCTGGCGTTCAGCCAATACATGCCCGGCTGCGGCCAGGTGATGGCGACCTTGCCATCCTGGTCGGCGACAAGGTCCATCTGGCCCAGCGCGTCGCGGTAACGGATGCCGCCGGGGATGACCGTGACTTTCAGGCCAGCGGCAGGCTTGCCGTCGAGCAGGAACTGGAAGGTCGCCGCTTCGCCCGACACCAGATCGTTGGGGTGGGTGACAGGGACAAGCTCAATGCCATTGCCGGTGGGTTTGAAGAGGTTCGCGGTCGGCGCGCCCAGCGTGACGAAAATCTCGTTGCGGCTCGCGGCTTCGGCAGTCTGCACATCGGTCGCGCCGGCGGGGATGACGCTGGCCAGCTTATCCTTGGTCGTGCCGCGCGGCAGCCGTTCCTGCTTGCCGTTCAGCATGTAGCTGCCCATCACGCCGGTCGAGACGCTGGCGATGCGATAGGTGCCGGGCTTGGTCAGATGCACGTCGAAGGTGGAGCGATAGCGCCCCTTGGCGGCATTCTCGATTTTGCCCACAGCGCCGTCCGGTTCGGTCACGACGATATTGTCGGTGGCCATCGGGAAATGTTCGAAATAGAAGACGTCGTTGGAAATGGCGGCGTCGACCGTGACCCAGCTTTCGGTGCCCGACAGGGTGGTGGAAGAGGGTAGCATCCATTGGCGGTGGGCCTGGGCCGTGCCGGAGAACATCAGGGCGGCAAGCGCGCCCGCGATCAGAAATTTGCTTTTCATGGTTTAATCCCCGTTACTTGCCGAAGGTGAGGGCGATCGCGCCCAATTCGCTGCTGCCCTGAACCTTGACGGTGGCACCGGGCTTTGGGGGCCAGGCGAAGGGGAGGCGCAGCACTTCGCGCCCGCCCACTTCGCGCGCGGCCTCTACGATCAATGTGTAATTGCCTGGGCCGAGCGCGCCCAGCGGGCCTTTGCCGGCGGTGAAGGCGATTTTCTGGTCGCCCGGCGCGCGGGTTGCGCCAGAAACACCGTTGGCCGGGAAGCTGAGCGCACGGCCTGAAGCGCGCCACCACTGGCGCACGTCGCGCAGCCATTTCGTGCCTTCGCCCTTTGCCTTGTCGACATCATACCAGACCGACAGGGTGCGGGGGGCGGCCCCCTCCTTCTCGATCCAGATGGCGACATAGGGGCGGTGATATTCGGCGACCGACAAGCGCGGAATGGCGACACTGAGATTAAGCGTCTGCGCGGCGGCGGGTGCGGCCGCGGTTCCGGCCGCGCCGAGCGCTGCGACGCCGGTCAGAGCCAGGCGATGGCTGATCTGCATGGGTTTGTCCCCTTTAGTGGATGAAGATGATGGCGAGAAGCGCGGGAAGGGCGAGGCCGATCGCGACCAGCGGCCAGGTGCTGGGCCGTTTTTTGGCATGAAGCTGGAGCAGGACCAGGCCGGTCAGCGCGAAGACGAAGCAGGCGATGGAGAAGATGTCGATGAACCACTTCCACACGCCGCCCGCATTGCGGCCCTTGTGCAGATCGTTGAGATAGCTGATCCAGCCGCGGCTGGTGCTTTCGCTGGTGACGGCGCCGCTATGCCGGTCGATCGATACCCAGCCGTCGCCGCCAGGGCGGGGCAGGGCCAGGTAGATTTCGTCGGCCGACCATTCGGCATTGCCGGCGCCTGCTTGTCCCACGGATTGTTCGACCCATGTCGCGACGGGCGCTGGCAGGGGCTTCTTCGCGTCGGGCGCGTCATCGGCCGCGACCTGTTTCAGCAGCGCGGCGGGCAGGGTGGCGCTTTTTTCTATGGTCTGGGGCGATGCTTCGACATCGGCGGCGTGATTGAGGGTGATGCCGGTAAAGGCGAAAAGCAGCAGGCCGATCAGGCTGACAGCCGAACTCACCCAATGCCAGGTATGGAGCTGCTTCATCCAGAAGGCCTTGGCGCTCTTCTTTCGGGTCGGCTGGATGCGAGCGGTTCCGTGCATGGGGTGGGATATGTCCTGCGCTATGATGATCCTCGCATAACGCGAACGACTCGCAGTTGCAAACGAGTCGCAGCAGGAAAGTGTATCAAAATGTATGGACCCGCCGATTGGCTGCGATGAGTGGCCCCATCCGGCCGCTCACCCGCACGCCCTTGCTATTGACGGCCATGGCCACCACCTCTAGCCGCACTGTATGCCTGATGTAACACGGATTAACATGTCCGGTATGTCACGGATTTTGATGGCTGCGCGGGGGAGAGCGTGTGGCTGCTGCTAGGACATGACTATGCTATTGCCGGCCGTAGCTGCGGGAATGATGATGATCGGGACGCAGGCGGAAGCCGCCGCGCCGCAACTGGCCGTGGCCGCGGAGGTTGCAGGCGCGGTGCAAGATGCCGCGCCGTCCGTTCCGCCCGCCGCCCCGGCGCAGGCCCCCGCTGCTCCATCGCCCGCGCCGCAGGGCGACGCGGCGCAGGACATCGTCGTGACCGGTGACAAGGGCGCGCCCAAGGGCGATCCGCTGGAGCAGTTGAACGCCAAGAGTTTCGAGGCGGTGCAGTCGGTCGACAGGGCGGTCGTGGAGCCGGTGGCGAAGGCCTATAACAAGGGCCTGCCGCGCCCGGTGCGCAAGGGGTTGCGCAACTTCTTCTCCAACCTGGGCGAACCGATCGTGGCGGCGGCCTATCTGTTGCAGTTCAAGCCGGGCAAGGCGTTCGAGACGGCGGGACGTTTTGGCGTCAATTCGACGCTGGGCTTCGTCGGCCTGTTCGACGTCGCCAAGCGCAAGCCGTTCAACCTGCCCCATCGCGACAATGGCGTCGCCAATACGCTGGGCTTCTATGGCGTGGGGCCGGGGCCGTATATGTATCTGCCGGTCGTCGGGCCGACGACGTTGCGCGACATTATCGGCGATACGGCGGACAAGATGATCCTGCCCTTCGCCCTGGGGGGCAAGTTCTTCAAGCCGGCCTATGTCATTCCCGCCACGATCCTGAACCAGCTGGGCGAGCGCGCTGCGTTCGATGAGACGATCACGGCGATCCGCAACGAGGACGACCCCTATACCGTCTACAAGACGCTGTACCTGAAGCAGCGCAAGGCGGAGATCGAGGCGCTGCACGGGCGCGTGTCGGCTGAGCCGGTGGTGCCCATCTATGGCGACGCCCTTCGCACGCCGGGCAAGAAGGACGCGCCCAAGGTCGTGTTGCCCGATCCCTATGCGGACGATGATGCCGCCGAACCGGCGAGCGATACGCCGCAATAAAGGTTGCGTCAGTGCGACACAGAAAGGGCGTCATTCTCTTCGCGAGAATGACGCCCTTTCTGTTGGTGGCTGAAGCATGCCGTGTTCCCACGCAGGCGGGAGCCCAGATCAGACGGTGGGACTGGGTTCCGGCCTTCGCCGGAACACGCCCGTTTTTTACCGTCCCAGCAGGCCGCGCGCCTGGCCCGCTATTTCGGCGAGCATTGCGACATTGGGGGTCGCGGCGGCCTTGGCGCGCTGGACCAGGGTGCGGAACTGGCGGACACGGGCACCCTTGGCCTGCAACCAGTCCTCGACATGGTTGGCGATATCCTTGCCCTTTCCCTGGGCCAGGAAATCGAGCCTTACCTGCTGCATGTCGCGGGCGACGCCGGAAATGAGCAGCCGTTCCCACGGATCGGTCGGCTCCATGCGCGCGGCGGCGGATTGGACCCAGTCGATACCGACCGCTTCGCCCAGATGGGTGAAGGCGCGGGTGAGCGCGACTTCCTCCACGCCCATGCGCGCGGCAAGGGCGGCGATGCCGACCGCGCCGTCGAGCTTGAACAGGCCCGCCGTGCGGAGTGCCAGCGTTTCGGGGGCGCCAAGGCCCAGCAGCCGGTCGGTGACGGCGTTGGTGCGACGCTGCGCCTCGCTGGTCAGCAGGTCATCGACCTGGGCGGCCAGGGTGCCGACGCCCTTGGACAGCCGATCATGCCCTTCGCTAGGCAGCGTCCCGGCGGGCAGGGCGCGCAATATGTCGGCGATCTGCGCCCGCATGCCGCCAGCGATGTCGCTGAACAGGGCGAGGCGGGCGCCTTCCGACATGTCCGCCGCATCGATATCCGCCCAGAGCGCGCGGATGTCGTAGAGCCGTTCGGCGATCAGGAAGGCGCTGGCGAGGTCGGCCATCGAACAGCCTTCCTCCTCCGCCAGTTCGAACGGATGGATGAGGCCGAGGCGATTGACGATGCGGTTGGCGACCTTGGTGGCGATGATCTCCTTGCGCAGCGCATGGGCGGCGATGGCGTCCGCTTCCTTCTTCTGCATGGCAGCGGGGAAGGCGGCCATCAGTTCGCCGGTCATGCTATCGTCGCTGGCGAGGTCGCCATGTTCGATCGCGTCCTGCAACGCCAGCTTGGCGGTGGAGAGCAGCACGGCCAGTTCGGGGCGGGTCAGCCCCTGGCCGTCCTGGCCACGACGCAGCAACTGGTCGTTGGCGGCCAGTCCTTCGACCTGACGGTCGAGCCGGCCGGTTTCCTCGAACGTCTCGATCAGGCGGACATAGGAGGCAAGGTCGGCTGCGCCGCCCGCTTCGGCGATGGAGAGGCCGAGCGCCTGGAGGCGGTTATCCTCCAGCACGATGTCGCCGACCGCGTCGGTCATGCTTTCGAGCAGCGCGTTGCGCTTTTCGAAGGGCAGGCGGCCCTCGATCATCTCCTTGTTCAGCGCGATCTTGATGTTCACTTCGTTGTCCGAACAGTCGACGCCGGCGCTATTGTCGATGAAGTCGGTGTTGATCCGCCCGCCATGGAGCGAGAAGGCGATGCGCCCCGCCTGGGTGGTGCCCAGGTTCGCGCCTTCGCCCACCACCTTGACCCGTAGCTGTTCGGCGTTGACGCGCAGGCGGTCGTTCGCAGGATCGCCGACGTCGCCATGGCTTTGCGCCGCGGCCTTTACATAGGTGCCGATGCCGCCGAACCAGAGCAGGTCGGCCGGCGCCTTCAATATGGCGGAGATCAGCGCGGCCGGTTCCATTTCCGCGTCGGTGACGTCGAGCACAGCCTGCATTTCCGGCGTCAGCGCTATGCGCTTGAGACTGCGCGAGAAGACGCCGCCGCCCTTGGAGATGAGTGCCTTGTCATAATCGTCCCAGCTGGAGCGGGGCAGGGCGAACATGCGGTTACGCTCTTCCCAGCTTTTCGCCGGATCGGGCGTGGGGTCGAAGAAGATGTGGCGATGGTCGAAGGCGGCGACCAGCTTGATCGCCTTGCTCAGCAACATGCCGTTGCCGAACACATCGCCCGACATGTCGCCGCAACCCACGACACTGACCGGCTCGCTCTGCACATCGACGCCCATTTCGGCGAAGTGGCGCTGGACCGAAATCCAGGCACCCTTGGCGGTGATGCCCATCGCCTTATGGTCGTAACCGTTGGAGCCGCCGCTGGCGAAGGCGTCGCCCAGCCAGAAGTCGCGCTCTAGCGCGATCGCGTTGGCAATGTCACTGAAGGTGGCCGTGCCTTTGTCGGCGGCGACGACGAAATAGGGATCGTCGCCGTCATGAATGACGACCTGCGCCGGGTGCTTCACCTTGTTCTTGACGATATTGTCCGTGATCGACAGCAAAGACCGGATGAAGATGCGATAGCTTTCGGTGCCTTCCGCCAGCCAGGCGTCGCGATCGACCTGGGGACTGGGCAATTGCTTGGGATAGAAGCCGCCCTTCGCGCCGGTCGGCACGATCACGGCGTTCTTGACCCGCTGCGCCTTCATCAGGCCCAGGACTTCGGTGCGGAAATCGTCGCGCCGGTCGGACCAGCGCAGGCCGCCGCGCGCCACCGGACCGGCGCGCAGATGGATGCCCTCCACGCGGGGGGAATAGACCCAGATTTCGCGCCAAGGAAGCGGTGCGGGCAGGCCGGGCACCGCCACGCTGTCGAGCTTGAACGCCAAAGCTTCCTGCGCCGCTGGGGCATAGAAATTGGTGCGTAGGGTGGCGGTGATGACGGCGCGCAGCAGGCGCAGCACGCGGTCCTCATCGATTGCGGTGACCTGCTCCAGGCCCGCTTCGATTTCCGCCTGGGCCTGGGCGATGCGGTCGTCCGCGCCATCCCGTGCCGCCGGATCGTGCAGCGCTTCGAACAGGATGATGAGGTTGGCGGCGACGCCCTGCGCCTTGCGCAGCGTTTCGGCGAAGGTCGCCATGCCGTAGGCGACGCCGGTCTGGCGCAGATAGCGGTAGAGCGCGCGGAACAGCACGACCGAGCGCGGCGACAGGCTGGCGGTGACGATCAGTTCGTTGAACCGGTCGTTTTCGGCGCGTCCTTCGAGCACTTGGGCGATCGCTTCGGTCACGACGTCGGCGCGGGCGATGACAGGCTGCGCATCGCCGCCGGCGGGCAGTTCCAGCACGAAGCGCTGAACATGGCCGAGCGCGCCGCCATCGATGGCGGTGGTCATTTCCTCGATCACGCGGAAACCGAAATTCTCGAACACCGGCACCACTTCGGACAGGGCGACGGTATGGCTGCTATAGAGTTTGAGCCGCAAGCGTTCGCTGCTGTCTTCGGCGTTGCGGTAGATGCGGATCGATTTGTCGCCGTCGCCCGACAGGCCGTGGAGCAGGCGGATGTCGATGGCGGCTTCTTCAGGCCCCGCGCCGTTGCGATAGGCGAGCGGGAAGCCGGGGGCGAAACGCTGCGCCAGCGCGGCGGCGCGGCCGCCCTCCTCGGTTTCGGCCAGCGCTTCCTCGACGGCAGGCACCCAGCCGCGCACCATCTGCTTGAGTTGTCGGTCGAGCGCGGCGTCATCGGGCACTACGCCGCCCTCGCGCAGGTCGAGCGTGATGCGCAGCAGCGCCAGGCCGCCTTCTTCCAGCGCGATCGACCAGCTGAGCACCGGGCCGTTCGCCGCCTGCGCCAGCATGTCCTGCACCGCCACGCGGCGGGCGGTCGACAATTCGTCGCGCGGTAGCCAGACGAAGGCGTAGAGATGGCGGGCGAGCGCGCTGGTGGCCAGCGCCAGCTTTGGCCGGGGCCGGTCGGTCAGCGACATGAAGGTCAGCGCCAGCCGCTCCAGCGTTTCGCGGTCGAAGCCAATGGTGATGTCGTGCGGCAGGGCGGTCAGCGCATGGGCCAGCGTCTTGCCCGCATGGCCGAGCGGATCGAAGCCGAATTTGTCCATGAGGGTCGAGAGCGCCGAGCGGAGCAGCGGCACCTTGTCCGGGGTCGCCGACAGGCCCGTGCTGGTCCACATGCCGGCATGGATCGACAGCGCCTTGACCTCCTTGCCCTCCCGAACCGGAATGATGACCAGATCCAGCAGCACCAGGCGATGCACACGCGAAATGCGGCTGGACTTGATGATGAGCGGGGTGCGCTTGCCTTCCTCGAACCAGGTGAAGGCGGCCTCCAGCGAGGCAGGCGCGATCAGCGGCCTGTCATGCCGGGTGCAGATGCCGAGCGGCGTGCTGCTGCTGCCGTCGCGATGCAGCATCTCATGGCCGGTCTGGGTGAAATGTCGGGCCAGGAACCAGCGCAGCAGCGCCGCGCCTTCCTCGTCCGGCACGGCATCCGCATCGGCGGCCATCGCCGCCTGCATCTTGGGCCAGTCCATCACGGCGGCGCGGACGTCCGCCAGCGTCTCCTGCAACGCCTTTTCGAGTGCGCGACGCGCCTTTGCGTCGGCACGGTCGGTTTCGACATAGATCATGGATTCGCGCCGCGCGCCGGGCGTGTCGTCATCCAATATGGCGGACAGCGCACCGTCCCCGTCGCGCGTCACCGACAGAACGGGATGGAACAGGCGGTGGATGGTGATGTCGGCGGCCGCCAGCGCATTGGCGATGGAATCGACCAGGAACGGCATGTCGTCATTGACGATGGCCAGGCGCATGAAACGGCCATTGGCGCCTTCGCCCAGCGTTTCGACCACGATCGCGGCCTGGCCCGCCTTGCGGCCATTGGCGGTGCGCGCCAGGAAAGCGGCGGCGGCGGCCAGTGCGGCCGCGTCAAATCCCTCGCTTTCGCCCGGCAGGGCACCCCGGCTGAGGGCACCTTCGAGTGCCTCACGGATGCCGTTGTCAACGTCCTTGTTCTTCGCTTCCGCCAGCGCCGTCATTCGCTCACCTCTCAACGCGGTTCTAACCGCTTCGATCTTAACGGAGGAGGTGCTGGATCGCCGCCATGCGACTCCTCGGCTTTAGGAGCGCCTATATGCCCCCGGCCGGGAGTCGGCTCAACCCTTGGGGGAAATAAAATTTCTGATTCTTGAAATTAAATGACGAAACGCATCACGGCCCGCGCGGAGGGCGCGGGGCCTGTCATCGGAGGCGACTATCGACCAGCCTGCACCGTATGTCGAGCGTCGATGCGGCGCGATTTTCAGCATTTTCCCATGGATGCTGGAGGCGGCGCGGCGGGAGATGCCGTGTCAACGCGCGGCGGCGCTGATCACCCGCTGGTTAAGGTCGCTATCCCCCGGCAGCGCAGCGACGATCGCCAGCGTGCCGTCGGCTTCGCGCCGGGCGATGACTACGGCCAGGCCGTCCGCATCAGTGGCGACCGCGACCGGATCGAGCGCGACGGCGGCCTTGACCGCATCACGCGCGACCTGGCGACGATCGGGCTTGGCCGGCTTTTCCGACCGGCGCAGCGCGCGTTCGTCCCTTACCAGCGCCTTCAACCCGCCGGCATAGGCGGACAGATAGGCGGCGAGCGATCCGACGCTGAGCCGGGCGGCCAGCGCATGTTCCAGCGCGGTGGCATATTCGGTGATGCGGGTCTTGTCGTAAGTGGCGCCAAAAACCAGCTTGATGACCGCGGTCATGGGGCTGCGCGCCTGCGCCTTGATGCCATAATCGTGCAGCAGTTCGGCATAGTCGTCGGGACGGATCTGGGCTACTTGCGCAAAGTCGTAGGACAGGCTGACGGCGCGATAGAGGGCGGCGTGGCTGCGCGCTTCGCTAATGCGCACGCGCGCGGCACCGTCACGGGCGAGCGCCAGCCAGTCGGCGAGCGGGGCGTCCTGCGTCGGACATTCCATCCCGGCCAGGTCGAGCGTGTCGTCCTCGTCCTCTTCGATCTCGAACGCCAGGCTGTTGCTCTGCTGATCGGCGGCCGGGCCGTCGGCCCAGATCGGCGCGGCGTCGCGTGTGGTGGGCACGCTGCGCATCGCCTCGTCGACTTCCAGTTCCAGCGCATCGGACAGGCTGCGGCTGGCCAGTTCCTTCCAGTTGATGACGCCGAACACGAAGTCGATCGTCTCGTCATCGGAGGAGAAGGGCATCAATATGCCGCGATACATGATCTCCGCGCCGCGCTGGTTGACGAATTCGGCTTCGAAGCCGATCGGTGCGGCATTGGCGATGATCTGAAGATAATGGTCCGTCAGGCGGGACAGCAGCGAGCGGGCGGGGACGTCATCGATATAGTCGATGGTCCCCTCGATCTCACATTCCGCGCGCAGGGCGGTGCCGAGATAGACGATGGCGGGATTATCCATGCCGACGCTAAAGTCGAGCAGCACCGCATGCGGGCCGAAATCCTCCAGTTGGTCGGGGTTGAGATCCTCGATCGAGGGCAGGACGCGATCGCCCAGCAGCGACGCCCAATAATTATAGGCGCGCACCTGCATGCGCCGCTCGTCGGAAATGACGGCAGGCGGCGTTTCGATCAGCGCATCGCCGGCATAGTCGAAATCGTCCTCGTCATTGGCGGCATCATGCCCCCGCAGAGTGTCCATCCGATCGTCCTACCTCAGGTCAAAATACTATTCCGAGACTCGACAGTGGCATGGGATGGTAAATTTCCTGTAAACAGGCCGGTAGTGATCGGGCGGGAGGAGGCGGAAGCGGCGTGGCCCGAAAAAAGGGGCAGGGGCGGGAAATGTCCGCTTGTCCTTCGCCCCGTCCGCTGTTATCTGCCCGCCCGGACGCCGCTTTAGCTCAGTTGGTAGAGCATCGCATTCGTAATGCGGGGGTCACAGGTTCGAGTCCTGTAAGCGGCACCATTTTCCTTCATATTTGCCACGTTTAACGGCTTATGACGGTTCGGTCCGTCATGCCTGTGGGCAGCGACGGACCGGGCGACTTGGATCAGCGTTCGATCTGGCTGACGTCGCGCACCGCACCCTTGGCGGCGTTGGTGGTCATCGCGGCATAGGCGCGCAGGGCAGGCGACACTTCGCGCTTGCGGCCGAAGGGCTTCCACGCCTTCGCGCCCATCGCTTCCATTTCCGCGCGGCGTTCGGCCAGCAGGGCGTCGTCCAGGTCGACCTTGATGACGCGGGCGGGAATGTCGATGACGATCGGATCGCCGGTCTGGACGAGGGCGATCAGGCCGCCTTCGGCCGCTTCGGGCGAGACATGGCCGATCGACAGACCCGACGTGCCGCCCGAAAAGCGCCCGTCGGTGATGAGTGCGCAGGCCTTGCCCAGTCCCTTCGACTTCAGATAGCTGGTCGGATAAAGCATTTCCTGCATGCCGGGACCGCCCTTTGGCCCTTCATAGCGGATGACGACGACGTCCTTTTCCTTGACCTCGTTGCCCAATATGCCCGCGACCGCCGCGTCCTGGCTTTCATAGACGCGCGCGGTGCCGTGGAAGACCAGGATGCTCTCGTCCACGCCCGCTGTCTTCACGATGCAGCCTTCGGGCGCAAGATTGCCGAACAGGACGGCGAGGCCGCCATCCTTGGAAAAGGCATGTTCGGCCGACCGGATGACGCCATGTTCGCGGTCGGTATCGAGGTCTTCCCAGCGTTCCGACTGGCTGAACGCGGTCTGGGTAGGGACGCCACCGGGGGCTGCGCGATAGAAATTGCGCACTTCCTCGCTATTGGTGCGGCCAATGTCCCAGCGCGCGAGCGCGGCGGCCATGGTCGGCGCATGGACGGTCGGCAGGCTGGAATCGATCAGGCCTGCGCGTTCCAACTCGCCCAGGATCGCCATGATGCCACCTGCGCGGTGGACATCCTCCATATGGACGTCGCTCTTGGCGGGTGCGACCTTGCACAGGCACGGCACCCGGCGCGACAGCCGGTCGATGTCGGCCATGGTGAAGTCGATCCCGCCTTCATAGGCGGCGGCGAGCAGGTGCAGCACCGTGTTGGACGAACCGCCCATGGCGATGTCCAGGCTCATCGCATTTTCGAACGCCGCGAAATTGGCGATGTTGCGCGGCAGGACGCTGGTGTCGTCCTGCTCATAATAGCGCTTGGTGATATCCACGATGACATGGCCCGCTTCACGGAACAGCCGTTCGCGATCGGCATGGGTCGCCAGCGTGGAGCCATTACCCGGCAGCGACAGGCCCAGCGCTTCGGTCAGGCAATTCATCGAATTGGCGGTGAACATACCTGAACAACTGCCGCAGGTGGGGCAGGCGGAGCGCTCGATCGTCGCCACTTCCTCGTCGGTATAGCTTTCGTCGGCGGCCACGACCATGGCGTCGACCAGGTCGAGCGCGACCTTCTTGCCGCGCAGTACGACCTTGCCCGCTTCCATCGGCCCGCCCGACACGAAGACGACGGGGATGTTGAGGCGCATGGCGGCCATCAACATGCCCGGCGTGATCTTGTCGCAGTTGGAGATGCACACGATCGCGTCAGCGCAATGGGCGTTGACCATATATTCGACGCTGTCGGCGATCAGATCGCGGCTGGGCAGCGAATAGAGCATCCCGCCATGGCCCATGGCGATGCCGTCATCCACCGCTATGGTGTTAAATTCCTTGGCGACGCCGCCCGCCGCCTCGATCTCTCGCGCGACCAGTTGGCCGAGGTCTTTTAGGTGGACATGGCCCGGCACGAACTGGGTGAAGCTGTTGGCGATGGCGATGATCGGCTTGCCGAAATCCTCGTCCTTCATGCCCGTCGCGCGCCAAAGGCCGCGCGCGCCCGCCATGTTGCGGCCGTGGGTGGTGGTGCGGGAGCGGTAGGCGGGCATTGTCGCAAGTCCTTCAGAAGATAGTCGCGGTCCCTCTAGCGCGGAGGGCGGGGGTGTGAAACATATTATTCCTCTTGCGCCCCCTTGTCGCGCTTTTGGCGTGCCATGGTGCGGGTGTCGGGTCATTTTGTTGCGAGCGCCGCGCCGGAGTGGCAGCGCGATGCTTCGACGCCGTTCCTGTCCCATCATGGGATCGCCGTGCATGCCCGCGCAACAGCAGGCTGGCGTTGGCGAAGATCATGGTTAAGAAACGCTTATGCCTGCCGTCCGCCTACGCCTGTCCATGCTGCGCCCCTTCATCCTGGCTGGCGCATGGGCGCTGGCCATGCCCGCTACCGCGCCCGCTCAGTCCGTGAACGGGGTACAGCAACTGGCGCCGGGCGGCTATCGCTGGCTGGGGCAGGGGCCATGGGACGGGCCGATCTACATGGTCATCAGCATCGAAAAGCAGATGATCCATGTCTATAGCGGCGACCAACTGATCGGGCTGGCCAGCGTATCGACGGGGATGAAGGGGCATCGCACCCCGACCGGCGATTTTCCGATCCTCCAGAAGCGGCAATGGCACCGCTCCAACCTCTACAGCAATGCGCCCATGCCCTATATGCAGCGGCTGACCTGGGACGGGATCGCGCTCCATGCCGGGCATAATCCGGGCTATCCGGCCAGCCATGGCTGCATCCGCTTGCCCTACGCCTTTGCGCGCGACCTGTTCGCACTGACGAAGATGGGGACGCTGGTGGAGGTGACGCAGGCGCGCCTGACCGCGGCGCTGCAATATGACGCGCTGGTGCTGGGTGATCCGGGGAGCAAGGTCGTGACGTTCGGGGAGGGGCGGAGCGAGCGGATGGCGTTGCCTGCGCCGCGTGAAGGCGGGGATGGGGTGCCGAGGCTGGAAATCGACCCTGCGATTTTCGGGGGTTGGGATCGTCGGTAGCACGCGCTATTCCTCACCGATTATCTGACGAACGGGGTGCCGGCTTTTAGCTTGGTGTGGATCGGCGGAATATCTTGGAACGACCAGAAGGGGGCGTTCAGCAGACGGGTTGCATAAACGGCAAGCTGATGCCCCATTACCGTCACCCCAGCGAAGGCTGGGGTCTTGTGCGGAGGCGCGCGGCGGTTCGGGCTGGGCACTTACTCAACCGCATTGCATCGTCGCCTGAGACCCCAGCCTTCGCTGGGGCGACGGGATTTTTACGGCGCCTTTCGCGTGAAGTCTCTCGCGAAGCGGAATGACCACTTCCCACCCATCCCGGCCATCGCAGTTCTCGCCACAGGGACGGATGTCGGGCTGCGCGTTGTGGTTCCATGATGGGGGTGCCCGCGTGCCTCTTCCCATGCGGGAAAGATGGGCGCAGTTATGATCGTTCGGCAGCAAGGAAGGCGCGCAGATGGAGGTTGATCGTTTGCCCGCACGGCCGCTGCCCAACCGATCGCTGGTCGTCGCGGCGCTGTCCACCATCGTCGAATGGTATGATTTCACCCTCTATCTCTATTTTGCCACGGTGTTGTCGCGGACCTTTTTCGGTGGGGGAGCGGTGGGGTTGGGGGATGCGCTGGCGGGCTTTGCGCTGGCCTATCTGATGCGGCCGGTGGGCGCGATCGTGTTTGGGCATATTGGCGATCGCTATGGGCGGCGGGTGACGATGCTGCTGTCGATGGGGATGATGACGGCCGCGATGCTGGCTACCGCGATGCTGCCGACCCATGCGCAGGTGGGGCCGTTGGCGGGGTGGCTGATGATCGGTTTGCGCTGTGTCATGGCCTTCTCTGTCGGCGGGGAATATACCGGCGTGGTCGCCTATTTGCTGGAGGGTGCGCGGGCCGAGCGGCGCGGGTTCGTGACGTCGCTGGCGTCGGCGGCGAGCGAGGTCGGCGCGCTGCTGGCGGCGGGGGTGTCGGCGATCACGGTCGCTTCGCTGGATGCGCAGAGCCTGACCGACTGGGGTTGGCGCATACCCTTTCTGGTCGGGGCGGCACTGGCGGGCGTGATCCTGCTGGCGCGGTCCACGATGGAGGAATCGCCCGATTTCCTGCGGCAACAGGCGCAGGCGACCACGCCGACCCATCCGCTTGCCCACAGCCTGCGCCACCACAAAGCGGCGATCGGCCGGGGCTTTGCGATTTCGGCGCTGGGATCGATCACCTATTATGTCGGCATTACCTATGTGCCGAGTTTCCTGGCGGCGATGGGGACGACGGGGGAGGCGGATGCGCTATGGCTGTCCACGCTCGCCGCGCTGGCGGTGATTTTGGTCACGCCGCTGATCGGCGTGCTGACCGACCGGGTCGGGCGGCGGCCGGTGCTGGTGGCGCTGGCGCTGGCGGGAATGGTGTTGCCGATGGCGATGTTCCTGCTGATGCAGGGCGGGTTCGGCGTGGCGCTGGCCGGCGCGGTGGTGCTGGCGTGCCTGGGCGGGGCGGTGAGTGCGGTCGGCGCTGTCGCCACGGCCGAGCAGTTTCCGGGCGAGGGGCGGCTAAGCGGCCTGGCCTTCGGCGCGACCAGCGCGACGGCCCTGTTCGGCGGGTTGACGCCGTGGCTGGCGCACTGGCTGATCGAACGCAGCGGCTGGGCGCCTGCGCCAGGGGCGATGATTGCGCTGGTGGCCATGTGCGTGCTGCCGGTGTTGGTGACGCTGCCCGAAACTGCGCCGCTGATGCGCAAAAAGGCCGACCCGTTGCCGGATCGGCCTTTCGCGTAAAACCCCGCTCAGGGTTATGCTTATGCGGCTTGCGCCGCCTCTTCGCTGGCGGGCAGGCGGATGAGGTAATCGAAGGCGGACAAGCCCGCCGTCGATCCCGCGCCCATCGCGATCACGATCTGCTTGTACGGAACCGTGGTGCAATCGCCGGCCGCGAAGATGCCCGGCTGGCTGGTTTCGCCGCGCGCGTCGATCTCGATCTCGCCACGGGGCGAGAGGGCGATCGCGTCCTTAAGCCATTCGGTGTTGGGCACCAGGCCGATCTGGACGAAAATACCCTCCAGTTCGACATCATGCTCGATGCCGCTGTTGCGGTCCTTGTAGCTCAGGCCCGTCACCCGTTCGCCATTGCCGTCCACCTTGGTCGTAAGCGCCGAGGTGATGATCTTGACGTTGGGCAGGCTGGCGAGTTTGCGCTGCAACACCGCGTCTGCGCGCAACTGGCTGTCATATTCGATCAGCGTCACATGGGCGACGATGCCGGCCAGGTCGATGGCCGCTTCGACGCCGCTATTGCCGCCGCCGATCACCGCGACGCGCTTGCCCTTGTAGAGCGGACCGTCGCAATGCGGGCAATAGGCGACGCCCTTGTTGCGATACTCGTCCTCACCGGGGACGCCCATCTGCCGCCAGCGGGCGCCGGTGGAGAGGATGACGGTGCGGCCCTTGAGCGATGCGCCATTTTCCAGCACGACTTCATGATAGCCGCCCTCTTGTTTGCTGGGGATCAGCTTCGCCGCCTTTTGCAGGTTCATGATCTCAACGTCATAATCCTTGACGTGCGCCTCCAGCGCAGAGGCGAGCTTCGGCCCCTCGGTGCGCGACACCGAGATGAAATTCTCGATATCCATGGTGTCGAGCACCTGACCGCCAAAGCGTTCGGCCGCGACGCCGGTGCGAATGCCCTTGCGCGCCGCATAGATGGCGGCCGCAGCGCCCGCTGGGCCACCGCCGACGATCAGCACTTCGAACGGTGCCTGCGCCTTTATCTTCTCGGCCGCGCGGATGGCCGCGCCGCTGTCGATCTTCGCGACGATCTGTTCCAGTTCCATGCGGCCGCTGGCGAAGGGTTCGCCGTTCAGGAAGATGGTGGGGACGGCCATCACCTTGCGGCTGTCCACCTCGTCCTTGAACAGCGCGCCGTCGATGGCGACATGGCTGATCCGGGGATTGAGGACGCTCATCAGGTTCAGCGCCTGCACCACGTCGGGACAGTTCTGGCACGAGAGCGAGAAATAGGTTTCGAACGCGAAATCGCCGTCGATATCCTTGATCTGCTGGATCAGGTCCTGCGCTGCCTTCGACGGATGACCGCCGACCTGAAGCAGGGCAAGCACCAGCGAGGTAAATTCATGGCCCATCGGCAGGCCTGCGAAGCGCACCCCGATGTCGGTGCCCACGCGGCGGATCATGAAGCTGGGGGTGCGCTGATCTACGCCGGCGACAACCGTCACCTTGTCCGACAGGGCTGCAATGTCATTTAACAGTTCGCCCAGTTCGCGCGACTTTGCGCCATCATCCAGCGACGCCACCAACTCGATCGGCTGGGTGATGTTCGCCAGATAGCCCTTGAGCTGTCCTTTGAGATTTGCGTCCAACATCGTTCTGGCTCCGTTGCGTGAAGAGAGGGGGACCGCCTTGCCCTGTCCAAGGGGAGAGGAAAAGAAAGGCGCAAGACGGCCCGCCGCCGGGGATGGTGCGACCCAATGGCCCCGGATGACATAGGGTTTGTCTGTATAGGGGTGGCCTGACCCGCCGGGTTGCGCGCCTTTTGGCGGAACCCGGCGGGCCTGTACGCGGCCAGGCGTATGGTTAGATCTTGCCGACCAGGTCGAGCGACGGTGCCAGGGTAGCTTCGCCTTCTTCCCACTTGGCGGGGCAGACTTCACCGGGGTTGGCGGCGACATATTGCGCGGCCTTGACCTTGCGCAGCAGTTCGGTCGCGTTGCGGCCGACGCCTTCCGAGGTGATTTCCATGAACTGGATCACGCCTTCGGGATCGACCAGGAAGGTCGCGCGGTCGGCCAGGCCGACGCCCGGACGCATCACGTCGAAATTATTGGTGATCTGGCCCGACTGGTCGCCCAGCATGTAATAGTTGATCTTGCCGATCGCCGGCGACGTGTCGTGCCAGGCCTTGTGGCTGAAATGGGTGTCGGTGGACACCGAATAGACTTCCACGCCCATCTTCTGCAGGGTCGGATAGATGTCTGCCAGATCTTCCAGTTCGGTCGGGCAGACGAAGGTGAAGTCGGCCGGGTAGAAGAAGAAGACCGCCCACTTACCCGTCACGTCAGCGTCGGTCACATCGACGAACTTGCCCTGCTTGTAGGCGGTCGCGGAGAACGGCTTGATGGTGGTGTTGATGAGAGCCATAGGCTGTCCAAATCCTCAATATGATGTTGCAGTTGCGAACACCCATGTAGGGACGCGGTCGATTCGGGGGAAATTGGTTTTCTGAGATGGCCTAAGTGAGAAAAACGATCACAGCCCGTCGGACTGATCGATCGCTTCGCCCTCAGCTACCTGCCAGCACCTGCCGCATTGCTTCCTCGACCATGGCCTGCGCCTCTTCGGGCGAGAAGGTCGATCGGTCGAGGCAGAGTTCGAGCCAGAGGCCATCGACCAGCGCGGTCAGGCTGATCGCGGCGACCCGTATCCGCGCGTCGCTCATCGCCGGGGCGGCGGCGCGCAGCAGCGTTTCAAGCTGCGCGCGTGCGCCGCCATAGACCTCCGCATGGACCGTCGCGATCTTCGGGTCGGACTTGACCAGGCTCCAAAAGGCGATCCAGGTGGCGAGCAGATCGGGATCGAGCACGGGCGAGAGGAAATTGGCCTGGAGGCAGGCGCGCAGCCGGTCGCGCGGATCATCCCCTGCAGCCTCCATCGCGGCGTCGAGCGCGGCGGAGACTTTCGCGCCGACTTCGGCATAGGTGGCCAGAACCAGCGCATCGACGCCGTCGAAATAATGGGTGAGCAGGCCGGACGATACGCCGGCATGGGCGCAGATCGCGCGGACCGATGTGCCGCCCACGCCCTTTTCGGCGAGGCAGCGGGCCGTCGCCTCGATCAGCGCCTGGCGCCGCACATCCGCCGTTTCCCGAACAAATCGCGCCCTGGGTCGCGCCTTGCCCATCCCATTGTCCCTCTTGTCGTTCACGTCTATTCCCCCCCGCCCCATCCTTTGCGCGCTGACGGTGCGGCTGGCAAGATGGCGTCTTGGGAGAGGGATCGAACCGGCGGCCCGGTTGGTTCTTCCTGGGACATGAAGGAGACTGACGGATGATGCGCGCCCTTTCCCCCCTGCTGCTACTGCCCCTGCTGCTGGCCGGCTGCGCCAAAAGCGACGACAATGTCGCGGTCGCAAATAATGGCGCCAATGTCGCTGCGGTCGAGACGATCGAGGATATGGACACGGTGCCGGCCAATGCCCAGGCGGCCGATGCGCGCCTGCCGACCGATGATTGGGTCGGACGCTGGACGGGGCCAGAGGGGCTGTTCCTCGACATCCAGCCCTCGCCCGACGGGAAGCCCGGCCATTATGCGCTGACCAACAAGGATAATCTCGACCGGCAGGGCGATTATAGCGGCATCGCCGAAGGCACGACGATCCGCTTCGTGCGCGACGGCAAGGATCTGGCGATCCGGCCGGGCAGTGGCGATGAGACGGGGTTCAAATATCTGGCGGGCAAGCAGGACTGCCTGATCGTGATCGCGGGGCAGGAGGGGTATTGCCGATAGTGAGGGATACGGCACATCTATCAATTCTTGTGCTCGTCATCCCTCTGACTTGAAGGGCGGCGCGGCCCAAAAAATCCGTCACCCCAGCGTAGGCTGGGGTCTTGTGCGGGAACACGCGGCGGTTAGGCTTGGCACTAACCAAGCCGCATCGCATCGTTGCCTGAGACCCCGGCCTTTCGCTGGGGTGACGCTAGTGGGCATCAGCTTGCCGATTATGCAAACCATCTTCTGAGCGTCCGCACTGTCCGTTAGTCACCATCCCCGCCATCACTCACCCAACCCCTCCAGCGCCGAAAAGCGCTGCGACCAGAGCGCGCCGTGGACGGCCATCCATCCGATCACTGGGGCCAGCCCCTTCACGCGCGCGGCATACCAGGTTTCGCGCCCCGTCCGGCGGGCGGTCACGAGGCCGGCACGTTTGAGCTTGGCCATATGGCGCGACACCATCGGTTGCGATACGCCCGATTGCTGGGTCAGCGCCTGCACATTCTGTTCGCCATCGCGCACCAGCGCTTCCAGCAGGGCGCGGCGGGTGCCGTCGGACAGCGCCTTGAACAAGGCATCGGTCGCGTCGTCGCGCTCTGCGCTTCGTGAATCAGTCATCATGGTTAACCCATAATCATAGGGTTATGTATTGGTCAAGTTTCTGCCCGCGAATCCACCCTGAACCGGCGTTAACCAAAAAAAGTTCGGCGGGGTGGGGGATAGAGTCTTTTGAGTCACACCGCCCGATATGGAGTCTGGCACGAGTCGCATGACTCTATATCTTGTGGGTCACGCTTCGTTCTCGGTCGCGTTAACCATTTCCTGAAGGCCCTGAGATAAGCTGCTGATCTTGACGGCGGACTCCCGAGGACTCATCGCTGGGCCTCAGAACGAATTCGGGGGCATTGGCATATGGGTGTGATGGAGCGCGTCGCGGCGCCGCGGCGGAAGAAAGCGGCACGGCCGATCGTGGTCGAGGCGGCCCACATCGCCACCGACACCCTGTTGCGGGGCGACTGCATTTCGGAAATGGCCAAGCTGCCCGACAATTGCATCGACATGATTTTCGCCGATCCGCCCTACAACCTGCAATTGGGCGGCGACCTGTTCCGGCCCGAAGGCGGGCGCGTCGATGCGGTCGACAATGATTGGGACAAGTTCGACACGCTGGGCAGCTATGACCGCTTCACCAAGTCCTGGCTGCGCGAAGCGCGCCGCATATTGAAGCCAAACGGCTCGATCTGGGTGATTGGCAGCTATCATAATATCTTCCGCGTCGGCACCGCGTTGCAGGACGAGGGCTTCTGGATTCTCAACGACATCATCTGGCGCAAATCCAACCCCATGCCCAATTTCAAGGGCACGCGCTTTACGAACGCGCATGAGACGCTGATCTGGGCGAGCCAGGGCGAAGACGCCAAATATACGTTCAACTACAAGGCGATGAAGACGCTGAACGACGAATTGCAGATGCGCTCCGACTGGGTGTTGCCGATCTGTGGCGGGCAGGAGCGGTTGAAGCGCAACGGCACGAAGGCGCATCCGACGCAGAAGCCCGAGGCGCTGCTCTATCGCGTGATGCTGGCCTGCACCAAGCCGGGCGATGTCGTGCTCGACCCCTTTTTCGGCACCGGCACCACCGGCGCGGTCGCCAAGCGGCTGGGCCGCAAGTGGATCGGCATCGAGCGCGAAGACGATTATATCGAGGTCGCGCTGGAGCGGATCGAGGCGGCGCTGCCGCTGGACGAAAGCGCGCTGACCATCATGCAGACCGCGCGTCAGCAGCCCAAGGTGGCGTTCGGCACCTTGGTCGAGACGGGTTATCTGACGCCCGGCGTGCTATTGCGCGATGCCAAGCGCCGCTGGCAGGCGGAGGTGCGCGCGGACGGATCGCTGCTTGTCGGGACCGACACGGGGTCGATCCACAAGATGGGCGCGACGCTGCAAAATGCGCCGAGCTGCAACGGCTGGACCTTCTGGCATGTCGAGGTGGAGGGCAAGCTCCAACCGATCGACACGCTGCGGCAGACCTATTTGCTGGCCAATGAGCCTTGAAACCCACCACCCAATTCCGTTTGGGCTGAGCCTATCGAAGCCCTTTTCTTTTCTGCAAGAAAGAACAGCCCCCTTCGGCGAAGCTCAGGACAAGCTTCGACAGGCTCATGGCGAACGGAGTTGATATGTCATTGCCCAACATCCCCCCCCACGCCCGCCTCTACCTGAAGCCCACTTGGTTCGTGCCGACGCCGATCGGGTTGCCGGACGGGTCGGCGGCGCGGATGGGCAATGGGCTGATTTGGTTCCAGGGCTATGAGCTGAGCGCCTTCGACGGCGCGCGGCGGATCGCGCGGGTCGTGGTGCCGGTGGCCGGGTTCGATGCTGCGATCGCGGGACTGCCCGATGCGCTGGCGGAACGGGCGCAAAGGCTGGCGGCGCGTATCTCGGCGATCCGCGCGCCGCTGGCGCTGGGCGACCGCACTATCCGCTTCGACGCGCCGCAGGTGATGGCGATCCTGAACGTCACGCCCGATAGTTTCTCCGACGGCGGCAAGCATGTCGGCGATCCGCAGGCGGCGGCTGATGCCGGATTCGCTATGGCGGCGGCGGGCGCGGCGCTGATCGACGTGGGCGGGGAATCGACCCGGCCGCATGCGGCGAAGGTGTGGGAAGGCGACGAAATCGCCCGCATCGCCCCGGTGATCGAGCGGCTGGCTGCGGCTGGCGTGTCGGTGTCGGTCGACACGCGCAAGGCGGGGGTGATGGAAGCGGCGCTGGCGGCGGGCGCGCGAATCGTCAACGACGTCAGCGCGCTGGCGCATGATCTGCGCAGCCTAGAGGTGGTGGCGCGCGCGGGATGCCCGGTGATCCTGATGCATGCGCCATCGGCCGGGGATGATCCGCACGACAATCCTACAGGCTATGGCGATGTGGTCGCCGATGTGTTCGACCATCTGGAGGCGCGGATCGTCGCGTGCGAGGCGGCCGGGATCGCGCGCGCGAACATCATGGTCGATCCGGGGCTGGGCTTTGGCAAGAGCCTGGCCGACAATCTGGCGCTGGTGAACGGCCTGGCGACCTTCCAGGCGCTGGGCGTGCCGCTACTGTTCGCGGGAAGCCGCAAGCGGCTGATCGGCGCGCTATCGAACGAGGCACCGGCGGCGGATCGGCTCGGCGGATCGGTCGCGCTGGCCTTCCGCGCGGCGCAGCTCGGCGCGCAGATGGTGCGGGTGCATGATGTCCGCGAAAGCGTGCAGGCGCTGCACCTGTGGCGCGGGCTGGCGGATGCGGGGTTGAGCGCGGTTTAGGCCGGCTCGTTCATCCCCTCCCGCTGGCGGGAGGGGATGAACGAGCCGCTATTCCACACCCATATTGTCAGTTGGCGTTGGCCGCCGGTGCGGGCACAGCCGCAGGCGCGGGCGTCGCCGCGCCCTTGGGCGCGAAGCTGCGCAGGCTGGCCAGCGTCTGTTCGGCGATGCCCTGATATTGTTCGCTCAGCATTTCGGGATAGACGAAGGTGGCGGTCACGGTTCCGCCGTCGGGTTGCTTGAGCAGGCGGATGGCGACATTATTGCCTTCGCCGTCATTGGCGGTGCCGCGATATTCATTCTCGCCGACGAAATCGCCGTCCACGCCTTCGGCGCTGTCGTTGACCGATTCCACGATCTGCTGGAGCGTCTGGTCATTGTCGTTCTTCTGCCAGAAAACGCGCACGTCCGCACCGGCGCCAGGGTCCTGATAGACCGCGCCGTCGGCGGTGCTGGCCGCCTTGTCGATGGTCCAGCCTTCGGGGAAGGTGATGGAAAAGCCGCGCGCCTGGTTCACATAATTGCGGCTGTCCGTGTCCTCCGCCGCGGCATTGGCGAGCGCCGTGGCCGCCGCGGCGTTGGCGGCGGCGGCGAGTTCCTCCTGCGTCGGCATGTCGGCGACCGGTTCGGACCGGCCGCAGGCGGCGAGCAGGAGGACGGGAAGGCAAGCAACGAGCGCAGCATGTTTCATGGAACGATCCAAAGCATAGGCGCGCTAATAATTCAACGGGGCAGGCCGATCGTATCGATCATCCGTTTATCGTGGCGGTTCAGGCCGCGCTGTCGATGCCCAGTTCGGCCAGCTTGCGGTAGAGCGTCGAGCGGCCGATGCCCAGCCGCCGGGCGACTTCCGTCATGCGCCCGCGATAATGGCCGATGGCGAGGCGGATGACGTCGGCTTCGATCTCCGCCAGTTGCCGCACATGGCCGTCGCCTTCGAACAGGGTGATGCCCGCGCCGTCGCGATGCGGCTGGCTGGCGGCGCGCGGGCGCAGCGACAATATGCTGGCCCCGGCCTGGATTTGGGAGGCGATCTGCGGGAAATCCTGCGGCGTCAGGGCGTCGCCCTCGCACAGCACGGCGGCGCGGAAAAGGGCGTTTTGAAGCTGGCGGACATTGCCCGGCCAGCCATGTTGCATCAGCAGCGCCAGCGCATCGTCGGTCACGCCCAGGCCGCGCAGCCCCGGCTGGGTAGCGATGCGGGCGAGCAGGTGGCGGCACAGCGCGGGGATGTCGCCCATGCGTTCGCGCAAGGGGGGCACGGTCAGCTGGACGACGTTGAGGCGGTAGTAGAGATCCTCGCGGAAATTGCCGGCCTCCACCTCTTCGATCAGCCGCTTGTTGGTCGCGGCGATGACGCGCACGTCGACATGGACCGGCCGGCGCGCGCCGATCGGCTGGACTTCGCCATCCTGTAATACGCGCAGCAGCTTGACCTGCGCGTCCAATGGCATTTCGCTGACTTCGTCCAGAAAGAGCGTGCCCATGTCGGCGCTGGCGAATTTGCCGACATGACGGTCGAACGCGCCGGTGAAGGCACCGCGTTCATGGCCGAACAGCTCGGATTCGACGAGGTTGGCGGGGATGGCACCGCAATTGACCGTGACCATCGCCTGTTTGTGGCGCGGGGAAGCGGCATGGATGGCGCGGGCGATGACATCCTTGCCGACGCCGCTTTCGCCCTCGATCAGCACGGGGACGCGGGCGCGGGCCGCCTTGGCCGCGATGGCCAGCGCGGCGCGGAATTGCGGGGCGGAGCCGACCACATCCTCGAAGGAGAGGGGGGCGGTGATCTTTTCGGTGAGCGGGCGCAATTCGCCCGCGGCCGCGCCTTCGGCCAGCGTCGCGTTCAAGGCGGCCAGCAGCCGTTCGGGGGCGATCGGCTTGGACAGATAATCGGTAGCGCCCGCGCGCATCGCCTCCACGGCGATGGCGACATTATTATGCGCGGTCAGGATCAGGATCGGCAGCGCAGGGCGACGGCTGCGAATCTCCCGGATCAGGCCCGACGGTTCATAATCGGGGCTCCATTGGTCGAGTATGATGGCATCAAGCTGCATCCCGTCCTGCGTGCCCAGCGTCGCAATGGCGGTTTCACCGTCGGCGGCGAAGATGGTGCGCCAACCCGCACGGGCCCCCAGCGCCGACACCAGGCGTCGCTGCGCCGGTTCGTCGTCGATCAGCATCAGCATCGGTACGCCATCGCGCGCCATCAAAACCCCTCATATGCAACCCGGAGGCGATGGTAAGCGCAGGGGGTAAAGGGCGGCTTAACCGCGACGAATTTTCTTGCAAGCGGCGGGTTGAGGGCGCGGCCCCCAGACGATAAGAGGTGGGCCAACATCGTCAGGACAAGGGGACAGGATATGGCGTCGGACAGCAATATGAAGGCCGCGACCGAAACTTACGGAAGCTTCGTCGGCTTCGTCAAATGGGGCACGATCGTCAGCGTCGCGGTCGCTGCGCTGGTGGTGCTGCTGATTTCCTGAGCCGCTTGCCGCAGGGCGTGGCGACAGGCGCGCGCGCATGACGGGCGCGCTGGCGTTGCTACCCCTGTTCCTGGCCGCTTGTGCGGGCGGCTATGTGGTTGCTCGGCCGCGGGCTGACTCCGATCGTTCGGCTTGGCAGTCGGGCGTCGGTGGCATGGCCGCCATCCTGCTCGTCGGCGCGCTGATCGCCGCGGCCGAAGCGGGCAGCGCGAGGGCGCGCTACATCGCCCTGATCGCGTTGCTATGCGCCAGCGTCGCGAGCGTCCTGCTTTTGGGCGTGCCGGAACGCCGCGTGTTGCCGGATGGTGAGGGCGATGACGGGATGGACGCATGATTCCCCCTGTCGGCGCGGCTTGGCTGGGCGCGCAACTGGACGGCATCGATCCGTCGCCCGTGGTCGCGGGCGCTTATCTCCTCTCCGGCCTATTGCTGTTCCTGGGATTGTGGTTTCGTACCGGCCGCCATGGCAACCGTTGGGCGATGGCGGGCATCGTGACCGCGTCGGCGGCGGCGGTCTACAGCCATGATGTCGTCAACCTGCCGGAAATGGTCAGCGCGGTCGTGATTGGCGGCAGCATCGGGCTGCTATTGGCGCGGCGCAGCGCGGTAGCGGCCTTGCCCTGGTTGATGGTCGCGGGCCACGGCCTGCTGGGCGTGGCGGCGATGGCCATGGCCGCGACCCTGTGGCGCAATCCTAGCGCCTTCGGCCTGACCGCCCATGATGGTGCGCTGCTGGCGGTCGGGTTCGGTCTGGGCGCGACGACCCTGACAGGCGCGCTTGCCCTGGCGTTCCGTCGCAGGCTGGGCGAGCTTGCCTTGCTGGGCAGCGGCGCAGGCTTTGCGGCGGCTGCGCTGGGCTTTGCGATCGGCAACAGCGCGATGGTGATGGGCGGCGGCATGGCGGGCGCCGTTGGGCTGCGCCTGGCATGGCGCGCGCGGCGGATCGCATCAAGAGCCTTGCCCAGCGGGGCGGGCTTACCCTAACGCTATCGGCAAATCATTCCCGCAGCGGAGACTTGCATGCACAAACTTGGCCTGATCGGCGGTCTTAGCTGGACCTCCACCGCGCGCTATTATGCGATCATCAACCAGGCGGTCCACCGCGCGCTGGGTGGGCAGCATAGCGCGCCGCTGCTGATCGAGAGCCTGGATTTTGCCGAAGTGGCGCGTTGCGCCACGGAAAATGACTGGGACTGCGCGTCGGCCCAGTTGATCGGCGCGGCCCAACGGCTGGAGCAGGGCGGCGCAGGTGCGCTATTGATCTGCGCCAATTCGATGCATCGCGTTTACGATCGGGTGCAGGCGGCGGTCGGCATTCCCATCCTGCATATCGCCGACATCGTGGGCAAGACGATGAAGGCGGACGGCATTGAACGAGCCGCGCTGATCGGCACGCGCAACGTCATGACCGAGAAATTCTATCGTCAGCGCTTGGTCGGCCACGGCATTTCGCTGTTGCCCGCCGACATGGAACTGGCCGAGCGGATCGACAGGATCGTCTATGACGAGTTGACCGTGGGGAAGGTCAGCAAGGAATCCGAACGCTATATGAAGTCGGAACTGACCGACATCGCCAAGGAGGATGTGCAGGCCGTGGTGCTGGCCTGTACCGAGTTGGAGCTGATCGTCGACGTGAAGGCCAATGTCCTGCCGATCTATGATTGCACCAGCATTCATGCGCGGGCGGGGGTGGATTTCATTCTGGGGTGAGCGCTTACACTCCGTTCGCCCTGAGCGAAGTCGAAGGGGTCGACCGACCGTAGGGAGGTCACTTCGCCTTCGCTCAGTGATGGGCTTCGGCTTCGCTCAGCCCGAACGGAGGGAAGCGCCCCTTACTCGCCAGGCTCCGCCAGCGCGATATCCATGTCGGCCAGCGCCAAGCGTAGCAATTCCGCCATGGTCGTGCGCGCCGCTGCCGTGTCGCGGGCGGCGATCGCCTGGAATACGGCGCGATGGTCGGGCAGGGGGTCGCGGGGAAGCAGCTTCTTGCGATGCTTGAAGGTCGTGGTCCAGCTGACCGCAGCGCCGACCGAACTGGCCAGCGCCTCCAGCGCGTCATTATGGGTAGCGGCCAGGATGGCGTGGTGGAAACGCTGGTCCGCGGCGCGGCCGTCGGGCGTCGACAGGCCAAAGCGGCCCATTTCCGCCAGCGCCGTCTCCATCGTCGCGATCTGGTCGTCGGTGCGGCGGCGGGCGGCGAATTCGGCGGCGGCCGGTTCGATCACGCCGCGCAGTTCGAACAGGTCGCGGATGAAGCTGGCGTCCGGTTCGCCTGCGAACATCCACGCCAGCATTTCGGGGTCCAGCACGTTCCAGCGGCTGCGTGGCAGGACGCGGGTGCCCGCCTTGGGACGGCTTTCCAGCATCCCCTTGGCGATCAGGATGCGCACCGCCTCGCGATAGGCGGTGCGGGATACGCCCAGGCGCTCCGACGCCTCTATCTCGCCTTCGAACAATTCGCCTGGACGGTGCTTGCCCGTCAGGATCGCGGTGCCCAGGTCGCGGGCGATCGTCTGATGGATGCGCAGCACGCCTTCCTCCGATCCGATCTTGCGCCCGCTACCCAAATCCCCGCTCCCCTATATGTCAGTCCTCAAATGCTGCCGTAGGGCAATGCCGTCCGCAAAGGAAGGCATCCGCCACCAGCCGCAGCGGCGCGGTGTCTGCATCGATCGCCTTGTCGGCCACCAGGCGCACGAAACGGCGGTACATGACCGGATATTCCTCGTCCGGGGCCTTCATCTGCACTTCGCCGTCCAGCCGCAGCGTGTTGCCGCCTTCGGACAGAAGCAGGCTGCCCTTGTCCGTCTCGACCGCGATGTCCCAGGTCTGCGGCCCAGTCTGGCGCCAGTCGAACACGGTATCGATCGCCGCGCCTGACGCCGTCGCCATCTGGAGCGTCGCGCCGATCGGCGCCTGCTTGTTGGACGGGACTTCCAGTTCGGCCGATAGCACCGTGATCGGCTCGGCCACGATTTCGGTCAGGATCGACAGGGCGTTGATGCCCGGATCGAATACGCCGAAACCGCCCGCTTCCCAGATCCAGGGCTGGCCCGGATGCCAGTGACGGACATCCTCGCGCCACTGAATGTCGATCCGCTCCACCTTGCGCTCTGCAATCCAGGCCTTCGCCTGCGCCACGGCGGCGGCGTAGCGGCTGTGCCAGCTGGCGTAGAGGGTGACGCCCTGCGCCTTGGCGAGGGCCGTCAGCGCCTCCACTTCGGACACGGTCGCGCCCGGCGGCTTTTCCAGAAACACATGTTTCCCCGCCAGCAACGCTTGCCGGGCCGCATGATAGCGGACCTGTGGCGGCTGGCAGAGGATCACGGCGTCTAGGTCGCTTTCGCCCGCCAGCATCGCGCCAAGGTCAGGGTAATTATTCACCCCTTCCCCTTGCGCGTTGCGGCTGGCGACGGCGACCAGCTCTATCCCGTCGATTTTTGCAATTGCGGGCAGGTGCTGATCGCGCGCGATTTTACCCAGCCCTACCAGACCTGCCCGGATCGTCATGCGGCCACTTCCAGCTTGCCTTCGTTACGGCGCGTCAGACCCCAGGGGTTGGCGGCCTGCAACGCCGGCGGCAGCAGCGCGTCGCTCAGATCCTGATAGCAGACCGGACGCAGGAAGCGCATCATCGCCAGCGTCCCGACCGAGGTCGAACGGCCGTCGGACGTGGACGGGAAGGGACCGCCATGGACCATGGCATGAGTCACTTCAACGCCGGTGGGCCAGCCATTCGCAAGCACGCGGCCCACTTTACGCGACAGCGTGGGCAGCAGCTTGGCGGCATCGTCCGCATCGCTGGTTTCCATCTGGAGCGTGGCGGTCAACTGGCCTTCCAGATCGGCGATGGTGGCGATGACGTCTTCGATCGTGGCGCATTTCACCAGGATCGAGGATGCACCGAACACTTCATGCGCCAGCGCCGGGTTGGCGCGGAACTGGTCGGACGCGGTGGCGAAGAAGGCCGACTGGCCACGGTTGGCGCCGTCCGCTTCCGTGCCGCGGGCGATGGTGGTCACGCCATCCGCGCTCGCCAGTGCATCGACGCCCTTTTCATAGGCGGCGTGGATGCCAGGCGTCAGCATGACCTGCGCTGCGTTGGCCGACAGGGCGTTGGCGGCCGAAGCGACGAACGTATCGAGATCGGGGCTGTCGAGCGCGATCACCATGCCGGGGTTGGTGCAGAACTGGCCCGCGAACAGCGACATGGAGCCGACGAATGCCGTGCCCAATGCTTCGGCCCGCGCCGCGAGCGCGCCGGGCAGCAGGACGACCGGGTTGATGCTCGACATTTCCGAATAGACCGGGATCGGCTCGGCGCGCTTGGCCGCAATCTGCATCAGCGCAATACCGCCGCCGCGCGATCCGGTGAAGCCCACCGCCTTGATGCGAGGATCGGCGACCAGCGCGCCGCCCAGATCATTGGTGGTGCCGGGCAGGTAGGAGAAGACGCCTTCGGGCAGGCCGCACGCCGCGACCGCCGCGATGATCGCGCGGGCGACAAGTTCGCCGGTGCCGGGATGGGCGGGGTGGCCCTTCACCACCACCGGGCAACCGGCCGCGAAGGCGGATGCGGTGTCACCGCCCGCGACCGAGAAGGCGAGCGGGAAGTTGGACGCGCCGAACACGGCGACCGGGCCAAGCGCCTGGTTGACGCGGCGCAGGTCGCTGCGGGGCAGGGGCGCGCGGTCGGGCAGCGCCTTATCGATGGTGGCGTCGAGCCAGTCGCCCTGGCGGACATAGCTGGCGAACAGGCGCAACTGGCCGACGGTGCGGCCACGTTCGCCCTCCAGGCGACCGCGCGGCAGACCGGATTCACTCATCGCGGTGGTGATGAGCAGGTCGCCGATGGCGACGATCTGGTCGGCGACGGTTTCCAGAAAAATGGCGCGCGCGTCCGGCGTCAGGGTCGAGAAGGTTTCGAACGCGGCATCGGCCAGCGCGGTCGCATCAGCGACATCGGCGGTCGATGCGTTGGAAAAGGCGATCTCGCCCTTCGCGCCGGTCGACGGGTCGATGGCGTGGAAAGGTGCGCCGCCGGTGCGCTCGCTCGCGCCGATAAGGATGGCTCCGTTGAACATGGTCGTTCTCCTGAAATGGGGGCAATGGGTCTGGCTAGACGATCGCGCCGGGAAGCGCTGATCGATTTCCAGCGCAGGTGATGCAAAAGGGGGGGAAGGCGGGGGCGCCGCAGATGGCGACGGACGCCCCTGCCTTCAATGGGTCAATGATTGTCGCGCGGCAGGCCCATGGTCTGGGCGATGCGCTGATATTTTTCCGCGCCTTCCAATATGGCGCCGGTGTTCAACTGGCCGACGACCGAGCGCTGGATTTCCTGCCAGGGGGTCTGCGAGGCGGGATATTGGAAGCCGCCTGCGGCCTCCAGCTTCGCCCGGCGATCGGCCAGTTCCTCGTCGGAAATCAGGACGTTCACCACCCCGGCTTTCAGGTCCATGCGAACCCGGTCGCCGGTTTCCAGCAGCGCCAGCCCGCCCATCGCCGCCGCTTCGGGCGATGCGTTGAGGATCGAGGGGCTTCCGCTAGTCCCCGATTGGCGACCATCGCCGATGCAGGGCAGGGCGCTGACGCCTTCGGTGATGAGGTAAGCAGGCGGCCGCATGTTCACGACTTCCGCTGCGCCGGGATAGCCGATCGGCCCCGCGCCGCGCATGAACATCAGCGAATTGGCGGTGATGCCGGTGGCTGGATCGTCGATTCGGTGATGATAATCCTCCGGCCCGTCGAATACGATCGCCGGGCCTTCAAAGGCTTCGGGATCGTCGGGGTTGGACAGGTAACGATCGCGGAACTCGGCGCTGATGACGCTGGTCTTCATGATAGCGGCATCGAACAGATTGCCCGACAGGACCAGGAAGCCGGCTTCCTCGACCAGCGGCTGGTCGAACGGACGGATGACCTTTTCGTCCTCAATCTCCACGCCCTTGCAATTTTCGCCCATGGTCTTGCCATTGACGGTCATCGCACCTTCGCGGATCAGGCCCTGGTCGATCAACTGGCTGACGACGGCGGGGACGCCGCCGGCGCGATAATAATCCTCGCCCAGATATTCGCCGGCGGGCTGGAGGTTGACGAGCAGCGGCACCTTATGACCGACCGTCTCCCAGTCCTTCAGCGGCAATTCCACGCCCATGTGGCGGGCGATGGCGGACAGATGGATCGGCGCGTTGGTCGATCCGCCGATCGCCGAATTGACGACGATGGCGTTGTGGAAGGCGTCCAGCGTCATGATTTCCGACGGCTTGAGATCCTCGGCGACCATTTCGACGATGCGCTTGCCGGTGAGGTAGGCGACTTCCTGGCGATCGCGATAGGGGGCAGGGATCGCCGCGGAACCCGGCAGCATCATGCCCAATGCTTCGGCCAGGCTGTTCATGGTCGATGCCGTGCCCATGGTGTTGCAATAGCCGGTCGATGGTGCCGAAGAGGCGACGAGCTTGATGAAGCCTTCGTCATCGATCTTGCCGGCGGCCAGCAACTCGCGACCCTTCCAGACGATCGTGCCCGATCCGGTGCGTTCGCCCTTGAACCAGCCGTTCAGCATCGGGCCGACCGACAGGGCGATCGCGGGGATGTTGACGGTGGCGGCCGCCATCAGCAGCGCGGGCGTGGTCTTGTCGCAACCGGTGGTCAGGATCACGCCGTCCAGCGGATAGCCGTACATGGCTTCGACCAGGCCCAGATAGGCGAGGTTGCGGTCAAGGCCCGCGGTCGGGCGCTTGCCGGTTTCCTGAATCGGATGAACCGGAAATTCTAGCGCGATGCCGCCCATTTCGCGAATACCGTCGCGCATCCGTTCGGCCAGCACGATATGGTGGCGGTTGCAGGGCGACAGGTCGCTGCCGGTCTGGGCGATGCCGATGATCGGCTTGCCGCTGCGCAGTTCGTCCAGGCTCAGGCCGAAGTTCAGGTAACGCTCCAGATAGAGCGACGTCATGTCGATATTGTCCGGGTTGTCGAACCAGGCGCGGCTGCGCAGCTTCGGGAAAGTCTTGGGCGAATCGCTCATCGGGGCATCCTGATTCAAGAAATGGCTGACGCAGAAATTGGGCATGGCGCGTTGACGCGCTCCGCCTCCTGATATACTCAGACAAATAGAAATTCAAGCACCCGAAATGAGAAGATGTGAGCGCTACCATCTACAAGGGGCCGATTGCGTGTCGATGAAGGGCTATGCCGTTGTCGGCGATTGGGGAACGAGCCGTCTGCGGCTGTTCCGGGTCGAAAATGGTGTCTTGGCGGCGCGGTGCGACGGGCCTGGGATCGGCGCGGTGGGCGGCGCGGCGGAGGCGGCCTTTGCCGACGCGATCGCGCCTTGGCTGGCCGACGGCCTGCCCGAATCGATCACCCTATGCGGCATGGCAGGCGCGCGCGACGGCTGGGTCGAGGCACCCTATGCCGATTGCCCCGCCGATGCGGAGGCCTGGCGGCAGGCGGCGATGCGCTTCGACTGGCGCGGGATTCCGGTGGCCATCATGGCGGGCCTGGCCTGCGAGGGCGCGGATGGCATCCCCGATGTCATGCGGGGCGAGGAAACCCAGATGTTCGGCGCGATTGCCCGCGACCTGGCGCTGGGTACGGGGCGGCACATGATCGTCCTGCCCGGCACCCACAATAAATGGTCGCTGGTTGAGGATGGCCGCATCACCGCCTTCCGCACCATGCCCACCGGCGAATTGTTCGCGTTGTTGCGCGATCAATCGACCCTGGGTCCGAAGGTCGATGCCACCAACCCGGTGGAGGAAGCCACAGGCTTTGCCGAGGGGCTCGACCGCGCGCATGACGGGAAGCTGTTGCAGTCGTTGTTCGCGGCGCGCGCCATGCGGCTGCGCCAGGGGCGCTCGCCCGACTGGGCGCTGGGCTATTTGTCCGGCCTGTTGATCGGCTGCGAGATCGCGGAGATGCGCGGCATGGTGGGCACGACGGACAGCATCATCCTGATCGGCGACGCACGCCTGTCCGCCCGCTATGCGCAGGCACTGGACAGGCAGGGCGTGGCCACGCACATGCTGGACGGTGACGCCTGCGCGCTCGCCGGCCTTGGCCTGACGGAGATTTGATAGCATGACCCTGGACGACCTGCTGGCCGATGGCGCGCCGCCCATCTGCGCGATCCTGCGCGGCATAAGGCCCGACGAAGCGATCGATGTCAGCGCCGCTTTGGTGGATGCGGGTATCCGCATCCTCGAAGTGCCGTTCAATTCGCCCGATCCGCTTGCCAGCATCGCAGCGATGCAGGCGGAATTCGGCGGCCGCGCGCTGATCGGCGCGGGGACGGTGCTGAGTGTCGAGGCGGTCGAGGCGCTGCACGCCGCTGGCGGGCGCATCATGGTCACGCCCAATACCAATCCGGCGGTGATCGCACGCGGCGCGGAACTGGGCCTGGACCTGTTGCCCGGCTTCATGACGCCGAGCGAGGCTTTTGCGGCCATCGCGGCGGGGGCGAAGCGGATCAAGCTGTTCCCGGCGGCCCGTCTGGGCGCGGCCTATGTGAAGGCGGTCAAGGACGTGCTGCCGCGCGACATCGGCGTCTGGGCCGTGGGCGGCACCGGCGCGGACACGATCGGCGAATGGCTGGCGGGCGGCTGCGAAGGCATTGGCGTGGGCGGCGCGCTCTACAAGCCGGGCGATGACGCGGCGACCGTAGGACAGCGCGGGCGCGATCTGGTCGCGGCGTGGCAGGCGACGCTGGGATAACCATTTTTCCGTTCGTTTCGAGCGAAGTCGAGAAACGTCGTGCAAGGCTTGTCGACTTCGCTCGAAGCGAACGGACCTTGATTGTCATCCAACGGGCTGCGCCATCTCCTCGGCGCGGTCCAGCACCTCGCGGACCTTGGCGGCGAGATCGCCATAGCTGAAAGGCTTGGTCAGCAGGTCGACGCCCTCATCCAGCCGGCCATGATGGACGATGGCGTTGCGGGCGTAGCCGGTGGTGAACAGGATCTTGAGGCCGGGCCAGCGCGTCTTGGCCGCGGCCGCCAGGTCGGCGCCGGTCATCCCGCCGGGCAGCACGACATCGGTGAAGAGCAGGTCGACCGGCGCATCCGCCGCTTCCAGCGCTGCAAGAGCGGCCGCGCCATCGGCGGCCGACACGACATGATAGCCAAGGTCGCGCAGCACTTCATGCGAATAAGCGCGGACATTATCGTCGTCCTCGCACAGCAATATCGTCTCGTGCCCGCCTCTGGGCGCCTGCATCGACGTTTCCGGCGCATCTTCCACCGCCGCGCAACCGTGATGGCGCGGCAGGTAGAGCATGACGCTGGTGCCGTCACCCGGCTCCGAATAGACGCGCATATGGCCGCCCGATTGCTTGATGAAGCCATAGACCATCGACAGGCCAAGGCCGGTGCCGCGCCCCACATCCTTCGTGGTGAAAAAGGGTTCGATCGCTTGCGCCAGCGTCGCCGCGCCCATCCCTTCGCCCGTGTCCGACACGCCGATCATCACATATTCGCCGGGCTTCAACCCGTCTTCGCGCGCGGCCTGTTCCGCCTCGATATAGCTGTTGGACACTTCGATCGTCAGCTTGCCGCCATCGGGCATGGCGTCGCGCGCGTTGACCGCCAGATTGAGCAGCGCATTTTCCATCTGGTTGACATCGACAGCGATCGGCCAGGGTTCGGGTGCCTCCATCGTCTTCACGGCGATGGTTTCGCCCAACGTCCGATGCAGCATATCGGACATGCCCGCGACCAGCCGGTTGGGATCGGTCGGCCGGGGATCGAGCGGCTGGCGGCGGGAGAAGGCGAGCAGCCGCTGCGTCAGCACAGCCGCGCGGTCTGCGCCCGCTGCGGCGCGCCCGACCATCCGCTGGAGCCGGGCGTCGTCGGCGGGCAAAGCGCGTTGCAGCAGTTCCAGGTTGCCGGTGACGATCTGGAGCAGGTTATTGAAGTCGTGCGCCACGCCGCCGGTCAACTGGCCCAGCGTCTCCATCTTTTGCGCCTGGCGGAGCGCCGCCTCCGTATCGGCCAGCGCGCGGGCATGGGCGCGCTGTTCGGTGACGTCGCGGGCCACGGCATAGACGGTGCCGCCTTCCGACACGGCGGTCCAGCTAAAGGTGCGATAATCGCCGTCGCGGGCGCGGAAACGATTGTCGAAGCGCAGCACCGGCTGGCCATGCGCCAGGCCGTCAATCTGATCGCGGGTCGGCTGGATGTCGTCGGGATGCTCCATCCATTCGGCGGTGCGGCCGATCAATTCCGCCTCGCTCCAGCCCAATATCTCGGTCCAGGCCGGGCTGGCCGCCAGCCAGACGCCGGTCGTGTCGGCGATCAGGAACGGGTCGCGCGCCAGCGCCCAGAGCCGGTTGCGGTCGGCCAGCATCGCCCGTTCCGCCAGCACGCGCTTGGTCGTCTCGCTGACGATGCACAACACGCCGCCGATCGACCCGTCGCCTTCGAACACGGGCGAGTAGCTGATGTCGAAATAGACATCCTCGCCGCGCCCGCCGTCGCGCTCGATATAGAAGGGCCGGTCCTTGGCATGGATGGTTTCGCCGGTGTCGAGCACCGATTGCAGCAGCGGACCCAGATCGTCCCACAATTCGCCCCAGCCTTCGCGCGCCGGGCGGCCCAGCGCCTGCGGATGCTTGTCGCCGATCGTGGGCGCGTAGCTTTCATTATAGAGCGCGCAGAAGTCCGGTCCCCAGAACAGGACGATCTCCGCCTTGGAAGACAGCATCAGCCGTACCGTCGAGACGAGTGTGGGTGACCATGCGTCCACAAGGCCAAGCGGTGAGGATGCGCCCAACGCGGCGGTAAGGGCGCCCATCGGTCCCTGTGCGGCGATCATCGCGGCTGTTCCCGTCGATGCGGCGATCATCAAAAGCCCCTGCATGAATTGAAGTTGGGATGATACGCCTGCGGGGCGTTTTGTTTCCCGTCAACCGCCAGCGGCTGGGCTGTTTTGTCCACCCCTTATGCACCCGGCAACAGCTTGAAAAGGGCAGGACATAAGCGCATGGACCGGCCATGACCTTGTTTCCTTTCAGCCGTTCCGCGCCCCCCGTCCCGCGCCCGGCCGCGCCCCGTCCTGCCGCGATCGCTCACTGGTTGCTGGTCGTGGCGCTGCTGGTCTTCTGCATGGTGGTGGTGGGCGGCATCACCCGGCTGACCGAATCCGGCCTTTCGATTACCCAGTGGAAGCCGATCACCGGCGCCATTCCGCCGCTGACCCATGACCAGTGGATCGAGGCGTTTCGCCTATATCAACAAATTCCCGAATATCAGCAGATCAACCGGGGCATGACCCTGTCCGATTTTCAGTTCATCTTTTTCTGGGAATGGGCGCACCGGCTGCTCGGTCGCCTGATCGGCGTCGCCTTCGCCCTGCCGCTGGTCTGGTTCGCGGCGCGGCGGGCCATTCCGAAGGGCTACGGCGCAAGGCTGGTCGCCTTGCTGGCGCTGGGCGGGTTGCAGGGGGCGATCGGCTGGTGGATGGTGAAGTCTGGCCTGTCGGTGCGCACCGACGTCAGCCATTACCGGCTGGCGGTGCACCTGTTGACGGCGCTCTTCATCATCGGCGGGCTGGTATGGACCGCGCTTGATCTGCGCGCGCTTGCGCGGTCGCCGCGCGCGCAGCCAGCCGCGCTGCGCCCCTTCGCTCTGGTCGTGCTGCTGGTGCTGCTGGTCCAGTTGATGCTGGGCGCCTTCACCGCGGGGCTGGACGCGGGCTATGTGTCGAACACCTGGCCGCTGATGAACGACCATGTCGTGCCCGAAGGCATCCAGTGGCTGGGCTCGCTCTGGGCCACGGTGTCGAGCGATCCCTATCTCGTCCATTTCCTCCATCGCTGGTGGGCGTGGGTCGCCGCGGTGGCGCTGATCCTGCTGGCGCGGCGGGCGAAGCAGGCCGGGCAGCGGGGCGCGTCGATCGCGATCAATGCGGCGCTGGGCACGCAGATCCTGCTGGGCATCGCCACGGTTATCAGCGGCATCGCGCTGCCGATCGCCGTGCTGCATCAGGCGGTCGGCGCGCTGCTCGTGGCCGCCGCCGCCTGGGGCGCCCATGCCGTGGGTGCGCGCCGTTGAGGGGGCTGCTTGCCGTCGCGCTTATCGCCTTCAGCCAGCCTGTAGCGGCGCAGGGCATCGCCATCCCCTTCGCGCCGCCGACGGACAGCGCGCTGGTCTATCGGATCGAGCAGCATCGGCCGGTGGAAGGCACCACCCGCCGGTTCAGCGCCATCCGCGACCTGCGGTTCGAACGGGCAGGCGAAGGCTATATCTTGCAAGCGACGTTGCGGGACATCGACAGCGATGCGCCGGCCGCCGGGGCCGAACCCTATCGCGCCGCGCTGACCCCGCTGGTCGGCGTCGAGCTGCGCTTCCGGCTGGACGGGCAGGGGCGGATTGTTGGCGTCGACGATATCGATGCAGTCTGGAGCGCGGTGCAGGCCGGGATCGACGCGATGCTGGCCAAGTTCGCGCCCGATAGCCCTCGGCACAAGGCGGCTGCGAATGTAAAGGCGCTGTTCGCCAGCTTGTCGCCCGAGGGCCGGCTCGCGCTGCTGGCGGGCGAAGTCCAGCCGCTCTTCCTGTTCGCAGGCAGTAGCGTAGAGGGTGGCGAGGGGCGCGGGCTGCGCACCGTGGCGGGATCGCCGCTGGGCCGGCCGGTGCCGGTCGAAGGCACGCTGCGAGTCGTCGGGCAACCGGCCGATGCGCTGGACCTGGAGGAGAAGCTGGCCGGGGAGGGCGTGCAAGTCGGCATCCATTATCGCCTGTCGCGCACCAGCGGGCTGGTGGAAACGCAGCAGCGCAGCCTGGCCGTGGGATCGCTCGCCCTGACCGAAAGCCGGACGCTGACCCCGGCCAAATGAGAGACGGTATTATTTTACCCGTCAGCAAAGCGGCCGAATCTCTTGACTTGTCGGGCCTCACCCGTCATTAGCGCCCCACTTCCGGGTGTCGGTGACGGCACCCGGTTTCATTTTATTCTGGAGTATTGGCACCATGAAGGCGCTGATGAAGACCACCAAGCCGGCGACCCCGGCAACGGTCGAAAAGAAGTGGATCCTGATCGACGCCGAAGGCGCCGTTGTGGGCCGTCTCGCTTCGACCGTCGCGAATATCCTGCGTGGCAAGCACAAGACCAGCTTCACGCCCCACGTCGATTGCGGTGACAATGTCATCATCATCAACGCGGGCAAGGTCAAGTTCACCGGCAAGAAGCTGACGGACAAGATCTATTACAAGCACACCGGCTATGCCGGCGGCATCAAGGAAACCACGCCTGCCAAGATTTTGGAAGGCCGTTTCCCAGAGCGCGTGCTTGAAAAGGCTATCGAGCGCATGATCCCCCGTGGTCCGCTGGGCCGCCAGCAGATGCGCAACCTGCGCGTTTTCGCCGGCACCGAGCATCCCCACGAAGCCCAGAACCCTGAAGTGCTCGATTTCGCATCGCGCAACCGCAAGAACAAGGTGGGTGCATAATGTCCGATAACCGCCAGTCCCTGTCCGACCTCGCGCAGATCGCGGCCGACGCCGCTGCCGCGCCGGTCGCCGCACCTGCCGCTGCTGCGGCAGCGCCCGCCGCCGCCGAAGGTGAAGACGTCGTTGCTGCGCCGATCGCGCCGCCGGTTTCGACCATGCCGCTGCGCGAACAGGAAATCGACAATCTCGGTCGCGCCTATGCGACCGGGCGTCGTAAGGATGCCGTCGCCCGCGTGTGGGTGAAGCCCGGCACCGGCAAGATCACGGTCAATGGCCGCGATCAGGAAATCTACTTCGCGCGTCCCACCCTGCGTCTGGTGATCAACCAGCCGTTCGGCGTGACCGACCGTAGCGGTCAGTATGACGTCATCGCCACCGTCAAGGGCGGCGGTCTGTCGGGCCAGGCCGGCGCGGTCAAGCATGGCATCGCCCAGGCGCTGACCAAGTACGAACCGGCGCTGCGCAGCGCCGTCAAGGCCGAAGGCTTCCTGACCCGCGACAGCCGCGTCGTCGAGCGTAAGAAGTACGGCAAGGCGAAGGCGCGCAAGAGCTTCCAGTTCTCGAAGCGCTAAGCTTTTCGAACAGCCGAAAACAGGAAAGGGACCGGTTTACGGTCCCTTTTTTGTTGCTCGGATGACAAAGGGGCGGGCTATTCCGCGCGCGGCACCGCCACCTCGACCGCGCCCGGCGCGATCTTCACGGTCACCGGCGTTTTCGCCAGCACTTCGCCGTCGATCGATATGCGCTGGCGCGGATGGGTTTCGATCCTGAACGATTTCCCATGAAATTCCTCGGTATGGGCGTTGCGATCGCGCAGCTTGAAGAATTTAGCGTACCAGTCCCAGGCAAGGCGCGGCTTGCTGCGCCCGACCACCGCCTGGATCACGATTTCGCCGGTATCGACATCGGCATGGTCGGACAGTTCGACCCCGCCATGATAGGGACCGTTAAGGATGCGCACCTCGGTCGACCACATGCGGCGCTGATTTTCGCCGTCATCAATGGTCAGGCGGAAGGCGCGGAATCCGACGGAGCATTTGACCGCCCACATCAGATAACCGATCCGCCCGAGATAGCGTTTGAGCTTGTGCGGCACCGTTTGGCCGATCTGCGGCGATAGGCCGAGTGCGGCCGCGTTGACGAAATAATCGCGCTCGATCATGCCCAGGTCGACGCGGCGGCGCTGGCCCGTTGCGATCGCCTGTACCGCGCCCTCCAGGTCGAGTGGCAGGCCCAGCGTGCGGGCGAAGCTGTTTGCGGTGCCCAATGGCAGCACGCCGAACACGCAATCCTTGCCCACTAGTTCGTCCACCGTGCCGGACATCGAGCCATCGCCGCCGCCCACGATCACCATCGGTGCGCCACTTGCCACCGCCTCTCGCACCATCTGCGCCATCTTTTCCGGTTCTTCGACCGCATGGGCGGCGATCAGGCGGACGCCCGCGGCCTCCAGCTTCTCTTTCGCCTGCGCAAAATTATCCTGCCCGCGGCGGCTATGGGCGTTGACGACCAATATGGCGTCCTTGGGGAGTGGTTTCGTTTCCATGCCGCAATAACTCCGCCAAATCGATTTCGGGTGCATCGAAATGCTTAGGGAAACCATAGGCCATGGATTCGTTACCCTGACATGGCTCGCATCGCACATCTCTCCGACATTCATTTCGGCGCCAACGATCCCAAGATCGTAGATGCGGCGACCGCCTGGCTGGAGGAACGCCGCCCCGACCTTGTGGTCATCAGCGGGGACTTCACCCAGCGCGCGCGGGTCGACCAGTTCAAACAGGCCGCAGCCTGGTTGGGGCGGCTAAAGGCCGCGGGGCTGAAGACGCTGGTCATTCCGGGCAATCATGACGTGCCGCTTTACGATGTGGTGCGTCGCTTCACCCGGCCGCTCGCGCGCTACAAACGCTATATCAGCAACGACCTGTGCCCCTTTTACGAGGATGCGGAGGTGGCGATGCTGGGCCTCAACACCGCCCGGTCGCTGACGATCAAGGACGGACGGATCAACCACGCGCAGATGGACATGCTGCGCGACCGCTTCGCCAAGGTCGCGCCCGACAAGACCCGTATCCTCGTCACCCATCATCCGCTCTTTTCCATGCCGATCGGTCGGGGCGGAGAGTTGAGCGAAGCGGTCGGCCAGCATGATGATGCGGTCAAGGCCGCGTGTGAGGCCGGCGTGCATCTGGCGCTGGCCGGCCATTTCCATCGCACCTATGCACAGGCGGCGCGCAAGATGGTGGAAAATAGCGGCGGCGCGCTGGTGATCCAGGCCGGCACCGCGACATCGACCCGGCTACGCAATGCCGAACCGCAAAGCTTCAACTGGCTGCATGTGCGGCGCAACAACGAGATGGAGTTGCAGGTAATCGTGTGGGACGGCGCGGCATTCCGGCGTGCGAGCCATGTGGAATATCGTCGTCAGGATGAAGAATGGACATCGCGCGCTGTCGATGAAGCACCGGTGATCGGCGAACTGGCGCTGGGTTCTGCGACCTGATGCCCGCCAACGGACTATATGCGACTGCAACGGTCTGACATCTCAAATCCAACATACTGATCGGAATATCATGACGGAAAAAATAGCCCTCGTCGTCGGCGCAAGCGGGATCGTGGGCGGTGCTACCGCTGCGCTTTTGGCCGCCGAAGGATGGACGGTGCATGGTCTGTCGCGGCGACCGACAAGCCAGGCGGGCGTCCTGCCTGTTGTCGCCGACCTTCAGGATGCCGAGGCGACGGCGACCGCGCTCGCTGATATCCGCCCTGATGCGGTGTTCATCACCACCTGGCTGCGGCAGGATAGCGAGGCGGAAAACATCCGGGTGAATGCCGCCATGGTGCGCAACCTGCTCGACGGCCTTCGCCCCGGCGGCAGCACGCGCCATGTCGCGCTGGTGACGGGCCTCAAACATTATCTCGGTCCTTTCGAAGCCTATGGAAAAGGCGTGCTGCCGCAGACCCCGTTTCGCGAAGAACAAGGGCGGCTGGATGTCGAGAATTTCTATTATGCTCAGGAGGACGAACTGTTTGCCGCCGCCGAACGCGACGGCTTCGGCTGGAGCGTGCATCGTCCACATACGGTCATCGGCAAGGCGGTCGGCAATGCGATGAACATGGGCACGACGCTGGCCGTCTATGCGACCCTGTGCCGCGAAACGGGGCGTCCCTTCCGCTTTCCCGGCTCTGCGGCGCAGTGGCATGGGTTGACCGACATGACCGACGCCATTGTGCTGGCGAAGCATCTGCTATGGGCCACGCAAACGGCGTCGGCGCGCAATGAAGCCTTCAACATCGTCAATGGCGACGTGTTTCGTTGGCAATGGCTGTGGGGCCGCATCGCCACGTGGTTTGGGCTGGAGGCCGCGCCGTTCGATGGCGAAGTCCTGCCGCTGGAACGGCAGATGGCACACGACGCGGCGATATGGCGCCGGATCGCCGAACGCGACGGTCTGGTCGAAACCGACATCACCCGCCTGGCGTCCCCCTGGCATACCGACGCCGATCTGGGTCGTCCGATCGAAGTGGTGACCGACATGTCGAAAAGCCGCCGAATGGGTTTCACAACCTATCAGCCCACAGATGATGCGTTCTTCGCCCTGTTCGAACGCCTCCGTGCCGACCGCCTCATTCCTTGAGCGCGTGCGAAGGGAAGGGTCACGCCTTCCCTTTCAGCGCCGCCGCCAGCGACATGGTTGCGCTGCCGCGTCGGGCCGGTCCCGCCTGGCTCGGATCGGGTTTCCAGCCTGACAGATAGACCAGCGCCATCTGTTCCGCGGTGCGCCCGTCCGGGTCGGCGGCGTCGGCGAAATGCCCCGCCGCGCGCATCAAGATGTCGCGCGTCAGCGTCGGTGATCGGGTCGCCAGCGCATTGCCCGCGCCCATGAAGCGCAGGTCGTGCATCAGCCGCACCACATCGCCATAACGGATGGCCAGCATCTCGCCGTCCGCTACCGGCATGGCGAAGCCCGCGCGGCTCAAAAGGTCGCCGGCCGATCGCACATCGACCTGTGGATGAACATGCTGGCCGGGCCGGTCGCCCTCGGCCGCGAGCAGCGCGGATTTGAGGCGCGTCAGGCTGCCTGCGCCGGCAAAGGCCGCGAGCATCAATCCGTCGGGGCGCAGCACCCGCCGCATCAGGATCAGCGCGCCGGGCAAGTCGTTGACGCTGTCCAGCGTGCCGCAGGCGATCACCAGATCGAAACTGTCGTCGGCGAAGGGCAGGGCGTCCTCATCCGCCTGCACGCCGCCCGTGGCTTTGGCCGCCAGGAAGCCGGGATCGGTGCAGGCGACGCGCTTGCCCATCGCTTCCAGCGCCGCCTTCGCGCTGCCGTCCGGGCAACCGATCACCAGCGCTTCGGGCAAATCGCGCTGCACGTCTGTCAGGCGATCGAGCAGTTCGTCCAGCATCGCGCGATAGAGAAAGTCGTGATCGGCGAAAGCAGGCAGCATCCGGTCGCGCTGGCGCGCGCGGCGGGCTCGGTCGAAAATGTCGGGACGGGATTCCATGGCGGGCCTTGTGCATCGGGCGCGAAGTGCGGACAAGGCAGATGATGTCGCTTCTCCCGCTTCTCAAGGGCGTTTTGCAGCCCGCGGTCGATTATGCGCTGCCGCCGCGCTGCCCCGGTTGCGGTGCCATCGTAGGCGAGGATTTCGCCTTCTGCCTGTCCTGCTGGAGCGGGATGGAACTGCTGGGCGACCCTTGCTGCGCCCGATGCGGCGCACCTTTCCCGCATGACATGGGCGCGGGGGCGGAGTGCGGCGCGTGCATGGCCGACCCGCCGCCCTGGGATAGCGCGCGGGCGGTGCTGGCCTATGGCGATGTGGCGAAGACGGTGGCGTTGCGGCTGAAATATGGGCGGCGCATCGGCTTGGCGCGGTTGATCGCGCGGCAGATGCTGCGCCATGTCGGGCGCGAGGAGGCGCTGATCGTGCCGGTGCCCTTGCATCGCTGGCGGCTGTGGCATCGGGGCTTCAATCAGTCGGCGTTGATCGCGGACCATCTGGGGCGGCTGACCGGCTGGCCGGTGGAGAAGCATGCCCTGCGCCGGGTGAAACGGACCGCGCCACTGCGGGGGATGAATCCGGCGCAGCGGGCGAAGGCGGTGCGCGGTGCGTTTGCGCTGGCGGAAGCGCCTGCGATCAGGGGGCGGCGCGTGCTACTGATCGACGATGTCCATACCAGCGGGGCGACGGCGGCGGCCTGCACGCGGGCGCTCAAGCGCGGCGGCGCAGGTGAGGTGCGGCTGCTCTGTTGGGCGCGCGTGCTGCCGGACGCGGATGTAGAATGAGGCACGGCGATTGACAAAGCCGCGCGTTCCCCCAATTTCAGGGCGATCTTATGTGTGTCGCGATTTCCGGGCCGGCGGATGTGCCATCCGCCTCGAAATCGCTCTGAGGAGCTATCATGGCGAAAGTCGAAATCTATACGAAGGCCTGGTGCGGCTATTGCGCCCGCGCAAAGGCGCTGCTGACCGACAAGGGCGTCGCGTTCGAGGAATATGACATTACGATGGGCGGCCCCAAGCGCGACGAGATGCTGGAGCGCGCGCCCGGCCGATCTACCGTGCCGCAAATCTTCATCGACAGCCAGCATATCGGCGGCAGCGACGATCTTGGCGCGCTGAACCGTGACGGCAAGCTGGACGCATTGCTGGGCCTGTGAGCGACAATATGCGCGCCGCCCTGTTCCAGATGACCAGCGGGATCGATCCCGCCGCCAACGCCGCCGCCATCGTGGACATGGTGAAGCGGGCCAAGGGTGAGGGCGCGGACATGTTGTTCACGCCTGAAATGGCCGGATATCTGGACCGCGACCGCAAGCGCGCCGCGGATACGCTGCGGAGCGAGGCGGATGATGTGGTGCTGGCCGCCGTGCGCGAGGCCGCAGCGCGCGAGGGGTTGTGGGTGCATATCGGCTCGCTGCCGCTAAAGGATGAGCGGGCGGACGGGCGCTGGGCCAATCGCAGTTTCCTGATCGACGACAGTGGCGCCATCCGGGCGCGCTACGACAAGATCCATCTGTTCGACGTCGATCTGGCTACCGGCGAAAGCTGGCGGGAATCGTCGGTCTATGGGCCGGGCGAGCAGGTGGTGGCGGCCGATACGCCTTGGGGCCGGATGGGCTTTTCGATCTGCTACGACATGCGCTTCCCCGATCTCTATCGCGCGTTGACCAATGCTGGCGCGACGATCCTGCTGGCGCCCGCCGCTTTCACTGTGCCGACGGGGCAGGCACATTGGCATGTGCTGCTGCGCGCGCGCGCGATCGAGGCGGGTTGCTACGTCATTGCGACGGCGCAGGTGGGGACACATGCCGATGGCCGGATCACCTATGGTCATAGCGTAGTGATCGATCCCTGGGGCGAGGTGTTGCTCGATATGGGCGAAACGGCCGGGCTGGGGCTTGCGGACCTTGACCTGACGCGCATAGGGGATGTGCGCGGGCGCGTGCCGGCGATCGCTAACCGCCGTGTGATGCCGAAGGATGTGACTGTTTCGTGATCGTGTTCGACCTCAAATGCGCAGGCCAGGGCCATGTGTTCGAAGCCTGGTTCGGGTCCAGCGCCGATTATGAGGATCAAAAGGCGCGCGGCCTGCTCGCCTGCCCGCTATGTGGCGACGGCGATGTGACCAAGGCTGTGATGGCCCCGGCAGTGGGCGCGAAGGGCAATAGCCGCGCGGTCGCGATTCGCGAGAAAGCTGGGCGCGAGGAACCCGCGGCGCCAGCGATGAGCGGCGCGGATCAGGCGAAGATGAAGGCGCTGGTCGAGGCGCTGGCCACCGCCCAAAGCAAGGCGCTGGAGGACAGCACCTGGGTCGGCCGCGGTTTCGCCGAGCAGGCCCGCGCGATGCATTATGGCGAAAAGGACCGCATCAGCATCCATGGCGAGGTCGCCCCCGCCGAAGCCAAGGCGCTGATCGCGGAAGGAGTGGAGGTGGCGCCGCTGCCCTTCCCTGTTATCCCGCCGCAGTCCAAGAATTGAGCCATTAAATTGACGGCCGAGAATTGACCGGGCTCTTCGCGCGCAATAGAGCCATCGCCGGGCACCCGTAGCTCAGCAGGATAGAGCATTAGATTCCTAATCTAAGGGCCATGGGTTCGAATCCCGTCGGGTGCACCACCTTCCCCCTTATCGCGAACGCCGCACCGGGCAGATGGTGATCGCGCCCAGCAGCGCAAAGCCGCATCCGACCACGTAAAGCACCGCATAATCGTCGCCGCTTGCGCTGCCGATCGCCAGGATGATCGGCGCGATGGCGGGGGCGAGCGACTGGGGCAGGCTGTTGGCGATCTGGAACACGCCCATATCCTTGGCGCTGTCCTCCGGCCGGGGCAGGATGGCGGCGAGCAGAGCGAGGTCGACCGCGAAATAGAGGCCTTTGCCAATCCCGGCCATTGCGACGCCGACCAGGAATTGCGGCACGGAGGGGGCAAAGGCGATCGTCAGGAAGCCCGCTGCCTCCAGCGTCGCGGCGAGGAAGACCAGCGGCTTGCGCCGGCCGGTCCAGTCGGTGATGAAACCGCCGATCAGCGAGATCGCGATGGTCGCCGTCGCAATGATCGCCATCGACTTGACCATGACCCGCATGGCTTCCCCGCGGGGGAGCGACAACTGGTCGGTCAGGAAGAAGAGCTGGTAGGTCAGCAGGAACGACCAGGCCATCATGATGAGGAAGCGGCTGGTAAAGGCCCAGCTGAAGTCCCAGTCGCGAAACGGCGCGCCGATCGCGCGGAGCAGGGCGAGCGGGCCAAGGCGGCGGTGATCGTCGCCCCCATCTTCCAAACGGATTTGGGCCGGGCGATCGGGCAGGATCAGGCACAATGCGCCGATCGCGGCGACGGTGATGGCGAAGGGGGCGAGGAACATCAGCAGGGACGATCCCTGCGTATATTGGGTGATCCAGCTGCCCGCGAACGTCCCCATGGTCGATGTCATGCCCAACATGCCTGCGACCCGACCCTGCCAGCGCACCGGTATGACGTCCGGCAGTATCGGCAGGCAGCCCGCCTGCATCGCGTTGAAGCCGGCCTGACAAATGATCCAGCCCAAGCCCAGCAGTAGCAGATTGGGGGCAAGACCCAGCAGCAACAGGCCAGCGCCCGCGACCACCAGTCCGCCCACCAGCCATGGCCGCCGACGCCCGAAGCGGCTGCGCGTCCGGTCGGACAACGCGCCACAAACGGGCGTGGCGACCAGCGCGACAAAACCGCCGATCGCCAGGATGATGCCCAGCCAGCGGCCCTTTTCCGCCTCGCTCGCAATGTCGCCGACGCGCAGCGCCAGCGTCATCACCACCGGCGTCAGCAGCGCGACCCAGATGCCGAACTGTGCCAGCACATAGATGGCGATAAAGCCAATCGACACGGTGGGGCGGGTGGCTTCTGGCAAAGGGGATGCTGTCATCGACGCGAACTTTCAGAAGGGCCGGCGGGCCAGTATCAGGGGTGGTAGGTCTTACCTTCGGCCTCGGCCTTCGCCTTCGCGGGGCTGTCGGCGAACAGGTCGTTCATCTTGGTCGGCAGGTTGGGTTGCACATACCAGTCGGCCGGGAAGTCGGCAGCGTGGGGACCATCGATATTGCGGTTCACCAGACCCGAACTGGTCTTGCGGGTATAGGGAACGACATGCGCGCCCTTGCTGTTGCCCAACTGGTCGAACAGCGCCTTGCGCAAGGTGATCTTGGTATCCAGCCATTTTGGATCTTCGATCAGATTGTGCATCTCATCGGGATCACTCTTGAGGTCGTACAGTTCCTCCAGATCCCAGACGCCATGATATTGGATATATTTCACCCGGTCGCGCTCGATCGCGAAGGTGGTGGGGGTCTGGGGGAAGCTCCATTCCCAATAATATTCATAGACGAAATCGCCTGGATTCCACGCCTTTTCATCGATCTTGCCCTCGGCCACAGGCAGGAAACTCTTGCCCTCCATCTGTGCCGGTTTGGCGACATGGGCGATGTCGAGGAAGGTCGGCGCGAGGTCGAGATTGCGCACGACGGCCGGGTTGGTCACGCCCTTGGGCACCATGCCTGGCGCCCATACGATCATCGGCACGCGCACGGACGGTTCATAGGCGTTGCGCTTGTCGATCAGCCCATGTTCGCCGATCATGAAGCCATTGTCGGAATAGAAGACGACCATCGTATTCTTGTCGAGATGGTTCGTCTTGAGATAAGCCAGGATGCGACCCAGGCTCTCATCCACGGGCGACAGGGTGCGATAATAGTCGCGGACCTGCTGCGTCATGGGATTGTTGGTGTGATAGGGGAAGTCCGCACCATGCCAGCTGTTGCGCTGGTTGCGTACCCACATCGGCTTGCCCGCGTTGTTTTCCGGCGTGTTCGCCATGCTGGCGGGCAGCTTGATGGGCAGGTCGCTATATTGCGTCTTAAACCGGTCCGGCGGCAGCGGGTCGCTATGGACCGCCTTGTGGCTCAAATAGAGGAAGAAGGGCTTGGACTTGTCACGCCCTTTCTCCAGCCAGTTCATCGCATAATCGGTCAGTTCGTCGGTGATATAGCCGGTGCGTTTAACCGCCGCGCCATCGACGTTGAGCATCTGGCGATCACCGGCGGCGATCTTTTCGGGCGATAGCTGTTCGGTCGGGAAATAGGCGCCTTGCCCTTTGAAGCTGACCCATTTGTCGAAGCCGGGACGGGGGGCGTCAGTATCGAAACCCATATGCCATTTGCCGAAGAAGCCGGTCTGGTAACCCGCCTGTTGCAGATATTTGGGGAAGAAGGTCAGCCCTTCCTCCGAGCTGTTATTATTATCCACGACGCCATGATTGCGCGCGGTCTGGCCGGTCAGGATGGTGGCGCGGCTGGGCGAGCAGAGCGAGGAGGTGACGACGGCATTGGGGAAATAGACGCCATCCTTGGCGAGCCGGTCGATATTGGGCGTCTGAAGGCCGGGCGTCAGGAAACCCATCGCATCATAACGCAGATCGTCCACCAGCACGAAGATCATGTTGGTCGGCTTTGGCTGAGGCGCGTTCGCCGGCTTGGCCAGCGCGGCTGGACCCAACAAGGTGCAGGCGGCGATCATGGCGGCGTTCAGCGCGCGGCGGGCGTTTTTCATGGACGGGTTCCCTTCTTGTCCCGAATGATGCAGCGAAAGCCGATATGGCTGGTCGCACTGTCCACCGCCTGCGCATGGCGGGCGGCGGGGCGGTAGCGCTGGCAATAATTGGCGGCGCATAGATGCGACCCGCCTTTCAAGACTTTGCGCGGGATGGGGATGTCGGGCGTGGCCGGGTCCAGGCTCTCACGCTTCGTGCCGCCGCGCGGATTGGCGGGGACGCAGCAGCTGCCTTTGGCCTTGCGTTCGATCCGGGGCTGGGCGAACCAGTCGGTCGTCCATTCCCAGACATTGCCGATCATGTCGAACAGGCCATGGCCGTTGGCGGGATAGGTGCGCACCGGCGACGTGCGCTCATATCCGTCCGCCAGCGTGTTGCCATAGGGGAAGGCGCCCTGCCAGTAATTGGCCAACATCGCCCCACCGGGCGCCAGTTCATCGCCCCAGGCATAGTCCGCATCGTCCAGGCCGCCGCGCGCGGCATATTCCCATTCCGCCTCGGTCGGCAGCGCCTTGCCCGCCCATCGGGCATAGGCCTCCGCATCTTGATAGGCGACATGGACGACCGGATGATCCTCCAGCCCATCGATCCGGCTGTCCGGGCCATGGGGATGGCGCCAGTCCGTGCCGACGCTGAACTGCCACCACTGGCTATAGTCGTCGAGCGACACCGGCCCACCAGTGCGCTGGAAGAGGAGCGATCCCGCCTGCGCCATCGCCGGGTCCATGCCCGGATAGTCTTTGGGGTCGGGCGCGATCTCGGCCAGCGTGACATGGCCGGTTGCCTCCACGAAGCGGGCGAAGTCGCGGTTGGTGACCGGTGTTTCGTCGATCCGGAAGCCGTCCACCTGCACGCGGCGCGCTGGCGCTTCTTCGGGATAGAATCGATCCGACCCCATCAGGAAAGCGCCGCCGGGCAAGTGGATCATGCCGTCATTCACGGCTGGCAGCCGCCTTGAGCAATAGGCCCGCGCCGCGCGGATAGGCGGGCGGCGGGCCGTCATCGGGCAGGTCGGGGCTTTGCGCCTCGACATCGGCCATGGATCGGGGGAGCGAGAAGGGCAGGCGGCCCTTCGCCACGGCGCGGCCGGTCACGACATCCAGCACCGCCGCGTCGCTGGCGCCGAAGGTGACGATAAGGGCGCGGACCATCGGCTCGATCGCGGTCAGGATCGCAGGGCGGTCCATCTCTACCGCGACGATCGTGGGGACATGGGCGGAGGCGCGGGCAATCGCCTGCACATTCTTGTCGTCGGCGCGGAAATCCAGCCGCCCTTCATGCTGGCGCGCGCCAAAGAAATGATGCGGATGCAGCGTTTCGAACGGGGTGGCGGTGCGGACCAGCGCGATGTCGGCCTGCGCCGGATCGTCCACTACCACGAAACCCGCCGCCCGCGCGGCGGCGGCATCGACATTGTGCAGCCAGATACGCTTGCCCGGAGCGACCGGCAGCGTGGCGCGATCGTTGCGCAACAACACCTGGCTGGCGCGCTGAACGGCGTCGGCTTGCTGCTGCGCCTGCGGATTGCCGACGATCCGCGCCGCGGCGGCTTCATTGACATAGGGATTGTCGAACAGGCCCTGTTCGAATTTCAGGCGCAGCACGCGGCGGACGGATTCGTCTATCCGCGTCTCGCTGACCAACCCCCTGGCGACGGCGTCCAGTATCGGCGCAGGATCGTCCGCGCCACCAAACTGGTCGATCCCGGCCTCAATACCCTTCGCGAAGCGAGCCGTCTTGTCGGCCGTTTCCATGCCCCAGGGCGTGCCGATCGACGCGGGCGTCTGTGGGTTGGCGGCGTCGGGCGCGACGCAGGCCTGCGGGCAATCGCGGGTGATCGACCAGTCGGAGACGATCAGACCGCTATAGGCTTTCTCGCCGCGCAGCAGGCCGGTAAGCAACTGTTTGTTGAAACCAGCGGCCACCGGTTCGATCGGCTTGCCTGCAATCTTCGGACCGTGGACGATGACATAGGTCGGCATGACCCCGGCGCTGCGGACGGCCAGGCTGTCGTCGAAGGCGCGGACATGTTGGGCGAAGGCGGCGTCGCTCAGCTTGGCGTTGCGGCCGTAATAATTATGGCCGTCAAAGCCTTCCGGTTCCGCCCCGTATCCAACCCAATGTTTGACCACCGTGGCGACGCCATCAGGGCGGACGCCGGTGCGGCCATGCTGGAACCCCTCGACATAAGCGCCGGCCAAACGCGACACCTCGGCCGGATCGGACCCGAAGGTGGCGGCGAAGCGCGGCCAGCGTGGTTCGGTGGCAAGGTCGGCCTGCGGTGAGAGCGCCATATGGATGCCGACCGCGCGATATTCCTGCCGTGCGATGTCGCCAAAGCGGCGGACCGTGTCGGCATCGCCCAAGGCGGCAAAGCCCAGCGTATCGGGCCAGAGCGAGAAGCCGCCGCCGGTGGTGCTGGCACCCAAGGTCGCCTGAAAATGATGGCGCGGATCGGTGCTGATCGTGGCGGGAATACCCAGACGGCTCGCCTCCGCCAGCTTCTGCACGGCGTTATTCTGCGCGGCCAGTTCTGAAGGGGACACGACGAGGCGGGTGATGAAGCTGCTGATATGGCGCTCGTTCAGCAGCTTTGCCGTCGCATCCGCATCATAAACTTTACCGGCGAAGCCGATCGAGGAACCGGGCGTGGGTAGGGTGCCATGCAGCAGCATCCCGGCCTTTTCCGCCAGCGTCATCTGACCCAGCAGATCCTCGACCCGCGTGTCGATCGGCGCACGCACATCTTCATAGCGGTCGAGCCGGCCATTATGATTGAGGTCGCGCCAGTCCTTGTGCGGTGCCGCCGCGCCCCCCAGCGCCAGCACGAAAAGCGACGCCGCTGCGATCCTGCGCGGGCTTACCATGTCAATTGCTCCTTCCCGCAAAAGGCGTCGACCGGGCTGACCCCGGTAAAGGGCGCATCGCCGACCAGCCGCTCCACCAGTGCCGCCTGCACGGCGGGCAGGGAGGCATAGGCGTTGATATAGGTCGCGAAATTCGGCGCGTCATACAGATAATAGGGCTGGCCGAAGGAGACGAGCAGGGTCGGGATTTCCCTGTTGAACTGGATCATCGCGTTGCGCGGCCCGGCATGCAGCTTGGTGAAATCGAGGAAGATATGGCTGAGCGAAGGCGTCGCTTCCTGCCCGATCAGATAGAGGATGAGGTCGGTGTCGTCCGGCGTCGGCATGGCGTCGGCATCGAAGCTGCGGACGTGGAAACCCCGGCCCTCCAGTGCGCTGCGCAATGGCGTGAAGTCGCGGTCGGGCGCGCCGGAAAAGAAACTCGTGCCCTCGTCCGAGATGACGACGACGCGGCGATGCTGTTGCGGATCGATCGGCAGCAGGGCGGCGCGATCCTTGACCAGGGTCAGGCTGCCCGCGGCGGCGCGTGTTGCGGTTTCAAGATGGTCGGGCTGGCGCAACCCGTCGCGCACCCGGTCCAGCGGGGCGATGCGCTCGTCCAGTGTCATGCGGTGCAACCCCAGCTTCGCCTTCAGCGACAGGAAACGGGTGACGGCTTCGTTCAGGCGGCGCTCGGACAGCCGGCCTTCGCGCAGGCCTTTAAGCATCAACGCCATATCTTCGGCCGGGTCGCGGCTGAACAGGAAGACGTCGCAGCCATTTTCGATCACCGCTGGCACCGCCTCGGCGCGGTCCATCCAACTGGTGAGGCCGCCCATGACGGTGGCGTCGGACACGATCAGCCCCTGAAAGCCCAGCTCGCCGCGTAGCAACTCTTCGTTGAGCAGGCGGGAGACGGAGGCGGGCGCGAATGCCTGCGCACCGGACTGCGGCAGTTTTTCGCGGATATAGGCGGGAAGCGCAATATGCGCCGACATGATCGTCATCACGCCATCATCGACCAATGTGCCGAAGATGCGGCCAAAGGTCGCCCGCCACTCGGCCATGTCCATGTCGTTGACGCTGGTGACGAGATGCTGGTCGCGATCGTCCATCCCGTCGCCCGGCCAATGCTTGGCGCAAGCGGCCACGCCCTGCGCCTGCAACGCGCGGACATAGGCGCGCGCCTGGGCCAGGATGCGGTCGGGGTCGGACCCATAGGAGCGGGTGCCGACCACCGCATTGCGAAAGGCGCGATTGATATCGACGACGGGGGTGAAGGACCAGTTATAGCCCAGCGCCCGGCTTTCGCGCCCGACGATGGCCGCCAGATCGGCGCTCAGGTCCAGGTCGTCGCACGCCGCGATGCCCATCTGGTTGGGGATGGCGGTGGTGAAGGGATAGCTGACGGTGCCGCCCTCGATATCGCCGGACAGGATCAGCGGGACGTCTGACCGTTCGATCGCATGACGGGTCGCAGCCCAAGCCGCGTCCAGATCATGAGTCGGGAAACGATGGATGCCGCCAGGCGCATGGGCCAGCAGCCCTTCATTCTCTTCTGCGCTGTCATGGCGCGCTGACAGGACGAACAGTTGCGCGATCTGCGCCTCGACGCTCATCGCGTCGCGGGTGTTTTCCACCCAGGCCATGTCCTCGCGGGAGAGGGCGGGAGGACCGGCGCTGGGTGAAAGCGGAGAAGTCGGATTAGGAATGACGTTGCTCATTTCGGATCGCTGAAGGCGTCGTCGTAGCAGACGCGGCGACCAGAACCGCCGCGCCCGAAAGGATCAGAACTTCACGCCCAGCGTAGCGCCGAAATAGCGATCCGCATCCTTGTTGAAAGTGCCGACCAGATCGTAATTGCCGCCCAGGAAGGACGTGTGGCCGATGCTGGTCAGATAATTTTCGTCGAACAGATTCTTGACGAACAGGGTCAGGCTGTAACGGCCGTCAATCTGCTTCACGCCGATACTGGCGTCGACCAGCGTGTAGGCGGGTTGTTCCAGCAGCGGGTCCTGCTCGACCGAGAAATTCATCGCGCTCTGGAAGTTGACGCCCACCTGCGCGAAACCGGCATAGTCGGTGCCCGGGATCTGCGCCTCATAGCGGGGGGCGATGCTGATCTTCCATTTCGGGCTGACCGGCAGGGTGGCGCCGCGCAGATTCTGCGTCGGGGTGACGCCCGCCGCCGTGCGGTAGCAGACATTGATCGGCGTACCCGACATGATCGGCGCGGTGGCGGCGATCTGCTGTGGGCAGTTCAGGCCGTCGATGTCGATCGTCGCATCCGAATAGGTGACCGCGCCAGTCAGGCTGAAATGATCGTCGGGACGCACGGTCGCCTCGACCTCGAAGCCCTTGGTGCGCGACTTGCCGGCATTGGTGGACACGAACTGGACCACGCCCGACGAAAGGTCGGACCGGTTAGCCTGCACCTGCAAATTGGTATAATCGGCCAGGAAGAGCGCGGTGCTGAAGCTCAATACGCCATCGGCGGTGCGACCCTTGAAGCCGATTTCATAGGCGTTGACATGTTCAGGCTCCAGCACGGTCTGATCGGCCAGGTTGGTGGAGATTTCCATGTCATAGCCCAACCCCTTATAGCCGCGGGTATAGCTGCCATAAAGTTGCGCATTGCGGCTGAATTCATATTGCAGGCCCGCCTTGCCAGTGACGGCGGTGTCGCTGGCGCTGATCGAACCGCTGGTCGATGCATTGCCGGGGAAGATCACATCGCCCACCACGATAGGCGCGGTGCGAGTGCCGCTGTTGGTGCCCTTTTCATGCTGGACGCGCAGACCGCCGATCAGCTTCAGGCCGCCGGTAATGCGATAGTCGAATTGGCCGAAGGCGGCGATGCTCTCCTGCTTCAGGCGGACGTCGCTGCTGGCCGACTGCCACACGATGTTGGCGGGCGCGCAGGCTTCGCCGAAGGTGCCGGCGGTGCAGCGGGCGCGGCGGCGATCGAACGGCCGTTCGATGTCCGAATGCATGTAGAAGACGCCGGCGACATAATTCAGATCGCTATTGCCGTTGTTGGCGATGCGCAGTTCCTGGCTGAAGGCGGACAGGTCCACAATGCCATGGTTCTGGCTGAAATAGGCGTAAGTGGCGCCCGCGCCGACGAACAAAGGCACATCGCTGTTGATGCGCTCGATCGGCTGGTTCACGTCCAGATGATATTTCTGATAAGCGGAAATGGACGTGATGGTCGCAGCGCCCAGATCCCAGTCGGCCTGCAAGGAATAGGTTTGCTGATCGCTGTTGGACCGGGTGACCGTCTCGTCATTCAGCGTCCGGTTGTTCCGGGTGGCGTCGATCGGGCCGACGAGCGTTTGCAGATTGGGGTTGGTGATCGCGATCCAGGTCGATGCGCAGCAATCCGCATCGGTCTTGCGATATTCCGCCGCGAACAGCAGGTTCAGATTCTCGGTCGCATCCCATTCCAGCTTGCCGCGCACGCCCCAGCTTTTGGAGCCATTGTCCCAGCTGTCGGTGGCGATGTTGCGGGCGACGCCGCGCACATCGTTGTAAAAGCCGGTGACGCGGGCGCGCAGCGTGTCGCTGATCGGGCCGGACACGGTGCCGCGGGCGCGATATTCGCCATTTTCGGCGATCGTCGCTTCGGCGCGGCCTTCGAAATCGCGCGACGGGCGGGCGGTGGTGACGCTGATGACGCCGGCGGTCGCATTCTTGCCGAACAATGTACCCTGCGGCCCGCGCAGCACTTCGACCCGCTCGATGTCGGCCAGGTCGGTGAAGCCCTGGGTCTGGCGGACGGCGACGACGCCGTCGACCACGGTCGAAACGGAGGATTCGACACCCTGGCCGAACAGGGCGGTGCCGATGCCGCGGATGCGGAAGCTGCTGTTGGTCGGGGTGGCGCCCTGCTGGAAGGTCAGCGACGGCACGGCCTGGACCAGCGAGTTGCTGTCGTTGATCTGGCGATTGGCCAGCGTGTCGGCGCCCACGGCGGTCACGGCCAGCGGCACGTCCTGCAAACGCTCGGCGCGCTTTTGCGCGGTCACCACGATGTCGGAGCCGTCCATCGGCGGCGATTGCGGCGCGGCGTCCTGCGCCATCGCGGCGGCAGGGACCAGGGCGACGCCCAGGCTGAAAGCAGACACCGCGGCGCGGCGCATCATCATGGTCTTGGAAAAGCGCATATATCCTCCCCTGTCCGGCACCTGTATCGGCGCGCGGTCGTACAAAGTTAATCTCACCAGCGGTTGGCCGCTCGGTTGTAGCGTTAAATCTTCCTCGGCGGCGGCGAAGTCAATATAGAAATTTTAGCGCTACATTTTTTGGCGCTGATGCGGATTTTGTGTCACAGGGCATCGTAGAGGCATTTGCAACCGCCCGGAATATAGCGTTAAACATGCGGCTGCGGCGCAACCGTGTCCGTCCGTTCGCAAGGAGTTTTCGCATGGCCCGTTCGGGTCGCCGCGCCAGCCAGGCCATCACTATCCAGACCGTGGCGGAGCGGGCCGGCGTATCGGCCATGACCGTGTCGAATGTCCTCAACAACAGTCCGCGGGTGCGTGACAGCACGCGCGAGGCGGTTATGACGGCCGTGCGCGCCCTCAACTACGTCCCCAATATGGCGGCACGCTCGCTCGCCAGCGCCAGCGCGACGCGGATCGGGCTGCTCTATCGCAATATCGAAAACGCCTTTCTCAGCTCTATCCTGGTGGGGGCGCTGGACGCGACCAGTCGGCTGGGCGCGCAATTATTGCTGCGCCCGCTGGAAAGCGGCGACCCGAAAGAAATCGCGCAGCAGATGCAGGGGCTGGTGGAAAATGGCGCGCATGCGATCTTGATCGTCCCGCCCTATTGCGAAGTCGCCAACCGCCATGGCCTGACCACCGATTTCCCGGTGCCGGTCGTGGCGATGTCGCCAGGCGACGACCTGCCGGGCGATCATTGCGTGCGGATCGACGATTTTGGCGCGGCGCGGGACATGACCGCCTATCTGATCGGCTTGGGGCATCGGGACATCGGATTCATCCGCGGCGGCACCGGCCACCTTATCCACCGGACCCGGTGCGAGGGCTATCAGGCGGCGCTGCGCGATGCGGGGCTGCCCATCCGGCCCGACCTGATCGTCAGCGGCGACATGAGTTTCGAATCGGGGCTGGCGGCTGGCGCGATGCTGCTGGACCTGTCCGACCGACCGACTGCCATCTTTGCCAGCAATGACGACATGGCCGCCGCAATCGTCTCACTGGCGCATCGGCGCGGGCTGGATGTGCCGCGCGACCTGTCCGTGGCGGGGTTTGACGACACGCCGATCGCGGTAAAAATCTGGCCGTCGCTGACGACCGTCAAGCATCCGGGCAAGCAGATTTCAGCGCAGGCCGCCACCCTGGCCGTCGCTCTGGCGCGGGGCGGGGACGCCACCGCACGCGTGAACGACTATCTGGCGCATGAACTGGTGATCCGCGAATCGGTGGCAGCGGTTACAGCCACTTCAGCTTCTTGAACCGCGCATAGAGCAGCGAACAGACCACGCCGATCACACCCAGCACCACGAAATAGCCGTAGCGCGTCTTGAGTTCGGGCATATATTCGAAATTCATGCCGTAAATCCCCGCGATCGCGGTCGGCACGGCCAGGATTGCGGCCCAGGCGGCAAGCTGGCGGGTAATCTCGCCGGTGCGCTGCTGCTCCAATAGGTTGCTCGATTCGAACACGCTGTTCAGGATTTCGCGCAGATCGTCGACCATCGTCTGCACCCGGCGGACATGGTCGCGCACGTCGCTGAAATAGGGGCGGGCTTCGGGATCGATGCTGGGCAGGTCCATCTTCACGAATTTGGTCGCGACCTCCTGCATGGGCAGCAGGATGCGCTGGAAGCGGATGAGCTGGCGGCGCAGGCTGAAAATGCGGGTGATATCCTCGCGGCGCAGGAAATGGTCGATCATCTGCTGCTCCATTTCCAGCACTTCCTCCTCGATCCCCTCGATGATCGGCAGATAGCCGTCGACGATGAAGTCGAGGATGGCGTGCAGCACATAATCCACCCCCTGGGCCAGGCGGGACGGCACCGCCTCCAACTCTTCGCGCAGCGCCAGATGGGCGCGCGCCGACCCGTGGCGGACGCTGATGAGATGGCTGGGGCCGACGAAAAGGGCGGTTTCGCCGTAGCAGATGGCGTCACCCTCGACATGGGCGGTGCGCGCGACGACGAACAGCTGGTCGCCATAGATATCGACCTTGGGCAGCTGATTCGCCTTGATCGCATCCTCCACCGCCAGCGGATGCAAGCCGTGGGTGCGGGCCAGCGTCCCCATCTCCGCCTCGGTCGGCTCGGCAACGCCGATCCAGATAAATTCCGACTTGTCGGGCGCGCAATCGACCCGCTCGTCGATCGCCACAGGGCGCACCCGCTGGCCGTTGCGATAGAGATAGGCGGCGACAACGGTCATGCGCGTGTTTCCCTTTGGTTTCCGCCGCCTAGCAGAAGATAATGCGCACGTCCCGCGTTTCGACGCGCGCGTGCTTCACCGCATATGATTTTTGCCAAAGGGGGTGGCGATTGACTTTGGCATGACATAGTTGGGGCCGAAAGGGGCGCATGGAAGAACGCGCGGCACCGGCTTGGAGGGGGCAGGCCGCGCGAAATTTTGGAGTTGTGCCTTGCACATCATGACGATCGATTTCGAGGCGTCCTGTCTGCCGCGCCATGGCCGGTCCTTCCCGATCGAAGTGGGCATAGCCGATGGCGACAGGTCGCGCAGCTGGCTGATCCGGCCGCATGACGACTGGTCCGGCTGGGACTGGACCGCGGAGGCTGAGGCGCTGCATGGCCTGACCCGCGACCGGATCGTGCGCGAGGGGCAGCCCGCGGCGGTCGTGCTCGCTGAACTGGCCGCCGCGACGCAGGGGTGCCGGGTGGTCGCCGACAGCCTGATCGATCAATATTGGCTCGATACGCTGGCCGCCGCGGCCGGGGCACCGACGCCCTTCAAAATCCAGCATGTCGTGACCCTGTTCGATGAGCAGGGTGCGGATGCGCGGCGGGTCGCCGCCGCCATGGCCTTTGCCGACGGGCAGGGGGCGACGCGCCATCACGCGGCCGGGGATGCGCTGTGGCTGTCGGCGTTGATCGCACATATGCGCGGCGTTGCGACCCTGTCGCCCACGCCGCATTGCCTCACCCTTTTTGCTCCTGAGTGACAGGCCGTTGCCTCATCTAGAATGCTCCCGGCAACGGTCGGGAGGGAACGATGAGGAAGATGAGCATGGCAACGCGGAAAGAATTGATCGA
>NZ_JABBFV010000029.1 GCF_012927105.1 Sphingobium psychrophilum | reverse complement strand
CAAAGTCGTCCCGCAGTCCAATCGCTGCACCCATGGCCATGCCCTCCAATCGGCGCCCATAGATTCAGAAATTTGCCGCTTTGGGAATCCCCTACATGAGTCAGCATCATGGAAGGTTGGTATTAGATGGTCCACCAATCAGGATGGACGCTATTTTAACTATCAAGGCGTGATGGTCAGCGGGAAGTGCCAGATACAGCGGCGCTACATAAGTGGTTATCTGAAGCGGAATTATCAACGCACGGATACAACCGGATTCAAAGAATATGAGTATGATCAGCTAACCTTCAACGTGTCGGGTCTAAAGGCTGGAGGAAGCAGTTGGAGCACTGGCATTACCGCGCCTGTTGGTGCATTCGGCCAGACTGCCACGATCGGCTGGGACGGCTGCATCGAGGAACGACAGACATATCAGAACAGCGATGACGATCCAACGGGCGAGTTTAGCCCGATCCCCGCCAGCGCTCTCGATATGAACATCGATATGGTCCCTAATGGGTCGGATGCCAGTAAATGGCGTCCACTTCTGCCGGACCTCGTGTGGGGCCGGTATGATAGTGTCGGCAACTGGACCACTGCAAAGGTCAAGACCAGTTCGGACCTTAGTCGAAACTACACCTACGCTTGCCCCACCGCGGCATCAAAGCTTAAGGCTTATTCCTCCGCGAACGCGTTCGAATCCTATGTAAATACGCTATATCCGAACGGCAATACCTACCATGACATCGGCCTGCTTTGGGGCGCGCGGCTTATGTCGCCGACCGGCCTGTTCGGATCGGAAAATGCTTTCACATCCACTGGCGGCGAGATCGAGCGCCATCTGGTCTTCATGACCGACGGCGACACGGTAACGAGCAACCAGGGCTATACCGCCCATGGGGTTGGTTGGTGGGACAGACGTCAGACGCGCAGCAATGCGGGTCCGAGCTCCAATGTCCTCACATCTGTCGTCAACGAACGCACCAAGGCGCTGTGCTCGGCTGTCAAATCGAAGAATATTACACTGTGGGTCATCTCCTTCGGATCAGGTGTCAGTTCTGGGGCGCAGGCGCTGCTTCAGTCCTGCGCATCGCCAAACCGTTTCTATGTCGCTGCGAACAGCGCCACGCTGATTTCCAACTTCCAGCAGATTGCGGACGAAATATCGCAATTGAGGCTGACCAAATGACCGATCTTCGACGCTCTGGTTGCAGATTGATCAAAGACCAAGCGGGCGCGACGATTGTCGAATTCGGCCTGATTTCCACTGTGCTCGTGACGACGCTGCTCGGCTTTATGGACCTTGGCCATAGCTTATACGTGCAATCCGTACTTCAGGGCACCGTGCAGAAAAGTGCGCGGGACGCCACGCTGGAAAGCGGAAAGGTGGACGTTCAGCAGCAGCTTCTGGACGCGGCTGTACGTGAACGCGTCCAGCTTCTCGCAGCCAATTCGACTGTCACCTTCTCGCGTCGCTATTTCAGGGATTTTACCAAGGCAGCCCAGGCAACGGCGGAGGCTTTTCAGGACATCAACGCCAATGGGCTCTGCGACAATGATGAACCCTTCCAGGACAATAACCGCAATACGGTGTGGGATCGGGACGGAGGCGATGATGGGCAAGGTGGGGCCAAAGACGATGTGGTCTACACGGTCAATATGACCTACCCGCGCCTGTTGCCTATCGCGAAACTGGTAGGACTTCCTGAAAATGTGACGGTCGAGGCCCGGACGGTGCTGGAGAACCAGCCGTTTGGCGAGCAAGGCGCTTATGGCAGCCCGATCGTGGGACATTGCACATGAAACTTGCTGCATTATTCAGACATCTCGCGCGCGAATCCAAGGCCGTTGCCGTCGTGGAATTCGGCCTCGCGCTGCCGCTGATGACGGCCATCGCGTTTACCGGAGCGGAACTGACGAATTTCGTGACAACGAAGATGAGGATCAGCCAGCTTGCACTACACATTGCGGACAATGCTGCCCGGATCGGCACCGGCACTGTGCTGGCAAACAAGCAGATCACCGAGGCACAGCTCAACGATCTTCTGACCGGCGCAAACTTCCAGGGCGGCCGTCTTGATCTATATGGAAAGGGACGGGTCATACTGAGCAGTATCGAACCTGTGGCCAATCCAAATCCGACCAACCGTTACCGGATCAGATGGCAGCGATGCCGTGGTGCAAAAAATTGGCCATCTTCTTATGGGCGGTCCGGCGACAGCAACCTGACCGGGATAACCGTCGGTGGGCAGACTGCCACCGCACCGGATGATGGGGCGCTTATGTTCGTGGAGATAGCTTATGACTATCAGCCTCTTATCGCTCGCCTCTTTATTCCGCAGAACCAAATTACTGCCGTCGCTGCCATGACCGTGCGCGACCAAAGAGATTATGGCGGTGGCTCAAACGGCATCTACAACAACGAAAACGTCGTCCCAGCGACATGCTAAAGGAGAGCCGGAACCATGGATAAGTTCATTTACTTAGCCTTGGGCGTGGGCGTGCTCCTGATCGCCGCGGTCGATCAGTCGAATGACGCAGGTCAGGCAACGTCGCCGGTCGAAATTGCAGTTACTGACGGGGCTCAGTCTCCTTCCTCAGCTATCGGCGAGTCCGGTTCATCGTCCTACACCGAAACGGCTGCTCCCGGGACCCTCTCCGCACTCCAACCAGTTAATCCGATCCCGCGCGCGGATGCCCTGGGCGGTAAGGTAATCGACGATCGGTATCAGCCGGATGGCTAAGCTGTCGCTTTTTGTTGGCCGTTGGCGCAGCCCTTGTCAGGGATCGGGAGCGTGCCCGTGCGCTTGAGCCGTTTCATCGATGCTGGAAATGCTTCGCTGGCGGAGAGCCAGGCGACGCGCTTGCTCGCCAAATATGAAGAAAGCGGCAAGGGCTGGTTCTGGGAGACGCGTAGAGATGGCTCTCTATCCTATCTCAGCGCGAAGATAGGCAGCGCCATGGCGAATTTCGGCGTCTATCCCGAGAATTTGTCTGATCTTGTCGATAGCGATACCAGTCTCGCAGAAGAAGCGTCCGAGCGAAGCCTCAGCTTCTATATCGCATCTCGCATACCGTTCGACGGCTTGGTACTGAAGGCTAAGGGGCACGACGATCTTTGGTGGTCGCTCACGGGCGGACCCTATCATGACGAAGCTGGTCGGTATTGTGGTTTTGTCGGCTTCGCGGTCGATCTTACCGATCAGAAAAATTCTGAAATCAAACTGCTGCAACTGGCGCGCTTTGATTCGCTCACTAGCCTTGCGAACCGGGACACGATGCGCCAGGCGCTGGAAAATAGCATCCTTTCATGCGCACACCGCAAGCAACGATGTGCCACGATGATATTGGATCTCGACAGGTTCAAACTAGTCAACGACACGTTCGGTCACCTTGTGGGTGACCAATTGCTGAAGGCCGTTTCAGAGCGTCTGGTAAAGACTGTCTCGGGGAGAGGGCAAGTCGGCCGCCTTGGCGGCGATGAGTTCCAGCTTGTATTTGCCGACATCTGCGAGGAGAAAATTCTTGCGAATATCGCGGCAGATATAATTCATAGCCTGTCCCAGCCCTATATTATAAAAACTCAATTGATCACAATTGGCACCTCGATTGGGATCGCCACCTCAGATTACGATCATCGGTCGGCTATTGACCTGGTGAGAGATGCGGACCTTGCTCTTTACGCTGCAAAAGCGGCGGGCAAAGGCACCTATCGATTTTTCGCTTCGGAAATGCACGAGCAGGCCCGGTTGCGGCAGCAGATCGAAGAGGACATGCAACGAGCCTTGGAGCGGGGGGAATTTCATCTAGCCTATCAACCTGTGATTGAGACCCAATCTGGTGCTTTAGCCGGGTTTGAGGCGTTGATCCGCTGGACTCATGGCGTGCGTGGGGTCATGTCTCCTGCGATATTCATTCCGATCGCCGAAGAATCTGGCCTCATTAATGAGTTAGGCGAATGGGTATTGCGCACCGCTTGCCTGGAAGCCGCGAAATGGCCCAATTCGGTAAGCGTTGCTGTCAACATCTCTCCCGTTCAATTTTCAAGTCAGGCCCTCCCAACATTGGTGACCAGCGCGCTGGCTTATGCGGGCCTGTCGGCGGACAGGCTGGAACTCGAAATTACGGAAGGCGCATTACTCAACGACACCGCAAAAACGCGCGCCGCCATCGCGACCTTGAAAGGCCTAGGCGTCAAAATTTCGCTGGATGATTTTGGCACGGGGTATTCCAGCCTTGGGTATCTCAAGACGATCCCATTTGACAAAATCAAGATCGACCAGTCTTTCATCAAGGGCGCGACGCTTCCGGGAAGCAATAACATCCCTATTATTAGAGCGATAGTCAACCTTGCTACTGATCTTGGCATGATTACGACGGCAGAAGGGGTGGAAACAGAGGACCAACTGGCCCTCGTTCGCGAGCTTGGATGCACGCTAATCCAAGGTTATATATATGGACGGCCAATGGACTCTGCATCAGCGATGGTGCGCGCTCAAGGCAATGGCCCGGTGGCCAGCGGATACCGCAATGATCGTGCCGAGCGCCGCCGTCTTATCAGAGCAGGGCAAATAACTGCGCGCGCTGCCAGCGAAGTGGTCAGGCTCCGTAATATTTCGTGCACGGGTGCTATGGTGGAAACCAGCCTGCCACTACATATTGGCGAAGTGGTCTCGCTGGAGATTGGCCTTTTAAACGCTCTCGATGCAGATGTGCGCTGGATCAAAGATGGACGCGCTGGCTTGAAATTCATGCAGCCCATCGATCTTGAGGAAATATTACTCGCCAAGCCCAAAGCCTCATTCAAAGCCTTTGTGCCCGACTACCTTTCTCACGATAGTAGTGACCTATATGCTGATAAGGTACGGCTTGACCCGAAGACTCTGAATAACAGGTAATGAATTATCCAATGTACGTCCCGTTTCTTATCCTCGCGCGGCTTTCAATCGCCACCGAAGAAGGAATTTGGAGTGATAAAGTCCTATGCGCGATAAGATGCAATATGAAGAAAAAAGACCCCGTCATTGCTGACAGGGTCATTGGTCACGGATGATAGCTGGGGGCCAATATTCTCATCCGCTTTACTAACCTGCTTCCTACCAACTGGTTCCATCGCAACTAGGATTGCACAAGATTGAAGTTAGTCCTCAACAGTTTACTCTTCGCCATTGTCCTTTACGCCGACCGTTGGCACGTCGATCTCTTCCTTCTTCGTTCCAACGACCACAGCCTTTGAGTCAACGTCGACCTTTGGCAATTCGCCGCCATTGACGCTGACTTCAGGAAGGTCGCCTTCCTTCACGTCGGCAGACCAAAAGCCTGTTGCGAAGAGGACGCCGACGAGCGCCACAACCGCTACCAAAGCTATGACAAGCGTTCGGCCGGGCCCTTTCTTCTCCACCATCACGCGGTCATCAAATCGGTTATCGACCATCCTATCCTCCTCCACTTTGGTAAAGGTGGAACGAGGTTTGACCGAATCTGTTCCGGTTGCGAAAGCTTTTTTTGCTAGAGAATGTGGGGATGTACCGGCTGATAGCGATGTAATTTTTCTCCGGTGCTAGCAATGCAAGGCCAAACGTCGCGGCCATGCCTGTCTCAAGGTACTGCATTCACCACCGGTCATTTGAGCCAATCGGCGCAGCAAATCAGTTAGGTCATCCAAGAGATCGAGATATGCGATAGCGCGGGCTATGGGACCTATGGATCATGATCATGATCGGCACACACGATTTGAATTTGGTATTCCTGTCGGTTTTTGTAGCAATCTTCGCTTCAGGCGTGGGCACCAAACGTTGGAATCAATCCACTAGGCGAACGCACCTAACCGATGAATAGCCACTAAAAGCTCGTCTGCTCGAAACGGTTTACGAAGAATTTTCGCTCGGCGTCCAACAGCTTGTTCGACAGCGTCTGTATCTGCAAAGCCGCTGGCGAAAAGGATAGGTAAGCCTGGCCAGCGCGCCTCGATGCACTTTGCCAATTCAGCGCCGTTCATTCCAGGCATCGCAAAGTCAATGATCGCGATGTCTGGGACATTTTCTTCCAATGCGACCAATGCCGCATCGCCATTTTCGGCTTGCGTCACGTAGTGCCCCTGGCATTCGAGCGCGCTTGCGATCATGCTTCTCACATCTTGGTCGTCGTCGACCAACAATATTTTAATGGAGCCTGTTCCCGCGATATCGACCGGTGTGACTGCTTGAACTGGGTCGTTTGGCTCTTCATCGGTGCAAGGCATGAGCACGCGCACCGTCGTGCCCTGCCCAAGAGTGCTATCGATGTGAACCGTTCCGCCTGCTTGGCGGGCGCTGCCATATATTTGGGCCAGCCCTAACCCTGTTCCCTTGCCGATCGCCTTGGTGGTGAAGAACGGTTCCATGGCCCGGCGAAGTGTGGTCTCGTCCATTCCTGCGCCAGTGTCGCCCACCGCAATCTCGACATATTCGCCATCATCGACCTCCGGATGTCCCGAGATATTACGTACTGTGGTCGAGACCGTGAGGGTGCCGCCATTTGGCATCGCGTCGCGCGCGTTGATCGCCAAATTGAGCACCATCATCTCGACCTGTGTAGCATCTGCGAGGACCGGAACTGGATGAGGATTGAGTGCGAAATCGAGTCTAATCATCGGGCCCAACGTGCGAGCCAGTAGGTTATGTAACGGCCTGATAATGTCGCAGATGATGAGTGGGGTGAGCTGGATGCGCTGAGCCCGCGCGAAGGCGAGCAACTGGGCGGTTAGCTTAGCGCCACGCTCAGCTGCCTCCAGTCCCGCCTCTGCATAACGCTGCACCCGCTCGGGTTCATCGGGACGCCGCCGGATTAAGTCGAAAGCACCCATAATGGCTGCCAGTACGTTGTTGAAATCATGTGCCATGCCCGACACCAACTGGCCCACAGCCTCCAGCTTCTGACTATGGAGCAGAGCCTCTTGCGCTTCCCGGAGCTCACGCGTGCGTATCTCGACGCGCTGCTCAAGCGTAGCATTCAATTCGCGCAGCTTTTCTTCGACGGTGGCGCGTTCGATTACCAGTCGGGTCCGCTCGGCAATCTCTTCCATGAAGGCAATGTCCTGTCGCTGCCAAGCGCGGTGATCGCGATCATTGAGATAAACGATCGTGCTCAGGCGGCCGTCGCGGACAAACGGCACAACCAGTATTGCGCGCGTATCGACCGATTGAGCGGTTTCTCGCGTTTTTGCTTCATCGCTCAGTTCGGCATCAAGAAGATCATCGATGACGACAGTTTGCCCAGCGCTGAGTGCGGCGACGATTTTTGCCCCAAACGCTTCTGCCGGATAGCGCCCGAGTAGCGGCGGCACGGTGCCGTCCGTCCAACATACGTCATACTCGAAAATATCCTCGATCGGGTCGAGCTGGCCATAGCCGGTCCGGGTCACGTTGAAGTGCGTGCCCATCAGCGCCGCAACTTCCTGCAGCGCCTCTTGCGTGTCGCGTCCGCGCAGAGCGTCCGCGATCCGTAACCTCAGCGCAATGCGCGCCTCGCGGCGCACGAATCCCTGAAACAGCCTCTCCACCGCTGCGGAACTCAAGGCCATCACAAGGATCAACACGGTAATGGCGCTGATGAGGATCGCAAGATAAGTCTGTCCCAGGCTTGCTCCGCCCGTCGTCATGTCCACCGATGACGTGGAAGTGAATATCGCGGCGCGCATGCCTGCATAGTGCATGCCCGCGATCGCCAGCCCCATGACTGCTGAGGCGACAAGCCTGTGGGACAATTTCTGATCGCGTGCGGTCAGCCACATCGCCGCCGTGGCGGCGCCGATCGCAATGAATATAGATATACCAAGCCACCCATGATCGTAGCTGAGGTCTGCGGCTATGTGCATCGCAGCCATGCCTAAATAGTGCATCGCCAGAACGCCCGATCCCATTAGCAATCCGGCGGCGGCCACGCGCCCTGCTGCCATCGTTCGCCAGTCCATTACCGCGAAGCCCGCGCCGGTGAATGCAAGTGCGATGGCGAAGGAAATCAACGTGAGAGCCAGATCGAAGCTCATCTCCATTCCCGGCATGCTGTACGCCAACATGGCGACGAAATGCATCGACCAGATGCCGCCCCCCAGCGCAACCGCCGCAGCGCCGAGCCACAGGCGGCGCATCCAGCCGGTCGAGGCGCGCATCCGCATGGCCAGGCTGAGCCCTGAAAATGACGCGAACATGGCGATAAGAATCGACAGGATAACTAGATTGCTGTCGTGCGTGCCGGTCATGATCATGACCCACTGCTCCCATAGTCAGTGCCATAGTGCAACATATCCTCAACCCCTTGGCATCATAAGGAAACAACCTCAGCAAAGATCAAGAACATCTTGAATTTATCGTGGTATCGCCACCCTGTCAGCGTGGATCATCTTCCGGCTTGAGGGTCAGCGTTGTCTCGCGAGATTGCGGTGGCAGCAACCAGCATACGGTCGCGCGTGAAATCATAGGACCTCCGCGAAACGACTGACCCAGTCCACATGGCGACTAGCTCGCAGGCCTATCTTTCCAGCATTTCTGAAATCTTGTTGGTCGTGAAGAATGGATCGGAAATGCGATAGGCGATATCCTTCGCGATAACGGCTCCATTGTCGGTGGCGCAGACCCAGGGATGATGGCCGATCAGTATAGCGCGCTGCTGTTCATGAGGCACGCCCTGTTTACCGCTATGCTCGCAATGGCGGCGTCGAACCGGTTTCGCCTGATCCCGGCGCTCGAGACCGGCATCGACAGCGGTGCTAATCAAGTGGCTGTCGCTAGGCTTCGAAGAAGCCTTTGGGCCGATGCGGCAGCAGGAGTGGTCATACTCGGATTGGTCGGGTTGCTTGGCACGCTTGAGCCGCCTGGCGGCAGCTGACGAGTGGAGACCGACGCGAGCACGCCGCCACCAAATTAAGTCCTTGACCCTGACATGGTGTCAAGGACTACATCCCTATGCGTCGAACAGGAGAAGGCAATGACCAACCCGAAATCAACGGCGCATGCAGGCCATGGCTGCTGCGGAGGTGGCGGCAAGAAGGCCCACGATCAAGCGGTCGGTCAGGTGAAGGATCCTGTTTGCGGCATGAGCGTGGACCCGTCGGCCACGCCGCACCATGCTCACCACGAGGATCAGGAATATCACTTCTGCAGTGCAGGCTGCCGCACAAAGTTCGTGGCCAATCCCGAGGCCTATCTGAACGATGCGCCTCGGCCTGAACCTGAAGCGACGCCAGGCGCGATCTGGACGTGTCCGATGCACCCTGAGGTCCGGCAAGAGGGCCCAGGAACCTGCCCGATCTGCGGTATGGCACTCGAGCCCGAGGAGCCGTCGCTCGACGACGCGCCGAACCCTGAACTCGTGGACTTCACCCGCAGGACGTGGGTGGCAGGCATTCTTACGACCCCGCTGCTGCTCGTCTCGATGGTTTCCGAATTGCTCGGCTTCCAGTTCGTGCCTGGCGAGTGGAACCACTGGGTGCAGTTCGCGCTCACCGTGCCGATCGTGCTTTGGGCCGGCTGGCCGTTCTTCGAACGTGGGTGGGCCTCGATCCGCACGCGCAACCTCAACATGTTCACGCTGGTCGCGATCGGAGTCGGCGTGGCGTTCCTCTACAGCCTCGTCGCCACGGTCGCACCGCGGCTTTTCCCACCAGCGTTCCGAATGCATGGGAGGGTGCCAGTCTACTACGAGGCCGCAGGCGTGGTAGTCACGCTGGTGCTGCTTGGCCAGGTCCTCGAGCTTCGTGCTCGTGCGGCGACCGGCCGCGCGATCCGTGCACTCATGAACCTGGCTCCGAAGACGGCTCGCCGCATCGCCGCTGATGGCTCGGAGGAGGAGCTTCAACTTTCTGAGGTCATGCAGGGCGACCGCATCCGGGTGCGCCCGGGCGAAGCGGTTCCCGTGGACGGCGTGATAGTCGATGGGCGTTCTTCGGTCGATGAGTCCATGCTCACAGGCGAGCCCGCGCCAGTGGCCAAGAGACCCGGATCAAAGCTTACGGGCGGAACCGTCAACTCCACAGGCAGCCTGGTCATGGAGGCTCAGGCGGTCGGTTCCGAAACGGTGCTTGCGCGGATCGTGAAGATGGTCGCCGAAGCGCAGCGCAGCCGCGCGCCCATTCAGGCGGTCGCCGATCAGATATCCGGCTGGTTCGTGCCACTGGTGGTGGCGATCGCAGTCGCGACCTTCGTGATTTGGAACCTGGTCGGCCCCGAACCGCGCTTCGGCCACGCGCTCCTGAACGCCATCGCGGTGCTCATCATCGCCTGCCCGTGCGCCTTGGGGCTTGCGACCCCGATGTCGATCATGGTCGGCACCGGCCGTGGTGCCCACGCGGGAGTTTTGGTGAAGAACGCCGAAGCGCTGCAGGCGCTTGAGAAGGTCGACACGCTGGTGATCGACAAGACCGGCACGCTGACCGAGGGAAAGCCGAAGCTGATCGCTATCGAGACGGTCGGCGGCTTCGACGAAGACGAACTGCTGGCCCTCGCGGCAGCCGTGGAGCAGCGCTCCGAACATCCGCTCGCACATGCGATCGTGGTCGCGGCGGAGGAACGCCGGATTGAAGTGCCGACAGCGGAGGCGTTCAACTCGACGACTGGCGCTGGTGTGGTGGCCAAGGTCGCCGGTCGGTCGGTCGCCATCGGCAACGCTGCGATGATGCGGGCGGTTGGCGCTGCACCCGAGGTTATCGAGGAGGCGGCCAAGGTGCGGCGATTCGAAGGGGCTGGCGTCATGTTAATCGCGGTGGACGGGCATCTGGCCGGCATGCTCGTGGTTGCTGATCCCGTGAAGGCGTCTGCGCGCGGAGCGATTAGCGATCTTCATGCCGAAGGCCTGCGCATCGTGATGTTGACGGGCGATGGCCGCGGCACCGCGGAGGCGGTGGCCAAGATGATTGGCGGTATCGACGAGGTGCATGCTGACCTGAAGCCGGAAGACAAGGCGAGAATCATAGGGGAGCTAAAAGCGAAGGGTGCCGTGGTGGCCATGGCCGGTGACGGCATCAACGACGCACCGGCGCTCGCTGCGGCAGACGTGGGTGTAGCCATGGGCACGGGCACGGACGTTGCTATCGAGAGCGCGGGCATGACGCTGACGAACGGCGATCTATCGGCTATGGTCCGAGCGCGCCGGCTGGCAAAGGCAACGATGCGGAACATTCGCCAGAACCTGTGGTTCTCGTTCGTCTTCAATGGGGTCGGTGTGCCAGTCGCGGCCGGGGTGCTGTACCCGGTGGTTGGCATTCTGCTCTCGCCCATGCTGGCAGGCGCCGCGATGGCGCTCTCGTCATTTGCTGTGGTGACGAATGCGCTGAGGCTCAATAGGGTGCGGCTGTGAACATCGGCCAAGCCTCAAATGCGAGTGGCGTCTCGCAGCGAATGATCCGCCACTATGAGAAGATTGCGCTGATCCCCGCGCCCCCGCGCCGGGACAGCGGCTATCGCGACTATTCGGACGCCGATGTCGCGAGACTGCGGTTCGTCGCCCACGCCCGCGACCTTGGCTTCCCTATCGAGGAGATCCGGGCACTGCTAGGCCTATGGCTAGACAAGTCGCGATCAAGCGCAGACGTGAAGGCGCTCGCCGCCGCGCGCGCTGCGGAACTGGGCCGCAAGGCCAAGGCACTGGAGCAAATGCGCGCGACGCTGCTGGACCTTGCAGCGAAGTGCCATGGGGATGAACGGCCTGACTGCCCGATTATCGAGCAGCTTGCCGGCTGAGCGTATCACTCCGGAGAGGGCCATCTTGCGGTGATTGGCTGATATTTCGAGATGGCTGCGGTGCAAACGCTGGTGTTGCACCGGTCGTTTAATCGCGGCCTTGATGGCAATAGAATAGAAATTTCCCGGCCGGATTGATTCTTAACTGTTCGCTAAGGACGAAATATATGGATCGGTTGCGGTAGCGCTTCGTTTCGGATGGGGAGGGCCAGCAGTGACAAAGCCAGTATCCGTTCGAATCGCGAAACGTATTAAACTTTTCGAGCCTGCGCTGGTTCGTTATCAGCATGCTGTTGAACGGATACATCTGTTGGACCTGTCTTGCACAGGTGCGCTGGCCCATGGTGCCAACCCGCCCGCTGTTGGTACGATCATACGGATCGAATGCAAGACGCTCTCCATCGCCGCTCGGACCGCTTGGGTCCGTGGTCCTAAATATGGAATGGCATTTCTAACCCCCCTATGCTCCGACGATTTGAATAATTTGATAGCGATCGCAGCAGCCATTCGCCCCGCTGCTACCCCAGGAAGGTCTCGAATTGGTATCGCCTATCAGCGATGAATGAAGTGAATGCGCTTGATAAAGAGATACAGGCGACGACGACGCGGCTTATTAATGCGCGTTGTCGCCGTCCCCTTTTCGGCATCGAATCCGTGAAAGTCACATCCAGCCCGCGCACGCGCCCATGCCAGCCCGTCGCTGCGACCTAGCGGTTGATAGCGTTGACCATCATGCAGCCTTATGAAGGATAATTGGGTATATCGCGCTGCGTTCCCATAAGATGCGCGCTTGGAGAGCGTCAACAATCTTACGGAAAGCTGCTTTAAAACCTGCTGGTTCATCCCATACGCGTTCCGGCGGCCAATCTGTATTGCAGGCGATCAGGTCATGGCGCCAGGCCAGCAGCTCGTCGTGATAGCGTCGCATGATTTCTGGCTTTATCTGTTCGCTGCACTGTTCCAACAGCGCCGCTTCTGCTTTGCAATGCGCAGTCACGGTACGTGACAACGCCAGGCGTGCGCGGTTTAGTTTGTCAGAGCTGCGCGCTGGGAAGTCCTCAACCACCCCCAGAATGGCTCGCGCCAAATCGAGCATTTCACGATGTTGCACGTCTAAATACTCTGTCATCCTTGGCTCCCTCGGTTGGCGAACGCATTTTGTCGCAAAGCCGAACTTAAGAACGGGTTAAACGGTCAAGAATTTAGGACCAGTTCCAAAAACCTATCGCTTGGACGGAGGTTGGTGCTGGACACGGGGAGCCGGTTCAATCTAGACTCAGATCGGCTGTCAGTCCATGGTTTCCAACCGCTCCCTTGCACGATCGAACCTAGTGGATTGATCGGAACGGACAAGTCCGTTTAGCGGATTCCGCGGCCCGCGGCATTATGCGACGAAGCGGCTGTCAACGGGCACCGAAGATTCCGCAAAAGTGGGCTCTCCCGCAATTTTGGTGCAGGCGTCGGGAACGAACCATGAATCTGGTTGATTCATCGAGGCTCCATAGAGGGAGCCTGTATTGCCGTGCCCAAGCGTATTCTGCCGCTTATTCCACGCCAGCTGATCGTGGAGGATGTCATTATCGAAACCGAGCGCATCGTGATCAATTGCCGGGCGCGGTTGTCTGCGCCCCGCTGTCCGAGTTGCCGGCGCGTGTCGTCACGGATGCACAGCAGATACCAGCGACGCATCGCCGATCTCCCATGGCAGGGGTGCACTGTGGTACTCTGCGTTCACGTTCGTCGGTTGCGGTGTGCCAACCGGAGGTGTGAGCAGCGTATCTTCGCCGAGCGCGCTGAGAACGTTGCCGCCCGCCACGCTCGTCGCACGCTGCGCGTGCGTGATGTCCAGCGTTCCGTCGGCCTAGCCCTTGGCGGCGAAGCGGGTGCTCGTCTCGTTGAGCGGCTGAGCATGCGCGTCAGTGCTGACACGATGCTTCGGATCGTTCGCGCTGATCGGCAGGTCCACCAGGGTGCGCCGCGTGTCCTGGGCGTTGATGATTGGGCATGGCGAAAGGGGCAGCGGTACGGCACCGTGCTGGTGGATCTTGAGGCCCACCAAGTCGTTGACTTGCTACCGGATAGGGAGAGCGAGACACTTGCCGCGTGGCTGAAGTCCCACCCCGGCGCGGAAATTATCGCGCGCGATCGCGCCGGCAGCTACGCCAAGGGCGCGCGCGAAGGCGCCCCTTTGGCTCGGCAGGTTGCTGATCGCTGGCACATGCTGCGCAATTGTTCGGATGCACTGCTCTCCGTCGTGGAGAAGCGATATAAGCTCGTTCGTGAGGTCGGGCGCTCGCTCGCGAATGATGTTTATCCGGATCGACCGCTAGAACGACCAGCAACCATCGGTATGTCCGGTGCCGCGCTCGATCATCAAAGGCGAAGCCGGGCGCAGCGGAACATAATGTTCGATGCGGTCGTCAGCTTGCGCGACAAAGGCTGGACCATATCGGCAATAGCGCACGAAACCGGCCGAGATCGCAAGACGATCCGCCAGTGGCTTCTCGACAAACAACCTGGAACCTGGGAACGCGCGTCGCGTCACCCCGCGAACGCCTTCGAAACATATCTCGTCTCGCGCTGGGAGGATGGCTGTCGCAATGCCACTCAGCTCTACCGCGAGGTGTGCGGGCTAGGCTATCGTGGCGAAGCGCGTAGCTTTCGTCGCTGGATCGAGGCTCGGTTACGCGATGGCCGGTCGCCACCTACAGCGCCATCTGTCAGACATCCACGCTGGAAAGCACCATCCCCGCGACAGGCAGTCAGGCTCCTCACCACGTCCAGCGATACACTCTGTCAGGACGATGCGCGGTTCGTCGATGCCGTGCGCGCCGCCTCGCCCATAATCGCGGAATTTGCCGACCTTGCGCGGCGCTTCCACGCCATACTGGTCGGACGCGAAGCCGTAGAGTTCGAGCCATGGCTTGCCCAGGCACTTGGAAGCGCCATCGCTTCGTCGCGCGCGGCCTCCGGCGCGATATCGATGCGGTGCGCGCCGCATTGATCTTGCCGTGGAGCACTGGACCGGTCGAAGGCAAGATCAACAAGCTCAAGTTCATCAAGCGTTCCATGTACGGCCGGGCTGGCCTTGACCTACTCCGGGCACGTATCATGGCATGACACCTGCACCGAAATTGCGGGAGAGCCCACTTTTGCGGAGAATTGCACGACCCATGACAGCGGCATGCGTAGCGGTATCACCTTCGTCGTCACGGCAGCGGATCGGGCGCGGCTTGAGGCTCTTGTTTCGGCACGGGGGTCGCCCCAGAAGCACGTACGGCGGGCGCGGATCATCCTTCTCACGGATGACGCGCTGGGCACCGCCTCGATCATGGCGCAGACAGGCAAGTCGAAGACTTGCGTGTGGCGCTGGCAAGAGCGGTATATGGTCGAAGGTGTCGATGGTCTGCTCCGTGACAAAACCCGTGCTCCTGGCATCGCGCCGATTGCTACGAGGCTCGACGTCATGTTGGAAAATGTTTCAAATGACGTGCGCGATTGGCTCGACGAAGGTGTCGCTTTTCAACATGTGTGGCTGAATATATCTTCAGCCGACCTGCGCAGGAACATGCCGGTCCATGAATATCTCAGCGCCGGGTTTGCAAAGGCAAATGTGCCTCTAAAACACCTGATCGTTGAAGTTACAGAAGGGGTTTATCTCGATGATCGCGACGACAATGTCGGCGCCAAAATTGCACAAATGCGACATCATGGTCTCAAGGTTGCGCTCGACGACTTTGGTACGGGCTTTGCCTCGCTCACCCATCTTCTGACGGTACCGGTCGACATAATAAAGATTGACCGTTCGTTCGTTGCGGGCCTCAAGAATGGTAGTGCCAGTGCGGCAATCGTCGAAGGGCTTTCGTCCATCGGCCAGAAGCTGGATATTCGCCTTTTGGCCGAAGGCATCGAGACGGAGAGCCAGGCGCGTCATCTACTCGCTTTGGGGTGTCGCATTGGGCAGGCGTTCCTCTATTCGCCAGCTGTCTCCCGCTCGGAGATGACTAAACTCCTTCATCTCTATGCGCAGTGGTCGGGTGCATGCCGTACCATCGGAGCCCTTTGGCGGCGCTCGCCTGACGAAATGTCGGAAGGACGAGCAGCGGGAACCGAATGATAAGCCATCCGAACCACGACGAAAGCAGTCGCGTGATATTCAAAGTGGCTGAAATGCGGACTGCCACCTAAAAAAAGCGGAAATCTGGTGGGAGGACGGGAAGAACGCTGTGAGCCCGCCTTTGGCGATTAAAAAATCCGCAGTTGGGTGGCGACGTGTCGAATTATTACTGAGCTTGTCGGATTAGCCACCCATAAATTTCGATCGATTTTCCAGTTAAGGCGTGAATCTGGCAATGTCCGTCTAGCGACCCGTAATCAGTGGGCTTGATGGCGGCGTCGGAAAGGCAAGCGGCGCGATTGCCGCGCCACGATAGCCCGCAGTGCTCACAGCGTAGAGCTTGAGGCCTATGACGCTATGCGCCATCAAAGTCATCGAGATCTGCATAAGGATGATGGTAGCGGTGCCCCACCACAATGCCGGATGGACGTAGCCTCGGCGGCGATGATCCGCGACGATTGCAATCAGCGGCCACATCATCACTGCTGCGAAAACGCCCCATTCTGCATAGGGGACAAGCAGCGGCATCGGCAAAAGGCGGCCAAAGGCTGGTCCGGTCAGGATCGCCATGGCGCAAAACATGAAACGCCTGTGCCATTCGGTCCGCTTGCGCATCGATATCGCCACAATGACCAAGCTGCCAAAGCACAGAACCGAAAGAATGTTCATCACGAGAAAATATGCAGGGAGGAAGAAGAACGGCGTCGTTGCGTTTCGCGTCATTGCGACTGTCGTATATATCCCGACACCAACCATGGCGCTGGCCCAACCAGCGCCTACCCAACCGAGCCGACGGTGCAGGGCGATCGATCCCCGTGTGACGAGGAAATTTTGGGAGACGAACAGCACCACCCAACCAAAAAAGATGAAGGCGTGGAGGTGGACAAGTGGCGGCGCGCCGAACGTCGAGCGCCCTGTTGCCGCCTGAAGGGAAAAGCCGGCCACGATAGTCAAAGCCATCGCGATCGCCATCTTCAAAAAGAACCGATCATCCCGCCCATATCCACGTAGCGGTTCAGCCAAAGTCGCCATCTGCAGCCTCCACGGCATTTGGTGATGAAGATAACGCAACCAGAGGCACGGCTCAACCTGTGCAGCAAAGCTATCCAAATGGACCTTAACTATTTAATTCGGTTGATCGTTTCATTTCGGCCAAGCTGCCAATTAGTGGTAATAATTGGTTTCGAGGCGACGATTAGCTGACGGTCTGCTGCTGGCGAGCGAGTTTTGATCGCGGAAAGGCCGGAATGGGTCGATATCGGCGGACAGCATCTGGGACGTTTTTCCATTTCCTGCCGACCTGCTGAACAGCGGATATTGCTTTAAGCCATCATTTGCTACGCTCAAAGGTGGATGAAGCATCGCGCAGCTTCCGGCGAGCGCGTTGCCATAAGAAGGAGCCAGTGGATCAACTTCCTTTCCGATCAAAGCGGCGATAGCAGACATGGTGCCACGCGCTTGATTTCCGAATAGTATGCTCGATCGACCACGCAAACGCATCTCCAAACCCGGCGTCGTATGCAGGAACTGCCAGTCGGCGTGGCCTGGATCGCATTGAAATTGCCACTTGACCATAAATCTATCTAGGTAGATTTACTGTGCATGTCTCGAACACGTGCGCTCTCATCCCATGCTCGGAAGGTTCTTGTCGCCCTGCTTGATGCCGGTGACCAATGGTCACACGGCTATGAACTGGCGCAGCTTGCCGACGTGAAATCCGGCACACTCTACCCGCTTCTGATCCGTCTGGAGGCGCAGGGCTACCTCGAGGCGGAATGGCAGCAGCCGGCTGAAGGGGGACGTCCGCCACGACACGCCTATCGGCTGACAGCAAGCGGCGTCCAGCTCGCCCGCGCAAATCATCCCGGTCAGGCGGCAATGTCGGCCTTGCGACGTCGGGAGGCGACCATATGAGTGTTGGTCTTCGCCGCGGCCTCATTGATCTAGCCTGCCGCGCCCTGCAAGCAACGTTGCCTTTCTCGTTGCAGTCGTGGGGATGGGCGGTGCGTTACGAAGCGGCCACCATCCGAGACGATACCGAGGCACTTCTGTTCACGCTCGACAGCCTGTGCGGGCTCATGCCGCGTGCGGTCGCATCGCATCTGCTCCAAACCTTTGCCTCGCTCATCGGCGACGGTTCTCAATTCTCGGAAGGATCGACCACCATGAACATCTTCGACGCCGCGATACGTCGGCCTCGTACTCTCGGCATCATCTGTGCGATCGGTGCGGTCGTGCTCGGCGTCGTCTATATGGCAATCGCTGGCGCGCCGATGCGCTATATTGGGATCAACGTAGGCGCACTGGCTATTGGCCTGACGATGCTGGCGCTGCTCGAGCGCACTGTAGCGGCGGGTCAGCGATGGACGGACGGTGCGATCACTGCGATGGCGGGCGCGCTGCTAGCCACCGCTTTTCTTGGCTCCGAGGTTGATGGCGCAGCGCGCTGGGTGAGCTTCGGGGGACTAGCCATCCAACCGAGCCTGATCCTGTTGCCGGTAATGCTCATCGCCTTCTCGCGCAGTCGTAGCGTGCTGGCAACCGCCGGCATCATCGCAGCCGCAGCTGCAATGGCGCTTCAACCCGACCGGGCTATGGCAGGAATGCTCGTACTATGCCTTGCTGCGCTCGCGGTCATACGCCGTGACATGCTTGCCGCCGTGGCACTCGCCGCCGGCGTCACCGGTTTCGCGGCAACGCTGGCTCGTGCCGATACGCTGCCAGCAGTCCCCTATGTCGACCAGATTCTCTACTCGTCGTTCGACGTTCATGTCGGGGCCGGTCTGGCGGTGTTGGGAGGTATGGCGATGCTCCTGATCCCCGCAATCGTCGGCTGGAGCCAAGATAACAACAACTGCGCGACCTACGCCGCTTTCGGCGCAGCCTGGTTCGCTGCGATCATGGCTGCTGCCCTCGGCAACTATCCGACACCGATCGTGGGTTATGGCGGCAGTGCCATTATTGGCTATGCACTGAGCCTCCTGGCGCTGCCGAAACTGTCTCGTGTTCGTGCTGGGGCTGTTTGCCGTAGATCAGGTGCCAAAGATGGATCGCCGTCCGACAGGCGCCTGTTCGTCGCACTGGCCTGATTGTATGGCTGCGTCGACTGCTGGTCGACACCTGCTGGAATAGCGGAACGTCTGCACCTTAGGATCGTAAAGCAGCGGCTAAAGGGCTGCAAAGGGTCGACATCGGTAGACGGAACGTGGGACTTTACTGCCGTTCGCGACAACGTGTCTCAAGGCAGGTTCTGTCAGAAGGCGACATTTGGCTTCGGCCCAAACCGGGTAATAGAGCCACAAGTAGTGGGCCGAAGCCCCCCGTGTCATTACGATGATGTGAGCTTGGAAACGGGACCTTGCCAAATCTCGACCCGCAATTTCCTAGCGAACGGAAACATTCCGCCATTGGGGTCGTGATCGGTACCGTGAATGCCAGGCCGTGAATCACGCCAGACTCACGATTGGCCATTGCCCACCAAGTTCCGGTCATCGGCTAACGAGCGCAAAATGCGCGAAGTCGCGACGCCAACGATTTGCGTTAACCTAAGTCAGTCCGCATATTTTTTGCGGAACTGTCGGACTGGGGACCGGTAATCTGGCTGGGGTGACAACGAGAACAGGGATGCCCGTGAAATCCTCTTTCGCTATCGCACTATTAGCCTGGACTGCGCTGACAGGACCGGCCGTCGCGCAATCGTCCATGTCGCCTAATGCGGCGCCACCACGCCCTGCGCCCTCTTCTACCACGCGCCCACCCGTACCTGCCGCCGACATGCAGGCCGTCCTTGACGCGCATGCTGCGATCAGCAAATCAGTGCTTCAAGCCCTTGGCCATGTTCACATGCGCCGTGACGATAGGTACCATGGCAGTGGCAAAGACCTTGAGCGAAGGCACGTCCCCGCCAGTTGAGTAGGCGCGCAGGGTCGCCAATGTTTTCTCGTGAGCCATGGTTTGCGCGTCGGCATAGGCGGCGTCAAACTCAGCGCCTTGCTTGCCCTTGAGCGTTTCGAGTGCCTCGACCTGCGCCGCCGCAAGTGTCGGATCGGGCGTGAGCACAGGCGTCGCCTCGCTTGCCGCCTTCTTTAGCTTCGCGCTGGATTCGGTGTGGCCCTTGATCATCGACTGGGCAAAGGCTTTTGTCGCAGCAGACGCAGCGTTGGTCGCAGCGAGCTTGGAGCTTTCGATCTCAAACGCATCGCTCGCAGCGGCGGCATTTGCGAACATCTGCCCGGCGCTAAGCGCGGGCGGAGCCTCTGTCGTGACAGGACCGGCGGAATTCGCGACTGCGTTGTTGTTGACCATGGGTTCGTCTTTCTTCCCGCAGGAAGCCAGGGCCAGTGCCGATACCGACAGTGTGACAAGGATGCTGGGCTTCATAGTCTATCTCCCTTTCGGTACGGTCACCGATCACGCTTGAACATTCTTCGCGCATTGACGTTCCAACGGACCTTTGTGCCGATTGCTCCGTTTTCCATACCACGCGCACGTTTCTTCAGATCGAAAATCGGAAAAGGGCACAAGCATGGGCATCTTCGGAAAGATAATGGACAAGATTTTCCGCCACGACGCCAAGGCCGCAGAAGCGCCAGCGGCGATTCCAGCACCCAAGCCCGCCCCTGTGGAGCGACCATCCGCGCCTGCGGCAACTCACGCCGCCGCACCCCCGCCCCCGCCAGCAGCGTCTGTCGACGTTGGCGCAGTGCTCGCCGCAATGGCGGAAATGAAGGGCGGAGGTGGCAACTATCAGAGCTCGATCGTCGATCTGCTCAAGCTGCTCGACCTGGACTCCAGTCTCGCCGCTCGCAAGGAACTGGCCAATGAGCTTAGCGTAGACGCGGGCGCCGATGGTAGCGCGGAGCAGAATATCGCCTTGCATCGAGCCGTTATCGACAAGCTCGCTGAGAATGGCGGAATCGTGCCCGACAGCATGCGCGCGTGAGCGGCTAAGTCGCGGACGTCAGCCAACATACGGCAAGGTGATTTTCATTTGGGGCGGCAAGTCGCCGCCCAACGTCACCTTAGATTCGAGCGGCCGGGCAGCCAAACGGCGGCCCAAGCCTACGCTAATTATTCCTTGGCGTCGATATTGACGCTCGTTTCCGCCAACTTGGTGCCATACTGGTCATTACCGTAGATTTCTTTGGTAGCCTCGCGCAACTTTTTGTTATCATCCTTAAGGCCGAGCGTCTTTGCGTAGGACGCAGCCGTGCCGAACCCGGCAAGACCATAATGGGAAATCCGCTGATACTGGGCAATAATCACGGCGTCGAAAGATCGGGCCATCTCATCAGTTGCGATGAGCGGAGCAGATGTGCTGCTGGAGCGTTGTACCTGCTTACACGAGCGGGAGATAGTGGTGCGGAAATTCTTGATTACCGGTTCGATCCTGGCTCTGGCTCTTCCACTCACCGCTTGCGACATCGTCACCACTCAGAACAGCGCGACGCCCTCAGGTGATGCGCAATGGTCGGATACGAATGTCAGCGCATTGCGCGAAGCGATTGATCGGCGCGCCGCGCATGGCCTCGATCACCTGAACTTCAGTACGCAGGCGAATGGACAGGCGGCGCTGACGCAGTTGGCCCTGCGCTATGCCAGCGCGCTTGCGCATGGCGCAGCCGATCCGACGAAACTGTACGACATCTACACGGTTCCCCGGCCGAAGACGGATCTGCGCGCTGGCCTAGCCAAGGCGCTCGCGGACGGCAAGGTCGTCGACTGGTTGGAAAGCCTCGCGCCGCAATCGGATGAGTATCGTGCGCTCTCCAAAGCCTATCTTGCGCTCGATAAGCAAGGCAGAGCGCCCGCGGCGGTGATCCCGACCACTGACAAACCGATCGAACCGGGACAGAATGATATCCGTATCCCGGTGATCGCCCGACAACTGGTGGCTTCGGACTATCTGGACCGGGCCCAAGCCGGCGGGGATCGGTATAGCGCGCCGATGGTCAGTGCTGTAAAGCGCATGCAAGGCGACTTTGGCATCAAGCCTGATGGTTCCATCGGCGAGGATGCGCTGGAAATCCTTAATCTGTCCAATGCCGATCGCGCTCGCGCCATTGCCGTGGCCATGGAGCGCACCCGCTGGCTGGATCGCAATCCGCCCGCAACGCGCGTCGACGTAAACCTTGCAGCCGCGCGCCTGAGTTACTGGCGTGATGGGAAGCTGGCCAATGTGAGAAAAGTCGTTGTCGGCGAGCCCGACACGGAGACCCCGCAACTGGGGTCTCCAATCTACCGCCTGGTCGCGAACCCGACCTGGACAGTCCCTCGGTCGATCGAAGAAAAGGATTTCGCCCGCAAGGGCTCATCTTATCTGCGGCGCAACAATATGGTTCGCAAGGATGGCTGGATCGTACAGCAGCCCGGGCCCAAAAACTCGCTCGGCCTCGTCAAGTTCGATATGAAGAACGAGCATGAGATTTATTTGCACGATACGCCGGCAAAACAGCTATTCGCAGAAGTCCAGCGGCAGCGAAGTCATGGCTGCGTGCGCGTCGAGGATGCCCTGGGCTTTGCCGACTTGCTCGCGCGCGACGCCGGCATCATTGACGAATGGAACAAGGCGCGCGCTACGGGCAAGGAGAGTTTCGTATCCCTGCCTCGCGAGATACCCGTCCGTTTGCTTTACCAGACCGTCCTATTCGACGATGCCGGCGATCCGGTGGTGAGAGCCGACCCTTATGGCTGGAACGACGCGGTGTCCGTAGCGCTCGGGTTCGAGGCCGGGCGTGGGTCGCGCCTGCGGGGAAGCGGCTCTGACGTTGGTCCATAATGCAAGCAGCCTACCAGCGGCGTACCGGCCCGGTATCGACATGCACGAAGCCATCTTCGGGATAATAGCCGACGCCGCCAGCGCGCAGGGAAAGCGCCGCCTTCTGCAGGTTGGACAAACGGACGGATTTAAGGCTGATGTCCACTGCCTTGCCGCGCATATGCTGACTTTTTGAGGCGACGCCATCGCTATGTTCGTGCAACCGGCCGTTCGTCCTGGGTGAACGGTAGCCTGAAATAAGCGTGAAACCGGCCCGCTTGTCGGCGCCAGTCGCCGCATGGAGTTGCACCAATGTATCGAACAGACCGGTGTCCATTCGAGTGACGTCGCCGGTGCGCCAGTCGCGCAGGAAATAATTGAGCTCCGCGATCCCCGACACGCGCAGCCGCCCGCCAGAATAATAGCAGACGTCCGCCCGCTCCCCATTGTGGGCGTTGCGAAACATCAGCCGCCGCTCCGGCAGAACGGCCCATGCGGTAGCAGGAAACAGTTGCGCCACGCCACAGGCAGCGGCGCCCAGCAGCACCCCTCGTCGATCCATCATCATGTAAGTCGTACGTCCCGAATTCTGTCGTCAGGGAGATAAAAGCTGCACCCGCGCGTTATCCTATCTAGCTGACATGTAGGGGGATTTGACGGCATGAGAAGATTGGTTCCATGGCATCGTCTTGCTTTAGCCACCGCTGGTCTCATCGCCACGCCGCTTGTCGGGCAAGCGCCTCGCCTTGTACCCGCGTCAGCGCCCCGTTCTCCCGCTACAAAGATAAATGTTGCGATTCTTCGCATGCAGGTGCAGCTGGATCGGGCGGGCTTCGGACCGGGCGTGATCGATGGGCGCGACGGCCGGTTTTTAACAGCGGCGGCAAAAGGCTTTCAAATCTCGCGCGGGCTACGCGTGACTGGCGAATTAGACGTTGCTACACAGTCCGAGCTCAAAAAGGACAATGCACCGGCGCTCATCATGATGGTGCTGAAGGATGAAGCGCTGGCCGCTGACTACGCCCCAGCTATACCCTCGAAGATCGCGGATCAGGCCGCTCTCCCCTCCCTGGGCTATCGCAATTTGCTTGAGAGGCTTGCCGAGCGTTTCCACACGACCCCGCAAGTCCTGTTGGCTCTCAATCCAGGACTTCGCTTTCCAAAGGCCGGCATGGAGTTGCGGCTGCCGGGCCTCATCCCCACCGATCGTGCCTATGCCAGCAACCTTTCGCCGCAGTGGCGCGATACGCTCGCGACGCTCAACGTCGGTGCGCAGCAACCCAACGGGGCTAAGATCGTCGTGGTCAAATCCGCAAGCCTTCTCAAGGTCTACGATGCCAAAGACCACCTTGTCGCGCAATTTCCGGCAACGACGGGAAGCGAGCATGATCCGCTGCCGATCGGCAACTGGAAGATCAAAGGCACCGCATTCCTGCCGACCTATCATTATAGCCCGGATCTGTTCTGGGATGCTGCCGCGACCGAGAAAAAGGCCGTGGTCCAGCCGGGCCCCAATAATCCGGTCGGTGTCGTCTGGATCGATCTCGACAAGCCGCACTACGGCATTCACGGCACGCCCGAACCAGCCCTCATCGGTCGGTCGCAGAGCCATGGCTGCGTCCGGCTTAGCAATTGGGATGCCGCCCGTCTGGCGCAGATGATCGGTACAGATACGAGGGTTATCTTTGCGGAGTGAACCCTGGTAATCTGCAAGTTTTAAAGGTTCGCAATACAGGGTAACGTCTAATGACAACGCGAAGCTAGGTTTCATGGACAAGGGTATCCACTGCAAGACTGAGACGAGGCTGACGACGCCGAGGTAGGATTCCTTGGTTTTGTCATATCGTGTGTCGATCCGCACACCCGCGACCACGGCAAAAGCTCCCGGCACTTGCAACCTTATCTTCTCCTGAGGAATTGATTGGCCATAATTCTGGATACTCATGGAGAGAACAATGCGCGGCATAATCCTGATGGCGCTGACAATTACAGCTATTTCCCCAGCGGCAGCTCAGACCGCTGCACCGACTATGACCCTGTACGAGCTTCCCGGCTATCTCGGCCGTTCCGTCACAGTCACGACCGACACGCCTGATCTTGCAACGGAATCATTTGCGAAACGAGCACAGTCAGTCCGCATAACCGGCTCGTGGCAAGTCTGCCCCGGCGTTAAGTTCGCCGGCACTTGCCGCACCATGACTGCCAGCATGCCGTATGTGAAAAAGTCCCAGATCGCCTCTATTCGTCCGACTCCCACCACTGTCGCCACGACGACGGAGACCCCCACCTCGGCGACTGCCGCCACACCGTCAGCCGCTGGCCAAACCGCCGCTGCGGTGGATATCGAAGCGCTCGACGTCGGCAGCGGCACGGATGGCCAAGATGTAACCTTTTACGCGCGCCCATCGCTGGGAGGAACGGAGGTATCCGCTGGCACCAATGATATCACGGCAGCGACCGCGTTCTGCAAACTCGCAGGCTCTACCAGCGCAAGTTATGCGGGAAAGGCTCGTTTCCAGACGTCAAATCTGGTCGATATCGCCGCTAAGAGCAAGGTTCGCGCCTACGCGCTGCGCGATGTGGTTTGCAAGAGGTAGGCATCGCTCCATTTCGAACGGTACCTCGTCGAGACGATGATTTCGGGGGATGGCACGCTGGATATCCATTGTAGCGGGATGCCGACGGCTTGGCAGCAGCAACGGTAGTTCGCTATGTAGGACCAAACCTGGCATGGCTTCTCGCGAGCGGCGAGGCTGCAGCGATAGCGTAGAACTGCGCGTGCTTCACCCTATGAATTCGAAAGCGAGGAAACTTCGGTGTAGCTCCCGTGTTGACGATGTGAAACCTCGGGAGTGTTGCAATGGGACTGCTGAAATTGGCGCTGATCGGTGGCGTTGGCTATGGCCTCTATCGGTACTTCACTGGCAAGCAGGGGGTGGCTGAGCCGGCTGCTTTTTCATCCGGTGAGCATGAACCGGCTAACTTCACACAGGTTCGTAGTGCAGGCCCCGAGGGTATGCGTAGCGATCCGCCAGAATGGGACCAAACTGATCAAGCAAGCGACGAGAGCTATCCGGCAAGCGATCCGCCCGCCGCCAACCGCTTTACCTAAAGACGCGTTAGCTTCAGGCCATAGCGTGGACGTGCTTTATTGCGGCTGAGACGCTGCGTCTTGGACCATGGCCAGACAATTAGACTGGTACATGCAACGGCCGCGTATGGAGGCGAGAGAGCGACAAGAGAGCTTGCCTCACCGCAGCTCTCCAACGTCCAGCAGTTGAACGCAGCCGCCTTCAAGGTGACGTCCATGCCCTCTGTAACCTGCCGGGCATCAGGCCAACGCCGACGCTACGCGGGAGGCGGCGATGCCAAGGAGGAGGCAATCGACGACTCGGACGTGAACGCGGAAGCACTGACGGCAGCGGAGCGGGCCAAGGTCATAAACGCAAACTGATATTGCCTGGATAAGGCACCGGAACGTCATATCAGTGAGGGATGCGCGTAATTTACTCGCAGCCCACCCCATCGCCGTCCCGGTCCAGATGCCGTCCGTAACCCGGCTCGCCGACCCGGACCGGCGCTGCCCCGGCTGCCCTTGCGGCGGTGCAGTTGGGGAAAGCCGCGCCGCCGCTGCTGCCAAGCATCGGCTGCGGCCGGACCGGCGCTGTGTCTCCTGACGGCGAGCGATGGCAGTGGTATCCGCCGTTCTCACGATCATTGTGGCAGCCTTGGGCGTTTAGCCCGCCGCCGTGCGACAGTGCGGGGCTAGCCGACCCCGTGATGGCTATGGCGAGGCAGAAGAATCGAGCGGCCGGCATATGTATTCTCCCTACTGGGAAGCTTATGACATACCGGTGTAAATAAATATTGGTTGTCCAGAATGAATCAACTATGTGGCGACAGATTACTCAGCACGGGGCGATAGCCCTTTAGCAAATCACACGAACTTCAAGCGCGCTGATCATGTGTTGATCTCATATGTCGTGCGGCATGTAGTCGAACCCAATAACCGCGCTGTCTGACCGCAGCTGCGACGTGAACCGGTCCATCCGTTCCTCATTAACGCCGCTGATCGTCGTGCCATACTCCACGCTGTCGCTCTCCATGCGTTGCTGAACAGTGGCAGCCCGCAGCCCGGCGCTCGACAAACGATCCGTAAAGTCTTGCTGCGATATCGCCGCCGCGCGTAGGAAGCGGACCTTCACGTTGGCGTATCGGCGCTGCGGCAGAATCGTCTCGGATGCGCGCACCGCCGCCAACACGCACACAGTGGCTACCGCGCCAGCGATCGCCAGGGCATAAAAGCCCACGCCAAATAATATGCCGAGTGACGCCGTCATCCACAGTGACGCAGCGGTGGTAAGCCCACGCACCCCAAAACCCTCACGGAAGATCACACCGCCGCACAGGAAACCGATGCCGGTCAGGACGCCGTGCGCCATGCGGACGGGATCGATCCTGATGATCTCCATTGGCGTGTCGCTCAGCCACCGCACCTGATGAACGGCCGTAAGCATGAGGAGCGCGCACGACAGGCTAACCAGTATGTGCGTGCGAAATCCTGCGGGGCTTGCCCTATACTCGCGTTCGGCTCCGATTATAGCGCCAGCGACAACCGCGCCGAGAATGGGTAAGGCCAGGTCCGGATCAAATAGGTTCATGCCCAACATACCCTAAGGGCATCACTTTGTTCCGGCTGTGTAAGCAAACAAGGCTCGCGCCTGTATTGGGCGGCGATCCGGTACTGGCTGCTCCCGATCGAATCCATGAACAACTGGTCTCTGGAGCCGTTTACGCTTCTGTATCGTTAGGGGCCGATGCAGCAAGTCACCTCGTCCCTTGATCCTTATATCCTTATGCTTACCGGCGCGGGGCTGCTGATCGCCCTGGTCGCTTGGCTACCCTTGGCGCTCAAACGCCTTCCCCTGTCCTTGCCCATTGTCTGCATCGGCATAGGTGTGGCCATATTCTCCATGCCGGCGGTCACGCTACGACCATTGCCTCTCACCTATCCCCAAGTGACCGAGCGCTTCACCGAGCTGGTCGTGATCATTGCGCTGATGGGTGCCGGCTTGAAGTTGGACCGACCCTTCAGCTGGGCAAAGTGGAATATCACTTGGCGACTGTTGGCTATCACAATGCCACTCGGCATCCTGGCTATCACTGCCATCGGCGGGTTGTGGCTCGGCCTTTCATGGGTAGCCGCACTCCTGTTGGCCGCAAGTCTGGCCCCGACCGATCCTGTGCTTGCTTCCGACGTCCAGGTAGGGCCGCCCAAATCGGGCGAAGAAGATGAGGTGCGCTTTGGACTTACGTCCGAAGCGGGACTGAACGACGGGCTCGCCTTTCCGTTTGTGCATTTGGCCATAGCGCTAGGGCTTGCCGCCGCGACCGGCGCGCCGTGGGCCAAGCAATGGCTGCTCCACAATGTCCTGTGGGAGATTTTTGCCGGCGTAATTGGCGGCTGGCTGATCGGCCGGCTGTTCGGATGGCTCACATTCCATATCCCTGCCGACACAAGATTATCCAAGACCGGCGACGGATTAATCGCGATTTCCGCGACGTTCGTGTCCTACGGTGTCACCGAGCTCCTGCATTGTTATGGCTTCTTGGCGGTGTTTGTAACCGCCTTGACACTGCGTCGCTCCCACCGGGACCATGAGTTCAACCGACAGATGCATGACCTGACCGAACAGGTTGAGCGGCTTGCGATGATGGTGCTGCTGCTGCTGTTTGGCGGCGCGTTAGTCAGTGGCCTGCTTAGGCCGTTGCAATGGGTGGACGTGGCGGCGGCGGTAGCGATCTTGCTGGTCGTTCGACCGGTCAGCGGCATGATTGCACTTGTGGGGTTTAAGGCAAGTCAATCGGAGAAGAAAACGATCGCGTTCTTTGGAATTCGTGGGGTGGGATCGTTCTATTATCTTGCCTACGGCCTGAATCATCTGAAGATAGAGGAGGGAGGGCGCCTATGGGCGATTGTTGGCTTGGTCGCGCTGTTGTCGATCCTGCTGCACGGCCTGACGGTGACCCCAGCGATGCGGATGCTAGACCGACGGCATGGACGCGACCCCGACGACGGGGCCGCCGTGTGACTGTCAGCCTGCGCAACCCGTCAGTCCGCGATATGCGACAACCTAGCCTCAAACCGCACGCCCGGCACCTGCTTGGACGTGCCGCGTAGCCTGAGCGTGCCGTCGTCGGTCATGCCGGCCAACTCGACCACCATGTTGTTGAACCCAATCACGCTGACCACGCCCGGCGTCGGCCGGTGCTGCGTCACGCTGACCTGCATGGTCAGCAGGTCTCCGTCCTCCTCGTAGGTGCCAACATAGGCGCTGTCGCCGCCGCGCAGCTTGCCGTTGTTCTGCAGCACGATGACGCCGTAGTCGGTACCATAGGTGAACGCGATCTTGTACAGGCCGGTGGGTAGGGACATTCTTGGCTCCTGCTGTTGGGCGGCAGGCCAGAGGAGTGGCGGCAGCGGCCGGGTCACGACTGACGAGGTGATGCTCGAGTGTCGATAGCGGGAAGGGTGGCGGGGACCAGTGATGACGGGGCTTGGGACATTTTTGCCGTTTCCAATCTATATTCTGGTCGGCTGTGCCCGCCGACAGTTGTCAGTCAAGCCGTCAGCATTCGAGTGAGGGGCGCTCAGAGCGGCGGTAGTCAGGGCAATCGAGGTCAAATGCGTGATTTTATCTGAATTGCATCCGCAATCGATGCTGCCGTATGCTGACAAGCCGTCGATGGCTGCAATGCGAAGCAGCCGCGGTCGGGAGCGCACGTGCATCCTTCCGCCGCCGCAGCCCCTCGAGCAACCGGAGCGCTCACTCATTTCAAGTTAAAACCCCGACGGCATAAGCGCCGCCGGGGCACGACAGATCGGCTATGCCGTGACTAGATTGACGGCGGTTGGTTTAGCCGCCGGCAATCCTGACGTCTTGGCCAGGGTAAGGAGCTCCGTCCTCCGCCTGGCCATTTGATCTCGCAATGCAACTAAATCGACATCGGTCTTGCGACATTGGGCAAACATGCCTTCCGAAGGCATTTCCTCTTCATGGACATGATGTTTGATTTCTTCAGAGAGAACTTTGACCTTGGCGTCATAGAAATCGTCGTCGGGCGAACTTGCCTCGATATCGTTGATCAGGACCTTCGCGCCATCATGCTCGACATACGCTTCGTCGAGCGTGTCATCCTCGATCAGACCGCGGAAGGCAGGATAGAAAATCTCTTCCTCGATCAGCGTGTGAACCTTGAGCTCGACGCAGATTTCCTGGGCTAGGGTCTGCTTGCGGTTAGCGGACGTGGCTTGCTCGAATTTTTCGAACAGCTCTTCCACCTTTCGGTGGTCTGCCTTCAGCAAGGCGATCGCATCGGTGAACTGGGGCTCTGCCATCTTCGTCCTCCTTGTATGTGAAGTAGGCGTAAAATCCTGCGGGACACGCGTTGGTTCCCCGCGAATGAGTCGCGACATGGGCGGTCGCAATCAATAGTTTCCCTGTGTCGCAGGCTATGCCCAGGCGCAGGTCAAGGCGCACGAGGAGACGCTTGGCACCCTTCGCGCATAAGCCACCGATTTCGAGTGCCGGCCCTTAAAAGCTTCGCTGCAAGCCTCGTGCCGATCGTTTCAGGCCACCTCAGCATGGCCAAGGGTTTAAAGGGCTGAAGCCCGCTCGGGCCGAACGGCAAGCGGAACTAGTATGCTATGCTGATAACGCGCCATTATATTCCAACCAACTCTAGGAGCCTTTTCGTGACACCGACCGATACGCAAAAGACCGAGGACGTGCCTGACGAGAGGAAGTTCAGGAAAACATAGAAAAGGGGGAGGATAAGGATCCCAATCCCCTCGCGCCGCCGATAAACACGCAGGGCGGCAGCTAGTCGATAGCCCAACTTGGCGGCGGCATGCCGCCGCCAGGACAGCGCTCAAGCTGGCCTGGCACCTGACCTTCATTCCCCTGTTTGGCGGTGCGGCGCAGCGACGCCCTTTGATTCCGGCGATTCGCGCTGGCGAAGAAAGATCGACAGAAGCACGAGCACTGCAGTCGACAGAAATTCGCTTTGCCAATTCTGGAATGATTCGAACCACAGTTGAGAATCTGTCAAATAGGCCATAGTGGCTACCGGTTTTTCTCCGTGCGCCAAAGCTTCCTGAGCGGCGACACGCGCGCTTTGCGTCCAGTGAATGATGAAGGACAGGATAAAAAGGAGGCCGAGGGCCAACCCAAGGGATCGCGCATAGAAAGCGCGCCAGAATGAACCCCATTTCAGGATAGCCGGCGCACCCGGCTTGTTCGCCTGAATGTCTAGATCAACGTCGCGAGGCGGGGAATCAGGATCCGAATGCTGGAGTTAGCACCTGCGACCAGTGAGGTGGGGGGCCCGCCCCCCGGGGATACGGTTTTAGGGATCGCAAGTGGGCGCGTCGTACTGCTGAGGCGCAATGCCTCTATTTTCTAAGTCTCCGACAGCTGTCCGGTTTCGGCTTAAGCGACATTAAATTTGTTATCGGCAACGGCTTAAGGTGGTCGCCAGCCGCCGGAAACGGACTGACTGCACCTGAGGAACGGAAATTGACCACTGAGTGTCCGTGAAGGGTCGATATGCGCAAGGCTCCTGTTATTACAGGCTGCTTCAGCTCATTACCAGCTTTGTGACACATAGCGGCTGTGACGGTATCTGCTGACCACAATAGTCCCCTTGACGTTGCATCCGGGGTTTTAACGGTGCCTGATGCTCGTATATGGCTTGGGGCCGACTTGCCGACATTGACGCGATCAGTGTTGCGCGTGCCGCCGCAATATCCATGAATGAACCGTCGATTGCCAGTATCTTCGGCGTGCCCAAGCGATCTGAGACAAATGCTTATGCCCGATATTCGGTCTCTCCTACCTCTGAGCGGACGGACGCGCGCACATTCAGGCTAGCCCTAAAGGCGACCATCAAGCAATCGTCATTATCCGAGCGCGGCCACCATGCTTCATAGGTTTGACCACGATCTGATCCCCTAGGCGATCGAACATAATATCGACCTTGTCCAGACCGATGCCCAAATCCCTGATCGTAAGGCTCTGGAGAAAAAGCGGCAGCATCGGTTGGTGAAAGGATATCTGCGCCGCCGGAACATCGAACCTTAGCCCTAGGCTCGACTGGATGAGGGCGAGCGGCGCCGCCGCCGACCAGGCCTGCGGACTGCAGGCCACCGGATAAAAGGTCGGCCCCTGCGACCGGCGGCGCGGAAAGCCGCAGAAAAGTTCAGGGAGACGCATCATGTCGACATAGGTGGCGGCGGCGAAAAGCCCCTCGAAGATCTGGGCGGCTTCCCGCTGGTAGCCGTAGCGCGCGAAGCCGCCGGCAATCAATGCATTGTCGTGCGGCCAGATCGACCCATTATGATAGCTCATTGGATTATAGCGCTTTTCAGTCGAGGCGATAGTGCGCACGCCCCATCCGGAGAAGGAGGCGGGCCCCATCAACGTGCGCACGACGGCCTCCACCCGCTCTTCGCGCGCAAGTCCGGTATAGAGGACATGGCCGGCATTGGAGGACCGCACGCGGCAGGGCATCTTGTCGCCATCGAGCGCGAGGACATAGGTGCCCAGCGCCGCGTCGAAGAACGCGGCATCGAACCTATCGCGCAGCCGCGCCGCGCGATCCCGATAGTCAGCCGCGCGTGCATGGTCGCCGATCGCGTTGAACAGCGCCTCAGCTGCCTGCCACGCGCCATAGACATAGGCCTGCACCTCCGCGAGGGCGATCGGACCGCGCGCGAGCGTGCCGTCGGCGTGGAAGATGGAATCATGGCTATCCTTCCATCCTTGATTTTGAAGGCCCTGGTCGGTCAGGCGGCCATATTCGACGAAGCCGTCGCCGTCGCGATCGCCATGTGTGTCGATCCAGTTCAGGGCCGCTTCTATATGCGGCAGGATCGTCGTCAGGTAAGCAACGTCGCCGGTCCGCTCCAGGTAAGCGCCCGCCAGCATCACGAACAGGGGCGTGGAATCGATGCTGCCATAATAATGGCGGAACGGCACCTCTCCCAGTTCCGCCATTTCGCCATGGCGCACCTCGTGCAATATCTTGCCAGGTTCCGCGTCGGCCGTCGGATCGAAGCTGGTGGCCTGATGCGCGGCGAGATAGCCCAGCACGCCGCGGCTGATCGCCGGATCCATCCATAGGGTTTCGAGCGCGGTGATGATCGCGTCGCGGCCGAACACCGTGCTGAACCAGGGAATGCCCGCATAAGGATAAGGGCCATATTCGGTATCGGTCGATAGCATGGATATATCAGCGACCGACCGGCGGGCGACCTCGTTAAACAGGTCGTTCGACGAGTGCAGTGTCGCGCCGCGCTTGCGCGCCGCCCGCAGCGCCTCCATCGCCTCGCGCAGGGACTTGAGGAACTGCTTGGGGAGCGCGTCTGTCGCCCCTGTCTGTTTGCAGCAGATGCGGGTAAAGAGCGCGCAACGGTCGCCGGGCGGCACGGTGATGTGGAACAGCGCATGGCTGTCGGTCAACTCGTCCGGCATCGGATCGAAATGCAAGTGCGTTTGCCGCTCGCGCTCGTCACGCCCTAGATAGCCTAGCAGGACATCGGACGGACCGATCTGCGGTTCGCGCATTCTCCCGCGGCGCAGGCGCGTCATGCCGCGTATCTCGAATAGATCGGCGAAGTCCGCCGCGAAACTGAAGTCGATACTGACTTGCCGCGTTTCCGTGTCGAAGTTGCGGATGGTGACGCGCTCGTACAATGCGTCCTTCCACAAAAAACGCGTGCGACGCAGGTGGATGAGGTCATGTTCCACGGCCACTCGGCCATCTTCCCCGATGAAATCGGGATTGGCGAGATCGCAGGTCAACATCGCATTGTCGTCGCGCAGCGCGGAACTGAGCAGGATCGGCCGCATTGCGTTGATTGTGAGATAGAGGTGCGAGAGATGCCGGGTATCGCGATGATAGAGCCCCTCCGGACTGCCGGGGCCGGAAATGGCGTCGCCGCTATGATCGAACACGGCAAAACTGTCGCCATGTTTAAGCGTTCGCGGCCTGCGCTCGTGGAGCGAGGCCGTCGCCGGGATGAAGAACTGGGTCTGCGCCTGGGACAGCGCTTGCCCTCCGGCAATACCAGGCATGTCGGGCTGAGGCTGGCTCAGGGTCATGGCGTTTCCTATGCGACGATCTGCAGTTCGGCTTCCACGCCTCGCTGGCGACGCAGCCGTGCGGCGTCGGTACGGGCGCCCGGTAGACCATGATACAGGGCAACATAGTCCGTCGCCATCCGCCGCGCCGTGAAACGTGCGTCGAATGCGCCACGTACCAGCCGCCGGTCGAGATCGGGCAGCGCCGCAACAGCGTCGACCGCTTCGTCTTCGCTCTGGACAATGAAGCCGGACACGCCATGCTCGATCACTTCCGGCACGGATCCGCAGCGGAAGGCGATGACCGGCGTGGCGCACGCCATCGCCTCGATCATCACGAGTCCGAACGGCTCGGGCCAGTCGATCGGAAACAGCAGCGCGGCTGCTTGGCCGAGGAAGTGAACCTTCTGCTGTTCGTTGATTTCACCTATGAATTCCACATTGGGATAATGGTCCACCAGCGGCGCGATTTCCTGCTCCCAATATCCGCGATCGACGGCATCGATCTTGGCGGCGATCTTGAGTTTAAGGCCAGAGCGCGCCGCAATCCGGATCGCGCGATCCGGCCGCTTTTCCGGCGAGATGCGCCCGAGAAAAGCGAGATAATCCTCGCCCGCACCCAGGCGCGGAGCCAGCAGGTCTGCGGGCAGGCCATGATAGATGGTCCCGCCCCAATTGACCGGGGGCATGGGCAGACGCTGATGATCGGAGATCGACACCAGGCTGTGGTCGGCAAAGGTGCTGTAGAATGGCGGTAGATCGGGCAGGTCAAGCCGACCGTGCAGCGTGGTTACCGTGCGCCCAATGAAATCCTGCACCATCGGCAGGTGCAACATGTCGATATGGAAATGCAGGGCGTCGAACTCGTCGGCACGGCGTCGAACCTGCTCCAGCATCATCATATGATAGGGAATGGTATCGACCACAGCGGGGTTGAGGCGCAACGCCATGTCCGTGATCGGCACCAACTTGGCGCTAGTCTGCGAATCACCGCTGGCGAACAGGGTGACATCGTGACCTTGGCGAACCAGTTCTTCGGTCAGATAAGACACAATACGCTCGGTGCCACCATAAAGCTTTGGGGGCACGCTTTCAGCTAACGGGGCGATTTGCGCAATCTTCATACAGACTTCCTCTCAAACGAGTGGAGCCTCCCTCCCCCCATCTGCGGCAGGCTGCACCGCTACAAGCATTTAAATGCGCGGGAGTTTCATGAACGGAAATATTCTGTCTCATTTCTTCGTCACCCATCTGGGGATTATTATAAATGACCGAGCAAGCCGCCGTTTTTGCAGCCTTTGGAACGCGAAGCGGCTGGTCTGCACTTGAGAAACTTAAATCAGCTGCCGAACGGCCAATAAGGGTTGTCAACGGCGGTCAGATTCCAGGCCATCGGGGCGGAGTAAAAGTAGGCCACTGTGATGCGGGCCTGACGATATGAAGAGGGCCCCGATCGGGGCCCTCTTCATATCGTTGTCGTCATTGAT
>NZ_JABBFV010000028.1 GCF_012927105.1 Sphingobium psychrophilum | reverse complement strand
AAAATGGGAAGATATTGACGATATGGGCGGATGCGTCTTGCCACTCGATCAGGCCCTCGACCACATCGCTGAAAACAGCATCTTCTGGACTTGGACCTGACCAAAAACGTACAAAGTCGAGCTAAGACCATGAACCCTGTGATGTCGTGGCAGAGCTATCCTTGATCGCGCCGCCTGGCCCGCATCGTAGCAGCAGCAGGCTTCCGATCGCGGCGTCTGTGGCTGGCAATAGCGAAAATCCGCCCCGTTCCGTCGCTATTTTCTGTTTTCAAGTTCTTTAAAAGAGCTCGTCCATAAATGGTCAAACTTTCAAATGGCAGCAGCGGACTTGGCGCTTGCGGTCACTCTGCTATCGAATGCGCGACTCGAACCGCGACGGCGGAAAGAGTTGGCGTGGTGCCTAAAGGGTGCCTCTGCGGTTCCGGTGCGCTCAGCTGGTTTTTCTGTTCCCTCAGGGCGCACCGGGATTAATGTTGCAAGCGCGAACAAGCATCGCCAACCCCTCGCACATCCGATATGGTCGGCGATATGAACGTGCCGGCTCGCTATACAGAATTGATCAATGCGATCCGCGATGCCACCGGTCTGTCCGATGACATGCTCCATGTGCATGCAGGGTTGTTGGTCATGATATGCGTGCGGGTCCTATCGGGAAAACGCCTTGATACGCCGGTGCCGCTCGCGGCGGTTGGTGTCTTTGAGGCCGGCAACGAAATCCTGAATCGGCTATATTATGGTTCCTGGCGGTGGCACGATACGGGCCTTGACATCCTCAACACCATGCTATGGCCTACGGTCCTGTTCATCGCCTTGCGATGCGTCGGTGGACGGCGAGTCGATCCTGTTGACCCCATAACCGCCCCAGAGGCGAGTGCGGTGTAGGCGCGGCGAACGGGTTTAGCGCGTACCAGGAAGGAAGCCTGTTCAATTCTTCGTGTTCCGCCATGCCCGCCGGTCACGGGGGCAAGATAAGACAACCGATATAATCAGGCCGTTTCTTCTGCCTGGCTATCTTGCAAGATCGGGTAAGATGAGGGCCGCGGATGGTCCATCAGCAGCTATTAATGCGCTTCGCCAAAGCCTTTCCGCATTTGAAATGGGGCAGGCGCTTGGCCGTGACCTGGACTTGTGCGCCTGAACGAGGATTACGGCTAATTCTAGCGGTTCTTGACCGACCGGAAAATATCCCGAAATCGCGCAATTCTACCCTGCCGCCCTCTCGCAGTTGCTCTGTTATCGAGGTGAAGAAAAGGTCGATGACCTTGGCAAGCTCCGCACGGGACAGGTGGGGGTGGTCTACGGACAATTTTTCCACAAGTTCCGATCGAATCATAGCGAAAATCTCCTTGCCGGTATGTCCTGTGCATATGAGACCGGCACTGGGGAAGCGAGAATAAATGCAGCCGCTATCCTCAAGGCGATTTCGTGCGGATGGAATGCTTGAATGAGATGGATAAGGGGGCAAGTGCAGAAGTGAAATTTCATATTTAGATTTTCAATTGCCCATAAGCAACCAGTCTTGAATCGACCGGTCGATCAAATATTGCTTGCATGGCATGTATGATTATTGGCCATGCACAGGGTACGTTGACTAAACGCTCCTTCTTTACATAGGCTGTCGCTCCTTCAATGCGTCCCAGGCAATGCGTCGCCGGCAAGGGGCGTCGGATCTGGCACCTGCGAGAGGATTGAAAGCGCCGCGGCCCGATTAGCATGTTCTGCACGGAGCCGGATGTCTGCATTTGCCCTCAACTCCCTCGTACCCGCGGCGATCAGCGAAGATAGAAACTGGGTGAGCGATGTGCCATTCAACTCCGCTAGCTGCCTGGCTCCAGCCATGATATGATCCTGACGGATCACCCCTGTAGATCCCATAACTGCCCCAGAGGCGAGCGCGGTGTAGGTACGGCGAACGGGATTGGCGCTAGCCAGGAAGGTAGCCTGGTCAAATCCACACCCTCCGCAATGCTCGCCGTTCACGAGGTGGGGCAAGATAAAATGGCCGACATTATCAGGCCGTTTGATCTGCAGACCTGGCTTCCAAGACCGGGTGAATTGGGGGCCGTTGATCGTCCATGAGCAGCTATTAAGACCATATGTGGGGCTGACGCCTGGCCTGATCCTCGGAACGGCACGATTCATTTCTCTGCGCAAGAATTCAAAATCGGTGTGATCGCTTTCACATGCGCGTCGATACGCTCCAGCACCGTCGCAGGCACGATGTCGCGTTCTGGCAACTGCCACCAACGCTCGTTGACGAGTGCTGCCGTCTCTACCACGGCTTGGAGAACCGCTGGCTCGGGCAGTCTCGCGCGGTTCGCGAAGGATTTCCAGCGAGACGCCAACAGCGTCTTGAACGACCGTTCGCCACCAAGCGACAGCGCCATGCTGTCTGAGGGAATGTAGGGGATGGTCGACAACACGTCGTAGATCGGTGCGAGCGCGGGCGTGCTGCCTTCATCTCGATAGATCAGCGACCAGTTTTTCAGGTGCATGTCGCCATTTCCCGTCATCACCGCTAGCGCCAGCCGGCGCACGAATTCGAGCGCGGCGGTAGCGGAGACGACCGTGTTTAAGGCCGCAGCGATGTCGTGATAGGCAGCCCCTTCATATTTGCGGGAGGGATAGACGCCAAAGACCTGGGCAAAGTCTTCAATGTGTATCCTCTCGCCTTGTGGCCCACGGTCGAAGCGCCGGATGAGAAGAACCTTACCCTCCGACAGCGTGTCGAAATCTTCCGGAATTCCTTCAAAATCGGACTTCTCGACCAGTTCGCGCTCGGGCACATCCATGCCGATCGCTGCCGCCAGGGCGAGATTGGCAAATTCGTTTTCGGACACGCCGGGAAATGCCGTCGAGGGGAACTTCGCGATATATTGCCCCTGGCTGTCATCGAGCGGAAGGGTCAGGCCACCACCCTTGCCGGTGTTCTTCATCACCGACAGCTTCATCTGCACGCCCGCGAGCGAAAAGCGCGCCTTTGGCTTTCCCTTTGCACTGGCCTTCGGCTTCACGTTCGTGCCGTCACTCGGCAGGACCCTGACTGCTCCCGGCAGATCCGCGCCGAGCGCTGCCAGCAGGTCGAAGTCATTGCCCGGACGGACGGCGCCTGCGTGATGCTTTTCCATCGCCTCGCGCAGCTTGTCCTCTGGCAGCAGGTTCGCAAAGAAAGCCAGCAACGCCCCGCTCACTGGCTTAGGATCCTTGCGCAAACCCCCGGTAGCCGCCCGGAAGGACAGGCTGAGGATCGGCGAACCGCCCGTCGCCCGATATGCCTCGTCAAAGCTGAACGCGTTGAAGTCGCCCGGCGTCCTGACGATCACACCAACCTTCAGCGCATTCAGGAACACGTCAAGGGACTGGATCGCCTGAGGTGTGTGAGGAGTTTGAGCCATGACGTTCGTCTTCAATCGGGTTGTGAAACAAAGGCGGGCAAGTCGTCGTCGTCATGCGGACGCATCAACGCCCGGACGGCGGGGACCATTGCTTGCGGCACCAGCATCATCTCCAACCCGAGCGCGCGGGAGACATTCATCAGCGTGGTGACACGGGCGGCCGCGGCGCCTGTTTCGATATCCCGATAGCGGGGACGGGATAGGCCGGCCAGATCGGCAACCTGCTCCTGCGTCAAGCCAGCGGTTAATCTCGCCTGCCGCAGAAGGTCGCCGAGTTCGTTGAGGGGATCCGATGTCACGCTTAATGATCCTGATGCGATTCATATTGAGATTCGATGGAACGTTTGCGTATCTTATTTGCATGTTGCCGTCAAATCTCTTTGATCCGCCTTCATATCATATAGGCGGTATAAGATATGTAAACATATCTTACCCCTCATCGCATCGTACCTTATGGGCGACGGGCCGGGTCGTCGTGCGAGATCAATTTATGCGTTCGGGCGGTCAGAATCGTGCGAGCCGACTCCCCAGCAAAGCCGGACTGTGTTCAGGCAGTATTTGCCGCTGCGGGACTCGAACCTCCCCAGCAAAAAGTCCCCGGGTATCGGTGAGGGTATCGTCTCGGAAATCCCACTAAGGGGGCCAGCGCGTCCTCGACGGTTGCGACCGGAACACTGCGGCCGGTCGAAGAGACTATGCGATCCTGATGCTGCTCGCCCGGTTGGGATTGCGCGCGTGCGAAGTGGCAAGGCTCAGCCTTGATGATATCGATTGGCACGCGGGTCAGTTCACCGTTCGGGGCAAGGGACGGAAGATCACCACCATGCCACTGCCGCATGATGTCGGCGCCGCGATTGCCGCCTATCTGCAGCACGGTCGTCCCCGTTCTGACCGTCGGCGGCTGTTCCTGCTCGCCGTTGCGCCATATTCCGGGTTCAAAGGGGCGGCCGGCATACAGACCGTCGCCCGCTCGGCGATGAGGCGTGCCGGCATCGTCGGCCCCGGTCGACGTGGTTCGCACATCTTCCGGCACAGCCTCGCGACGGACCTGTTACGATCGGGCGCCACCCTGACTGAGATCTGCCAGCTCCTGCGCCATGAACAGCAGGATAGGACCAGAATCTAAGCCAAGGTCGATCTCGACAGCCTCCGACCCCTCGGCCAGTCGTGGCTGGGAGGTGAGCAATGAGCGCGCTGCGTCAGGCGCTGACCTGCTATGTCCGCATGCGGCGCGGGTTCGGCTATCGCTACCAAAGCGAAGAGCGCTGTCTCGGCGATTTCGTCGCGTTCGTGGACGCGACGCAGGCGACGGTCATCACGCGCGCGCTGGCCATGGCCTGGATTACCCAAGATCAGCGCACCTCCTGGGCGTGGGTAGTTACGCAAAGACTAAGAGCGCGGCCGACCAAGGAGAACATGAAACCCATCGCGCAGCTTTTTTGGGTACGCCCAGAATTTACGAAACCGGGTACGCTACATCCGACATGCCCTGGCGACCAAGGCATCGCCCTTCATCTATGGGAGGAAATCGAGTGGCGAGCCCAGTTCCAGAAAACGGCGCAATAGCACCCAGCCCGCAAGAAGCGCTGAAAGGCCGACGGTGATTGCGACGTCCTGGCGTATAAATCCCAGCCGCAACCCCTTCACGATTATGAGCAACACACTATAGCGCGCTATTTCCGCAGTGGTCAGGGCAATTATAGTGCCAGGCAACCCATATAGGTGAAAGCCCACCGGCAAGCCCAGGATCAGAAACAGGATTCGGCAAAGATTGGCGATGCTGACGGCCTGCGGCTTACTTCGTCCCAGTATGACGGCTTCATTAAATGCTGCCAGGACGGCCACCCAGCTGCTGCTCAACAGCAGGAACAGCATCCAGCCCGCCGCCTGATACCGGCTGTCGTAAAACAGGGATACGACCCAGTCGGACCAGGCCATGAGTGTCGCAATGCCGATCGCCGCAAGCGACAGGAACTGGCGCCGCACTGGGGTCAGATGCGCGCGTGACGCTGTCCCGACCGTTTCCCGATCAGCTGCAACGACAGGAAAGATGACGAGGTAGCCAAGCCGATTGGACAGCGAAACAGGGAGGTCGGAGATAGCGCGCGCCAAGCCATAAATGCCCAGCAGCTGCAAACTCACCAGCCCGCCTAGATAGAAACGGTCACTGTAAGACGTTGCGTAGAGCGCAGCGGAGGATAATGCTATCCACTTTCCGAAACCCAATATCTCGCGTATGAACGCCTTATCCAGCAGAAGATGATGTCGCGGGTGGGGCAAGCAATAGCTGATGGCCGACCGTACCGCAACTGTAAGTAAAAGCCCAAGGACAGGCGCCCACACGGTAGGCATTGTGAGGGCCAATGTGATATTGATCAACAGGCCAAAGGTTTCGGCAATGAGTTCGAACAGGTTGCGGCCCTTGATATCCAACCGCCGTGCAACGCTGAACACCGACGTCGAGGCAAGCGCATTGAGCATCGGTGCCGCGGCGATTGTGGCCATAACCGCTAGACTGACCCCAAAAAGGCTCGCAAAAAACGGTGCCAGCGCGAAGCAGAGGAGAGAAATGACACCGCCTCGGAGCAACTGAACGGTCCAGGCGGTATTGAGGAAACGCGGATCATCTCCGTGCGCGGACCGAATAACACTTTGCTCCAACCCCAGATCGCCTAGCAGCTCAGCGCCGATGCGAACGGTTTGGGCGATGACAATGACGCCCAATATTGCCGGGGCCAGAAGATGTGACAGGGCCACGCTTGTGAGGAACCTGACGGCTATGGAACTGGCATAGATGCCTGTGGTCCACAAAAATCCGCGGACTATCGTGGATCGCTGATCGTTCATGGCGGACAATTTTAAGCCCAAGTCAGCGTGGTACGCCGCTTTGGGTCAGCGCGCGGCTGATTGCGAACATGTTTTCACCGCGCTGCAGATATTCCCTGGGATGGGCGAGCAGGACTGACAAGATGGCGTGCGCGGTGCCGCGCCCCGGGAACATTGAATCATGGCTTTCGAACACAATGACAGGCGTGTGATCGACCCATTCCACATTGGATCGAAACAGTTCCACCTCGAACCCCTCGATATCGACCTTGACGATAAAGGGTGCCGTACCGCTTTCCTGTCCGTACAGCTTGTCGATCGTCGTGGTAGCGATGCCGCCATTTTCGCTTTCCGTCGTTTCCCATGCCCAGGGTTCATCGACGGAATTTGTCAGTGCGACCTGGGCTTCCCGGTCGGAAATCGCGACTTGCAAGGGAATGATCTGATCATAGCCGCTGCAGTTACGCTCAAGAATAGCAAAATTATTGGGCTCAGGTTCAATCGCATAGATGCGTGCAGCTGGAAACCGGTTGGCGTACCAGACGCTCGCCAGACCGATGTTCGCGCCGCAATCGACGATTATGGGCCGCACGCCCCGTTCCAGCAATTGTGCGTAGAGGTCGTCCACCGCACGGGCATGCGCGGGAGAGGGAATATGATAATCTTCTTCCATGAAGATCTTCTGAAGGACGGGCCAGTCACTGCTGCCCATCCGATAATGAACTGGGCGCATCCACCCCTTGATCCGGAGCGGACGTGATCGCGGGAAAGATGTTCCTCTTTTGCCAACGAAATTGCCGACATGCGCCCGTACCGCGCCCAAGATGCCCAGCACACGAATGCTATCTGTCACAATGAGAGCCCGCCGCGCCAGTTTTGCTATCAAGAAAGCCTCCACATGACGAGGGGCCAAATCTTCTGCGCCGCCCTTGTTTGCCCGCAACCAATATTGTCTACCACTATCGAAAGCAAGGGAGCTTAGCCGGTCATATTCACCAGGCGCGATCTGGAGGGGCAACGGGCCTGTGAAGGCAACCGCATTGATGCCATGCAGCCCTGTTTCCCGAGGCGTGCCTCAGGCACAGGGGCATGTTCTGCGTATGACAAGGTGATCCTATCGCTCAGCGAGCCCATCGGATGGCCGGCCTCATCCAACGTGAACATAGGGCAGGATCGACAGGGCATGCGTTTGCCAAGCGACATATGTAGTCCGGCATTTTGCTCCTTCCCAACCTCTTGGCGTCATGTTCAGCGCAGGCTGCGTGTATCATTCACCTCTTCGGCATCCTGGGTCGCCGCATGAACTTCCTCGCGAATGATCTTCGTCGTGATATCGGCAAGGTGCATGGTCAGCGCGGCGCTCAGTTCTTCATATTCTGGCCAAAGCGTTTTCTGGACGAAACTGCCCGGCGCACGGACGATCACGGTTTGATGATGCATGCGCCTGTAGCGGAAGGGCTTAATGCCATAGCGTCGGCACAGGGCGATGAAGAGCTGCCGCGACCAGGGATCAGGGATTGAGAATTTAAACTCCCTGGCCTCCTCCTGTTTGCGCGCATTCTCGAATTTTGCCCTGATCCGATCGGCCGCAGCGCCGGCAGCAGCTTTTTCACCGTCCGTCTTGGCTCCGGCATAAAGCGCTTCGATCTTCCGCAGTTTCTCGCGCAGTTGGTTCTCGGACATCAAGGCTCTCAATGGATTGTGGGTTTTTCCGTAGCGATGCTTTCGATCAACTGCCGACGGCCCCGGTCCGGGCAATCCATCATGACCCAAACGGACCCAAAAGCCATAAGACAAGCGGTATCTGACCCGATTGCATCGGATCGGGTGATCTAGACCTTTGTTTTGCCGCGTTTTCCCGAGTCAGCAGATGATTCTATCTGCTTAGAAAACGCTCTAGCACGGCTGCCCACCTGGTTCAGATAAGCGTTTTGCTGAGAATATTTTATCAATTGCTCCCACCTTACCCTCTCCTACAGGTGCCGAGTGGCGTCCATGCGCTGGTGCAAAACTCGCACAACAGCGATGCCATAATCTGTTTCTCGAAAATAAATAACGTGATGCTCGGCACTGCGCCGACGATATCCTAGCCGGATGTTGGCGCAACTCTGCCCCTGCTGAGGGGCCTCAGCCAAGTTGGTGCACATAGTTTTCAAGGCAAGTGTATAGCGGTTCGCCTGATCGTTGCCCCACTGCTTGCTGGTATATCTCCAAATTTCAGCCAGATCGCGCTCGGCTGCTGGGCTAAACCGATATTCAGGCATCAGCAGCATTCATGCGTTGCAAAAAGACATCGAAATCAAACGGCTGTGGCTCGCCACTCTGCTCACCTTCAATCAAAGCTTGGCGTATTGCCTCAACCTCAAAGCTACGCTCCTGCTCACGCCGGATAAGGTCACGGATCGCCTCGCTGTCATTGGTATATTGACCAGCGTCGATCTGGGAGGCGATCCACGCGTTCTGCTTCTCAGTAAGAGTGATTGTCTTACGCACCGTTCCCATGGCTCTGCCTCCAGCTATCAAGAAGTCGATAATTCATACTATTGGTGCAAATTACTGCTCATTTGCGCACTTGGCAAGATTTACCGTTCCCGGCGCGGCTAACGTGCGACTCTGACACGTCCTGCAAACATCTCCTCATGGAGCGGCTGCAACACAGCCACCGTTCCATTATCGCTACCCCGCATCTTCGCAGGCTCGAACACCCGGCTCCGGACGAGCTGATCTGCGATCCATCCCCGCGCCTGTGCAGCATCACGCCCCGCGCCTTCGGGATCGCCCTTGTTCAATCCTCTGGCGATCGCCTGAGCCACAAGATAATTGCGATGTGCCGCCCCTAGCTCTGGATCGCGGGCAACCGCGCGAGCTAGTCGAAGTCCGCTACGCATGGGGGGCTTAGTCTGTTTGCGCGCAAGCTGTTCGCGTTGATGATGCACCAGGCCGCAGGCGATGCCTGGCGGGACCAGGAGCATAGAATCGCCAAGCGCATGTTGCGCGGCTCCCACAACTTCAACGATCGCCTTGCCGAGACGATCGACGAGTTGACGGGAATCGCCTTTGCCATGCCTGACAAGGTGGAAGGCGACCATGGGCGGCGCACCTTCCAGATGATCTAAGTGACATTTGAGGGGGTTGAACAGGGGCGGTTGGCTAACGCGCAACCCTGACCCGGCCACCGAACATTTCTTGGTGGATTGGCTCGATAACGGCATGGATTACGCCATCCTCGCGGCGCTTGGTCTTCGCTACATCGAACTGCCGTCCCTGATCGAGCTGATCCGCGATCCAGCCCAGTGACCGCGCCGCCTCCTGCTCTGCCAGGATGGGATTATCCCGTTGGAGGTTGTTGGCGATCACCTGGGCGACGGCGTGATGGGTATGCACTCCTGCACCGTGCAACGCCATCGTGTTTCGGTGTATTGATGAAATGGAACGGTATCGAAATATTAACCTCCCTGTCCGACGAGCGGGCGGGTGATGCGCCGATTGCCTCTGGGGGACATTCTGGTCGACGCTCGCTCAGGGTTTGGACTGGGCGGGTCGGTCTGGACCTCCTGTTGCAAGCTTGATAGGCGCAACGACGGGGACTTTGCAGATGGGGGAACAGGAAATTGGCTCTAAAGTTTGACGCCTGTGATGTTGCTGCAGACAGTAACGTCTATCACCCAGCCCGGCACTGAAAATGCAGACCAGTGGGCATGGGTGATGGGTACGACCTGCCCGACACGCATGATGGGGGCGTCCGCATCATGCATATCGTGCCGAGCCTCGAGCCTGGCGGTGGCAGTGGTCTTGTCCTTTCCCTGATTGCCGCCCTGCGTTTTCGCATCCAGTTTTCGATCTTCGTGATTGATGCGGTCGCCAAGCCCAGTGGCGTGGCGCTGGCTCGCGTCCAACAGCTGCAGCAATGGCACGTGCCGCTGCTCAATCGCTTTGGCGGTCATGCCGCTGACTTTGGAGGAGCGCCGATGCGCCTGCGCCGATCCATCCAGTTGACACGCCCCCATCTTGTCCATCTGCATCTGGAGCATGCCGAATTGACTTTTGCGCTGGCCAGTCTCTTCCCCGGGACATGGCCTGCGCCGGTCCATCTGCGTACGGTCTACAGGACCACGCCCTGGAAAGGCTGTCGGATATTGGGACGATGGGTTGCAGCCCGTCTTGCAGGCGGCGATGCCGTCGCGGTGTCGAGCGCTGCTGCACGTGCAGATTATGGCCTTGGTGCGCGACAAAAGCGTGATCGCGCCGAAGTCATACCCTATGGCGTCGAGCCAAGCCGCGTTGCGCGGCTGGCCGGTCCAAGGTCGCCTTTTCGCATATTATTTGCCGGGGGCATGGATCAACGAGCCGGAGCAGATTTACTGCCTGCCATATTTGAAAAGGCCCAAAGCCGTTCTGGCAGAAAGGATGTCGAGGTCACGCTATGCGGTCGAGGGCCGCTTGAACGACGCCTGCGTGAGCGCTTGAGACTGGAGGTTCGTGAATGGCGCTTTTTCTTCGTTCGCTCCATCCCCCATCTTGTTGACACTCTTTTCCAATATGACGCTGTCCTCATGCCGTCACGCAGCGAGGGGCTGAGCCTTCTGCCGATCCAGGTTCTCCTGGCGCGTGTTCCGCTTATAGCAGCGCGCGCGCCTGGGCTGGAGGACGTGGTTACCAGCGACTATCGCCTGACCGCAGCCATAGACGATGTCGATGCGCTGGCTGATTGTCTCGTAACCGTGCTCGGCCAGGATCTGACCTTTGTCGGTTCGGCCTTGCGCGCCCGCGTGGCGCGCCGATTTAACATCACGACCATGGCGCGATCCTATGAAGCGCGCTACCGGACGCTCGCTGCCAGAAGGGAAGGGGGGCAAGGATGACAGTCACCATCGGCATCAAGGCGCTCAACGAAGAACGGCATATCGCGGCGGCGCTTGAAAGTGCCATTGCCGCGGTCAAGCCATTGGGCGGCGAGGTGGTGCTGGCCGACAGTGGCTCAAGCGATCGCACGCTTGCGATCGCCCGAACATATGACGCCGTGCGTATCGTTCAGCTGGCTAATTTTGACGAACGATGTTGCGGCGCTGGCGCGCAGCTTGCTTTCCAGGCTGCCCGGATGCCCTATTTCTATCTGCTCGATGGCGATATGGTTCTCGACCCGGCCTTCCTGGCTAAAGGGCTGGCCTTTCTTGAAGCGCATCAGAGCCATGCGGCCGTGGGTGGAAGGATAAGAGAGGTCGAGACGGCCAATCTGGAGTTTGCGGTACGCGCGGCAGAAGCTGAAAAACGCGCTATACCGGGCGTCGTCGAGGTTGATCGATTGGATTGCGGGGGGCTCTACAGAAGTGCGGCTATTCAAACGGTCGGCTATTTTGCCGATCGCAACCTCCATGCCTTCGAGGAGTTTGAGCTCGGATCGCGGCTTCTTGCCGCAGGCTGGAAACTGGCCCGGATCGATGTCCCGGCGGTCAATCACCATGGCTTGACCTTGGGCAACGGGGCGCTGCTGTGGCGACGCCTGCGCACAGGCTATGCCGGTGCGCCGGGCGAGGTCGTGCGCGCGGCAATTGGTCGCGCGCATTTCCGGGTCGTCATCTGTCGTTTTGGCCATCTGCGTCATGGCCTGGCGGTCATGCTCTGGTGGGGGCTTGTGGGCACCAGCCTTTTGCTTGGCTCAGGCGGCGTGACATTGACGCTGCTGATTGCGCCGCTCCTGTTTTTGTGGTGGCGCAGGCGCCAGCTCAAACGCGCGCTTTACTCCTATCTCAACTGGAACATCGTTGCGATCGGCCTTGTCCAGGGGCTTTTGCGTCGCCGTCAGCCACCAGAACGCCCTCTTGCCATGTGCAGTCTCAAGGACGCCGGGCCATGATCATGCGAGCGCAGGTCCGTGCCATAAGCCCCAGTTCTTGCCAGCGCATCCCGCATTGGCGGGCCCTGGTTCCGCGCCCTTCGCTCCTGTCACGAGCCCCCTTGCCCCCGCCATATCACAGCGCGAGGGCAGGACGCTCGTGAAGCGTTTGCTTGTCGTCCAGGCCTCCGGCGACTTTCGCGAGGTCCATCTGCAGCGCCAGCGATCAGGCGTGGAGTATCAGTTCGGCCAGATCTATATGCTCGATGAGCTCAACCGGATCGCACGCCGATACGGGCAGGCCGGGATATTATCCTGCGCGGCGCCCCGTCATGTCTTGCGCCTGCCATCGGGGGTCACGTTGATGGGGGCGGGCGCAGGTCGCGCTTGTGACACGAAATCTGTGCTGGCGATGGTTGCGGACTATGATCCTACCCATCTCGTTGTGCAGGCACCCCTGCCAAAACTGATTCGCTGGGGGATCGCTGGCGCGCGCGATGTGGCATGTGTCCTGACAAGATTGCCTGCCATCAATCCTGTCGCGCGCCATCTTGGCATGGCACGGCTGCCCGCCATGTTGAACGACCGGGGTGTTTCGCTGGTCGCTGGCCACACTATGAGCGGCGCCAAAGCCCTTGTTGATATGGGCGTTGCTGCCCATAAGGTTGTGCCGTGGGATTTCGTCCATGAGCGCACGCCCCACCTGTTTGCCGCCAAGCAATTGCCTGATCGCCAGCCCCACAGGCTTCTCTATGTCGGGCGGATCGACGAAAAAAAGGGGGTCGGGGATCTGATCCGCGCGCTGGCGCTGCTCAAGGGCAGGCGTGACGTGCATCTGGAGATTATCGGACAAGGCCATATCGATAAAATGCAGGCGCTCGGCATTTCGCTTGGCCTCTTCCAGAAGATACGGTTCCTGGGACAAATCCCCAACTACCAGATCCCTGCGCGCATGAACGCAGCCGATGCGGTCATCATGGCGGATCGCGCGACATTCCCGATGGGTCTGCCGCTCACCGTCTATGAAGCCCTTGTCTCGCGCACACCCATCATTGCTTCCCATCGCCCTTTGCTTGCCGGCCATTTCACCGATCGCGAGAATGCGCTGCTGTTCAGGGCGGGCAACCCTAAGGCTCTGGCAGACGCAATCGACATGCTTTTGGCCGATCAGTTGCTCTATGCGCGTATCTCGCGCAACGCTATGGCGAGCTGGACCGCCTTACAACGGTCCGTCAAATGGGGACAGATGCTCGATCGATGGATGAGCGGCGAGGCTCAGGATCGCGCCTGGCTTGCTGCACAAAGCTATGGTGTGCTGATGGCCAAGCAGGTAACGGACGGTTGACGGGGTATCGATCAGCGACAAAGGGGGCGTGATGACACGCGAAGACGTAATCGAACAATTGATGGCGGTGTTGGCCGAGACGTTCGACAATGACGACATCGTCTATCATGACGACCTGACTGCCCGCGACGTCGATGGCTGGGATAGCCTGAGCAACATTCGTTTCATGGTCGCGATCGAAGAGTCGTTCGGCGTCACATTGACGATTGCACAATGGGAAAGCTTTGAGCGGCTCGGCGATCTTGTCGATAGCCTTGCGCTATCGGCATAAGCGCGCTCGGGCTGATGGTTAGGGAGCAAGACGGCTGATGGCGTTCAACAGCTATGGCTTTGTGCTTGTCTTCCTTCCAGTGACGGTGCTGGCCTATTGGATATGGGCCCGTCTTTGCCCTGGCCGTGGCCGACTGATCCTCCTCATCGCCGCGAGCCTATTCTTCTACGCTTTTGCGGCCCGTGGGGCACTTGTTCTGCTGCTCGCCTCCATCACCCTCAATTTCCTTGGCTCACGCCTGATCCTGGCAAGTTCGGGCAAGGCGCGCCACGCCTGGCTGAGCGCAGGCGTGAGCGCCAATATTCTGCTGTTGCTCTACTTCAAATATAGCGGGTTCCTGCTGGCTAATATGGGTCTGGTGTCGATGTCCAGTCCGCTGCGCGATATCATTCTCCCTTTGGGCATTTCCTTCTTCACCTTCCAGCAGATCGCGTTTCTGGTCGATACGGCGCGGGCGCGTATCGGGCCCGCCCATCCGCTGACCTATGGTGCCTCCATTCTATTTTTCCCCACCATCCTGGCTGGACCGATCACCTATTACCGGGAATTTGCGCCCCAGGCCGAAGCCGATCCCGATCGCGGTTTGATCGGCACGCATGTTGGCGTCGGCGCGATCCTCCTGGCTCTGGGCTTGTTCAAGAAGGTCGTGATCGGTGACAGTCTGGCCCTGTGGGTCGATCCGCTTTTTGCAGCAGCCGGAGCCGGTCAGGAGATGGGCATGCTGCTCGCCTGGTCGATGGCGGTGGGCTATCTGTTGCAACTCTATTTTGATTTTTCCGGCTATTCCGACATGGCGCTGGGTTGTGCCCGCATGGTCGGGATCCGGCTGCCGCTCAACTTCTTCTCGCCGATGCGCGTCACGAGCATCATCGACTGGTGGCGCCGCTGGCATATGAGCCTGGGCCGCTTTGTCGGTGATTATATCTTCCAGCCCCTGGCCCTGCCGCTCACCCGATGGGCCATGCGGCGGCGCCTTGGACGTTGGCCCGTGCATATATTAAGCGTGCTCGTGCCGACCTTCATCGCCATGTTCATCGTCGGTGCCTGGCATGGAGGCAACTGGACCTTCATGGTCTTCGGGCTGCTCCATGCATTTTTCATGGTCGTAGCCGAGGGGTGGCGCTTTTTGCGGCGCAAGTCCCGGCGCAAGACTGTTTCAAGGGGCGCGAAGATAGCGGGCAACCTTGCAACGCTCAGTGCCGTGCTGATCACGATGATCCCCTTCAGGGCACCGGATATGGCAACCACTATGCATCTGTGGGAAGCCATGATCGGCCTTGGCAACGCCGGCGCGCCGGTGGTGTGGGGCGCGCTTCCGGGCCTTGGTGCTACAGGCTATGGGCTGATGATGCTCTTGGCCGCTGCCATCGTCTTTCTATTGCCCAACAGTGCGCAGTTTCTTGGCAAGTTCGATCCGGCGCTGGCTTGGGCGGCCTGGCGCGGGCAGGCGCGCCCATGCCTAAACCTCAGCTTTGCGCCCCGTCTCGCCTGGACTATCCCGCTTGGCGTGCTCTTCTTTCTTGGTCTGGCGTTCATCAGCCGGGGCAGCGGAGGATTTGTCTATGCCGGCTATTGAGGGGCAGGGCGGATGAGCGTCGATAATGATCAGGATAGGGCTGTGCAGACGCTTGAGGGCGGCGCTCTGTGGCGCCTGTGGCTTGGCCTTGGGGCAGGCCTATTGGGTTGTCTGCTGCTAAGCCTGTGCCTGCCCTTTGACCGCTATATCGCCTGGCAGCAGTCTGCCGGCACGCAGATGTTCCATAGCCGCTGGATCTACGAACGGCTCAACTTCGACCCAAGCCCGATAGATATTGCCATTATCGGGTCGTCGCGGCTCGAATCAGGGATCAGCCCGTCTGTGCTGGCGCAAACGTTGTCGGACCGGTTGGGGCGGGACATAGCGGTCGCCAATCTGTCGATCGTGATGCCGGGGCGAGATTTTGCAGACACGATCACCCGGGAACTGCTCGCAACCCATCCCGAGGTTCAGCTGATCCTCCTGTCCGATGATGGCGAGATCACAAACTCTCACCCGATGTTCAAACAGACCGCGAGTGCGGCGCAACTGATGCGCGCGCCTCTGCTGGTCAATGCCCATTTTTTCACCAACCTGCTGGCCTTGCCGTTCCGCAATATCGCCAATGTCGCACAACAGATGCATCCTGCCTGGTTCGGTGTTACCGATATTTTTGTCGCATCGGATTATCCTGGTACCGGCCTTGACCGGACTTTGGGCTATCGCACGGCCGATGGAACGCTGGTCAATGGTGAGCAGACAATGGCGCCCGCAGCGCTCCTGACGATGAGCAGGGACGCGGTCGCGCGACAGCGCGCGGGTCTTGCGCTCCTGCGCCCCTTGCCCGACCGATATCGCCTGGCGATCGATCGCCATTATCTTGCGTCGATCGCTAGGCGTGCAAGACACGCCGACGTATCGCTCGCGTTCCTCTCGCTCCCCCTTTACGGCCCGCTTCAGGCGACCGGCGACCGCCGTGCCTATGCACCCTTTGGACCGGTTCTTGCCCTGGACGATCTGGCGCGGCATCCGGAGCTGTATCAGAGCGCCGCCCATCTCAACCGGACGGGTGCCGTGCGCGCATCGAGGGCGGCGGCACAGGCCATTGCCCCGTTGCTCGTCCGCACCAAAGGAGAAGCGCGCGCGCTTGAGCAGGGCAGGGGCCGCTCATGAAAATCATCTTTGGCATGACGCATTCCGAGGCGGGCGGGCTGGTCGAGATATGGAACGACGTCGCGACAGGGCTTGGCGAACGCGGCCATGATACCGGCTGTTTTGCGCTCTATCCCAAGACGGATAACAGCCCCTCGCCCCCCCTGTGGCATCATGTCGCATCCGAGCGACCCTCCTCGCTCTTTGCGGCTGTTCGGCTTGTCAGACGGCTGATGGCCTATCTCAAAGCAGAGCGACCCGATATGGTCGTGACCGCCATGCCATTGGCCAATGTGCTCCTGCCCTTGGCCGCAACGCTTGCCGGCGTTCGGACCCGTCTTGTCATTTCCCATCATTCGCCCGTTGAGACACACAGCAAATGGCTTGACAGGCTCGATGGTCTGACGGGGCGGCTTGACGTCGTGACGTCGATCGTGAGCGTATCGAAGGCGGTCGATGCCTCCTTGCAGGCAAAGCCTTTAGCCTATCGTCGCAAGTGCCTTGTCATTGGCAATGCCTTGCCCCGGCATATCGAAGTCATGATCGAGGGACTGCGGGCCAAGGCTATAGATACGCGCATCACCGGACCTGTGATTGCGCTCGGGCGGCTGAGCTATCAGAAAAACTATCCGCTGCTGATTGCCGCCATGGCGCATGCCCCAAAAGTACGACTGGAGATTGTCGGCGCCGGGGAAGATGAAGCGGCATTGCGTGGCCTCGCGGCTGATCTGAACGTTAAGGACCAGGTAGCATTTCTGGGCCATATGCCGCGCGCGCAGGCGCTTGCCCGCGCCGCCCGCGCGGCGATCTTCGTACAGGTCAGCCATTATGAAGGCCATAGCCTCGCCCTGATCGAGGCGGCCAGGCTTGGGCTCCCGCTCATCGTGTCGGACGTGGCGGTCCAGGTGGAAGGTGTAACGGCCAGGGATGGAACGCTCTGTGGACAGGTGGTGCCGCTCGATGACCCGCAAAGGCTCGGCGCAATAATGGTTGAACTGCTGCAATCGCCTGACCAGTATGCACATTGGGCGCAGCGCGCGCGTCGGCTCGGCCTTGAGGCCTCCAACGCGATCATGGTCGATCGCTATGAAAGGCTGATGGGAGCAGGAGCGGCATGCTGAACGACATTTGGCATCGAGGCGGGGCGTGCACCTGCCACCAGCGGGTGCATGCGGACCTTTCTGCCCTGTGGGCGAGGCGCAGATGATCAATCGGGCGCGGCCTTTTGCCTTGATGGGGCCACAGGATCAACGGCGACTTGTGGCTGCGGGCTTCGCGCTGATAGGCGTTCTGCTCCTGGCAACGGTCGGCTCTTCATCCTTTGAGGGCTTCGAGGCCGCGCTCGAGAGCGCCAAAGGCGATATTGTGCGCCAGCTGCTCCTTGGCACCCTCTTTCTTGTCCTGCTGGGTGTGGCAGGTCCGGTGGCCATGCTGCCCGGGCACCGGAGGGGATGGCTTAGCTGGCTGCCGCTGCCGGTCTCGATCATCCTTCTTCTGGTCTATTGTCTGATCAGCGTCAGCTGGGCGATCGCGCCTGCTGTTTCGCTTCGCCGCTTCATCTTCACCGCGATGGTCATCTGGATCCTGTTTCGCGCGGTCGCTGAGCTTGGTTACGACCGTACGCTGCAGCTGGTCCGCTGGACGCTCATCGTGGTGCTTGTGGCAAATTACGCCTCGCTTCTCGTACCCGGCGTCGGGCTGCAGCCCGATAGTCCGGGAGGCGATCCCTCGGTGGTCGGCAACTGGCGGGGCCTGTTGCCGCACAAGAATCTGGCTGGGGCCGTGTGCGCCTTCACGATCCTTTTCTTCCTGTTCGACCGGCGCTCGGTGCCGCCCTATCTGTCAGTGGCTCTTGTCGCCGCGAGCGCCATCTTCCTCTATTTCAGCCAGTCAAAGACATCCCAGGGAATCTTGTTTGTCGCCATCCTCACAGGCCTGGTGATCCGACCCTATAGCACCCATTATCGCGCGCTGCTCGGGCCGCTCTTGTTCATGACCGCTGGCCTTTTGCTGTTGCTTGTGCCGCTTTACATCGAGGATGCAAGCGCGCTTCTCAACGACCCCGAGGCGCTCACCGGTCGGTCGCAGATCTGGCCGATCCTCCTGACCTATGCCTCTGAACATCCCCTGACAGGCGCGGGCTTCGGCTCCTTCTGGCAGATCGGGCAAGAGGGCCCGATCTGGGACTTCACCAGCGGCTGGATCGCGCAATATGCAGGCCATGGCCATAATGGCTATCTCGACATGCTGGTGACGATCGGCGCGCCAGGTCTGGCGATCGTCATCGTGGCGCTTTTTCTCTGGCCGGCAATGCGCCTGCTCTTGAGCCATGCCATATCCAAAGACTGCCGCGCGCTGCTCCTGTCGCTCCTGTTCTTCTGCGCCGGTCACAATCTTACCGAAACCAGTCTGATGGACCGGATATCGGTCGTGCAGGTCTTCCTGATGCTGACGATCGCGCTCATCTATGTGCAGTCCCAGGCGAGCCCTGGCAGGCATCATCAGCTACGGGGCCGGTCATTGGGCTTGTTTGCGCGCAGCCCGGTTCGCCAGCCAGTGCGTGCCCCGGTGCGACGGCGGCCTGTCGGGCGGCCACGCTGAGCGCTTCGCGCGATCTTGCCCAGCGTCTGGTGCGCTATGCCGGGGCGGCGGTCGGGCCAATAGGCGTTGCCGGTTCCCAATTTCTGCTGTCGCTTCTCCTGCTGCGCCAGCTCGATATTGCCGATTTCGGACGCTTTGCCTTCCTGCTGGTTATCTCGCAATTTTCGATCAGTCTGTGGAGCGCGCTGTTTACAGCGCCTCTGCTGATCGCGGTGGGGCAAAAGGGCGCAGATGACGACGCCGCGGCGCCGCGCGCGCTGTTATGCGTAAGCAGTCTGGCTCTGTTGCCTGTCGCACTCGCCTTTGTCAGCCTCGCCTGGATGCTGGGCGCAGGCATGGCGGCAGCCTGCGTCTTTGGACTATGGGGTGGTCTGGCCCTGTTGCGACATTTCGCCAGGGCCTGGTATCTTGTCCACAGGGCGCCTGCCCGCACGATCGCCTCTGATGTGGGCTATGCCCTGGCGCTGCTCCTTGGCGCCTTGATGATGAGCGGCGCTGCCAGGACGAGCCTTGCGGATGCGGCGCTCCTGCTATTGGTGAGCGCCGGTTTTGGCCTTCTTCCCTTTGCCCGGTCAAAGGCTCTGACGACCGTTCGGGCCATGCGCCTGTCGGACATGACCGGTTACCAGCAGATATGGCGGCGCGATGCGCGCTGGTCGCTCCTGGGGGTGGTGACGACTGAAGCCACGGTCAATAGCCAGAGCTATATCGTCACTGCGCTAAGCGGCGCGGGGGGCTTTGCGCCGATCGCTGCCACCGCCCTCCTCATCCGGCCAGTCACCGTGGCGATCAATGCGCTCACCGAGTTCGAGCGCGCGCGCTTTGTCCATGATCTGGCCAGCGGCAGTCTGATGCTCGTCGCGCGCGGTCGCGCGCAATTGCGCTGGGCGCTGCTTGGGATATGGGGTGTGACCCTGGTGAGTGCCCTTGCGCTTCTGGCTCTGGCGCCCGCGCTCGTTTTTCACGGGAAATTTGCCGATACGATCCTGTGGACCGGCGTGCTGCTGTGGTTTGTCGTGGTGCTGGCTCGCGCATTCCACGCCTGCGACGGTGCGGTTTTGCTTGCCTCTGGGCGCTTCCGCAAGCTCGCTCAGCTAAGCAGCATGAGTGCGATCGTGTCGGTGATGGCGGTCGTGGCGCTGCAAATGCTGTTGGGGCCGGTCTGGTCGATTGGCGGTATTGCGCTTGGCGAAAGCCTCTATGCGCTGCTGCTCTTTCGCGCGGCTCGCACCGAAATGCGCAACCGCGCAAAAGAGCAGGGCTGTATTTTCGATAGCTCTATGGCGCGATAGCAACGGGCATGGCGTGGTGCATGTGGCTGGATAAGGGGGCTTGGGGCTTTGGCCCTGGCCATTGCCCCAGATCAAAGACCGCCGATCGCGTTGACGGAACGCTTTGCGCGTTAGGAAGGGCATTGACCATGGCTGGCGCCGATGCAAAGAGCCAATAAGGGCGCACCAGACTTTGTCATGCATTCATTGGGAAGGGAAGGCGTGTCACAGAGCAGAGAGGGTCAAGAGGGCGAGCAGGCGCCAGGCGGACAAATGCCAGGGACACAGGCCCCAGGGACACAGGTGCCCGCCTCTTGCCACGGCGCATTGGCCGAGACGATGCTTATCGGTGGCATCCCGATTTCCCGGATGACGCGCCTTGAGCTTGCGGCCCTGATGGAATCCGACGTCGCTGCGGCCCGTGCGGGGCTCCTGCGCTCCCCGCGCTTCGTCACATCGGCCAATGGCAGCATCGTTGCGGCCTATCATAATGATCGCGCCTTGCGGGCGGCCTTGGACAGTGCAGACCTGATCGACGCCGATGGCATGCCGCTTGTCTTTGCCAGCCGCTTATTGTGCGCCCGGCCGCTAAGGGAGCGTACCGCGACCACGGATTTTCTGCTCGACGCAGCGGAGCTTGCCGCGCGAAAGGGCATCAGCTTCTATTTTCTTGGCGGACGACCAGGGGTGGCCGCGCGCGCGGCGGAATATCTGCGCAGTCGCTTTCCAGCCCTCAAGGTCGCAGGCGTTCGCCACGGCTATTTCTCGCCGGGCGAGGTGCCAGCGATCCTGCAGTCGATTCGCGAATCGGGCGCTGACATATTATGGGTGGGCACCGGCAGTCCGCGGCAGGAGCTGTTTGCGATGGAAGCACGCGACCAGCTGCCGGGTCTTGCCTGGATCCGCACCTGTGGCGGACTGTTCGACCATTATGGCGGCGGGGTATCGCGGGCGCCGCACTGGATGCAGGCGAGCGGCCTCGAATGGCTCTATCGCGCCGCGCGCGAGCCCGTACGCCTTGGCTGGCGCTATCTTGTGACGAGCCCGATTGCCCTCTATCACCTCGCTACCAAGACCCGTGGCTGACGCACTAGCCCGCTGATTTGAAAAAGGATTACGGTCCCTCATGCCGCCACGCGACCGCAGTAGCATCCGATATGAACAGTTCGTCAAGCCGCGCCGCAAGCGGTGGCCGGGACTGATGGCCGCTTTGCTGCTGTTGTTGCTGGTTGCAGGCGTGGCCGCCTATATAGTCCTTGGCAATGAAAGCGCAGCGCATGCCCCGCCGCCTGCCTTGTCGAATGCCGGGGGACCGGTCGAGGGTGAGGCCTATCAATGGAAAGCCGTGGCGATTGGCGGTGGCGGGTTTATCACTGGCCTGTCGCAGGACGGGTCCGGCAAGACATTTGTGATCCGTTCGGACGTCTATGGCGGCTATATCTGGGATGCAAAGGCGGACCGCTGGAAGCAGTTGATAACAGCGGCCGCCATGCCCGAGCAAGACCGCGTCCAGGATGGTATCGCACAGGGCGTCTATGAGATCGCTGTCGCGCCCTCCCGGCCAGAGCGTATTTACATGGCCGTCAAGGGACAGGTCTACAGGACAGACGATGCGGGCAAGCGTTGGGTGCTTGCCTCGGCACAGCCGCCCTTTCCGCTCAAATGGGATGCGAATGGCGAATATCGGCTGCAGGGCGCCTTTATCGCCGTGGATCCGGCCAACCCCGACCTTGTGCTGCTTGGCACCCCCTATGACGGCTTGTGGCGTTCCGATGATGCCGGTGGCCGCTGGGCGAGGGTAGGATCCCTGCCGCTGGGGCTGGACCGCGATCCGCAGGCCGGGCTTCAGGCGCCAGGTCCCATGATCTGGTTCGAGCAGCCGCTTGGCGGCAAGGCGACCGGTCGCATATTCGCCTTTGCTTCGGGGCGCGGCATGTATGTCTCGGGCGATAGCGGACGGACCTTCGCGCCGCTTCCGAGCCGGACAGCGCATCCGCTGAGCCTGCGGCGCGGTACGTTCGACCGGCGCGGTGTCTTCTTCGGTGTCGATGATCAGACCAAGTCGATCTGGGCCTATGACAAGGGCGCATGGCGCGATATCACGGCGACGGCGGGCCTTGGACCCAAGATATATTCGGCGATCGCCGCCAATCCGCGCGCGGAGCAGATCGTGGTTTTTGATCATGGCGGCGCAGGCTATCAGTCCTCCGATGGGGGAACGAGCTGGACGAGCATTTCCCATAACGTCAAGGCAGGGGCCAAGGATCCACCCTGGCTGCGCGTGGCTGACGAGGTCTATTTTCCAACGGCCGATATCCGCTTCGACGCCAAGATCCCCAACCGTCTCTGGGTCGCGGCTGGCATGGGGGTATTCCATGCCGACATGCCGCCGGGCAGTTCGGTTGCGCAATGGGAAAGCCACAGTCGCGGTATCGAGGAACTGGTTGCTAATGATGTGATCCAGCCACCTGGTCAGTCGCCCGCCTTTGCAGCCTGGGACTTTGGGATCCATGTGAAGGACGATCTCAACGCCTATTCCACCACCTATGGTCCAAAGGAGCGCGTCCTCATTGCGGCCCAGCAGCTCGACTGGACCCCGTCCGATCCCCGTTTCATGGTGACGAATGCGAGCGATACCCGCACCGCCTGCTGCTGGCAGGACGGCAACGCGGTGATGGCTGGCACCAGCCAGGATGGCGGGCGCAGCTGGCGCAAATTTTATGCGCTGCCGACCCCTGCAGGCACCAAGGCCGACGATCCCTGGCGCATGTCTTTTGGTACGATCGCTGTATCGGCCGGCGAGAAGAAGAATATCGTCTGGGCGCCGGCATTCAACCGCCAGCCTTTTGTGACGAATGATGGCGGGGCAAGCTGGAAGGCGGTTTCGCTGCCAGGGGCCCTGGGCGACACACCCGGCTCGTTCAAGGAATTCTATTATCAGCGCAAGACCCTGACGGCCGACAAGGGAAAGGGCGGCGTCTTCTATCTCTATCATAGCGGCGAGACGCCCAATGAGGGGCTTGCCGGGCTCTGGCGCTCGCATGACGGGGGAGAAAGCTGGCAGAAGCAGTATGAAGGTGAAATCGCCCCTCAGAGCAATTTCGCGGCCAAATTGCGCTCCGTGCCGGGCAGGGAGGGGCATCTCTTCTTTACCAACGGTCATGCAAGCTCGGGCGATACGGTCCTGCGTCGCAGCACCGACAAGGGCGCGACCTGGACGAAGATCGTTAACGTCGATCGCGTCGATGACATCGCCTTTGGCAAGGCTGCGCCGGGTGCTTCCTATCCCGCTCTCTATGTGTCGGGCAGGGTAGGGGGTGTCTATGGTATCTGGCGCTCGCTCGACAACGCGGCGAATTGGCAGCGGCTGGTTGATTTTCCGGCAGGCAGTCTGGACCAGGTGACGGTGATGGCGGCAGATCCCGATGTCTTTGGGCGGGTGTATCTGGGCTATAAGGGATCGGGGTGGATCTGGGGCGAACCTGCGCCCTGCAAGCCTGCACCCATGAGCAGCCTCGCCACCGTCCAATGTTCCAAAGTAGGCGGGTAGGGGCATCGTGCTGGCCAAAGGGGCGCGGTACACAAGCCTATCGGGCCATGCAGCGCGGGTAATAGGCTGCGATATCGCCGTTGCGGAGGCGCAATAGCGGTGTCGACCACCCATATGCCGGCGGCCCGGCGCAAGGACATAGAAGGGCTGCGCGCCATCGGCATGGCGCTGGTCGTGATCTGTCATATCTGGGTCGGCAAGGTGTCGGGCGGGGTCGATGTCTTCTTCGTGATCTCAGCCTATTTGATGACCGGTTCGCTGCTCAAGCAGCTGGAAAAGACGGGCACGGTCGATCTACTGGGGTTCTGGGGCCGTATCCTTGTGCGGATCTGCCCGACAGCCTTTTTGATCCTGTTCCTCACGCTGATGGCAGGCCTCTATTTTCAGCCCATTTCCCTGTGGCGAGCCTTCGCCACGCATGGCTGGATGGCGCTGCTGCAGTTGGAAAACCTGCAATTGCTGCGCGAATCGACGGATTATCTGGCCCGCGGACAGCCTGCCAGTCCCTTTCAGCAATATTGGGCGCTCTCCACCCAGATGCAATTTTACGGCTTCTTGCCAATCTGGCTCTTGCTCGTCAGCCAGATAGCGAGGACCACCCGAAACCGGGGCGATGATCGGCGGATTTTGACCATCGCTTGCGCGCTGATCGGCCTTGCATCCTTTGTTTTTGCGCTCTGGATATTGGCGCTCAATCCAGCGCCCCATTATTTCAATCCTGCAGCGCGGCTTTGGGAGTTTATGGCCGGAGCGCTGTGCGCTTGCGTCGCGCCTATGGTCAATCTCTGCGCGCGCGCAGCGTCGCTCGCTCGCACTATGGGTCTGTTGCTCATCCTGGCATGCGTCTGGGTCGTCCCTGCAGATGCAGCTTATCCAGGCATTGCAGCGCTCGTGCCGGTCTCGGGCGCAATGCTGATTTTGCTGTCTGGACGCCAAGCGGTTGACGGGTCGCTTGCACGTCGCGTCCTTGAGGCGCCGTTGCTGCAACGGCTGGCATCGCTGTCCTTTGCTTTCTACCTTGCGCACTGGCCGATCCTCATCTTCTATCAGGAGGCAGCAGGAACAACGAAGCTCGATCTGATCCAGGGTTGCCTTGTCATCGCCCTTGCGCTCCTGCTGGCAGCTGCCCTGCATTTTCTGATCGAAAAGCCCACAAAAGGGCTCATGTCGCACGGGGGTGGATATTCGAGGGGCGACTGGAGAAGGCGGTCAGCGCCCTTTGCCGCGGGAGCGATGCTGGCCGTGCCATCCGCCGCGTTCCTGCTTGCCTGGCAGCAATATTATGGGGGAATCGCGCGTGATTATGCCCATAGCTACACCGTCCGGCCCATCGCCGGACCGATCCAGACACTGGACACAGTCTTACCGCCCGACATCGATCGGCAGTTGATCGCGGCCAAGGGGATGTTGCCCAGACTTTATACTAATGGCTGCGATACCGGCCCACACTCGGCCAAGGTGCAGCTTTGCACTACGGGCAATCTTGATTCTAATGCATTCACCATATTGCTCATCGGCGGTTCGCATTCGACCCAGTGGTTTCCGGCGCTCGAGCAGATCGCTAAGGACCGGAACTGGCGATTGCTCAGCATCACGAAAAGCGCCTGTCCGATCGATGGCATCTATATCGGCCCCAGGACGGCCGGGAAGCAGGTCGAAGCCTGCCGCGAATGGGCCCGTGACGCCGTGGCCAAAGCGATCGCGCTCAAACCCGATCTTGTCGTGACGACGGCGACACGGCCGGGTCCTGGTAACTTCGGCGAGGTCATTCCCGATGGCTATGTTGATGCGTGGCGAAGGATCATGGCAAACAATATCGACATATTGGCGATTCGGGATAACCCCCGCACCGAAACATATAGCGTTCCAGAATGTGTCGATCGTAACCGGGCAAACTTCCGTGCCTGCGATATGCGGCGTGACCGGCATATCAGTTCGCCATCCCGCCTTTTGCCTGTTCGGGACATGCCCCATCTTGCCCTTTGGGATATCGCGGATCTTCTGTGCAGCATTGCGACATGCCCTGTCATGCACGATGGCGTTCTAGTCTATAACGACAACAGCCATCTATCGGTACCTTTCGTCATGGCGTTGCGGACCAGTCTCGAACGGGAAATTCAGGAGCGACCTACTTTCATCGAATACGTGGGCCGGAGCAGCGTAAGTGCCGACTGAAGGCGGCGTTGCGCGGCCCTTCAGGCTTTCCGGCGTGTCCGTGGCGCCCATTTTTTCGCGAGCGCTTCCAGCCTTGCCTCGATCAGGTGGATATCGGGCTTGGCGTTGGGGTCATGGTCGTCACCGAGGGTCTCCAGCGCCTCTTCGTAATATTCATGATGTGGGTCGCCGAGCGCTTCGAGCTTTTCGGCGTAACCCCATGGGCCGCCACAGTCCTCTGGAGGCCGCATGCCTACTGCATCGAGGATGAGCGGATATGTCAGGTGCGGGCTGGCCGGGCTGACGCGCTCGACCTTGACGCTATGCTCCCAGGTATCACCAAAGTCGTAGAGGTATCGGAAGGTCGTCAGACTTGATCCACTAGCCTCGGCGTTGGTCGGATAACCGATGTCCATGGCGTAAAAAGCTGAAGATTTCCGAGCTTTTCTGCTATGGATTTGGGTATATGGAACGAATGCGAAAGGTCGAGCAAGCTACGCAATTTGTTATGAAGACTGGGTTTGAGCATCTAAACGTGCTGACATATTGAATAATCTTGACGGGGCAGCAGTGGATCATGATTCGTTTGATAATCGAAGATCTGAAAACGCAGCATGAGGGCATCCTCTCTCAGGGCTTCTGGGCATTGCTTTGCTATCGCCTATCCCACCCTCGCATGCGATGCCGCATTCCTGTTGTGCGACATATATGGTTTGTGCTGAACTGCATTTTGCGTAAGTTCGCCGAAATGGCGACCGGGATTATGCTGCCAGAGTCTGCAGTGATCGGCCGACGCCTTACAATCGAGCATTTCGGAACAATCATCATTCACGGCTCGGTTGTGATCGGCGACGATTGCATCATCCGTCAGGGGGTAACGATTGGCAATCGCCACATGGACAAGCCGATGTCGGCACCTCAGCTCGGCAACCGCGTGCAAGTAGGCGCGGGGGCCAAGGTGCTCGGTGCAATCTCGATAGGAGATGATGCAGTAATCGGGGCGAATGCCGTGGTGTTGAAAGACGTTCCGGCCAGTGCGGTGGCAGTAGGCATCCCTGCACAGATACGGATGCCGAAGCTCAGCGCAGCTGGCTCTTGAGCTTGGCATAAGCACCGGCGGGCATCACCGTTTTCACCAGCAGCAGCACGATATCGCGGGGGGACACCGCTCGTTTGTGCAGGGCCTTGAACGCGATTTTAACTGCCTTGACCGGCGACTTACGGAGCATCCTAGGTCCCAAAAAACGCGTTTGGAACGCCAGGCAGGCGCGTTCGCTAAGCGCATCTCCAGCGACATTAAGAAAATGCTGCCCCTTGTCGAGGTTGTCCGAGTGACCGAGCCGATCGGGGCGGTTGTCGTTGCGCCATACCACCAGTGATTCTTCGATTAGCAGGTAGGTGAGGCCAGCATTGCCGCACTCGATGAAAAACATATGGTCCTCATATTGGCGCAAATCTTCCCGGAAACGCACTTTCGCCGCGACCCTTTGAGTTAAAAGCATCGAGCTGGATTGGGCAAATTCGCCCGAAACATAAAGGAAGTCGGCAAATTTCTCACCCGCCTGCACCGGACGCGAAGGTCGTACCCTTTCACGGCCTTCGGCATCGACCACGCGCGTGCGAACCGCGCAGAAAATTGCGTCGGGATTGGGCGCTGCGAGCACACTAGTAATCTGACGTTCGAGCTTTTCCGGCTCCCAGTGATCATCCGAATCCAGGAATGCAACGAAGCGGCCCCGAGCCGCATCTATTCCTGCGTTGCGCGCAGCAGCGGGGCCGCGATTCTCGGGCTGGAGGATAACGCGCGCGCCCGGTACAGTAGTTTGCACAAGCGCAGTTGGGTCCTCAAGGGATGCGTCATCAACAACGATCAATTCCCAGTCCACAAAGCTCTGAGCGTTTAATGACTCCAGTGTAGGGACGATCAGATCCTGACGGTTGAAGTGCGGAACGATTACTGAAACAGTCGGCATCAAGCGTCGCACTTACCCAGCACCGGCAGGGCGGCCTCACGCGCACGACTGCGCCAGATCGGGATGCGTTCCGCTAGGATGCCACGGATCGCCTCCTCACGATTGAACAGCTGGTCCAGCGCAGCGAGCAACGTTACTTTAGAAACCTGCGGTGTTGGCAGGACCACGTTTTCCTCGCCGAACAGGTCGCGGTTGATACCTACGGCCTTAACGCTGTACGCGATCGAGATTGTTGGAACACCCTGAGACAATGCACCGATCGTCGCATGGGTGCGCGCGCCTATAAAGAAGCGACAGCGGCCCAACGCATATTTAAGCTGGGCGGCATTTAGGTTGTTCGGCAAAATCGCTAGCTTGCCGGTAGGCATGCTCGCATCAGCCAGCAGCTTCGCCATATATATGCTGTCGCTGTTTTTTGCGGAACCGTCGAATGGATCGACGTGAGGGACAAGCAGGATTGAAAGCCCAGTGGTGTCTATCACTTGACGCATGAAACCGACGATCTCAGCGTCGAATCGCTCCTTTGCGGCATCGTCGGGCAGGAACTTGCGCACCAATGGGCTGACGTTGAATCCGAGTACGCCATCTATTGCGGATGCGAACAGGGTGTCACCGTGGTTGTGCTGTTCGGGTAGCATCACGAAGGCAGGGTCGGCGACGTAGCGTATGCTAGGGATGCCGAGCCCAGTCAGGTATTCGAAGGTCGAACTCTCACGAACCGAGATTGAGGTATAGCGCTTGAGTGCCTTCACCATAAGCTTCTCGACTGCCGGATTTTTGGAGAAAGGGCCGACCGAAGCCGCCCACAGATGCACCGGCTTGCCCATCGCGAGTGCAGCATCAGTCACTCCTTGCCAGAAGAACAGTGAGGGCAGGCCATATTCCAAGCTAAGCACGTCGCCGCCCGTGAAGACCACCGCGTCAGCCTGACCAAGAGAATTTTTTGTCTCGGGATCGACGTGCATCGGAGGCGGACCGAGGCGAACGATACTGGGTAGCTTCTCTATGATACGGCCCCACCAGCCCATATGCCGTTGGAAAAGGGTCTCGCCAATCAGCCGGACATTGTGTGACTTCAAATTGGGCCAGTGCGCCAGATCGCGCACCGGCGTTCTTGATGGGAGTAGGAATTCGACCGAAGGATCGGCATCGGCAAGGATGTTAGTGATCGACCGGACGAGCGCCTCGCACCCACGGTTGCTGAAATCTTCATGGGCAACGAACATGATTTTCATGACAGAAACTTGCGCCTCATCTGTTGGTGACGCATTTGTGCGAAAAATGCTCGCGGTGCAGCAATGACATAGGTTGTGCTGCACCGCAAGATAATATGGACAAAAATCGCGTTAGCACGGTATGGAGGCGCAACCACCCATTCAAAGTCGCCTTGGCTTGGTAGTTGTAGCTGGGAGCATTTTCATGACGCTGATCCAACGTGTCAAGACCGGCTTCGACGCTGGAAAAAAAGGCTATGGCGGCCTATTGTTGCTTGGTACCGGTACGCGACTGTTTGCGCTGGGATCGCAGTTTGTTGTCCTGATCGTGATGACACGGATGCTTGACAAAAGTTCATTCGGGGATGCGATGGGTGTCTTTGCTTTCTACCGGATCGCTTCAGTTGGCATAGGAACGGGATTGGGCAATGTCCTGCTTTACCATATCTCACGAACCCCGACCGATCACAAAGCGGAAATTCGGCGACACAGGACGGTTGCGCTGACGGGCATTCTCCTGGCTACAGCAGTGGCGGGGGGGTGCGCTTTTTGGGCGGACAGCCTCGCGATTGAGATTTTTGGTAAGCCCAGCTTAGCACGGTGGTTGATGGCATTTGCCCCGTTCATGGTCTTCTCGACGTTGAACACGGTCGCGATCGGCGCGCTGGATGGGCGCTCGAAGATCATGGAAGCACTCATCGTGGCAGAAGCTGCACCCAATGGATTGAGGCTTTTGCTATTGCCGCTGGTCCATCTGCTTTCGCTTCCCGATACCGCAGTAGCGCATGTAATGACATTGTCGGTCGCCATACCGTGGCTTCGCACGGCATGGCGCCTGGGTTGCCGCTCCGTTGGCGGATTAGCGCCGTGGGTGCGGTGGGATGCTGGCTATGCAACCAAATATGTCCTTTTTTCATTCTCTTCGCTTCAGCTTGGCGGTGTAGATATCCTGATTGTTAGCGGATTGTTCAGTTCTTTGGCGGCCGCTGATTACGCGGTTGCGGCCCGCATCGCGGCGCTTTATCCGTTCTTTCAGTTCATCATTCTACGCCGCTTCACACCGATAGCCGGGCAGTTGCTGCATGTCGGAAATATGGAAGTTTTACAGGCGGAAGTGACCCGTTGCCGTCGGGCCTCTCTCCTAGCGGTTTCTTTGACGATGGCCGGCATTGTAATGGTGCTGCCGTTTGGGCTGCGTCTGCTCGGCGACTATGAATCGGCGGTTCCGATCGCCATTATGCTGACTGTGGCCCCGTTCGTTCGGAGCAACTTTGCGAGTTGTGATCGTATTCTCCAGATTGCTGGCTACGCAAACTGGGGGCTGGGGATCATGATAACCGGCTTGGCGGTAGTGATTTGCGTGCCACTGATGTTACATGCCCGCCTTGGCTTGGAAAGCATTCCTATCGGCATGGCTGCCTCTTCGTTGCTGCTTCAACCGGTTATTGCTCATGTTCTAAAGCAACGGCTGGGTATCAGTACTATCGGATTATCGGAAATCGGTATGATAGTTTTCGTCATCGCGGCAGTGATGTTGGCCCACCAGTTTTCACAGGCTTATGTCTCGGCTGCTATCGTGACTGGTGCATATTTGGTGATCGCAGCACTCGCGGCGAAGGACTATTCGGGTTTTACGAAAATTGTGAGCGCGTTTCGCCCGCGTTTGCCGGGACAGGACAGGGTGAGAAAATGAACAAATCCGCGCAGTTGCTGAAAGACAAGGTAGTCGCAGGTGGGTTTTGCATCGGTTGCGGTGCCTGCGCTATTGGTAGTGCAGTTATGCGAATTGTCGAAACCGATGAAGGGCTCTTGCAAGCCCAGGTCGGGGAGCCCGTTTCATCGCCGGCTCCGATTAGGGAAGAGATGGACCTGATGACGATTTGCCCGATGTCGGGCGTGGGCGACGACGAAACCGTATTGGCAAAGCAATTGTTTGGTCCTGATTTAGAGTGGAACGAACATATTGGGCATCACAACGCAATACGGGTAGGGCATGTGGCTAACCAAAAGGATCGCGAAGGTGGAAGTTCTGGCGGAATAACTACCTGGCTTCTGGGGGAAATGTTGCAGCGTAATATGATCGATTACGTTGCACATGTAATACCGAATCAACTTGGAGGTACCGGCCTGTTCGCTTTTGGCATTTCATCGAGCGATGCTGACTTAGCGAGGGGGCGGAAATCGACCTACTACCCTGTTGAAATGTCGTCGATCCTGCAGACAATCCGGAATACGCCAGGTCGCTATGCGATCACGGCAGTACCCTGTTTTTCCAAGGCGTTGCGGCTTCTCATGCAGCAGGACCCCGTGTTAAATGATCGGATCGTTTTTGTGGTAGGTACGGTTTGCGGCCATTTGAAAAGTCGTTTCTTCGGCGAGTATTTAGCCTGGAATCAAGGCGTTAAGCCGGACCAACTTCAAGCAATCGATTTCAGGACAAAGATCCCCGGACGGTCTGCCAACGAATATGCCTTCACTCCGAACAGGGATTACACAAAGGCAGCGCTAAACAAAAGCGTATTCGCGGCGAATTGGGAAGTGTCTTTATTCCGCTATGACGCATGCGAGTTTTGCGACGACGTGTTCGCCGAGACTGCGGATATCGTCATGGGTGATGCCTGGATAATGCCTTACCAGCAGGACTGGCGAGGCAATAACATCATCGTTTCGCGCCGCGCTGAGTTGAGTGCCGTGCTCGAAGAGGGTAGGGTCTCCGGTGCAATCGTGCTGTCCAATGCCTCTATCGAAGACGTCGTGCATTCGCAGGTGGGTGGACTGCGGCATCGTCGTGAAGGGCTTGCAGTACGGCTCGCACATCTCGATCAGGAAGGGAAATGGCGCCCGCGTAAGCGCGTGGAGGCAAGTTTCACGCAGGTCGATGATGCGCGGAAGGAATTGTATCTGCGTCGGACCCAGCTTTCGCGACGGAGCATCGAGACCTTTCGTTTCGCGCGGTCAGTTGGCTCGCTGACCGTATTTAAGGTACTGATTAGCGGCCCGGTGTTCGCCTATTACCTGCGTCGCTACGGCTTGAAGCGAGCAATACGCGAGAGTGCTGTCTTGAAGATGATACGTCGCTTGTTACGTCCAAACCGCATCCCGTTTATATTACACGCGCAGAATAAAAGTGCGTTGGAAGGTAAGCCTTTAGCAAAGTGATTCAGCCTTTTCGCTACCACCGATGCATCGTGCTACGAACGCTTCGCAGCGGCTTAGTGCTTCAGGTGGCAGTTCGGAGGCGGCAGCGTTGTTCGTTAGATTACCGCGCCCGAACATCGATGCTAGGACGACGCCGCCCGCATTACTCGCAAATGCCCGAGCTATGAGCAAACCAGATGCGGCAGTGGCGGGCAAATCTCCAAATCCTTCGGCGCGGGCCTGATCGAGCAGCGTCGAATTAGCAATCAATTTTTTGGTCAGCAGTGCGTGCGCGCCTCCAATGCTCATAATGGAATGGCTGACAATACCAACACGCCCGGCGGCGCGCACCTCGTTCAGCGGTAGCGTTACAGGATCGTCCGCAAGCTGTATGATGGTGAATCGTCCGCTGGCTGCTCCAGCGATCCCCGCGTCGAGCTCACCCGCAACAGCGATGTACTGCGCTTGGCCGCGCGCGACAACCCGTTCGAGGGCGCGCAGTACGTCGTCGCGCACCACATCTTCGGCCGCGGGGCTATGTAATGCATAGACTTGGACATGGTCAGTGCCGAGGCGGGCAAGCGAGCGCGCGATCGATTTCTCGATGAGTTCTGCAGTGAGGGGCAGGTGGAGATTGGTGGTCGCCCCACTCTTTCGAACTGCGCTGCGCAAACCTTTGACCTTCGCCATCACCGGACGAGCAACGGGCGTCAGCAGACGCATAGCAATGCCCATTTTCGGTGCGGATAAGCCAACCTTTGTGCATAATTGCACTTGTGCGCGTTTGTGCTTGAGGAACCGTGCGAGGATCAGTTCGGCGTTGCCCGCGCCATATGCGGGTGCGACATCAAACCATGTTACACCGCGATCGAATGCGTCTTCCAGCGCGCGAAGTCCGTAGTTAGCGTCATAGCGCGAGCCGAGCGAGGCGCAGCCCATGCCGAGCGGGGAAGTGACAAGATCGGTTTTGTACAGGTTCACGCGGCGCATCATTCTCGCTCCAGCAGGAAGAAGGTCGTCGGTCCGCGCGGAGACAGTGCGGTATCAAGCGCGACCTGTAGCCCGGCAGAGTCGGCTTGTAAGCCAATGGGAGTATCGAGCGTGCCATTCAGCCGAAGCGGCGTTAGCTGCCAAGCGCTGCCCTTTGGCGCAGCAAGCGTAGCCGCCACACGTACCCTGCGAAGCTCCAGCGGCAGTTGACCAAGAGCAATGAGAGTGCCGTCGGAGGCGATCTTCATTCCAGTGTTTCGGGCATCGCTTGCCATGATAACAAGGATACGTCGGCTATGTCCCAAAGGCTGATCGTCGAGCGCCGAAAAGCTCAGCAATGCCGATGAGTCCGCAGATTTAATGCGAAGCGGGCCTAGGGTCACCGGCGCGCTCACTTTTTCAAAAGCGAGCGCCGAAGTCTGGCGGGTCGTTACACGCAGTTCGCGCTGTTGACCTAACAGCAACACCTGTCCGCCGGGGCTTTCCCATCGATTGTGCAGTGGGTCAGTAGTATTGCCCGGTGCTAGCAGTCCGCGCGCGCGTAGCTTGTCAACGATCCGATTTGCGTTTGCATAGCGCTGCCCGAAACTCACTGCCAGTGGTGCTATCGGCACCGACATTGTGAGGTCAGGATTCACGCCAGCAGCTGTGCTGCGCGCATCAAATAACCCGATTCGTGCTATCCATGCAGTTGCGCCCAACGATGCAGGCACTTCCCGCGCGCCGCCATTGGACAATGCCTCGGCATCGCTGACGTTTAGGCCGACCTGGGGTCGCGCTCGGGCGATCTCGCCACGTAACAACAACAACGCAGTAAGCGTCTCGCCGGCGCGCGCAACTGGGTCTAGCCCTCCGCCGTCAGGTTGCAGCGCCTGTTTGCGGGTGCCGACACCATCATAGGCTAGGTTAATCGGGCCGTCGGCATGGCGACAGACGAATTGCCACCCTTGCAGTGAGGCAAGCGCAGGAACCGCAAGGCCAGATTCATAGCGATAAGGATTCCAAAAGGGCTGATCATGTTCAGTAACAATGAATGGTCGACCGAAGAAGCGCGTGGTCGCTATGTGCTGAAGATAGCGACCAGCGTCATCAAATGAAGAGATCGGCCTCACCTGCGCGCCTTCTTTTCCACCTGGCGGCGTCTGGTCATATCCATGCATATCTACCAGCGCGAGGTCGCGCCTGCTGGGAATGGCGTTAAGCTGCGGCCAGGAAGCGAATGCGGTCACAGGTCCCTGATACCCGGCGCTGCGGACGGATTCAGTCATTTCACGGGTCACCGCGATCTGGAGTTCATTCAAAAAGCGCTGAAACTGCTCCATAGAAGCGCCGCCGTGAACGAGCGCAGGGAGTTTGTCAGCGTAAATTCGATCTAACCCCCTAGCTTCTAGCCAAGATGCATATGGGGGCTTTAACAAATCTGGAAATCGCTTTCCGGCGATTGCCGCTTGATGCGTAATGCCGCCCTCATTAAGCAACACAACCATAGCCGTTGCGGGATCATTTGCGGGTGCAACGTGGCTGTATGGATTATTTGTGGTCAGCAGCTTGTGCATCAGTTTTTGCCAGTGCACGAACGCTGGGCGCTCGACGTACAGACGGATGCGCATGCCGTTCCGCTCTGACCAGCGGTTCGGAAATACTCCGCCCAACGCAGCATTGTCCGAGGTCATCAGATCAAGTGACCAACGGATACCATTCTTCTTAAGCGCCGCCATCAGATATTGCAGGCGATCGACCTGAACTGGATTGAACGCGAAATCGGCCTTCGCGCCAGCCATCAATAGCGAATCAACGTGATGAAAGCGCACCAAATTATAGCCGTGGCGCCGCAGTTGCTCGGCATAGCGCTCCGCTGTAGGATGATCTGGAAAGCCGCTGCCGGGGGTAGTCGAGAAACCAGGCCCTAGCATTGCGCAGTTGATCCGCGGCTCCGCACCGTTCAGCGTCAGCCGGTCGCCAGAGATGGTGAGTATGCCATTGTGCGCCAAGTCACCTGCAAATTCAGAAAAATCGAGCGGACTACCTGCCACTATCTCCAGCGAGCGATCATTAAGCGGAAGCCATTCGGCCGGGTTTGTCGGGTGCGCCATCGAAATGGAGAGCAGGAGCACTGCGATCGAAATAGCGCCACACCATGCGGCCGGTTTGGCCGAGACCCACAGTTTTTTATTTGAAGGCATATGGAATAACCTACGTGAGCAACGGCACAAAATCAAAGCTTTTCGGCAATGCAGCATGCTGCTAATGCATGGTTCAATCTGGGGAAGCGGTTAAAGAAATGGCCACTCAATTGCAATCGACACCGATAAATGTGACGCAGGACCGTGGTCAGCCGACGCTCGATGCTATTCAGTATTTGCGTGGTATCGCAGCAATGTTAATTGTGTTATTTCATGTTTTTCCGCAACTGACGCGGATGGGCTATCCTTATGCTAAGCCGCTTGCGCTATCTGCAGGTGTGGATGTGTTCTTCATTATTAGCGGCTTCGTAATGGTGTATTCCACCGCGCGGCCCCCGGCCGTAGTTCGCTGCGGTTTCTACGTGATCGGTTGGTACGGATTTTGCCACTTTACTGGGCTCTTAGTGTTTTCATGCTAGCATTGTTGCTTTTCGTCCCATCGGTTGCTCAAACCAGTAGTTTCGATTTGATGCACACGATCGCTTCATTCCTATTCATACCGTGGACGCATCCAGTCCAGAATCTTTATTATCCGATGCTTGTGCCTGGATGGTCGCTCAACTATGAAATATTCTTTTACATTATTTTCGCAATAGGAATGACGATATCGAGGGCGCGGCGGGGTCCGTTGGTGGTATTCACCTGCAGCGTACTCGTTGCTATCACATTGTTGCCAATCATAATGCCACTTCCAAGGCCGCTCGACTTCTACAGTCGTTCTATGGTCCTTGAGTTTGGTTATGGTATGCTGCTAGCCGAGGCATTCTTACGTTATCCGTCGAAAACATCAAAGCTCTGGTGGTTGGCAATCGTGATCGGTTCGGTGGGTATAGTCTTTTCGGCTGCCGTGATGCACTTCGTGCCACATGCATTTGCGGTGGGACTGCCAGCACTGCTCATCGTTCTCGGGACACTTTACGTTCCTTTACGCCTCGACGGCTGGTGGGAACTTATTGTTCGCGAAATAGGCGATGCATCCTACTCGATTTACCTGTCGCACTTCATGGCTATGTCGGCGCTAGGGCAGGTCTGGCGCAAGCTAGTACCGGATGGACCGTATGGCTGGGCTGGCTTCGTTTTGTGTTCGCTGATCGGGTGCACCCTTTTCGGCATTGTTGTTTACCGATTCTTAGAGCGCCCGCTGACTGGCGTGATTCGGCAGTTAGTTCTTAGCATGGCGAATGCGGATTTATCGGCGAGCAAAACATGATATCGGTGCTTGATGGTGAATGTTCAGAATCAGAGTTCTTGGATTGTCGGCTACAGGGAGATATCTGTTCTCAGATTTACGATATTTGTGATATTTTGTATTTTGATCAATCTATGTTCACATGGTTTCGTTACTCCTCGATCCAATGGATCAAGAAGAGGCTCAATTCTAACGGGATCAGGATCGTGATTTATGAGCCAGTCATCAGAGTTTATGAATTTCGTCATTTTTTACTTTTGCCAAAATTCAATTTTGTTAAGAAGGACTTGGCGTCATGACTGCAGGCACGATGTCATCTGCAATACAGTTATTGAGGGTGGTATGTTTACCCGCGATTGGTTCCGGCAGAATTGACCGCGGAGAACACGTGGTAGAGCAAGGTGGCTGCATGCGCGATAGTACGTCTGCGGGCACAACGTGCACGATTTTAGCGGTTAATCATTCTATGCATGCCGGCCCACAATGAAACAAAAGAGACTCTTGGCCGTAGCATCGGGCGGTGGGCATTGGGTGCAACTGCTTCGGATGCGCGATGCCTTCGATGGATTTGAGATTGCTTACGTCTCAACTTTCAAAGATCGGGGTGAAGCAATGCCGGGGCATCGTTTGTACATCGTTCAGGACTCCTCAAGGTTGCACAGAATGGCGATCATTAGAAATTTAGTACATGCTATATGCATCGTGTTGAAAGAGCGTCCAAGCGCGATAATTTCAACCGGCTCTGCGCCAGGGCTCGCATTCATCATTGCAGGTCGGCTGCTTGGTGCACGCACCTTATGGGTAGACAGCATTGCCAATGGGGAGCGACTGTCTTCATCCGGGCGGATTGCGCGCCGCTTTGCGCACCGCACTGTCTCGCAATGGCCTGAGGTAGCAGAGCGGGAAGGCGTGCCTTGCTGGGGGAGCATATTATGATTTTTGCGTCAGTAGGATCGTTCATGCCGTTTGACCGAATGGTCCGCGCCGTGGATGAGTGGGCAGGCGAAAACCCAAACGAGGAGGTGTTCATCCAAATCGGCGGTGGCGACTATCTGCCACGGCACGCTGACTTCGATCGGATGGTCGAAGGCGCAGATTATCGCGCGCGATTGCAAGCATCCGACTTGTTCGTGGCGCACGTTGGCATGGGCTCAATCTTGCAGGCTCTAGAGCTTGAGAAGCAAATGCTGCTACTTCCGCGCATCGCTGCAAAGGGCGAGCATACGACGGAACATCAGCGCGACACCGCCAAGCGCTTCGCCGGGCGTCGAGGTCTGATGATCGTCGAGCATACCGACGCATTGAAGGAGAAAATGACACATCTGCTACGCGAACCGTTGCAAACGGGGGGCGTCTTCTCAAGTAAAGCTTCGCCTGAACTGGTCAGAGCGGTCGCAGGTTTTCTACAAGATGGCCGTGACCCTGATTGACAACAGGAGGCCGTATCGCGCCACGTTCTCTAATCGCCACTGTCAACAGCTGACTTCTTCGTCACGCGCGCGCTGGGCGTGGCTGGAATCACCTATGATTCATTCTACGGCACCTTCGGATATTGGTAACCGTCCGATTGTTACCGCGGCTTATGGGCCTTGAAGCGCGCGGCGAGTTCGGGATCGTCGATAAAGTCATCGAGGAATTGGTGCCAGGCCTTGGTCGTGAGACGTCCATCGCTGAGCAT
>NZ_JABBFV010000027.1 GCF_012927105.1 Sphingobium psychrophilum | reverse complement strand
GCCGCTGTGGCGTCGTCCCGTCCGGTGGAGGCCAACTAGGGGAGGCATCTGAGTCGGTCAACCGGAAAAAAGCGCGCTTTGTGAATTTTCTGAGACAATGCTGGGAAATCAACCCGCCAAAGCCGATCAACTCGCTCCGCCACGGCCAGCGCAATATCGCGTTCAGCAACAGCGTCTCGATGCCGAACGCATATTCGACCACGCCCGGATCGAGTAGGAAATTCCAGTAACCGGTCACGATGTTGAGCGGCGCGGCGGGCAGCGCCGCGGGCAGCACCACCGGTTCGCCAATATCAGTAACGCGGCAACCACCTCCATCACCTTGATCCAGGCGAACAGGCCGCTATGGATCAGCGCGAGCGTGAATTCCCGCGCCAGCGGCGTATTGCCCAATGGCTGAAGGTCGAAGGGGGGTGAAATATTCCACCCCCGAAAAGAGGAACCAACCGCCAAAGATGATCCGGGCGGCGGTGAATGCCGCGCCGGTCCCGCGCCCTTGCGCATTAAGGGCGATCATCGTCAGAACCCCGCGGGCGCGCCGTCGAGCAGGATCGTCTTGCTTTCCAGATAGGGGTGCAGCCCTTCCACCCCGCCTTCGCGACCAATGCCCGACTGCTTGAAGCCGCCAAAGGGCAGGCCGAATTCCAGCTTCATGCCATTTTGCCCAAAGCCGCCCGCACGGATACGCCGGCCGATGCGATAGGCCGCGTCGGCATCGTTGGTCAGGACCGATCCGTTCAGACCAAAGCTGCTATCGTTGGCGATGCGGATCGCATCCTCCTCATCCTCGGCAGGGATTAGGCAGAGCACCGGGCCGAAGATTTCCTCCTGCGCAATCCGGCTGCCATTATCGACATTGGCGAACAGGGTCGGTTCGATGAAATAGCCCTTGTTCAGATGCGCCGGACGGTTGCCTCCCGTCACCAGATCGGCGCTGTCGCGGCCCAGCGCGATATATTCCTCCACCCGATCGAGTTGGCGTTTCATAGCCACCGGGCCAAGCTGCGTGTCGGGCGCATCGCTATGGCCGATGCGGATGCCCTGCATCACCTTGGCGATGGCGTCGGCCAGTGCGTCATGCCTGTGCTTGGGCACGATGGCGCGGCTGAGCATGGCGCATACCTGGCCGCTCATGATGGTGATGGTGTTGCCGAGGATCGCGGCGGCCGCCTCGATCGGGAAGTCGTCGCGCACGATCGCCGCCGATTTGCCGCCCAGTTCCAGCGTGCAGCGCGCGACACGCCTGGCGCACACTTCGCCGATCCGCTTGCCCGCCAGCGTCGATCCGGTGAAGGTCACCTTGTCGATGCCGGGATTGCGCACCAGATGGTCGGACGCATCGCGCCCGGCCGCCACCAGATTGACGACGCCCGGCGGCACGCCCGCCGCCTCCGCCGCTTCGGCCATGATATAGGCCTCCAGCGGGGTTTCGGGCGATGGCTTCATGATGACGGTGCAGCCCGCGACCAGCGCATAGGCGACCTTTGCCGACATGATGCCATAAGGCGCGTTCCACGGCGCGATCGCCGCGACCACACCGGCCGGCTCCTGCACCACGATCGCGGTGTCGACCATGTGCGAGGGCCGCCGCTCCACGAAGGGATAAGTATCGGCATAGCCGGCGATCGCCATCAGCGTCGCCGTCGCGCCGCCAGTCATCACCGGCGCGAAGCTGGCGAGGCCGCCAACCTGCGCGGTCCAGGCGGCCGCCAGTTCGGGCGCACGCTTTTCCAGTTCCGCGCCCATGCGCTTGACGATCGCCCCCCGCTCGGCCGGGTCCATGGTCGGCCATGGCCCGTTGTCGAACGCATCCCGCGCGGCGGCAACGGCGCGGTCCATGTCCGCTGCCGTGCAGTCGGCGACGCGGGCGATCACCTCCTCGCTATTGGGCGACACGATCTCGATCATGCCGTCGCCGGTTGACTCGATCCAGGCGCCGCCGATAAACAGCTTGTCGGGATGGGCGATGCAGATGGCTGCGGAAATCATGTTGTCCATTTCCTCTCAGAAGCTCTTCTTGACCGTCGCCGTCCATTCGCGCGGACGACCCACCGTGCCGGTAGACACGCCATAGGTTGCAACATTTTCCGCTACGCCCTGATAATAGAATTTGTCGAAGACATTGGTCACGCCCACGCTGAGCGACCAGTCCTTGTCCGCCGCCTGATAGGTCAGCCGCGCATTCACCAGGCTGGGCGCGTCGATCAGATTATAGGGGTTGTTGACCGAGTTATAATAGAAGTTCGAGCGCCAGGACCAGTCGATCCGCGGCGTCAGCGTGCCGTTGCCACCCAGGTCCGCTTCATATTGCACGCCTGCCGACAATTGCCATTTGCTGATGAAGGGCGCGATCATGTCCTTTGTCACCAGGGTCGCCGGGTTGGTGATGGTCTTGTAGTCGAAATCCAGATAGCCGACCGACGCATCGAACGACAGGCCATCGGCCGGGCGCAACTGCGCTTCCAGTTCCCAACCGAATACCTCGGCATCGCCCGCATTGGACGGGACCGAGCAGGACAGAACCAGGCTTTCCGGGCATTGATAGCGGACCAGCTGCATATCGTCATATTTGTTCAGGAACACCGCGCCATTGAGGCGCAGCATCCGGCCGAACAGATCGGCCTTGAACCCTGCCTCATAGGTGGTCAGCTTTTCCGGGCCGAATGTCTGGACCTGATCCGGCGCGGACGGGCGCGGATTGATGCCGCCACCTTTGAAGCCGGTCGACAGCTGGGCATAGGTCATCAACTCGTCCGACCAGCGATAATTGGCACCGATGCGATAATCGACCCGGTTGCCCTTGAACGTACCGGTCAGCCCGTCCAGCCCGACGAGCAGGAAATTGGGCGTGAAGAAAGCGCCGCTGGGCAACGTCCCGTCCACATTGCGGCGGGAATAGCGATAGGTCTTCTTGTCATCGGTATAACGCAGCCCGCCGATGATGTTGAAGGCGTCGGTGACATGATATTCGCCATGCGCAAAGGCCGACGCGCTGCGGTTCTTGATGACGTCGTCCGACAGGAAGTCGAACAGCAACGTCGGAATTTGGCTGCGCCCCTTGATCGTGTCGGTGGCGTTATAATAGAAGCCACCCACGGTCAGGTCGACCTTGTCATTGAAATTGGCGCTCAGGCGCAATTCCTGCGTGAACTGCTCATGGCCGTAGGTGAATTGCTGCAACAGGATGGCGAGCGGTGATCCGTCCACGTCGATCGCGCTAGTGCCGTCCGCGCTGCGATAGCCGGTGATCGACTTGAGTTTGAACGAGTCCGACAGGTCATAGTCGATCGTGCCGGAAAGGCCCCAGGCCTTGACCGTGCTGGTCGGGCTGGCGGAAAAGCCACCCGGCGCGATCTGGGTCGGGATGCCGAACACCGTCGTATAATTGCCGCCGGTCGCATAGGTGGCGTAGGATGTGTAGCTGTTCGCCCCGGTCAGGAAACGGCTGTCGAACGGGATGCCCGCGGTGGGATCACCCGCGACATAGCTGCGCACCGACGGATTGTCGGCGTAGAGCAATTTGGTCGCGACCGTCTCGCTCTTGTCCTTGGACACATCGGCGACGATGTTGATTTCCAGCGGCGATCCGGCCGGCGCGTAACGCAGCGCGGCGCGCAGCGCCATCACGTCGATCCCGCCTTCGGTGCCGATCTGGCAATTCTTGTTGCCGCTGCTGGCCGGGATGCCCGACGCCGGACTGACGCAACCATAGTCGAGCAGCTTCATATAGCCGTCGACATTTTTCGACACGCCCGACACGCGCAGGAACAGGTCGTCGGTCAGCGGCACATTGGCGCTGCCGCGCAGTTCCAGCCGGTCGAACCGGCCATAGGTCGCCTCGACAAAGCCGCCCGCCGTGGCATCCGGCTTCTTGCTGAACAATTTCACCGCGCCGCCGACGCTGTTTTTGCCCGCCAGCGTCCCCTGCGGCCCGCGCAGCACCTCGACCCGCTCCAGGTCGGTCAGGTCCATGACCGCGCCGAAGGTCGTGCCATAATAGATATCGTCAATATAGATGCCGACGCCCGGCTCCAGCGCGAAACTGGCATCGAGCTGGCCGACGCCGCGGATGAAGGCGGCGACGGCGTTGCCCTGAATGCTGGTGGCGGGAGCCAGCGCGACGTTGGGCGCGAACTGGCCCAGATCGGTGACGCTGGTCTGGCTGCGCGCCGCCAGCGTATCGGCCGATACCGCGGTGATCGCGATCGGCGTATCCTGCAAATTCTGCGCGCGGAACTGGGCGGTGACGATGATATCGGCGCTATTGGCCTGATCCGCCGCCGGTTGTTCGGGCGTCGCCGCCTCCTGCGCCATTGCGGGCGCGGCGATCATCGCCGCCGCCAACGCCAGACCCGCTCCATGCCCTTGAAACCGGCTCTTCCAGATTATCGACATTATCTTTTCCTCCCTCATATGATGGCCGCCAGGCACAGGGGAGGAAGCGCCGGACCAGCCATTGCCGGTTCCGGTGGGGGCGGCGCTATGCACCTGCCTGCCTTGCCATCCTCTTGCCCGGCCCAGGGCCTTCCGTCTTTTCCGTTCAGGACGGAGAGGTCTTTGCCTCTCCATCATTAAGTAACGATCGTTAGTATTTTGTCAAGCGACTTGGTGTACTTTCGCGGTCGCCAATTGCGCCGCCGACACCCAGGCACCATGGACTTGCGCGCGCATCGGCAGGGGCATCGGCACCCGCGCGACCGGCCCGGCGGCGATGGCGTTTGCGTCCACCACCCACAGTTCGGACTTATAGTCCGCCTCGCCCGCCTGGCGATCGACCACCATCAGCAACCAGCCCTCATGCCCCGCCTGTGAGGACGGGACATGCACCGGTTCACTGATCGCCATGCCGAATTCCAGCCCCATCATGTCGATGCGGCCATTGCCCGGCTCGATCTGCAACAGGGCGTTGAAGGCGAAGCCGACCGGCCCGCCCGGCAGCGGCGGTCCGCCCTGCGGGTTCATCGACAGATACCAGGCCGACCGATAGGGCCGACCCTGATCCGCGTCGCGTAGGCGCGGCATGTCGCCAGGCGGGCCGATCAGCCGCTCCTCGAAACCGTCGCTCTCCTTCGACAGGTCGAAGGTCCAACGGGTCAGGCCACCGCCTATCTCGCGCTGGTCGCGCTGGATGCCGCCCGCTTCGCGCATGAAACCGAACGCATTGGTGTCCGAAAGGCACAGGTCGAGATGGACGCAATCGCCATCGTCAAAGGCGTTGACGATGTGGAAGGCCGACACGCCCGGCCGCCCCCGGAACCAGCGCATCTCTTCCACCTTGCCATCGCGCGGCATGATGCCGACCCAGCTGTCCAGATCCTGCTGGTGCGCCCAATGGGCGCCGCCCGCCTTCAACCGGTCCAGATCCGCCGTGGTCGGAAAAATCGGGAAGATGGCGTATTTTTCCGTGATCGCAAAATCATGGATGGTCGAACAATAGGGCTGATCGAACCATTGTTCACGCATCAGATTACCGTCGCGATCGGCCACGCCATAGGCGATTTTGGTCGAACACAGACCGTCCGCCTCATAGCCGAAGAAGAACATCTCCCCGGTCTGCGGATCGACGCGGGGATGGGCGGTAAAGGTCTGCGACGTGAAGGCGCCATGATAATCCCACCGCCCGATCGTCTCCAGCGTGTCGGGATCGACCTCATAGCCCAGGCCGTCCTCCTTGGTCATGAATAGCCGCCCGCCATGCCAGACCGGCGTGGTGTTCGCGACGGTGCGATCGCGACCGGCCACGGCGGGATCGTCGGTAAAGGGGTTGCGATAGCGGCCGAACAGGGCGTGCCTGGCGTCCTTTTCCAGCGCGTAGCGCTCGGTTTCGACATAGCGGATGGCGTAATCCACTTTGCCATCATGAATGGCGAATTTCGCGACCATGCCGTCTCCCGACAGTACGATATCGTCATCGAACATCGGGGCATGGGCGGGGTCGGGTACGGCGCGGAAGAAGGCGCCGTCTATCTCTGCCGGGATCTCGCCCACCACATCCAGGTTGCGCGCCGACCATTCGATGCCGACTGGCGTGTTGAGGCCGGTAAAATGGATCGTTTCGGGAAAGACTCGCACCGTTATCTGCTCCTAATCCTACGATCTTATAATAACGATCGTTATCATTATTGCAAGCCGTCGAAACCGCTCACAACTGTCCAACTCGCTGTCGCATCGTGCGCAGCACATGGTCCGCGCCCTTGTCGCCGATCATGATCGCGGTCGCATTGGTATTGCCCGCCGGCAGGCTGGGCATGACCGAAGCGTCGGCCACCCACAGCCCCTTGATCCCGATGACGGCCAGATCGGCATCGACCACCGCCTGCGCATCATCGCGCGCGCCCATCCTGGCCGTGCCGACGGGATGATAGAGCGGGATCGACGCCATCCGCACATAGCCGCGCAACTGATCGGGATCGGTCAGCGCCGCGCCGGGACGCAACTCGCTCTTGATATGCGCCGCGATCGGCGTCTCGTTCAGAATCGACCGGGCGATGCCGATGCCCTCTACGATCTGATCTATATCGTCCTCGCTGCCCAGTTGCCGATGCTCGATCTTTGGCGGCGCGAACGGGTCGGCCGAGCGCAGGCTGATCCGACCGCGATGGCTGGGCCGCATCAGCCCGACCAGGGTGGAGACGGACGGCGTCTTGCGCAGCATCAACCGGCCCTGCTCATCGAAATCGAAGGCGAAGGCGGCGAAGCTGATCTGGAGATTGGGTGCGGGCAATTCCGGTCGGCTCTTCACGAAAGCCTGCGCATGGCCGATCGCCGTGGTCAGCGCGCCGCGCCGGGAGAGCGCATAGCGCAGCACCTGCCATGCCCCGCGCAGGCCCTGTGCATCGCTGTTGAGCGTGGCTGCATCGACTTCATTGACGACATGGGTGCCGACATGATCCTGAAGATTGCCGCCCACGCCGGGCCGATCGCACAGCACCTCTATCCCATGGGCGCGCAGATGATCGGCCGGGCCTATGCCCGACAGCATCAGCAGGCGCGGCGTGTTCATCGCCCCCGCGCTCAGCACCACGCCATGACGGGCGCGCAGCGTCTTTTCGACGCCGTCCTGCCAATAGTCGATGCCGACCGCGCGACCTTCCTCGATTCTGATGCGCAGCAATTGCGCCTCCAGCAGGATGGTCGGCGCCTTGCCGCCGCGCCGCTCGTGCAGATAGCCGCGCGCCGCCGAACAGCGCGTGCCGTTGCGTTGCGATACCTGGACATAATCGACGCCCTCGGCGCTTTGCCCGTTAAGGTCTAGCGATCGGGGGATGCCCGCCGCCTGCGCCGCCACGATCCACTGGTCGGTGATCGGATAGCGCGCCCGTCCTTCCGACACGGCGATCGGGCCGCCGGTCCCGCGCCAGGCGTCCGCCCCGCGTTCATTATCTTCCATCCGCCGGAAATAGGGCAGGACCGATTCATAGTCCCATCCCGCAGCGCCCAGCCGCGCCCATTCGTCATAATCCCAGCGATGCCCGCGAATGAACATCATGCCATTCAGCGCACTGCCGCCGCCCAACATCCTGCCCGCAGGCCAGATGTCGGCCCGGCCGCCCAGCGACGGGTCTGGCTCTGCCTGATAGCACCAGTCATAGGCGGGGTTCTGGACGATTGCGCTAGTCAGCGCCGGGATGCGCGATCGCATGTGCCGGTCGGTCTTGCCGGCCTCGACCAGGGTGACGGACAGTCCCGCTTCGGCCAGCCTCCCGGTCATCGCGGACCCCGCCGAACCGCCGCCCACGACGATGATGTCGGTTTCTTCGATGGTCGTGTTCCTAGAAATTGGACATGATGGCGGCGCTGGGCGCGTCGAGCGGCTTGCCCGCGGCCTTCAGCTTCAGCTCACGGTCCCGCAGCGGTCCCTGCTCGGCGATCAGCCAGGCGTGGATGGCGTCGGCATCCTCCACGCTCAGCAGGTCGTCCCAGCGTGGCATCCCGCCCGGCAGGAGCAGGCCGTCGCGGACGATCTGGTTGAACATGTCATGTGTGGCCGGCTGCATCCGGCGCAGGTCGGGCGCGGTGGAGCGCAGCTGGTTGCTGTGGCAGATGGCGCAATTCTGGAAGAACAGCCCTTGCCCCTTGGCGATCATCGCAGGCGTCACGCCAGGCAACTGCGCAGGCGGCGCGGATGCAACCTCCGCAGGCGGCAACGGCGTGGGCTGCGGCACCGGCCCGCCGTCCAGCTTGAACACCAGAATGCGGTTGGCGTTGCCGTTGCGATAGGCTGCGGAGTAGCGCGGCACATAGCCCCAGCCGCCTCCGCCGAAACCCGCCGCGACCGCCACATATTGCACGCCCTTCACCCGATACGTCATGGGCGCGGCCATGATGGACGTGCCGGTATCGATTTCCTTGATGAGCTTGCCATTGTCGGCGTCGCGGACGATCAGCTTGCCGCCGATGGTGCCATGGACGATAAGGCCCGATGCGGTGGAGAGCATCCCCATCCGGTCCTGCCATCCCTCGGTCGGCACCGCCCAGCGCGCCTTGCCGGTCAGCGGGTCGATGGCCCGCAATTCGCTGCTATAGGGCTTGTCCTTCACCCACTGCATTTCGGGTAATTTCTCAACCTGTTCGCGGATCGCAGGCGGCAACGTCGGCAGCACGGCCTGTAATTGCGGCGTGAAGATGAGCGTCGTCTGGACATTGAGCGCCTTGGGCCGCCGCGCCGCCGCAGGCGTGCCGGGCGGCACGGTGAACATGAGGTTCCCCATGTCCAGCACGGAGGCGTAATAGCTCTTCCGATCGGCGTCATAGGCCGCCGGATACCAATTGCGCGCGCCCGCTGATGCCGGGAAGATGATGCGCGGACCGTTCCAGAAATCAGTACGATCCGGCGTCATCTGCGGCACGCCATCCTTGTCGAATCCCTTGGTCCAGTTGGTCCGCACCAGCGGATTGATGCGCAGCGGCTTGCCCGTCTCACGATCCAGCACGAACAGATAGCCGTTCTTGGGCGAATGGAGGATGACGGGGCGGACCTGGCCGTCCACCTCCATCTCGGTCAGCACCATCGGCTGAGTGGCGGTGAAGTCCCAGCTGTCGCCGGGCGTTTCCTGATAGTGCCACTTCAGCGCGCCGCTTTTGGCGTCCAGCGCGACGATGGAGGAGAGATAGAGGTTGGTGCCGCCCTTGGGCGATCGGGTGGCGATGGAATAAGGCCCGCCATTGCCGACGCCGATATAGACGGTGCCATATTTGGGATCATAGTTGATCGCGTCCCAGACGGTGCCGCCGCCGCCAATGTCCCAGCGGCTTTTGGCGTCCCAGGTCTTGAGCGCGGCGTCGAGCGCCTTGTCCTCCTGCGGTCCTTTGGCCGGGTCGTGGGGAACGGTGTAGAAGCGCCAGGCCTGTCCGCCATCGACGATGCGATAGGCGGTAACATAGCCGCGCGCGTCATATTCCGCGCCGGCATTGCCGATGATGACCAGGTCGCCCGCCACTTCGGGTGCCCCTGTGCTTGTATAGCCGCGGCTGTGATCGACCACCGTATCGACTTTCCACAGGATCTTGCCGGTCTTCGCGTCGAGCGCGTAGAGCATCCCATCAAGCGCGCCGACCATGACCTTGCCATTGGCAAGCGCGATGCCGCGATTGGCCTGGTCGCAACAGGTGGCGCGGTTGGACTGCATGTCCACCTCCGGCTCGAAGGTCCAAATCGGCTGGCCCGTCACGGCGTCGAGCGCATAGACGCGGCCAAGATTGCCGCTGGTATACATGACGCCATCGACGACCACCGGCGTCGCTTCCTGCACGCGGTTGGTGTTGAGTTCGTATGACCAGGCCAGGCCCAGGCGACCGGCATTGCCCTTGTCGATATCGGTCAGGCGCGAATGATGGCTGCCCCAGACGTCTCCGCCAGTATAGGGCCAGTCGTCGCCCGCCCCGCTGCCACCCGTCGTTCCGCCGCCAGCGCATCCCACGAGCGCCAGCAACGCCGCCAGCGCGGCCATCATCTTCTTCACAGCGGCCAGCCTTCCTTATGCGCCAGCATCACGTCGCGCAGGCTTTTGGGCTTGCGACCGGTGATCTTTTCCACCCAGTCGGTCTTCTCCGCAAAATAGCCTTCGCGGATCGACTGGCCGAACGTCACCATGTCGTCGCTCGACCAGGGGATCGGACCGTCTGGCACGATGTCGGAGGCATGGCGCGGCGCGCCCAGCGCATCGAAATAGGCGAACATGGCGTCGTCATCGACCGCATCAACCACGATCGGTTTGCCCGCGAGTTCGCTCGCCAGCGCCATCGCCTGCGGGATGGTGATAAGGTCGGGGCCGGTCAGCACATAGGCCCGGTTCTCATGGCCTGTCTGGGTCAGCACGCCCACGGCCGTCGCGACACAATCATCACGGCTGACGAAGGCCACCGGGCCGTCGCCGCAATTGTCGGGCTTGCCGCCCGCCATCAGCGCGGGAATGGTCATCGGCCCGGCGATCGCCTCGGCATATTGGCTGTCGCGCAAATGGGTCCAGGCCGCGCCGGAGCCCTCGATGATTTCCTCGGTCGCGCGATGGTCGTTCTTGACGATCGCGGGATTGCCGGGCTGATCGGCGGCGATGATGGAGGTATAGACGATATGCCGAACGCCCGCCGCGACCGCCGCCTCGACAGCGCTCCGATGCTGGCCGACGCGGGTGCCGACGCGCGCGGTACTGATGAGCAGCATCTTCTCGCCCCCCGCCATCGCAGCGGGCAAACTCGTCGGATCGTCGAAATCGGCGAAACGCACGTCCGCACCACGGGCGGCGAGATCTGCCAGCTTCGCTGGCGTGCGGGTCAGCAATATCGCGTCCTGCGGCGCGACTTTCTCCAGCAGCAATTCCGCCGCCGCGCGGCCAAAGGCGCCCGAAGCGCCTGAAATGATGATCTTCCCCATGCGTCCTCTCGCTTGCATGATCTATCGTCTTGTTGCAGACAATCGTAACGAATGTTATTATTGCGTCAAGCCTAAGAAGCATGGCCATAGAAGCAAAGGAGAGTGACTATCATGCCTTCCCTTCCGATCGAGGACAGGATCGCGCTGCAAGACCTGATCGCCGCCTATAGCTGGGCGCTCGATACCGGGGATGTCGACGGGCTGGTCGCCTGCTTCACGCCCGACGCGCGCATGGTGGAGGAGGTATTCGACGATCCCGACATCTGGGAAGGGCATGAGGGAATTCGCGGTATCGCCGAACATTATCGCAATGCGCCGGGCTTCCCCGGCCGCCAGCATCATGTGACCCAGGTTCAATATACGGCGCAGGCGGATGGTAGCTGCAAGATGCGCGGCTTCGCCTTTGTGACCGAGTGCGAAGGCGAACCACCTTATCTGCTGCGCTTTGCCGGCTGGTATGACGATCATGCGGTGAAGGGCGACGACGGCCAGTGGCGCTTCCATCGTCGTACCGTGCGATTGTGGGACGGCGAAGTGCTGAAGAATTTTCCTGGGCGCGGGGAGTGGGTGCCGCGCAAACGGCCGGAGTCGCTGATTATCCGGCGGTGAAACGCTGTCAGTTCGTGCTGAGCCTGTCGAAATTCCGTTCTTCCAAGAACAGCCCTTCGACAGGCTCAGGGGGAACGGATGAAGGCAATTTCACGAAGCAATTTTAGCGCCGGACCATCACCCAGCTGAGCGCCGGCTCTGCCCTGCTATGGGATGCCACGGCACATTGGCCGACCTTGTCGAGCGCCAGTTCGGCAAAGGCTTCCGGCCAGGCCATGCCGGAAAGTTGCGCCAGCACGTGGACGGATGCGCCATCCGCCGTGCAACGCGCCGTCATCCGGCCATCCGCGCCGTGCCGTACCAGCGCCACGCGGCGATAGCCCGCTTCGGCCGCGATCTCGCCCACCAGCAGTTCGTCGCTTCGCCGCGTGACCGCGAAGATCGCCGCCGGAGCGGTCGCGAGCAAAGCGCGCGTCTGGCGCACCCGGTCGCCCTCCAGCGCCAGTGCCTGTGCGCCCAGCAGTTGCGCCCGCGTAGCGAAGCGGCGTCCAGCCGCCAATTGGGCATCGTGCAGCAGGAGCGGCAGCGTCGCCGCTTCCACCCGGCCACTTGCCAGTGCCGCCGACGCCACGGCCGCGCTCGCCATGAAGCCCCGGCGCGACAGGCCGCTCATGGCTTTGCCCCCTTGGCGAGATGCTCGGCGATCTGCTGCAACTCGGCATCGCTCACCTCGCCGCGCGGGATGGCCGGCATGTTGCCAATCCCCATGCGCGCCGCCTGCACGACATAGTCGACGGTCAGGTCGGTGCGCTTTTCCAGCAAGGACTGGTCCATCCGCCGCGCGAGCAGCCCCGCCCCCATGCCGCCTGGTCCATGGCACATCGCGCATTTCGCCAGATAGAGTTTTTCGCCCGGCCCCGCCGCCGACCGCGACGACAGCGTTTCGGGCGCTGGCAAGGGCGGCGGCCCCTTCGGCGCTGGCGTCGGCGTTTCGCTCGCCCGACCGCAAGCCGCGCATGCCAGCACCAGCGCCGCACCCATTAGCGCGATCATCCCCCGGCGCATCAGCCCTGCCCTCCCGCATAGCGACTGGGCCAGATGCCACTCTTCCCCGGTGCAATCACGCCCTTGGGATCGAGCGCGCCCTTCACCTTGCGGTTGAGCTGCGCCAGTGCGCCCTTGTTATAATCATAGGTGCCGGCAACCGCATCCATATAGTCGAGATGGGTGCGATATTCGCCATAGCCCTGTGCCTTGGCATCGGCGATCAGATGCTTGAGGAAAGGATCGACCCGGCCCATCAGGTCGGGATCGTCCTTGTTGATGAGCACCGCGTTCACATTGATGAGGTGGCGTTCGCCAAAGGCGAAGCTGGCCTGATAGTCCATGCCATATTCCTTGTAACGGGCGTAGGTGCGCTGGAACTGCGCCTGCGCCGCGGCACCCGATTGCGGCAGGATCGGCGAGAAGCCGATATGGCCGCCGCGCCCGCCATGCCAGTTGGCGTTCTGCATCGGCATAGTGAGCGGCGTGCCGGTCCAGCCGGTCGCCTCCAACGGTTCGCCGGTTTTCCAGACGGTGGGGCGCAGCGACATGGGTTTGAGCTTCCCCATTTCCCGCTCCAATATCGCATAGGCCGCCTTGTTGACCGCTTCCCGGCCATAGAGGCGCAGGCTGACGCCCCACCAGCCGACATTGAATTTCTTGCGGATCGCCGCAATCACATCGTCGGGCAGCGCGCCGGGCTTGTCGGTCCACTGATCGCGGGTCGTCACTACGGCGGCGGCGCGCAGCCAGTTGCCGATCGTCGGCGATTGCTGCAACAGCCCCTCGCGCCGGAGCGGGGCGATCGCGTCGATCAGCGGCCCCAGATCTTCGGGCCGATCGAACTCCAGGTCCATGCCCATCAGCGATTCGGGCGCCGGCATCAGCCACAGGCCCATTTTGGTGACGATGCCGAAATTGGACTGCACGAACATCTGGTCCCAGCCAGGGCCGAAGCCGAAGCGATAGAGCTGCCAGGTCGGCGCGCCGTCCAGCGCGCCCATGCCGGTGCGCACGACGAGGCCGTCCGCCATCACCGCCTCTACACCGCATATGCGCGTCGCATGTTCGCCATAGGGGGTATAGCCCATGCCCCGGTCCAGCGCGTTGCCGACCACCGATCCCCAACTATTGCCAGGCACTGACAGCCAATGTTTCATGCCCCTCGACTTCAGAAAGTCGTAGAGATCGTAAAAGCCGACGCCCGGCTCCAGCAGCACGGTCCCGTTCGCCTCGTCATAGTCGATCTTCTTCATCCGGCTGAGGTCCAGCACCACAGACCCCGCCAGCAGCGGCGCGGAGCCGCCATAGCCCAGATTCTTGCCCCGGCTGATCGGCCACAGCGCGATGCCGCGGTCGGCCGCGATGCGGACGATCGCCTGGATTTCCTCCACTGTCGCGGGGGCGACCGCACCGGCAGGATGGTGACGGGCGTCGTCGATCGCGAACTTGTCCTGATAGCTTGCCTGATCGTCCTCGCCGAAAAAGACATGATCCTTGCCGACGATCGCCGCAAAGGCGGCTACGGTGGCGGGCGGTAAGGTTTGGGCCATGCTGTGTCTTGCCTTGTCGTGAAAAGGGTTCAGGCCGCCGCGGTCCAGCGGGTGCGCGCGGGCGGACGGGCGCCGCCGTCGAGCCGCAGGACTTCGCCGTTAATCATGGGATGACGGATCAGGAACAGGGCGGCGGCGGCAAATTCATCGGCCGTGCCCGCCCGGCGGGGAAATTCCATGCCGCCGACCAGTTCATTGACCAGCGCTTCCGGCATATGCGCCGTCATCGGCGTGGCGAAGAAGCCGGGGGCGATCCCGACGCAGCGGATCGCGTGACGGGACAGGTCGCGCGCCCAGATCAGCGTGAGCGCCGCGAGCGCCGCCTTCGATGCGCCATAGGCGCCCATCCCCTCCTGCCCCTCGAACGACGCGATCGAACAGGCGTTGAGGATCACGCCGCGTGTCTCATCCGGCCCGTCCGGCGCATTGCCGATCATGCGATGGGCGACATGGGCGGTGACGTTGACCGCGCCGATCAGATTGACGTCGATGACGCGACGAAAGGCGGCGACATCGCCCGGTCCCGCTGGCGTGGCGATCGATCCGATGCCACCGATCCCGGCCATGTTCGCCAGGATCGACACCGGGCCAAGCGGGGCAACGGCAGCGGACACCGCCGCTTCATCGGTAATGTCGCAAAGGATCGACCGCACATCCGGCAAGGGGCTGGCGTGCAGGTCGAGGACCACAATATGTGCGCCAGCGGACAGCAAGTTGGACACCAGTGCGGCACCCAACCCGGACGCGCCGCCGGTGACGAGCGCTACCTTGCCCTGCACATCCATCTCGCCTCGCTTTGCCGATCGCGCCGGCCTTTATTTAATAACGATCGTTATCATCGTGGCTGCCCCGCTGTTTGTCAAGGCACGCCGGCCCGCTGACCGTCGCAAAAAAGCCTTGCCAGTCGCGCATCGCGCATTGTATGCCTGTGATACATACTGCAAGGCCGATAGTGCAGGCCGCCAGAGGAGCCAAGGTGATGGAAGATCAAGACGTCGTTTCGGTACTTGTCGAAAACCGCATCGCCTGGGTGAATTTCGCCCGGCCGGCCAAGCGCAACGCGATGAGCCCCACGCTCAACCGGCGCATGATGGAAGTGCTGGACGAGCTGGAATTTAACGACGATGTCGGCGTGCTGGTGCTGGGTGGCGAAGGCACCGCCTGGTCGGCGGGCATGGACCTGAAGGAATATTTCCGCGAAACCGAATCGCTGGGCCTGCGCGGCGTGCGCAAGTCGCAGGCCGAAAGCTATGGCTGGTTCCGCCGCCTGCGCTGGTTTCAAAAGCCCACCATCGCGATGGTCAATGGCTGGTGTTTCGGCGGCGGCTTCGGCCCGCTCTTCGCCTGCGACCTCGCCATCTGCGCGGACGAGGCGCAGTTCGGCTTGTCTGAAATCAACTGGGGCATCCTGCCCGGCGGCGGCGTGACCAAGGTGGTGGTCGACCTGCTGCCGATGCGCGACGCCATGTGGCTGACGCTGACCGGCGACCTGATCGACGGCAAGGCCGCGTCCGCCATGCGGCTGGTCAATGAGAGCGTTCCGCTGGAGCAGCTCAAGGCCCGCACGACACAGGTGGCCGAGATGCTGCTGAGCAAGAATCCGGTGGCGCTGAAATTCGCCAAGGATGCCGTCCGCCGCGTGGGCACCATGACCTATGACGAGGCGGAAGATTATCTGGTCCGGATGCAGGAAGCGGCCAATTTCCACGACAAGAGCGAAGGCCGCAAGGAAGGTATCCGCCAGTTCATCGACGAGAAGAGCTACAAGCCGGGTCTGGGTGCCTATGACCTGAGCAAGGCGAAGACCAAGGCCTGAGGCCGATCAGTGGTGTGGGGTCAGGCCGCGGCCTGACCCCAACCGCCGCCCAGTGCGCGGAACAGGTCCACCTGTGCGAAGGATAGCGCGCGGGTGGCGGTCGCCAGATCCGCCTCGGCACTGGCGAGCGTGCGTTGCGCGTCCAGCACCGTCAGGAAATCGATCTGTCCCTCGCGCTGCCGCGCCAGGCTGATCCGGGCGGCCCGGGCAGCTTCGTCGCGCGCCAGGCCCAGCGTCTGCGCGCGTTCGATCGCGTGGGCATAGACGGACAAGGCGCGTTCGCTTTCCTCCAGCGCCTGTAGCACCGTACCGTCGAAGGTTGCGAGCGACGCCGCGCCCTCCGCCTTCGCAGCGCCGATCCGGGCACGGATCGCTTCGGTGTTGGGAAAGGCCCAGCTGATGAGCGGTCCCAGCACCCAGTTCAATGGCCCGCCGCCCAGCAAGTTACCGCCACCCAGCGCCGTGGTGCCGACCGATCCGCCCAGCGTGATGCGGGGATAGAGGTCCGCCGTCGCTACGCCGATCCGCGCGGTGTCCGCCGCCAGCCTGCGCTCTGCCGCACGCACGTCGGGCCGCCGCGCCAGCAGCGCCTGGCCGTCCCCCACCGGGATCGGCTGAGCCAGTTGCGGCGTGCGGGTCGCCGCGCGCACCGTATCAGGCAGTTGCTGCGGCGTCCGCCCGGTCAGCGTCGCCAGCCGGAACAGCGCTGCGTCCCGATCCGCCGCCAGCGCCGGGATCGTCGCTTTTTGCTGCTCGCGCAGGGCGGTCACGCGGATCACGTCCAGCCGGTCGGACCGGCCGACTTCGAAACGCGCGCCGGTGATGCGGATGGACTGGTCGAGCAGCGCCACCGTCCGCTGCGCCACGGCCAGCCGTTCGGCCGTGGCGGTGACGTCGAGGTAAGCGCGCACCGTGTCGGCGATCACCGCGACGCGCACGCCGTCGGCGTCTGCCTGCACCGCCGCCAGGTCGCCGCGCGCCGCTTCGACCCCGCGCTTCACCCGGCCGAACAGATCGACCTCGTAGGCAACGTCCAGCCCGCCATCGAACACCCAGTTTGCCCGGTCGATGTTCGGCAGCGATTGCGCCGCCGACGTCCGGTTATAGGTGCCCGACGCGCCAAGGCTGGTTTGCGGCAGGCGATCCGATTTCGCGCCGCGCAGCGAAGCGCGCGCCCGTTCGATCCGCGCCACCGCCACGCGGATGTCGGTGTTGGCGGCCAGCGCATCCCCGACCAGCGTGTCGAGCAGCGGATCGCGATAGAGCGTCCACCAGCGATCCTGCGTTGCAGCGGTGCTGACCGCCGGGTTGGCCGCACCGATGAAGGGTGCGGCGGCGGTGGTGGGTGTAGCAGGCGGCCGATAGTCCGGCCCGGCCGTGCAGGCGGTGAGCGCACTGACGCCGAGCAGAAGGGCGATGAAGTTGCGTGTCACAGCTTTGTTCCTCATTCGGCCGGCTGCAAGACAGCGTCGGCCTCTGGCCGCCGGCGGCGGGCGAAGCGATCGCCCAGCGCGCGGCACACGACATAGAAGGTGGGGGTGAAGAGCAGGCCGAAGGCGGTCACACCGGCCATGCCGAAGAACACAGCCGTTCCGAGCGCCTGCCGCAGTTCAGCCCCCGCGCCGGTCGCGATCACCAGCGGTACCGCACCCAGGATGAAGGCGAAGCTGGTCATCAGGATGGGACGCAACCGGGTCTGCGCCGCCTGCACCGCGGCCTCCACCGGCGACAGTCCCTGTTCCTCCTCCGCCTGCTTGGCGAATTCCACCACCAGGATGGCGTTCTTCGCCGCCAGGGCGATCAGCACCACCAGGCCGATCTGCGTCAGGATATTATTGTCCATGCCCCGCAGATTGATGCCCAGCATCGCGGCGAACAGGCACATCGGCACGATCAGGATGATCGCCAGTGGCAGCGTCAGGCTCTCATATTGCGCCGCCAGCACCAGGAAGACGAAGAAGACGGCCATGCCGAAGACGATGCCGGCGGTGTTGCCTGCGCTCTTCTGCTGATAGGCGATGCCGGTCCATTCGCTCGTATAGCCTTCAGGCAGCGCCGCGCTCATCTTGTCGATGGTCGTGAGCGACTGGCCGGAGGAGTAGCCGGGCGCCGTGTCGCCATCGACCTCCACCGCAGGCATCAGATTATAGCGCACCACGCGATAGGGACCGGTCTTGTCGCGGAAGGTGGCGACCGAACCGATCGGCACCATGCCTCCGGCGTTGGACCGCGTCTTGAGGTTGGCGATATCCGCGACGGTCCCACGATGTTCCGCATCCGCCTGCGCGGTGACGCGATAGGTGCGGCCCAGCAGGTTGAAGTCGTTGACGAAGGCGGAACCCAGATAGACCTGCATCGCTTCGAACACGCGCTCAGGCGGGACGCCCAGCAGGTCGGCCTTGGCCCGGTCGACATCGGCGTAGATGCGCGGGGTGCTGACGTCGAACAGGGTGTAGATCATCGACAGGCCGGGGGTTTGATTGGCCTTGCCGATGAAATCCTGCGCGACCTTGTTCAGTTCGGCATAGCCGCGGTCCTGCCGGTCCTCCAGCATGATGCGATAGCCGCCGGCCGACCCGATGCCCTGAATGACCGGGGGCGGCACCAGCAGGATGCGTGCCTTGTCATAGCCGGCCATCGCCTTGTTCGCCTGTTCCATGATCCCGGCATAGGTGACGCCTTCGGCCTTGCGTTCGGCAAAGCTCTTGAAGGGGAAGTAGATCGCGGCGGAATTGGGCGCAGCGGTCTGCGACGGGCCATGGAAGCCGGCGAACATCACCGCGCCGCGCAGGCCCTTGATGGGCAGGATCTTATCCGCGACCTCGCGCGTCACCTTGTCCGTGCGCTCGAGCGACGCGCCCGGGGGTAGCTGCACCACGGCCAGGAAATAGCCCTGGTCTTGCGACGGGATGAAGCCTGCGGGCGTCACCCAGAACAGGCCTGCGGTCGCCACGATCAGCCCGGCATAGGTCGCCAGCATCTTCTTCGGCCGCGCGACCAGCCAACGGGTGAGGCGGGCATAGCCCTCGCTCATCCGGTCGAAGCCGTTGTTGAAGCCATCGACCGCTATGCCCAGCTTCTGCCGCCAGAGCGGATCGTTGCTGCGGTCGCGCGGGCCATGTTTGGCATGCAGCAGCAAAGCGGCTGCAGCGGGCGACAGGGTGAGCGAGAGGATTAGCGAGATCACCGTCGCAGTCGAGATGGTGACCGCGAACTGCTGGTAGAAAGCGCCGGAAATGCCGGTGATGAACAGCGTCGGCACGAACACCGCGCACAGCACCAGAACGATCGCCACCAGCGCGCCCGATACCTCGTCCATCGACGTGCGTGCAGCCTCCAGCGGGGACATGCCCCGGCCGATATTGCGCTCCACATTTTCGACCACGACGATGGCGTCGTCGACAACGATCCCGATCGCCAGCACCAGCCCGAACAGCGACAGATTGTTGAGCGAATAGCCCAGGCCCGCCAGGATCGTCGCGGTGCCGATCAACGATACCGGGATGGCGATGATCGGAATGATCGCTGCGCGCCAGTTTTGCAGGAAGACGAGGATGACCAGCACCACCAGCAGCACGGCTTCGATCAGCGTGTGATAGACCGCGTCGATCGACTGGCTGATAAATTCGGTGGGGTTGTAGATGACGCTATATTCCAGCCCCTTGGGGAAGCGCTGGGACAGTTGGTCCATTTCCGCCTTCACATGCTCCGCCGCGTCGAGTGCGTTGGAACCGGGGCGCTGCATCACCGCGATGACGACGGTGGGCTTGCCCGACAGATAGGTGTTGATCGCATAATCCTGCGCGCCCAGTTCAACGCGGGCAACGTCGCGCACGCGGACCTGCCGGCCATTGGCGTCGCTACGGATCACGATGTTGGCGAACTGGTCGGGCGAGGTCAGGCGGCCCTGCATTTCGACGCCGAGCTGGAAGGCTTCGCCGCGATCATAGGGAGGCTGGCCGATCGAACCGGCCGACACCTGGACATTCTGCGCCCGCAGCGCCGACACGATCTCGCCCGCCGTCAGGTCCATAGCGGCGGCGCGGCCCGGATCGATCCAGACCCGCATCGCATAGTCGCGCGATCCGAACAGTTGCACGTCGCCCACGCCGTCGAGCCGGGCCAGCCGGTCGCGCACCTGGGTCAGCGCATAGTTGGACAGGTAATTGCGGTCGAACGTGCCGTCGGGCGACTGGAGATTGACGACCATCAGAAATTCGGGCGTCGTCTTGCGCGTGACCACGCCCAGCCGCTGCACTTCTTCGGGCAAGCGGGGCACGGCGACGGCGACGCGGTTCTGGACCAGCACCTGGGCGGCGTCGAGGTCGGTGCCGATCTTGAAGGTGACGGTGATCGTCACCTTGCCATCGCCGGTCGACTGGCTGCTCTGATAGAGCATGTCGTCGACGCCGTTGATTTCCTGTTCGATCGGCGCGGCCACAGTCGATGCGACCGTTTCGGCGGACGCGCCGGGATATTGGGCGGCCACTGTGACCGTGGGCGGCACGATGTCGGGATATTGACTGACAGGCAGGCCGATAAAAGCCAGCGCACCGACCACGGTGATGACCACCGCGATAACAGCGGCGAAGATCGGCCGGTCGATGAAGAAGCGCGAGAAACGCATCGGGCAAGTCCTTTGCGGAGGGCAAAAGGGAGGGCGCGCGATCCGCCATGGCGGCGGATCACGGGTAGGAATGTTCAGCGAGAAAGGCGGCTGTTACCGCTCGAAAGTCGCCTGCGACGCGACCGGGGCGGCACCGTCGGTCGGGGTGATCGGCGCGGCCACGGCCCTGATCGATGCGCTGCGGGTTGCGACCTTCGCACCGGGCATGGCCGCCTGCACATTGGCTACGACCACCTTGTCCTGCGGCGAGAGGCCCGAACGGATGATCCGCAGCCCGTCGACCAGCGGCCCCAGCTGCACCGGCTTGGCGGCGACGACATCGTCGCGGCCGACCACCAGCACCGTCTTGAGCGCCTGGTCGGACTGGATCGCCTCGTCCGGGACCAGCAGGGCATTGACTTTCCCGCCGCTGGACAGGCGCATATTGCCGAACAGGCCAGGGGTCAGGAACAGGTCGGGATTGCTCAGCACCGCGCGACCGCGAATGGTGCCCGACCGGGGGTCCAGCCCATTGTCGGTGAAGTCGAGTCGCCCCTTCCAGCGATAATCGGCCTCGTCCTGCAAACGGATTTCGACTTCGCCGTTATTGCCATCCGCATGGTCGCGCTGCGATTTCAGGAACAGCGCTTCGGACGCATCGAAGCTGAAATAGATGGGGTCGAGCGCATTGATGGTGGTGAGCAGGCTGGCACCCGCCCCTTCCGCCCCCGACACCAGATTGCCGATATCGACCTTCCGGTCGGACACCCGGCCGGAAATAGGGGCGCGGATCAGCGTGAATTCGACATCCAGCGCGCGGGTCCGGGCGCGGGCATCCGCGGCAGCGAGCGCAGCCTGCGCGGCTTGCAGGCGCGCCCGCAGCGTGTCGATCTCGCTGGCTGACACCGCTTCGTCGCCGTTCAGGCGCTGGACGCGGGCATAGTCAGCCTGCGCCAGCCGCAATCCGCTCTGCGCGCTGGCGACATTGGCGCGGGCTTCGGCCAGCGCGGCGAGGAAGGGCCGCTGGTCGAGCGTGAAGAGCAACTGCCCCTTGCGCACGATATCGCCGTCGCGAAAATGGATCGCGGTCACCGGACCCGACACGCGCGGCCGCACGTCGACCGTTTGGCTGGGGGCGAAGCGGCCGACATAATCGTCCCATTGCACCACCTGCCGCATCAGCGGCGCGGCGACGCCCACGGTCACCACCGCCGCGGCGGACGCCTGCGCCTGCGGCTGTCCGGCATATTTCCAGGTCACGCCGCCGACGATCGCCAGCGCCAGCGCGGCCCAGGCGACATGCCGGCCGCTCCAGCGCTTGCCTGCATTTTCCGACCGGATGTCCCCGGCCGGCGCGTCCGCGTCGATCTTTGTGATCATGTTCATGCGACAGTCCCCTTGATGCTGTGGCGCGCGGCGGTGATCGCGGAAAGGAGCAGTTCAAGCTGCCCTTCGCTGAACCCCGCTTTGCGAAAATCGGTGATGGCGGACGGACGGACGGCAAAGCCGTTATGCCAGCCTTCCACGGCCAGCCGGCGCAGCGCTTCCAGCCGCGTGCTGGCGAGCCGGAAGTGCGGTTGCGGGCCGAAAATCATGGTCTTAATCCGGGTCCAAAGGCCCGGTTCGCGCAGCGACGCCAGGCCATCGCCGCGCGCCAGTTGCACAATTTGCCATTCGGTCGGCGAAAAGCCGGTAGCGGTCGCCTTGATACGATCGCGCACGACAGACAAGGCGATGCCATCCCCCACCGCGAGCAGCGGCTGGGCAAAATCGATATAGGCCATGATATTCGTCCCCTGATTGCGCGCATGGCGCCCGCGCCATCCGTTCAGGATGAGCAGGACCGTCTCCCGAACCCCGGTGGGATCGGAATGCGCGACGGCATACAGAACAGGGCGTTCGCCCGGTCCGGCATGACCAGATGTTGATGCAGATGCGGCGCGCCGAAACGGCCGTTAAGTCGATGTCACTCGCTTATGGATAAACAGGCTTTTGCCATTGGGCCTCCTTGGAGGCGATGCCTCAGCCGGATTTCATACTTATCGGTATATAATGCGATGCAGCATGCCGTCAACCGCTTTCTGTACCGCTTGGTAAAAATTTATGAAGCGGTGCTGAACGGGGCGAAAAGGCTCAGGCGGTGGGCCACATCGCCAGGGTGGTTTCGACCAGTTGTTCCAGCTGCGCGGGCGTCGCCCCGCCGCTGGCCTGCACGCCCATGCCCTGAATGACAGCGGTCAGATAGGTGGCGATCGCGGCAGGCTCGACCCCGGTCGGCAGGTCGCCTTCCGCCTTGGCGCGCTCCAGCCGTTCGACCAGCGCCTTGTCGGACGAGGCGCGGCGGGCGATCACATCGGTCTTGATCGAGTCGGCCTGAGTCGTGCAGGCGACCATGGAGATGACGCCCAGGCACGCGCGCGGGTCGCTGCCGCCGGTCTGGATTTGCAGCGTACCGCGCAGCAGCCGTTCGGCCACACCGCGCGCGGTGGGCGCATCGAGGGCGGAGCGCATATAGCAGAGCTTGTCGCGTTCATAGAGGTCGAGCGCCTTGTGAAACAGGGCTTCCTTGTTGCCGAAACAGGCGTAGAGGCTGGGCTTGGTGATGCCCATCGCCTCGGTCAGTTCGGCCAGCGACGCGCCTTCATAGCCGCGCGTCCAGAAGACCTGAAGCGCAGCCGACAGGGCTTCCTCGGGATCAAATTCCCGCGGGCGTCCTCTCGTTACGGGTTCGGCTGCCATTTTCATACCGATCGGTATATAGGCATGGCGGCGAGATTGTCCAGATGCGGCGCTCATCCGACTGCGGAGCGGTTCACATTTATGATATACCCATATTCGTGAATTTATGGCACCTGTCTTCCGTTCGAGGGAGAGAGATGCATGTCCATAGCCACCACCCATGTCGGCAGCCTGCCGCGCGGCGACGCGCTGACGCCGCTGTTGCTGGCCCGCGACAAGGGTGAGCCTTATGACGCCGCTGCGTTCGACACGGCGGTCCAGCAGGCGGTGACGCAAGCGGTCGCGGCGCAGATCGACGCGGGCGTGTCTATCGTGAGCGACGGCGAACTGGGGAAGGTCGGCTATTCGACTTACATGATCGAGCGACTGTCGGGCTTTGGCGGCCATATCGACCGCAAGGTCGCGGCCGATCTGGCCCCGCTGCCCGAACTGCGCAAGAAGCTGGCCGCGATCATGGGGAGCCAGGAATTTACCCGCGCGTCCTGCATTGGGCCGGTAAAACTGGTGACGCTGGAGCCGCTGCACGACGACATCCGCCGGTTCAAGGCGGCGCTGGCCGATCACCCTGGCACGCGCGCCTTCATGAACGCAGCCTCCCCCGGCCTGATCACCGCTTTCCAGGTCAATCGCCACTATCCCAGCCCTGAAGCCTATCTGGCCGACCTGGTCGATGCGATGCGGGAGGAATATGAGACGATCGTGGCGGCGGGATTCGACCTGCAACTTGATTGCCCCGACCTCGCCATGTCGCGCCACACCGGTTATCAGGATGCGAGCGAGGAAGAGTTCGTCAAAATCGCCGCCGCCAATGTCGAGGCGCTCAATGCCGCAACCGCCAATATTCCGGCGGACCGGATGCGGATGCATATCTGCTGGGGCAATTATGAAGGACCGCACGATCATGACATCCCGCTGGAGAAGGTGATCGACATCATATTGGCCGCCCACCCGGCGACCGTGCTGTTCGAAGGCGCCAATCCATGCCACGAACATGAATGGACGGTGTGGCGCGACGCATCGCGCCGCGGCGTGTTGCCCGACGACAAGATTTTGGCCCCCGGCCTGATCGACACCTGTTCCAACTATGTCGAGCATCCCGAACTGATCGCCCAGCGGATCGAGCGTTTCGCCGGGATCGTCGGCAAGGATCGGGTGATCGCCAGCACCGATTGCGGGTTCGGCACCTTTGCAGGATATGGCAAGATTGATCCGGCCGTGACCTGGAAGAAGCTGCGCTCGTTGCGCGCCGGGGCGGATTTGGCGGACGCCAGATTGTGACGGGCGAAGAGCGTCGCGCCATCGAGCAGGATTGCGCCCGGCTGGTCGCGCTCTACGCCAATCTCAACGATGCGGGCCGCTGGGCGGATGTCGCGGCGCTTTATGCGCCCGATGGCCGCATGGCGCGCCCGACAGCGTCCGGCGAATGGACGGAAGGGCGCGACGCGATTTTGGCCGCCTTCCTCGCCCGGCCGGCGCGGACCACGCGGCATGTCTGTTCCAATGTCGTGATCGACGTGCTGAGCGAGTGCGAAGCGACGGGGGAGAGCGCGATGTTGCTCTTCACCGGCGAGGGTCCGCCTAAAGTCGGTTCCTTTCACGACCGGTTCGTGCGCATAGAGGGTGACTGGCGCTTCGCGGAGCGGCGAGGCACTCTGACTTTTTGATTGCCGCGATTTCCAAGTCGCCGGATATGCCGATCCGGCTCGAAATCGCTTTGATGAACAGGGGTTCGCTGACTTATGAATGGCACCACGCCGTCCACCGTCAAATCGGCGATGCGCACCATCGACATCATCGAATATGTCGTGGCGCGACCGGCAGGCGTGGTCGCGCAGGAGATCGCCGCGGGCCTGGCGATCCCGGTCAGCAGCCTGTCCTATCTGCTCGCGACGCTGACGGAGCGCCAATATCTGACCCGCGAAGGGCGGCGCTATCTGCCCGGCCCGGCGCTGGAGCGGCTGGCGTCGCCGCGCATCGCCATGTCGCTGGCCGACAAGGTCCGGCCGCTGGTCAAGTCGCTGCGGTTGCAGATGAACGAGACGGCGTCCTTCTTCATCCGCGACGGCTGGCATCTGGAGGCGATCGTCACCGAGACGGCGGAACAGTCGCTGCGCTATTCGATCAGCGTGGGGACGCGCAGCCCTCTCCATTGCCTGGCGGCGGGCAAGGCGCTGCTGGCCACCATGACCGACGATGAGCTGAACGGCTATTTCGCGCAGGCGCGGCTGGAAAGCTTCACGCCGAGCAGCATCACCGATGAAGCCCAGTTGCGGGCGGAACTGGCGCAGGTGCGCACCACCGGCATCGGCCGCACGCGCGAGGAATATACGCCCGGCATTTGCGGCCTGGGCATGGTGGCGATGGTGGACGATGTGGCGGTCGGCGCCTTTGCGCTGGCGATTCCCGTGCCGCGCTTCACCGCCGAGGTGGAGGGGCGCGCCATCGCCAGGCTGGAGCAGGCGGTGAGCCTGTTCACCGCCGCAGAGATGCCGACGGTTTGAAGGCGGGCGCGCGATGGGCGCGACAGGGCGAAGTATACAGTGTCGTGGGGTGAAAAGGGCCAATAGTGCGCGCCAAGCCATAGCGGCGCCACGCCCACGCCACAGTCGGGTAACATCTGCGTCAGGGTGACGCCACGCCGACGCGCCCGGCGCGCGACACCGAAGCGACAGGGCGGCGGAGGAGGTCGGGCAGGCGCGGGGATGCTGGTCCATCTACAAGGATAGATCAGACAAAATCCTACATTGGAAGAGTTTTGGTTGAGAGGGTTTGGAGGACGCCCCCCCTCAACGAAAACGGGGGACGCCTTTCGGCATCCCCCGTCCCATCCCGCTCAGGATGTGATCCGATTACGCGGCCTTCGTGCGCCAGCCGTCGGCGTAATTGTCGCGCGCGGCTTCCGAATAGGGGACCGAGGAGACGATCGCCTTGATTTCGGTCTGGACGTGGCGTTCGACGGTGGGCTTCGACGTGCCGCCATTGGGTTCGCCCCACAGCAGGGTGACTTCGGTGCCGGGCGTGGCGAACTCCGCGTCCACCATCGCCAGCGCCAGGAAGCGACCGGCGTTGATGGTATAGCCGATCCAGGTGGACAGGCCGACGGTCTTGCCGTCCTTGAGCACCGCATCATAGGGGTGCATGCAATAGACGGCGCTGGGGAATTCGAGGAACTTCGCCTTGTCGCCGGTCTGGAGCATGGAGCTCATGACGCGGACGATATCCTCATTATCCAGGGCCAGCGTCACCTTTTGACGGTGGGGCTGATCCTTGATCTTTTCCAACGCTTCGCGGCCGACGAAGTCATGGTCGAACTTGACCATGATGCCATAGCCCAGCTCCCAGGGGTTCAGATAATAGTCTTCGATATTGTCGGAGACGAAGCTGCCGCCGAGCGAGCATTTGCCTTCATAGCTGTTTTCGCTGGCCCATTCACGAAAGCCCTTCGAGCCTTCGCCGGTGTAGGTGGCGGGCAACGGCGAGGGAATCCAGCCGGATTCCAGCGTGTTGGACGAATAGGTGCGGCCACCGCAGAGCGTCAGGCCATGATCCTTGCCCGCTTCGATCAGCGCGTTGCGGACGGTGTCATAATCCTTCCAGGGACCAAACAGCTCGTAACCCGGCTGACCGGCCATGCCGTGACGCAGCGCGCGCACTTCGACGCCGGCGATCATGATCGGCGCCATGTGGAAGAATTTGAGGTCCGGCGGGGTCTGGCCCATCGCCTTTTCCAGCACCGGCATGGCGTTTGGCCCCTGCAACTGGAAGCGATAGTTGCGGCGATAACCCTGCTGGTCGAGCGGGCGGGCGATGGTGCGCTCGTCGCGTTCCACCTTCACGTCCCATTTGCCGGTCGAGGCCCAATATTCGACCCATTCGATCGAGGGGGCGCGGCCGACCAGTTCGAACTTTTCTTCTTCGAGATAGAAGAGAATGACGTCACCGATCACATAGCCTTCGGGCGTGACGGGGGCGAACTGCTTGGCGCGGTTCGGCACGAAGCCCTTGAAGCTGTTGGGGGCGAGGTAGGACAGCATGTCGAACGCGCCGGGTCCGGTGACGAGCAGATCGACCATGTGGAAGCTCTGGTTGAACAGGACCGAGCTTTCCGCCCAGCTGCGCTGTTCGTCGCGCCAATTGCTATATTCGCCCGGAACACCCGGATAGGCATTGGGGCCGACCTGCTGGTTACGCAGGAATGTGACGATGTCGCCCTTTTCATCGAGCAGCTGTTGCAGGGTCTTGTCAGTCATTCAAACCTCTCCTTCGACTTGATCTGGAAGTGTACGAAAATCTGGCGCGGGCGACGTGGTGAGCCATTCCCGCACGAGGTAGTTGAAGGCCTGCGGCGCTTCCGCAGGCATCATATGGCCCGCCCCTTCGACGATGCGCAGTTGCGCGTGCGGGATGGCGGCGGTGATCGCTTCATGCTGGGCGACCGGGGACCATTGGTCCTGGCGGCCGACCATGGCGACGGTCGGGCAGGCGATCGCCGGCAGCAGCGCATCGACCGACGGGCGGTGCAGCAGCGCTTCGATCTGCGCTTCGAACGTCGGCAGGCCCGCGGCGACCGCCATGGCGTAGAGCGCGTCCATCAGGGCTTCGTTGCGCAGGGCGGCGAAGCCCATCATCGGGGGGAGCCATTCGCCGACCAGGGCGCCCATGCCCTGCGCGCGGCCAAGGTCGCGCAGGCGGTGGCGGCCTTCGCGCTCGCCGGGCTTCACAGCATGGACGCCGGTGTCGACCAGTGCCAGCCGTTCGACGCGATGGGGCGCCTTGCGCACGACTTCGAGCGCGACGCGCGCGCCCATCGAATGACCCAGCAGGGCGCAGCGATCGGGCATGCGGGCGATCGCATAATCGGCCATTGCCTCGATTCGTTCGCAACCAGCGTAGAAGCCGTCCACCACCGCACTCTTGGGGAAGGCCGCCAGCGTTTCGCCGAACATACGGGAATCGCACAGCAATCCCGGCAGGATCAGGAGGGGGGCGTTTTCGTCGCGACCTGATGATTTCGCATCCATGAATATTTCATCTACACGAATATTTTAGGCCGGGCCAGAGAGAAAATGCATCGGCGAACAGCCCGATGATTGCCTTACGACTGGTGCGTCTCCTCATCGGCCGGGCGGAGGCGGGAGAGCAGCAGGACCAGCGCAGCGACGGCCGAGCCGAGCGCGAGTAGCAGCGACGTCACGCCCCTGCCCGCCCCCACGGCCAGCAATTGCCCGGCGATAAACGGGCCGAGCGCCGCGCCCATGCGGCCGAAGCCGATCACGGTGCCCGTGCCGGTCGCGCGCAACGTGGTGGGGTAGATATTAGCGATCAGGGCATAGAGGCCGACCACCGATCCATTGGCGAGGAAGCCCAGGATGAAGGCCGCGACCTGAAGCCAGACCATGGCGGCGGGGACCGCGCCGAAGGCCGCGACCGCGACCGCCGCGCCGCCCAGCCCGACGATCACCAGCGGGCGCAGGCCCAGGCGCGGAGAGAGGAAGCCGAGCGTCAACCCGCCGATCGCGCCGCCCATGTTCATGAACACCGACACGATCGTCGCCCGCGACGGATCGAAGCCCAGCGCTACGACCAACGAGGGCGCCCAGCCCAGCGCATAGTAAAAGGTCATCATGTGCAGGCCGTACATGAAGATGAGGGCGACGGTGGTGGCGCGATAGCGGGTCGCGAAGAGCTGGCCCATCGACGCTTTGGGTTCGTCCACGATTCTGACCTGCCCGGCCTGCGGCTGGCCGAGGTGGCGCAATATGGCGTTGATGCGCGGCAGCGCGGCGGGACCGTGACGGGTGGCGAGCCAGGCGACCGATTCGGGCAGGAGGAGGAGAACGAGCGGCACCATCAGCGCGGTTGCGCCCGCGCCGGCGAGGAAGATCGATTCCCAGCCATGGCTTTTCAATAATTGCGCCGCGCCCCAGCCGCCGACGATGCCGCCGACCGGATAGCCCGCCGCCATGATGCTGACCGCCAGGTCACGGCGGCGGCGGTTGGCGAATTCCGCCGACACGGCATTCACCGCCGCGAGTACCGCGCCAAGGCCAAGGCCCGTAAAAGCGCGCAACAGGCAGAGCGCCACGACATTGGGAGCGAAGGCCGAGGCGAACATGCCGCCGACCATGATGGCGAGGCACAGGAGAATCTGCGGCCGGCGACCGATGCGATCGGCAAGCTGGCCCAGCGTCAGCGAGCCGACGACCATGCCCGCTAGCCCGGCCGAAATGACAAGGCCGATCGTGTCGTTGCCGACGCTCCACTGCCGCGCAATGCCGGGCGCGGCGAAGGTGACGGCCAATATGTCGAAGCCGTCGAGCGCATTGAGCAGGAAACAGATGGCGATCGCCACGACTTGCGGCAGGCGCATCGGCTGAACCGCCAGGATGCTGCGCGGATCGTCGGCGGGCAAGGCGGTGGTCGATGTGACGGCCATGGGCGGCGCTCCTCTCTATCTTGTGCCGCGCACATTGTATGCTGATGACACAATATGCAAATCGAAAGGCGCGCGTCCTTCCCCGACGCAAACGCTTGTGGAAAGCCAGAAACAAATATAACGATCGTTATCAATTAGGGAGAGGACAGACCAGACGATGCCGCACGCCACCACCCCGGCCGGCCGAACAGACAGCGAGCCGAGCCTGTTGCTGGGCATTGCCTTTGGCTTTCTATCCTCGCTCGGTCCCTTCGCCATCGACCTGTACCTGCCCGCGATGCCGGGGATGGCGCACGCGATGGCGGCGGACAGCGGCGCGGTTCAGCGCACGCTGTCCGCCTTTTTCCTGGGACTGGCGCTGGCGCAGATACCGCTTGGCACGCTGGGCGACCGGTTCGGGCGGCGGCGGCCGTTGATCGGCGGGCTGGCGCTGTTCGCGGTCGCGTCGATCGCCTGCGCGATGGCGACCAGCCTGACCATGTTGATCGCGTGCCGATTTTTGCAGGGGATGGGGGCATGTGCGGGAACGGCGAGCGTGCGCGCCATGATCCGCGACCGGCATAGCGGCCATCGCGCCGCGCAACTGATGGCTTTCACCTTCCTGATCATCGGCATATCGCCGGTGCTGGCGCCGTTGGCGGGCAGTTACCTGTTACAGATCATGACGTGGCGGGGGCTGTTCGCGTTGCTGGCAGGCGGCGGGGTGATCGCGCTGGTCGCCGTCCTCCTCTTCCTGCCGGAATCGCTGCCGCCCGAACGGCGGCTGCACCAGTTGCCGATGCTGGAAAGCTATCGCCGGTTGCTGACCGCGCCGGCCTTTCTGGGCTGGACGATCGTGGCGGGGCTGGCGACGACCATTCCCTTCGCCTTCGTCACCGCCGCCCCCTTCCTTTATACGCAGGGCTTTGGACTGACCGGCCATCAGTACAGCCTGTTGCTGGCGCTCAATGCCGTGACGTCGATCATCGCCACCCAGTTCGCGCCGTCGCTGATGCGGCGGCTAGGGGCACGGCGGCTGGTGTCGATCGCGGCGACGATCGCCATCGCGGCGACGGCGCTGCTGGCGCTCACGACTGTTGCACTCGCTGTCTCGATCGGCGCCTTCCAGATCTATGCGATGCTGCTCTTTACGCTGGCCGGGCTGATCCTGACCCCGGCCGCCATTTCCGCGCTGGACGCCGCAGGCGGCGGGGCGGGCGCGGCCACCGGGCTGCTGGGCACGCTGCAACTGGCGATCACCGCGCTGGCGAGCGGCGCGGTGTCGCTGCTGCCGTCGATGACCGTGCTGCCGCTCATTGGATTGCTGGGCGGCAGCTTCACGCTGATGGCGGTGGTGATGCTGGGACTGGGCGGGCGGCGGGGTGCTTAGGGCGAAATCCGCTCGTCCTGAGTAGCCATTGAGCGAAGTCGAAGTGGCGTATCGAAGGATGCGTGCCGGGGGCCGATGCTTCGATACGAGCCTTCGACAAGCTCAGTCTCTACTCAGCACGAACGGGTTTGGTCAGACCCAAAATCATCAGGCTCCAATAGTCCCGCGGCGTGTTCCCGCGCAGGCGGGAACCCAATTCCGACGTCAGGACTGGGTTCCCGCCTGCGCGGGAACACATGGTGCCAGGGTCTAGCCGTCCCGCATCAGCCGCTCGGCGTGCCAGCGCAGGTGATCCCCCATGAAGGTCGAGATGCAATAATAGCTATGATCGTAGCCCGGCTGGAGGCGCAGCGTCAGCGGGATGCCGGCCGCGGCGCAGGCCTGTTCGAGCAGATGCGGCTTGAGCTGTTCGGCGAGGAAATTGTCGGCATCGCCCTGATCCACCAGCAGGTCGGCGACACGCGCGCCATCCTCGATCAACGCTACCGCATCATGCTTGCGCCAGACGGCGCGATCTTCGCCCAGATAGCCGCCCAGCGCCTTGTGCCCCCATGGCACCTGCGAGGGCGCGACGATTGGCGCAAAGGCGGATACGGCCTTGTAGCGGTCAGGGAAGGTCAGGCCGATGGTGAGCGCGCCATGGCCGCCCATCGAATGGCCCATGATCGATTGGCGGGTCATATCGGCGGCGGGAAATTCTGCGGCGATCAGCGCGGGCAGATCCTGCGTCACATAGGACAACATACGATAATGCTGCGCGAAGGGCGCCTGCGTCGCGTCTACATAAAAGCCCGCGCCGAGGCCGAAATCATAGGCACCGTCAGGATCGTCCGCCACGCCTTCGCCGCGCGGGGAAGTATCGGGCGCGACGAAGATGAGGCCCAGTTCCGCGCAAAGGCGGCGATATTCGCCCTTGTCCGTTACATTGGCATGGGTGCAGGTGAGGCCCGACAGATACCAGACGACCGGCAGCTTTGCGCCGGCTTCATGCGGGGGGACATAGACCGAGAAGGTCATGTCCGTTCCGCAAGCGGCGGAGGCGTGCTTGTACACGCCCTGCACGCCGCCAAAGGCGCGATTGGTGCTGACCGTCTCCATCAATAGACCACGACCGAACGGATGCTCTTGCCCGCGTGCATCAGGTCGAAGGCGGTGTTGATCTCCTCCAGGCCCATGACGTGGGTAATCATCGGGTCGATCTCGATCTTGCCGGTCATGTACATGTCGACGATCTTGGGCACGTCGGTCCGGCCCTTCGCCCCGCCGAAGGCCGTGCCGCGCCAGTTGCGGCCGGTGACGAGCTGGAACGGGCGGGTCATGATCTCCTTGCCCGCTTCTGCGACGCCGATGATGATCGATGTGCCCCAGCCGCGATGGCAGGCTTCCAACGCGGTGCGCATCACATCGGTATTGCCGGTCGCGTCGAACGTATAGTCGGCGCCGCCGTCGGTCATCTCCACGATCTTGGCCACCGTCTCTTCGCGCGACAGGCCCCTGGAATTGAGGAAGTCGGTCATGCCGAACTTGCGGCCCCATTCCTCCCGGTCGGGGTTGATGTCGACGCCGATGATCTTGTTCGCACCAGCCAGGCGCGCGCCCTGGATCACGTTGAGGCCGATGCCGCCCAGGCCGAAGATGACGACATTGTCGCCCACCTGCACCTTGGCCGTGTTGATGACCGCGCCGACGCCGGTGGTCACGCCGCAGCCGATATAGCAGCTCGACTGGAACGGCGCGTCCTGGCGGATCTTTGCCACCGCGATTTCGGGCAGGACGGTAAAGTTGGAGAAGGTCGAGCAGCCCATATAATGGAAAATCGGCTGACCCTTGTAGCTGAAGCGAGTGGTGCCGTCGGGCATCAGTCCCTTGCCCTGGGTCGCGCGGATCGCGGTGCACAGGTTGGTCTTGCCCGACAGGCAGCTTTTGCACTGGCGACATTCGGGGGTGTAGAGCGGGATGACATGATCGCCCGGCGCGACACTGGTGACGCCCGCGCCGACTTCGCGCACGATGCCCGCACCTTCATGGCCCAGGATCGAGGGGAAGATGCCTTCGCTGTCGAGCCCGTCGAGTGTGTAGGCGTCGGTATGGCAGATGCCCGTCGCCATGATCTCCACCAGCACCTCGCCCGCCTTGGGGCCTTCCAGGTCGAGTTCGACGATTTCGAGTATCTTTTTCGCTTCGAAGGCGACGGCGGCGCGGGTCTTCATGGGTTTACTCCCGAATTGGTCCGATGATCGGAGAATCTTGTGCCGGATCGGCAGGGGCTTGCGCAAGCCCGCGACGGAACGGCGATGGTCCCGCCCGCTCTAGCAATATCCCGCCTGCGCGATAAGAAAGCATTTGCGGGATTCATTATTTCGAGGGTGGGACAATATGCACCGCTGGGAAGGCATAGACGAATTCGTCGCAATCGCGGCCGCGGGCAGTTTCAAGGCGGGGGCGGAAGCGCTGGGCCTGTCCACCACGCATATGAGCCGCGCCATCGCGGCGCTGGAGGCGCGGGTGCAGGTGCCTTTGTTCCACCGCACCACCCGCACGGTAAGGCTGACAGATACAGGGCGGGTCTTTTTCGATCATTGCAGCCGGATCGTCGCCGAACGGGACGAGGCGATCGCGATGATCAGTGAGGGCGGCGAGCCGCAGGGCGACATCCGCATCACCTGCTCCACCGCAATGGGCGAGCGGTTCATCGCGCCGATCGTGCGGCGCTACGCCTCCAGCCATGCCAAGCTGCGGATCAGCATCGACCTGACCAACCGGCTGGTCGACTTGGTCGGCGAAGGTTATGACCTGGCCATCCGCACCGGGCAGTTGGCGGAATCGCGGCTGATCGGCACGCGGATTGCCTCGCGCCGGCTCTATACCTGCGCCGCGCCTGCCTATCTCGACCAGCAGGGCCGCCCCGCCAAGCCCGCCGACCTGTCGCGCCACGAATGCCTGGTCGGCACGTCGTCGCTGTGGCGATTCCAGCGGAGCGGGCGAGCGGAGAGCATAAGGCCCAAGGGGCGATGGCGCTGCAACAGCGGCGGCGCGGTGGCGGAAGCGGCGATCGCGGGCATGGGGGTATGCCAGTTGCCCGAATTCTACCTGTTGCCGCATATCGCATCGGGCGCGCTGGAGGAGGTGCTGGGTGATTTCCGGCCCGATGACGAGCCGATCTGGGCGGTCTATCCGCAGCGCCGCCATTTGCTGCCCAAGATCAGCGGGCTGCTGGACCGGTTGCGGGCCGAATTGCCCGCCGCGCTGGCGCGGCAGAACTGACCCATTAGTCGGCGGGTTCTTCGTCGTCGCCGTCGGGACGGGTAAATTCCAGGAAACGGCTGTTGCCGCTATCGTCAGTAGCTTCGAGCGTGTCGACCAGCATGTCGAGATACTGGTTCAGCAGATCGACCTCTTGGGTCGCGAGCGCCGAGACGAGGTAGGTCGCCACCTTGTCCGTCTGCGGGCGCATCAAGCCGTAGAGACGCCGGCCTTCGTCGGTCAGGACCAACGTCTTGCGCCGTTTGTTGCTGGGGTCGCGCTCGACCGCGATGCGGCCATGCTTTTGCAGCGCCGCGACCGCGCGGGAGACGCTCATCGGATTGACGCCCGTCATTTCGGCCAGTTCGTGACTGGCCGAATGGGGGTGCCGGCCGATCAGCATCAGCAGGCGAAATTCGTTGAGGCTGATCTTGTAGCGATGTTCCAGATAGGTGGTGAAGGGTGCCATCAGCTTGTTGGACAGGCGAAGCAGGCGATGCAGCGTGTCCGCAGGACTGATTTCGGCAGCGCGCGGCCGCGGTGACTTGGCGGACGCGGACGATTTCCTGGGCGGGCTGCTGTTCGACATAGTGTTCCGATAGGGCATCTGGCGGTGGTTAAGTCAAGCCGATGATCGCGCAGCCGACGCTGGTGAATTGGCCGTTGGCGACATGATAATGGATATATTGGCGCATCGCCTGCACTTCGCCTTTCGCGATCGGGGCGAACTGGTCCAGTCCCTGCGCCGCAAGTGTTGCGGCATCGAGATCCTTGATCCCCTCGACCCGGATGATCCCTTCGAGCGCGACGAGATCGTCGCTGGACGCGAAGCGTTCGATCGTCAGGGTTTCGATGACATGGGCGTGGAGAAAGTCGTAGAAGCGCTTGAACGCTTCGCGGGTGCCGAGGTCCACGCCGAAGAAGCGGATGCTGGCGCCCGGCGCGTAGAAATCGAATACCGTGTCATAGTCGCGGTTGTTGAATGCCTGCGCGTAGCGATCATAGTCGGCGCGATCCATCGCCCTCTCCCTTCGTTCGGGGCGGGATTTTTCCCCTGCCCGCTTGCCCTTTTAATAACGATCGTTATCGTAAGGGCAAAGGGCGGTCGGACGCCAGCGAAAAATGACGGGAGAGGGTTATGAGCTATAGCGCGCAGGAGCAGCGCAACCTGGACCTGGTCCAGGCGATGTTCGAGCAGGTGCTGATCCCGATGGACGGCGATGCGGCCGACCGCTTCATCGCGGCGGACTATATTCAGCATAACCAGTGGGTCGATACCGGGCTGGAACCGCTGAAAGCATTCTTGCGCAAGGTGCGCGGGGAGAACCCGGACGCGGTGCATGACATCAAGCGGCGCTTTGCCGACGGCGACCATGTCATCGTCCATTATCATGTGCGGCGATGGGCGGGCGATACCGGCTTTGCGGTGATGGATATTTTCCGGGTCGAAGGCGAGACGATCGTCGAGCATTGGGACGTGGTGCAGGATGTGCCGGCCGACAGCCCCAACCCCCATTCCCCCTTTTGAACCGGGAGGCAGCGATGCGATTCAAGGACAAGGTCGTGCTGGTGGTGGGCGGTAATAGCGGCATTGGGCTGGCGAGTGCGCAGGCCTTTGCGGCGGAGGGGGCGAGCGTGCGGCTGACAGGGCGCGACCAGGCGACGATCGATGCGGCGGTTGCTGGCATCGCCGGTGCGAGGGGCTATCGCGCTGACATTGCCGATCTGGACGCGATGGACTCGGTGATCGCCGATATCGCGGCGCAGGATGGGCGGATCGATACGCTGTTCGTCAATGCAGGCGTCGGCGGCTTTGCGCCCTTCCGTGACCTGACGCCTGCCGATTGGGACCATGTCCATGGCGTCAATCTGCGCGGATGCGTGTTCACGATCCAGACGGCGTTGCGGCTGATGGGCCGGGGCGGGTCGATCGTGGCGACGGGATCGATCGGCGGCCATGCCTTCGTACCTGGCAACACCGCCTATGCCGCGGCCAAGGGCGGTCTATATGCCGCGATGAAGGTGATTGCGGGCGAACTGGTGGGTGAGGGCATCCGCGTCAACCTGGTCAGCCCCGGCCCGATCGAGACGCCGCTGTTGCATCGTAATCCGGGCATGAGCGACGATGATGTCGACAATATGCGCGAGATGATGATCGCGGCGGTGCCGATGAAACGCATGGGGCGCGCCGAGGAAGTCGCGCGCGCTGTTCTGTTCCTGGCGTCGGACGAGGCCAGTTTTATCACCGCTGCCAATCTGTTCGTGGATGGCGGCACGCTGGAGTTGGGTTGATGGAAAATCTGTTTTCGACGCTGGACAATCCGCGGCTGGAATTCGCGATGGAAGTGCGGCTGCAATTTCCGCGGGTGCAGACCATCGTCAATACGCCGATGGGGGGCAATCGCAGCGCCGTCTATGTCGATGGCGGGACGTTCGAAGGGCCGCGCATCAAGGGTAAGGCGGTGCCGGGATCGGGCGGCGACTATGCCTATTTCCGGCCCGACGATGTCGCGGTGTTCGACGCCCGCTATATGCTGGAGGAGGAGGACGGGACGCTGATCCTGCTCAACAATCGTGGGTTTCTGTGGGGGCGCAAGCCCGACACGATGGCGCGGCTGCGCGACTGGGCGTTTGGCGACGGGGGACCGGTGGAGCAGCAGGATTATTATCTGCGCGGCAATCCCAGTTTCGAATGTCCGGTCGGCAAACATGACTGGCTGACCAAGCATGTGTTCATTGGCGTGGGCGAGCGGCGCGCGGACGGGAATGTGCTGCGATACTATGCGCTGACGTAAGGCATAGAGCGCCGTGCTCCCGCGCAGGCGGGAGCCCAGTTCTGAGCGTGGGACTGGGCTCCCGCCTGCGCGGGAGCACGGGGGGGGTTAGAGCGAAATCAGCGCGTCGAGGGCGATAGCGCCCTGCCCTTCAGGATAGACGATCACGGGATTGAGATCGACTTCGCGGATGGCGGGCGTGGCGGCGACCATTTGGCCCAGGCGCTGGACGATGTCGGCGACCGCGCCGATGTCCATCGCCGGGGCGCCGCGAAAACCGTCGAGCAAGGGGGCCATGCGCAGCGTGCGGATCTGGGCGATGATCGCGTCGCGGGTCAGGTCCGGCGGGAGCAGGCAGACGTCGTGCAGCAGTTCGGCCGCGACGCCGCCGAAGCCGACGAGGATGGTCGGTCCCCAATGCGGATCGTTGCGCGCGCCGACGATCAGTTCGACGCCCTTGGCCGCCATCCCCTCCACCAGCACGCCGTCGAGCGCGAGGCCGGGGCGCGAGGCGGCGAGATTGGCCATCAGCCGGTCCCAGCCGGCCGTCACCGCATCGGCGTCCGCGAGGTTGATGATGACGCCGCCCGCGTCGCTCTTGTGCGGGAGTTCGGGCGACTGGGCTTTGAGCACCACAGGATAGCCTAAGCGATCGGCGGCGGCGACGGCTTCATCGGCCGACTGGGCGAGGGCGAAGGCGGGGAAGGCGATGCCCTGCGCGCCCATGATCGCTTTCGACCGATATTCGGGGATGGTGCTGCCGACCTGCGCCAGATCGGGCACGGGCTGGGCGTCGAGCGGGGCCACCGCCTCGTCGCGCTGGCGATGGGCGGCGATGCGGGCGAGTGCGCGCAGGGTCCGTTCGGCGGTGGGCAGATAGGTGACGCCAGCGGCGCGCAGCGCAGCGAGATCGTCGGCGAACACGCCGCCGCCTTCATCGACGCCGCCGACGATGACGGGCTTGGTCGCGCCGATCGCCTGAAGCGCGTCCAGAACCGCCTTGAACTTGATGTGCGAGGTGCCAGTGTCGGTCTGAATGAGGGTGAGGAGGATCGTGCCGATCCGGTCGTCCTGCGCCAGCGCGGCGAGCGTGCGGCCGTAGAGGCCAGGATCGACCAGCCCCTGCGCGGTGATGTCCATCGGGTTGGTGACGGGGACGAAATCGGGCAGCGCCGCGCGCAGCGCCGGGCTATCGGCATCGGTCAGCTTGGGCAGGTCGAGGGCGACGGCTTCGGCCAGATCGAGCATCATCGCCTTGAACGCGCCGGATTCGGCGATGACGCCGGTCCCGCCGATCCCGGCGTTGGGCGAGCGGACGAGGATTTCGACGATGTCGCCCAGTTCCTCCAGCGAGTCCGCCAGGATGACGCCCGCGCGCTGGACATGGACGGCCATGACCGCATGGTCGCCCGCCATCGCGCCGGTATGGGTGGCGGCGCTTTCCGCGCCCGCCGCGCTGCGGCCGGGATGGAGCAGGACGACCGATTTGCCCGCGTCGCGGGCCGCGCGGGCGGCGGCGAGGAAACGGGCGGGATCGCGGACATGTTCGGCGATGAGCGCGATGACGGCGGTGTCGGGCTGGTCGACCAGATAAGCGAGATAATCCTCGATCCCGCTGGCTGCTTCGTTGCCGGTGGAGATGTAGCAGTTCAAGGGCACGTCGCGGTGGATCATGGTCGTCGCCAGTACGGCCGCCATCGCGCCCGATTGCGAGACGATGCCGACGCGGCGGTCGCCCTGCGCCTTGGCTTCGGGCATTTCGATGAAGGTCAGCGAGACATTGTCGCGGAAATTGACGAGGCCCAGGCAATTGGGGCCTTCGACCACCATGCCGCTTTCGCGCGCGATGCGACCGATCTCCTGCTGGTCGGCCAGGCCCTGCGGTCCGTCCTCGGCAAAGCCGGCGGAGAAGATGACGGCGGCGCGGACGCCGCGGCGGGCGAGGCCGCGCATCGTGTCCAGCACGCCCGCGCGCGGGATAGCGAGGACGGCGACATGGACACCTGTAGGGAGATCATCGACCGCGGCGACGCAGGGGCGCCCGCCGATGTCCGTGCGCTTGGGATTGACCAGATGGATGTCGCCGTCGAACCCCTGGCGCAGGAGGTTGGCCAGCACCGATGCGCCCAGCGCGCCGGGCTTGTCCGACGCGCCGACGATCGCGACCGACCGGGGCCGCAGCAGGCAGTCCAGCGAGGCGGACGGCAGGCCATGGCCCAGGATTTCCGCTTCCTCCATGCAAACAGCTTCCGTCACGCCCATCCATCTCCCTGTCGCGCGGCGCTATCCTGTCGAATCGGCCGCATGGTTCGCAGGAATTGTGCGCCTATGATACAATTTGCGCAAGCCCGCTTGCTTAACTGTCGTCATCGGGGGCGGCAGATGCCGGGCCGAGCCGGACGAGCAAGCCGTGCAGGGTCGCCAGTTCATCGGCGCTGAGCCGTTGCGTCATGCGCGCGTCGGATTGGCGGACAGCGGCCAGCATGGTTTCGAGCTGGCGCGCGCCTTCAGGCAGCAGGGCGAGGGCGTTGGTGCGCAGGTCGCGGCCCGGCCGCCGTTCCACCAGCCCCTTGTCGGCAAGGATATTGACCAGCTTCATCGCGCTCGACCGATTGATGCTGAGCGCGCGGCCAAGCGCAGTCTGGTCGCAACCCGGATTGTCGCGGATCAGGATGAGCGCGGTCATCTTCGCCGGCGACAGGTCGAAATCACCAAGTGCGGCGCGCGCATCGGTTTCCATCAGCAGATTGGCCTGCTGCACGCGATAGCCGACAAGCGTCTGGAGATCGGACCCCTGTTTCATCTGTTGCGATACCCCCTTGTCAAAATTGTATCCCAGGCGCACATATACAGGCTATAGATGTCCGCCGCGCAAAGCGATAGTCAATGCCCGCCCGGATCGGCCTGCGATAGCCATATAAAGGAGAGCGACTCATGGATCATGAATTTCGGATGCTCATCGACGGCGTACTGACGCCCGGCGTCAGCATGTTCGACGTGGTTAACCCGGCGACGGCGCAGCCTTTCGCCGCCTGCCCCAAGGCCGACGAGGCGTTGCTGGAACGCGCAATCGCGGCGGCCAAGCGCGCCCAGCCAGGCTGGGCGGCAACGCCGGTGGAGGAACGCGCCGCGCTGGTCCTGAAACTAGCCGATGCGCTGGAAGCGCGGATCGGCGAGTTCGCCAGCCTGCTGACCAGCGAACAGGGTAAGCCGCTGGACCAGGCGGGATATGAGATCATGGGCAGCGTCTTCACCCTGCGCGCCTTTGCGGCGATGCGGGTGGAACCCAAGATCTTGCGAGAAGAAGGCGGCAACAAGGTGATCGAGCATCGCACGCCGCTGGGCGTGGTCGCATCCATCACGCCATGGAATTTTCCGCTGATCCTGTTGATGAACAAGCTGGGTCCGGCATTGGTGACCGGCAACACGATGGTCGCCAAGCCAGCGCCCACGACGCCGCTCACCACATTGTTGTTCGGTGAACTGGCCAAGGACATATTGCCGGCCGGCGTGCTGAACATCGTGTGCGACCAGAATGAGCTGGGTCCGTTGATGACCGGCCATCCCGATATCGCCAAGGTCGCCTTCACCGGATCGACCGCGACCGGCAAGAAGGTGATGGCGTCGTCCGCCGGCACCGTGAAGCGGGTGACGCTGGAGCTGGGCGGCAATGACGCGGCGATCGTGCTGGACGATGTCGATGCGCGTGCAGTGGCCAAGAAGGTCTATCAGGGCGCGATGACCAATGCCGGGCAGATCTGCGTCGCGGTGAAGCGCGCCTATGTGCCCAGCATCATGTATGACGAGTTTTGCGACGAGTTGGCGAGGCTGGCCAATGAAGCGATCGTCGACGATGGTGCCAAGCAGGGGACGACCATCGGCCCGGTGCAGAACAAGATGCAGTATGACAAGGTCACCGCCCTGATCGCGGACGCCAAGACGCGCGGCACGGTGCTGGCAGGAGGCGAGCCGATGGACCGGCCGGGATACTTCATCGCGCCGACCATCGTGCGCGATCTGCCCGAAGACGCGCCGCTGGTGCAGGAGGAGCAGTTCGGCCCGGTGCTGCCGGTCATGAAATATGACGATATCGCTGATGTCATCGCCCGCGCCAACGACAGCGATTACGGCCTGGCCGGTACGGTATGGGGCAAGGATGTGGCGCGCGCCACCGCAGTCGCGATGCAGATCGACACCGGCACGGTATGGGTGAACCAGCATCTGGCGATCGACGCCAATATCCCGTTCCGCGGGGTCAAGCAGTCCGGGCTGGGCGGCGAACTGGGCGAAGCGGGTCTGCTGGAATATACCCAGGCGCATATCGTCAACATCGTGGAACTGGAAGACGCCTGACGATCACCGCTTTGTAACATCATCGAGGGCCGACGACGCATAATGCGTCTTCGGCCCTCTTTTTTTGATATTTTCCACCTAGTCATTCGACATATTCGGAACATTCGCTTGTGTCGTAATCATAGCCTCGATCCCCAGGGACATTCCCCCTGATCGAGGAGTTCGCACTTGGCCTTTTCCCGCCTCGCCACCGTCGCCGTCGGCGCCGTCACCCTCGCCGCCATGGCCATGCCCGCCAGCGCCCATGGCATCTGGTTCGCGCAGCGCGCCCGCCAGCTGGCGCTGATCTACGGCGTAGGCGCGGACGATCTGGACGCGGTCAAGCGGTTGCCGCTGGTCAAGAGCGTGACCGGCTATGACGCCGACTGGGCGCCGGTGACGACGTCGCTGCGCGCAGCGGGCATAATCCCGGTGGTCGATAGCGACGAGCCGGTGGCCGCTGTCGCCGCGATCATGGACTATGGCTATTGGAGCAAGACGCCCGACGGCGAATGGCACAATAAGGGCCGCGACGAAGTGCCGACCGCGACGTTGGCCGAGCATAATTTCAAATATGCCGTCTATCTGAGTCAGGTGCCGACCAAGCCGGTGCCTTTGTTCGAGGGGCATATGTTGCAGGTGGTGCCGGTCGACGGCATCCCGCAGAAAATGGGCGAGCCGATGAAGGTCCGCGTCTTTTACAAGGGCAAGCCCATCGCCGGGGCGACGGTGATGCAGGATTATGTCAACGATCCCGACGAAGCCGCACCCGCCAAGACGGCGGCCGACGGCACCGCCACGATCAAGCTGCGCAACCAGGGCATCAATGTGCTGATGGCGATCTATGTCGGCCAGACGGCCGACAAAAGGGTCGATCATGAGGAATATCGCGCCTCCCTGTCCTTCGTGCTGCCGCACGCGCCGGAATAAGCTGCATTTTTCAGGAGAATAGCCATGCATTTTCGCACGACCCTTGCCGCCATCGCCCTCATCGCCGCCCCTGCCATGCTGCACGCCCATGGCAGCATGAAGCCGCAGCATGGCGGGCTGGTCCAGATGACCGGCGAGACGATGATCGAACTGGTTGCCGGCCCCAAGGGCGTCGATGTGTATCTGAGCGAAGAGGATGAGCCGCTGGTCGCTGCGGGTTTCACCGCCAAGCTGACCCAGACCGTCGCGGGGGCGAAGAGCGAGGCGACGCTGAAGCCCGCGGGCGGCAACAAACTGACCGCTACGGGCTTCAAGGCCGCCAAAGGGGCCAAGCTGGTGGTCGCGCTGGTCGACAAGGGCGGGGCCAAGAGCTTCGCCACCTTCCAGGCGAAGTAAGAGGCCATGATGCACAGCGCGATCTACCCGCCGCTTCTCTCTCCAGGCGCGCGGCGGGTCGCGCTGCTGCTGCTGCTGGGGCTGGCGCTCGCCTGTATGAGCGCCTCGCTCTGGGCGCATGGCGTCAATGAGAATGACAAGGCCTTCATCGAAGGCGCGTCGGGGATCAACATCATCCCGTACATGTATCTGGGTGCCAAACATATGGTCACCGGATATGACCATCTGCTGTTCCTGGCGGGCGTCATCTTCTTCCTCTACCGGATGAAGGACGTCGCCGCCTATGTGACGCTGTTTGCGATCGGGCATAGCGCTACATTGCTGTTGGGGGTGTTGCTTGATATCCGCGCCAATCCCTTTCTGATCGACGCGATCATCGGCCTGTCGGTGGTCTATAAGGCGATCGACAATCTGGACGGGTTCAAGACCTGGTTCGGGGTGTCGCCCAATCCGAAGGCGGCGGTGCTGATCTTCGGTTTCTTCCACGGTTTCGGCCTGGCGACCAAGTTGCAGGCGTTGACACTGGCGGAAGATGGCATGATATACAATCTCATCAGTTTCAATGTCGGCGTCGAACTGGGCCAGTTCATCGCGCTGGCGATCATCCTGCTGCTGATGAATCTGTGGCGCCTGTCGCCCGGTTTCAACCGCAGCGCCATCCTGGCCAATGCCGCGCTGATGACCGCCGGCTTCGTCCTTATCGGCTATCAACTGGCCGGCTATTTTACCGAAGGGGCCTGACATGACCGCAACGAGTGTATCCGCCCTGCCTGCCCGCATCAGTCCGTCGCCCGCCACGCTGGCGAGGGCGACCGGCGGGGCCGCGCTGGCGGCGATCGCCATCCTCACCCTGTTCGTGCTGCCCGCCGAATATGGCATCGACCCGACCGGCGTCGGCAGCGCGATCGGCCTCAAGGGCATGGTGTCGGGCGAGGCCAAGGAGGAAGCGCCCGCGCCGAGCGACGTTGCGAACCCGACCAAGGCGACGATCGCCAAGTCCGCCGCCTGGCGGCAGGACGAAATGACCATCACCCTGGCGCCGCATAGCGGCCAGGAAGTGAAGGCGCATATGGCCAGGGGCGACAGCTTCATCTTCACCTGGGCATCGACCGGCGGCCCGGTGAAGGCCGAAATGCATGGCGAGAAGGCCGGCGCCACCGACGGGTCGTTCACCGACTATTGGAAGGAATTGGCGCTGACAGGCGGCCAGGGCGATTTCACCGCGCCGTTCGATGGCACCCATGGCTGGTATTTCCGCAACAAGGGCGACACGCCCGTCACCGTGACCGTCAAGACGGTCGGTTTCTACAAGGATCTCTTACAGCCCAAGGGCGCGTGAAGAGCCAGGGAAGGGATAGACAGATGAACAGCATTGCCGGGCAAGCGCCCCTGACAGGCTTTAGCCCCGGCGCGACGGGGCCGGTCGCCGTGGCGAAGGCGCGCACGCGCCTGATCGCCATCGATGCGCTGCGCGGGCTGGTCATGCTGTTCATGCTGGTCGATCATGTCCGTGAGACTTGGTTCCTGCATTTGCAGGTGACCGATCCGGTGGACGCCAATACCACCGATCCGGGCCTGTTCTTCACCCGGTTCCTGTCGACATTCTGCGCGCCGACCTTCGTCGCGCTAACCGGCCTGTCGGCGTGGCTCTATGGCCAGTCGCACAGCAAGGGCCAAGTGTCGGAATTTCTGCTGAAGCGCGGGCTGTTCCTGATTTTTCTGGAATTTACCGTGGTCGGCTATGCCTGGCCGACGCAGGCGCCCGCCTTTCCGCCAACGGCGATCTGGTTGCAGGTTATCTGGGCGATCGGGATCAGCATGGTCGCGCTGGCCGCGCTGCTGCATCTGCCGCGACCCGCGCAGTTCGCGGTCGGCCTGGGAATCGTCTGCCTCCACAATCTGCTCGATCCGATCCGGCTGACCGCGGAATCGCCCTTCTTCATTCCCTGGGCCGTGCTGCACCAGCGCGAAAAGTTCGAGCTGGCCGGCACGATGTTCAAGACCACCTATCCAATCCTGCCCTGGATCGGCGTGATCCTGCTGGGCTATGCCTGCGGGCCGTGGTTTGCGCGCGGCACCGATCCCGCGCCGCGCATCCGGCGGCTGACGATGCTGGGGCTTGGCCTGATCGTCGGGTTCGTGGTGATCCGCTATATCAACATCTATGGCGACAAGCCTTGGTTCGTGGCGGAAACCCCGCTGCGCACGGTGATGAGCTTTCTGGCGCTGACCAAATATCCGCCGTCGCTGCTGTTCCTGATGCCGACCATCGGCACCGGATGCCTGCTGCTGGCGCTGTTCGAAAAGTGCGAGGGCAGCAAGGCGATGCCGCATCTGGCGATGCTGGGCGGCGCGCCGATGTTTTATTATGTGCTGCACCTCTATGTGCTCAAGCTGATCTACAATGTCGCGCTGGTTCTTTACGGCCCGACCAAGGGCAGCGTGTTCGGCGTCGACCAGCTGCGCTGGGTGTGGATCTGGGTCTTTATCCTGATCCCGGTGCTCTACTTCCCGACCCGCTGGTTCGCGCAATTGAAGCAGCGTCGCAAGGATATCTGGTGGCTCAAATATCTCTAAATGGGCGCAGGGCCGCTCCCTTCGGGAAGCGGCCATTTTGCGGGATTTTTGGTAGGATCGGCGGCGCAATCGCGCGCAGCATTTTCATGCCGTAGCGCCCCGCGATTCACAATTTTGCACCGTCCCATGCGCCAAGTTTGACGTAATATATCCGTAACTCGACCTAGCCTCGATCTCAAGAAGAGGTGATCGAAAACACCCCGTGGCCCGGCCCCGACGACAGGATGCAACATCCGCGCGGGAAACAAGAAGAAGACCAGCCGGTCCGCGTTTCGCAGGACATTCGGGAACAGCGACTTCATAAGGGGAATCATCATGCGCACATCATCGGCCCTTCGCCTGGCCTTTATCGCCAGCACCGCCGCCATCGCCCTGTCTTCCGCCGCACAGGCGCAGGAACCCGCCGCCGCCAGCGCGGACGGCGACATCGTCGTCACCGGCCTGAAGCGGCAATATTTCGGCGACACGCCGGTCAAGGAAATCCCGCAGGCCGTGCAGTTTCTGGAAGGCAAGCTGCTGAACGACCTCAACATCACCCGGCTCGACACCGCGCTGGAACTGGCGAGCGGCGTGTCGAAGCAGAATAATTTCGGCGGTCTGTGGGACAGTTTCGCGATCCGCGGCTTTGCCGGGGACGAGAATTTCCCAAGCGGCTTCCTGGTCAACGGCTTTAATGGCGGCCGCGGCTATGGCGGCCCGCGCGATGCATCGAATGTCGAGCGGATCGAAGTGCTCAAGGGGCCCAATGGCGCGCTGTTTGGCCGGGGCGAGCCGGGCGGCACGGTCAACATCGTGACCAAGAAGCCGACGTTCAACGAAGGCGGCCACTTCGCCATTTCCGGCGGCAGCTTTGAAACCTATCGCATCGAGGCGGACTATAACCTGCCGCTAAGCGACAGCATCGCCATCCGCATCAACGGGTCGTCCGAACAGGCCGAAAGCTTCCGCGACACGGTGGAGACGCAGAAATATACGCTGACCCCGTCGGTTTTGCTGAAGCTGTCGGACAAGGACATCTTCACCTACGAACTGGAATATGTAAGCCAAGAGGTTCCGTTCGATCGCGGCGTGGTGGCGATCCCGACGGTCACGGCAAGCGGCACCACCTACAAGCTGGGGGCCATCCCCAATTCGCGTTTCCTGAGCAACCCCAATGACGGCCCGATCAAGATCGGTGTGCTGGGCCATCAGGCGCAATATCAGCATGACTTCAGCGACGATTGGACGCTGATGCTGGGCGCGGGGTATAAGGACACGACGTTCGAGGGCTATTCGAGCGATCCCGAACTGGCGCTGGGTCGTCAGTTGATCGACAATGACGGGCGCACGCTGTCGCGCCAGCGCCGTTATCGCGATTACAGCACCACGCATATGGTGTTCCGCGGCGAAATCAGTGGCAAGATTAATACCGGATCGATCGTCCACAATATCCGCATCGGTGGCGACTGGGATCGGTTCAAGATCAAGACGTTCCAGCTGCGCTATCGCCCGACCGCGGCCGACCAGTCCTATTCGATCGACATCTTCAACCCCAATTACAATATTCCCGCGCCCGCGCCGACAAGCGTCATCCAGAATTCCACGGAAGTCCAGAAGGCCTGGGGCGTGTATATTCAGGACCAGATCGAGATCACCGAACAGATCAAGGTGCGGTTCGGCGGCCGTTACGACGATTTCAGCCAGAATATCGACAACCGGCTGGGGGCTACCAACCCAGCGTCCTATACCAAGTTCAGCCCGATGGCGGGCCTGGTGTTCGAACCGACGCAAAGCCTGTCCTTCTACGCCAGCTATGGCAAGGGGTTCCGGCCGAACAGCGGCGTGGATGTGAACAACAATCCCTTCGCCCCGGAAATCAGCAAAAGCTATGAAGTCGGCGCGAAGTTCGTGACGCCAGATGGCGCATTGCCTCACCCTTTTTGCTCCTGAGTGACAGGCCGTTGCCTCATCTAGAATGCTCCCGGCAACGGTCGGGAGGGAACGATGAGGAAGATGAGCATGGCAACGCGGAAAGAATTGATCG
>NZ_JABBFV010000026.1 GCF_012927105.1 Sphingobium psychrophilum | reverse complement strand
CTGGAAAAGGACGAAGTGACCCAGTTCCCGCGTCACAGAGGCCCGTGTCGCATCAAAATGGAAAACCAAAAGTCCCTGTTTCCGGACATTTGAAGAGGAGGTGTAGTATGAATCGGTCGTTGCAAAAACCCTGATGTCGCGTTCGAGAAGATTGTTATCGATCGGCATCCTGCTGTCTTCGACGTAGCGCGTCAGGTATTCCCACTGGTTGAGGGTGTAGGATACCGCATCGCCAAGCTTGGTGTCGGGCACAACCTTGGGTGCGATGTCATCGAGCCACGCCTTGAGTGCATCCAGGACCGGGACGCTATGTTTCTGGCGGAAGCGGCGCAGGTAGCTGGCCTGCGTTTCCCCGTCACCGGGCATTTCGTCCCGCACCTGCCTTTCGATCCGGTAGAGCTGGTCGAAGAACTTGAGCGCCTGTGCGGGCGGCCCGCCTTGTTTCTTCCTCGCCTTGAGGGCGTCGGCAAAGCGCCGTCTGGCGTGGGCCATGCAGCCCAGATGCGTGGCGCCTTTCAATGTGCGCCAGGCCGTATAACCGTCACTCATCAGGATACCGCGATAGTCGCCGAGGAAGGCCTGCGGATGTTCCTGCCCGCGACCGGGTTGATAGTCGAACAGCACGATCGGCTGTTCGCTGTCCTCGCTGCTGCGATAGGCCCACATATACGAGGTGCTGGTAGGGGCCTTGCCCTCTTCCTTCAGCACTTGAACCGTAGTCTCGTCGCCATGAATGACGTCTTGGGACCGGAGCCGCAGCTTGAGGGCGTCATAGATGCGATACAGATGCCTCTCGCTAGAACCAATCACCCAATGGCCCAGAGCACCGCGGCTAACGGGTACACCTGCACGCTCGAAGGTTTGCGCCAGACGATAGAGCGGCGTGCCATCCACGTATTTGTGGACAAGAGCAAAGGCCAGCGTCGAGGCCGTGGCAATGCTCCCCGGCAAGGGCTGAGCGGGCATTGGCGCAAGGACGATCGGCGTGGCGACCCCGGTGCGGTCGCAATTGCGGCACGCATATTTGGCGCGGGCATTCTGCAGGACCGTGGCCTTCACCTCGATGTGAAGCTGCTCGGTTACCACTTCCCCCATGCGATGCAGCCGTTCGCTGCAGCACGGGCAAACCTTCTGGTCGTCGGCGAGGTCATATTCAACGCGCTGGCGTGGCAGGCCGGCAGGAAGTGGTTTGCGCCCGCGCTTCTTCCCTTCTGGTTTTTTCGCCTCCGGCAATCCCGTGTCGGGAAGATCGGCAGCGCCCGGCTCGTCGATATCGTCGTGATCTTCGTCTGCATCGTCCTCAAGGGCGGCCTGCTCGGCTTCATTGAAGACGCGATCCATGTGCTTTTCGCTGCGCGGCGCAAAGCGGTGCAACCGCGCCAGCGCCAGTTCCTCCTCAAGCTTCAGGATGCGCCGGACAAGAGCGTCTCTCTCGGCCTGCAATGTCTCGACCTCGGCGGCTTTCGTCGCCAGAAGCGCCATCAATTCCGCAATAGTGGGGGCGCCGCCTCGATCCATCGCAGTCTTGAATCGAAAGCCCCCTCCCGCGTCAACAGCCTTCAGCCGACAAACTGATATTGCCGCACCGGATGAGGGACCATTGCGTCAATATCGATCCCGTCGAGCAGCCATCGCAATTGCTCCGCGGTGAGCGCCACCACCGTTTCCGCTCGTTTGGGCCATCGGAACTTGTCCTCCGTCAGCGCCTTGAGCACCAATACAAAGCCGGAGCGATCAAAGAACAGGAGCTTCATCCGGGTCCGGCGCCGGTTGCAGAAGGCGAACGCCGCGCGCTCGAACGGATTGAGGCCCATCGACTGCTCGACCAGGATCGCAAGGCTGTTGATCCCACAACGGAAATCGATCGGATCCCGGTGGAGATAGACGCGCAGATCTTCAGCGAGCCGGAACATTGCAATGCCCCAGCGCATCGATCATCACCACCAGTAACTGCGCGTCACACCCCTCCAGCGTCAGCGATACGCCATTTGGCATCGACGCCTGCAGCCGCACTGACGGTACCAATCCCGCAGACCGGATCGCGATCCCACCAGTGTGTCGCTCCGCAGGCGCCGGAGACGTCTCCACCCGGATAAACGCCGACGAATCCGGCAACTGCCCCGTGCTCCGCTGCCCGTTCGCACTCTGGCGCTCTTGATACTTCCTGACCCATTTGCGCAGTTGGTTGGCGTTGACACCATGCTCCAGCGCAAGCCTCGCCACCGATATGCCCGGCTCGAGGCACGCCTCGATCAACCGTGCCTTCCCCGCCCGACCATAATAGCGTCGGCCGTTACTCGTCACCCTTACAACCTCGAGCCCATAGGAGCCCATCGGTGCCATCTCCATGTGTCCACCTCTTCTTTGGTGGACACATCCTTCACACCGCGTCACTCAACCGAACAGGTGGGGGGAATTTCGCGCTTACCGCCAATCGTCCCGGGATGATGCATTCCTTCAATACCATATGCACGTTGACCATCAATATAACGCTGTATCAAACTGGTAGATAGTAATCCAATCTCCCGTCGAAAGATACAATAGCGTTACTTTAAATCAGGGAAGGAAGCGCGCGAGCATCTGCAACACTGCAGCATAATAGTCTGCGCTTAAGTCCAACGGCTCCTGCAGCCCGAGCGTGCGACTTGCAACAGCCATGCCACCCGATGACAATGCATAAGGTGCCTCCTCACCTGACTCGACGTCAATCCATGCCGGGATGGGCTTGCCTTTGCCAACATAAGCTTGCCAAAAGTTCGCGACAGGTGCCAGCAAGCTGGTGCGCCTGCCCGATTTTGCATAAAGAGGCACGCGGATGGCATCAAATCCAAACCGCGCTGGACGTCCAGAAGCGGGCGACACGATGGCAGGCCCGCTAATATCTATCCAGTCGGTCGGTAGGTGCAATGGCCCAAAACGTGAAGCACTGGCGATCGCTTCACTGTCAGCGATGACTTTACCCCATACAGCATCGCCATCCAACAGGCGAAAGGCATCGAGCGCGGGCCAAATAAAATAAGCGGGATTAAGTGTAACCGCGTCAGGCTTCACGAACCCTTGTACCCCGGGCAACAGCAGCGATCTGCCATAACGTTCGAGAACAAGGCTCGACCTTATCGCACGCCGGATCTCAGCCGAGCGCGACGCGTAGGAAGGGTTCTTCCATTTGCGTGCGGCGTCGGCCAAAGCCCAGGCAATAAAAATATCACCGTCCGAAGCATTATTCTGATCACCTACGGGATTTGGCTGGCGCGGATCATATCGCCACGCATAAAGCCCGGTATCGCGATTTGCCAGATTAGCCTCGGACCAACGAAAAATGGTGTCAAACGCAGCTTGATCCCCTCCCCGCAGTGCCAGAGCCATGCCATAGCCCTGTCCTTCACTATGGCTGATCCCGCCATTGCCGTTATCGATGATCCGTCCCGAGGGATCGAGAAATGCAGCCTTGAAATTTGGCCAACTGATAGCGCCCGCCACGATTTTGCTGCCCCCCGCCTGGGCGCAGCCAGCCGTGGCCGCGAACAAAAGGCTCAGGCAGGCGGTGCGTCGATCAACGCCCATGACGCAACTCGATTTGGCCTTCATGCGTGTGAACTATCCAAGTCTTTAGTTGCGGGCCACTGCCCAAAGTACGGAACCACCCATCATAAGCGCCTTCGAGGATAGCGTTTTTGACGTCTGGCCAATGACCTTCGAGATCGCCTTCCAATGCGTCGGGCATACCATGATGATGAACGATAATGCCTTCATCATCCATCGATAACGACGCTTCTCCCCAATGCATAGCGTGCCAGACCCGATTAATCCGTTGCGTCAACGCGTCAAGGTCAGAGATATCCTCCACTGGAGCGAGGGACGCGATCCTTTTTCCCACAGCAACATAAAAGCCTCGCGCTTGCGCTGCCGTCGCACTCTTGAAAATCTCGCTAGCCGTCAATGCGGTCAGGAGAGACAGTCCAGCCACATCGGGCGCATGCGGTGCTGCGATTGGCGTTTCCATGAAGTCCTCTCTCATTTTGCGCCCCCTAATGACTGTCTGATGCCGATCAACGATTTGAACTCGTCATATGTCCCGAACGTGTTGATCCCAATCTCGCCCCCAACACGCGTGCCAGGAGACACGCGGTAATAGATTGATCCATCTGCAGAGAGAGCAAAGCCGGTCTTGCTGATGCTATCATAGAAGGATCGGACGTCGCTATTTCGAGCCTTCAAGCTGTCGAGAAGACCCTGACCGGACGGATCGGTGGGATAGAGCGCCACCTGGTCCTGGCTAAAGGATTGATAGCCCGGCGCGGCATTGGCGCGGATCTGCAGCTTGTCCTTTTCATAGCTGTAGCGGACCGGGAAGCTGACGCTGAGAAAGCTTTGCGGGCTGAAATAGCCGCCATGACCAAAGGTGAAGAAATTCTGGTTATTGTCGAAGCTTTGATAGTTGACGTTCACGCCCCCGGTCAGCACCGAATGATCGCCTCGATAGAAAGGCATATAGCCGCCCAGATTGACCTGCACCCCGCTGTTGCGGCGCACATTCGTCCCGTCATAGCGACTATAGGCGGCATCGCCATAAACCCCCGCTCCCTCACGATCATAGGAGAAGGACAGTCCGCCGCCCGTCCGCATCACCTGCCCCCACAATTGCCCCGTTACCGGATCGCGCGTACCGGCATAGGATATGACGCTGTCAGTCACAGCTTTGCTTTCTGCCCATAGTCTTGCCGTGGCGTTAGGCGAGAAACGCGGACTGATGGCGGCGCGCCAGGTCACTTCTGTATCTTCAAAACCAAGCGGAGTGACGCCCACCTCAAGTTGCAGGACCGGGCTCGTGTAGCTGGCCGAGATCGCAACGCCCGAAGCATGCTGCGTCGCAGCCTGCGTCAGGGAAGCTTCCTCTTCATCGACGATAGCCTGTGCCTCGGCCGTGCCGTTGCGACCAAAGCGCGCGAGTGCCGACCCGGTTGGACGCCCGCTGTCGAGTACGACCGCATCGACCTTTGCTCCAATGCGGCCATTGCCAAGCCCTGTCGAAATTTCGGCCGAACCGGTAACCTCCTTGAGCGCGCTCAGTCCGGTTTCGCCCGACCGCTCGCGATAGCCGGTCTGGACATCGGCCCGCGGTCCCGAACGCCGTGTCAAAGCATTGATGTCTGTCTGGATGGAGGCCAGAACCGGATCGCTGCTCACCATGCCATAGCTGTCGACTGATGGGCTGCGGCTCTCTTGGGCCCCGGAACCTTGCCATGCCTGTCCGGGAAAGGCTGTCGGGGGACTAGCGGTGACTTGATAGGGAGCAGGCTGCTGTCCCGCATTGTTCGCGCTCTCGTACGCCTGATCGCGATAGAGGGGCGCAGGCGTCGGCACGGCGATCGGCATACGCGCACCCCCTTGAAGAGCGAAGGGATTGATGGTCGGCGCAGCGGCCGCGGGCGCTTGATTGCGGAACGGATTATTGCCCTGCATGTTTGCCGCAAAGGGGTTGGCCGATGTCAGTTGGCCACCACCGCTGTTGGACTGGCGCGCATATATCTCCCTGGCGCGCTTGAGATATTTGACGGCTGCCCCCTCATCGCCGCGGGCCTGTTCCATGCGGGCTGCGGCCATGTAGATTTCATGATCATCGGGTGCAACCTTGATCGCCCGGTCTATCGCCTGCCGTGCCAGCCCCTTATCGCCCGCCGCACCGGCGGTCTCGATGAGGCCGATGAGCGCGCCCTTATTGTCGGGCGACTGTGCCAAAATCAGCTGATATGTCTGCGCTGCCTGCACATGCAAGCCGCCTGACTGGTATAAGCGCGCGAGCGCGGCAAGCACTTCCTGATTGCCAGGCGCAGCGTTCCAGGCTGCCTGCAACTGATCGAAGGCAGGCGCATATTGGCCGGCCGTACGCAACCTGTCGGCCTGCGAAGCGGCCATGATGCCGTTCAGGCGCGCAACCGTGCGTTGCCCATCCACAGAAGTCCCCGCCATCTGCGTTGCGCGCTGCACAGCCGCATTGGCAAAGCCGTCACGCCCGGTCTTGGCAAGCACGCGCACAATGGGCTCATAGCCTTCGGCGCTGCCTATCTCACCCGCCATCGCTTGCTGCGCCAGTGACGCCGCCGCTTCGCCGTCGCCCAGTTCATATAGGGCATCGGCGATCGCAGCTTGCTTGACGGCAGGCATGCCCGGCGTCGCGCCCAATTGCCGCAGCACCGCCAGCGCTTCGCCTTGCTGCCCTTGGCTCGCCATCGCCTTGGCACGCTCGATGGCGCTGTCGGTTTTCAGGCCGATCGCGAAGTTGCGCATCTGGACGCTACGCTGCGCTTGCGGAATACGCCCGATGAGCTTGTCGGCTGCTGCCAGACGCCCCAGATCCGCATTGATCAGCGCGGCTGCGTAAAGCGAATCTGGGGTTGCCAGGTTGGTGAGCGAATTGATCTGGGACTCGGTTTCTGGCAGCCGCCCCTTGGAGATCAGATAGCGTGCAAATTCGTACCGGATCCACGGATCATTTTGATCCAGCAATAAGCCCGCTTGAAATTCCTGCTCGGCCCTGAAGTCGTCCCCCTGAGCGGCCGCCTGAAGGGCCCGATCGCGCGCTGCCCGGCTGCGCAAACGATTGCCACCCTCGGGGCTGCCTTCGCTAGCCTGACGATAAATATCGGCAGCATCGGCATAACGGCCCTGCCGTTCATAAATCTCCGCCAGAAGCTCAAGCGCGGGACCACGCTGGGCAAAGCCCGATCGGGCGAGACCCTCTGCCTGGGCCTGGGATTGGTCGATCCGGCCATCAGCCAGCAACGCGCGGGCATCTGCCAGCCCTCCATAGAATTGAGCCGACGCCAGCGCCTCGCTCCATTTGGCCGGCCCGCCCAGTCGCGTGGCCTGATTGAGCAAATCTCGCGCTTCACCAAAACGCCCCTGGCGCAAACGCACCAGTCCAAGACCCCCTTGTGCATCCGCGTCGCCGCGATTGCGGGAAATCGCGCGCGTGAACAGCTCCTCGGCTTCATCCAGTTGATTATCATCGAGCGCTCGAAATCCCGCTGCGCGGGCGTCATTCCCGGTCCGCGCTGGTTGCGCGACGCGTGGCGTCGGCTGCGCTGGCTGCGGCGTAGCAGCAGGCCGGGCGACAAGGGCGGGCGTTGGAGCCGCAGGCTTGGCATTTGTGCGGGCACCCTGACCAGCCAGACCACGACGCGCTTCCCCATTGGTAGGATCGAGGATCAGTGCCCGGCGGAAGGCTTGGTTTGCCAGATCCTGCCGTCCCTTCGACTGCCAATATTGTCCCTGCTGGATCAGCGTAGACACACCGGGCACCTCGGCCTGTGCCCTCGTCGGAACGATGGTTGTGGCCATTGCTGCGGTCAAAAGCAGTCGCAGGGAAAGAATTTTGCCCTTGGTCATTCCGCGTCACCTTCGCCCAAGCGCCGTTTTGCCTGGCGACTGAAATAGAGATAGGCAGGCCCGGCCAGCAGGACCGCAATGAGCAGCCCGGCCATGGCCATCAACAGCGGCCGCTGGCTGAACCAATAGGCAATCTTCATCCAGAACGGCATGGAGCCGACCCAATAGCCAGAGCCAACGGCAAAGCTGTTCATGCCATCGCCGCTGGCAACGGATAGGTCACCCTGGATCTGGGCATTGATCTTGGGCTCGGCCATCCCCCCCACCAGTTGCGGCAAGGCGCGCGGATCATCCGCGAGCAGCGCAACGACGCTGCGTCCCTTTTCGAAAGGCGACTCAAATCCGACAATGCCCTGGAAGCCGTTGGCGGCGTACAGCGCCTGTTCGACATCGTCCTGGCTTGCGCGGCTATAGGGGGACATCATGCCAAAGACGCGATCAACAGGCGTGCGTTCCTTTACCTGCAACTGGCCGTTTTGAAAATGAACGGGCGCGTCGCCGAACAACTGGGCCGATGCCGCAACGCTGCTGGCACCGATCACCAAGATGTCCTTGCCACTCAGCCGCGAAGGATCGATCGCGCTGGCCACTGTGACCCCGGTGGTGGGCGCGCCGGTCGAATCGCCAAAGCGCCCCATCAACGTCAAAAATGCTTCAATCGCGCCCGGCGTTGCCCTTTGTCCCACAAGAACGGTCGTTTCCGTCAGGTCAGGACGTATGGTGAAGGGATAGCCTGCACCGGCGAAGGTTGCGAGGTCCGGCATTTGCAGGGCATGATAGGCGTGGGTCAGATCTATCATACTGGTGGGTTCGATGCTGACCCGGACATTGTCCGGCAAAGTGCCTTCACACCGCTTCTTGTCGGCGATGATCAGATTATAATCGAAGGTCAGCTCATTCTGGCCGAACAAATTGTAGCGGGGGAGCACAACGGAGGCTCTGCCGTCCTGCGACGATGCCCCCCTGCTGCCAAACAACTGGTACCACCAGCCCGCACCTGACAAGGGCAGCGTGCGAAGATACTGATTGTTGATCGACACATCGAGCCGCGATGCCCGCTTGTCGAGCCAGGGCGCTGAAGGGTAGCGATAGTGCAGGTTGAGCGTGCCACCGCTCCGCGGCCAGAAGAAGAGGTCGGGCGCGACGCGAAAGCGGGCACTGAGCGGGCCAGGCGGAAGCCCCATGCCCTGAAGGGCGTAGGCGTCCATCATTTCGCCAAGGCGGACGGGCCGATCCGTTTGAAGCCAGCGGGGCGCAGCATAGCGGGCATAGGTGGGAATGCGCACACCATCAAAGGCCATGCGCGATCCGCCCAACACGCCTCGCCCTGCTGCGATCGCCCCTGCGGCGAGCTTGAGTTCCTGATCGCTGCGCCCCATGACGACGAGCAATTCGCCAAAGCCATCGCGGGGATTGCGAACGACGCTGACCGACGGACCGGTCACGGCCATCGTCAGACCCGCAAGCGGCCTGCCCGCCTTGAGGAACACAATGGCATTGCCCTGCGGGATCTGATTGTAGAGCGGCTTGAACGAAAAGCCGCGATAGCTCGCCAGACTACCGAACCAGGACGCCATGCTTGCCGCCGCCTCCAGTTCGCCGTTGCCTGGTTGACCCGCGAACACGAAAGGCAGGCGTAGCGGCCGGTTATCATTCTTGTCGAAGAAAGGCCCCGGCAGACGCGCGAGATCGGGACCAAGCGGCAGGGTCTGGACGGTCATGTCGAACCAGGACCGCACATTGCTGATGTTTGCCCATAGAGAGCTGTGGAAAGGATCTTCGCAATCGCGCGCATAATGGCCGATCAGACGAAGGTTCAACCTGTTGTCGCCCGGCAGGAACAGCGCCGGATTAACAGGAATGGCAAGATTTTGACCGGCAGCCTCCGTTGGGCGCAGGGCAATGGTCTGCACCACCTCGCCATTGAGCAGCACGACCAATTGGCTGAGGTCACCCAGCAACGCTGGCGACCAGGCGAAATTGAGAGTGAGATTGGCCTGGGTCACAACGTCGTTGCGCCGGACCCCGAAGGGAATACCAATTTCACCGCGCGTACCGGCCAGACGAATGGGTGATTTGACCTGCAGGTCGCGGAAGGTCAGCCGCTCGCGTCGTGCGCCTGCGCCCTGAGCCAACGCCGCAGTGGTGGCGACGGGAGACTGGGCTTGAGCGCGTTCTGAGAAGCCGGCCGGTAAAAGCGCCAGCATGACGGCGACCGCAGCTATGGCCTGCTTGCCCTTGGAGGGCGCTGGCACCTGTGCCTGACGGAGCGCTCGACGCTCGCTGCGGTTGAGTCGGAACAAGCGTTTGAGCGTTGTGTAATCCACCACGATAATGTCCCAAAGTGAGCGTAAACCCGATACCGGCGCACGCGGCGCTGCGGGTTGCCAGGCGTCGGCGCGGCCAAGGACGGCGCGAACCAGTTGGCGCGAAAGCGTCATGTCGAGCGGCTGGAAGCGCAGATAGGCCTGCCCGCCTACGATCCTGATGGTCTCAACCGGAATAGTCAGCTTCTCATCCCCCATGGGCAAGGACACATGGGTTATCGTGCGGCCAGCCAGCGTGAAATCTGACGGGACCAAGATCCCGGCCCCACCCATGGAAATGTCCGTGGTGCAGGCATCGATAACATAGCCGTCCTGCATATAGATCGTGACCGGAAGCTGTGCGCCGATGCGAATATGCTCGCGCGACTGCCTGGTTTCGCGCGCGACGGACACCGCTGCCAAGAGAATGATGACGCTGAACAGCGCCCATGCTGCGTTGAGCAACAAGGTATCGGTCTGAATGTTGAACAGATGCGAAAAGAATATTCGCTTCACCACGGCGAGCGCGACACCGAACAGGATCAATCCAATGCAGATCAGATGTGGCTTGACCGTCCCAAGATCGAAATAGGTGCGGTCAAGCAAGCTGCCTTTATCGGTGACGTTGAACTTGCCTTTGCGCGGCTGAAATAGCGTCAGGACGGTTGGTGATACGAGATGGAAAGCAAGGATCGTCTCATAGATCTCACCCCACAGCGGTCGGCGGTCGCCACCCTGGGCTCGCGTACCTGATACCATCGAGCAATAGAGATGTGGCAAAGCATAAGCGAAGATCAGCGAAGCCGAAGCATGAATGATGTTCTGGCCAAAGATCAGATAGGCCAGTGGTGATGTCAGGAACACGATCCGGGGCAGCGGAAACTGAAAGTGCAGCATCGCATTGAGATAGCAAAGCCGCTGCTGCCAGTTCAGCCCGCGTCCCAACAAGGGATTGTCGATCCGCAGAATCTGCGTCATCCCGCGCGCCCAGCGAATGCGCTGGCCGATATGCAAAACGAGCCGCTCGGTCGCGAGCCCGGCCGAAAGACGGGCGCCAATATAGGCGGTGTTCCAGCCCATCCGCTGCAGTTTGAGCGCGGTATGGGCGTCTTCGGTAACGGTCTCGCCCGCAAAACCGTTGGTCTGCGCCAATGCCTCCCGACGAATGACCGCGCAGGAGCCGCAGAAGAAGGTCGCGTTCCACAGGTCGTTGCCGGCCTGCACTGCGCCGTAAAACAGGTCACCTTCACCAGGCAGGTCGCGCACCGTGCCAAGATTACGCTGGGCTGGATCGGGAGAGTAGAAATGGTGCGGGGTCTGGAGCATCGCCAGCTTGGCGTCCTGCTGGAACCAGCCCACCGTCATCTGAAGAAAGGCGCGGGTCGGCACATGGTCGCAGTCGAAAATGGCGATCAGGCTGCCTTCGGTCTTCTTCATCGCGGCGTTCAGATTGCCGGCCTTGGCATGAAGATTGTCGGCGCGCGTGAGATAGCCGCAGCCTGCCTGCCGCGCAAAGGCGCGAAATTCCGGTCTACGTCCGTCGTCGAGGATGAACACTCGAAACCTGTCGGCCGGATAATCCATGTCCATCGCCGCGAACACAGTGTTGCTGACGATCTCCAGGCTCTCATTATAGGTCGGGATATACACATCGACGATTGGCCATTGCTCAGGCTCGCCCTGAATTTCCACCACCGGGCGATCGAGCGGCCAGCCGGTCTGGAGAAACCCCAAAATGAGAATGACCCAGGCATAAAGTTCGGCCAGATAGAGGCCGCTACCCAGCAGGAATTCGGGAACCGAGCCGAATTCCAGCGTCTGGGTTGTACGCCAGAACATATAACGGGATGAAACCAGAACCGACAATATCGCCAGGGTCAGGTTGGCCTTGCGCGTGTTCTTGCGCCCGATGATGATGGCACCCATTATGGTGATGCCAGCGCAAATCCATTGTGGCCCAAGGTCAAGCGGCACACCCACAAAGAGAATGCTCAAAAGGGTCACGCCCAGGATGAAGGCCCATTTTGTGAGGCCGGACCCAAGCGCCCTCACGGCTGATCCCCATCGGCCTGAGCCAAGCCACAACGCGCTTCGACGGCCAATGCCAACGTCTTCAAATCGACAAGGGCTGCGCTCGCCGGAGCGAATTTGGCGGTCGGCTCGAACATAGCCGCCGCCTCGTTGACGCCTTCATCACGCCGTACGGTACCAATGAGTTTGTCTCCAAACAGCTCTCGAATGAAGACATGGCTGTGGCGCGAGAGGCGATGGGTATCGTCAAGCTGGTTCAGAACGAAGACAGTGCGCGGCAACTCGATCGTCGGCGTTCCTGGCTGTACCTTGGTGAGGGCAGCGAGCGAACCGGGACGTGGCAGCAAGGTGCAGATGTGCAACATCGCGTGGGGCAGCAAAAGCTCTTTCGTTTCGCGATCGCCAGCAGCAACGTCGGCGATGAACAGTTTGTCGCTCTCAAAGGGCGAGTGTCCGGGCCGAGCCAATAGCTCGCGAAAATGGGGATCCCTGCTCAGGCTATGGGCACTAAGCAACTCCACGCCGGAAACGACCATCGATTGGCTGGTCGCCTGCCCCATTTCCATCAACGGCTGTGTTGGCAGCAGTCCGAAGAAAAGCTTGAGGGCATCCTGATAGGTGAAATCAACGGCTGTGACATCATGCCCCTGCCCGGCTAAGGCGATGGCGAGCTGGGCCGCTATGAAGCTGGTGCCCACGCCGCCCTTTGGCGAATGGCATAGGATCAATGCCATCAGTCTTGCCGATCTGCTTTGTTGGCCGAAAGACCGGCCAGAAAATTGCGTACATCGACAGACGGACGCTGATCGCGACCGCCTTGGGCTGTTGCATAAGCACCAAATATGCCCGCTGTTCCTGCACCTGGTGGCGACGGCGTTGCAGCGCGCTGTCGCGCATCTGTGATGATATTGCTGTCGTCGCGCGTATCGAGTGGCGAAAGCCGCCTGCCCACCACGCGTTCATCCTTCAACAACGCCTCGAAAATAGGCCATAATTCCATGTCGGCAAAGGAGTCGCTAAACTCTCTATAACGAAAGTCCGTGCGCCCCAGCCGGGCCAGGAGAGTTTCAGCATCCGATCGCATAAACATATCCCCATGTTCCGCAGCGGCAAAGATAGGGTTTAATGGTTAACGAGATGTTTAAAAAAGCAGGGGTGCCGATGAGATCGATTAAGTGAGCTCAAAAGACGACGATGCCTGAACCGGCTCTCGTGCAGAAATTCAAACTATAGATTGGCGTAACACCAAAATCATGCAACATAGACATATCTCATCTATGCTCGCCTGATAAGATTATCTAGAGGTTGAGGGAGATTGGTGGTCATCGATTGCGTTGAATTCGCCGTTATGTCTAGGTCGCGCGGCCTGCTGTGCGAATGAGCAGGTTACGTCACGCGTTGCGCCATGGCGCAACTGCACCCTCGATGACAGATCCTACAGCTCGTTATCGTGCGATCTCTTGCGCCCGCGCGCAGTCCCTGTCCCTATGCGCCTTGAGTAGCTCTGAACAAAGCAATGAGCGCTGCGGGACTGGCAGCCCCGGTTTTCATAATGATCGCAGCCCGATGATCCTCAATCGTTTTAGGGCTAAGGCCCAGCGTGGAGGCAACCAACTTGTTACTCATGCCCTCGCCTAAGCAGGCAAAGACTTCGCGCTCACGCGGTGTCAGCATGCCGATACGCCCGAGCGCGTCGCGACGTTTCAAGCTCCAGCCCGCCCCCTCGGCTACAGCTGCAGCCAGGCGCACTTCGTCAAGTGGCTTCTCAAGATAGTCCAGGCCGCCATAGAGCCGAACGGCATCAACCGCGTTCGCCGTTGATGGCCAAGCCGTCATGAAGATGATGGCGATTGCTGGATCCTGTGCCCGGACCTGTTCAGCAAAGGCAAATCCGTCCAGCTCTGCCATCATGATGTCTGTCACCAAGCAGTGGGCCTGTTCATTGCGCTGATGGTTCATCATATCAACCGGATTCTCAAACGCGGTAGCTCTGTGGCCAAGGCGGGTCAGCAGGCGGGCGACAGCCCGTCCCAGATCATGATCATCGTCCACAACATGGACTATAGTGACAGGGCCCGGCTCAGCCATGAGACATCATTTCGAACGGCAGCTGTACCGTATGCCGCACCTTGTCGCTGTCCTTTTCGCGTACCAAGTCGCCACCGTGGGCATTGGCTATCGCCCTGGCAACCATCAGACCAATGCCCATGCCGCCAGGGTCTCGACCCGGCTGGACGAGCCTGTTTTCCACCGCAATGGCGACCGCGTCCTTGGCACATGTCACGCAAATGCTGATACTCGTTCCAGGAGAGGCTGCGATGGCATTGCGCAACAGATTGATCAGTATCTGCATGAGTTCGATTTCGTGTCCCATCACGACAAGCTGGCTGTCCACTGGTTCCAGCCTGATCTGACACTGTTTGTCCAGCGCTTCGCGTTCGAGAATGGTGACGCAGTCGCGCAGAAGCTGCGCCACCGAAATGGTCGACGGCTCATCAACGCTTCTCCCGCCAAAGCTTCGCAAGCGGCGGACCATATCTGCAATCAATGCCGTCTTGCGATCAATCAGTTCGATACTTTGGGCCATGTCGGCGCGGTCCCAGTCACCGTCATCGGCCAGCTTCGACAAATGTCGCGTCTCAATCGCCAGGGTCGATAAGGGTTGACTGATTTCATGAATGATGGCCACCGACATGGCACGCAGGGTCTTGAGGCGCTCAGCCTGGAACAACATGCGATCGCGCCGTCCGATATCCTGTCGTGCGGTGAGTTGCGCTTCGGCAAAGCTGCCGGCGAGATAGGCTGCTATGGCCATAGCCGCGAGGGTCATATGGAGTGCCAGCCTGGTGGAAACAGATTGCTCAGCAGCAGACCAGGGAAGGATGATGGCTGCCGACAGAATGATGGCCGCCCAGGCGCCATGGCGTCCACATCTGATCCCGGCCCATATGGCGGCGATCAGCACCGGCATGACAGCGATCTGAGGCTGGACCGACGCTAACCCTGCCGCCAGGAGCCATCCAGCGAGAAAAACGATAGCGGCTTCAATCGCGCGGGTCCCACTCAATATCCCCAGACCCCAGCGGTTAGAAGGGTCAAACAGCCATAACAGGGCTGGCGCCAACAGCAGGACGCCCAGAAGATCACCAATCAGGAAGGCAGCGATCATTGTTGCAAAAGGTTGCGTGGAAAGGTCGGTCGATAAGCCTGGCCATATCCATTCCCACAGGCCGGCCACGAATGCGGCCAAGGTCGGCGAAAGCACCGTAGCCAGGCCAAAGGGCATTGGGGCGATTGCCAGTTCCGACCGGCCTTTGGTTTCAATGAAGCGGACAAGGGCCACCATCGCTCCGTAGGCCAGAGGGGCGCGAGCAACACCGCCCAGATGGTTCAGGAATTCAGGATGGTGAAGTTCCACCGTGCCTGTCGCGACCTGGACAAGACATTCCTCGATCATGATCAGGGGCGTAAATCGTGCACCCACACGCCACAACAGCGCAAATCGGACGCCGGCTGCGGGATACCAGAGACTGAAGAAATGCGCGCCGCCCCAAGGGCTCGCCGCCATATGCGCGGCTTTGAACGCGAGCGGATAGATTAGAAGCAGCAACCAGGTCTCGGCGCGAACATGGCTGACCCGTTCGATAAGATGCTGATGAATGGCCCATATCTGCATTGCACAGCTTCTATCGCCTGGGGCTACACAGCCAAGCCGGAATTTTCCCTGGCCTATCCATCCAGTCCGGGATTTGCCCGGATAGGCTTGGCGCCGCTGCGGCGGCATCACGCTCTGATCGGACCCCAATAGGCTCCGATGTCCGGGCGGCGCTATGCGACCCGTGCCGCCCGGATTATAGCCAAGGAGACAAGTCGATGACTGTCATTGGGACGAACAGCGCCGCTTTGCGCGCGCAGCGCGCCATAGAGTCCGCCAACACCGCTCTGGGGCAGGCGAGCGAGCGTCTTTCGACGGGCAAGCGTATCAATTCTGCCAAGGATGATGCTGCAGGTCTTGCCATTGTGACCGGCATGACCAGCCAGATCAGGGGAATGGAGGTAGGTCAGCGCAACGCGTTGGACGGCATTTCGCTGGCTCAGACGGCTGAATCCACGCTCGCACAGGTCGAAGCAAGCTTACAAAGGCTGCGGGAACTCGCGCTCTTAGGGGCCAACGGCACCAATAATGCCAATGATCGCGCCGCACTTCAGGCCGAATTTGCACAAACGGTCGCCCAGATCGATGATGTGTTGGAAACGGCGCAATTTAACGGGACCAAGCTTTTTTCAGATACCTCCAATGGCATTTTGGCCATCGATCATAATCGCGATGGCGATCTGCGCGATACGGCGGTCTACCATGTGGGTCAGGATGAGACGGTCCGCCGTGCAGGTGGCAAGGCAATCAAGATACAAACCGGGGCAAATGCGACTGACGCCGTGATGCTCGCACTGCCGACGCTCCGGAGCAGCGAAGATCAATTCACGCTGCTCGGCACGGAAACGGCCGTCGGTGGCACGATGCGCTTTGTCGGAATCGCCAATATCGATCTTACGCTTGATGCCGATGTCGATGTTGCCCGGACCTGCGACTATGATAGTGGTGGGGTTCACGCTTGGGGTGATCCGTCAGGCTATGTGCAATACACTGATTCCGACTATAAGAGCTATGCCGATATCGGCGTCACGGCCGCCCATGGGCTTGATGTGATCGATGCGGCGATCGCGCAGATTTCCAACGGTCGCGTCGCACTTGGTGCCATGCAGCGGCGCCTTGAATCTGTTTCCGCGCATATGCAAAATGGGATGATCAATCTAACCGAGGCACGATCCCGCATTGAGGATGCGGATTTTTCCGCTGAGACAACCAATCTCGCCAAGAACCAGATCCTTTCCCAGGCATCGACCGCGATGCTTGCGCAGGCCAATGCCAGTCAACGTGACGTGCTCAAGCTCATCGAATGAGGATGGTAGCGATAGACGCTGGTGAGGAATGATGAAGCTATGATGATGAATAGCGGCCTGTCGCTGCTCCACATTGGCAGCGTTCAAAATGATCATGCGCAAGCTCTATGCATCGTGCGCAAATTGTCGACCAGTCATGTCATGATCGCGACCCGCCTTTTGCTTGAGCCAGGCATGATCGTTCGCATAGGTTTACGAGGAAATTATCTTCTACCCGGTCAGGTGGGGGACATTGCTGGCCCTCTCGTTCCTGTCTTGTTTGATCGTCCCGTCAATCCGTCGGATGTGGTCGAAGCGGGCAAACGCGCCCATGGCGGACAGGAATCGGTTCGATTGCAATTGGAAAGACCCGTGCAGATTGTCGGCCCCCGCGCGACCCATTTGTGCCTGAGTGTCGATATATCGCTTGGTGGGATGAAAATCCGCGGTGTTGCGCCATGGCTTCATATCGGGGATCTGCTGCTCGTCGAGTTGCAGGGACTAGGTCGCCGGGAAGCCCGACTGGCCTGGATCAAAGGCAATGAGGCCGGCCTTCATTTCAGTCACACCATGGGATATGATGAGCTTGATCTATGGCTTCAAAAATGGCCAGACGCATGTGGGGATAGCAGCTACGACCAGGCCACAGGCCTTGCCGAATGGATAGGACGCGTAAATCGCTGAGCATCTCCAGCTCTATACTCGGAAGCATCAGGCCCTTGCCAGTCTTGGCCCTATAACCCTATCCCGTCGCGAAACATCCTGTTCAAGCCACTCGATACGATTGCGGCCGTTGCGTTTTGCGTCATAAAGAGCCGTGTCGAGATCACGGATAAGGGTCGCCATATCCTGGTGCACGCAATTTAGATAACAGGCGCCAATACTGACGGTTGCTCGGATTGCGGCACCTTCCCATATGAGGGTCTGCGCCGCGAACGCTTCACGTAGCCTATTGGCTATCTCCTGGGCGTCATCGGCGCTCGACACCTGCGCTACCAAAGCGAATTCTTCCCCTCCCAATCGTCCTACAAAATCATTCGCCCTGCAACAGGAACGTGCCGTAGCGGCGAAGGCTTGCAAGACCGCATCGCCTGCCGGATGGCCATGGCGGTCATTGATCAACTTGAAGAAATCGATGTCGATCCAAAGAATGAGAAGGCTCGAACCCTGTCGCAGGGGAACGGCCAGTTGCGTGTCCAGCCGTTGTTCGAATGCCCGGCGGTTAAGAAGCCCTGTCATACCATCCGTCCGTGATGCTGACTCACGTGGGGGATTCCCAAAGCGGCGAAACTATGAATCTATGTCTTCGGGTTGGAGGGCATTGTCATGGGTGCAGCGATTGGATTGCGAGACGACTTTGATGCAGCGGGCTTGAGGCGACTGGCGCGGACGACAAAGAGCGCGAACCAGGGACGCCGACTGCTATCTTTGGCGGAAATCTATGATGGCGCGAACCGCAGCGATGCCGCGCGCATCGGCGGAGTGACCCTGCAGATCGTGCGGGATTGGGTGGTGCGGTTCAACGCCCGAGGTCCAGCGGGTCTCCTTGACGGCAAGGCCCCAGGCAAGCCGCCCTTGCTGAATGATACCCAGCGCCAAGCGCTCGCGTAGGTCGTTGAAAGTGGACCGATACCAGCGATCCATGGAGTTGTGCGTTGGCGGCTGATCGACCTGGCGCGGTGGCTTCATGACGAATTTGGGGTGTCTCTGACGGAAACGACCGTAGGGCGAGAGTTGAAAAAGCTGGGCTATGTGAAATTGACGGCACGCCCACGTCACCATGCCCAGAACGAATATGCGATGGAGGACTTCAAAAAGGGGGCTTTGCAGCCGAGCTGGCAAAGATCAAAGCCGCTCTCCCGCGCGACACGCCCATAGAGGTATGGTTCCAGGACGAGGCCCGTATCGGCCAGAAAAACAAGATCACCCGCCGCTGGGCCAGGCGCGGCACCCGGCCTTCAGCGCCCAAGGATCAGAGGACCAAATCAGCCTACATCTTCGGCGCTATCTGCCCTGAGCTTGGCAAGGGCGCTGGCTTGGTCCTGCCCTTCTGTAATACCCAGACCATGTCGCTGCACCTGGCGGAGATATCGCTCGCTATCGAACCAGGTGCCCACGGCGTGCTGCTGATGGATCAGGCCGGATGGCACATGACCGGGAAGCTGGAAGTACCCGATAATATCAGCATCGTTCCGCTGCCGCCAAAATGTCCTGAACTCAACCCGGTCGAAAATATCTGGCAGTTCATGCGCGATAACTGGCTATCCAACCGCATCTTCACGTCCCACGACAACATCGTCGACCTTTGCTGCGAAGCCTGGAACAGGCTGATCGATCAGCCCTGGCGCATCATGACAATTGGACGCCGCAAATGGGCACGTGGGTCGTGATCAATGCAGGTTGGTATCAGACCATCATGATCTGCCGCCTTGCGCAATTCTCCCAACAAATCGTCGCGAACGGCCATTGCGCTACTGATGGTCAACGGCACCATGACCAAAAAGGCGACGGCTATACGGACCGAGACGACCATATAAGGGATCGCCATGTTCTGACCCATGTCTATCACGCCAAGACCAAGCATCATCAGAAATGCAGTACCGACGAGCATGGACGACAGAGCTGTCACCGGAAGAGAATAGACAAGAGCGCAAAGCAGCAGGCCTGGCAGCGGGAAAATTATGCTGCCTGGTCCATCAAATATTGTCGCCGCAGCACAAGAAATGATGAGGAAAACTGCCGGGCCGAGCTTACCGATGCTGTTGATCGAATTGCTCTGCGATATGCGTCGTGCGATGTCCTTCCACCCTACGGTCAGCATGGCGGGAAGCATGATCAGATAGTTGACAAGTTCGCTCGCCGGCCAGGTCATGAGTGCCTGGCTCATTGACCCATGAAACTGGACCCTGACGAGCAACGCGCCACAGATCGCGGCGGCGAAACAGGCCGGGATCAGGCATGCGAGGATTCGGATCACGGAATGAACCCGCCTTAACGCCAGATCCCGTGAGTCGAGGCGGCGCAGCAATATCGTGGCCGTGAAGGCCCCAACGACATTGGTAGCAGCGAAGAAAGCGGCCAAAGACAATGTGCGCCCGAAAACGAGATCGGCCGCCATATAGCCAAGCAAGGCACCCAGCCATGCCGGTGCGTTGTGCAAAGAGCGGTCGCGCAGCAACAAGCCAACCAGAATGGCATTGGCTGGCCAGAAAGACACCGAGAAGGCATGACGCGACGACAAGCCAACGAGGCTTGCAACAAACACCGCCGCGCTGATGCCAAGGGCGCCGCGCAACCACTGATTCTCGCCAATATATCGATTGACGGACGACTCTGCTGGCGTACCGAGCAATATAGTGGGGGAGACGGCGGAGCAGGGCATTCCCTGTCGGTAGGTGAAGATAGTAAATATCGCGTAACCTACGGTCAGATAAACCCGGGAACAGCGCGCTTAACGCTCTTTCCAGATCAGGGCATAGGTGAACCGGTTGCGGGCGCTTTCGAAATAATTCTGTAATTGCAGCCACTGCATGCCGCAAATTTCGCGCTCAAGATACAATGCCGCATGGCGACAAAAGCGATTTGGTCTGCAGACTGGATAGCGAAAGAGACTATAAAGCCATCCGACCAGCAGCCTGGTAGCTATCATGATCTGCTTTGCACAGCGTATGATACATCAGACAAAGAAAGAGAAATGATCAATGATGAGCGAATAAAAATAGACATAGATAAGTGAATGAATTTATAGCCTAAGCCAAATGGCTATCCGCCATAAATACCAAAATCTATGCTAACCTGGCCATCAGCCAATACATATAAGTACGACCGTCAGAGCCCATATAATCATTGCTAGCGGAATGCCAAAAATCATTCCTCTCAAAGGCGTATCCACGCGACCTCTCCTTTTCTTGACTATTCCAATACAGCAATTTTAACGTGACGTAAACGAAACATGTTCGAGCAAGAATACATATTGACGACGTGCATTTCATCCATGTCCAGCTCGCACAAATCTCCATTCCAACAGCCGCTCTACCTTTTATATCTATGTAATTGGGCTACAATCAGTCCGCCGACATCACCAAGACCCCGTATCCCATCCGGCATTGTTCCGTTCCACTTCCAACGGTCGACCTGTTGCTGAAACGCACATGTCGAATTTGGGTTTCCCTGCGCAGAGGCGCGCGCCTGAATTTCCTCGACACATGCCTTGTGTGCGACGCTGATGGGAGGCGGGCCATCAAGCGATTGCGGCTCACATGCCCACCGCTGAGTTTGCTGCCGTGCGCTTCAGACTCCTGAACGTCATGGCCCCGTCATCGAGACCATATCTTAAATCCGCATCGCATCGCTACAGCCTGCCATGATGCCGATATCTTCTGCGCAATCGCGACTTGCGCGCAGGCTTGCCCTACAAAGCCTGTGCGGCGGTGCCGCAGAAGTCCCGAACCGGGGCGTCCAGCCCAACAAGCCTCTCAAAAAGCCGCGGCGAACAAAAGGGGCCATGATCCGCCCCCCCCCCCCCGCTGCACACGCCGCTGCGGCCAAGCTCGGCGAAGACCGACAAAATGGCGTCAAGACAGGTCCAGACTAGCAATCTGTAGACACAGTCCAGAGACTATATTGAACTCATCCACTTGTTTGAATTCAAACGCTGTCGTTATCAGACTAAAGCCACGCACAAATGTCATTTTCATGACCATATATATCCGAAAAAAAAAATCGCATTTTGTGTTGACGTTGCAATGCAGGGCAAGCAAGGAATTGGCCATAACTAAGCAAGTGGGGGCATATCTTGGTTAATCCTATTCGTAAGGCGATTTTCCCTGTAGCTGGCCTTGGTACGCGCTTCCTGCCAGCGACCAAAGCTGTGCCTAAAGAACTGCTACCAGTGGTTGATCGCCCTCTTATTCAATATGCGGTCGACGAAGCACGCGAAGCCGGCATCGAACAGATGATTTTCGTCACTGGCCGGGGAAAGGGGGCGATCGAAGACTATTTCGATATCGCGTTCGAAACCGAAGCAACGCAGCGCGAGCGCGGTAAGGATCTCTCTGCCCTGGAAGGCACACGGCTGATGCCTGGCAATGCTGTGTTCCTGCGGCAGCAGGAGCCGCTGGGCCTTGGCCATGCGATCTGGTGCGCGCGGGAGTTGATCGGCAATGAACCCTTTGCCGTTTTGCTACCAGACGAATTCATGAAAGGTGCCCCAGGCCAGGGCTGCATGCAGCAGATGGTCGATGCCTATGCTCAGGTAGGTGGCAATCTTGTCTGCGCGCTGGAGGTGCCGATGGAAGATACGCCAAGCTATGGCGTGATTGATCCTGGCATATGCGACGGGAAATTGACGCAGGTCCTTGGCCTGGTAGAGAAGCCTGCCCTTGGCACGGCACCATCCAACCTCATTTTGCCAGGGCGCTATATTTTGCAGCCCGAGATAATGGCGATACTGGAAAAGCAGGATAAGGGCGCTGGCGGTGAAATCCAGCTAACCGATGCCATGGCGTCGCTCATCGGTCGACAGGCCTTTCATGGCGTCACTTTTGACGGACGACGGTTCGATTGCGGCTCAAAGGCCGGTTATGTCGAAGCCAATTTCGCCCTCGCAATTGCGCGCGAAGACATAGGTGATCATATCCGTGAATTTGCCAGCGCAGAACTGGCAAAGATACGCCATCCATAGAAATCATCACATCCCTGGTATCGCGAGACCCTATCTGCAAGGATGGCCTGATCGGCATGTGCGGGTTAGAATTTCAGATTTCACGGTCCGATGATGGCGGGCATCCCCTTCCCTTGCGGTGACATATATTCCGATATCACCGCAATAATAGTAACGCCTCTTCAACGCCCTTGCTGGCAAAACAACTTTCCATAGACATTTTGCGGGCTAACCTCTCTTATTCACGACGCTCGGTTTCGGGCCCGCTCTGGGCATTTGCTGCGGCTGGCTGTATTGCGCGGACGACCGGCATCGCTGGCGTTTGTTTCACCGCATTCGGATTGATGGGCTTTTCGGGTTGAAGGGCTGGGCTCGGAGTTCTGCGGCGCTGCCGCATGGGCTACGTCGGCGCAGGCTTCAGCCGGAGAACGAGGGCGCGGAACAGGTCGGCATCCGGACAGGCGGAAGCGAAGGCAATGCGGATGCGGCTAGCACTTTCTACGACGCGCGCAGCGACCTTGAGCAGCCGCAGGCGCAAGGTGGTAAACTCCGCGCTTGCCAGAGCAGCGGTCCTGGGCATCGCCTGCTGGATGCGCCATAGCAGCCAGTATGCGGCAGTGTGCAGTATCAGGCGCATCTGATTGGCATTGGCCGAGCGGCACGAGGTTCGGTCGCTGGCGAGCTGGGACTTGTGGCGCTTGATCAGGTTCTCGGCCTGACCACGCGCGCAGTAGAGCGTGTCGTAGATGTGCTCGGCCGATCCTGTTGCCAACGAGGTGACGACATAGCGGATGTCCATGCCCAGCGTGCTGGCCTCGATCCGTGCAACGACGCGACGCTGGCACTTCCAGGTCTTTGCCCCATAGCGGGTCTCGGCATAGTTGCGCAGGACGGGACACTGACGCTGGGCGCGCTTGACCGCGCAGGCATCGGCGACCGCAACAATGGCGGGATCGGCGCGCAGCGCTGAATTGGTGGGCAGGCCGAACACGTAATCGACGCGGGCCGCATCGCAGTAGGCCATGACCTCGGGTCGACCATAGTGCCCGTCGCCGCGGATAGTGATGTGGGTATCGGGCCAATTACGGCGCAGGTGACGCACCAGGCGTCGGATGTGCCCCGCCGCCTCCTTTCCAGAAGGCGTCTTGCCTGTGCGCAGCAGCATGGCCACCGGCCTGCCGGTCGCGGTGTCGTAGATATGGATCGGTAGGAAGCAGCGCTCCCCATGATGCCCGTTCCAGAACGAGAGCTGTTGATAGCCATGCACGACGTCGCACGTGTCGTCGATATCCAGCGTGACCGCTGTCGGAGGGGCGGGATAGCTGGCGCAGTAGATGTCGATCATCGCGGCCATCATGCTGGCCAGTTCGCGCGTAGTCGGTGCATTTTCCCACCGGCTCATCGTCGGTTGGCTGGCCAGCCCCGCGCCCGATTCCGGCAGCTTGCCGAGCGCCAGGCGGAAGCCTGGATCGTCGCGCAGAGCATCGAGATCATCGGCATCCTCATAGCCGCACGCAATCGCGAACACACGGGCACGCAGAATGTCATCCAGGCGATGGATCACCCGCGCTGGATCGCGCGGATCGGCAATACAAGCCGCCAGGCGCTGGCAAATCCCCATCGCGCGCTCGGCCTGTGCAAGCAGTAGAACACCGCCATCCGAGGTAAGCCGGCCACCGTCGAACGCAGCTGTGATTTTCTTGCGGCCGACTGCTGGGAATCCAAATGAGCTTGCGATATCATCGTTCATGGCGGGTGTGGCCCGTGGCATTTTCTGCCCTGCGGCAGGTTCGGCTTAGACACCCAGTTCCTAATTCAGATCAGAGGCTTACGCCACTCCCGCCAACCCTTCAGGACACTTTTGGTGAATAAGGCGGGCTAAGGCGTGCATGGCAGATGGAACCATCATTAAAATAGATGCTCGATCCGCGACAGTTTGGAGCAATAGCCACTATCTTTGCTCTATCAATCATCATGCCACCAAGCGGAAATAGCTCAGACCGCCGGCACTCTTTTGAAGTGTTCGAGATCATATATTGACCTATCCATAAGGGTAAGAAAAAATACCTGCCCGAGTGATCGATCAATATCAACAAACGAGAATCATTCGATATTTTACATCTGGACAACAACCAAGGCCTCGATTGCGCGCCGTTCACGGGTTCCGATCGTCAATTCATGACGCGTGGCGATGTTTGCAACGCCGGCTTTGGACCATCGGATTTTTCACCCTCCTGGCTTTCAACGGCCGCAAAAGGCATAACATTGAAATGCTTTAAATTTATGATTGGAACATTGGATTGCGAGCTATAGTCGAGCCACTGCGCTGATAGTGATTTTCAGGTAATTTGATGTTTCCGGTCAATATTTTTCACGCCTTGCGGCGTAGCAACCGCCAGGGCAAACAACGACCAGGCTTGGCGCGCGCAGCGGTGTCGCCTGCGGGCCAAACAATCTATGCTGTTGGGGACATTCATGGTCGATTGGACCTGCTTGACGCACTGATCGCTCAGTTGCAGGTTGATAGGGAGTCCATCCGGCAGTTCCCCCCGCTGATCATTTTTCTTGGCGATCTGATCGATCGCGGCCCTCAATCCGCGCAGGTCCTGGATCGATTGATAGGGCTTCAGGACCAAGCATCAACCAGGTTCATCCAGGGCAATCATGAAGAAGTTCTTTTACGACTTCTGGACGGTGACCCGGAAGCAGCGCGCCAATTTGCAAGGTTCGGCGGTCGCGCGACGGCGCTCAGCTATGGCATTGCCCCGTTGGAATATGATGCTTGTACCTTCGATGATTTGCCGGCCCTGATGAACAGGTACGTGCCTGCCTCCCACCGCATCTTTCTTGGCCAAATGGAAGAAATGATCATCATCGGCGATTATGCCTTTGTTCATGCAGGCATCGATCCCGCCCGCGCGCTCGCAGAACAGCTGTTGCCCCGAACGCGCTGGATACGTGCGCAATTTACCAGCCATCCCGGACCATTTGAGAAAATGATCGTCCACGGGCACTCCATCAGCGTAGACGCCGAATTGCTCGATCACCGTATCGGCCTCGACACCGGCGCTTACAGATCAGGCCTCCTGTCAGCCATTGGTTTGAGCGGACATGACCGTTGGCTGGTTCAGGTTCGATCAGCCCAACAATTGTGAGGTTGCCAATATTATGAGGCCCCACAATGAAAGACTTGCGCCCGACGCCAGCAGGATCTTGCGGACAGCGCTACTGGCCTGAAAGCTTGGCACCAGCACGGCCAACCGCATGGCACCGTCCGTTTCCCTCAAACACATAATTTGACCTTCTACCGTGTCAGCCCAGCTGTAACAGCGATGTCTGAATCTTGTGTTAGCATCTTGCAAATAGCAGCGAATGCCGGGCACAAGCGTGACTGCCATAGAAATTTGGAAGCTGTTGCAACGATAATGAAACGCTTTATCGTCTTGCAAACATGTCTTTTCACTTGCTATCGCAGTGCAGCATAGCCATTATCATAGCATCGGGTCGCACTGATAGAATTCAATATGTTCAGGCGTATCTTCAATGAATATCATGAACGCGATCAGGGGTGATTCAATCACGAGCCCGGCTTTTAAGGCAAAGGGTGCCAGAGCTCATATTCGTGCGCGCTTGGTCCTCTATGTCGTAGCGTGCGATCTTGTCGCGATCTTCGCAGGGTCAGCGCTCGCAGGTGTCATTCGGTTCGGAACGGGCTGGATAGCCCCTGCCCTGTCCTTTGCCCTGGTGCTTGGGCTTCTCCATTTTCTGGTGGGATGCATCCTTCACGCTTTTTCCGGTCCGGCGCTGATAGAGCGCATGACCGCGGCAAAGCTGGCGACGGGCAGCCTTTTGTCTGCTCTTGCGATATTTTTCATGATTCTCTTTGCGACTCAGCAAAGCGAAGATGCTTCGCGGATACAGATCGGCTTTGGCGCGCTTTTCGCCGTATTGCTTGTGATCGTTGGCCGGCTTGCAATGGTCAAAGTCGCGCGCAAAGCGCTTGGCGGCACGCTCTACGCAACCGTATTCATTGATGATCTGCCAGACGGTATTCGCATTGGAGGCGAAGCGCGAACACGTGCCAGATCCTTGCGTTGGAATATATGGACTGACGACCCTGGCGGTTATCATGAACTCGCCCAGATGATCGGCACCGCCGATCGTGCGGTCGTGCGATGTCCCGCTGATCGCAGGGTACGGTGGTCCCATATCCTCCAAGGCATGAATGTCCACGCAGAGATTGTAGCAAGCGAACTGACGGGATCATCGATATTAGGCGTGGGGCGCTGCGGCGACGATATCACTTTTGTGGTTGCCAGCGGTCCGCTTGGCCTATCGGATCGGATGATCAAGCGCATATTCGACATGTGCTTTGCCGGGGGCGCCTTGCTCATCCTGTTGCCGCTTCTGATCCTCATAGCCATGGCGATCAAAATCGATAGCAGAGGTCCTGTATTTTTTCGGCAGCCGCGAATCGGTCGCCAAAATAGCCTGTTCCAGATCATGAAGTTCCGATCGATGCGCGACGAGCGCAGCGATATGAAGGGTTTGCGCTCGACCGCTCGCGATGACGACAGGATTACGCGCGTGGGCCGCTTCATCCGGGCGACGAGCATCGATGAGCTTCCCCAACTGCTCAATGTGATCAAGGGCGACATGAGCATCGTCGGGCCGCGTCCCCACGCCGTCCACTCCACCGCGCAGAACAAGCTCTTCTGGGAAGTCGATCCGACTTACTGGCATCGTCATGCCTGCAAGCCTGGCATTACCGGCCTTGCTCAGGTCCGTGGCCATCGCGGAGCAACGGAGCGTGAGCAGGATCTGCGCGACAGGCTTGCAGCGGACCTGGAATATCTCAATGACTGGTCGATCTGGCTCGATATAGCGATATTGTTCAGGACGTTGGGCGTTGTTGTCCATCGCAATGCCTTTTAGAGGCTAGCGGTGCGTCGCGCTAACCAACGGTTTTGGAGGGGCGTGACATTTTCAGACTGCCCGACCGTGCTTCATGCCGCTAGTCATGCACGCATCATGCCTCACGCTTTTTTCCAGGTGGGCCTGTACCATGGACAAGCTTGCCCATAGCATATCAGGCGACTGCGCATGAAGGTTCGATGGCACATAGGCCGATGAGCAACGCGTGCCTTTCATACAGCTGCGCGATATCTCCAGCAAAAGCCTGGCTTTTCTCTATGCGGTTGCCGAGATGGTGATAATTTGACATGAGTTCGCCATGATCCCTCGCGACATCAACAATCCCGCCCAATCCCGATGGTCGAGCAGGACCAGCCGTGTTATCGACGCTGTATGTTTTGCTGTATTGCTGTTGGTATTGGGAACCGTCATTTATGGACTGTTCCTGCGCGCACATTATGAACATAGTTATTATGGTGCTGCAATCCTCGCGATCATCGGTGCCTTGGTGATGTTGATAGGCCTCGCGCAACAAGCGATCGCGGCGCGCGACGCGGCCACATGGCGGGACATGGCACAATGGCAGTTGCGGGCGGCCCGCACGCGCGTTGAAACGCGCATGGGGCGGGCTGATGACAAGATACAGACGCTCGATCCGCATTCGGCGGTCTATTATGAGCATCTGATCGAAGCCTTGAGTGCCGATATGCAAATGCCGGTCGCGGAGACACTGCGCGATGGCCGGTAATCCGCAGGTTGAACTTGGAGAAACGATCCCGCGCTTTTTCACGCACTGGATCGCCTCCTGCTTCGGTCATTTTTTGATGGTGCTCTTGCCGCTCGTGGCCGAATGGCCGCATCCGCCAACTGATCCAAGCTTCCCGCGATGGTGGTCGGTGTTGCTTTTCGCCGGTGCCACCTCGCTTGTGTCTGCTATCATCAATGCCAACCTTCCCGTAACGGCGAGGGAACTTGTCAAGAGCGTAGCCCTTGGCTTTGCGCTCAATGCAACCAGCGTCATCCTCAAAATTGCATGACATGAGCGGTCTATCAGGCCCAGGCGCTGTTAAGGGATGTTGCCATGTCCAATGATCTCTACCTTCAGTTGCAATGGCTCCCTAAGCCACCTGAGGACTGGCGAATGCGCCTCAAGCAGCTGACGGACGCCCCCAATCAGGCCGAGGAAGTTCGCTATCTGGCGTCCCATGCCCTTTCGGCAAGCCAGCTTGAGCATCTTGCCCGGAGGCTGGGCCGCATAGGTGCATCGGAGCGCGAAAGCCTGGGGCTGACTCCATTTCGCTTAGGGATCGTCAGCAACGGCAATCTTGACCTCCTCGTGCCGCAGTTGGTCGCCAGTGCCGTGCGGCACGGCATATGGCTCGACTGTGTGGTCGGGCCCTATGGCCAAATTCATCAACAAGCGCTCGATCCGGCAGGCATTATCAACAGTGCGCAATGCCAGGCCGTGTTACTGGCGATCGATTATCGCGATCTTGTTCCCGAGGGGCAAACGGATGATCCCCCAGCAGCGTTGCGCATAGCCCAACAAAAGCTGTCTGCCATTCGAACGGCCTTTCTCGAGAACGCAGGCGCGCCCTCTATCGTCCAGACGCTCGTCCCTCCGCCCGAAAGCCTTTTTGGTAATTTCGACCGACGCTTGTCCGGGACACGGCGTGCACAGATTGCGGCCTTCAACCAGGACCTATTGGGCAACATGGCGCAAACGCCCGACTATCTGCTCGACGTGGCGGCCATGGCAGAACAGGTGGGCACGGCTAGCTGGTACGCGCCCGATGAATGGCATATGGCAAAGCTGTCCGTCTCCCTGCGGGCCAGCCCCTATTATGCCGATCAACTAGGTCGCTTGCTCGGCGCGATCCTGGGCAAATCGCGTCGCTGCCTCGTGCTTGACCTGGATAATACGATCTGGGGCGGCGTCGTTGGCGATGATGGTATTGGGGGTCTGCGTCTTGGTCAGGGCGATCCAGTCGGCGAAGCCTTTGTTGCGGTACAACAGCTAGCGCGAGATCTTCACGGCCGCGGCGTTGCGCTGGCCATATCGTCAAAAAATGACGACACCCTGGCAAGGACGGTTTTTCGCGAACATCCCGATATGGTCTTGCGTGAAGACCATATTGCAGTCTTTCAGGCAAACTGGTCGGACAAGGCGAGCAATTTGGCTGCAATTGCCGGCAGTCTGTCGCTTGATCTTTCATCGCTCGTCTTTCTCGACGATAATCCGGCCGAACGCGCGCTCATACGCCAGCGACTGCCGGTCGTCGCTGTGCCGGAGCTGCCAAGCGACCCTGCATTGTTCGCCAGAACCTTGGCCGCGGCTGGCTATTTCGAGGCCATCGCATTTTCTCAAGAAGATGTGGCCCGCACCGGCTTTTATGCAAGCAATGCCCAACGGGCTGTGCTTGCGGGAAAGGCGGCGAACCTCGACGATTATCTGGGCTCGCTCGCCATGGAGATCCGCTTTGCGCCGTTTGATGCCATGGGACAGGAGCGGATTGCCCAGCTCATCGCCAAATCCAACCAGTTCAATCTGACCACGAAGCGGTATAACGGACTTGAGGTGGGAAGACTTGCCGTCGATCCGACGGTCCGGACAATTCAGGTGCGACTTCAGGATTGCTTCGGTGACAATGGCATGGTCAGCGTCGTCATATTACGGTGCGCAACGTCCGACCGGTGGGTGATAGACAGTTGGCTGATGAGTTGCCGGGTGCTGGGCCGCGGGGTCGAAAAGATGGTATTGGCAGAGATCGTGCGGATCGCACGGGCCGAGGGCGCAAGCGAGATTGTGGGTGTCTATCGACCAACGAGCCGTAATGTCCTGGTACGCGATCATTATGAAGGGCTTGGCTTTTCGTCCATGGGTGAGGATGAAGAGGGCAATTCGCGCTGGATACGCTCTACCGCGCCGGTGCTCGACCTTCCGCCAATCAAGGTTGCGCAATCGGTGGAACAGGTAGAGCCTGCTTCGTTGGCGGCGCAATGACCGATCGTGTGGGAACCTGCGTTGTTGATGGTCGACTGGCCCTACCGGCAATCACCCAGCGCTCACCGGTCGGCGCTGCGCGGGGCGCGGTTGTAGCCTGACCGGCATTTGCGGCTACGCCGCTGCCTTGCTGTTCTATGGAATCGGGCTCTTCAGGAAGATTGGCGAGCACGGCACGTGGCCGGGGTTCCGCTACGCCCGATGCCCCCGCCTTGTCCACCGCATCGTCTGCCTCTCCAAGGCTTTGCCACACAGGCAAAGGCTCGATTCCTGAATATGCGGCCTTGAAAGCGGCTTGTTCGCCCCAGGCTCCTGCCCAGCGGTAAAAGATATGAGCGCCAACAGTATCGATTTTGACCAGCTTTGCTGCCCAATAAGGTACGACATAATCGGCGTGATAATGCGTCGCCCAGCCGACCGCAGGATAGACATAGCCGCCAAGTGCGGCCGCTGCGATCGATCGCGATCGTGCCCAGCCACCAGCCATCGGCTTTCGCGACAGCGACCCATCGCACGCAAAAGTGAACTGGCAGCCCGTCTCTCGCTGCGCGCCTTGATAAACGACACCGCAAATCGAGTTGGGATAGGCTGGATGGCGCACGCGGTTGAGAACGACTTGCGCCACGGCGCGTTGGCCCTCGACGGGCTCATTACCCGCCTCATAATAGATGGCGGCGGTCAGGCAATCGAGCGAGCGCGTGAGCGTCGTGCCGTTGGCAAGATCCGCGAGGAATGCGCGAGCAGGCGCGCTTACGCCATCAATCTGAGGCACCGTTTCGTTCCACCTCTGCGCATCCTGCCGGGTCAGCGTTCGCAAGGCAGCGGGCGCAAAGGGCGCAGCCACCAGAGGCGGACCCTCTTCCACATATCCATCTCTGATAGGAACAGTCAGCCCTTCAGAGTCCGCTCCCAGCCACCAAAATGATAGCAGCGCTCCTACTAGGCCAACAAGGATCAGGCCTGTAGCGAGCCTGCCCTTAAAGGTGGTCAGAAAAGAGCTCCGTCTCGGCGGAGATATAAGCCATGCCAGCGCGGCACTATCCGGGGTGATGGCCCTTTGACCAGTGATCCCATCTTGTTCTTCCACGCAATTTGCATAAGGACAATCACCATAAGACGCAACCTGCGACCGCCTACCGGCCGTTGACGTGTTTGCCTCGCAGGACAGCGCGAGCGCCCATCAAGAGGATCCACCCCATGCCATCCCCGCTTCTTCTTCTTGCCTTGGCTGCCAGTCAGCCGACCGGTGCGATAGGCTATCTCAATGCCGGGGAATTGCTGGAGCGCTGTACGGCGACGTCAGCGCCCGACCTCTCCTACTGCTTTGCCTATGTTACGGGCGTCCATGATTCGGTCAAAGCCTATGAAGCGTGGCTTGCGATGCAGGAATATTGCCTGCCACTTGCAACACCCCAGGGCGATCTGCGCCGCGCTTTCATCGAATATATGGCTGGCCATCCCGGCGACCGTTCGGGCGAAGCAGCCTCTGTGGTCATCGTCGCCCTCAAGGCACGCTATGATTGCGAACCCGATGCAGTCCCCGAGCCATAAGGTCAGACATCTTCCAGGGTTGTGACTGCAAGGAACTCACGCGCCTCACCCAAAAATCAGACCGATGTCCCATTCAAGGCAGGGCGCAACAGCAGGATCAGACTATCCTCCATGATAGCGGGCTACACATTTCCAACGTTGCCCCGACAGCCACATCTCACGGGCTCCTAAGTTTATGGTCGATCCTTGCTGTCAAGGTTCGCCGATCAGGCTGGGTCTTCGTCATAATTATAGCGATAATAATCGCTATAGGGACCATAGCCCGTCTTGCGGCTGTTATATTTGGTGACAACAGCGCCAATCAAATTCCCATGAGCGCGATCGAGGCGGGTCACGGCTGCCCGTGTCTGCCCGAAATGCGCGCTGCCCGCAGCGCACACGAAGATCGTTGCCTGCACAGCGGCCGTCAATTCCGTCGCATCGGCCAGCGCCAGCACCGGTGGCCCATCCAGGATGATGATATCATAATCAGCGCTCAGAGACTCTAGCAGCGTCTCGACAGCATCGCCGGCAAACAGATTGGCCGGGTCAGGCGGCAACGGGCCGCTTGGCATGAAAAAGGCATTGGCCATGCCCATTCCCATGGGCAGGATCGACTCCAGCGCCGTACTGCTGCGGGCTAATAGCGTTGAGAGTCCCTTGTCAGATTGCCGCACATTAAGAAATTTGTGCAGCGAAGGGCGGCGCAGATCTGCGTCGATCAACAACACTTTGCGCCCCACCATGGCAAAGCCGCGGGCGAGCGCATAGGATGTCGTTGATTTGCCCTCCCCTTTGCTCGAACTGCTGACCAGGACGGACTTGAACAGTCCCTGATTGGAGGAGAGTTCGATGGCCGTGCGGATGCTGTTGTAGGCTTCGGTGATTTCAGATTTGCTGTCCTGCAAATCCTCGACAGGCGTGCTGCTTTCAACCTCGGGAACCACACCGAGGAGCGGCATATGCAGCTTGGACTCGACATCTTCGGGATTTCGGATCGCATCGTCCAGCCGCTCGCGGGCAAAGGCGTAGACAAGAGCAAGGCAAAGTCCGCTCAATGTCGCAAGTGCCAGATTGATCAGCGGCCTCGGAGAAATAGGACGGCGGGGTGTTTCAGCAAGATCCACCATGGAAATGTTATTGGTCGCAATACCGGCCTCAGCGCTGACTTCCTTGAAACGCTGCAGCAGGCTTTCATAAAGCTGTCGGTTGGTGTCGACTTCACGTTGCAGGATATTATATTGTACCGAGCGATCCTGTTCGGCAAGCGTTGCACCCTTGAGCGTCGCGACTTGCGCCGCAAGCGCTGCATATTGCCGTTCGGTCGTGAGATACTGATTACGGATCGAGTTGCGAATACTCTCGGCAAAACCGCGTATCTGCTGCTCGAGTTCGGCAACCTGCGCACCGACCTGGGACACTGTAGGATGTTCGGGTGTAAGCCGCTGGCGCAGTTGGCTGAAATCAGCATTGAGTTCAGCGCGGCGCTGCAACAGTCTTTGCATACCATCATTTGCCAGCACTTCGGGCAAAGTCATGAGCGCAGCGCCACGGGCCTGCTCCCACCGCTCCCTCGCCTGAGACCGTGCCGTCGCTGCCGCAGCATAGCTTTCATTAAGCTGGACAAGATTAGCCGTGACAAGCGAGCGGGGGCCGCTCGCCTCCCAATTCTGCTTTGCGCCTGAACTGGCGTCGATCAGCTGGGCTGAACGGGCGTAGCCGATCAGGCTGCGCTCGGACGCTTCGAGACGCCCCTTTGCCAGGCCAAGTTGTTTTTCAAGAAAATTGCGTGAATAGGCCGAAGTTGAATATTTCCGCTGAATGTTTCCAGAAATAACATTTTCGGCATAGCTATTGGCTATACGGTCCGCCAGCACGGGTTCGCGGCTACGGAACAATATGCCGACCACCCTCGAGTTGCGCTTGAGATCAACGTCCAGATTGCGTTGCAGCGTATCAAGTACCGTCTCTTCTCGCTTTCCTCGCTTATCGCCCAGAACCGCGCCAACGCCCATCTGCTCGAGGAACCTGTCGTTGGCGGCAAGGCCCAGGCTGTCCGACACCTTCTTGGCCATGGAACGACTTTTAACAATATCGACCTGGGTTTGCAGAAAGCGATCAGCGTCAGCGCCGCCAATCATCGTCTGGTCATCCTCCGTGCCAAGGACCTTGGCAATCTGCTGATCGATTTGGACGCTTGATCGCGCTTCATAGACGCGCGGCATGATCAGGATCGACAATATACCAAGGGCGATGCATCCCGCCAGAATAAGTCCCATGACGAAGCGATTTCGATAAATGGTCGCCCATATCGCTCGCAGATCGATCATCGGGCCGCGCTCGACCGCTTCTGTCTGGTCTTGCGCCATGGCGGAAGCGCCAGACTGATCGAACTCTATCCGATCGCGGGTCTTAGCGTTCATGGTCTTGCCCCCCAATGGCACGGCTAGAATTGAGCGAATACGTTAAGCAGCGGCGCTGCACGCAAAAAGTCATGCCACGCTTGCTTGGTCCCGGAATGGCCAACAATGATGACGTCGCGCGCCATGATGGCAGGATCCTGATCCTCTGCGCGGCGGATGCGGCCAAGATCGAAAGCAGCGGCATAGCGTTTGTCGCCGATGAAGCGAATGACCACGACCTTGTCGAGTGCGGCATTTTCCGTCTCACCCTTGGCCAGCGCTACAGTATCGAGCAAGGTCGTGGGCCCTTGTATCGGAAAGATACCAGGCTCAGTGACTTGCCCTTGGACAGTGACGTTCTGGGAAACCGAACTTGTTACACTAACGGTAACCTGCGGATCGACATAAAAGCGCGCGCTGCTTTGGCGCAGCTTCTCTGCCAATTCGGTAGTCGTAAGCCCGGCGGCATGAACCCGGCCAACCAACGGCATGGTGATATCGCCTGCCGCATCGACCTGCATGCCTTTTGCCGACATTTCCGCTTCCTGGAAGAAGGTGATGTCGAGTCGGTCAAGCTCGCCAATGCGATACAATGCGACCTTGGGTTCGCCCGCAAAGGCAGGAATCCGCTCGTAGGCAAGACTGCCCTGCTCCACATTCTGGGATACATTGCGGCTGACGCACGCCGAAAGTGCCAGTCCAGTTGCGACTGCTGCAATAACCGATCGCTTCATGAACCACGCCCCCTTTGATACTTATGGCTTATCGAGGAAATGATGGCGCGTTGCAACATCTCGCAACGCCTCACGGCTGAACCGGACGTAATCTCTCGATGGCCACGTCATCGATAAAGAGGCTGCCCGATTGGCCATCATCCGTTTCCAGTTCGAGCCGCAGATCCTGGGCGGGACAGCCAGCATTGATCGCAAATGCGCCCTGCCCCTGTTTCCAATCGTCCCTTGCCGAATGCCAGCGCAATGCAATCGGTGTGATTGTCGCATCAGCGCCACCTGGATTGCACGCGATAACCCATTGGGTGCTTGGTATCGTGGTGCTGCCGCCTTGTTGCATGAGCCGAATTCGATATTGTCCCGGTTCAAGGACCAAGCCTTGAGCAAGAACAGTTCCGCGCGTCATCCCACTGCTCGTAACCATTACGGCCTCCTGCCGCCAAGGCAGGTCAGGCTCGGCTATGAGGGCATGTGCGCCAGGCAGCGCTGGCGCACGCCAGGCCAGTGGCGGTCCTGCCGCCGACAAATCTTCGCCGCCAAGCGAAAACGCGCCATCGCCGAGCAAATGCTGGCCGTGGCTTTGCAGCCAAACAGCACGAACGGCGGCCCACTCGGCCCGATCGGCAAGCTTCCAGCGAATAAGCGCCGTTTCCGTTGGGGCGATCGGTGCGGCTGTCGCATTGACGCCTCTCAGCACCGCCATGATGGTCGGCAGTTGCGCCTGGCGCGCCATCGCATTGAAGAAGGCTTGACGCCAGCCAGGGCGGTCTGAAAGGGCCGCAACGATAGCCGCTCTGCCTCCCGGTGCCTGCGCTATCGCGACCAAGCGATCCAGTTGGTGGTTAGATGCCCGGTTGAGACGAAGCAGGGCATCGAGCCTCTGGACAGCCACATCATAAGCACCAAAAGCCAAAGCTCGATCAACCAGCCAATATTGGTTCACCGCCTCGCGCCATCCAAGGACAGCGCCAGCTTCGAGGAGCGCGTTGCCCCGAACAGTATCACCGATCTCGATCAGTCCGAGGCCGAGCGCTCTTAAGGCGACAGCGTCGAGGGGAGCAATTGCAAGGGCAGTGCGGGCGGACTCGATACCAGCTGCCGGTCGCCCCCGCCCAGCCGCCGTGTCAGCGTGCAAGGACCAGCCTTGCGCCAGCCAAGGCGCGGACGCAGTCGCCCCTGCCCCATCGCCTGCCAGCAGTTGATGACGCGCCCATTGGGTGGCTACGATCTGCCAACCTAAAAGCGATGCAAACGAAAAAATAAACGTCCGCACAACCGGGCCTGCGTTTCGATCTTTCCCTTCCTGCTGGCTGCCATTGTTGCGAACCAACAGACCAAGCAGAAGCGCCGCCAGAACCGCGATCGAGGTCATCCGCAAAGGATAATCAACCACCGAGCCGGCCACCATCAGCAGGAAGGCGAAGCCGGCAGCCAGACTGAATGCCTGGCGCCAGCTTGTCTGCGCCTTGCGCATTCCCGCGATTACCGACAAGAGGATGAGAGCCAGAACAAGACCCAGAATGACGAGGCCAGGCAGTCCTGCTTCCAGGGCCAGTTCCAGATAATCATTATGCGCATTGTTGACGCGAAGCAGACCGACCTGTTCGAGCGGCTCAACGGTTGGATAAATCGTGCGAAAGCTGCCGAGGCCCGTGCCCGCAGGAAAGCTGTGATCGATCGCCAAAAGCGTATTCGACCAATAATCCTGCCTCTGGTCCTCAGCGACCGTGGCGAAGCGCGCCAGCGTATGCTGTACGACGGGCGTGGGCAGCAACCCGACACCGACCACGGCCAGTCCAATAAGCAGCTTTGGCCAATGACCGGTTGTAGCCCCGCCGAGATAGGCAACGGCCGCCGCACCCAGGATCGCGATGGGCAGCAGCGTTATGCCGGTGCGCGACGTTGTCGCCAGAACAGCGCCGGCGAGCAGCGTTGCCAGAAGGAGCAACAGGAGACCAGCGCGCGTACCATCAGCGCCCTTCCGCATGCGGTCGGGCAGAACGACGCCGGGGATCGCCGCCAACACCAGCGCCACCAACAGGAATGTGGCCTGGTGATTACGATTGATGAACAGGCCAACCCCTACGCCTCGATGCGCGGTATCAAAGAGATAGATAGGACTAGCGGCTCCAGCCCCAAACTGGATTATACCCAATATGGCGCTGCCAATGGCGACCAGAAGTGCCAAGCGGATGAGACGTATGGCCTCTTCGCGCGACGTGGCGGCAGCGCTAAGAAACATGGCAATCGGGGCGACGCAGGCAAGGAGGGCTGCCCAAGTGAGGCCCGGCGTCAGACTGAGGGGATGCCATGCATCGTGCCACCCCATGATCTCGTAAAAGGCAAGTGGGATGGCGCGCCCAGGCAGGTCATGCCAAATCCCAGGGGGCAACGGCATGATTTGGCACAGGATAAACAGGACCCAAGCCAAGGCCAGGGCGCAACCGAACTTGAACGATATGGGTCTTCCAGCCCATCTGAAACGGGCAAGCTCGATGGCTAGAAGGCAAAGGCCTGCCAAGGCAATGAAAGCCGTTACGAGGGGATAACTTCTGCCGCCCCCTCCTGCCAATAAGGCAAGTAGGATGAACAGCGGTGCCGCTCTGCCATAAAGGCTGCCGCCTAAAAAGCGCAACGGCCGCGTCAAGGTATCAAATTTCATGAGCCTAAAGCCACCGTTGCCGAGTTGGCCTACAAAGCCATCAGCTATTCAGCACGCGCAGCAATCACGTTAAGGCCATTGCTGGAAGGATGCCGCCCCAAAGAAGAAGTGCGACATCGGAATCAAAATTAGCGATAGAAGCAGCGCAACAGACAATAATAAACCCTGGCTATTGCATACCAATAGCCAGGGCATGCCACAGCTGCACCCTATGGCAATATCAATCAGTTAGGGCTGGCATCATCATCATCGCCACCCGATGCGACGAGCGCGATCAGGCCACCGGCAGCAAGCACACCGCCACCGATCAGCAACCCCTTCTTGGGACCAGCTTTTGCGACGCCAGAAGACGAACCTGCGTCCGAACCACCCTGCGCGACGGCGGCATCGCCGCCCATGGCGGCGGGCGCAGCAGCTGTCGACAAGGCAAGGAATGCCGGGCGCGTGTCACGGGCCTGAGCCGAAATCGCAGAGCCAAAGGCAACCGCGACAGCGGCAACGCCAAGAAAGATCTTCTTCATGTGTTTCTCGCTCCCAATATCGATTGCCTTTGATCAGAAAGGCCTTCTACGCTCTTTCCTATGACATTGCTGCATCGCAAGGTCAACAGGGATGAACCTGTGATAGCCAAAGGCATTTCGCGTCGCACGTCGCATTTTACAGCGGCATAATAGCAGTGACCAGCCAGTTACGGCTCGATCAGGTGCGGTCAAAGTCTTACCCACACCGCGATTCGCATGCCATTGGCAAGGCTGCGGCGCTCGACTACGCCATGGATACCGAGATCAGTTCCTGCTTGTCATCTTCCAGGTAGATGGCAGTCAAAATGCCTGTGCGATAGGCACCTGTGTCGATCCCGATGCGATTATCGCGAAGCTGGACGTCGGTTTCGATACTATGGCCATGAACGATGACTGCGCCATGATGGCGTGGATCAGCAAGAAAATCATCGCGAATCCATAAAAGATCCTCGCGAGTCTGACGGCGCAAAGCCACCCCCGGACGCACACCGGCATGGCAGAAAAAATAATCACCCGACCGTGCTGTCAGCGGCAAACGCCGTATCCATTCTATATAAAGAGCAGGAATGGCGGACCGCACCTCGCGTAGATAAAGCCGCAGATCATCCCCTGCCCCTGGAGATGCCAGCCCAAAGCTTTCGAGCGTTTGTGCGCCACCAAAGCGCAGCCAGCCCTCGAGCACTTCAAGATTGCCATCTATAGACTGGAGCAGTGCCTCCTCATGATTGCCTTGCAGCACGAGAATGCGGCTCGTCTTGCGCTGTAGATCATGCAGAAATTTGAGCACTTGCGCGCTTTGCGGTCCGCGATCGATAAGGTCGCCCAGAAACAGCATATGCAGGGATTTGGCTGGCGGAAGCGCACCATTATGCTCGCCGATACGCTCGATCAATTTCTGAAGGAGATCGAAACGGCCATGCACATCCCCTACGGCATAAATGCGCTCACCGGCATCTGTACTTGGCAATTGAATAATTCCCGATATAGCGTCATTTGAACGAGGGGGCGTGAGCGGCATCTATTCCCGGCACATATAAGAGGTCAATGGAGGCTTGCCACTTTGTCCATCATAGGTGCCTTGGACCCAATTCCGATCGCAACCTGATGGATTTTGCGCAGGCTTTGGTCCATATATTTGATAGCGGTGGTGATGTCGGAAATCGGGGGACACAAGGCAGCATGCTGGCAGATGGAGACCATGGTCGCTTTGACACAGGCAGATCGAACCGGACTGATCATACAGAGCCGAAAGAGTGGCGTGTCGCGCGGTCTGAGCCAAACCTCTGCGTTCAAAATTCGCCCGTTGCCCACCAGCGTATGAAACGGGCTTTACTGGTGGCCTCGGCCGGCGGCCACTGGATCGAACTATGCCGTCTTGAAGCAGCATTCCGCCAATGGGACTGCCAGTTTGTAAGTACAGCAGGCAATATGGCAGCGCCCCTCGGGACGAGGCCAGTGCTGCAGATCAAGGACAGTTCGCGCGATAATTATATCACGATGCTGCGATCCATGACGCAGTTGCTCCGTGTCATTCGAGACTTTCGTCCTGATCTTGTCGTTTCGACCGGCGCTGCTCCTGGCGCTATCGCCCTGTTGATCGGGAAAGCTATTGGGGCGCGAACGATATGGATCGATTCCATTGCCAATAGCGAGGAATTGTCGCTGTCTGGACGAGCTGTGAGATGGGTCGCTGATTTACGACTGACCCAATGGCCAGACCTTGCGGATGATCGCAATGGCATCAGCTATTTCGGGCAGGTTCTGTGATCCTTCTGTCTGTCGGCACGCAGTTGCCATTTGATCGCCTTGTCAGTGCGGTGGACCGCTGGGCCGCGCAGCGGGACCGCGATGACATCGTCGCACAGGTAGGGCCCGCCACCTATCAACCTACGAAGATCAAGACGTTTCCATTTGTGGACCACGACGCCTTCCGCAAGCTTCAGGGCGAGGCGATGCTCATGATCAGCCATGCTGGAATGGGTTCGATCATCACGGCTATGGAACTGGGCATCCCGATCATCATTCTCGCGCGCGATCACAGGCTTGGAGAGCACCGCAACGGACATCAAATGGCAACGTTGCGGCGGTTTCGCCATTATCCAGGCGTTTTCGCTGCTGAAGATGAAGCCCATTTGGCGCAATTACTCGATCGCGCTGACACGCTAAGCGCCAGTCCACAATTGACGGCCGAGGCGCCCGAGAGCTTCATAGCCATGCTCAACGGCTATATCGAACAGCCCCTGCCCGCCTCACGATTGAATCTGGTACAGCGATGGCTGCGGGGCGCCTGACGGATCAAGAAACCGCCGATGATCGGCGTGATATCAGATCGCTGCGTTGCGGTATGCGGCATCAACTTTTTTCTGCCCGGGGATGTGCAGCCCTACGTTCGTCATAATCGAGCGCCCGAAAAAGACGCCACCCTTCAGGCATTCGCACCATGGGACGTTTACAGCCCTTGCAGCGCGCGCGCATGTTGAGACCATCATCCCAAATACGCTCACGGTTAGGTCGATGCACTCCAAACAAACATAAGAAGATGCTCATCTCTTGGCTCCCTGATCACGACAATCGGGCCTACGCGAATCGTTCTACAGGAGTTTCACGCCCCGACAAATAGCGCCTCCAAATTTATAATGCACCGCACCATGACAGGCTGGGAATGGGGAGTAGATGGAGCCAGAGATCAATGCCGTGGCGGAACCGAACCGCGCACCTGCCCGTCGGGTGTAGTCAAATGACGACTCACATAATGATATGCGAATGCGTATCGGCATGCGGGGATGGCATCCGCTCAGCTCGAGCGATGCAGTGCTTCTTTCGCTACGGGGCTCCACCAAAATAGTGGAATCTCAACCCCCCACCCCCTTGACCGAAACATTGCCACCTTTTGTGGCAGGGCATTCGCCATTATGCCGGGCAGCCTGATGCGGCGATGGGTTCCCGCTATCACATTGGCATTGATGTCTTAGCGGTTATCGATGCGGCATAATTTCCTCATTGCCCCCAATACGTGCGGCCGTGAACAACCATAATCACAAAGAGATTGGAGCAGCAGCCGGACCTTTCATGGTATTAAGCGTGGCCTGTTCGCCGAACACATTCATTTTTACATCGGTGGCGGCGGCGGCGTGGTTAGAGCAGAGCGCACGGCTATCGGTACTTATGCCTTTATCGGGCTTTCGAGCTCTAGCTTGCAACCGCCAACTTGAAACTTGACGACGTCCAGGATGAAATCGTGACACGATATCCCGCTGAGCAGTCGCGACACAGGCTGCAGTGCAGACGGGAGGCCCTGGCACTAGCCCGATTGATGTCGGTCCTGCGCGATACCGACGGCATTGCCCCCTGACCGATGCCTGTGGCGATCCGCGCGAAAACATCCTGCAGGCATATGCCCTCTATATAGAGTGTCGGCGTGGCTTCGCGCCAATTTCAATGGTGCGCCACCTATGGTTATTTCGGCCGTTCATCGAGGAGCTGGCTCGCAATGCTGTTGCGCGTCCTTCGGGCCCGGAGGCGACGCACACGTCGAGCAGTATGCCGCTGACCGCGGACTGACGCCCGCTTGGATCATGTGCTCCCGTTTACAGGCGTTTCTGCGGTACCTGCGAGTCAAAGGCGTTCTCGCCAAAGACCTGTCGAACGCGCTCCCATCCGTGTATCGACCTGCCGAAGCCGGATTGACCAGCTTCATGCCGAGCGAAGATGCGCAGCACGCGCTTTCCTGCTGTGTCCAGGAGACGCATGTGTATCGACGTAACTGTGCGATCCTCATGCTACTGGCGCGGTCAGGGTTGGCGCGCGGACGCGCCTCTGGTAGCGTGCCAAGGCGCTGCGCAAAGGGCAGCGCCGGAACTGGTAATTCCGCCTGTGAAGCAACTCGGACACTTCGGTTTCCGGGGTGCCGCCGCGCATGTCCAAACCTCCGGGTGAAAGGCGGCGGCGCATGTCACAGGCATGTTACCAGCTCCGGCGGCTCCCGCGCCTAGCGTGCGGGAGTTCGGGCCTGTTCCGCATCGGTCTCCTCCGTCCCGCGTGACCGCCCCGATGTGGACCGGAGGTAACGATGAACCATTTTGTTCCTGTTCGATCACAGCATGCATTGAGTTCCATGCCGCCAACGTCGTTGATATCATCGACAAACGATAATTCCGCTCTCACAGACCTGTGCGAGACCTACGGCGCCGAACCGGTCAAGCTTCGGCGCACGCGGGAGGGGCGCGACCTCAGCCGCGTACGCTACCGCCGGGCCGAAGAATTTATGACTTTTCTTGTACCCGAAGTGCCTCTCGACTGGCCCGATTTCCTCTATTCAGCCGGTATCGTCGTGCAACTCGGCTTGTCATCCCATCTCCTGGACGTGGGTTTCCCCGACGATTGGTGCGCTCGGCATGTCGGCCTTCACGTTGACCGATCGTTAGCCTACGCCAACGTCACCGGGTTCGGTTGCGAATGCACCGAGACGATCCGACTGATGCAAATTCTAGCGCCTTATTGGAAGTGGAACCGACGCCACCTAACTGACGGTGTCTACTCCGACGGCAGCTTCAAGGCTGATCAGGTTCGGGCGCTGGTTCGTGCATTGATGGATCATGTGTGCCGTGTTACTGGCCATCGTCATCGCCCAATCATGAAGTCACAACATTCGCCCTCGGCACGGCGGGCCTTTGAAGGACCATAAAACGATGACGAGCCGGTCGCCGGATTGACCGTCGAAAACCGAGTCATTCCGTGGCGGCACGACACAATGGGGTGACCGGCATACAATCGGCAATTCAGATTTTTCCTCCAGCCGACGGAGCCGCCATTTTGTGCGGCAACGCAACGTGAATCAATCGGATATTTAGAACGCGTATATCTTGCGACCATCGCCGTTTCGTTATACGGCTTACTGCAAATCTTGCATCCACAAGGATAATGCACGCGTGAAGATTCCTGCCCTTCTTCTCCTTAATGCAGCGTTGCTCCTTGGTGCATGCGCGAAGAATGACATGCTGATTTCATCGGGAGATCGCTATGTTGCCAGTACGGACATCTCCGAAACATATGCTTTGGGGGCTGGCGATAAAATACGTATGACCGTCTTTAGTGAACCCGCGCTGTCGGGTGAATTCTCGGTCAGTTCCGACGGCGATCTGTCGCTGCCGCTCATTGGCAATGTACCAGTCGTCAGCAAAACGCTCGATCAGGTTACGGTCCAGGTCCAATCTTTGCTCGCCAATGGCTACCTGCGAGACCCCAAAGTTAACATGGAGATCGTTGCCTACCGCCCCTTCTTTGTGCTGGGTGAAGTGAAAGCTCCAGGTCAATATCCCTATGCGAGCGGCATGACGGTGATGAATGCCGTAGCGACGGCTGAAGGCTACACGCCGCGCGCGACCAAGAAGACCATTTACATCCGGCGCTTTGGCGAGAAAGTCGAGCAGGTATATGAGCTTACGCCAAATCTCCGAGTCTGGCCTGGCGATACCTTACGTGTTGCGGAGCGCTATTTCTGATCGGGATTGGTACATTGGGAGGCGAACAGAAAAGCTGCAACTGTCGAGCGGGCGTCGGCAAATGCGGCAATTCCGGCAAAAATAGCTCAGGCACCCTCTCACCCGGCAATCTTAGATGATGGTCGTATTGAGTTTAAGGCATCGCCATACATCTTCCAGTGGAAGAACGACGCGTGGCTTCTTTGGTCGTCTAGCGTTGGTGGGCTTACACGGATCAGCGCTTTTTGTGCCAGCGATGGCGCATGCTCAATCGACCACCACACTCATTCAGCCTGTCATCTCTCCAGACTATGGGCGCGACCGAAATGTCAGCGTGCTGGAACGGCAACACCCCGATTTTGCTCCCTTGGGGTATCGGCTGGGAAACTGGATACTCAACCCGTCACTTACCGTTTCTCCGGGCGTGACGAACAACGTTTATAACGATAATGACAATCGTCAGAGTGATGCCTTTGTCATAGTCGAGCCTAATCTGCGAATATCCTCTGACTGGGCGGTTCATCGACTAATATTGGAAGCGACCGGCGATCTGCGGCGCTATGCCCAAGCCTCCGTTCGCAATCAAGATGGATGGAAGATCGATGCATCAGGTCGTCTCGATGTGTCCCAGAATTTTTTTATAGAAGCTTCAGGGACTGTGGGGCGGCGTTTTGAGTCTCCGTTTTCAGACGATGTGATCAATAATACTACCAATGTGTCAAGCTATCTTCAAACTCTTGCAAACATGAAGGCGAGTTACACCGTAGGGCGCACGCGGTTGGTTGGTTCTGTAGACCGATCGAGCTATACATTTAATCGCGTGACATTTGCCGATCGGCCTGCCCGTGATCAGCGCTCGCGAGATCGGACTATGGATCGCCTGACTGGCATCATTGACTATGCTCTGTCTCCCAGCTTGTCCGTGTACGGTCAGATTGTTCTGGATCGTAATGAATATGATGCATTGATAGCAAATGGGCAGGCAAATCGAGATTCGACTGGTTATATGTTTGTAGGCGGTGTTAATTTTGACCTTGCCGGATTAATGCGCGGAAGCGTAGGTACAGGCTATAGTCACCGTGACTATAAATCTAAACTTTACCCGGACGCTTCCGGACTGTCGGTTCAGGCCAAGGTGGAATTTTTCCCAACGCCACTAACTACAATCGGCTTAACTGCACAACGTCAAATTCAGGATGCCGGACTTGGTGGTGCAGGTGCTTATCTAGACAACCGCGCCACCATGCGGGTCGATCATGAGTTGCTGGAAAATCTCGTTCTAACTCTGGACGCCGACGTCGCGCGTCGCAGTTATGAGGAACTCGACCAGCGGACTGATGTCGTTTCTGTTGGCGCTGCGGCTCGGTTCCAGATGACGCGAGGCCTGAGCTTTGGTGGCAATATCCGCTATGGCTCATCCACGCCAAACGGCAATAATTTAGGAAATGCTTTTGATGAGTTTCGGGCGATTGTGTCAGTGCGCATCAGACGATAAGGCAAGGGCTATATCCTCCGGGGTCACGTGTCAGCAGTCTGGCCGCGTGGTGGGGACAAGGGATCGGGATTGACATGAAAATTTCCAGTACAGCGGGATACGAGGCTCGGCTCTCGGACGTGGTCCGGTCCGTGAAGGAGGTCCTTCGACGTCGTTACCTCACCTTGGCAGTTGTCGCTGGCGTGATCACCGTCCTTGGCATCGCCCTGACCCTGCAACTGACGCCTTCCTATCAGGGCGTGACGAGGATCCAGCTTGATCCAAGTCGCAACCCCCTCGCCCGCAGCGCCAACGAGGCGCAGGCCCAACTCGCTAGCGAAGCGATCGAAACCGAGGTCGCAGTGATCAACTCCCTCGATATTTCACGCGATGTTGTAAAGCGCCTCAAACTCATCGATGATCCAGAATTTAACGGGTCAGTCACCGCTCGCCAGGAAAATGGCCCCGTTAGTGAAGAAGACCAGTTGGAGATTGTCGCGAATGCAGTTCGCAGTCATTTAAGCGTTGGACGGGAAAAGCTCACCTACATCATGGCGATCCGCTTCGATTCCCATGATGCAGAGAAAGCTGCACGCATCGCTAACGCCTATGCCAGCACATATCTCGACAATAAGGTTGGCAACAAGATTGGGGCCGCTGAGCGGCAGTCGGTCTGGATTCAGAAGCGCATGGACGAACTGGCCGCAGAGGTCCGTGCTGCGGATGAAAAGGTCGCTCAATATCAAGCACAGGCTGGGATTGTCAGGGGTGCCTCGAATAATCAGGGCACCATTACGGATCAGCAGGTGGGCCCTTTATCGGTTCAATTGGCCAGTGCGGAATCAGTTGCCGCGGAAGCGCGTTCAAAGCAGATATCGGCACAGCAGCAGGTCAAGAGCGGCCACCTTTACGCCGTCTCTGATGTACGTAACTCTGCAACCATACAGGACCTTCGTCGGCAACGCACTCTGCTCGTCCAGAGCATGGGTGAAATGCAAGTTCGCTATGGTAGTCGGCATCCCGATCTGATCAAGGTCCGCGATCAATTGGCTGGTATTGATGAGCAATTGAGCGATGAAGCTGGGCGTGTCATCCGATCACTCAAGGCTGATGCAGATGCAGCTGAAGCTCGCGCAAGTAGCTTGCGTATGGCGATGGAACGTTTGGAAGAAAAGCAATCCACCAATGCTCGTGCATCAGTCATTGCTGCTAGCATGCAGCGTGACGCCGATAGTAAGCATGAAGCTTATGATCGCCTCGCTCAGTCAGCACTGGAATCGCGTCAAGCTGCACAAAATTCCATTGCGCAAGCTCAGATCATTGATACTGCGGAGGCTCCTCAATCACCCTATTGGCCAAACAAGCCACTTTTCATTCTCCTTTCAATGATTGTCGGCGTCGGTGCTGGGATCGCAACCATTACCGCGCAGGAGATGATGGTATCGGGCATGCGCACGGTGGAGGATGTCGAGAACGAAATTGGCGTGCCCTTGATTGCCGCAGTACCTAATGTCCGCAAAATGTCTCGGCCTGCTGATCTGCTGATTGACAAGCCCACATCTCAATTCGCCGAAGCCCTTCGCAACGCCCGCGCGTCAATTCTAGGAGTGAAGGGCGAAGTGCCGCCAAAGATCATTGCCTTTACGTCCGCCTTGCCAGGCGAAGGCAAGACTACGACAGCACTAGGCATGGCTCGTACGATGGCACTAAATGGTGGCCGGACGATACTTGTGGATGCAGACGTTCGGCGCGCTCAGCTTCGCCAGATTACCGATGTCCATCCGGGCCCTGGTATTGTCGAACTTTTGCATGGCGAAGCGACATTGGACGAAGCCATTCAGAAGAGCGGCCTTGAAAACCTCGATCAGATCATCGTCCAAAAACCGTATTTCAGTTCCGAGAACCTCTTTGGCAATGATCTGATGCCCAAGATATTGGACGAATTGAGCACCCGATATGAGACCATCATTCTCGATTTGCCGCCTTTGGTCGGCCTAGCCGATGGCCGTTTCCTGGCTGCACTCGCTGATGCCGTAATTCTCGCCATCAAATGGGATGCGACCCCGACCCAAGCAGTCAACTCTGCAGCCTCTTGGCTCAAGTCGGATGGAGCTAATTTGGTTGGAGCGATGTTTACAATGGTCGATACGAGCTCGCAGTCTGTTGGCGCTTATTATTATTACTCAAAGAAGTACTCATCCTATTACCAGAGTGCATAAATAAGTGATTTTGGCATGATTATGGGTGAGAATTCTGAGATACAGAGCGAGTTGATGGATATTAAACCGACAATATTGGTCACGGGCGGCGCTGGCTATATCGGCAGCCATGCCGTCTTGGCGCTCAAAGACGCGGGCTATGGCGTGGTCGTGATCGACAATCTGGTCACCGGCTTCCGCTGGGCCGTCCCCGACGATGTGCCCTTCGTGCAGGGCGACATTGCTGACCAGCCGCTCGTTGAAACTACGCTGCGCGACCATGGCATCACCGCGATCATGCATTTCGCCGGCTCCGTCGTCGTGCCGGAATCGGTCGAAAACCCGCTCAAATATTATCACAACAACAGCGCCAAGACCCGCGACCTGATCGACAGTGCGGTGCGCGTTGGCATACCCCATTTCATCTTTTCATCCACCGCCGCCACCTATGGCACGCCGAACGTCGAAGCCGTGCGGGAAGATACGCCGCAACAGCCGATCAATCCCTACGGCATGTCCAAGCTGATGACCGAATATATGCTGCGCGACGTCGCAGCGGCGCATCCCATGAACTTCTGCGCGCTGCGCTATTTCAACGTCGCGGGGGCCGATCCGCAGGGGCGCACTGGCCAGTCGACGGCGGGCGCGACCCACCTGATCAAGGTCGCCGTCGAAGCCGCCTTGGGCAAGCGCGAGAGCGTCGCCATCTTCGGCACCGACTTCGCCACGCCTGACGGCACGGGGGTCCGCGACTATATCCATGTCAGCGACCTTGCCGCCGCCCATGTGCTGGCGCTCGAAGCGCTGATGGCGGAGCCGGATCGCAATCATCTGCTTAATTGCGGCTATGGCCGAGGCTTTTCGGTGCTGGACGTCCTCGATGCTGTGGACCGAGCCACCAACAATCCCATCCAGCGCATCATGGCCCCGCGCCGGGCGGGCGATCCTGCCGCGCTGATTTCGGACAATCGCGCCATCCGTAATGCATTCCCTTGGATACCGCAGTATGATGACATTGAATTGATCATCACTCACGCTCTTTCATGGGAAATGGTTTTGATCAGTCGCAGAATAGGCTCTTCGGCGTGAGCTCAGAAAATTATTACAGCATACTTGGGACGGACAGGTGTAGTTATGCCAACAAGATTGAGTGCTGACTCGTGCGGCTGATTGAACAAGCTCGCTGACGCAGGAGATGCCGAAGTATTGGCTGGAATGGCCTCCTGATGAGAAGGTTTGGTTGTTGAGACCAACCCCTGATCACGAGGCCATCCCATGGCGAATTGAACCGCTCCGGGTTTGCCGGAGGCTCTAACTCCTGAGTAGGTGGAGCCTGTATGACCAAGACAACGAACAAATTTGCGCCGGAAGTTCGCGAGCGCGCGGTACGGATGGTTTTCGACCACGAGCAGGATCATCCCTCCCGATGGGCAGCGGTGGTGTCGATCGCGGAGAAGATCGGCTACGTTCCACAGACGCTCCATGAGTGGGTGAAGAAGGCGGAGGTGAACAGCGGCAAGCGCGCCGGTGTCCCGACCGAAGTTGCCGACAAGGTGAAGGCGCTAGAACGCGAGGTCCGAGAGCTGGGGCAGGCCAACGAGATTCTGCGCAATGCGTCCGCATATTTTGCGCAGGCGGAGCTCGACCGCCCGTTCCGGCGATGATCGCGTTTATCGACGATCACCGCGATGCCTATGGGGTCGAGCCGATCTGCCGCGTCTTGCCGATCGCCCCATCTACTTACCACGAGCGCGTCGCGCAGCGACAGGATCCGGCACGCCTATCCGCGCGGGCGCAGCAGGATGTGGTCCTCAAGCCAGAGATCGCGCGCGTATTCTCCGAGAACTTCGCGGTCTATGGCGTGCGCAAGGTATGGCGGCAGATGATGCGGGAAGGTTTTCCGATCGCCCGCTGTACGGTCGCTCGGCTGATGCGCGAGATGGGGTCGGCAGAAGTAATCCGGGGCAAGCCAGTGCGCACCACGATCAGCGACAAGGCGGCACCGTGCCTGCTCGATCACGTCAACCGTCAGTTTTACGCGCCAGCGCCGAACATCCTATGGGTGTCGGACTTCACCTACGTCGCTACCTGGGCAGGCTTCGTCTACGTTGCCTTCGTCATCGACACCTACGCCAGACGGATCGTGGGCTGGCCGGCCAGCAGGACGGCCCATGCCAGCTTCGTCCTCGACGCTCTGGAACAAGCCCTCCACGATCGTCGGCCGACCCATCGGGGCGGCCTCATCTATCATAGCGATCGCGGGTCGCAATACGTGTCCATCAAGTACACCGAGCGCCTCGCTGAAGCCGGGATCGAACCGTCGGTTGGCAGCGTCGGCGACAGCTATGACAACGCTTTAGCCGAGACGATCAACGGCCTCTACAAGGCCGAGGTCATCCACCGCCGTGGTCCATGGCGATCGTTCGAAGCCGTGGAATACGCGACCCTCGAATGGGTCGATTGGTTCAACCATCGTCTGCTGCTGGAGCCCATCGGCAAGATCCCGCCTGCCGAAGCCGAAGATCAATATTATGCTGACGCAAACAATATCGATATGGCAGCGTGACTCACAACCCAACGCCTCCGGCAGACCCGACGCGGTTCAGTTCACGTTGTGGGACGCTCCATCAGCTCAGTACTTCTGTCGACGATCCGAGGTCCAAGCAGTCCTAAAGGTACTTGATCCTCGGCTTTAAGGTGTTAATACGCGCATCCAGCGACAGCCCCCAGGCCTGCTGGCCCGTTTTTCTCGCGTTGCTTGAAAGGGCTGTTATGCGAACTACCGCTCGACTTCGTGGTAACCATTTCGTCCGCTCGGCCGTTCCAATCAAGTCAAACTGGGGCCGCATAATATTCATCGCATTGATATTTATGCTGTTTTCAGGGGTCGCAACGCTACTTGCCGGGTTACCTTCATCGACCGGCAAATTCACTGCGGCAGGGATTACGCTGGTGGCCCCATTGCTTTTCCTCGCTTTTATGCCGCGCACATTCCAGCTGAGCCGCCTCACTGATTTCTTCCCGATCGGACTGTTCGCCTGGTTCCTGCTCGTGTCCTTTATCTCGAATAGATATGTCTATGGTTACGGTTATGAAAATTGGGTTCCAGCCATGTACATGGTCGTTCCGCTGCTTACATATTATCTCTGGTGGGGGATCGGGGCGACCCTAGAGGACATCGTCCTAGGCATCATGCTGACCGGCTTGATCGCCACAGGAGTAATCATAATAGATCAATTTTTACATCTTCCCCAGCTCGACGAATTGCGGAGGATGTCGGCCTTTACTGATATGAACGAATCGCGTCGTATCATCTTTTTGAAGAACGAATGCGTCATGGCGTTGTTGTTGACAATCGTCAGCCTTTCAAAAGGCAAGTCGCTCCTCGGCAACATATGGCTGTTTTTCGCGCTCGGTGTAATGGGCTTCACCATAGTTCAGGTCTTCGAAAGCCGCATGGCGCTCGCTGCAGTGGCGATTGCAGTTCTGTTTTACGTGCTTTTTTCAAGGGCCGGTGCGGTAAGGCGAGTAGTGATGGTCGGCGGGCTAATCATCATAGCGGTACCAGCCAGTATCTACGTTTTTGATCGTTACCTCGCGCCAATCTTCGCCCTTGGCATCTCCGATTACATTGAAGATTATAATGTCGAAATTCGCCTTCAATCGGCAGCCTACTGGATGGGTCATTTTGAGCGCACTATGGGGCTCGGTATCGGCGTAATGTCTGTTAGCCCTAATCAGCCAAACATCCAATCAAGTGTCATCGACCAAGCGTTCCTGCTCGCAGATATGGGCATGTTCGGCGCACTGTATCAGTACGGCATTATCGGCCTGATCGCTACGGTGATCGCTACCATTTACCTGATCCGGAGGCTTTTCATCTTGGGCCTGCAAAGCACGCATCCGCGCGCACCCGAAATGTTTATGATGGCATGTTTCATCCTCGCATTTGAACTCCAGCCGGTGCCAATTAGCTTCTTCACCTTGCAGTGGAGCCTACCGCTCGGTGCCACCTTGTGGTATGCGATGCGCCGCGGCGACTGGGAGTCTCGCCAATTGGAGGAGGTAACTATGGCTGCCACCCGCGGCCAGTGATCGGTCGCATACTTGCCCCCAAGCTATGCCGGACGGGAATCTTCGATGGGCTCTCCTGACCTGCCCACTGCTCTACGCGACATGATTTCCAAAGTATTTAATGTTGACTGCCAGTAGCTTTTCCGCAATGCAGCAAAACTATGGAGCGAGGTCTTGTTTACAAGGCATTAGCTGCTGGGGGCATTATACCAGATGATTGCAGACGGTCTCGACGGTATTGAGTGCTTGGGGAACCATGTATGCGTGGTGGGCGCAGGACCAATCGGACTTGCACTTGCGACGCGATTGGCGGCCGGAGGGGAGCGTGTACTGCTGCTCGAGTCTGGTGGCACATCGGCTGATTCCAAGGTTCAGGCGCTCGCTGCCGCCGATATAGTCGAGCCGTTTCGCCATGACGACATGATGGTCGCCACCTCTCGCCAAATGGGAGGGACCTCCAATCTGTGGGGTGCGCGGGTTCTGCCATATGATCCGATAGATTTCGAGCATCGCTCTTGGATCGGTGCGACCTGGCCGATCGAGTATGACGACATCTCTCCCTATTTCGCTGACGCCGTCGCAGCCACCGCATCGGGCGCTCCAGTTTATTCTGAGCCAGCTCCCATCGAACTGTCGGCGCGCGACGGCAGTTTTGATGCGACTCCGCTGGAACGCTGGGGCAATATCCAAGCCGCACAGCACATCCACGCCGCGGCGATCGCCGACAGCCCCAATTTGATCGTCCGCACTCACGTCACGGTCACAGGCACCGAATTTGCCGAAGACGGGCGTCTCGCTGCGCTCAAACTCGCCGATTCACGCAGCGGAGCGACAACACGACTACCTGTGAAAATGGTCGTGTTGGCAGCAGGCGGGCTGGAGACCACGCGCCTGCTACTCGCCGCCCAGCGAGAAGCACCAGCTCGTTTTGGCGGAATGGATGGCCCGCTCGGCCGCTACTACATGGGTCATGTAGTAGGTGAGATCAGCCGGATCGTTTTCAACGAGCCCGCTGTCGCTAAGAACTTCGATTTCCGCGTCGATAGCCACGGCTCTTATGTCCGCCGCCGCATCGCTCCCTCGGGCGCAACTCAGTGTGAACACAAGTTACTCAACTGTGCCTTCTGGCCAGTAGTACCGCAGATTGGCCATGCTGAGCATGACAGCGCAATCCTGTCGATGATTTGGATGGTGATGCGCTTGGGGCCGGTTGCACGGCTTTTGATCGCTGAGAAGCTGCGCCTGGCAAACTTGACCCCAGAGGATTCTCCCTTGTGGCACCACGCGCTTAACCTGGTGCGCGGCGCGCCGTCGGCTGTGCTTTTCGGCGTCGATTTTTTGCGCAAGCGTTATGACAAGAAAACACGGATGCCTGGCATCTTCGTCCGCAATCCCAGTGGCCGCTACGGCCTGTCCTATCACAGCGAGCAACTGCCCAACCCGGATAGCCGCGTACAACTGACGAGCGATTGCGATCGACTTGGCTTGCCTCGCCTATCGATCGACTTACGGTTCCTGCCCGAGGATGCAAATTCTGTGGTACGCACACACGTGCTGTTAGAACAATGGCTTGCTAAGGCCAAGATCGCGCGGCTCGACTATACGTGCCCGCCTACAGAGCGGGCAGCCACAGTGCTCGCCCAAGCCCGCCACGGCGCACACCAGATCGGTATTGCGCGCATGGGTACGAACTCCCACGAGGCCGTAGTAGATCGCGATTTGTTCACTTTCGATTGTGCTAATCTAGCGGTTGCCAGCACTGCGGTATTACCGACGTCCGGCCAGGCCAACCCCACTATGACTGGCATAATGCTTGGTCTTCGACTCGCCGATAGGCTGCTGCGCGGAACGGCACTCAGCATCAACACTAGCAAAGTCAATCGGGGCCTCTAAGGAGCGATACGATGAACAATATGAGCAATCTACCCGCCAATCCGCGCTACAGCGTCGCTCTATTTAATAGTTCCGACGTGCGCGGAAAGAAAGTCGGCGGCATTCAAACCTACATGCGCGACTACATAGAATATCATCCTGAAGACATGGACCTTCTGGTCGTCGGTGGTGATGAATCGGGCGAACTTCCGCTCGGCGAGATTTCTGAGGTGAAATTCCGCGATCGCAAGTTCAAGTTCTTGCCGCTGTTCCACCTTACCGAAGTGACCCCGACTTATAAGGGAATCGGCAATTCCGACACGTTCAAGTTCGCAAAGCTGATCATCCAAAATTTCGGCAAAATTAAAAAGATACTAAAGGAAGGCAATTACACTGTCGAAATCCGCCGCGTTGAATACGCCCCAATTTTCAAGGCAATGGGCGTGCCGGTCATCACGATGATGCATATCTGGGGCCGAAAGGACCAGAAGATGTCTAGTGTTCTCGGAAAATATTGGTGGATACGGGACATGAACGAATATCTTGCGGCGGCAACGTCGGTGAAAATGTACGGCGTCTCCACTCCAATGACCGAAATGTTTAAGACCAAGTACAAACGCTTCATCAACAAGTTTGATGTATTAACAACTTGGGCCAATCCAAAAATATTCAAGCCGACGCCGTACCAATTTGATGAGGACGATACGATCCATTTAATGTATGCTGGACGCCTCGATAAGTTCAAACGGCCGGACTTCATGTTCTCGGTAATAGCCGCGCTCGATCGGCAGACCGGTGGCAAGGTTCGCTTCCATTATGTCGGCGATTGGGACATGACCGTATGGCCTGAATTCTCCGCGGTCGAGCATCTCGTAATCAGGGAAGGGGTGTTGACCAGCGAACAGATCGGTAAGCTGCTTGAAGAGATGCATATCGGCTTACTCACCTCGGATTTCGAGGGAATGCCATGTATTGTAATGGAAACGCTGTCGTCGGGTCGGCCGGAAGTCGCGCGCCACCTGCCCCAACTTGAGGACGTAATTTACGACGGTGTCACAGGCTATCTAATTAAGGACGGGCCCGATCAAATCGAGGAGCAGGCCCGCCGCATCGTCGAAATCTACAGTAAGATGAAGGACGGAAGCATAACGCCCGAAACTGTCTCCAAGGCTGTAGAACCGTTTGGCCTTGTGCAATTACTATCCAAAATCTGGAACGATCACCGTGTTCTACACGATCTACCACGCATCCCCTTGGCAGGCGTACTGGACCCAGTGGTCGAGCGCCATGCGGCGAAGCCAGCGAGTGCAGCTTAGAATTCCTGCGGATTTGGTACTGTTGCGCGCCAATTCCATATGTGGACGGCTTCCTCTTGCAAGGGCTGAGCGAGTGATTTGATTGGATCTTTTGCTTCCATATGTCCGGCCTTTGGGTGCGACCGCCCATGGTCGCTGGCCAAGATCGTTTTCGCGGTGTGTGTGTTCCAAACATAGCAGCGGCCTGTTACGGCCACTGGAACATACGGAGTGTCACACGCCTCGGATCGATCGATCGCACCATCTGCTCTCTTCATGCAAGAACACGGATCAGCTCAACCGGTCGGTTACCAATATCCGTAACCGACCGGTTGAGGCCGCCTGCCTTGCTGTGACGTGAGCGCGTAAGGGACGTCCATAAGGACGTCGATATGGACGTCCTGAGCCAGAGCGAGGGACGGCAGTGGAGATATTGGGCCGG
>NZ_JABBFV010000025.1 GCF_012927105.1 Sphingobium psychrophilum | reverse complement strand
CCGAACTCGGCCGTGAAACCAGTCTGCGCCGATGGTACTATTGCTCAAGCACTGGAAGAGTAGGGCGTCGCCAGGCATTGAAGCTCGCGCATATATCGGACACAAAAACCCATTCACAACGTCGCGGCTCGTACCAACGGGCCGTAGGCCCGCAAGGCCGAACGGCCGCCCGAGCTTATGCGAGGAAAGCCAAGGGAACGCATGTTCCCGCTGGCGCTTGAGGCCAAACAAACATTGACGCGGGATGGAGCAGCCCGGTAGCTCGTCAGGCTCATAACCTGAAGGTCGTAGGTTCAAATCCTACTCCCGCAACCACCGAAACCGACATTCCACAAAGCCCCGACGCGAAAGCGCCGGGGCTTTGTGCATTCTCGGCCAATCGACACTGCTCGATCCACTCCAGGATCCTGCCAAACTCGCCGTAGAGCATGGCGTTGACCTCACCGCGCTTCGCGCCGGGCGTAAGCTCGATCCGCTCGATCAGCGCCCGCAACGCATCGGCGGCTTCCTGCCGCTCCTCCGGCTGCGATAGTGCGTGCGTCAATCGCTCGACTTTGCGCCGATAAATCTCGGAGATGTTGGGATGGATGTCAGGCACGTCGGCAGGGGCCGCAGCCAAACGAGCGCGGATCGCATCCTCCTGGGCTTCCAGCTCCAAAAGCTCATCGACAAGCGCGCGTGTGCCCTTGCCTTCCTTCGCGAGTGTCACGAGGCCCTTGATCGCCTTGAGGACTTTCTGCAGGTCGGTTCGATCGGCACTTTCTGACGCGCGGCGCTGGTGGTTGATCCGGTTGCTCTCCTCGACATAGGTCCGAATGGCCTCTGCTACGACCTCCGGGGTCATCATGCGATCGCGCAGACCATCAAGGACGCGCGCTTCCAGCTTTTCGCGCGTGATGCTATGCCCGTTCGCGCAGCTTTTCGTATCACCATGGTTCGAACAGGCAAACCGCCCCCGCCCGCGAAGGGAATAAGAACCTCCGCAGCAGCCGCAGTAGACCAGGCCGGAGAGAAGACTTTTTGGGCGATGCGTTCGATTAAGGGCTGTCTGAGCAGAGCGAGTTGCCGCAATGCCGTCGGCATATTGGATCGCGATATTCTCCTGCCTTGCCTTCACAGCCTGCCAGAGGTCTTCATCCACGATCCGCAGGTCAGGAACCTCGGTCACTATCCATTCGGATTTGGGATTGATGCGGGAAACCCGCTTGCCGGTTTGCGGGTTTTTCAAATAGCGCAGCCGGTTCCAGACAAGTTTGCCGATATACAGCTCATTGTTGAGGAGGCCTGTGCCGCGCTTGGCGTGGCCGCGGATCGTGGTTGATGTCCACAGCTTGCCCGTTGGGGCTGAAATCCCGGAGTCATTCAGACGGCAGGCAATTGCATGGGGGCTGAGCCCGTTGGCGAACTGTCGGAAAACCTGGCGAATGACTTCAGCTTCGGCGGCATTGATGCTGCGTTCACCGTGGACCGGTTCGCCCTCGCTGCTGAAACGCCGCACGACGTCGTAGCCAAAGCAAAGCCCGCCCCCCGATTTGCCCTTCTCGACGCGGCCGCGCAGACCCCGATGGGTCTTCTTCGCAAGATCCTTCAGGAACAGGGCGTTCATCGTGCCCTTGAGGCCGACATGCAATTCGGAAACTTCACCCTCGGCCAGGGTGACTATCTTCACGCCGGCAAACTGGAGATTCTTGTAGAGCGTGGCGACGTCGGCCTGGTCGCGCGACACCCGATCCAACGCCTCGGCCAGCAGAATGTCGAAGCGCCCCATCTGCGCGTCGTGCAAAAGTGACTGGATGCCGGGACGCAGTATGACGCTCGCGCCGGAGATCGCTGCATCCTTATAATTGGCGACAATCCGCCAGCCTTCGCGCGCAGCCTGTTCACGGCATATCAAAAACTGGTCGTCGATGGATGCAGGGCTCTGCTTATCGTCGGAATAGCGGGCATAAAGCGCTACGCGAGGCATTTGGAGTCTCCAGAGATGAGCTTTGGGGTCAGTCTACAGATTTGACCATGCTTGCCAATCTGAAGACGAAATCAAAATTGGACCGCGCTTTTATGCTGTCCCCCGGAATTCCGCCCCCTCACTGCACAGGGGGTCTGCGATGCCGGAATCGATAAGCGGGTGCAGTCTGTCTCCTGCTTATCCGGCGGGAGTCGACCAAGCCAAGTCGTTCACCAAGGTTGTAGCGAGTGTCCGGATCGGACAGGAGCCGTCCTTCGGCTAAGAGCGACAATCGGCGCACGGTCCTTCATGGCCGGTGGAATGGCCGGACCTTGGGACTTTCCTGCCAGACAGCTTCCAAGATCGGAACGGTCGAAAGCCGCCGTTTCTCGGTGTCACAACCGTTCGGTTTTGACTTTAGGTGGCACGCCACGTCGCCACACGATAAAGATATGCGGCGACCACCAGCCCGACGATGATGTTGGTAATCGGATTCAGGTAGGCGGCAACGATCCGGTATTGCCCTTCAAGAAGGTAGCCGGCCACTGCTAACAGTGTCGTCCAGAGCGCGGTCCCAAGCGTCGTGAACAGCAGAAAACGCGGTAGACTCATACCGAACACGCCTGCTGGTACCGAGATCAGCGTTCGCAGCGCCGGGACGAGCCGACCGAGCAACACGGCTTTACCGGAATGTCGATCGAACCAGCGGTCTACGCGGTCGATATCCCGTGGTGCAAGCGTCAGCCAGCGCCCGTGCCGTTCGGCCCAGCGCCGCAGCCGATCGGCATCAATCCACTTTCCAACATAGTACCAGAACAGCGCGCCCGCGACCGAGCCGCCCGCGCCGGCCATGATCACGCCGAACAGATTCAATCGCCCTTGCCCCGCGCCAAAACCGGCAGCGGGCATAATGATTTCGGAGGGGATTGGCGGAAACACATTTTCAAGAAACATCAGCGCGGCAATTCCAAGGTAGCCGGCTTCGTTAAGGAACTCGATTAGGCGATCGAACACAGGCAGTCTTTCAATGGTCGGGTGTCGTGGCGAGAAACCGGTTCAATTTACCCGGACCCGTTCTCACCAGGATGTTGGCCTGCGCGTTGTGGCAGGATCAGGATAAGGGCCAGGATGGCCGCCGCGAGCACTGCCGAAGCAAGCGGACGGCTGAAATCGAGCCCGCCCTTTGCGATCGGCTTGTCGAGGAAATCGCCTACGGCCGCGCCGAGCGGCCGGGTCAGGATGAACGCTGCCCAGAACAGGAATATCCGGCTTGCCTTCGTCCAGAAGTAGAGGCCAGCGAGTATCGCCAGCATCGCGCCGAAGATCGCTGCTGCGCCCAGATAGCCGAGGCCCCCGGTATCCGCTGTCCAGTCGCCGAGCGCCGTGCCGAGCGTCTGCGAAAAGGTGATGGTGAGCCAGTAGAACAGCTCCGCCTTGGGTTCCCGCACGGTATCGACCGAGATCGAGCCCAGGGTGCGATACCAGGCGAACAGGGACGCCAGCACGCATACGAACAGCAGGGTCGAACCTCCGGGATAACCGATGCCCAACGACCGTGTGGCGAAATCCGCCATCGTCGTTCCCGCGGTGGTCGATGCGATGATCGTCCCCCAATAGAGGAACGGGTGGAAGCGCGTCGCCGCTACCTGCCACCAGACCAGCGCAATCAACGCCGTCAGGAAGATCGCGGTGCCGACAAGATAGCCCAGGTTCATCGACATGCTGACGGTATCGCCAGCGGTTTCGCCGAGCGTCGTCGCCAGAATCTTGATGATCCAGAAGCCCAGCGTGATCGCCGGCACCTTGCTCAGGAGTTCGCGCCTGTCGCCGATCGTCATCATTTTTTCCCAACTGGTAGTTCGACGACAACCCCAAATCCGGGCGGCGCGAGCAGCGAAACCGTGCCCCGGTGCGCGGTCGCGACCGCAGCGACTAGTGCCAGCCCCAGGCCATGACCTTCCGACGATCGGCTACGTTCCGCGCGCGCGAACCGCTGGAACAGCCGGGACGCATCTTCGGATGCTACACCGTGTCCATCATCGGCGACCGTTAAGCGAGCAATGGCGTCATCACGCTCCAGCTCGACGCGAACCGTCGTCCCAGGGGGGGTGTGGCGAAGCGCGTTGTCGAGGAGATTGGTGACAAGCTGTTGCAGCAGCCGTCGATCGCCCATCGTCCATATCGCGGGGGCTATCGCTGTGACGAGCAGATGGCCGCTTGCTTCCATATCGGGGCGGTAGGTGTCGACCAGTTCCTCAACCAGTTGATCCAGCGCCACATCCTGAAAATGGGTGCGAGGTGACAATGCTTCCACCTCCGCAATGCGCAGCAATGCTCCGAAAATATCGAGCAGTTCGCGTGATTGTGCGGCAGCGGCCTCGATCGCTTGGCGTTTCTCGTCCACGTCCCGTGCCGATAGCGCTTCATCGAGCCGGTTATGCAGGCGGGTCAGCGGGGTGCGCAGGTCGTGGGCTACGTCGCTCGACACCTGGCGCAGGTTGTCCATCAGTCCGCCGATCCGGTCGAGCATCCGGTTGAGCGTCGCCGACACGCGATCGAATTCGTCACCCGCGCCGGTGAGCGGCATACGTCGCGCCAGATCGCCATCGATGATCGCGAGGGCGGTGCGGTCGATGTGCGCTAGGCGCGCGCGCGTCACCGCACCCACCAGCCAGGCCCCGCCGATACCGAGCAGCAGCATGACGCCGAATGCGCCCGCGAACAGCTTGAGCAGCGTCGCATCCATCTCGTCAATCACTTCGCGATCGGCCGCGACGACCAACCGGCTGTTGTCAGGCAATCGGGTGGTCAGGGCCTGTGCGATCCTGTGTTCGCCGTCCCGCCGGTAATGCAGAAATTCCAGATAACCCGGCAAGGTAGGGGCGGTCGCGTCGAGCGACCCCGCGACACGGCGACCCACTGGGTCGACCAGCAGGTATTCCAGACTGGCGGTGCTTCGCGCCGCCTCGCGCCGACGGATTGCCATCGCAACGCCCGTAGGACCGTCGTCGCCTTCGTCGATCAGCGCGCGGGTTTCGATCGCGACCCGGTGATCGAGCTGGATCTCGAGCGCTTCATGCGTCACCTCATAGGCGACGACCCCGATGATAAGCGTCCCCAGCGCGAAGAGGGACGCGACGAGGGCGACAAGCCCGAAGGTGGATCGCCACGGGCGGGTCATCACGCGCCGCGGATCATGTAGCCAGCACCGCGCACGGTCTCGATCGCATCATCGTCGAACCCGGCGTTGAGCTTGGAGCGCAGGCGGCTTAAGTGCGTCTCGACGATGTTCGTCTTGGGGTCGAAATCGAAATCCCAGACCCGCTCCAGCAGCATCGTTCGCGTCATGACCCGGCGAGGATTGCGCATCAGCTCGGCGAGCAACGCGAACTCGCGCGGTTGCAGCACGATCCTACGGCCGTCGCGGGTAACGAAGCGTCGATGAAGATCCAGTTCGATCCCACCAATTACAAGCACGCTCGCCTCGGTCTGGGCAGCCGGACGCCGCCCGAGCGCATGAACACGCGCGGCAAGCTCGGAAAAGGCGAACGGCTTGACCAGATAATCGTCGGCACCGCCTTCCAGTCCTTCGACGCGATCAGCGATGCCACCCACGGCGGTGAGCATGAGGGCCGGTGTCATGTTGCCCGCCGCACGCAGCGCCTTGATAAGTGACAGTCCATCCAGCCCAGGCAGCATCCGATCGACGATCAGCGCGTCGAATTGGTCCCCAGTCGCCTGAAACAGCCCGTCGCGACCATCGGTGCTGGTGACGACGTGATGTCCCAATTCCGCAAGCCCGCGGGCCACGAAGCGGTTCGTCTCGTTATCATCTTCTACGATCAGGATTCGCATGGCTGCCCTTCTAGCCCGCCGGACCGTTCGTCTGCCATCCCCCACCCAGCGCCCGGAATAGCGCGACCTGGGATTGCGCCACGGTGAGATCGGACTGTGTTTGGGCGAGCGCGGCTTGCGCCCGCGCCCGCTCGGCATCGAACTGGATCAGCGAGGCGGCATCCCCAAGCCGAACACGGGCGGCTGCACGGCGGGCGTAAAGCGTAGATTGGATCCGCGCGGCATCGAGCGCACGATTGCGGCGCACCTCGCCATCATAGACGGCGAGCGCGGTTTCGACTTCGCGCAATGCCCGCAATACCGCCACATCCCAGCCGGCGAGCGCCGCGCGTTCTGTTGCGCGGGCCTGTTCCAGTCGTGCTCGCGCTGGGGCCTGATTGGGGAAGGCCCAGCTTATCAGCGGTGAAGCCGTCGCGACGAAGCCACCCGTCAACAGCCCGACTGCACCACCCAGGTTCACGCGCGGGTAGAGATCGGCATGGGCGACCCCGATCCGCGCCGCGGCAGCGGCGAGGCGGCGTTCGGCTTCGCGAATATCGGGGCGACGCAGCAGTAGCGCCTGTCCTTCGCCCACGGGCACCGCCGCGCGGAGCTTCGGGGGCGCATTGCAGGCGATGTCGAACCCGCGCGCTTCAGCGGGGGGGCGGCCCTGCAAGGTTGCGATCCGGTACAGGGCATTCGCGCGCGCCGCCTCGAACGGGGCCAGCGTGGCGCGGGTGGATTCCAGCAGGCTGGCGGCCTGCGCGACTTCGAGCGGCGATACCTCGCCAGCGGCAAGCTGGTCACGTACCACGCCAACCGAGCGTTCCTGAACCGCGACAATCTCGCGCGAGACATTCGCCGCACGGGTCGCACCGCACAGATCGACATAGGCGAGCACCGTATCCGCCACGACCGCGACGCGCAGGGAGTCCAGCGCCGCAGCCTGAGCGTCAGCATCGGCCCCCGCCGCCAGCGCGGCCGAGCGCAGGCGGCCGAACAGGTCGATGTCCCAACTTGCGGTCAGGGCGAGATCGTAGTCGGTGGTCGGCACGTTCGATGACGCGCTTGGCTGCGTCGCGCTGTTGTCGATCGTGCCCGCGCTTTCGATCGTGGTTTGCGGCAGCCGCGCGGCGCGCGCCTGCCGCAGTGCCGCGCGCGCGCCGTCGAGATTGGCATAGGCGACGCGCAGATCGGCATTGGCGGCGAGGCTTGCCTGGACCAGTCGATCAAGCGCCGGATCGTCGTACAGCCGCCACCAGTCATTCGGGACCGGGCCGATCGCCGCGGTCGGAAGGTTTGCGAAAGCACCTGTGGCGGACGCGGGTGGGATCGTCGGCGGGGGCAGAGGCGCAGACATGCACCCCGCGACCGCGAGCGCGGCGATCGGAGCAAACCGGCGGATCATGCGGGAACTCCGGCAAGTGGGGCATCGGGCGCGGGCTTCTCCCGTCCGAAGCGCGCGTATAGCGCGGGCATCAGGAACAGGTTGAGCACGGTCGAGGAGACAAGTCCGCCCAGGATGACGATCGCCATCGGATGCTCGATTTCATGGCCCGGCGCGTTGCCGGCGACGATCAGCGGCAGCAGCGCCAGACCGGCGCACGCCGCGGTCATCAGGATCGGCACCAGTCGTTCCTCCGCGCCGCGCAGGATCAGACGCGGGCCGAAGTCCTCGCCCTCGAACCGGCGGAGATGATCGTAGTGCGACAGCAGCATGATGCCGTTGCGCGCCGAAATGCCGATGACCGTCACGAACCCGACCAGCGAGCCGAGCGACAGCACGCCGCCCGTCAGCGCCACGCCGACTACCCCGCCGACCAGCGCGAACGGCAGGCTGGTCGCTACCAGCGCGGTGATCCGCGCCGAGCGGAACTCCAGCCAGACCAGCAGCAGGACGCCGAGCAGGCAGAGCAGCCCCGTCGTCCAGAGCCGCTGGCGTGAATCACGCAGCGCCGCGTATTCGCCCAGCACCTGGGGATGGTATCCGGTCGCGAACGGCATCTGACCCACAGCCGTTTCGACAGCGCGCGCGACCGTGCCGAGGTCCGCACCGGCGACATTGAGCGTGACGTCGATCCGGCGCTCACCGTTCTCGCGCTTGATCTCGTTCGGGGCAGGCATGATGCGAATATCGGCCACGTCGCGCAACCGTACCGGCGCGCCCGCGGGCGTCTGGATCATCATGTCGGCAAGCGCATGGACATCGCCGCGCACCTTAGGTTCGCCCCACAGCGCCACGTCGAACGCTTTTTGGTCGCGGTAGATTTCGCCGACCTTCTGCCCGGCGACCAAGGTTTGCGCTTGTCGCCGTACTTCGCCCGCGGTGAGGCCCAGCGTGGCGAGATCGCCAGGCCGGGGACGAACCTGGATTTGCGGCACCAGAACCTGTTGCTCGACTTTGAGATCGGCAACCCCGTCGATCGCCGCCACTTTGGCGCGGATACGTTCGGCCGCGGCACGAAGCTCGATCTGATCGGGACCGAAGATGCGGACGACCACCGTCGCGCCTGCGCCGCTCAGTACTTCCTTGATGCGCTCGCGCAGATAGGTGAGCACGTCGCGGTAGAGGCCGGGATAGCCGTCGATCACTTCCTTGATGCGCGCGACGCTGGCATCATAATCGACATTCTCGTCCAGGCTGATCCACAGCTCGGTGAAGTTCGGGCCGACCACTTCATCTGCGGCCTCCGCACGGCCGATATGTGCGCCGAAGTTGCGCACGCCAGGAATCGCGCGCAGCTCCTTGGAGGCACGGATCGTGATCCGGTCCATCGCCTCGATCGACGTGCCGGGCTTCTCGACGAAGTGCATCAGGAAGTCGGTTTCGCGGAAATCGGGCAGGAATTGGTCCTTGAACCCGGCGTAGCCGACGCCTGCCAGCAGCAGGCCGCCCGCGACGATCCCCATCGCCAGCGCCGGTCGCGCCACCATCCGCGGCAGCACCCCGGCGTAGCGGCGTTTCAGCGCCCCGACGAGCCGCGTGTCACGCTCTGCCTTGAGGGGCGCGTTCGGCAGCAGGAACAGGCACATCGCCGGCGTCACCACCAGCGCGACTAGCAGCGACGCGGCGATCGCCAGCACATAGGCGATGGCGAGCGGTTGGAAGAACGTGCCCGCCACCCCGCCCAGGAAGAAGATCGGCAGGAACACCAGCATCACGATCAGCGACGCGAACACCACCGCCGATCGCACTTCCAGCGAGGCGGACAGCACCACGTCGAAGTTGGAGCGCGGGTTGCCCGCCTCGCGATTGAGCCTCAGTCGGCGCGCGATGTTCTCCACGTCGATGATAGCATCGTCGACCACTTCGCCGAGCGCGATGACCAGCCCCGCGATCACCATCGTGTTGATGGTGGCACCGCTCCATAGCAACACCAGCCCCGCGCCGAGCAGCGACAGCGGGATGGCGACCAGGCTGATAGTCGCCTGCCGCCAATCGCGGGTAAAGATGAACAGCACCACGGCCACGAGCAGGCAGCCGATCGCGAGCGCGCGCGTCAGATTGTCGATCGAGCGTTCGATGAAGGTCGCAGGGCGGAAGATCGTCGTATCGACCTTCACGTCGCGCAGGCCCGGCTTCAGCTCACCGATCGCGGCCTCCACGTCACGGGTAAGCTGGAGGGTGTTGCCGGTCGGTTGCTTCTCGACGATCAGCATCAGGCCGGGCCCGTCGTCGATGATCGCATTGCCGATCGGCGCGGCGAAGCCGTCGACCACGCGGGCGACGTCGCCGATGCGGACCGCCGCTTCGCCGCTCTGCTTGATGACCGCATGTGCAAGATCGGCCGAGGACTGGATCGCGCTCGTCTGCTGCACGGCGAGCCGCTGGGTTGCCGTATCGACAAAGCCGCCCCCACCGACCAGCACCGCATCGCCGGCCGCGGTGCGCAGTTCGGCGAGCGTCACGCCGGCCGCGCGCAGCCGGTCGGGATCGACCAAAACCTGCAATTGGCGGTCGCGCAGACCCCAGATTGCGACGTTTGCGACGCCCGGCACCGCCATCAGGCGCGGCCGGATCGTCCATCGCGCCAGTTCGGAGAGCTGCATCTGATCGAGCTTTGCCGACGATATGCCGATCTTCATCGCCCGACTGGTTGACGACAGTGGCGGCAGCATCACCGGGGGACGCGCCGCGGCGGGCAACCGCGCCTGCACCTGTGTCACCCGCTCCTGGACGAGCTGGCGGGCGCGGATCACATCGGTGCCGCGATCGAACAGGATCGATACCGACGACAGGCCCAGCACGGACTTGGACCGTAGCGTCATCAGATCGGGGACGCCGTTGACCGCCGTTTCGATCGGTACGGTAATCAGGCTTTCCACCTCTTCGGTCGAAAGACCAGGCGCTTCGGTCTGGATCTCGACCATAGGCGGTGCGAACTCGGGAAACACGTCGAGCGGCACATCGCCGGTCGCGCGTAGCCCAAGGACGACCAGCAGCGCAGCGAGCGCGAGGACGAGAACGCGCTGGGTCAGCGCGGCACGGACCAGCCAGGCGAGCATCAGTGCGGCGTCCCGAACTCGGTCCCGAACAGCTCGGCCGCCCCGTCCGTCACGACTTCGGCACCGCGCTCCAGGCCCCGCGACAACAGCGCACGGCCGTCCGCGACGCTCGCGACCTCAATCCGCTGCCGGACATAGGTGTCGGGCGCAGTCTTCCGGTACACCCATTCGCCGCCATAGATGTCGCGGACGATCGCTGCGGTCGGGACCGACAGTCCATCCGCCCTCCCGCCAAGCGGCAACGCCACGGAGACGCGCTGGCCGACGCGGTAGGCACGGTCCCGATTATCGAGCGCGAAGAACAGATCGACGGTGCCCGCGACTGCATTGGCCGAGGGTGGGGCCTGGACCGGGCGCGCAGCGCGCGGAGCGGCGCGATTGTCGCCGAGGGGGCGAACCGTAGCGGTGCGACCGCGTTCGATGGCGCTCACGTCGGTGCCGAACACAGGCACCCGCACCCACAGCGTCGAGAGATTGCCCATAGACGCGATCGAGGGACCGAGCAGCCTGCGTTGCGCGCGGGCCGCATCCAGTGCTGCCCGCGCGGTGGCAAGTGCCGCCGCGGCTTCGTCGCGCCCTCGCACGCTGCCCGCCTCCTCGCGCACCAAGGCGTCGGCGCGGTTATAGGCAATGACGGCGAGCCGCACTTGCGCTTGCGCCCGCGCGACCTCGCCTTCGGCCGCAACCTGACTGACCCCGATTTGAGCGAGGTTGCTCGTAGATCCCGTTGGCACACCGGCCCCGCCGGTTGCCGGCACGACGACCTCCCCGCTCGTCTCGCGGACTTGCGCGGCCGAGCCATCGCCAATTCTTACCGTTCGGATGCCGAGACGCTGTTGCGCTTGCGTTGTGAGGGTGAGCTTCAGCAGATCGCTTTCGTGAGCGACCGCCTCCGCTTTCGCCGGGGGAGCCGGGGGAGCCGGATCACCGCCGCAGCCCGTCAGGACCGCCAGCAGGGGCAATGTGGCGATCGAAAGGTATCGGATAGGCGTCATGCTACGACGGTAGCAGCCTCATGTTGGCGGCAGCTTGGGGCGACTATACAAAATCCCAATGTTCGGCAGGAAGCGATGAGCTGGTGTCACAACCGGTCGGTTGTGACACTGCAGAACCTACCACGGTCGTCCAAGGGTTTGCGTGTGTCAGAACCCCGGTTCAGAATATTCGCTCCCGAGATCGGAAACGTGCCTCGCCTATGACTGCCTTTGGGTCGGAAGCTGCCGAAAGACTGAACCGCCGCGAACGGCCGGTTTGTCCCACAACCCGGCGTTCGCCCCTCCGATATCGACCCTTCCCGGGCATTCAACGATCCCACCTCCAGATTCCAAAGGCGGACATTAGGTTAACGAACACGGGCTTCTGCCAGGCGTTGCATCAACCGGATTTGCGCTTGGTCCTGACCTTGGGAGCAGGCAATTCCTGGGATGTGATACGAACGATCTCGGCAAGCCACTCACGGTCATCCCATTTTTCCGCGTCGATCAGGAGACAGGGCTTTGCACCGGGATATGGAGGGGCTTCTTCCGCACCGGCAGCGAATGCCCGCCCTCCAACTGTGGGCTTTACGAATAGGTGGTCGTCGCAGACCAATGCGACCATTTTCCCATCGCAATAAATGCCAAACTCGCCAAACATTGCCTTGGCTGAAACGGTGCTGCCGCCTGCCATCTGCTCGACAAGGAATTCAACGGTTTTACGATCGGACGCCATAAGGCGATATCGCCGGTCCTGATGAAAAGGTCGAGGGTCAATCGACCCTTCTTTGCCATTCACGGGTAAATTTTCGATACCCAGGTCCGGACGGTCCGCTACTTGAATGGCTACGCCCAAGAAGCGCCGATTGCGGATCGTCAGCTTCTAGCAGCAGAAAGGCGGAACCTGCCGTTCGTGGCGTTCACTCAAATTCTAGACCTACTTGGCGCCGGAATTTTATTGACCGACCAGTCATCCGCGACCGGTCCGCTTAGAGTGCTATGTTCGTATGCCCTTGTGTCGATGTGTAGGTTAACCGGCTGTCCTATTTCATCGGACGTAGGCGACCTGTCAGGACCAGACGCTGATGTCCATGCGCGATCGGACATAGAAGTCCACTCGGCTGCCATTGCAAGTAGACAGAAATCGCCACATATTGCGTTCAACGAGGTAACGCAACATGGTCAAAATCGTCTCATCTATCGAGCCTACCAAAGTCTTGCCGATCAAACCAAAGGCCGACACCCGCAAGGCGTCGGAGAAGAAATACGGCAAGCCGGTCATGGACCTGGGTTTCTGTATCGTACCATCGCTGCTGATGCAGGCGCAGGCACGCCTTGGCATTAACCCGGTGCAGTTCAACATAATTATGCATCTGGCCGACATCTGGTGGGACGTCGCGCAACGGCCTTGGCCGAAAAAGCAGCTGCTGGCTGAGCGCATGGGTATGAGCGAGCGGCAGGTGCAGCGTCAGATAGCCGAGCTGGAAAGTGCCGGCCTTGTTCAGCGTATCGAGCGCACCCGGCCTGGGCGCGGCAAAACCAGCAACGAATACGACCTGTCCGGTCTGGTGAAGCGATTGAAAGAACTGGAGCCAGCGTTCACTGAAATGAAGCAGGAGAACCAGAAGCGCCGCAAGGCGGTTTCCCTGCCCAAGCATCGCCGGGTCTCGGCGTAAGGTTTAAAGGTCGCGGTCCACAGCAGACTTTCAGGACATAGGACATGGCGCTTCGACCAGAAGCATCGGCCCCTTCCATAAGGGCAGGATGACTCCGCCACGTCCTATGTTCAATTATGTAGTGCTGTGCGCGGTATTTGCGAGAGTTTCTTACCGTAGCAGTCCGTCCAAGATTCCGTGTCGCAGGGGCACTCTGACATATTCGTTCGCCCGGCCATAGGCGTAGGATAGGCTAAAGGTTCATCTAAGGGGTACCCATGGTCAAGATTTCCGGTCTCAATAAACTGACCCGCACACTCAACGACGCCCAGAAGGCCATCGCCGCGATCGACGGCGAACTGGGAGCCGTCAATTTCAATCCCAACGATCCGGGTAGCATCGAGGCGGCTATCGCCCAGATGGAAGCAATGATCGACGAGCGCCTCGGAGGCTACGCTTCCAATCCCATTGTCGCGCCGATGATGGAAGGGATGAAGGAGCGCTATCGTGACGCAATTATTGAACGCGCCGCGCAGGCCCGTGTGGAAGGCGATAGCGACCAATGAGCCACAGTCCTGATCTGTTTGAACAAATCAATAATGCGGTGCTCGATCTTCAGAGCGCCCAATATCAGAGTTACGATCGTCCGCTGAAGACGCTGGCGCATTTGCTGAAGAACCCGGATTTGGCGCCCTACAACGTGCAACTGACCGATGGGCTGGACCTCGATGCCTTCTTGGCTGAAAATGATTCGCGTGGTGGCATGGTTGGTGGTGACAAGCTGGCCTGGCCGGTCGAACCAGAGAAAGTGTTAGGTCTAACTCTGCTACTCATTCAGCGATTCGCGGAAAAGCCGCACGACATGGCGAGTTTCGGACACACCTACTATTACACTGGCCGTAAGATCATCGGCGATGTTCGCGCCGTTACATCCCAGGTCATCATCCCCTTCGCACGAGATTATAAAGCCTATGTCATGAGCCACGGCAGCTCTGCCCCAGCACTGGCGCGCCCTTCGTCACACAATACCAAAGTGTTCATCGTCCACGGGCATGACGGCGAGGCGCGCGAGACGGTTGCCCGCTATCTGGAAAAAATCGGGTTTGCCCCGATCATTCTGCATGAGCAGGCCAATCGCGGCCGCACCGTCATCGAAAAGGTGGAGGCCAATAGCGATGTGGGTTTTGCCGTCGTTTTGCTGACCCCGGATGACGAAGGCTGTAAAAAGGGAGATACCCCAGAACCACGTGCCAGACAGAATGTGCTTCTTGAACTGGGCTACTTTATCGGGAAGCTGGGCCGCGACCGCGTGTGCGCTTTCCAACGCGGTACGGTGAATATTCCGAGTGACTTCGCCGGAGTGGTTTGGACCATGATGGATGAGAGCAATGGCTGGAAGCAGGAGCTGGCGCGCGAACTTTCGGCTGCCGGTTACGCGATTGACTGGAATACTGTCATGAAGTGACCAAATGCCCGCACACGTCGAGGCGGGCGTTGAGCCGCGGCGACTATCTCTCGCTGATGCGCAAGGAGGGTTTGCTGATCGAGGTGCTGTGACCGCCGACCGTCTGGTTGGACATCATTCCTCGTTCCAGTGGCGCCGTCGTTGGGCCACGTCGCGCGCCGCCCTTCGCTGTTCCCACGCCATATGCTGGGCAAGCTCGCGCGCCCGGTCCCTCGCATAAGCCCGCACGCGCGGCCTTGCATCGTCGCGATAACGCTCGATCAGCTCCTTGCGCCGGGCATGCGCCTCGACGAAGCCGAACTCACCGGTCACGACACCGGTCGCGCCCAGCATATCCGAGACTCGGTTGAGGAGCTTGTCGCCCGGCTCGAGGCGATCGACCACCTCCATCGCGACGGGATACAGCTGTTCGTCCCCCTCATAGGGTGCGAGGCTCTTGAGGATGAACTTCAGATCTCGCTCATCGCCTCGCCGGGCGAGGTCGGTGAGCTGTTCCGAGACCGCATCGGTCAGCTTGGGAAAAGTGTGCTTGAGAAGCCGGCCGCCGCGATATTCGTGGAAGCTCGGCTCCTCGTCATACCATTGACGCACCGCCGGCAGGAGGAGGTCCGCATGGGGTGACAGCACCTTCGCCAGATCATGCGGTTCGAACGGAACCGGGTCGAAGCGATCGCGGGATTCGCCGCGCTCTCTCCCCAAGCGGGTGCCGAAAAAATCTATGATCAGCTGCGGATGCCGGCTCCCGACATCAACCAGCAGCCGCACAGCCCGATAGTCGAGCATTGGGATGTCGATGAACGAGGTCAGCAGCACATCGGCTTGTTCCGGGGTCAGGTCCCGGAGAATTTGCCCATAGCCGTGCGCGTGGAAGCTGCCGATCCAGTGGGGCAGCCGATGGTCGGACGCGTAGCGGGCGACCGGTATCAGCACGAGCTCGATTAGAGCCGGATCGGCCGCGCCATGATACCATTTCGCCGCGATCGTTGCCGTGCTCACCACCGAGACCTGTTCGTCCCGCTCGATTGCCTTCGACACATAGGCGGTCAGCCGCTCTATGTCAGGAGCCGGCTTGCGGTTGAGATAGTCGCCGATCGCCGAAAGGTAGTGCCCGTCCGCAAGCCAGCGATCGATCAACGCCAGGGCCGCATCCAGGCGCCCCGCGCGCTCAAGCCCAGCGAGAATGTCGGAGAGAAAATAGGAGCCCTGCTCGCTGACACCCTCTGCCATCAGCAACCCGACCTCGGGTTTCTGTTCGGCCAGAAGGCCAAGGAAGGTACGCATCGGCATGAAATGTCCGCCATCGAAGCCGACGGCATCGCTATAACGGTCGATGCGCGCCTTCCATTCCGGAACAGTTTGAGCTGTCACCTCGGCGATGATTGCTGGGTAGCAGTCACGCCGCCACTCGTCTGTCGCCTCATAGTCGAAATGGTCGCCGTCCCAGGCCCCGGGATGGACGCTGTCGTGCCCGATCAGAGTCTTATAGAGCATGAAGTCGGGATCGGCGGCGAGCTGATCGCGCAGGTCGAGCAAAGCGTCGATCAACGCCCTCTGCGCTTCGACGAGTTCGGGCTTCTCCGCCAGGGTCGGCGGCAGGACATGGTAGCGATAATGGGTATGGAGCGCGTCCACCTCACGGCCGCGACGCAATTCCAGTCCCCAGTGCGGCGCGCGATCGAGAATGAGGCGCGCGACGCGAACGCCGTCCTCAAGCAGCATCAGCATGAGCTCATCGCCGCCCTGCATGGGCATGGAGTCAGCCTTGCCAAGCGCCTGCAGGATCGGCAGCCGCTCGGCATCGCTGGCCGCGGCATCAAGCCACTGTTCCAGCTCGGCGATCGACCTGTTCCGCAGGGCGCGTAGGACGTCCGACGGCCGAACTGCACCCTGGTGGATCATCACGCTGTCGGAGCGCCACGTCGCGCCGCCGACTTCGGCCGAAAGGACATGCGCCAGCATCGCCACAAGCAGCGGGCGCGCCTCGACGATCGCGTCGCCGTCGAGCCGATCCAGCTCGTCCAGGATTACCTGCTGTGCTTCCGGACCATATTGCTTCCAGACAGCAAGATTATGCTTTGCGAGTTCCTCGCCGGCCTCGATCCAGAGCCGTCGCTCATCCTCTTTGCGCGCGCCTTGGTAAAGCCGAACCAGCGCATGGAAGGTGCGGTCGGGCTCGAAATAGCGGTGCGAGCGGATCAACTGGGCGACCCGCCACGCGACATCGTGACCGGACTTCCCGGGAAGTTCACCATGCTCCCATCGAATGGGAATGACCGGATAGTCGCGCGATCGCTCGACCGCATCTATTAGAGCCTCGAGCCGGACTGAAAACTCTGCATCGGGCTCGTCGAAATGTGGCAGGACGAGATCGGTATAGGTCTCGAGCGCATCCTCGAGTTCGTTGTTATTGTCTGCGTACTCGATCGTCGCGATCATCGCTTCCGAAGCGCCATCGGCCCGTAGCAGCCGGCCGAAGTCGCCCGCGATCTTGTCGAAATCATGCCCGGCCGGAATCAGGTGATCCTGCATGACCTTGTTCATGCGTTCGCCGATCGCTGCCATCCGCGCCTTGCCGACATGAGTGAGCTTGGGCTTCTTGTAGATGGTGTCGTGCCCCATCTCGGCCCAGGCATGATTGAGGAGCGTTTGAATCTGGATTTCGGCGCTGAGGCCCTCGAATTGGCGATATTCCGTGAGCGCCAACCGCTCCGGCTTCAGCCGGACCAGGTAATTGGTGCTGTCAAACAGCTTCGTCTCGGTATCAGTGCCCGGCACCGGGTGATGGACGTTAACGCTCAGCACCTCGAAATTCTCGTGGAGTGCGCGGGTGTTATTGAAGGCGTCGACCTGGGAATTGGTCAGGAACACGACCCGACATCCTGCCAGATCCTTGATCTCGTCCATCGGCTGATCGAGCCCGATTTCGCGATCCCCTAGCTTTTTACGAAGTGAAGCAAACTCCTTTGCTCGGCCGGTCAGCCCGTGCGCGACCATCTCATGCTGGGCGAGCGCATGCCGAAGAATGTTTTGCACTGCGTCAACGAGCGCGAGATAGCGCCCGCGCCCGCCCTGCTGATAATCCTCGAATGTCATTCGCCCCCCATCTACTGTGCCAGACCGTCCCGTTACTCACACGATTGGCTAATAGCATGCGTCTCACAGTCCTCTACCCCGAAGTGATGCCGCACATTGCCGAGTTTGCCGCGGGGTTGATGCCTGTTCGTCTGGGCGATGATGAGCGGCTTTCCCTCGTCGTGAAAACGCAGAAGGAAGCGATCCTTGCCGCCCAGATGCACGGACTGTTCGCCTTCTACCTGCCGGCGCTGCCCGCGTCCTCGGGCACAACCACCTCGCTCATCACCGCGTTTTTCGATGACGATGACGAGCCGCTCGCCATTCGCACGCCCTTGTTCGGCGATGATGCCTTCTCGCAGGGCATCATCGAGATCCTGAAATATGACGAGGTCGACGTCTATTTCTTCGACGAGCACAATTACGAGTGGATGAGCTATCGAACGGCTCTGGAGGATAATGGAAGCTGCCTCATTGGCGACAAGAATATCTGCCTGCTCGGCTACCATCCTGAAACGGTGAAGAGCATCCACGCCGTGTTGAACGACTGGTTCGGTGCGCGCACGGCCGAGGATGACGAGCGCACGATCCAGGCCGTGTTCAAGGAGGCGCTATCGCCGGGCGATCTTTTCGTCCTCGACATGACGCCGGAAATGAACGGCTATCACGGCGGCACCGGCTTCCGCCACGACACGTTGACGAGAACCGATCCCGGTTATCATCAGGAGCGGGACATTTCGGCATGCCTGCTGCGAGCCTTTGAGCCCGGCCAAATCATCATGAACCCCAGGCGCAAGGATAATTGCAAGGAAATCCTCGATCATCTGGTCCTGACCGACGAGCTGGCGATCCTCGTCCAGGCAAAGGACAGTCCAACGACGGAAGCCGGGATAACCCGAACGCTCCAGCGCAAGCGACTGGCAACCCATAACCAGATCGACGCGGCGATACGGCAGATCAACGGAGCCGCCCGTTACCTGGATCGCGACGGCGCTGCGAAGCTGGTCGTTGTCGGACAGGATATCGATGTCGACCTCGGCGATCGGCGCGTCATCGGTCTCGCGATTGTCAAGGAGAGTTTCGACGATGAAGGCACCGCCTATGCGGCAGCATGCGCGAAGATGGCGGGCCTTTCCGGGGGCGGCATGGTGATGGACTATAATTCCTTCCATGCCTTCACCCATCGCTTCGCGTCGCACGATGCCTTCGTGGAGGCGCTTGAGAAGCTCATAGCCCATGTGCGGACTAAAGGATGGATTCGGGTAAAAGACGAAGTGTTTGACGCTATTCTGGATTGGATAGAGCGTTACCGCGCCAACGGCTCGGAAGGCAGCGACACCCCCAGCCTGTGAGAAGGCATGCGCGAAGTTGTAGGCGCGCCGATTAACTCCGTGGGGCGATGGCCAGCTGCGCGAGCGGGACGCACTTTTCCCTCGTCACAAAATCAGTGTGGCGCGCTTCGGAGGGCTGCATGTAGAGAATGTGGAGCGGCAGGCACTCGCCTGCTGCCTGCATCTCCCGTTTGAGTTGGGACAGAGCGTCGCCGCCGAGGCCGACGATCAGGATGTCGATATCCTCGCCGATCCCGCGCAGGGTCGAACCGAACATGTATGACTCAAACTGCCCCAGCGATCCGCAACAGCTCAACAGATGGGCGGCAACCTCACCGGCGGTCATCAGGCCGTTCTCAGATATTCCCTCAGTTCGTCCCATTTCATCACCTCGCACCCAAGCTCTTGCCCAGCGTTAATCGCGTCGGGCGAAGGATTTCCGTTAGGATTGATGTTCCAAACGGTGTCGACGGGCCCGAAGTCGTCCCAAAGGCTGCGAACGGCCTCGGCGGTGGGTTCATAATCTGCAATCATGCCGATCCTGACACTGGTCCCGCTTTTGAGCGAAACCCGGTGGATACGATCATATTCCCGGATCACCTCCTGCACCTGACCATATTGACGAAGGAGCCTGTCAGCGAATTTGTACACCTTGTGGGACGCGCTATTCGCATTTCCATCGAGCGCGGCCGAGCCGAGGGTTCCGAGGCTTCCCCAGCCGATGCCGGCGTCTTCGAGATACTGGATGGCTTCACCGTACCAGACGCAGGTTTTCCGATAGCCACACAGAAAATCCAGTTCGGGATACTTCTCCCTGTAACTCGCCGCCGTCGCCGCACCGATCTCGTTTGCGGCCGATATCGCAGCCGATACGTCCGGCTGATCCGGCGTCGCAATCCGGATCAGCTCGCCCTCCACATGCTCCGCGGTTGACCGCGTCTCCTTGGCAATATTGGCGAGCGCGTATTTGACCTGCCAGTTCAAGAAAAAATGCCTTCCATCGTTTCGGGGAAACGGATTGCGCGGCCGGCGACGCCGCAGACGTGGCGTTCCGACAGACCACGAACATGTTCCTGATATTCTGCAAATGTCCGGCGTTCGTCGTCAGTGGCAAGCCCCAGGTTCGCCTTGATAATCGCCTGAGCGTGATAGTGGTTGGGGAGGATGACGCTCCTCATCCGCTGCCTCCAGGCTTGGGAGGCTTCGGACTCCGGATCATACTCGAATTCGGAGCCATGCTCGGGGGCGAACTTGTCCCAGATTGCTTTGTTCTCGGCCATCACCCCGACGACGGCAGCTCTTACCTGAGCGCGATCTTCATAAGTCCTGATCCCTTGCTGTGAGGCCAGGTTAGCGAGGTGGTTCTGCTTCCACTCCAGGAGGATGGTGCGCGGGAAACCAACGGGATCCTTATCGATCTTCGTATGGCACGTCGGGCACAGCAAGATCAGGTTTTCAAAGGCGTCGGGGTCGAAATCGCCAGCCGGTCTATCTCCATGACGCGGTCCGGCCTCGCCATGCGGAATGACATGCGCCATTTCAGCAATGTGCTTGTCCCCGCCCAGTTCGACCGGGAAAAGAGCATCGAGGCATTCCGGCTTCTGACAATAACCTGCTGCTTCGGAAAACAACCGAAGTCGTGTAGCCACCGGTAATGCCTTTCGGTCTGCCATCAAGAAACCTCATCTTTTTGCTCACGGCCAACATAGGAATGGCCGCATGATCGTCAGCAGTCCAGCTTCCTTCGGTTGAAAGAATGGCGAGCGTATTTTGGCCTCCGATCAGCGCGGCAAGCCAGATGAACGTACGGCAGGTTCCAAGATCAGGAATTTAGGTGCTGAAAGGCCAGAAGAGGGCGCGAAGCGGCAACGCCGCACCACGCCGAAAATGTCCGCTATCCTATTGGATTTGCTCTGAAGCGGACCGGGCATAAAGTCCCACTTATGCATTCACCCCGCTCTCATTTAAAACCCTTAACCTGCGCCAAAGATGCAGCATACCCTGATCGTTGTGCCATTTCGCAAGACGCTGCAACAGGCCCAGCCCACTGACCCGGACCCGAATACACCGGAGACTGCTGTATAAAGTCCAGCTCAGATATCGTCGCTAAGACAAAGGCCTCGTTCCCACAGCCAGGCTTCTATCTCGGCAAGAGTGACCTTGCCCGAATTGCCTACATTCATTATTTTACCGCGCGTCAATGTTGCAACCCGCTCCGGAAGTAGCCGGTCGCGCTCAGCAGGGTCCGCTTCCGGCTCGATGACTAAATATCGTAACACGTTGTTGGCCCGGCCTGACAATGCGGCACGGTTGGTTTGAATAGCTTCTTCCCGGGCACGCAACTCTTCACGTGACATGACATCGCGCACCCGGCCGATGCTGATCCCAAATGCTGCGGCAATTTCGCGCTGTTTCATGCCTTTGGCTTTCATGGCAATCATACGCTTTCCGCGCTCTTCTGCATCTCTTGGCTTCTTCCTGGGTTGCCGCATCGCAGGGCGTTTCACCTCGATTACGCGAACACCGTCCCAGAAGCGGATGGTGTGCAATGACGCAGATCTGATCGCATCCATTGCCCATCTTTTCGCAGCGTCAACATCTGGCACATCGACCAGCCTCATTGATGGCTCGCCATCGTCGGAAACTAGATAGAATGCAAACGCTGGCACAAGTTCGTCCTTAGGAAAGACCGTGATTTTCAGATAAAATCATCCTGTGGGCAAGATCGCAATTGCACCGCCGTACGGCGCAAAAATACGCCGACACAAGCAAGGAATAGCGGCATATTTGCCGCAACATTCGGCCGACAATGGTTCATCTGAGATTGAAAGGGCTGGACACGCAAACCTCATTCGCACGATTTGGGCGGGACGTCGGTGCGCTTTTCTCGCTGTTGTCGTTCCTGATCAAGTTCACGCGCGATCTGACGGCCCAGGAGGCGCGCAAGTCGCAGGATGGCGGCATCCGCTTCGGTAGAAAGACGGGGAGGTGCATCTCGATTGGGCCGCTTCTTCTTCATTGCGGCCATGTCCAGGATTTGAAGTACGCCCAGTTGTTAGAACCGTAAAACAAAGCTCGATGGAGGGCAGGAGGAAAGGAGGGGGCAAGATGATTGCGGTGGCTATGGGCGATCGGTCCACGGTGATCAGGGCGGATCGGTTTCCAGTCGGATGAACCTGTGCTATTTTTCCAGATGGAAAGGCTCTGCAAATGCAGGATGTTGATCATGTTGAGCAGACAGATGAGGCAGGCTCGCCATCGCCGCGCGCTGCCGATTGGTTTTGGCGGCCATGGTACGCGAAGCTCTACTGGGTAACGGCGCTGCTGTACTGGATTGGCCTGGAAATCATGATAACCATCCCGTACGATCGGATTAATACGTCCGTGGCTACCGCGATGGTGCTGCTTATCTTCATCTTCAATCCGATCACGGTCGTGGCGGTTCTCGGTTATGGGTTTTTGAAAGCCAAGGTTTCGTGCGGCGAATGGGTGATCACGCGGGGACAGCCTTCGCAAACGCCGACGATGGATCCCTACACTGATCCGTTTGATGCTCGGTCCGGTTTCCGCCACCTTCGCCATCTCGGCGTGATCAAAGACTGACATCATGGATCCCTCCGCTCCTTAAAGCTGGAATCTCCGTCCGCCATTCCATTGTCGCGATCGAACAGCAGTCGACCGGAACTAAGAATCGAAGACTGCTCGATTGATGTTATTGGGCCTGTGACATCAACAGTCCCACGACCTGCATCCGCTTGCCTCAAATATCGGTTGCGCAAGCCATCATCACCAAGCACTTGCTCACTCAGATATTTCGCAAAAGTCTCTTCTGGTCTGCTGGTTCGAGCAGCGGCCTTTTCAGCCGAAGCAATTGCTTCCCGAACGTCGTAATTTACAATATCGATTGATGATTGCGCGGATACGGCGGCGCTTCCGCGATCCACAATATCCATTCCGACCTTGCCCGTGAGCGAACCGGCAGCGCTTCCTCTACCGCTGCCCTTGTGGTCCTTGCTTCCACCGTCGGCTCCTACAGCTCGTGCTGCCGAAGCGGTAAGATCGCCCGATATGGTCTGATTGTCTGCAGTTTGATGTTCTGCCATCCGCGATAGCGATCTGTTCCACCCTGTCTGAACCATAATCGCGGTGACGTCGCGCTCCAGCGTATCAGCGACCTGCGGTTTCAGCCGCCAGTCACCCCGCCGATCCATCTCGAACCCGCCGCGCAACCAGTTGGCCATGGCGGTCTGGCCTTGCGCGCCGCTGCCCAGGAAATGCTCGATCGTATCTGGCCCCGCCTGTTTGCCGGCTTCGAACCGCGTGCTGGTATCGTTGCGCGCAGACTGGCTGAACCCGGTGCTGCTGGAGACGAGCAGATCATTATGCGCAAAGCTGAACCGGGCATGCCCCCCATTGGCGATAGCGCCAAGCTGGCTTTCGTTGATCAGTCCCCCGCGCCACATCTGCGCGGCCAGTTCTGGCGTCAGGTTAAGGCCGATGTCGCCATTCTGGTCCATGGCGATCTGGCGCTTCGACATCTCCACACCATGCTCGCGGAGCAGTGCCTGGGTGCGGGTGAGCCGCTCCTTGTCGACGATGCCGGTCAGTCGCTCGTTGCGCGCACGATCGGCGATGCCTTCTGCGCCGCCTTCAGCCATATCGACCTGGTTTCCGGCAGTGCCCGCCAGCGTGCGAATGAAAGAATCCAGGCGCGCGGCTTCGCGAACCGATACACCAGCGGCAGCGGCGCCTTGTGCAAAACCGGCATTGTCTGCCTGGCGCCGTTGCTCACCGATCTGGGCCGAGCTGCGCACGCCATCAGGACCGATCTCGCGCTGGGCATCAAGCTTGCCCGACCGCTCGGCAAAATCATAACCAGCAGCCTCGCGCGTGCGGCCATAGACACTCGTGCCCTCGCGCGCGGCTTGCGCTGTTGCTCCGTCGGCAGTGCCGACCTGAACAGCGGCATTATAGCTTTCCAGCGCGCGCAGCACCTGGGCCTCGTTGCGTCCGGTCGAGCGTGACAACTGGCTGATCGCGGTCGATCGCGCTTCGCCGGATAGCGCGTTGATGAACCCGATACGCCGGCTGGTCTCGGTGACGGAGAGACCGAGCATCCCGGCGGCCTCGCGCTGCCCCTGATTATGTCCGGTACGATGCGCCTGTTCCGTCGCGACATTGCCGCGTTCGACCTCCGCAACCCTGTCGCCGGCATAGTCGCGTCGTCCTTCCATCGCGCCAACCTGCGTCTGCGCGGCAGTCAGGTCATTGCGCAGCATCTGTTCCTGATCGAAGGCGTTGGCCGTGATCTTGGCGAAGGTCGGATCAGCACCGGCCTGGGCGATCACGGTCGACGCCTTGAGCGCCGCATCCTTTGCATCATAGCCGCTGCGCTCAAAATGCCGCTGCGCGCCCGACTGCATCATCTCATAGGCTTGGCTGTCGCCGAACGCCTTCCACTGCACCATATTCTGCGAGAAGGCGGCAAAAGCGCGTTCGCCGCCCTGGCCTTCGCCGAAGTAGCTCGTGCCAAGCTTGCGAAGTGCGTCCCCTTGCGCAAAATTGTGGATGGCAGAGGTCGCTGCATTGGCCCGGATGGCGCTGGTCGTGGCAGGATCGCTCAAATCCCGCCCGGCAAGGGCAGGGGAAAGCCCGCCCAGTTCCCGTGCGGCATCGGCCCGGCCAAGCCCGAACGCCGCCGTTCCGGTCGCGCCGCCACCATGTTCGCCCAGTACCGATCCGGCAGACGCGAAGGCGCGGTCGAGTCTAAAGCTGCTGCGCTCGCCAAAATCGCCAAAGCCTGACGATGTGGAACGCCGGGCCATCGTACCGCCGGCCGAAGCCTGCGCTTCGAGCGCGGAGGCATAGCCCTCGCTTGTCCCGACCGTTGCTGCCGCCATGCTGCCCTGGCCCTGGACGCCGAGCATGCCTGACGTGAACGCGGTGAACATATTGCCCGAGAAGCGGAACACGGTGAACACGAATGCGCCCGCCAGGCCCGCCGCTGCGGTTCGGAAAGACCCGAAGATGGCGAGCGCCTTCATCGCTGCCGACGGCGCAAGGATCCAGCTATCGGCAGCCACGTTGGTCGCGCGCAGTTCGGCCAGCACATCCATCGCCCGGCCCAGAGTAAGCTGGTAAATGCCGGCATCGATCACGCCCCACAGCGCGACGAACACGAACAGGCCGAGCGCGAAGCTTGCGACCCGCAGGTTGATCGGCGTCAGGATGAACAGCAGCGCGATCGGCATCATCATCAGCATGATCGCAAACACCGAAGCCCGGATGGTCGGCATCCACGCATTGGCCGTCGAGAGCGTGGCAAGGCCGTTGGATTCGATCGCCCGGTTCGCCATGACCCGCGCCGTGGCTGCAGGCGAATCCTCGAACAAGACATCGCCGACCGTCTGACCGAGCAGGATGTTGGTGAGGAACGTCTGCCGGCTCATGGATTGGCCCAGCATCATGTCGCCCAGCGCATCGATCTGCTGGCGGCAGCGATCGCGCTGGCTCGCCTGGTTCACATCGAACCCGGTGCGGGCGCAGACCTGATCGCTGTAAGCGTCGAACGCCGTGGCATCCGACAGACGGTCGGCAATATGGTCCCAGGCTGCATCGCAGCTCATCGTCGTCCCGCCTTTGTCGCTCGCCGTGAACACGGTCGAGAAGGTGGCGGGGCCAGCCATAGCCGCAAAGGAAGCGGGGAGGTCAGTCGAGGTGCGGAACAGCTGATCGTCATCGATGCCATAGGCCGGCGAGACACGTGCGACCGGATAGCATTGCCGCACATAATCCTTCACCGTTGCATCAAGGAAGGTGTCTATGATCGGGCTGCGCGGCGAGACTGCGTTGAGGAACAGGTCGAACGCATGGCCGCCAGCGCCAAATTCCAGCTTGGCATTAGGATCGGTGGTGTTGTCATCGATCGTTTCAGCCAGCGCCCGTTCCATCAGGTTGGTGACACCCGCGACCAGCACGATGAGATTGGGAACGTCGCCGACCGGCTGATAGGCATTGCGCACCCTGTCATAGATGTGGACGGTACCGGTCGTGGCGATCATCCCGGCGAACAGGCCTATACCGACCAGCATCTGGAAGCCGAAGGCAACCAGGCCCATGCCCGAACCCCGAATGCTGGCGATAACCGCGCCAAGGCCAATGCCGACCACCGCGACAATCAAAACCAGTGTTTCATAGCGCGGATCACCGAAGATCATCGCCACCAGGTGAAACGCGTCGACGGTTTCGGAAAAGCCGTCCCATGTGTGATAGCTGGCATCGATCGCCAGCGCGGGCGTGGCGGCGAGCAAGCCGAACAGGACGCATGCCAGGCGGATGAGATGACGCATGGCTCGCCTCACCGGTTGCGATTGGCGTTGGCGCCAACGGCGTCACGCGCATCACGGTCGCGCTGGCGCACCACCCCGGCATAGTTGGCCGAGAGGTTCGCCTGGTTCATGGCCGCGATATAGGACTGGCGCATCTGTGCGCGCTGGCGCAACACCTCGTCGCGCAATTCGCTTAGCTGCTCGATGCCCTTGGTCAGGATGCGCGTCTGGCAGATGTTGGTGTTGTCCGCGTCAGCCGCGCCCGCCGTTGTCACGCCGCGCTCGGCATTCTGGAGCGCAAAGTCGATAGAGCGGGTGAGATCATTGAGCATCTGATAGGCGAGGGTGAGGGCGACCAGCTCGTCGGTGTCGGCGATCACGCTGTCGGTCAGGCCCTGCCGCACGCCCCATTCGAGCAGGCGGTAGACCGGCAGGGTCCGCACATTGGCGACGAACTGCTTTTCTTCTGTCGTCAACGCGGCGCGGGTACGGATCTTGGCGGCCACCGATTCCATCCTTTCCCGCGCCAGCAGCAGCGCGCCGCGCCCGGCGCCGTTCACCGAGCAATCCGAAGCGGTCGCGGGAATGTTGAGCGCACGGGTGGGCACCCGTCCGGTCAGGAAATCATCGGCGCTCTCGCTATCCTGGCGTGGGCAGGCGGGGATTGCCGAGAAGAGCGGCACCTTGTCCTTATCATCCCAGCGCATATAGACGTCGCCCACCCGTGCTCGCATCACGCCCGCCCAGTCGGACGCGCCGACGCGCGCGGCAGCATGGCCAAGAAGCGAGCCGGTCTTGAAGATGTCAGTGACCTCGGCCGGGCAATTGGCGAGCGCGTCCTTCAAATCCTCGGTCGGATTGCCCTTATTGGCCTGGATCTTCTCGCGACTTTGCTGCCAGCTATTGGCATAGCCTGCACGGATCGACTTGTAGCCGGTCATCTCCTCGACGATCCCCGACATATTATCGTCGCCCCTGGCGATCTGGACCATGCGATTGGCGAGACGGCAGTCATTCACCTGGATGGAATTGAGATAATTGGTCGCCGCCTCCATCTTTGAAATTATATTTCCCATTTTCTCGTCGAGGGTTTCGAGAAGATATTGGAAAGCGACGGCGGGCGCGGCCTGCAGGATCGTTTCCAGCTTCTGGACCAGATAGTCGGGGTCGAGAAACGACATGCCCCCTAAAAACATGTCGATGCCGCCACAGCCCGCCTTCACCTTGGGAAGCGTCAGGCTCATCAGATAGTCGTCATGCACGTCGACGCGACCCGACATGCCGCCCGCAGTCACATAGCCGCGGGTCTGGTCCTCGAAGCTGCCCGGCGAGGCATAGGTGACATTATCGAACCAGCTTTCGGCCCAGCCTTGCGCATAGGCAGGGGCGGAGTGACCGCACGAGGCGACAATGATGGAGAGCGTAAGGATCAGACGATGTGAATGATGTCCCATGGCAGGCTTCCTCATGAAAATGGACATGTGACGCTGCCCCGCCATGATCAGCGTCGCTTTGGGTTAGAGGAGGTCAGCGCCCTCACGCCGACGATCCCGGTAAATTTCGACATGGCGCGCACGCCAACCGCTGCCCGGGTTCCAGTCAGCATGCGGGCGGCAAGCCAGGCGTTGCGCGCGATATTGGCGCCATGATCAGTGCCGATCGCGATCGGCACCATGCGGCTCGGGTCGGCAAGCAGCCTGACCCATGCGACCGGGTTTCCGACCCAGGGAATGCCGAGACGTCCCGATCGCAGCATCGCTTCCTCTTGCCCCAGCGTCCGGACCTGCCAACCATAGCGGGTGCGGAAAGCGGAAAGCTTGGTCCACAGATCGCCGCATGGCAGGCAGCCGGGCGATGTGCTCATCTCGATAGTGTAGAGCGACGCTTGGCCACGCAGCATGCTCTCGAAATCGGCAGGAAAGTCTCGCGTCACCGGCACGCGGGCCAGCCAGAGACGCATGTCTGCGGCTGTCGACGCCGGATGAATGGCGGCTCGCCTGGCAAGGTCGCGATCTGCCTGTTGTGCAGCGGCCATTGCGGGCGTCTGCACTGATATTGTGAGCATGAGAGCCCAAGCAAACCGGGCTTGGCCAAGGCGCGTCACGGCCTTGGCCCTTGGGCATCGACGAGGTCGCCGCCGATCACGCGCGGATCGGTCGCGGAGACGGGTCCATTGGCGAGCGCATCGAAAAAGCCGTCTTCTTCGCCGGCTCCCGTCAGCCATTGTTCGGGTCGGATGTCGCCGCGCAGCAGCCGGACCGCCTGATAGGCCATCTGGGCGAGATTGGGATAGGTCTCGACGCCTGCTGCGATCACCATGCGCTGGGCGCTGTTCCGGCGAATAACCATGGTGGTCGGCGTGACTTCGACCCCGAAACGTTGGCTGAGTTCGGGCTTGCGGTCGAGATCCATGAGGCTGACCTGCCAGCCCATATCCTCCTGGAACCGCTGCACGATCGGCCATTGCACCTTGCAGTAGCCGCAGGAGTCCCGTGCGAACATGACCAGCGCAAATTCCCCGGCATGCGCGCGCAGATATTGGCGGCGGACCTGATCCTTATGCGCGCCCAGCGCATCGCGGGCCTCGCCCACCATCGGATTGGCGGCCCGGGCGTTGAGTTCGGGGTGAGTGAGCATGGCAAGCTGGGTCACGCCGGCAAAGGCGCGCGCCTTGCGCCGGGCAAAATCCTGCAGCCGCCAGAAATCGGCGACCGCATCGATCGTGAGAATAGTGGCGGCATAGTCGCGCTGCTGTTCGATCAGCTTGGCGATCCGGGGCGGCGCCCATTTGGCCAGTTCAGCCATCGGCGGTATGACGGGTTTTGGGATGACATCATCGGCCGCTTCTTCCGCAGCGTCGGCTTTGGGGGTTTCATACCACCAATAGCCCCGCGTCCCGCGATCTCCCGGGCCTGGAGGCGCGGGCTGCGCACCCGCAATATCGACGGGCAGCAGCAGCAGGACACCCAGAGCGAGGAGGCGCTTCACAGCAGCTTCTCCATGCGGGTGAGCCGCGCAATGGAGACCGGACCATAATAGCGGCTGTCATATCCGTCGGGATGGCGCGAGCCGACGAAGATCATGCCATCGGGAATATGCGGATTTTCCGGCCGCCAACGGTCAAGCGCCTTGCCGCTGCGCGATAAGGGTTTGGCGACGCCCATCAGCCTGCCATTGCAATAGTACCACCCGGTCCAACCGCGACCCACGGTGGCAGGCTTTTCAATCATCATGATCCAGTCGCCTGGCAAGCACAGCGCATATTTGGTGACATTCACTGGCTTGGGGCCGGCAAGCGGATCGGACAGAAGGAACGAGACGAGGTCGCCGTGACGGATCGGGCCGGGGGAGCGGTGCACGACCCAGGCATCGATGGAGGGCGTCATAACCAGGGTTATCTGCGGCATCGCCCACCAGGCAAAGAGGCCGATGGGCAGCACGATCCCATAGGCCTTGAAAAGCTGACCCGGACGGGGCGGCTGCCCAGGACCAGCAGCGCCCAGCGCCACGGCTGCGCGCAGCGGCAGATCCTTGAGTTCGCGCCAGACCCGGTTACCGGCGCGCCATGTGAGCAAGAGCATCCTGCACCTCCGCCTTGCCGCCAAGGCGGCCATATTCCTCAAGAAGCCCGGACAGGGCGGCATCGCCCAGCACAAGATGCGCTGCACGCTGGCTCGCCTCGTCGCGCTCGCAATAGGGCCGGGTCGGATCGCCGGGGATCATCGCCAGCGCCGGCACCTGGGTGACGCGATGCCGCCGGAAAATCAGTGGATCGACGATCAGCTGCACGTCGCGCATGGCGCAGGCGGGACCTTCGCATCCCGGATCGCGGCGCAGTATCGCGGCCGACAATTGCGCCATCGGTCCAACCTGCCGCATCCCGCCCGGCATGCCGCGAAAAGCCATGACACCCCTGGCCCGTTCGAGCTGCCCTGCGTAAGTGCGCAATGTTTCAACCGGCATGGAGGAGGACACGAACAGTAGCGGGACCCACTGGTTCGCGCTGCTGCCGGAAACAACGCCAGCCAATGCCGCTTCTTCGGGCTGTTCCAGGCCCAGGGCCTGCGCGATACGCCGACTGGCGGTCTCCCGTTCGATGGCAAGGGCTTTGCGTGCCGCCGCGACGTCTGCCTTGACGCGATCCGCCATGGCGGGATCCTGCTTACGCCGGCTTATCCCCTCGAACGCGCGGCGCTGCGCCGCGGCGTCAGTTTTGACGGGTAGAACCGGTGAAGATGGCGCAGACGCCTTGGCTTTGCCGACCGCGCGTTTTACGCGTTCGAGGGCCGCATCGCCCTGGTCTTCAATCCGCGTCCGCGTATTTTGCCCTGCCGGCTGACTGGCCACAGCCTGCGGTTCACTTGCTCGCACCGATGCGGGATAGAGCGCGAGAGCCGCCAGGAGCAGGGCGCGGCTAGTTGCTGATCGTCTGCATATGGGCATCGATCTTGTCCTTCATCTCGATCTGGATGTCAGATTGGGCGCGCGCCTCGATTTCCGCATAATATTCGGAGAGGTCCATTTTGCTGAAATCGAGCGCCTGGAATTCTTGCGGGCTAAAGCCCCGGCAGTAGGGTTGCTTCGCGGTGCCCCAGCCGATGGCGCTAAAGGCCTTCAACTGCGGGCGGCCCTGTTCCTGGATGATACGGCCAAGCTTTGTGTTGAAGCAGCAATGGCCCCGCGCCTTCTGGACGCACACGCCAAGGATGCTCGACGAACAATAGCTGCCGATCTCATGGCACATGCCCGAACCGCGCAGCATGCCCACTTCCATATCCTGCTGGTCGCAGCCCTGGAGCAGGAGATCGATCATGAAATTGACCGCAAGACTGATCGCGATCGATGTGGGATCGATGCCGACAATGATCGCGTTGGCACCGGCACTTGCCGCCTGGCTTGCGGTCGCGCCTGCCTTGAAGGCAGTGTAGGCGGCTTTCATGCCGGTGAAGACGCCCTTGGCGACCGCGATCTTGGTCGTAATCGACGAGATCGAACCACCCATGCCGTCCTTCACGATTTTTCCCTTGTCCTTGCAGCAATTCTGGAAGGTGGTGCTGAGCCCAGCAGGACGGCAGCGCGCGGCGCGGCCGGAAAAAATCTCGATCGTGCCAAGGCAATTGCCATCAGCATCGACGGCACCGTCGGCTGCGACACCGGGATCATCCACCACCGGCTCCTCGACGATCGGATTGGCGCTGGTGTCGATACAAGCGTTGACCGAGCAGGTCGGCGCGCCGCCGCTCGCGGGCACAGCGCAGGCATATTGCTCGCCGAGGGGGCAGCGCATTGCTCCACCTTGATCCGCCTCACACGGTGTTTCGCCGATGGGGCACATCCATCCGCCCGCGCCGGTCAGGTGACAGCTTGCCGTCTCGCCGTCGTCCGCCGCATCGCCATTGCCGTTAAGATCGACAGCGCAAAGCTGCTGGGCGATCGCGGCACCGGGGAACACAGAAACAGCGCCCGCGAGGAGGATCAGCCCCAAGAGCAAGATACGCAGCGACCTCATCGCACGGCACTCGTGCAGACCATGTCGGCACCGCCCAGATGTACGGTCTGCATCATCACTACCGCTTCGGGAAAATCATCGATGCAGCCACAGCCCTGCACCAGTTCCTCGCCCTCGCCCGCAGGGCAGACACCGTTCTCCTGGCAGGCGTGATAATGATAGTCCCAGCCCATGGGATCGCTCTGTCTGGAACCGGTCACGCCATCGGGGGCTGCGGCTATATTGACCTGCGCCTTGCGGGTTTTGCAGATGGGCTCGCACGCATTGACGCTGCCGGACACGGGCAAGGAGAAATTGCGGGTTGTCAGGCTATGGCTGCCATCGGCATTCGTCACCCGGTCAGCGAGCAAAGTCTCGGTCGAATGATCGATGATATAGGTGCCGCGCGAGAGATCGGGCTTCGGCACCGCGCCACTATCGACCGTGCAGGCGTAGCTGCGCTGGCGTTCGAAGAAGGCGCGGCTGATCGTGGTCGCGCAGGCGCCGGTGCCGATCAGCCGCGTCTGGGGCAGGGGAGTGAGCCCGGTCTTGACGCCGTTGCGATAGGTGATGACGCCATCGACATCCTCATCGTCGAGACGGCAGGCGTCATTGGCTGCATAGCCTGAACAGCTATCGACAAGCTGCTCGCTCGTCTTGCAGCCGGCGTCCACCTTCGCTTCGATCGCGGCATAGGCTTCGCCGCCATCGGCAACCGCTACCCGCAACCAGATATCATGATCGCCTTGCGTCAGCCTGGAGGTGAGATCGAGGTTGGGATCGACATAGAAAGCGCTCTTCTTCTCGCATTTAGCGGGCGGAAATCCCGACCCGGTCCAGACTTCCGGGCCTGAGCCAACCAGTTCGCCATCGATCCTGATCTGCGCCCAATCGTCCCCGCCAAAGCGGGTCAGAAGCACTTGTTGAAGCCTTGCGGCGTCCTTGACCCGCAGCGTCATATGAAAATCGATCAGCGTGCAGGATCCGCCAGACAGACTGTTGTCGGAGGGCGAACCCATGACGAAGGTGCGGCTGCTTGGATTTGCAGCATAGGTTGCGTAGCCGCCCGCCACGCGATCGATGATCATCTCGGCGGTCATCTCTTCCTGAGTGATCTGCCGCGTGATGGCGCAACTCCGGCGCACCTGCGATGTGCCGGTTCCGGTTGAAGACGCGACAAGTGCCTGGAAAATGCTGCTCGTTCGCGCGGTGCCAAAGGCGTCGCCTGCCATGGTCCCGGGATTGGCCTTGTAGGCCGTGGCGCCAATCTGGGGTTGCGCCGTGCAGGATGTGGTTTGCGCGCCGGTATAGCGGATGAGCGGGCCATCGATGGACGCCTGCGCGATGCCGATACGCGGATCGGCCGTGGTGAGCGCGCCGACAACGCCGCCGCCCAGATCCTTGAGGATCGAGGCCATATTGCCCCAGACCAGATTGCTGCCGCAGCTATTATTGACGCAGTAACAGCCGGCCAGATCGGTCAGCTCGACCTGGGACAGCTTCAACGATCCGGACGCCGAAGCGTCCCAGCGGAAGAAGCGACACGCGTCCCAACTGCCCGGCGCGCAGGAGATGATCCCATTGGCGCAAATCCCGGACGTGGGAACCGGGACGGTCAATGCCTCATCGAAGCTCCCGTCGAGATCGCTGTCGCGCGAGATGCTGAGCGTGCCGATATCGCCGGTGGCGCTGGGCTGGGCGAGCAGTTCGAGCAGCGTCGCGCTTTTCTTGCAGGCAAGATTGGGGGTGAAGGACTTTTTGGTGTCGACGGTGGTGATGGGCTGTCCCGCCAGACCCGGCGTCACATAATTGCCAAGCAGCGCGTCGCTGTCCGCGCTCTTCGACCGCGCTGCGGCCGCCGCAGCGCGGGCGCGGTCCTGCGCGGTCTGAGCATGCAGGGGACTTGGCAGACTGAGCGCTGCGACAAGGACGAGGGTAGCTGGCCTCATGGCCGGTTCTCGCGTAACGCGATCTGCCGCGATCCGCGCCGCAGCCGGAACAGAAATATAGCAGAAACGGGGTCGGCACGCTCTGCCCGGAATACAGCCTGACCTTCAAAAACGGTCAGCGTGGCCACGACCACATGCGGCGAAGAGGGGCGCGCCGTATGATCGTCTGTATGTGTGGCCACGCCAACCGTCCGACCGGTGCCGCAGGGGGGATGCGACACCGGCCTGACCGCATGGGGAACGCCTGGCTCGGTGGAATGACGGGCAGACCATCGGCTGATGCCAGGCGAGGGCATGCGGATCGGGACAGGCGACCTGTTCATGGCGTCGAAACCCCGGCGCAGCAGATCGTCTTTTCAAACAGCATGAACTGGGCATTGTCCTTGCCCGGCGCATGTTTGGCGCTGGTCCAAAGCGCGCCTGGCCGCCCGACATTGACGCACTGGCCACCCTTGACCGGTTCCATCAGCTGGAACTTGTAGCGGCTCTTGGTCCAGACCGGCTGCGGGATGAACGAGCAGCCGTCCGCTGAACTGACGGTAAGGGCACCAAGCCGCCCCATCATGAAGACGCCGCGCGCGGCGAGCCCCGCCCAGGCCTCGACGCTGTCGCCAAAATGGATGTCGCCAGCGATCGGATAGGTCGCGCCCCAGGACCCCATGCACCAGAAGAGCGGATCGACGACCTTACCCGCAGCCGCCGCAGCGCTGTCGGCCATGCAGGCAAGGCCGGCGGCCGGATTGCCGAACAGGATCGCCTCTGGCTGGATGATCGCGCCCAAGGTCGCCGACTGCCAGGTCGGCAGGACCTCCGTGATCAGCGCCACGTCGAAGCCGTCATCCTCGATGCAGGGCAGGTCGGTGAACATGTCGAGCATCTTCCAGACCGGCGCGATATAATAGTGCATCTGCGCGAACATCTTGCGCGTGTTAGTGCCGTCGGAAAGGCTGGTCTGGCTGCCTTGCAGCCTGCCACCGGTCGGCATGATGTCAGCGCCCAGCGCCATCATGCAGCCAGGCTCGGTCACAACATCGACCATGCGATTGGGCGACCAGAAGCTGACCTTCACACCGAACCAGAAGGTCACGCCCTTGCGACAGGCGCATAAGGGCTTGGAGGCCGATTGCGCGTCGAGCGCCTTGCCGAGCGGGTCGGTCGGACCCACCTTCACCCCGCCGATGGTGATCGGGAAGATGCAGTTCCAGCGCACCTTGGTGATCGGATTGAAGATCGTGCCCGCCTCGCATTTGGAGGCATGGGCGGGGGACGCGATCGCCAGTGCCGCAAGGGCTGAGCCCAGCGTCAAAACGCTTCGGACAGAAAGCATCTTCATCGCGCAGCCCTCCCCAGGCTTGGGGGCATGACGACCTCGGTCAGCGCCAGCTTCTGGCCCGCCTGCGCGACGATCACCGGTGCGACCGTCAGGCCAAGCCGTGCCTTCACGCGCTCCTCGAGCAGGAACAGCGCCCGGCCGTGTCGCTCGCCCAATGTGATCGCATCGGCGTGCGTATCTGCGGCCTGGGAAAGACCACCGGCGGCGAGCAGGATGAAATCGGCGGGCCTTGCGGTGCGTAGCGCCCAGGCCAGATCGCTGGGGTGCACGATGATCAGCCGTTGGGGCAGTGACACATAGGCAAGCGGATTGAAGCTGTAGCCTTTGGCGTAAAGCCGCTTTCCGCTCGGCAGCCGGATATCCTGATCGAGGGTATATAAGGGCACCACCGTTCGGCGGCGATCGTCGCGGGCGATGCCGAGCGTGGCAGGTTTCATCGCCGACCAGCGCTCGCGCGGGCCAAAGGCGGCTTTCATGTCGGGAACATGCGCGGCGCGGCTTTCGATCTCGCTCAGCGCATCGGGCTCGGCGATCGGCCAGGTGCGGCCGATAATGCTGGTCGCGGCTGTGACGGGGGCGTGCGTCAGCAGTCCAGTCATCAGCGCCAAGGGCGCTATTGCCCATAGGGCATGACGAGGGCGCCCTGGGCCCGTGGTTCTAGCGATCACGACGCCGTCTCCAATATGGCGCACGGTTCTCGCGCCCCTCGCCGATAGCGGCGCTAATCAGCGCCACTATCGCAATGACCGCTAGGACCGCGCCGAGAATGCGGACGACCGCGGGCACGGCGGGTAACTGCCAGGCGATGCAGGTTTGCACGAGCACAAGGCCCTGGCTGCCGATGAGCAGACGGATGGGTCCTGGCGCGGGCGTGGCCGAGAAGATGCCGTTCACATCCGCCTCCACCGCTGGATGATGGCATGAAAGCGCTCGGCGATTGCATCCCAGGGAATAAGGATCAGACCTGTCGAGCCCGCGCCTATTCCGGCGCAGATGCCGATGAAGATGCCTTCGGCAAGCGGTGCCTGAAAGAGCCACGCTGCGGCAAATGCGCAAAACGCGGCATTGGCGATGCCGCCGGTCACCAACATTGTATAGCTCATCCGCGCAAAGCGGCGTTCCGCCTGGATGACCGAGACGATCGCCTGCGCAACCGCGTCGATCCCAAGCGCCGGGTTACTCACGCTCCTCGCATAGGCCAGAAGCCCATGGACATCGTCTCCGACGTCCAGGCCAAGATCGAAGCCATTGCTGTGATCGGCCTTCATCACGCCCTCCATTGCCGCAGGCGTGAGAAGACCATCCCGCATGCGCCAGACAGGCCGATCAGCAGCATGCCGCTCGCACAGCAGGCGGCAGCCACAAGGATGCCTGCCCGTATGGCCTGCAGCGGCTGCTGATGGAGCGCGATCCCGGCTATGATGACGAGACTGCCCATCATGCAGGTTTCGATGGCCACAAGCCGCAGTCGCCAATGGAAGGCGGCGGCCTCGGCGCGACGGGCGACACGCGCTTCGATCATCGCTTCGATTGCCGGGTCATTTTCCCAGTCGAGCGCCAGCTGATCGGGATGGGTTGCAGGCTTGTGCGTCATGCCGCCCTCCCGCCCTGGCGAGTATTTCCGCCCAGTATTTGGGCCGGATCGACACCGGCCAGTTCGCAGACCGCTTCCAGCGGATTGCGACCGGCCCGCACCAGCGCCTCGAAGGCGGCAACCTCGTTGGGCGCAGAAGTATTGATCCAGTAGCTGAAGGGGTCGACCACCAGTCGCGCGATGCCGAGGCCCAATGGACTGTCGATGAACACTTCGGAATAGTTGGGCTTGGCGTTGCGGACCGATTTCAGGAGATCGAGGACGAAGCCTGAATAGTCGAGGATCTTGTTGTCCACCGCCTTGTCATAGGTGGAGCCCTGCAGCAGGAATTTGGTCGCGGCATTTTCCAGGATCACCTGTCCGGTGCCGCCAAAGAGCATGAGGTCGTTCATGCTCTGGAGCACGATGCCAAAGCTCCCCTGATATTTGCGCGCGCGGCGATAGCCCTGGCCGAATGCCTCGGCGAGACGGGAGAGATCCTGCCCGTCGCTGCGGGTCATGAACTGCGCGGCCTCGTCGCACAGGACGAAGCGGGGTTTGTCGCGGGCCGAGAGATAGAGTTCCTGGGTGACCGCGTTCACCACCACCATCACGATCACGTTGAAGAGGTCAGGCAGCGCCTTCAGGCGTTCGAGCTCCAGCACCACAAATTCATCGCGTGAGATGTCGAGCGTCGAAGGACCGTTGAAGAAATGGCCATAGGCGCCCTGCGACCCGAAATCGCGCAGGTTGAACGCCAGTTCGCGCGCGACCGGTACGAGATGGTCGACCCGGTCGAGGTCGGAGGCTGCATTGTCGGGATAGCGGCCGAGCCAATGGCGCACCGCGTCGATGCCGTCTTCGCCGCGCCCGCTATCAACGGTCCATTGGACAGCGGATTTAAGGAGGTTCCATTCCGATGTGGTGACGGGCTTGCGGGTCGAGGCGTTCGCCATTTCCGCGACGATCGCGACTGCCATGGCGATCGCCGACTGCTTGTCTTCGCCATCGAGCGCCAGCCCCATGTCGAAAGGGTTGAGCACCAGGCGCTCCTCGCCGATGTCGATATAACGCCCCGAGCAGAGCGTGCAGAGCTTGCGGTAGCTGCCGCCGATATCGATGATGCGGATCAGCGCGCCCTGCGCATAATATTGCTGGCACAAATTATTGAGCAGGAAACTTTTGCCTGCTCCGGACTCAGCCGAAACGATGAAATTATAATTGTTGATCCGCGGGTCGAAGAGATCGAGTGTGATGAGCTGCCCCTTGCGGCCCACGTAGAGGAGAGCCGGGCGGCCGCCGCCGCGAAAATCGGTCTGGACCGGCGCCATGAGGCTGGCGGCCTTCACGGCCATGCGAAAATCGCGCTCCAGCAGTTTGATTGTCTGCTTTTCGGGATAAAGCCCGAAGGGCAGGCTGGCAGCGAGCAGCACGGGCAGCAGATAGCTTTCCTCCTGCACCATGAAGGGCAGGGGTTCTGATTCCCATAAGCGCTTGGCGCGTGCTGCCATCTCACGCGCCTGGGCGCTGTCGCGGCCGAATACCCACATGGTAGGGATCACCGAGACGAAGCGGCTGTTGGACGCTTCATCCAAGATCCAGCCAATCTCCTCGATCTGCTTGCCGACCTCGACCGCGAAACTGCCCGCGGCCTTTTGCGCCGAGAGGATCTGCGCGCGCTTGTGGATTTCGAACTGGGAATGGTCGAACAGTATCGAGAGGCAATAGAGGAATGGCCCACCAATCTGGTCGCTGTCCTCGGCGCTCCCGCGCATCCCGCCCATGAGACGGTTGGCGCGCTCGGCGGTGATCCGGCGTGCGGGTGCCTTGGGCGTGAGGCAGCGCGCCACCTGGTTGCCCATAAATACTTCCGGGCCCTCGAAGCAGAGGTCAGGCCCAGCCTCGATAATCTGCCGCGCGATCGATGGGGCGGGCATGCCGCCCATGCTTTCGCTGAGGAATACCCCCGGCGCGGGCGCGAAGACGCCGTTGAAGATCCGGCGATAGAAGCTGACCAGTTCGTCGGGCGGTAGCCGCCGGATACCCATCTTCGCCAGTTGCTCCTCGACCTGGCGGCGCAGATCAGCGCCGAGCTTCACCCGCGTCTTGATCGCGAGGAACAACCGGAAGTCGCGTACCGGGATGGCATGGAGCGCATCCAGGCCCCTCGTGCCGCTGCGCAGATAGTCGGCCGTACGCCGGGCCGAGGCCTGGACCAGCGGGTCTGGTCTGACCTTCATATCGAGATAGGCATCAAGCGCAGGATCGATCAGCGGATCGGCGAAGGTGATGAGCTGGAGGACCGTGCCTTCGGGGAAATGGATATTGAGCAGCCCGAGCAACGCCTGTTGCACATGGGCGAACATATAAGCGGACGGAACAAGCTCCCAGGCCTGGCCCCAGCCATCGTCGATGCAGAGGAAAGCTTCCTCCTCTTCGACCCAGGCGACCATCGGCAGGAAATCCGAATAGGCGTCGCGGGTCACGGCGGCGCGCAGGCGCTGATAGCTCAGACCCTTGTGGCCGGGCCGCGCGCTCATGGCCGTTTCTCCGGATGGATGGTAAGCGGCATGGCCTCTTGCGTCGGCACGTCTGTGCTGCCCGGTTCGGGCTCGCGCATCGTGCGCAGCACCGGTGGCGCAGGCGTTCGCCCGCCCGGTTCCACCAGATAGTCGCCTACGACCCAGGCGGGCCGGTCGATGATCGAATAGACATAGCGCGCCATATAGAGCCGGTCGGGGCGCTGCTTGTCGGCATAGGGCAGGATCAATGTCCGGATCGTGCGCGAAGGGCGCAGCATCGGCGATCCGGGAGCCTCGATCAGCGCGCCGACATGGCCCTGGCCAGGTTGCGATATAGCCTGGGGTGTCGCCGCAGCCCTGGCGGGCCCCATGTCTCTGCCGCGGCCTTGCTTCTTGTCCGGAGCGAGCAGCTTGCGATCATGGGTGACGGCAGGATCGGATCTGGAGGCACGGCCTGCGACCGCATCGGCATAGGCTTGGCCCGGATGGATGCACTGGCCATGATCGCTATTCTTGCACGAGAATTTCTCGCTATAGGGTGACATCACCGATCCCATGGTCGCGCAGCCGGGCAGCGCGAGAAGGGGCAGCAGGAGGAGGCAGGGTCGGAGTATCTTCATGACTTTGTCTCCCGTGGGCGCGGACATCAGAATTTGACTCCCGCGCCGGGTTTGATTTCGAGGGTGGCGCCCTCCTGGATCACCACGACCACATCCTTGGCGGCACCCACCTCGACGATGGGACCAGCCTGGCGGGCGAGATCGAGATAGAAGTCCGTGAGCTTGTCGGAGGATTTGGAGAGCCCGCCGGCAATGCCCGTCCTTGCGGCGTCGCCCGCATCAAGCGTGCGGACCGTTCCCAAGGCTGAGGTCGAGGTGTTGCCGAACGTGCTTTCGACCGATTGCGAGATGCCGCTGATGGTCCCGGCGATGAAGGCGCGCGCCAGCGTCGCCCCGGCCCGCGTCACCACCTTGCCCGACAGGCCCTTCTTGCCGTCGGTATCGACAAAGAAGCCCTTGACCGGTTGATCGACGATCGAATGCTCGTCGAAATCCACACAGGACAGCGACACGAGCTGGACCTCGACCCGCTCCTTGGCAAGACTCCCGGTGGCGTTGCCGACCACAAAGCAGCCCGCTAGGTTGGCCTTCACCTCATTGGGCAGGACCGCGGGCGCCTGCACCCTGGCGATGATGGGTTCAGGATTACTGGTCGCGTCCCGGCTCGCCAGCGCGTCGATCCCGGTCAGGAGCCGCGCCTTCATGAAACCAGGCGGTAAATAGATCGTCCGACTCTTTTTTTTGGACGATGCGGCATGGTCGGTCGCGCCCTGCGCCACGACCGGACCGGCAGCCGAGCCGATCGCGCCGACCGTTTTTTCGACTGGCGGTGCTGGTGGAGCAGGTGGCGCAACTGGACCGGAGGGCGGCGCAGGCAGCCTGTCGGCATCCGCGCTGATGTCGCCGGTATCGGGCGGGTAGGGCAGAGCTGGAACGTTGTCGGGCAGGGCGGGGGGCAGGTCGCCATCCATGGTCTGTCCGCCTGGAGCCGTTGTGTTGCCCGTGAGCACTTTGCCTTCCTCGATCGCGCTGACCCGGTCGCCCAGCAGCTGCTGGCCATCGAGGACCTTTTTCAAATCCCCGCGCAGTTTGACCTCGAGACTGTCGCCGCGCAGCCCCGCACCCATGTTGAGCGATGCGGCGGGATCGGTGGGCTTGACGTCCTCCTTGCTGCCGGATGCCGCGTAGAGTCCGATCCCGAGTGCGCCGACGGCAACGCCAACGGCGAGCTGGCGCGCGCGCAGTTTCTGCCGCGCTGACATTTTGGCCCATTGCGCCTTGAGGTCGAGCAAGGCCGGAGACGGACGGCGTATGGCCTCATCCTTCGGTCCGGCGCTCTGAGCGGCAAGATGGGCTTGATAGGGCGACAGGCCTTCCGGCGTCTCCGCTGCACCTTTGTTCTTGTCGCCGCTCATTGTCCGGCACCCCGACGGACCACGACAAGTCGGGCCGTTTCGTCCGCATCAAGGCGGACCCGGTCCAGCGTGACCGAAAAAATGCCTGCCCCAAGGGCCGGATCGACGAGCTGGCGCTCGTCCAGCGTCACCGCTGCCGTGGTTCGCACATGATATTGTGAAGCTGAAAGTCCGGCGCCCTCGACGGCGATACGGCGTTGTTCGGTTATCGAGAGGCCCGGCAGCGCTGAAATGCCGACCGCGTCACCCGACGGCGCGACCTCGCTGAACGAGGCAGGGATGCGATCGTCGAGCAGGGCCACGGTGATGGAGACAGCGCGATCTTCATCGGCGAGCGCAGCCATCAAGGCGCTATTGGCCTGGGCACGCTGCCGCGCGCCGGGCACAAGTATCACCGTCTGCGCGGGAATTTCCGCCGGCTCGGCATAGAGCGGGTAGGTCGCGCCGTTGCAGTGCACAAAGAACTCGGAAGGTTGCGTCACATAGCTGCGCGTCACTTGCCCTGCGTCGTCAATCTCGCGGGCGAGGAACTTTATCCAGGCGTCCGATCCGCCTTTCTCGACGGCAAGACCCTTTTCGGCCGAGAATTTGATATCCTCGATCTCGCCGCCCTCGCACACGACATGGTTGATGTCGCGGTTGGAGAGACGGATCCGACTGGTCTGATCGGGCAGCGCATGGAGCGTCTGGCCTGAGGCCGGGATCGCCAGCAGCATGAACCCGGTTAGAGCGGCGCACGCTCCTATGCGCTGATTAGCGTGTTTCGACATCGAATTGCTCCTCGGAAAGGCGCGTCAGCCAGAAACGGCCATTTTCGATGCCGTAGCCGATGCGTAAAATGCCCCGGAATTTGCGGATTACGCCGCCGATGACACGGACCTTCTCGACCGGGACGACGATCTCATGGGCGGTCCAGCGGACCGGCTGATCGCCCCGGATATAGGTGGCGATCGACAGCGTCGGGTTGTTCGCCAGTTCATCGAGCATGGCGTTGAGGCTGTCGCGCATCGCGCCATAGGCGGACGGGTGAACGAGCCCCAACAGCTCCTGGAACTGCCGATCGGCCGAGTAAGCCGACCAGGTGCCCGACAGCGCGACGATGTTGCGCGTCATGGCGACGATATAGGCTTCGGACGGTGTATTGCCCGAAACGTGAAGATCGCCGGTGGCTCCGAACGGGACGATCACGGTCCGGGCATTCTGGTTGGTCGTGTAGATGACCACGCCCAGCACGGCGGTGACGCCGAACATGCCCGCAATGGCGACCTTGAGCAGGCGGTTCTCCTCGAACAGGTTCGCCGAGCCCTGCAGGTAGCGATGGATGCCGTAGCTGGCCGGTTTGCCCAGCAGCGGATCCTCGTCCGTCTTTTTGTGCCCGAACATGCTCATGGCGCTCACTCGAAGAAGCGGGTCTGGGTGGGACCCGGATAATAAGGAAAGGAAACAAGACCCCAGCGCCAGGCGAGATGGGGGAGATAGCCCTTGGGCTTGTTCCGCTTCCACGGGATGAAAAGGAGAAGGGCAGCGATCAGCGCCCAGCCGACAAGTCCGCCCACGATCGCGGCCACGAAAATGATCGAGGTCGCGAGCAGAAACTCGTCCGATCCAAACCACAGGATCTGGACGGGCCGATGCAGATATTGCGGAAGGCGTTCGTTCATCTGCCCTTCTCCTCTTGGCTTCATGACACCTTCAAAGGTATCATTTTCCAGGAACCGACCATCGGTCCCCAGCCTGTTGCCGGTGGGGGAAGCGCCTGGTCAGCCAGGTGCCTGCCCCACCTTCGCGTCTCAGATGACCATCCCGAAGGTCTGGAGAATGGAGTCGGCCTTGATGAGGCAGACGGCCGCGACGATGGTCGGGATGCCGATCATGATATTCGAGAAAAGGCGCGAGACGCCGAACAGGAAGGCAGCGACGCCGCCCACAAATCCCATCGGACCTTTCACGCCCTGGTTCACGACGATATCGTATATGTCGTAACCAAGATCGCCCTGGGCAGGTGCCGAGAAGGCATGAAGCGGGCCACCCACCAGGGCCATCGCGCCTAAAGGGAGGCCGACATTGGCCACCGCCAGGACCTTGTTGCCAAATTTCTGCATCATAGCATTGCTCCAAAAAGGAGCCGTCCAACCTAAGCCTGCCGGCATCGAAGGAAGATCGGTGTCGGCCGGGGCGTCGGTGGACGGCTCCATGAGCCCGCCGCCGCCGGCATCCTGGTTCATCCGCGCAGGCCAGTTGGGGCCGGGCCGGATGCCCTCCGCAATGAGAGTGTGCGCCGCCGCGATGACGCGCGCCTGTTCAGCGCCGCGCATCGGACACTGCCTTTGCGAGCGCAGGCTTCGCGTGCCGATGGAGGAACGCGTCGAGTTCGGCCTGCTGAAAGCCCGATATGAGCTTGGCATCTGCGATCAGCGTTGGCGTCCCTGACACGCCCACTTTGGCGACCAGTTCAGCGTCCTCCGCAACCTTGGCACGGCCCTGCGCGCATTGGCGCAGGACGGGCGGTGTCTGGCCTGAATAGGCCGCGCGGAAGGCCGCCTCGCGATCTGTCGAGCATAGGATATGCTCGGCCTTGGCAGCAGCGGTCGGATGGATGCCGCTCACGAAGAAGATGAGACGCCTTACCGGCTTGCCCTCGGCGGCTTTGGCGCTCCAGAAGCGGTCGAGCGCCTGGCAGTAGGGACAATCCGGGTCGGTGAATTCTATGACCGTGGGCGCATCTGCAGGGCCGATCGCCAATGCCTTGGCAGGGTCGATGGCCTTGAGGCGGCGCGTGGCGCCCTGTTCCTGCGCCAGCGCGGTCAGGTTGACGCCGTTGCGGTCGTAGACCGTAGCGAACAAAAGATGCTCACTTTGCGGCGCATAGTAGATGATGCGGCCTCTGGCGCTTGCCTGATACAACTGACCCGTGACGGGAGCCACGGCAAAATCCTCGAACTGAAGATTCGTAAAGGTCTGATGGAGCTTCGCCTCGGCTTCTGATGCGGCTGCCCTTAGTATCGCAGCCTCATCGGCTGGGTCTGCGATTGCTAGGCTGGGCGATACGGCCAATGCGGCTCCTGCGAGCAAAGCGAACAGCGACAGCGGGTGAGATGTGACCGTCATGGGCGTTGCTCCGGTTTCCTGGAATTGAGCGAGAAAAGCGCGGCGTCAATGCCGATGGATCGTCCGATCGGCACTGTTGTCGGCCGGGCCAATTGCCGCCGCGGCGTGGCTGCTATGATCGCATAGTCGCCGCCGACGTTGCGGATGACGCGTGTCGCCCTGTCTACGGCGCGGGTTGATCGGACGAAGGCCTCTTGTTTTGGAGCCGCAATGGAGGGCATAGTGACGGCCATAAGAATGACGAAGGTCGGTGGCCTGTTTGGGAATCCGCTGGCCATGGTTCATACCTCCTTGGACTAGAGCGGCCATTGGCCGCCTGGATGAAGGGACTGTGTGACCGGGGAGCTTCGTTCGTTCGGGTAGACTTGCCATCACCGGTCCGTTGAAATGGATCGTTGTCCAAGCTTCCCCAGCCCTGCAATGGCCAGGGCAATGTCGTGCCGGTGCAGGGTAGTGACGTGCCGCTGGAAGGCAGTGAGATGCCGCGATCAGGCAACATCATGCCGAATGGGCACGTCAGTGCCGATGGGCCGTTCACAATGCTTTGATCCCACGCTGCTCCCACGGCTGGGCACGGCGTATTTTCAACGGGCATGCGGGCTCAATTCGTTGGGCCACCGCGGGGAAAGGAGGCATCTATGGCCGCGCAGGCGACACGAAGTTACAGGCTGACAATGTCCGAGTGCGGGCTAAGCCTTTTCTTGCAGTGTCATTCACGGTTCTGCACCGCCGCTCATGATCTTTTGTCGTACGGCAATACCTTGCATGCGGCCGTCACGCTGCTAGCCGCTCGGGACCTTGACGAAATGGTTGCCGACCTTGCCGATCCCGATATTGCGCGCCTTTCGGGGACTATGCAGCATTATGTAGGGGCACCGCAGGAGCTGGGAAGCTTGGCCCGAGAAATCAGAGAGAAGGTCTCGCGGGCCGGTGCTATGTATGCGCCGCCTCTCAGCACCGTGTATGTCGCAGCCGTAAGTCATATGAGCGTCGCCAGCGAAAGGGATATGCGTCGCCTATGTGCGCTGTTGCGCCGGCCTCAATCAGCATGAAAAAGGATGACTGTTCATTCGTGATACCTGGAATGACAGGAGAAAATTCGTCTCAGATTGAGAACGATAGCCTTTGACCGCATGAGCAAAATGCATAGCCTATCGTAATCGGGTAAGTGCCATTGGGAGTTTCGAGACAATGTCCGGGGGTGCCTGTACATGCAGACTCGAAAACTTCAGACCAAGGATGACGGGCTGGTTCTCTCCACGATCAAGGAGATTTCCGGCAAGCGCATCGAAGAGCGCCGCCGACGTGACCGGATCACTCAGCCCCAGCTGGCTCGCGCCGCCGGGGTTAGTGTTAGATGGTTGCGGGAGATTGAGGCGGGCAATCCAAAATCCAAGCTGGACGAGCATTTGGCATGTGCACACCGGCTGGGGCTATCGACGGCTCATATCATGATCCCGCTTCTTCTCATGGAGCGAAAAATGTCGATCCCCCAGGAACTGCTTCTCGACGAGGACCTGTCCGAGCTGGAGGATCGCTGCATCGCTCTCATTTATGAACATTCGTCCAGCACGATCAGCAGGCGCAGAGCCTCCTTTTTTACAGATGCGGGCGATCAGGAATAAGGGCTTGTCGCGCAATGTCTGCCGAACCGATCACCGCCGATCGCATTTACCGGCGGCTCAAGCAGGATATTCTGGACGGTATATTGAGACCAGGCGCGCCGCTTGTCGTGCAGGCGCTCGCCGATCATTATGGTGTCAGTATATCACCCGTACGCGATAGCGCCCACCAACTCGTTGGTGAGCAAATCCTGGTATCGAACCAGGGCGGCGGTTTTGTTGTGCCGCCTGTTACTGCCGATATGCTGCGTGATCTCTACACCTGGCACGGATATCTGGTGCGACATGCGCTCAAGGCCAAGGCGCCATTCCAAGGTGATCTCGAACCTATCAAGGCGCTCGACCGGCATGGGCCCTTTCATCCCCGCGAATTACGTGATGCGGCCAATAACCTGTTTTCCTTTATCGGAAGCCGACCCAAAAATGCGGTCCATGCACGCGCAATCATCATGGCAGGTGACAGATTGGCTATCGCGAGACTCCATGAGCCGCTTGTTTTCGACAATGTCCAAGAAGAACTGCTGTCGATCTGGAACCTGACAGAGATCGGTCGCGATGCGGCCGTCCGGGAGGCTATCTGGGCCTATCACCGACGCCGAATAAGGCGGGCTTCGATTGTCGCGCATCAGATCCTATCGAATATATCCAGTTTTAACACGCCGAAATGAAATTAGATTTCCCAATCATGCAACAAAGCTTGTTGGCGTACGCCAGCGACCAACAGATTAGCGCGCATATTGAGAGCTTATAAGATCGCCAATATGTTGAGCTGCCACCTAAACTTCTCGTCGCTGCCACTTGGTAGCTTTTTTGAAGATGGAGGTTGTTATGGAACATCTGGAAAATATCGAGGGTGACATGATCGATCTGGGCGGCGCGAGCGCCGAAACGCAGGGCATTGGCCTGGTCGATCAGGACAATCCCGCTGGTCAGCAGCAGACCGGCATTCTCGACGAATAATCGGTCGACCCGGCGCGCGTTTTAGCGCGCCGGGTCATATTCAAGAATTTTACGGGAGCTTTGCCCCATGCTGGTCATGCTGCGGCCGGGCCTTGCCTATTGTGTGACCGAAGGGCAGGCCGTCTTCCTCGATCTCACGGCCGATCGCTATTTTGCTCTCAGTCCTGCAAAGACCGCCGCCTTTTCAGATTGCCTCATCGAGGATCATGGCCCCGAGGCGAAACCGGCTTTGCGCTATTTCATAGACGCCGGGATATTGGTCACCGACGTTGCGGACGCAACAGGCCTGGCGTTGCCAAATATTCAGTTGCCAGCGCGTGATGCGCCTCTTCTGCCGGACGTCTCGGTCCGCCGGCAAACCCTGGTGCGGGCGATGGCTATTTTGCTCGCCACGCGTTTCAAGCAGATATATCGCCCGAAAGCATTGTTCACGTTCGGGCTTGAAGCGCGCTGGTGGAAATTGCGGGCGAACGCTTCTGGCCGGGCCCAGATTGTTGATCTGCTTGAGGCCATGTCGTGCGCGGAGCGGCTGCTGCCGCTCCGGCTGAACTGCGTTAGCCGCACACGAGCACTCAAATATTTTCTGGCGTGTTATGGCGTGGATACCGACATGATTGTCGGGGTGAGGCTTCATCCATTCTCGGCGCATTGCTGGCTTCAGGTCGACGACATCGTGCTGAACGACACGCTGGAGGGCATCGCCCCTTATACGGTGATCAGAGGCATCAAATGAGCAGCTTCTATTCTTTCGCGATCGACATTCGGCCTGCGGCTTCGAGTTTTCCTGGTCCCGTGGAGAGTGGGGTGGGGAATGCAGAGACGCCGGTCTCCCTGAAGAGCCTGTCCAGCGACCTTGATCGCTATGAAGCTGTCGACGATCGCGGCCGCCATTTGCTGTTATTGGGCAATCTATTCGACAGGACCGCAAATCGAATTGTGTCGCCGAGCGATTTCTCGCAGATTCTACGGGAGCAGGATCCGATTCAGGCGCTGCTCGTGGACTATTGGGGGCGGTATGTCGCTGTCCTTCACCATGCCCCGACTGGACATGTTGAACTGGTCCGAGATCCGTCTGGCCAAGTCCCATGCTATTATCGCCAGGATATCGGTCAGCTTCACGTCGCGCATGACGCAGATCGGCTGTTCGTTGAGGCTGGGGTGCCCGATCCCGACTGGTCCATCCTGGCAAGGCATCTGCGCAATCCCATGGTACGAACGAACGAGACCTGTCTTCACAGCGTGTCTGAGCTTTTGCCGGGTTTGTGCGTCACATGGTCGGCTGATAGGCTGACATGCAAGCCAAGGTGGATTCCGCAGATTGAAGCAAATCTGATCGAAAAGCCTGTCGAGGCGATTGCGGATCGACTGAAGCGCGAGATCGAAAATGCAACTACCGCCTGGGCGCGGCGCTTTCCTCGCCCTTTACTGGGTCTGTCTGGAGGTCTGGATTCCTCGGTCATTGCTGCGTCGCTCAGGGCACACGAGTCGGATGTGAACTGTTTGAATGCCGTCTTTGGCACAGGGAGGGGAGATGAGAGAAGCTATGCGGCGGCGGTCGCTGGCATGTACGGTTTCCCGCTCCATCAAGTATTGCTCAAGGTTCATGACATTGATTACAGTAGATCGCTAGCCTCGGCCAAGCCAAGACCGTTATCGAGCGCCTTTACGCAGGCAATCGACAGAGCCTCCGCCGACGTCGCCGACGTCTGCTTAGCGGACGCCCATTTCAGCGGGGGAGGCGGTGACAATATCTTCGCCTTCATCCATTCTTCCTATCCTGCTACCGACTGTCTCCTGGATACCGGCTTCGGCGCGAAATATCGGTCAACCATATCCAACCTGACGCGGATGACCGGCTGCGACATGTGGCAGATATTGGCGCGCTCAATCAGGCATGGGGTCTTTGCGCATCGCCCATTTGCCCACAGGGTGGACGTGCGATTTCTAGGCGAGAAGAATGCCGACGCCTTGCCCGTTCATCCGTGGATTGAGCGCGGCGGCAAGCGGCGTCCGGGAAAGCGTCAACATATCGCGGCGACGCTGGAGGCCATTCATTTCACCGAGTTTCTCAACATCGGCGGGCGCCCCACTATTTATCCGCTACTCTCCCAACCACTTATGGAATATTGCCTTTCCATCCCGGTTTGGCGCTGGTCGCACAAAGGCGTTGATCGGTCGCTCGTGCGTGAGGCTTTCCGCCGAATGTTGCCAGATGAGATCATAGCGCGCCGGACAAAGGGATCATTCGGCCAGCTTTTCGAAGCGGGCTTCATGCGTAACATCGGCGTCATCAGGTCCATGCTCGCGGATGGCCAACTCGCGGCCCAAGGTCTTCTGGATCGTGCGGCATGCCTCGATGCCCTGAGCAGACCGGAGAAATTGCGTCCGGAGGTCATGAGCCGTCTCGCGCTTTTCGTGGATGCGGAGGCGTGGCTGGCGGGGCGAAGCGCCCGTTAACGGCTGACCCGTTCAGGGTGCGTCGCAACCAATCGAGCACACGGCGATACACCGCAAGGCGGTGCGCGGGCTGGAATTTCACATGCCCTTCGTCTGGGAATATGTACATCTCAACGGGCCATCGTTTGGCGCGCAGCACTTCAAACGTGTTGAGCGCCATTCGATATTCCTCTTCCGAAGCCTGAATGAGGATAGGGATGGGGCGCTTATCTGCATGCATAGCCAATGAGGATTGCGACCAGAAGGCATCCGCCCGACTGCCGGGAAGGGGATAACCCAAGCTTCCATACCATCGCTGATATCCTTCGCCGTTGCCGACCATCATGCTCGCATCTTCGCAGCATGTGCTCAGGGCTGCGGCGGCGAACTTGTTGGAATGGATCAGCGCGAAGGTCGCTGTTGTGGCGCCATCGCTCTGGCCTGTGATCGCCACCCGGCGCGGATCCACGACGCCGCTTTGTTCGAGACGATCGATAATGGTCTCAAGCGAGGACAATATGCTCCGGCGATCTATCCAGTCTTTCTGGTTCGCCTGAAGATATTCATCATAGGTGACAGGCGGCCCGTGCAACGCATAGGCCTTGGGCTTGTTGAAGCTGAGAACCGCAAACCCATGTGATGCGAGAAGCTGTATCGGATATTCGTCCGCCGTTCCGCCGCGCAGAAAGCCTCGTGATTCATACTGGACGATAACCAGTGGCAACCGCGTTCCCGGCCTAACTCCGGCCGGAAGGACGAGGTCGCCAAAAGCCTCTATCCCGAAGCTGTTCTTCCACGCCAGGCGCTGGACTCTACCAAGCCGAAATTGCGCGAATTCCGGATTAGGATCGAAAATCGTGTCGAGGGAGCCGGTCGCTACGTTGATCGAGACAATATGTCGGGGCCGAAGGGAGGTTTCGCGAGCGCAGATAAGCTGTGTGTCTGCTACTCCACAGCCAAACAGCGCGTCGTCAGTGAGCAGGATCCTGCGTGGGCGACTGCTTCCAGGAATCCAGCGGTAAAACCCGGTCTTCTCGTCCGATGCGCCTTCGCGCGTGGCAAATATCAGCTGCTTGCCGCCAGGCAGCCACCAGGAGTCGGTAACGTTCCGGCAAGCAATGGCCAGGCATTCAAATGTCCTCGCGCCGACACGAACGTGCAGACGCGCTGGCTGTCGAAATTTTGCGGGATCGTCGGCGATGGACCAGGCGACATGATCGGCATCGAACCGAGCATGGGCTCTCGCCCCAGCGGGCCGGGCCCCGCCAGGGGACACTATTCGCGTTATCTCTTCCTGGCTCGCCGGCCGGACGGTAGCGCTGCCAATATCAAGCGCTTGGACGACCGATGGAATTTGGTTTGTGGGCAGGGGCCGATTGCTGCCCAGCGGCCAGAAGCGGTCGTCATAGCGAAAGCCGTTCAGGCCTTCTCGCGTGATTTCATCTCTTGCCTCCACAAGGCCGGGACGGCTCCGAAATAGGAGCGCGTCGCCAGTTTCTGACCATTCCAGTGCCTCGACATCGACCTCGGACTGAATGAGCATATGACGGTCTGTTCCGTCGGGCTTGATGATCCAGATTTCTGCCTTCCCGCTACGCTGTTTGACATAGGCGAGATACCGGCCGTTAGGATGCCAGCGGACCAAGGGAGGCTTGGGAATGCCGAGCGGTATGCCGACCAGACCATATTTGTCGAAGCTTGCGCGCTCGATGTCGCCCGCGTCGTCGATCACACGCGCTGGGGTACGGCCATCTGTTGGAACCAGGACGAGCGCCGAGCAGAAGCGGTTAGACGCCGGGTTCGCCTGGCGAAGCTGAAGCGCAATCATGTCGCCGTCCGGGGACAGTTGTATTGGTGCGCCATCCAACGAAACGCCGCCAAAATCGCGTAAGCCGATCAGGGCTTCCGCGGTGATGTCCCTGAAAGCCCGGTTATTCGTCCAATTGATCGGGAGAGAGCATGGGATGCTCCCTCCCTCCGTTACGGGGTTGCTGTGGGGTTGGGCAATGGCATGCGTCGCCATGAACAAGGGCATGGCGGCGCATATCAGGGCCCTGGCAGCACCGGACGGATTGGAAGGAGTCGGCCTGGCAAATGCTCTGGTCATCATTGTCACCAATGCTTTGTGACGCTCAGGCTTACGAAGCGACCGATGGGAGAATAGTTGGTTGAATCATAGTTGACGTAGAAGCTGTTGCCCCCGCTTGGTGCAGCATAAGGTGGCCGGGCATTGAACAGGTTACGAGCGCTGAGTGCAAAATCCCATGCACCAAGCGGGGTGTCGGCTGGCAGGGTGAGAAGCGCGTTCAGATCGAACGTGGTTTGCGATTTGACGTCATTCTCACTTGTGGAGCGCGTATCGCGCAGCCGCCCCGAATGGTTGACATAGCCTGCCAGCGTGAAGCTGTCCTTGGTCCAGCTTATGTTAAACCGGCCCCGGAATTTGGGTGGATTGTAGATGATACCAGCGAGGCGGGTAACCGGAGCGTTCTCGTTGATCTGTTCGGTCGATTTAAGCCAAGACCCGTTGCCGCCCACATTCAGTTCGCCCCATGCGCCTATTGGAAGGCTATACCGCCCGCTCAGATCGAAGCCGTGGATTTTCTGCTCAGTGCCATTGATGAAATTGTTGAAGGCAATGGCGACGACGGACGATGGATCATAGGGCGCTCCGCTGTAATTATTCAGCTGCCCGTTGGTCGACGCGATGAGAGCAGCCTGCGTAGCCGCGTCCGGGGCGTAGATCACATAGTCCCCGAAGATGGGATTGCTTAACGCGGAATATTGATTGACCCCAGAGATGGGCTGGATAATCCGGTTTTTGTAACGGATGTTGAAATAGGAAGCGTCCAACTGAAGGCCTGGGATCGCGCTAGGATGCGCACCAAGGGTGATCGTCCAGGTTTCCGCCCTTTCAGGCTTCAGATCGGGATTGCCGCCTTGGCTCATCATGGCGACTGAGCCGCTTGGGAATTGGGATCCGCCATAGGCGGACGCCGCGCGCAGGGTGACGTAGCGCATCTGATATTGCTGCAACAGCGTGGGCGCCTTGAACGATTTGCCCCAAGAAGCCTTGAGATCAAAATCGCGGGTCGGTGCATATATGAGGCCGAGCTTGGGCGTGGCGACTTCGTCGATACCGGGATAGCGCTCGTAGCGCAGGGCTCCATTAATCGAAATCCGATAGGCCCAGCTCAAGTCTTGTTCGGGCGATATGAGGGGGACGTTAAGCTCGCCGAAGGCGTAGCTGCTATCGATGCTGCCACCCCCGTTGGACCGGCTGCCAGATGCGTTTGTATCCTCGAAACTATTATATCGGTAACCGCCGCCGATCGCCAGGCGGACGTCTCCCGCCGGCAGACTAAGAAGCTTGCCTTCCGCGCCCAACTCTACCGATCGCGCAACATTGCAATAACAACCATAGGCCCTGCTCGCGACAGCGCCGTTCGAGTAATAGCGTTGATCGTAATCAGTGCGGTCCCGGCCATAAAGGCCGCTCAAGTTCACCGTCCAGTCGGGATTGATCCTCCAGGCCAGTGATGGGGCCAACGCGAAGCTCTTGTTGACTGGCGTGTTGAGATAGCCCGAACGCGCGTCGAGCGCGAGCATTGAGGATATCTCGCGGCGATTGAAAAGTGCATCGACCGCAAATTCGAGATTTGGGCCGATCGCCTGGTGTCCGCTGAGAATGACGCTGTGATTTTCGCGCTCGGGCAGCAGGGTGGCTGCGTCCGGCATATAGTCGGTGTAGCTGCGATCGCGCGCGGTTATGTCGCTGCCCTTCAGGAAGTCATAGGCCACGATGAATCCGCCAGAGTTCCAGCGGATACCGGCAGTGGTATTATATTGCTGCTCGACATCGCCGCCGTCCGTTGCCGCGCCCCATCTCGCCGAGGTCGAATAACCCTCATAGTCTCGCTTCAGGATGATGTTGACGACGCCGCCCACGGCGTCCGATCCATAAATGGCCGAAGCGCCATCGGGTATGACCTCCATGCGGCTCACGACCGAAACAGGTATCGCGCTGATATCGACTGCCTGGACTGCGGATCCGTAAGAGAGACGGTGGCCGTTGAGCAGGGTCAGCGTGGCGTCGCCGCCGAGGCCGCGGAGGTTTGCCGTAGAACCGCCGGAGAGGTTCTGGTTTGCGATCCCGACGTTGCCCGGTGCGACTGAGGGGTTTTGTCCGCCGCTGAAGCTTTGTGGCAGGGATCGAATGACTTCACCCAGATCATTCTGCCCCGACCGGCGCATTTCCTTTTGCGATACTTCGATCACGGGTGCCGCGATACTGGCACCCCTGATGCGGGACCCGGTCACGAGGATGGTATCGGATGAGAGGTCGCCATCCTCCGGCGATCGCTGGGAGGTTGAGCGCGCCACAATTACAAAGCTGCTGCCATTCTCAATGGCACGCAGACCCGTGCCTTTGAGGAGCAGCCGCAGCGCTTGCGCGGGGGAGTAGCGGCCGTCCAGCTTGGGCGACAGGTGCCCCTCCACCAGCGCCGGCTGAAACATGACTTCGCGTCCGACTTGGGTCCCCAAGGCGCGCAACGCATCGGCAAGTTTCTGCGCCTCGATGTGAAATGTCTGCTCGGGCTGCGTGCCCGCTAGCAGTACCGGCGAGGCGGTGGCGATGCCGACTGCACTGGCAACTGCGATGGCGTTAGCGAGATTGTGAGAGATTTTCCGCATGAGGACCCCTTGTCTTCGCATCGTTCTTCGATGCTCTGACAGGCTCCACGTTGCCGAATTTGAATTTATGGGGTTTCGGCCCCGCTCTGTGAAATATTTGTGTCGGATGGCGTCAGGGTTATGGAGCTGTCAGGCGTCTCCGCGATCTTCAAGCCGAAGAGAAGGCTGAGGTTGGTGGCCAGCCTTCGAGGTTCGTCGATCGCAAATGTGCCTGACGCCCGCCGATCAGCAATTTCCGCGACTGGCTGCCTGATCTGGATATGCGAGTAGCGATTTGCCTCACTGATGAGATCGCCTACTCTCACATTATCGAACTGCCTCATTTTCGAGGTCCAGCTTTCCCCTGCTGCCGGAGCGAAGGATGCTGGCAGGTCGCGCACGCCAAATCCCCCAGCTTCGACCACCTGCCCGGGGCGCAGCAATTTCGGTTTGCTGGTAATATCGTGTCCAACAACATGGTTGGCTTGCGCGACGTCCACCGATCCGCGCAGGAGGCGGACGAAATATATATGGTCCGAGCGGAAGCCGACATCAAAAACTGTTCCGTGAGCGGTCACGGTGGCGTCGCCGACAGAAACGGTAAACGGCCTCTTTTCATGGGCCACTTCGAACCGGGCCTTGCCCTGCTCCAGGCGGAGCGACCTTGAACTTGGCGTAAATCGCATCGACACGATGCTGTTCGTGTCGAGCGTAATCTTTGATCCGTCTGCAAGCTGAACCTTTCGGATCTGCCCGACCCTGCTTGCGAATGCGGCGGTATGTTGCCCAGCGTCGGCGACTATTGCGGGTCCGTTCTTTTGGCCTTCATTGCCAGCTGGCATCCAGACGATGGCAGAGAAGGAAAGCAGGATCACAGCGACCGCCGCCGCAAGAGCCACCACATGTCGGCGGTGCGTCGGCGCAGCGTCTGCTTCGGCTTTGGTCGGCGACACCAGCGACTTTCCCATGCTGTAGACTTCCGCGATCCGCGCGTAGGCAATTCGGTGGTCTGGATCTGCGGCAAGCCATGCCTTGAATTCCTGGTCTCGGCTTTGGGCATCTGGACCCTGCATCGCGGCGAACCAGGATGCGGCTTCTTCGCGCAAGGCGGAGCGCTTCTCTTGTTCATCGAGCATGTCAGTCGTCCAGAGCTTGTGCGATACGCGCCAGTGCGCGGCCCAGATGATATTGAACGGTGGGTACAGCGATTCCAAGCTTTTCACCGATTTCTCGATAGGTCAGATTGTCCACCCGATGCATGAGGAAGACTTGCCGGGTCTGCTCAGGGAGACCATCGACGGCCGCCTTGTAGAGACGCATAACATCCTGCCTTTCGATTCCGAAGCTTTGTTCCGGGGCAGCGCCGATCTCGGGTAGTTCATCCAGCGTCGGCCCTATGGTCGCCGCCGCACGTCTCGCACTGCGCATTCGATCCACGAGAAGATTGCGGGCTATGCGTTGCAGATAGGACGCTGGATGAACGAGTATCTTCGTACGCATATGGGCTGCAAGCCTGGCAAATGCTTCCTGCATGAGATCGTTGGCGTCCTCGTCATCCCGCATGCGTTGCTTGAAATAGCGGATGAGGCCCGGAGCTTCTGTGCTGTAGGTATCACTTAGAATCGCCGTGTATGCGCTGTCTTTTGCGACAGATAGACCGCCGCCTGGATGCTTGTCGGGCATAGGACGCGGTTGCGCGCGATCTGTCTGGGATCGATTGATGGGGAGAGGACGTAACACGCGAGCTTGGCCAACAGGCCGACAGAATCGGTCCCGAGAATCCCGGGGGCGATTGCGCTAGGTGTGTCTCAAGCGATGGCGCGCCGTCGCTCCGACCGCCCCAAAAATCAGAGGGGCGTCAGTTATGCCTGACAGGATAATCCTACAGCGGGGCTGTCAGCTAAATCCCCCCTGCCAGCTTATGATGCAGCGGCCCAGTCCGCATATCAAGAGGCCATGACGAATAGTTATTCCTGATGGCTACGCTGGGCCTTGGTACTGCTGAGCGCTGATCCTGCATTGCTTCGATTCTCTCGAGCATGATCCAGGCTGGGCCGAAGCGTTGGCGGTCGAACGGCAACATGGCGCGAACGCCGCCGACTTTATTACAGAAAGGGTAAGAACGCTGGCGCTGGCGGCTGATCGCGCCGGCGTTGCGCGGTGGCTCGACATTGCGACGCGCTTGGACCTGCTTCTTGATGCGGGCACCATGGAGCATTGAAGGTGGGCAGCTATCTGATCATGTTCCGGCCCGCCAGTTTCTCAGCGAGCGTACGGAAGGTGATCGACCAGCGGGTCTCTCCCATTTCGGCTATGCTATGCTCCCATTGGAACCGCGCTTCGCCATAAAGGTGATAGACCGAACGCGGCGCGAGCGGAACGGTGACGCGGTCGAACCCGCTGGCGTTGCGCCGCCGAAAACGCAAGGGGGCCGACACGCCCAGCGAAATGCCGACGACATGGTCGAAGACCGGGCGATCACGGTGCCAGCCTATGCCGGCATCAAGATCGTAGCGGATGAGGAGCGCCTGGGCTAGGCTGGCGGGCTCAAGGTCGGCAAAGGCAGCGGCTTTTGCACGCACCGGTAGCAGCCAATCCGGCATGGGATCTGTAGGTCCGAAGCGTGCGTCGTCGAAGTCATAGCGCCAGCCGAAGGAACTGGTCAGGCGCTTGCCGAGCCAACCCTGGAAACGAAACGGCTCGAGCGCGGATGCGTCGATCCCGTCGATCAGCCTCAACTCTTCATCGCGGGAGATAAGGTCTTCCCGATAGGACAAGCCCGGGATTTTCGGGGTCTCAAACAGGTCGGGGAACAGGCTGGCCATACACGTATAGATTGGGAGGCTACGCGCACAAGGCAATCGCATAGCTGATTTTTTGATGGAGAGCGCGAGGTCCGTAAAGCGTTCAATCAATTCGAGTCAGTTTTGGGCACTGACCGGATTCCGACATTGATTTTATATTGTTTGGCAAATGGGGTCGGAGCGGTGCGGCTTGGAAAACTGCAATCGTCAGTGAGCCGCCGTGAAGTTCGAGCCATTTTAGTAGGCTGGGGCGTTTATTTCCACCCATTGGATTAAGAGAGGGGCAAGTGTCCTTCGTAAAATCCGACCCTTCCCGGCCGTTCAGCGCTCGATTTTCGATACCCAGGTGCCGACCGTCCGCTTGTCGGCCCTCGGAGCTTACCAATGGCCGATCCGGACTGGCACCCTGCAGATTGAAATCCGCAATAACAGAAGCTGAGAGGCCGAAACGCTATTCAACAACGGTGATGGAGCGCTGTCGCAGCGTCCTGGCGCTTTGCTTCCAGCGGAAGGCGCAAGCCCCTCAGGCTTCCGATCTTTTTCAAGTCGGCGACCGTGCTAGTAGATCGCGATATCCGCCCGAACAGAACCCGGCTTCGTTCGCGAGCGCGCGCGACATGATCGCCTGCCAGAATCCCACGCGATGCTGTTCTTCGATCCGGTCAGCATTTGCATGGAGATATGCCTCGATCAGCGGCTGGTCGATGACACCGCCATTGGGCTGGACGATTTCGCGCTCGATCCGAAGTGCCAGTTCGTTGAGCAATTCACCGACCTCGGGGAGCAGTGCCTTGTTGAAGTCGACCCGCTTTAACTGACGCTCCATACGACCAGCGAGCATGGCATCGGGAATCGCTGCAGGCGTGAACGTGAAACTGACGGTGTAGCTACCGTTTGCTCGCGTCACGGTCGGGGCAAAGAAGGAGACCGTGGGAATCTGGTCGATATAAGGATGAATGAAAGCAGTGGCGATCGTTTTGCCAGTCGACGCCGACTTGTGTTGGTTGCATGGGCCACACATCGCAACAAGGTTGAGCGGGAAGATCGCGAACTCAGGAAACGGCGTCTGCGCCAGATGGTGATCCAGCGTCACGGGACGCGCGCCGCCACAGCTTGGACAGCGATTGCCGGCAACTGCTAGCAATTCGGTGCGCAACCAGTAGAGTTGCTTGCCCTCATATGTCTTCTTGTACGCAGCGCGCAGTTTCGCACCATATTTGACCCGAAAGGGCTTGTCCGCCGTGATGTTGCAGCCGGCGCCCGCACCCATGAAATAGCTGAGATATAGCGGACGGAGCTTATCCTCCATCGCCCTAGGCACCGCTGAGCTCAACCCGCTCTTGAGCACGTTGAAGGGGTCGCCGACCTTTTTGTGCGGATAACGCAGCGTATACATCAGTCGTGGACCTTGTCTTCTTTCGCCCGCCGCACGATTGTGGCCATGACATGGGCGAGCGCCTGCGAGGACAAGCGGGACCCTAGCGCTTCCTCCACCCCTTCGACGGTCTCATAGGTAGTGACCATACGGTCGAGCACATTCCGGTAATCCCCGGCGGTCGGATAGAAACCGAAGACCTCGCGGCTCAGCGCGCCGACATTCTCGCCATAGGTCTCGATCGACGGGGGCTTGGAGATGGTCGGCTCCCGCCCTGCGAGAATGACCACTTGGTCCGCCAGCGCTTCCTGTACGACGACCGGCGAATGGGTGGCGACCAAGGCATAGGCTCGCTGGTGAGACAGTAAGCGGCGGATTGCCGACATCAAGGCGGCGAGCAAAGGCGGATGCAAATGAGTTTCTGGTTCGTCTATCAGCACGAGGCCGTGTCGCTGGAGCAGAGCGGTCATACCCGCCAATTGGTGCAGGACGATCTTGTGCCCGCTCGACAACTTCAGAAAGGCGGCGGCGGGATCTTGGCCGATCCAGCGGTTGAGCTGCTCGACGCGGATTTCGTCCAGCCCCCAGAAATCCTCTTCTTCCTCCGGTGCGTCATGCGGTGGAATGCCAGCATAGGCGCGGACCGATACTTCCTCCAGCACCGGCCGCATGACTTCGGCGAACGTCTTGAACCGGTCGAGCTCGCGGATACGCGCAATGTGGCTGGCGAATGTGTCCGCCATTTCTACTTGGGTGACCAGCCGTGGCGTCACGTCACTGCCTTCGATCAGCGCCGCTGGATCGCGGATACCGAGATAAACGTATCGTCCACGGCCAGCGATGAAATCGGCGCGACGCTCTTCGGGATCGTCGCCCTCGAGCATAGGCGGAACAAAATTATCGAACGAGCTGTAGGAGACTGCCAAGATATTGGGGAAACCCGGACCATCGGCGATGGCTCCCTCCACGGACGCCAGCTGCTCACGCTCGGCGGGTGGTGCATACGCTACGCGGGCGATGCGCGCGAGCAGGTGTGTCTTTCCAACCCCGTTCGGTCCGATGATGATGCCCGCGCGCCGAGACGGCTGGGGCTCGCGCAACCCCACCTGCGCTTCTGTTCCGCCTAGATTGAAGGTTATCGGCTCGTTGGAACCCATCGGCGTGAACGCGAGGGTGAACTCATCGTCGCCCGGTGGCGCTCCGCCAGCAGCTACCGTCCGCCCGATCTCGTCGTAGAAATCATCGGGTCGATTGTGATCGCGGTAAAGTGAGATTGCGAGGCCCGGTTCCTTGGCGAAGGCGTCGCGCAGTTCGGGATGCGAAGAAAGATCATTGAACAGCCCCCGTACTTTATCAAGGAGCCCGAGCTCGATCAGGCGGATATAATAGTCGATAGAGGTGCCAAGCGAGACGACATGTTTCTTGAATTGCAAAACCTTTGCCTGCCCGACCGGCAGCGGTATATTACCTTCCCGCTGCCCCTCTTTAAGGATTTTGAGCCTGCCGACCTGATGGATGGTGCCCTTGTGCTTGTAATACAGCGTATAAAGGGTGCGGTAGCTATAGTCGTTCCAGTTATCACCTAGAAGAATGAGGGCATCGTCTGCATTGACTGACGCGATGTTGCGAGCGGGTGGCTGGATGAAGAGGCGCAGCTGCGACATGTATTTTTTGTCCCAGAAAGAGCATTCTTAGCACAATTGATCTTTTATGAGGCCCTTCGTTAGCGATGCGGCGGCGCGATGCAACTCATTTGTCCTGATCGACTAATGGGCATTCGACCCGCAATCGCCGCATTGATAGACGGCAGCTTTCAGCTAAACGTCGCGGCTGCCACAATGACGATATTGGCGCATTTCCGCCGCAGCCGACCCTTATGAGACCCTCAGCGACCAAATCTCGGTCCCTGGGTGCAGACCGTCCGGTTCCAGCAGCTCGCGACCAACCATGCCGTTCCAAGACCAGCGCGAAACGTCTGCCCTGTCCCGAAATCTGCCATCCCCGCTTCATTGACCAGACCGGCGGCATTACGACTCAGTTCAGTCATTCCAGCCGCCTGTGAAGGCCCGTATCCCGTCATTTGTCGCTCTGCAAAAATTACTTATCGAAGCTGAAAGGACTTGGAGGGACTTGTGACGAGGGTGTTCGCTGGCAAATTATTAGGGGCTCAAGCGGAGCTCGTTCCGCGAGCGCGAATGGTCGCACCGAAATGGCTTCGAATGTGGCGCAGTTTTTAAGCTGTAGTCATACACAGAAATTTTGGGTTCTGGCTGCCGAAAATGCGCTTAGGCTTATCAATTCGAGTCTCGTATTTTCTAATGACATTTTGATGGACTTGGCGCGCGAAGTGCCATCATAGGGATTGCAGCTAACGAACGCCTACCGATTATGTCAGATCAGGAGAGGATGCCACTGACCAATGCTACCGCGCTTGAGAATATTGCAGGTCGGCGATGTTCATCTCGCACGGACGGCAAAATTGGGGCTGAAGCTTGACGAAAAGGACCGCCGGTTTCCGCTGGAACTGCGGAACCGGATGGCTGGCGGGCCAATAAAAACTGTTTTTAGGCGGCTTCATCAGTTTCTTGAGCAGGACGACTTTGCCTTCCTCCTGTTCATGGGCGATCTCGCCGAACAAGGCGATCTCAACGGTTTCAGGGCCTGTGTGCGTTACCTCGCGGAAGCGTTGCAGCTCGGCAAGGGACGCCGCTTTGAGGCTCTGAAGGTCGGCATCGTGCCGGGTAATCACGATATCGATCGCGTGCTTGCCGCCAAGCCCAGTTATACGACGAAGTTCACCCCTCTTCAGCAGGCCATGACGAACGCCGGCCTTCCGCTGCTCCCGGTCGACAAGCCCATCTGGCTCGACCATCAAAAAGGACCATGCCGGATCGATGTCGCGCTTCTCAATAGCTGCTGGGGATGCGGCTCGCCAGAATATATCCCGGAGGAGTTTCGCGACGAGATCGTGAAGGCTATTAACTCCGCTTTGACGAAAGGTGTCGATGAGAAGGCGACGCGGTCGTATTATGATCGCCAGCTTGACACGCCCGCCTTCAGCAAAAATACGGTCCAAGGTCTTGTCGAAGGCGCCTCGAAATTACCTGGCGGGTCGCTAATCATCGCTTGCGCTCACCATAATATCTTGCCGCAAAGGCTGCCCAGGCTGGCCCCCTACACCGAGCTCGTCAATTCGGGCGCGATCCGCAGCGAACTTAGTAAATTGGGAAGGCCGGTCCTTTACCTGCACGGTCATATCCACGAGGACCCGGTGGAAATTATCCAGACTTCTGCAGGCGCTCCTCTCGTGTGCATATCCGCGCCAGAGGCGTCGGAAGGCTTCAACGTTGTCGAGATCGTCTTCACCCCGGCTGGCTTGCCTCTGAGCTGCTACATAGAACCATGGCGCTTCGCCGAATCCGGTGTGTTCGCGGCCATGCAACGACAGGTCATTCCGATCGGGGCGGGACGTAGGCGCCCGCCTAACGCAGTGGTCGTGGCCATCTATCAACAGATCATCGCAGAACAGAGCTGCTTCTGGGGCGACATGATGAGCTGCGCCCAGAAGGCTGGCGCAACCCACGCGGCCGACGCCACCGAGGAAGCCCTGGAACTTTTAACCGCTGATCAGCTGGTGACCATCGAACATCATGAACTCGGACGCGAACATTGGTTGGTGAGGTCGAGGCTATGAAAGCAGGCGACCTTAATCCGTTTCGCCCGACCCGATGGGAACATCAGCGCCGGGGGCACCACCTGATTTGGTTTCCTCCGGCCGCCGATAGGTTGACCCAGGAAAAGTCAGTCTATGTCCGCGGGAGCCGCGGAAGTGGAAAGACCACGTTGCTGAGGAGCATCTGCTGGGAGGATCTCATGAGGAATCCTTCGCTTCAACTTCAGCACAAGCTCACCGATTTCGATCACATCGGCGTCTATGTGAAATTTCCTGACCACATCAGCGCCTCACTGTCCCACTCGGCTTGGGAAACGATCTACCCTGATTCTCCAAATCCCGACTTCGAATTGCATCGTTTCTTCTCGCTTGCGGTCGAACTGGTCTGTCTTGAACGGTGCTTGACAGCCTGCCACGACCTGCGTGTGGCCGGGGCCCTCCTCTATCGTCCAATCGAAGAGCTCAAGATCGTCGACACCGTGACAGGTGAGTTTCCTCGACTTGTCGATTTCGGTCAGCGCCCGTCAACCTTCCTCACGCTCGCTCAGCTCTGCCGCACGATAGTCCGGGAAATGAACCAGGCATGCGGTCGCGGCACAGTGAAGGAGCTCGGCGATCGTCTGCCACCGCGCGACGCAGGGGAAATCCTCAAATTCGTGACCGAAAAGATCACGGCTGTCATCCAGATGCCAGGGTCCGCCAACGCAGAGATTGGATTCAAGTTCTGTTTGGATGATTGCGAAGTGTTGAGTCCCATCCAGCAGCGCAGCCTCAACACCCTCGTCCGGATCAGCAATCACCCGATATCGTGGGTTGTCAGTTCGGTCGGCTCCTTCTTCGACACGTCAGAGACCTTCATCGAGCAGCAGCCGCTCACCGACCATGATCGCAAGATTGTCCGTCTCGACCTGCGAACCGCCGAGGAGTTCAAGGCGCTTTGTCAGGCAGTTCTCAGCCTTCGCCTCTATTTCGCCGTCAGCGAGGAGGCGAAAAAAGCCTATGAAGGCCGCATTGAGCAATTCTTCCCGCTCGATATCAAATTGGGCAGCCGCGACATCAATGACCTGTTTGCAGCGATTATCGACGAGTCTGAAAGCCCTTACGCAAAAAGGCTTGCGGTGGTTGCGACAAGCCTGCGCGCCGCGCTGCGCAGCCGTTTCAAAAGCTACCGTCGCGCCTATCCGCCGCGAACGAAGGACCTGCCTTATTATCAGACCTATGTCCTCCTTCTTTCGGAGGATGGTGAGGACGCGTTCAAGTCCGAGTTCGGACCGGCGGATGAACGACGCCTGCTGAGCGGATTGGATATATTCGAGGATGGCGCGAAAATCGCTTGGCTGCGGCGCAAGCAGGCGGCCGCCCTTCTTCATTTCGCCTCACGCCTCGGGTTCAAACGCCTTGCTTATGGCGGAGTGCCGATGATCGCTCAGCTTGCAGACGGCTCGGTGCGGGACTTTCTCGAGATCGTCGGCGAAATCTTCGACGCCTATTGTCATCGCCACAACATCAACCGGGAAACGGTCGACGCGCTTGATCGCTTTGCAGCTTCCCGGACCGAAGTAGCGGCTTGGATGCAGGAGCGCGGCATATACAATGCCAGCACCTCCTATTTGAGTGGGATCAGCAATCGATCGGAACTAGATGCGAGCATCGTCACCAAGTTCATCGACGGCCTCGGCTATTTCACTGCCAACCTGCAAAGCAATTGGCATGATCCAACGACCCTCGGCCGAGCGGAGCGCGGGGTTTTTACGGTCCGCTTTCCCGATCGGACAAAGGCACGCTCAAACCCCGAGCGTCAAGCGAACGAGGATATCGTCTGGAACGTGATCCGGCAGGCTGAACTCGCCGGCTACATTCGCACGTCGGCGATCCAGCTCGGGGCCGGGGTGAAGCCTTCCGAAGGCGAGGCGCGCAATATTAAGTTTCGCCTGCATCATCGCTTCGCGCCTCACTATAGGTTTTCGCACCGCGGTGCATATGAGACAGTGGCGATCCAGGTCGATGATCTCGCCCAACTCTTGGACCGGAACAACCAGATCGATTCTGCCGCATGGGGTCAGCGCATGGCCGCGCGTTTAGGCGGGGGCAGCGGGGGGCAGCTTGATCTCGACCTTTCGATCGGGGTTGATGATGTCTGAGCCCTTGTCGATAGGCCGTTTTCTTGTCAGGCAGAGCCAGGTGACCGCTAATACGGCGATGACGGCGATCTATGATCTCGTTATTTGCGCCGTGAGCTGGGAATCGCGCAATCCCACTTCTTTGCAAACGATCGGTGGCACCAACTATCCGACGGTCTTCGTGCGCTTCGCTTCGTCGAAGCCCGCAACAGACGATGCCAAGGACGCCAATCTCGCCATCTTGCAGGAGCTCTGTCCCAACAATCAACTGTTGATGCTCGGTCGCTCGACTGAACTCGACGCCAACATCGCGAGCTTGCAAGCCATGGTGCGCGACCAGTTCGTGCGCCATAAGCGCCCCCTCAGGATACTACTCGACATCACTTGTCTTCCTAAATCCTACGTCAGCTTCCTGTGCGGCCTAGGATTCAACGAGGACTATCTCTGTCGCCTCGACTGTCTTTATGCAGCCGGTCACTATGATCTGACCGGCGACGCCAGCGGCGGGGGACCGCTCTCGATTGTGTCAGAGGGCGAATGGACTTCCATCCAGATCCCTTTTCTGGAATCAGCGAATACCTTTTCGCCGGTGCGCGATCTCGTCGTCATCCTCGGCGGCGAGATTGGTTACTCCCTCCCTTTTATCGACCGATATGAGCCAGCGCGGTTGAGCGTCGTGTTCATCGAAGATGGGGTTGCGCCCGACAAACTGACTGGGAGCGAGAAGGCGGCTTATGAGGATCTGACCAATCAGCCGACCCTCGTCCGCGCGGACTTCAAGATTAACGACATGATCGGCGTACTCGGACATGTCCATGATTTCTGTTCGAAGGATCCAACCCGCGCTATCGTCGGCCTGGCCATTGGCTCCAAAGCCCAATCTCTCGCGCTGGCCCTAGGGGCGCTGGACCTTGATAATCTCGAAGTCGTGTGTCGAATTCCAAGCTCCTATGCCAGCAAGGACGTTGCGCCGACCGGGCAGGTGTTCCTCTATAGTATCGAGGATCGTTTTGAACCGATGGGCTATCTCGATGCACACTGAACGTGGGACAGCGGTGTCCGAGCAGCGAACTGACGTGTCCTTGGCATTTCGCAACACTAATCTGGCGTGGCCGGCAGCTATATGCGGGCGCCATACCGAGATCGGTCATTCTGCAATCGGCCCAACTTTCTGCGCTCTGCCATGCCGATCGAACAAGCTCTAAATGTCGGCTTCGGACAAGACCTGTCGTTCGACATACCGATTGGGTATGGCAGGAAAGCCCCAGGGCCGGGCGTTCCCGTTTTAAGTGGCGCTAATCAGGTGGGTCGATAGTCGACCCTTTGTGGTCCTTCCCGATCGCTTTTTCATTCCCGGTAAGCGGACATAGGCCAACGTGCGATTGTCGGCTTCTCCACGTCCGAAAGGTTGGACGATCCGGCAAGTCCGCTTCCCGGCGGCAAACTGGCTGGAGCGGTCGTTCGTTCAACTAGAGGGCGCGCCGCACTTAGTGAAGAAGAAGGCAGCAGTATCGCGCAATAGAGGTGGCCGGGTTGATTTGAACAGGGATCTGCAACGGTTAAGTGGATCGTCTGCCGATTTCATCGAACTGCCGATATGGGGCGTCATGTCGGGAGGGCGTAGCCGACCAGAGTGACGCCCCATATCGGCGGCCAAATTCAAGCTGCCATCAACATGGGCAGGTTGTCAAAATAGGTCTGGTCCGGCGTCTTGGCAGCAAGGCTCGAATGCGGCCTCCTACTATTGTAGAAGCTCAGATACCGACCGATCGATGATCGGGCTTCGCTGACCCCGCCGTAGGCGTGCAGATAAACCTCTTCGTATTTCACCGAGCGCCACAGGCGCTCGACCATCACATTGTCGCGCCATGCGCCCCGACCGTCCATGCTGATGGCGATTTCTTCGCGGAGCAACACGCTGGTGAAGGCCATGCTCGTAAATTGGCTGCCCTGATCGGTGTTCAAGATCTCCGGTTTGCCGAAGCGCGCCAGAGCTTCCTCCAGTGCCTCGACACAGAAGTCGGCTTCCATCGTGATCGACACCCGCCAGGCCAGGACCTTGCGGCTGAACCAGTCGACGATAGCCACGAGATAGACGAACCCCTTCGCCATCGGAATGTAACTGATGTCGGTCGCCCATACCTGATTGGGCCGTACGATCGCCAGCTTGCGCAGCAAATAGGGATATACCTTGTGCCCCGGCGTCGGCTTTGAAGTGTTCGGGCGGCGGTAAATCGCCTCGATCGCCATCTTCTTCATCAGCGTAGCTACATGCTGGCGGCCGATCTTCATGCCTTCCTGCCGCAGTAGATCGCGCAGCATGCGACTGCCTGCGAACGGAAATTCCAGGTGCAACTCGTCGATGCGCCGCATGATCGCCAGATCAGCCTCCGAAACCGGTCTGGGCAGGTAATAGACGCTGCCCCGGCTGATCCCCAGTTCCCGCGCCTGCCGCGCCAACGGCAAACTGTGCGAACGATCGATCATCGCTTTGCGCTCGGCAACAGACCGGCCTTCCCGAGCGCGCCGGCCAAAAAATCGTTCGCCAGCGTCAACTCGCCGATCTTGGCGTGCAGCGTCTTCATGTCAATCGCCGGCTCGGCCGTTGCCGACGCATTGTCCGAATCAAATACCCCGGCCGCGCCCTCCAGCAACTGGCTACGCCACGTCGTGATCTGGTTTGGGTGCACGTCAAACTGCTGCGCCAACTCGGCCAGCGTCTTCTCCCCCTTCACGGCAGCCAATGCTACCTTCGCCTTGAAAGCCGGGCTGTGATTCCGGCGTGGTCGTTTGCTCATTTCTACTCCTGTCACGCGGCCATCCTGGCCGCCGTCAGGCAGAAAATCCACTCATCTCAATGTCCAGATTTCCCAGGCCACCTCTCAATCTCGCAGCCAAGAAGCATGACTTAAGCCCCTTTCGCATTTGTACAGGTCAAACTTTGGATCTCATTTCCCTTGAAGTACAAGCTTTGCCTGGATCAACCGGAATATCTCCGCCTGATAG